>NZ_JBIRYN010000001.1:1015438-1573406 GCF_044389845.1 Nocardia sp. NPDC019323
TCACCGTCAACTCCGACACCCAGATCACGGCCGTCGCACCCGCCGGAACCGGAACCGTGGGAGTCACCGTCACCACCGCTGGCGGAACCAGCAACGCCGCCGCTTACACGTACGTCGCCGTGCCCGCCCTGACCACGGTGGTCCCGAGCGTAGGGCCGGTCACCGGCGGAACCACGGTCGTCATCACCGGCACGGGCCTGACCGGAGCCACCGCGGTGAACTTCGGCGCCACACCGGCCACCTCGTTCACCGTCAACTCCGACACCCAGATCACGGCCGTCGCACCCGCCGGAACCGGAACCGTGGGAGTCACCGTCACCACCGCTGGCGGAACCAGCAACAGCGTCGCCTACACCTACGTCGCGCTGCCCACTGTCACCGCGGTGGTACCGAACGCGGGCGTGGAAGCAGGCGGGACAACAGTGGTCATCACCGGAACAGGACTGACCGGCACCACCGCGGTGAACTTCGGCGCCACACCGGCCACCTCGTTCACCGTCAACTCCGCCACCCAGATCACCGCCGTCGCCCCGGCGGGGACCGGAACCGTGCAACTGACCGTCACCACTCCGGGCGGAACCAGCAACGGCGTCGCCTACACCTACATCCCGGTCCCCGCCGTCACCACGGTGGTGCCGAACGTAGGACCGGTCACCGGCGGCACGATCGTCGTCCTCACCGGGACAGGGCTGTCCACCACCTCCGCGGTGAACTTCGGCGCCACACCGGCCACCTCGTTCATCGTCGACTCCGACACGCAGATCACGGCCGTCGCCCCGGCGGGGACCGGAACTGTTCAGGTCACGGCCGACACGGCGGGTGGAACCAGCAACGGCGTCGCCTACACCTACGTCGCGCTGCCCACCCTCACCGCGGCGGCTCCGACCCTGGGCTCGGTGTCCGGCGGCACGACAGTCGTTCTCACCGGCACCGACCTGACCGGTACGACAGCGGTGAACTTCGGCGCCACACCGGCCACCTCGTTCACCGTCGACTCCCCAACCCAGATCACGGCTGTCGCCCCGGCGGGGACCGGAATCGTCCAGATTACGGCCACCACCCCGGGCGGAACCAGCAACGGCGTCGCCTACACCTACGTCGCGGTTCCCACCCTCACCACGGTGGCTCCGAATATCGGCACGGAAGCGGGCGGGACAACCGTCGTCCTCACCGGCACGGGCCTGACCGGAGTGACCGCGGTCGACTTCGGCGGCACACCGGCGACCTCGTTCACCGTCGACTCCGCGACACAGATCACAGCCGTCGCCCCCGCCGGGACCGGAACCGTCCAAGTCACCGCGACCACCGTGGGCGGGACCAGCAACGGCGTCGCCTACACCTACATTCCGGTGCCCGCCCTCACCGTGGGCGTGCCCAGCGTAGGACCGGCCTCGGGCGGCACAACGGTCGTTCTCACCGGAACGAACCTGACCGGAACGACCGCGGTCGATTTCGGTGGCACACCGGCGACCTCGTTCACCGTGGACTCCGCGACGCAGATCACCGCCGTCGCGCCCGCCGGTACCGGAATAGTGCAGATCACCGCCACCACCCCGGGCGGAACCAGCAACGGCGTCGCCTACACCTACATCGCGGCGCCCAGCCTGACCGCCTTGCTTCCGAACGTAGGCGTGGAAGCGGGCGGCACGATCGTCGTCCTCACCGGGACGGATCTGACCGGCACTACCGCGGTCGATTTCGGTGGCACACAGGCGACCTCGTTCACGATCGACTCACCAACTCAGATCACCGCCGTTGCTCCCGCCGGGACCGGTACGGTGCAAGTCACCGCCACCACCTCCGGCGGAACCAGCAACGGCCTTGCCTACACCTACATCGCGGTACCGACACTCGCGGTCGTGCTTCCGAATGTAGGGCCGGCGGCCGGTGGAACGACGGTCGTCCTCACCGGGACCGACCTGACAGGCACCACGGCCGTCGATTTCGGCGGCACACCGGCAACCTCGTTCACCGTCGACTCCGCAACACAGATCACCGCCGTCACTCCCGCCGGAACGGGAACAGTGCAAGTCACCGCGACCACCTCCGGAGGAACCAGTAATGGTCTCCCATTCACCTACATCTGACGGCTGAAGCGGCTGGGCCGTCGGCAGGCACTTGCCGGCGGCCCAGTTTCGTCGCGGTTGAGCGAATACGACATGAGTCTCCGTCACCGTGGACGGAGGCTGCAGGGGTAAGGGGGTTTCGTTGGCGACCGTACTCAAGATGCTGCTGGCGGAGCGGCATCTCAAAAGTCATCACGATTTTCTGGCCGCGTACGACCGGTGCGCGGCGCGGCTCGATCCGCCCATCCCGCCTGGGCACGGGCCTGCGAAGGCGCAGTACTACCAGTGGCTGTCCGGACGCATGATCGGATTGCCGCGCGACTATCACTGCCGGGTGCTGGAACGAATGTTCCCGGGCTGGACCGTCGAGGGACTGTTTCAAATGGCCAACTCCACACCCGTCGACCGTTCCCAGGAGACGGGTTTCATCGGCGTGGACGCCTCACTGGAGGCATTCCTCGGGGCGGAGGCGACCACCGACGGAACGACGCTGGTCTACCCGGCGTACGAATTGGCGCAGTCGTCGGTGGAAGCGCTTCGAGCGGCCGGGATCAGCCGACAGCGTGTGTTCCAGAAACCGGGCGGCGCGCTCGGCAACCGGTACGCCGACCTGCCGTCGGTCGTGGCGGAGAACGATCTTCGCGGATTGCTGTACGTGCTGTCCTTCCTACAGCGTCACACCAGCATTCCGGTCGACGTTCGCAGCGACCGCGATGTCCGCGCGCACCGCGACCGCCCGTACATCAGCTTCGGACTCATCGGCAACGACTGCCTGCGGCTGTATCTGGACACCGCCCAGCGCCCGCTGTTCACCGTGCGGGAGAGCCCCGCCGACGACGGCTCCCAAGCCGTGCGGCTGCGGCTGGCCGACGGGAGCGGGTACGACTCCGGCGACGACCGCAATATCGGCGTCGTCGCCCGCGTGCGTCCCAGTCCGCAGCGGCATCCCGGCCGCTACTGGATGTACTGCGGCGGTTTGGGTCCACGCGGCACCGCCGGAGCGGGGTGGTACCTCGCCCACTCGTGGGGCGCGTTGCAACAGCGTGCCGGTGATCGGGACTTCGTCGCCGTCATCGGCGTCGACGAGTACTCCGACCACACGGTCAGCTTGGAGCATCTGCTGATCGGGCCGCCCCCCGATGACTGACGACCGAGCCCGCACAGGTCAATACTCGGGTGGCAGCGCCGCCAGCATGTCGCGTGTCACCGCGACGGCGTTGTCGGAGCTGCCACCTTTGACCAGGAGCGTCGCGAAGGCGAGGTCGCCGCGGAAGCCGACGAACCAGGAGTGCGACCCGCCGTCCACTTCGGCTTCGCCGGTCTTGCCGTAGACCTCGCCTTGATCGGCGATCCGCTCGGCCGTGCCGCCGACGACCACCTGGCGCATCATGGTGCGCAGTCCCTCGATGACATCGGGGGCCAGCGCAGGACGATCGCCATCGATCTGGGTGGGCCGCCCGGCGATCAGGTACGGCACGGGCGCCGAGCCGTGCGCGATGGTGGCCGCCATGAGGGCCATGCCGAACGGGCTGACCACCACTTTGCCCTGGCCGATCCCGTCCTCGGTGCGCTGGATCAGGTCGTCCGACGCGGGCACCGAGCCGGAGGTCGTCGGCAGTCCCACCACCGAATAGATGGGCCCGATACCGAGCTTCGCGGCGGCCTCGCGTAACGCCGGACCGGGCAGAGCACTGGCGAGTTTGGCGAACGAGGTGTTGCAGGACCGCTCGTAGGCCGTCGACATCGGCACATTGCCGACGGTGAACAGGTTGTAATTGGGAATGGTCCGCTCGCCGATCACGATTCGGCTCGGGCACGGCAGCACCGTGTCGGGAGTCGCGAGGCCGTTCGACATGGCCGCGGCGGCGGTCACCGTCTTGAACACCGACCCGGGCGGATACTGACCGATCGTGGCGAGGGGGCCGTCCCGATCGGCGGCCTTGTTCTGCGCGACCGCCAGAATCGCGCCGGTGGACGGGCGCAGCACCACCATCATGGTCTGCTCGGTACGCGGCTGCACGGCGCTCTGGGCGGCGTTCTGCACATTGCGGTCGATGCTCAGCGAGAACGACGGCGCCGGCTGCGAGGGCACCTCCATCAGGACATCGGTGTCAGCCCCGTTGGCGTTCAGGGTGACCACGCTCCACCCGGCCTTGCCGTCCACTTCCGCGATCACCGTTTTGCGCACCTGGGTCAGCAGATCGGGCGCGAACTCCCGATCGGTGGCGACCAGATCCCATTGCTGCGTCACCGTGACGCCGGGCAGCCCGATCAGATCGGTGGTCACCTGGGCGGATTCGAGGTCGTTGAGCAGCGCGACCGTATAGGGGCCGTGTGCGGCCTCGGCCGCGTCCAGAATGGACTGCGGCGTCAGCGATTTGTCGAAGCGGTACAGCGCGGCCGACAGCGCGGTGGCCACGCTTTTCGGATCGGCGGCGTCGGCCGCGACGAACGCGACCCTGGACACCTTGCCCGGCACCATGACGTCGCTGCCGGATTGCTCGTTCACCCGCGCCCGCGGCGGTGGATCCGAGCGCAACGCCATGGTCTGGGTGTCGCCGAGTCTGGGATGGATGTCGGAGGAGGTCCAGCGCACCATCCAGCGCCCGTTGCTGCGTCCCATCTGCAGTTGGCCGGAGTACTTCCAGATCCGGTTCTTGGGCAGCCGCCACTCGTAGGTGTAGTCGACGGTCGCCGTGTCACCGGTCACGCGCGCCGCGCCGGTACGGGCGGTGAGCTGTTCGGCCTGCAGCTGATCCCAGGCGGAACGCAGCGCGGCGCTTGCCTTCTCCGGCAGATTCGTGAGGTCGGCGGCGGCGCTCACCCGGTGCTCGGCGAACGCTGTGACGAACGCGTCCGCGACGGGGACCGGCCCCTGCGGCTTGCTCGCGCAACCGGCGGCGACCACCGTGACGGCCGCGACGGCGAGCGAGAGGAGCATCCGAGTCGACATCGGCACCGATGGTAGTAGTGACTCACGGGCAAACGCCTGCGGCACTCCGGGATTCGCCGCGCGGACGGCCACGCTCAGTCGACCAGGACGGTGGCGAAGGTCGCGATCTGCCGGAATCCGACACGGCTGTAGGCGCGGCGAGCTATCGCGTTGTAGTCGTTCACGTACAGGCTCGCGGTGCGGCCCGAGGCGACCACGGCGTTCGCGACCGCCGCGGTGCCCGCGGTGCCGTACCCCCTGCCCCGGTGATCCGGGTGCACCCACACGCCTTGGATTTGGCCGGTGCGCCGGGACACGGAGCCGACCTCCGCTTTGAAGACCACTTCCCCGTCCTCGAAACGAGCCCAGGCACGGCCGGATTCGATCAAGCTCTGGATGCGCCGGCGGTAGCCACGTCCGCCGTCACCCGCGCGCGGATCGACGCCGACCTCCTCGATGAACATGGCGATCGCGGCCGACAGATAGCGGTCGAGTTCGTCCCGACGCACCCGGCGGACCTCCGCGTCCGGCGTAGCCAGCGGCGGCTGGGCCAGCGCCAGCAGCGGCTGTTCCCCGCGTAGCTCGCGCTCCGGACCCCAATGACCGGACAGCATCTCCCACAGCGGCAACGTCAGTTCCCTGCGCCCCACCACCGAGGAACAGACCCGAGGCCAGCGGACAGCGCGGTCTGCGAACGCGCGCAACGCGTCGCGATCCCCCAGCAACGGCACCAGGTTCGCCCCCGAGAAACACAGCGACTCCGCCGGACCGCCCCTGCTCCACAGCTCCCCTTGGCCGCACCGGTTGTCCAGGCCGAACTCCTGTAAGCGGGCCGCCACCATGCACGAGGCCACCGGATCGGCATCCAGCACACGCAGCACCTGGGCAAGATCCCGATTAGCGAGCTGCCGCGCAGGGGCGTATTTGGCCCGACGCGCCGGCTCCAGCAGACTCCGCACGGTGACAGCCTGCCACGAACCGGCGCGATGCGGTATGGCTATGCCGAAAGCGCTGGTAGGCGCGTCCTCAGCGAACGGTGACGACCGGTTCGCCGGTGCCGGCCTCCTCGCCCATCTCCTCGGCGATGCGCATCGCCTCTTCGATGAGCGTCTCGACGATCTGCGCCTCCGGGACGGTCTTGATGACCTCGCCCTTGACGAAGATCTGGCCCTTGCCGTTGCCGGAGGCCACGCCCAGGTCGGCTTCACGCGCCTCGCCGGGCCCGTTCACGACACAACCCATAACGGCCACCCGCAGCGGCACCGCCATGCCCTCCAAGCCCGCGGTCACCTCGTTGGCCAGCGTGTACACGTCGACTTGGGCGCGCCCGCAGGACGGGCACGACACGATCTCCAGCTTGCGCGGACGCAGGTTCAGCGATTGCAGGATCTGCCCGCCGACCTTGACCTCCTCGGCGGGCGGCGCGGACAGCGACACGCGGATCGTGTCGCCGATGCCCTCCGACAGCAGCGCGCCGAACGCCACCGCCGACTTGATCGTGCCCTGGAACGCCGGGCCCGCCTCGGTGACGCCGAGGTGCAGCGGGTAGTCGCACTGCGCGGCCAGCTGACGGTAGGCCTCCACCATGATCACCGGGTCGTTGTGCTTGACCGAGATCTTGATGTCGCCGAACCCGTGTTCCTCGAACAGGCTCGCCTCCCACAGCGCCGACTCCACCAGCGCCTCCGGCGTGGCCTTGCCGTACTTCTCCAGCATCCGCTTGTCCAGCGAACCGGCGTTCACGCCGATGCGGATCGGGATGCCCGCCGCGCCCGCGGCCTTGGCGACCTCCTTGACCCGGCCGTCGAACTCCTTGATGTTGCCGGGGTTGACCCGCACCGCGGCGCATCCGGCGTCGATCGCGGCGAAGATGTAGCGGGGCTGGAAGTGGATGTCGGCGATCACCGGGATCTGGGATTTCGCGGCGATCGTGGCCAGCGCGTCCGCGTCCTCCTGACGCGGGCAGGCCACCCGCACGATGTCGCACCCCGACGCGGTGAGCTCCGCGATCTGCTGCAGGGTGGCGTTCACGTCGTGCGTCTTGGTCGTGGTCATGGACTGCACCGAGATCGGGTGGTCGCTGCCAACCCCGACATTGCCCACCATCAGCTGGCGGGTCTTACGCCGTGGAGCGAGCACTGCCGCGGGGGCGGTCGGCATCCCCAATCCGATTGTGCTGGTCACCTTCGGCTGCCTACTTTCGTCGTGTCCGGCCGGTTCGGTGCCGAGTCTAGCCGTGGTGCGCTAGGCCCACCGTACGTCACCGGTCACACCAACGATCGGCGGCCTCGGTCAGAACAGCTTGATCGGGTTGACGATGTCGGCGGCCAGGGTGAGCAGCATGTAGGCACCGCCGATCACCACCACGACATAGGTCGCGGGCAGCAACTTCAGGTAGTTCACCGGCGCTCCCGGCGCGAGCCCCTTCCAGCCGCGGATGGTGTTGCGGATCTTCTCGTAGATCACCACCGCGATGTGCCCACCGTCGAGGGGCAGCAACGGCAGCAGATTGAAGATGCCGAGGAAGAAGTTCAGGCTGGCCAGCACCAGGATGAAGATGTTCCACAGGCCGCGTTCGGCGGTCTCGCCGCCGATCTTGCTGGCGCCGTACACGCTGACCGGGGTTTCCGGATCACGCTCACCTCCGGTCACCGCGTCCCACAGCGCGGAGACCTTCGCAGGCATCTGGGTCAGCGAGTCGACCGTGCGCAGGAACATGTCGCCGGTGAAACCCGCGGCCGCCGGAACGGCGCCGAGCAGGTCGTATTGCACGGGGTCGTAGCGCTCCGGCGCCACGCCGATGGCGCCGACCACGCGGCCCTCGCCCCCGCCTTCGGGGTAACGCACGACGCGCTCCGGGGTCACCGGAATGGTGAGCGTGCGGCCGTCGCGCTCGATGACGTAGGTGAACGGGCCGGTCTGCTTCTGAGTCTCGGCCTGGAACTGCCGCCAGGTGTCCACCTTGACGCCGTTGACCTCTTTGACGATGTCGCCGCGCTGCAGTCCGGCCCGCTGCGCCGGGCCCGTGCCGGTGCAGGGCTCGCTCGAGCCGTCCGGCTTGCCTTGCGGCACGCAGCTCATGACCCCCAGCGCGGTCGCGGGCGGTTCCTTCAGGTTCGGCAACCCCCAGCCGACGGCGAGCACCACGATCAAGATGAAGCCGAGCACGAAGTTCATCGCGATGCCGCCGGACATCACCACCAGCCGCTTCCAGGTGGCCTGGCGGTACATGGCGCGGTCGAGTTCCTCCGGGCGCAGTTCGTCGAGCGCCGTCATGCCGGCGATGTCGCAGAAACCGCCGAGCGGAAGCGCCTTGAGGCCGTATTCGGTCTCACCGCGGCGGAACGAGAAGATCTTCGGCCCGAAGCCGATGAAATACCGTCGCACCTTCATGCCGGTCGCCTGGGCGGTCCACATGTGCCCACATTCGTGCAGCGCGATCGACACCGTGATGCCCAGTGCGAACAGCACGAACCCCAACGCGAACACCATTTGCTCTACAGCCCTCCTGCGTATGCGCAGCTCGTATATCCCGCCCGCACGCGTCCGCTCCTGGCCGCGAGCACTCTGACCACCCTAATGGGACAAAGTCCGGTCCTGTGTGTTCAGTGTGCCAGGACGCCGTCGCCGCGCGCGTCCGATCCGGCGCCAGGGCGTCACGCGCGCACCCGGGCTGCGGCGAACTCCCGCGCCCAGGCGTCCGCGGCGAGGACTTCGTCGAGCGAATCGGGCTCGGCGCGCCACTGCCCCGCGGCCTCCACCGCGGCGGCCACCGTGCCGACGATCTGCGGGAAACGGATGACGCCGTCCAGGAAAGCCTGCACCGCCACTTCGTTGGCGGCGTTGTAGACGGCGGTGACGCTGCCACCGGCCTCACCGGCGGCGCGCGCCAGCTCCACCGCGGGGAAGACGTCGTTGTCGACCGGTTCGAACGTCCAGGTGGACGCGGTGGCGAAATCGCAGGCCGCGGCGGCGCCCGGCACCCGGTCGGGCCACCCGAGCGCCAGCGCGATGGGCAGCTTCATGTCCGGCGGGCTGGCCTGGGCGAGCGTGGAGCCGTCGGTGAAGGTGACCATCGAGTGCACGATCGATTGCGGGTGCACGGTGACATCGATGCGGTCGTAGGGCACCCCGAACAGCAGGTGCGTCTCGATCAGCTCGAGTCCCTTGTTCACCAGCGACGCCGAGTTGAGGGTGTTCATCAAACCCATCGACCAGGTGGGATGCGCCTTCGCCTCGGCGGGCTCGACCGACTCCAGCATCTCGGCGGTCCAGCCGCGGAACGGGCCGCCGGACGCGGTCAGCACCAGCCGGTCGACCTCGTCTGCGCGGCCGCCGCGCAGGCACTGCGCCAGCGCGGAATGTTCCGAGTCCACCGGGACGATCTGCCCGGGGGCGGCGGCACGGGTGACCAGGGAGCCGCCCGCGACCAGCGACTCCTTGTTGGCCAGGGCCAGGCGCGTACCGGATTGAAGGGTGGCCAGCGTCGGCTCCAGCCCGAGCGAGCCGACCAGGGCGTTGAGCACCACGTCCGCCTCGGTGCGGCGCACCAGCTCGGTCACCGCTCCCGGACCGCCGAGGGGCAGGTCCAGCCGCTGGGCCGCGGCCGGGTCTGCCACGGCCACATTGCGGGTGCCCGTTGCGGCCATCTGGGCGGCGAGCAGCTCGGTGTTGCCGCCGCGCGCGGCGAGTCCGACCACCTCGAAGCGGTCGGGATTGGCGGCGATCACCTCGAGCGCTTGAGTGCCAATGGATCCGGTGCTGCCCAGCAGCAGGACTCTCACGATGTCGGACACGCCTTCATTGTGTCCTACCTTCGAAACACGTTCGACGGGCGCGGGCCGACTTACAACGACGCACCGTCGTATGTCACGATATGCGGCAGCAGCTCATCGAGGGTGTACCGGAATCGCGGTACAAGTAACAGCTAAGGAGCGATCGTGGCCGCCACGGAACTCGAACACGTCGAAACCGAGCGCGTCGTCACTCGCGTCGATCCCGCCGAAGTTCCCTCCGCGGCCTGGGGCTGGAGCGGCGAGTCGCGCCGTACCTTCCGGATCGCGGGCTGGATCGTCGCGCTGATCCTGCTCGCCATGCTGGTCGGCAACCACAAGGGCAAGGTCGAGGACATCTTCCTCGTCGGCTTCGCCGTCCTGATCGCGGGCATCCTGATCCGCGACTCGCTGCTCCAGCGCAAGCCGCGCTAGCCGAGAATCCCTCCCGCACAAGTTCATTCGTCCTGTACCGCGGGCCATGGCCCGGTACCGTGTGCGTCCGAGGTCCGCGTCCCAGCCGGGTCGCGGACCTCGGTTTCTGTTCCCACGACCACTTAGGACGCAATGATCAAGACCTGTTCGGCCGCCCTGCTCGCCGTGAGCGCGTTCGGCTCGCTGCTGCTGTTGCCCGCCGCGCCCGCGCATGCCCAGTCACCGGCCTGCGGCGCGGCCGTCGACGCGATCAACGCCGCCATCGACGAGTCGGGCGGCAATCTGGACCCGACCGTGCAGCAGTCGCTGGCCGCCAAGCTGTCGGCCATCCCGGCAGAGGGCGCGGAGAAGGACGCCATCGCCGCCTATGCCCGCGCCCTGACCGATGACAAGGTCACGAGCATGGACGCCGCGACCGACGAACTGAACCGAGTCTGCAAGGGCTGATCGCCGGGCGGCGCGGACCCGGGCCGGTTCGTGCCGCCGCCGGACCGGCTACCGTCCGCGACGCCGGGCGGGCTTCTTGGCCGGGGCCGGGCGCCCTCCGGTCTTCTTGACGGCAGCCTTCTTCCGCGGCTCGGTCTTCTCGGCTCGGGCCTGGCCGCGGGAGCTGCGCTCGGAGCGGCCACGGACGACCCCGATGAAATCCTCCACCAGATCGGTGGTGCGATCGGCGGGCCAGGCCAGCGCGACCTCGGTGTCGGGGATGTCGAGCATCGGACGGTAGACGAGGTCGCGGCGGTGATGCAGGCGAGCGAGCGAGTGCGGCACGATCGCCGCGCCACCGGCCGCGGCGACCAGTTCCAGTGCGCCGCCGACCGCGTCGACGTCCGAGGTGTCCTGCAGCCGCTCGTCGGCCAGGTCGGCCATGCGCACCTCGTCGAACACCGACAGCGGGTGCTCCTTCTGCACCACCACGACCGGAACCTCCCGGTAGAGCGGGATCGCGCTCATGCCTTCCCGGTCGATCGGGAGCCGGACGAAGCACATGTCCACCCGGCCCGCGCGCAAAGCCGCTTCCTGATCCGCCTGCGCCAGCGCGCTCACCTCGAGTGGGACGTCCGGGAACCGCTCGGCCCAGATCCGGGTCCACTTGGACACCGTGACACCCGGCACGAAACCAACCCGCAGGGGGGCCGGAGCCTCCGGCTCGTCCCGCCGAGCCACCGATTCGGCTCGGGCGATGATCTCGCGCGCCTGCTCCAGCAGCTCCCGCCCCTCATCGGTGAGCTGGGTCGGCTGCGCGCCCGGCACGAACAGCTTTGTGCCGAGCTCGTTCTCCAAGTCGATGACGGTATGGCTGAGCTTCTGCCGCGAGATGTGCAGCGAGTTCGCCGCGCGCGCGAAGTGCAACTCCTGCGCGACCGCGACGAACCAGCGCAGGCGCACCACATCGATCGACTCCAACCGGCTCATTCGTGGAAGCGTATGCCACCGCACAGTCGGGCCCCGCCGCGCCGCCCAGTAAGCTGGCCCGGTGAGCCCGGACCAGAAATCGCAGATGATGAAGCCGTTGACGGCGGCGAACAAGCTCGGCATCTATCTTCCGGCCGCACCCGAGGAGTTCCGCAACGCGCCGATCTCCCGCGCCCAGCTCGACGCGCTGCGCAACGATCCACCCGAATGGCTCACCGAACTGCGCCGCACCGGCCCGTTTCCGCGCGATGTGGTGGCACGCAAACTCGGCGTCTCCAACACCGGCCTGACCCGCGCCGGGGTCTCCGACCACCTCACCGTCGACGAGATCGACGCCTTGCTCGCCGACCCGCCGGAGTGGCTCGTGCGCGAGCGGGAGAACTACGCCGCGGTCCGCGCGGAGAACGAGCGCATCAAGGCGAAGGAAGCCGAACGTCGCGCCGCGACCAACCGTCCGGCGAAGAACCGCGGGTAGGGCGTCCGTCGACCGTCGCCGTCAGCGAGCGACGACAAGCCGGGGTCACGCCGACCAGGTAGCTCAGTTCTCCGCGGCCAACTGTCCGCAGGCGGCGGCGATCTCCTGGCCGCGGGTGTCGCGGACCGTGCAGGGCACGCCCTTGGCATTCACGCGGCGGACGAACTCCTGCTCGACGGGCTTGGGGCTGGCGTCCCACTGGGACCCCGGAGTCGGGTTGAGCGGGATGACGTTGACGTGCACCCGTGAGCCGAGCGCCTTGTGCAGCTTCTCGCCGAGCATGTCCGCGCGCCATGGGTGGTCGTTGATGTCGCGGATCAGCGCGTATTCGACCGAGACTCGGCGGCCGGTCTTGTCGGCGTAGTAGCGGGCCGCGTCGAGCACTTCGGCGACGGGCCAGCGATTGTTGACCGGAACCAGGGTGTCGCGCAGTTCGTCGTCGGGCGTGTGCAGCGACACCGCGAGCGTGACGGACAAGCCCTCGTCGGCCAGTTTGCGGATGGCCGGAGCCAGTCCGACGGTCGAGACCACGACATTTCGCTGGGAGATCCCGAGGCCGTCCGGCGCGGGCGAGGTGATCCGGCGGACCGCGGCGACCACTCGCTTGTAGTTCGCCAGCGGCTCCCCCATGCCCATGAAGACGATGTTGGACAGCCTGCCCGGCCCACCCGCCACTTCCCCGTCCCGCAGCGCGGCGGCCGCGGCCCGCACCTGGTCGACGATCTCCGCGGTGGACAGGTTGCGGTTCAGCCCGCCCTGGCCGGTGGCGCAGAACGGGCACGCCATGCCGCAACCGGCCTGGCTGGAGATGCACAGGGTCGCCCGATCGGGATAGCGCATGAGCACGCTCTCCAGCAGCGTGCCATCGCCGGCGCGCCACAGCGTCTTGCGGGTCTCCCCGTCGTCGCAGGCCACATGCTTGACCACGTCGAGCAGCGGCGGGAACAGCGCTTCGCCGATCTTCTCCCTGACCGCGGCGGGCAGATCCGTCATCTGCGCAGGATCGGCTTGCAGACGCGCGTAGTACTGCCGGGCGATCTGATCGGCGCGGAATTTCGGCAGGCCCAGTTCCGCGACGGCCGCGCGCCTGCCCTCGGCGTCGAGGTCGGCGAGATGACGCGGCGGCATGCCGCGGCGCGGAGCGTCGAAAACCAGGGGCAGGGAGACGGTCATAGTTTCTCCATTCTCCCATCCGGAGCAATCTCCCCCGCACTCGACCACGTGCGGCGGCTCGACACCCCCGGTTCGTCACGAGGAAATACCTGCGGGCGGGATGGCCGTCGGCCATGATCGAGATATGTCCACGCCTCCCGAACACCCGCTGGAACCGGACCCGGATCTGTCCCAGCGTCAGCGCCCGACGCCGCCGGGCGTCCCGCCCGCCGTCCCGGTCAAGAAGTCTCTTGCCTCGCGCACCGGTTACGCCTGGACCGGGCTCGTCGCGGGCGTCTTGATCCTGGTGCTGTTGCTGATCTTCATCGTGCAGAACCTCGAACAGGTCCAGGTGCACTTCTTCTTCTGGGACTTCTCGCTGCCGCTCGGCGTCACCGTGCTGCTGTCGGTGATCGGCGGCGCACTCGTCATGGCCTCGGTGGGCGGTGTGCGCATCCTGCAGCTGCGTCGCGCGGCCAAGAAGGTGTGACGCGCGGGCTCACAGCAGCGTGGACAGCACCAGCCAGGAGACGAACGCCGAGGGGAGCATCGAGTCGAGGCGGTCCATGATGCCACCGTGGCCGGGCAGCAACGTGCCCATGTCCTTGATGCCGAGTTCCCGCTTGATCTGCGATTCGATCAGATCGCCGCAGGTGGCCACCAGCACCAAGCCGACGCCGAGGACGACGCCGATCATCGAGTTGGCATCCAGCAGCAGCGTCACCGTGAGCAGGCCGCCGATCACGCTGAACACCAGCGAGCCGCCGAAGCCCTCCCACGACTTCTTGGGACTGATCGAGGGCACCATCGGATGCTTGCCGAACAGCACGCCGGCCACATAACCGCCGACGTCGGAGCAGACCACCAGGATCATGAAGGTCAGCACCCGCAGGTTGCCGTCCGGTTCGAGCAGCAGCAGCGTGGCGAACGAGGCGAGCAGCGGAATCCAGGCCAGCGTGAACACCGTGATGGCGGTGTCGCGCAGGAAGTTTCGCGGTGCGGTCCGCAAGCCGTGGTCGAACAGTCGCCAGACCATGCAGATCAACGTGGTCGCGGCGAACGCGCCCGCCACCCCGCTGGCGCCGTACGGCCAGCCCAGCCAGAACACCGCCTGGCCGCCTGCGATCAGCGGGACCCGCGGAACGAGCACATCGGCCTCGCGCAGCCGCTTGGCGACCTCCCAGGTGGCCACACCGACCCCGGCCGCCGCGACGCCGATGAACACCTTCGGCACGAACAGCAGGATCGCGATCAGCGAGAGGCCGAGTCCGAAGCCGACGGTCAGCGCGGCGGGCAGATTGCGACCCGCGCGTGAACCGCTCGACGCGGGAGCCGGATTCGCCGCGGCAGGATTCGCGGGGCTGCTTAGCGGTTCATGACCGGAAGCATCAGCATCGTGCGCGTGCTGTCGCATCGCATCGGCTGTCCCGTTCACCGGCGGCTCCTCTGCCGCACCGGTCGCGGCGGCGTTCTCGGCCACGATTGTCCCGTCGCTCAACTCGTCGTTCCGTTCGTCCCCCGCCCGGGTGGGCCTCGGCGCAATCACCGGCGGCACTCGCGGTGACCTGGGCCTCCTCCGGGCCCGGTCCCGCGTGCCGACCGATCCGCGTCAGACCTCGAGCAGTTCGGCTTCCTTGTGCTTGACCAGTTCGTCCACCTGGCCGACATACTTGGCGGTGGTCTTGTCGAGCTCCTTCTCGGCACGCCCGACCTCGTCCTCGCCTGCCTCGCCATCTTTCTGGATGCGGGCCAGTTCGTCCATCGCCTTGCGACGGACGTTGCGGATGGCGACCTTGGCGTCCTCGCCCTTGCCCTTCGCCTGCTTGGCGAGTTCACGGCGGCGCTCCTCGGTCAGCTGCGGCACCGAGATCCGGATGATGTCGCCGTTGTTGGTGGGGTTGACGCCCAGATCCGAGTTGCGGATCGCGGTCTCGATGGGCCCCAGCTGAGCCGCCTCGTAGGGCTTGATCACGACCATGCGCGGCTCCGGCACCGTGATGCTGGACATCTGGGTGATCGGGGTCGGCGAGCCGTAGTAGTCGACCACGACCCGGGAGAACATGCCCGGATTCGCCCGACCGGTACGAATGGTTCCGAGATCGTCCTTCGCCACCGAGACGGCCTTCTCCATCTTCTCCTCGGCGTCGAAGAGCGCTTCTTCAATCACGACCGTTTCCTCCACAGCGTCGTCATGTCATGATCCGCGGTCGGCGGGTATCAGGACCGAACCAGTGTGCCGATCTTCTCACCGGCGACCGCGCGGGCGATATTGCCCTTGGTCAACAAATTGAACACCAGAATCGGCATCTGGTTGTCCATGCACAAGCTGAAGGCGGTCGCGTCCGCGACCTTGAGGTCGCGCTCGATGACCTCTTTGTGGGTGATCTCGGTGTACATGGTCGCGGTCTCGTCGACGCGCGGGTCGGCGGTGAACACTCCGTCGACCGCCTTGGCCATCAACACCACGTCCGCGCCGATCTCCAGTGCGCGCTGCGCGGCGGTGGTGTCGGTGGAGAAGTACGGCATGCCCATGCCAGCTCCGAAGATGACCACGCGGCCCTTCTCCAGGTGCCGCTTGGCGCGCAGCGGGAGGTAGGGCTCGGCGACCTGACCCATGGTGATCGCGGTCTGCACCCGGGTGTCCACGCCTTGCTGCTGCAGGAAGTCTTGCAGCGCAAGGCTGTTCATCACCGTGCCGAGCATGCCCATGTAGTCCGAGCGCGCGCGTTCCATGCCGCGCTCCTCGAGTTCGGCGCCGCGGAAGAAGTTCCCGCCGCCGATCACCACGGCCACCTGGACGCCGGTGGCGACCACCTCGGCGATCTGCTCGGCCACCGTCTGCACGACGTCCGGGTCGAGTCCGACCTTCCCGCCGCCGAACATCTCCCCGCCGAGTTTCAGCAGCACCCGGCGATATCCTGGGCGATCGGTCCCCGGGTCCGTCATGGGTCTCCAGTCTCCTTCGGCGAGGGATTGTCGTTCTTGCGGCGATTCGTTGCGCACGGCAGGCGCCTGTGACGTAGAGCAAGGCAGAGCGGCACCCATCCTGCCTTATTCGGTTGGAGCGGCAGCAGAAGGCCCCCCGTCAACCGGCGTTCGTTCGGTCGGCGGGGGGCCTGCACGCTGGAGGTGCGGCGAAACTCAGTTCGCGCCGACCTCGAAGCGGGCGAAGCGGGTGACGGTGACACCGGCCTCGTCCAGCAGCGCCTTGACGGTCTTCTTGGAATCGGTGACCGACGGCTGCTCGAGCAGCACGACGTCCTTGAAGAAGCCGTTGACCCGGCCTTCGGTGATCTTCGGCAGCGCGGCCTCCGGCTTGCCCTCCTCGCGAGCGGTCTGCTCGGCGATGCGGCGCTCGTTCTCCACGACGTCGGCCGGAACCTCGTCGCGGGTCACGTACTTGGCCTTGAGCGCGGCGACCTGCATGGCGGCGGCGCGGGCGGCCTCGGCCGCTGCGTCGCCCTCACCGGTGTACTCGACCAGCACGCCGACGGCGGGCGGCAGGTCGGAGGCACGCTTGTGCAGGTAGATGGCGACCGGGCCGTCCAGCGAGATGACGCGGCGCAGTTCCAGCTTCTCGCCGATCTTCGCGGCGAGCGCCTGCACGGCCTCGTCGACGGTCTTGCCGCCGAGGTCCAGCGCCTTCAGCGTGTCCAGGTCGCCCGGCTTCGCCGCCGCAGCCGCGGTGACGACCTGCTCGGCCAGCTGCTGGAACTCCGCGTTCTTGGCGACGAAGTCGGTCTCGGAGTTGATCTCGACCATGACGCCGTCCTTGGCGGCGACCAGGCCTTCGGCGGTGGTGCGCTCGGCACGCTTGCCGACGTCCTTGGCGCCCTTGATGCGCAGCAGCTCGACGGCCTTGTCGAAGTCGCCGTCGGTCTCGGCCAGCGCGTTCTTGCAGTCCATCATGCCGGAGCCGGTCAGCTCCCGGAGCCGCTTCACATCGGCAGCGGTGTAGTTCGCCATTCTCGGCGAGCCTCCTTCGGAGAAGTGTGAGTTTTGGCAGCGGCGATCACGATGGCACTCGCCCGTGAACGCCGCCGGAACTGTGCCCGACCGCGGCGTGCACGGGCCCCGCGTGGGTGCGCAGGCTACTGCCTCCGGGACCGTTCGCTCACGCCGCGGTGGTGACGAGTCTCAGGCTTCGGCCGAGGCTTCGGCCGAAGTCTCGGCGGCCTCGGCGCCGGGGGCGGCCTGCGCGAGCAGCTCCTGCTCCCACTCGGCCAGCGGCTCGCCCGCGCCCGCCTCCGGCTTCTCGTCGCCCGAGGAAATACCGGCGCGCGCCTGCACACCCTCGGCCACCGCGGAGGCGACGACCTTGGTCAGCAGGGCGGCGGAACGGATCGCGTCGTCGTTGCCCGGGATCGGGTAGTCGACCAGGTCGGGGTCGCAGTTGGTGTCCAGGATCGCGATGACCGGGATGTTCAGCTTGCGCGCCTCGCCGACGGCGATGTGCTCCTTGTTGGTGTCGACGACCCAGATGGCCGAGGGCACCTTCTGCATGTCGCGGATACCGCCGAGGGTGCGCTCCAGCTTGTTCATCTCACGCGTGAGCATGAGGATTTCCTTCTTGGTGCGACCCTCGAAGCCACCGGTCTGCTCCATGGCCTCGAGCTCCTTGAGGCGCTGCAGACGCTTGTGCACGGTGGAGAAGTTGGTGAGCATGCCGCCCAGCCAGCGCTGGTTGACGTAGGGCATCCCGACGCGAGTCGCCTCGGCCGCGATCGACTCCTGGGCCTGCTTCTTGGTGCCGACGAAGAGGACGGTGCCACCGTGGGCGACGGTCTCCTTGACGAACTCGTAGGCCTTGTCGATGTAGGTCAGCGTCTGCTGCAGGTCGATGATGTAGATGCCGTTGCGGTCGGTGAAGATGAACCGCTTCATCTTCGGGTTCCAGCGCCGGGTCTGGTGTCCGAAGTGCGCGCCGCTGTCGAGCAGCTGCTTCATGGTTACGACAGCCATGGCTCCCGTATCTCTCTTTCGTTGCCGGTTGACGCAGCGAATCGGCGATCCGCTGCCCTGGCGCCACCGAATCGTCGGACCCGACCACGGAGGTGGGGACCAGCCGGCGATTCCCTGTTCCGAACACGCTGCCGCGAACCCAATGATCTCGAGTTCGATTCGAACAGCGCCGCTATGAACAAGCACGGGTGGCGCGCGAAGTCGGTCCATGCACGCACAGACCGCCCGATCAGTTTACGACCTCCGGGCACCAGATCTAAATCGGTCCCGTCGGAGGGCTGCGACCAGGCGGAACGGCGGCTTTTCACAGTCGGGCCGGTTATCCCCAGTCCGCGGATCGAACCATCGGCGAGGCCGCGACCGCGCAAGGGTGGAGTCATGAAACCGATCTCCACTGCCACCACCTTTCTCGTCCCGCTGTTCTTCGTGCTCGGTGTAGCGACCGCGCCGCCGGTCGGGGCCGACACTCCTGCCGCGAAACCCGCGCCCGGGGCGTGTACGGGTTCGGCGTGCCTGCCATCGCTGTCCCACCTGCTGCGGCGCGCGCCGCTCCACTTCCGGCAATCCGGACTCGGCGGGGACGAGCAGCGTGAGACGCCTTCCGCCCCCGGTAGCGACCTGTGCGCACCGCTCGCGCCCCGCTGCGGCGCGTAGTCGGATCCGCCGGCCCGGCACGCATGACCAAGGTCTTACGGCGTGGTCGGCGCCTGTCCTCGGCGCTGGCTCTCGGCATCGCCGCGATCGTCGCGACGATACCGGTCGCGACCGCCCGGCCCGAAGGACGATTCGACTGGCCGCTGCAACCGCGCCCCGCGGTCATGCGGCACTTCGACAAACCGGCGCAGAACTGGCTGCCGGGGCATCGCGGGGTCGATCTGGCCGGTGCCGAGGGCCAAGCCGTGCTCGCGGCGGGGGACGGGATCGTCGTTTTCGCCGCAACGGTGGCCGACAAGCATGTCGTGTCCATCGACCACCCCGGCGGGCTGCGCACGACCTACGAGCCCGTGCTCGCCGAAGTCCCCGAGGGCAGACGGGTCGGACGAGGCGCCCGGATCGGCACGCTGGAGGCCGGGCACCCAGGATGCGTGGCGGCATGTCTGCACTGGGGAGCCCGCGTCGAGCTTGGTAGCCGCAACCGCGAGTATCTGGATCCGCTCGGGCTGCTTCGCCTCGGTCCCCTGCGGCTCAAACCGGTGCGTCCCGCTTCCGGCGCCGGACGATCGGCTGCGCGTCGGTCGGTGACCTCGTCTCCCGGCGTGTCGGCGGTGAAGGGTGGCCAGACCGCGGGGCCCGGGGTGAAGATCAGGTCATGGCGGATGGGCTGGAGCCGTTCACGTACTCCGAACTCGGCGCGACCCGGGGTGTGCCTCCGGAGGGCTATCACGGGCTCAGGCTGCGGCGACGCATCGGGCGGGGGCGCGCGCTGTTCGAGCGGGCAGGCGCGGAGATCCTGGCCTACGGCGTGCAGAAGGGCACGGGAATCTTCCGATCCGCGGATACACCGACGGCCGAGCCCGGCACCGCGATCACCGTGCGGCTCGGTCTCGGTCCGTTCGGGATCATCGCGCCGTGCCGCGTGGTGTACGTCCTCGACGAACCCGACCGGCGGGGCTTCGCCTACGGGACCCTGCCGGGCCACCCGGCCTCCGGCGAGGAACTGTTCGCCGTCGAGTACGACGCCGCCGACGACACGGTGTACGGGCTGATCGTGGCCTTCTCCCGCCCCGCCACCTGGTACACCCGGCTCGGCGGGCCCGTGGTGCGGCTGATCCAGCGCTTCGTCGCGGGCCGCTACCTCGCGACGTTGCCGACCTCCGATTGAAGACGGACGGCACACACCAGGCGAGATGAGCGCAAGCCGGCTACGGCGTGACGATCGCGAAGTCGGGGTCGGGGGCGTCGAAGATGTCGGCCAGTTCGGCGAGCTTGGTGACGTCTCCTTCGATGACGATGTCGCCCGCCGCCGCGGCGACGCCGAAGTCTTCGCCGGCCAGCAACACCCGGATCAGGGTGGCCTTGCTCAGCGTGAAGGTGGCGTCGGCTTCCGGCAGGGCCATGCCAGGGGCGACGTCGAAGTGGGTGAGGCGGCCGTTGCGCAACTCGAGCCGGTGGGTGCGGTCCTGGTCGGTGAGGATCCAGTCGGTCACCAGCCGGAGGTTCCACGCCTTCGGGCCGTCGACGCGCAGCGCCAAGGCGTCGAAGATCTGGTCGGCGGACAGCGCCGCCACCATGGTCGGCGAATCGCTCTTGGTCGGCGTGCCGAACGAGCCGTAGCGCAACTCGTAGGCTCCGCTGAGATAGAAGTTGCGCCAGGTGGCGTTCTCCGCGCCGTAGCCGAGTTGCTCGAACGTGCTGGCCTGCAGGTGTTTCGCGGCATCGTTGTCCGGATCGGCGAAGATCACGTAGTTGAGCACCTGCGCCACCCAGCGGTAGTCCCCGGCGTCGTAGGAGGCCCGCGCTTTGCGCAGTATCTCCTGCGCGCCGCCCATGAACTCGACATGGCGCCGGGCGGATTCGACCGGCGGATGCTCCCACAGATGCGCGGGGTTGCCGTCGAACCACCCCATGTAGCGCTGGTAGACGGCCTTCACGTTGTGGCTGACCGAACCGTAGTAGCCACGCGCGTGCCAGGCTTCCTCGATGGCGGGCGGCAGCGTGACCATTTCGGCGATCTCGGCGCCCACGTGGCCCTGGTTCAGCAGGCGGACGGTCTGGTCGTGCAGGTACCCGTACAGATCCCGTTGCAGCGAAAGGAATTCCACCAGGCGGTCGGTGCCCCAGGTCGGCCAGTGGTGCGAGGCGAAGACGACGTCGGAGTCACGGGCGAACAGGTTGATCGCCTCGGTCAGGTATTTCGCCCAGACGTTCGCGTCGCGCACCAGCGCGCCGCGCAACGTGAGCACATTGTGCTGGGTGTGGGTCGCGTTCTCCGCCATGCACAGCGCGCGGCGATCGGGGAAGTGGAAATTCATCTCCGCGGGCGCCTCGGTGCCGGGCGTGAGCTGGAAAACCATCCGGATGCCGTCGATGGTCTTCTCCTCGCCGGTGGCGGTGATGTCGACGGTCGGCGGGATCAACGTGACCGTGCCGACCGACGTGGTCTGCCCCAGTCCGGAGCCCACCGCGCCCAGCGGCCCGCGCGGCAGCACGGCACCGTACATGTATCCCGCCCGGCGGGCCATCGCCGTGCCCGCGTAGATGTTCTCCGCCACCGCGTGTTCCAGGAAGCCCGCGGGCGCCAGCACCGGACAGCGCCCCGCCTCCACCGCCTCCGCGGTGGTGACGCCGCACGCCCCGCCGAAATGGTCGGCATGGGAATGGGTGTAGATCAGCCCGGTCACGGGGCGGTCGCCACGATGCGCGCGATAGAGCGCGAGACCGGCCGCCGCGGTCTCCACCGAGATCAGCGGATCGATCACCAGCACCCCGGTATCACCCTCGACCAGCGTCATATTCGAGATGTCGAAACCGCGGATCTGGTAGATGCCCTCACAGACCTCGTAGAGCCCCTGTCGCACCGCGAGCCCGGATTGCCGCCACAGGCTCGGATGGACCGAGACCGGGCAGGGCTCGCGCAGGAACGAGTACGAGTCGTTGTCCCACACGACGGTGCCGTCTTCGGAGGTGATCACCCCGGGATCGAGCGCGGCGATGAAACCGCGATCGGCGTCGGCCGGATCGGTCGTGTCGCCGAACGGCAGTGCGGCGGCCGCACGTTCGTGCTCCGCGACGATGAAACCGCTCGGCTCGCTCGCTGTGCACATTGTCGTCCTCCTGTCGTCTCGGCCAACCTTGCTCGGCCGCCACCCGGTCAGGGCAGCGGTTCGAGGAAACCGGCCGCCGCCGCGGCCAGTGCGACCGCGACCACCGCGGCGGCGGTCGCGGCGACGACGCGGCCGCCGTGGGCGTAGCGGCCCCGGCGAAGACCGCGGTTGCGCAGGTAGCAGGCTCCCGTCAGCGCCGCCATCGCGATCGCACCGCCGATGGGCGCGATCGCCGCCGCCCGCCATCCGCTGCCGAGCGCCTGATGGATGAACAGGGTGCCGACGACCATCGCCGACACGGCGGTGCGCCGCCACGCCAGTGCGGTGCGTTCGGCGGCCAGATGTGGCGCGCTCACCGCAGCAGCACCGCCACCGCCGCCAGCACCGAGACGATCGCGATGCCCGCCGACAGGATCGGCACCAGGACCGTCTCCGGCAGCGCGTCGCCGCGGCGCATGGCCACGCCGATGCGCCGCCAATGCCCGTAGGCGCCGATCGCGGTTACCGCCGCCAAGGCCAGGCAACTGAGCGCGATCGCGCGCCGCAATCCCGCGATCCGGAACGACTGGACCAGGGTGTGCACCGCGACGCCACCGGCCAGCAGTCCCAGCGAGGTCCGCATCCAAGCCAGGAAGGTGCGCTCGTTGGCCAGCGTGAAGCGGTAGTCGAGTTCCTCGTCGTCCTCTTCCGGCTCGGCGCCTGGGTTCGGCAGCGTCACGCCGACTCGGTTCGGGTCGAACGACAGCGGGTGTCCGGAAACCAACGCCTCGCGCGGCCTGCCCGCTCGGGTGGCAGGCATGCCGTCGCGCCAGGCGGTGTTCCGATGCGCGGGTGGACGCCGGACTGCACGGTGGTCACGACGCACCACGCTAGTGGGGATCGGGGAAGCTCGCGGCCCATCATCACCGGCGACGGGAACGCCGCTGATCTCGCTGCGCGCGCGGGAAACGCTGTCCAGGTGAGCATGCCGGCTAGCGGATGGTCCGGACGGCGGGCCGAACACTCGAACTCTCCTGAACAACCCAGCAACCGAAGGGAAGGGGCGTATGACGGAGGGCGAATCGCTCCCCGAAGGTGCTCGACATCGCCCGACATCCACAGCTCACCAGCCTCTTCAGCAGCACAGGTCCGATCGGCGACGACCACGGGCCCACTCCATGACGTAGAGCGTTGGCTAACGATCCGCTACGTCAGGCTAACCGCCGCCGCGCCGGACCGTCCACCTGCCAGGCCCGCCCGTGACCGGGAGGTTATGCGGCAGGGACGTCAGATCGCGATCGCGTCTTCGAACGTCATCGCCAACCGCGCGACGGACGAGCACATCAGCGCCCGCCGCGGCAGCCCGAGCGACCGGAGTTCCGCGGCGATGGCATGGTCGCCCAGTGTCAGTTCCGCCCCGCCGAAACGCGCTCGCATGCCGGAGGGCCGCATCTCCCAGCGCGTACAGCGGGTGACACCGTCGATGTGCGAGTAGGCGTCGAACGAGGATGCGGTGGCGCGGCGGTTCGGGGTCGTGAACCCGGGCCGCACCGTGAGATCCGCGATCAGCCGGCCGTTCTGGTGCAGCGCGCCGCTGCGCGCCGGGCCGTCGTGATCGACCGCGAATTCGGCGAGCTCCTTCGGGAAGCCCCAGATGCCGCGCCCTGCGGCCAAGGTGAAGTCGCCGTCCACCGGCAGCTTGTGGATCAGAACGCCGGCCCGCCCGGTCGTCAGCGCCCGCAGATCACCGATTCCGGATGCCGCTCCCGCGGTGTGGTGGCGCACCATGAACGAGACGCCGAACTCGTTGTAGGGGCCCAGATCGCCGTCGACGTAGTCCACGAAGACCAGGGTGCACATCGCCCGTCCGCCCGGAAGCCGCAGAATCCGCAGGCCGGAATAGTCGATGAGGCGCTGCGCCGGCTCGGCGGGCACCAGGTAGGTGGCCATGAACGCGTGCGCCAGCCGGATGCGAACCGGCATGCGCACCTCTCGGCCGAGAACGGTATGGGTGCTCACGTAGACGCCTTTCCGCGCGTCGGCGCCGCGTTGCCCGCGGTATCCTTCCGCCGCATCTTCGGTATGGAACACGTTCCAATTTATCGACCCGATACGGTTCTGTAGTCGTTTCCGTCCAACAAGAACCTGTTTCAAGATCGACCGGCGTCACCGGCGGGAGATCCCGCCGCCCGCGACTGCCGGCCGGGTCCGGACACGTTGCGCAAGCGGGCTTCCAGCCCATCGAGAACGCAGAGCAGACCGAAGTCGAAGGCCATCGCCCGCGCGGCCTCACTATCGGTCGGCACGGTCGCCCGGTAGTCGGCGAGCATCTCGGGATAGTCGCCGGCCACATCCTCCATCACGCGCAGCACGCCGTCGGCGTCGATCTCCATACCCTTGGACACTTTGTCCCAGGCGATCTCGGGAATCACCTGACCGAGCACGAAACACATCACCGTCCCGCTGGCCAGATAGATGTCCACGCCATGGAACCCCGCCTGGACGAACGCACGGCGCAGCCGATCGCTCAAACGCAGCGAGTTCGGGCCGATGCTGGGCAGCTGCCCCACCAGCGACGCCATCCAAGGATGTTCTCTGATGGACGCGCGCAGGCTGTAGGCGAAGGTGTTCAGCAGTTCCCGCCAGGACGCCTGCTCCGGCTCAGGCGTCCGGACCAGACCCCAGAACTCGTCGAGCACCAATTCGAGCAGCTCGTCCTTGTTGGAGACGTGCCAGTAGAGACTGGTCGCCCCCGCACCCAGTTTCGCGCCGAGCTTGCGCATGCTCAGCGATTCCAGCCCCTCGGCGTCGAGGATCTCCACGGCCGCCGCGACGATCTGCTCGCGGCGCAGCCCAGGCGACTTGGGCTGGCGGGTCTGCTTGGTCCATACCGACGCGAACTGCTTGGTCACAACACGATCTTATAATCGCTCGCACACTGTTCGAGATTCTCGTACGCTGTGCGAGTGGAATCGAACATTGTGCGAGACCCCCGTCGCTGGTGGGTCCTGGGGGTCCTCTGTCTGTCCTTGCTGGTGCTGATGCTCGACAGCACCGTGCTGAATCTCGCCATTCCCTCGCTGATCCGGGAGCTGGGCGCGACACCGTCGGATGTCCAGTGGATCCTGGACGCCTACGTGCTGGTCTTCGCCGGGCTGCTGCTCACCGCGGGCAGCCTGTCCGACCGGTTCGGAAGGCGACGAGCGCTGATCACCGGGCTCGCCGTCTTCGGGGTGGCCTCGCTGGCCGCCGTGCTGGCGACCGAACCGTGGCAGGTCGTCGCCGCCCGCGTCGCGATGGGCGTCGGCGGGTCGCTGTTGATGCCCTCGACGCTGTCGATCCTGATGACCACCTTCGCCGAGGACGAACGTCGCACGGCGATGGCGGCGTGGTCGACGGTCTCCATGGTCGGCATCGTGGCCGGACCCACCCTCGGCGGCTTCCTGCTCCAGCACTACTGGTGGGGTTCGGTGTTCCTGCTCAACATCCCGGTGGCGGGGCTCGCGATCGTCGCGGCCGTCGTGCTGATGCCGGAGACCACCGGTGAGCAGCGGCCGATCGACCTCGTCGGCGTCGTGCTGTCCGTCGTGGCGCTGAGCGCGACGGTCTACGTGATCATCGAACGGGAGTGGAACCTCGGCGTGCTCGCGCTGGCCGCCGTCACGGCGACCGCCTTCGTCATATGGGAGAGCCGATCGGCGCATCCGATGCTGCCGTTGGCCGTGTTCCGCAGCCGCGATTTCACCGGCACCTGCCTCACCCTGCTGCTGATGGTCTTCGGCATGGGTGCGGTCATGCTGATGCTCACCCAGTACCTGCAGTTCGTGCTCGGCTACGGCCCGATGAAGGCCGGGCTGGCATTGCTGCCGTACGCCGTGGCCGCCGCGGTGTGCAACGGCCTCGGCGCGACGCTCGGCAAGACCCTGAGCAACAAGACGCTCGTCGTGTCCGGCCTGCTCGTCATGGGCGTGGCCTTCGGCATCCTCGCGATGGGCAGCGGCTATCTGTGGGTACTGGTCAGCATGCTGGTGATGGGTGTCGGCGGCGGCCTGGCGGGTCCGGCGGCCTATGCCGCCATCATGGGCGCGATTCCGCTGGAGCACGCGGGCGTCGGCTCGGCGATGAACGACACGATCCAGCAAGTCGGCATGGCGATCAGCATCGCGGTGCTCGGTAGCGTGCTGGCCGGTGTGTTCACTTCGAACATGCCCGCCGACGCGCCGGACGCGGCGCGGGAATCCATCGGCGCCGCCTTCCAACTCGGCTACATCGAGCCCGCCAAGGACGCCTTCACCACCGCCATGTCCACCGGCGCGTGGATCAGCGCCGGATTCAGCATCGCCGCCGCCGTGCTCGGTGCGGTCCTGCTGCGCGCCCGGCGTCCGCAGCCCGCCGGAGAGCCGGAGCCGGCCCCGGTAGCGCACGGCTGATCGTTGCGGCGGGGCCGTGCCGACCGGGAGTCCTCCTCGGTCCGGCGCGGTCTCGCCAGAACTCGAAAGCCGCATTCCGTGCGCGCGGAATCGTGCAGAATAGCGATTCCGATGTCTCCCCGATTCCCCCGGGATGAATGATTCCGACCCCGAGGTTGATGGTCTCTCGCGCGCGCTTCGAGAAGAGTTGTGAGTGTGTTCACACTGAGGCCTTCAACCAACGAGGGCTGGTGAAGCAATCAACCACTGGAGACATCATGATCACGAACAAAATGCGTGTAACGGCAGCGGCGGTAGCGCTCGCACCGATCATCGCCCTTGGTTCGGGTTTCGCTTCCGCAGCTCCCGACGTATCACCGGGGCCGATGCAGGTGGCGGATCATCCGGTACCCGTGCAAGTCGAGCCCGCGACACTGGGTCTGATTTGGCCGCTGGGCATTTTCTGTGCTCCTCTGTTGCTGCTTCCGCCGGTGGTCAACGCGGTTACCGTGGCCATTTGCGCCGCCTGATCGCGTTTCGCCGGAAGCGCATGGAACACGAGAGCGCCTCGGGCAGGCCAGGAGCCCCGGGGCGCTTCTCGCGTGCCGACGAGAATTTCATTCCGGCCCCGCCGGACAACGGGCCGGTGAACATCCGGGAATCCGCGGTGACGGGCCGAGGAGTGCGGTTGAATTACCGGATGACCAAGTTCAGGAAACTCGTTGGCGCCGCGGCGGCACTCGCCGCGATGACGGCGCCGTTCGGAGCACCTGGGACCGCGCAGGCCGCAGCGCCATCCGTTCTGGGTGGCGGCTCCGGCATCGTCGTCGGCGGTCAGAACATCTGCACGCTCACCACGATCGGACGCGACGCCGGCGGCAGGCTGGTCGGGTTCACCGCGGCGCATTGCGGCGAGGCGAATGCCGCCATCGTCCCGGAGAGCGATCGCGACGCCGGTACCGTCGGCACTGTCGTGTACGCCAGCGGCGACATGGACTATTCCGTCATCGAATTCGATCCGGGGAAGGTGACGCCGGTCAACCAGGTGGGAGGAACCACCATCACCGGATTGGGCGGGCCGGCCCGCCCACCGGACACCGTCTGCAAGGAAGGAAGGACCACCGGCCGGACCTGCGGGCCCGCTTATGGCGACATGTTCGCGGGCGCCGATGCCACATGGACCCAGACGTGTGTCGTCGAAGGTGACTCGGGAGCTCCGCTCGTGGTGGGGACGACGCTCGTCGGCATGGTCAACGGCTACTTGGCGGTGCCGTGCCTGGGACCGCAGCTCGGCACCGATATCACCGCGATCGTCGCCGACGTGAACGCACGCGGCGGCGCCGGAGCCGGTTTCCAGCCGATCTGACCGGATTTCTTCCTTTCTACCGGAGCCTTACCTCTCCTGGTCGGCGACTATGCCGAATTCGATAGCGCGTTCGACCAGAAACAGCCTCTTCTGGTTGGGAGGTAAGGCTTCCACCTGGAATATTCGGAACAGCGCCCGCATATGCGTCTTGACCGTGGACAGACTCAGACACAAATCGTCCGCGATCTGCCGGTTGGAGGCGGGATACGAATACGCGTCGCGCGCGTCGTAGGGACGGCACAGTGCCTCCAGAACCACGTACTGAGCCGGTGTCAGCGAGCTACGGGTCGGCAGCGGTGAATGGGCGAGAGTCAATTCCCCGTCGAAGGATTCGTCGGCACGGAAGACGAATACCGATCGACCCACGCGAATAGTATCGCCGGAGCCGAGTTTCCGCCGTCCGCCCACACGTTCGCCATTGACGAATGTCCCATTCTTGGATAATCCGTCGTCGACGATGATCCAGCAGCCGCCCACCCGCTCCAGAATGGCGTGCAGCCGGGATACGGTGGGATCGGAATTGACGATGATGTCGGCCGCGACGGACCGCCCGATCGTCATTTTGGACGCGCCGCCGTCGAGGGAGATCTCACGCGCCCCGTCGGATGCCGCGGGCTGAGGCGAGGCGGAAGCAAGGGCCGAGTGGCGCCACGCGGACTGCCCCACCAATGGGTACAGTTCGCGACGCAGGGCCTGTGGTCCGCTGGACGTAGACATCGCTCGTCTTCCCACTCGAAGTAGGCCGTGAACTGCGGGCACTGATTCGCTACCTCAAGAGTGCGCTTTCTCGGCGCCGATCACATGCATATTCGACTACTTCGCTGCGTGAGCGAGGCAGTATCGGACCGCAGCGCACGACAACGGTGCAAAATCCAACCGCTCGGTCTGAATAAGACGGCCTCCAGCCACGGGCAGTCAGAATGGTCCGGGTGAGCGTCATCATTCGACCGCGCACCGACAGCGACCTCGTCGCCTGCGCCGCGGCACTGCGACAGGTCCATGACAACGACCGGTACCCGGACGCCTGGCCCGCGGACCCGGCAGGCTGGCTGTCACCGCCCAAACTCCTCGCGGCCGTCGTCGCCGAGCGCGACGCGACCGTGGTCGGACACGCCGCACTCGGCGCGAGCGGGGGCATGCCGGAGGTCGTGCGCGCATCAGCCGGTGCGGAGACTGTCGTCTCGGTGATCCGGTTGTATGTCGTCCCTTGGGCGCGCCGGGCAGGGGTGGGTTCGCTGCTGCTCACCGAGGCCGTGCGCATGGCCGCGAGCCGGGGGCAGCGTGCCGTGCTGACGGTGACCTCCGGCAGTGCGGCAGCGATAGCCATGTACGAGAGGCACGGTTGGCGGCAGGTGCACAGCGGGCCTGGCGGCTGGCGGACCACGGACGGGCGAGAGGCTTGGATGCACTACTACGTCAGTCCATGAGCCCACGGGTTGCACATCGGCGCACGTAGCCCTACTCGCTTCGTAGGCAGACGCCGTGGTGACGGCGTCCTCCGCTTGGGCGGAACCGGCGACCGCAACGCGTTGACGTTGTCGCAGGACATCGCGAGCGGCCAATGCGGACGCGACGCACTCGATCGAGGTCGCACCGCCGTTGTGGGCGACCTTCCAGAGGTACGACGCACTGGCGGTCACCAAGCGTTGGTCAGGCGCGTGGGTGGGCTTGGTCGTGCACCTTCTTGAGCCGGTCGATGGAGACGTGGGTGTAGAGCTGGGTGGTGGCCATGCTCGCGTGTCCGAGCAGTTCCTGGACCACACGCAGGTCGGCGCCGCCCTCGAGCAGGTGGGTCGCGGCCGTGTGCCGCAGACCGTGCGGACCCACGTCCGGCGCACCGGGGATGGCCGAGACCACCTCGTGCACGACCGTTCTGGCCTGACGCTGGTCCAAGCGCCTCCCGCGGCGGCCCAGCAACAGCGCTCGACCGGACTCCGCGGTGGCGAAGGCGGGGCGTCCGTAGCGCAGCCAGTTACCGACCGCCTCGTCCGCGGGCGCGCCGAACGGCGCCGAACGCTCCTTGTTGCCTTTGCCGAGCACACGCACCACGCGCCGTTCGCGGTCCACGTCTTCGATGTCCAACCCGCACAACTCACTGACCCTGATGCCGGTGGCGTACAGCAATTCCACGATCGCCCGGTCGCGCAACGCCATCGGGTCACGCTGCGCCGCACCGGATTCCGCCGCGTCCATGGCGCCGAGCGCCTGTTGCCGCCCGAGCACGGCGGGCAGCACGCGATGCGCTTTCGGCGAACCCAGCCGCAGCCCGGGGTCGACCGGAAGCCGACCGGTCCGGGTGAGCCAAGCGGTGAACGTGCGCGCCGAGGACGCCCGCCGTGCCACGGTGGTTCGCGCCGCGCCCGCGGCGGCTTGCCGGGCCAGCCACGAACGCAGCAACATCAGGTCCAGCTCGCGGATCGCCGAATCCGCCGACCGAGTGTACAGATGCTCCAGCAGAGATCGTGCGTCCCCCAGGTACGCGCGCACCGTGTGCTCCGAACGGTTGCGCCCGAGCCGCAGATGCCTGCCGTACTCCGCCAGCAGCGCTTCCAGATCTTCGGGCAGTTCTTCCATGCCTCCACCGTCCCCACCCGCGATCCGGATGGCAAGCGACCGCGCCGAACACATTCATCGGCGCCGCGCCCTTCGGTGCCAACCGCTTTCGTCACTGACCACCAGACCTGCCAATTCCAGAGCGGACAAGGTCGCGCGAACCACAGGAAGCGGCACTCCGCACTGCCGCGACACCTCCAGCGGCAGTCGCGAGCCGATTCCGGGCAGCGCTTCGAAGACCAGCGCCTCGTCTCCGGTCAGCCGATCCTCCGGGTTACCGCCCGATGCCGCCGCTTCGGGGACCGACAGACGCAACGGCCCCGCCTCGTCGGCGACTTCCTCGGCCCTTGTCACCAGCAGGGCTTCGCCGTCGCGGATCATGCGATGACAGCCCACCGAAGCGGCCGAGGTCACCGAACCCGGCACGGCCAAGGCGGGGCGGCCCATGCGGCGGGCCCATTTGACGGTGTTCCGCGCGCCGCTGCGCAGCCCCGCCTCGACGACGAGCACGCCGTCGGCGAGAGCGGCGATCAAGCGGTTGCGGGCCAGGAACTGATGCTTCTGCGCGGTGACACCGGGCGCGTATTCGCTGACCACCAAACCGGTTTCGGCGATATCGGTCAGCAGGCGCTCGTGCTGGGCCGGGTAGGGCCGGTCGATGCCGCAGGCCAGCACGGCGATCGTGCGCCCATCCACCGCCAGCGCCGCCCGGTGTGCCATGCCGTCGATGCCGAACGCCGCTCCGGACACGATGGTCCAGCCCTGCGCGGCGAGGTCTCCCGCGATCTCCCCCGTGACCCGGTTGCCGTAGCCGGTACTGCACCGCGCCCCGACCACCGCCACCGCGCGTTCAGTGGACTCCAGCAGCGAGCGTGGGCCGCGCACCCACAGCACCAGCGGTAGAGCGCCGTCGCGATCCTTGCCCGGCTCCAGCTGGGCGAGGCCGAGCATGCGCCAGGCCGGCCATTCCGCGTCGTCCGGCGTCACCACGCGTCCGCCGATCCGATCCATGAGTTCGAGGTCCCGCGCCGCGACGTCGACGGCGCGCCGCTGCTGCGTTGGCCCGCGAAGCGGTTCGGGGAGCGCGCACTCCCGAACGGCACGCGCCGCTTCGACCACCCCGACCGACTCGATGAGCGCCGACAGCGGCGCACACGGGCCCTGCACCACCCGCGACAGGTACACCCACGCGAGCCGCCGCTCGTCGTGCTCGCGGGACGACGATCCCGTCCCGCTCACGGGCACGCCGCTCGTGGCGGGCGCATCCTCGACGGCGGGCCGATCGACGGCCGCAGGCAGGTCGGTTCCAGCCTTCGCGGAGGGCGTCATTGCGCGCCCCGCTGGCGAAAGTTCAACGCCGACAGCACATCCTGTGCCGAGGGAAGCTCGCCGCCGCGCAGATCGCAGATGGTCCAGGCGACGCGGATGGCTCGGTCGGCGCCTCGCGCGGACATGCGCCCGAGACGCAACGCGGCCTCGACGGGAGCGAGCGATTCGTGCGGCAAGCGGAAGCGTTGACGCAAGATGTGGCCGGGGACTTCGGCATTGGTGAGCCACCCGTATTCGCGCCAGCGGGTGGCGGCGGCGCGCCGCGCCACGGTGACCCGGCCGCGGACCACCTCGCTGCTCTCGGCCGCGTCGGTGCTGAACGCCGCACCGGACTGTCCGTGCATCCGCACCCAGATGTCGATCCGGTCCATCAGCGGCCCGGACAATTTGCCGAGATAGCGCCGGCGAGCCAGCGGCGCGCAGATGCAATCGACGTCGCGAGCCGGAGCGCACGGGCACGGGTTGGCCGCCAGCACCAGTTGGAAGCGGGCCGGATACCGCGCGACACCGTCGCGCCGGGCGATGCGCACCTCCCCTTCCTCCAGCGGCGTTCGCATCGCCTCCAGCACCTTCGTGCCGAGTTCGGCGCATTCGTCGAGGAACAGGACGCCGCGGTGGGCCCGGCTGACCGCGCCCGGCCTTGCGGTCCCCGAACCGCCGCCGATCATCGCGGTCACCGAGGTGGAGTGGTGTGGGGCGACGAACGGCGGGGCGGTGATCAACGGGTGTTCACCGGCGAGCGTGCCCGCCATGGAATGGATGGCGGTGACCTCCAGCGCCTCGGCTTCCGTGAGCGGGGGCAGCAGCCCGGGAAGACGTTGGGCCAGCATGGTCTTACCGATGCCGGGCGGCCCGGTGAGCAGCAGATGGTGGCCGCCCGCCGCGGCCACCTCCAGGGCCCAGCGCGCTTCTTCCTGCCCGACCACCTCGCTCAGATCGCCGCCTTGCCGCACCGTGTCCGGCAGGTCGCCGTCCGGCTCGTCGAGCGCGCCTTCCCCGCGCAACCAGGCCACCACTCCACGCAAGCTGCGCGCACCGAGGACTTCGATGCCTTCGACCAGCCCGGCCTCGGCCAGCGTCACCGCGGGCACCACAACGGTGGACCAGCCGGCCTTGCGTGCGGCGAGCACGGCGGGCAGGATGCCGCGCACCCGCCGCACCCGTCCGTCCAGCGCGAGTTCGCCGAGCAACACCGTCTTCGCGAGCCGCTGCGAGGGCACCGCGCCGGACGCGTCCAGTACCGCGACGGCGAGCGCCAGGTCGTACACGCTGCCCAGCTTGGGCAGCGTCGCGGGCGACAGCGCGAGCACCACCCGGCCGTCGGGCCACTTCTCCCCCGAGTTCGCCACCGCGGAGCGGACTCGGTCACGGGACTCCTGCAACGCGGTGTCGGGAAGCCCGACCAAATGGACCGATGGCAGGCCCTGGCCGATATCGGCCTCGATCTCGACGAGCAGACCGTCCACGCCGGTGACCGCGACCGAATGCGCCCGCCCGAGAGCCATCAGAACACCGCCTCGAGATGGTCGATGACCGGTGTACGCCCTCGCGCCACCAGCACCGACACCACGTCGAAACGGACGCGCCGCCACGGCCCGTCCTGCTCGGCCAGCCAGAGCAGGGCCAGCCGCCGGATCCGTTGCCGCTTGGCGAAGGTGACCGACTCCGCAGGGGTGCCGTACCCCAAGCCGGAACGCGTCTTGACCTCGACGAACGCGGTCACATCCCCGTCCACGGCGATCAGGTCGAGCTCGCCGTATCGGCACCGCCAATTCCTGGCGACGATTTCCATCCCCGCGGCGCGCAGAAAGTCCGCCGCCAGTTGCTCACCGTGCGCGCCGAGCGCCTGTTTGTCTGTCACCCCGCCAGCGTGCGCCGGGAGCCGATCAGGTCAGCGCCGCCGACCTGGGGAAACGGAAAACCTGTTGATAACCGAGTGGCTGTGCGGAACTCCCGCCTGGCTCACTCGGGCAAGCGCAGGTCCGGCTTCTCCAACTCCTCGATGTTGACGTCTTTGAAGGTGATGACCCGGACGTGCTTGACGAAGCGGGCCGGGCGGTACATGTCCCACACCCACGCGTCGCTCATCCGCACCTCGAAATACACTTCGCCGTCCGCGTTCTGCGGTCGCAGCTCCACGGAATTGGCCAGGTAGAAGCGGCGCTCGGTCTCCACCACGTACGAAAACTGACCGACGATGTCCTTGTACTCGCGATACAGCGAGAGCTCCATCTCGGTTTCGTACTTCTCGAGGTCCTCGGCACTCATCGGGTGGGACGTCCTCCTTCTCGCCGCATCGCGTCGTGTGGTGACATCATCGCGCATGCGCTGCGTCGGTAGCTACTCGGCCAGCCGTACGCGCGTTCGGAAACTGCTCCGACAGCGCCTCGTCCAAGCCCTCGGCCAGTACGGCGTCCGCGACATCGGCCGCCGCCGCGACCGGCCGCAACCCGGCGGCTTCGCGCACATTGCGCCAGGAGCGGCGATGCTCGCTGCTGGGGCCGAGGCGTTGCAGCGCGGCGGTGTGCTCGGGCGTGTTGTAGCCCTTGTGGGCGGCGAAGCCGTAGCCGGGGAACCGCTGATCCAACTCGACCATGATGCGGTCCCTGGTGACCTTGGCCAGGATGCTGGCCGCCGCGATGCAGGCCGCCGCACCGTCCCCGCCGATCACCGGCAGCGAGGGCACCGGTATGCCGGGCACGCGGAATCCATCGGTCAGCACATAGCCGGGGGTGTGCCCGAGCCCGGCCACCGCGCGGCGCATCCCTTCGATATTGGCGACGTGGATGCCGATCGAATCGATCTCCCAGGCCGGGATGACCACGACCCGGTAGGCGAGCGCCAGGCGGATGATCACCGGGTACAGCTCCTCGCGGACGGCCTCGGTGAGCTTCTTGGAGTCGTCGAGCCCGGCCAGCTTGTCGTACGCCTTCGGCGCGAGCAGGCACGCCGCCACCACGAGCGGTCCCGCGCAGGGACCGCGCCCGGCCTCGTCCACGCCGGCGACCGGTCCGAGACCGCTGCGGATCAATGCCGCCTCGAGCGTGCGCAATCCTCCGGCCCTGCGCATCACCACACGCGGCGGCCAACCGTTACCCACCGGCACTCGACCTTGCCCCACCGTCCAATTATCCTGCGTCCCGCGTGATCAGTTCTGCTGGGGATTCTCCGAACGCACCGGACCGATCCGCCCCGGCGGCCAGATCTTGAACACCGCCTTGCCGCGGACGTTGTCCACGGGAATGGTGCCCTGCAGTTCGTCGGTGATGTGGGCGCGGGAGTCGGCGGACTGGTTGCGGTTGTCGCCCATCACCCACAGATGCCCTTCGGGCACCTTCACGGGCTTGAACTCGCGTCCGCCGTTGGCGTTGTAGGGCTGCCCCGGCACGTAGGGGAACAAGTACCGGGCGTACGGCTCGTCCAGGGGCTTGCCGTCCACGAGGACCCGGCCCTGCGCGTCGCAGCACTGCACGGTCTGGCCGCCGACCGCGATCACCCGCTTCACCAAGTCGTTCTCGTCCGGCGGCACCAGACCGAAGAAGGAGAAGAAGTTCTGCACGCCGCGGACCGCGGGATTGTCCGAGCGGATCGACTGGTAGTGGGTGTTCCACGACGGCGGGCCGACGAACACGACCACGTCGCCCGGCTGCGGATCGCCCCAGTAGTAGCTCAGCTTCTGCACGTAGATGCGGTCACCGGTGCACCCGGCGCATCCGTGCAACGTGGTTTCCATCGACTCGGAGGGAATCACGTACGGCCGACCGACGAACGTGACCATCAGCGCGGCGATCACCGCGGCGATCACGATGAGGATCGGCAGTTCCTGCCAGAATGGCCGCTGCTTCTTCTTCGCTCGCCGCTTGGCGCGACCCGCTCGCGTACTCTCGTCGCCCGATTCGGACACCGACACCGACCCACTTTCGTCTGCCACGCCGAACAGATTAGCCCGGCAGCGAAACCGAAGTCCGATGCCGGGCTGAGGAAGATCTGTTGTGCCGAAAAGCTAACTCAGCGCTTTTCCTTGATCTTGGCGGCCTTGCCACGCAGGTCGCGCAGGTAATACAGCTTGGCGCGCCGGACATCACCGCGGGTCACGACATCGATGTGGTCGATGTTCGGGCTGTGCACCGGGAAGGTGCGCTCCACGCCGACGCCGAACGACACCTTGCGGACGGTGAAGGTCTCGCGGATGCCACCACCCTGGCGACGGATCACGACGCCCTTGAAGACCTGGATGCGCTCCTTCGAGCCTTCGATGACCTTCACGTGCACGTTCAGCGTGTCGCCCGGCCGGAACTCGGGGACGTCGCTGCGCAGCGACTTCTCATCGACGAAGTCAAGGGTGTTCATTTCCATCCTTCTGGTTTCGCGCGAACAGAGGACCCTGGCGGCACTGGAGGTGCTCGGCCGGTTCATGCTCCGATCAAATGGGGTGCGCCGGGTCGACAACCACCCAGGGCAACCTGAGCATTGTGCCAGATCGCCGGGTCGCGGAAGAAATCGACCCTGGTAGCGGCGAGTCGGCGGCCTCCTTCACGCTACGCCGGGCGCGGCCGGGTTCACGACTCCGGCGGGAGTATGGGCGAGGCGAACACTTCCTCGAGCGGTGTCGGGCCGGTATAGCGGCGGCAGGGGCAACCGACCCACTCGCGCAGGCCGTGGGTTCCTTTGCGGGAGAGCTCGGCATGGCATTTGCCCGACGCGCGGTCGTGCACCGCCAGGTCGTGACCACAACCGCAGCGCGCGGAGAGCGTCTTCCCGACACGGCCGCGGCGAGAGCCGAACCGACCGCATACCCATCCGACACCGGCGAGGCCTGCGCCGACCGCAAGACTGAGCGGATCCAACATGAACGTAGTATACGTATACGCATAGCCGCGGTCATGCGGAATGCTTCTCGGGACTACGCGACCCGACGGTGACGCGCGGCAACTGCATGCCGAACCGAGCCTCTCGACCGGCCGGCCCGGCCGGACGCGTTCGTCAGCGCTTCTGTTCGCCGGATATCGCATCCTGGGCGGGCGGCCCTGGCGTATGCAGCGGGCCGTGGTCGGAATGCCAGAACGAATGGTCGCGGTGCGGGGCCGGTGGAGCGGGCACGACCGTGCGGGTGAGTTCGGCCTCCGCCGCCGTGCGGACGTGCTCCACATCCGGTTTCCCCGCCACCAGGTCCTGCACGAAGATCTTGGCGCGGATGACCGGGCGACGATATCGCCGTTCCCGGACGATGGCCCGGTACATCAGCCGCCTGCGGTCGCCGTAGCGCCAGCGCGCCCACGGCGCTCCCGGCCTGCTGAGCCGCAACGCGCCGACGACCAGCAGCGGCAGGAAGAACATGCCGAACAGGCCGGTCCAAATCTTCCCCTTGGCGATCACGATCGCCGCGAGAGCCAGATTGACCATGGCGAACACGACGACGAAGGCGCGCACCTCGATGCTCGGATCGCGCCGGAAATCGTTGATGTCCAGCATCCACAGCGGGTGGAAGCCGAGCAGCAGCAAGCCCGTCACGGCGAGCGCGACGAACACCGCGTCCACCGACGTGCGCCCCTGCTCCTCCCAATACACGTCGCGCAGATAGAAGATCAGCGCGAATTCGTCGAGCACCAGCGCCGCGCCCACACCGAAGAGCGCGGCGAGGATGCTGGCCGTGGCGGTGTCGGCGCTCTCGTACTGGGCGACCATGCCGACGCCGGAGGAGAGCACGAGGATCACCCCGAACACCATGTGGTGCACGTGCGTGTCCCCGGCCCGCAGGTTGCCCGGCCACCAGCGCACCCGGGCGCGGATCAGCCGGACGCTGACCCGGATGACCAGGAACCCGACGATGAACCCGAGCAGGAAGCACAGCAACGGCAGCCGCCCTTGGGCGATCACGTCCTCGTGGAGCCACCGTCGCATGGCCGCTACTCCCTCCCGCGTATCGGACTACCGGCCGAAGCCCGCCCTGCGCAACGCGTCGGCCATCGCGCCGCTGGGAGCGGGCGCGTTGCGGCGCTGGTTGCCGCCGCGGCCTTGGCCCTGAGTGCGGTTCTGGCCCTGCTGCCGGTTCTGGCCGTTCTGCCGCTGGTCGCCTCCGGATCGGCCGCCCTGCCCGCGCTGCCGGTTTTCGCCGCCCTTGGCGGGTGCGCCCGGCTCGTCGTCCAGGCGCAGGGTCAGGCCGATGCGCTGGCGCGCGACGTCCACCTCGAGCACCTTCACCTTCACCACGTCGCCGGACTTGACCACTTCGCGTGGGTCCTTGACGAAGTTGTGCGACATGGCCGAGACGTGCACCAAGCCGTCCTGGTGCACGCCGACGTCGACGAAAGCGCCGAACGCGGCCACGTTCGTCACCACGCCCTCGAGCACCATGCCCGGCTTCAGGTCGGCGACCTTCTCCACGCCCGCGGCGAACTCGGCGGTTTTGAACTCCGGACGCGGGTCGCGACCCGGCTTCTCCAGCTCGGCGATGATGTCGGTGACGGTAGGGACACCGAAGCGCTCGTCGGTGAAATCGCTCGCGCGCAGCGAGCGCAGCGCCGTGGTGTTGCCGATGATCTCCGCGATGCCGCGCCCCGTCGATTCGAGGATGCGCCGCACCACCGGATACGCCTCCGGGTGCACCGCGGACGTGTCCAGCGGATCGTCGCCGCCGCGGATGCGCAGGAAGCCCGCGCACTGTTCGAACGCCTTCGGGCCCAGGCGCGGGACGTCGAGCAGCGCGGTCCTGCTGCGGAACGGGCCGTTCTGATCCCGGTACGCCACGATGCTCTCCGCCACCGACCCCGCGATGCCGGAGACCCGCGACAGCAGCGGCACCGAGGCGGTGTTCACGTCGACGCCGACCGCGTTCACCGCGTCCTCGACCACCGCGCCCAGCGAGCGGGCCAGCAGCGATTCGGAGACGTCGTGCTGGTACTGGCCGACGCCGATGGACTTCGGGTCGATCTTCACCAGCTCGGCCAGCGGGTCCTGCAACCGCCGCGCGATCGACACCGCGCCGCGCAGCGACACGTCCAGGTCGGGCAGCTCCTGGGAGGCGTAGGCGGAAGCGGAGTACACCGAGGCCCCCGCCTCGGAGACCACGATCTTGGTGGGCTTGTTCTCCGGGATGCGCGAGATCAGCTCGGCGGCAAGGGCATCGGTCTCACGCGAGGCGGTGCCGTTGCCGATGGCGATGAGTTCCACGCCGAACCGGGCGACCAGCGCGCCGAGCACCGCCAGCGACTTCTCGGTCTGGCCCTGCGGTTTGTGCGGGTAGATCACCTCGGTGGCGACCACCTTGCCGGTGGCGTCGACCACCGCCACCTTCACGCCGGTGCGGTAGCCGGGGTCGAGGCCCATGGTGGTGCGGGTGCCCGCGGGGGCGGCCAGCAGCAGATCGCGCAGATTCGCGGCGAACACGTCGACCGCGTCCTTCTCCGCCGCCTGCCGCAGCCGCATCCTGGTGTCGATGCCGAGGCTGACCTGCAGCTTGGTCCGCCAGGCCCAGCGCACCGTGTCCAGCAGCCAGGCGTCGGCGGGGCGGCCGCGGTCGGCGATGCCGAAGCGAGTGGCGATGCGACCTTCGTAGACGGTGCGCTCGCCCGGCTGCGGCTCCTCGGTGTCGGGCTCGAGGTGCAGGGTGAGCACTTCCTCCTTCTCGCCGCGCAGCAGTGCGAGCACGCGGTGGGAGGGCAGTTTGTCGAACGGCTCGCTGAAGTCGAAGTAGTCGGCGAACTTCGCGCCCGTCTCTTCCTTGCCCGCGCGCACGGTGGAGGTGATCTGCCCGCGGCTCCACATCAGTTCGCGCAACTCGCCGACCAGGTCGGCGTCCTCGGCGAAACGTTCGACCAGGATGGCGCGCGCGCCGTCGAGCTGCTCGGCGGTGTACTGCGCCGGATCGGTGTTCGGATCCCCGATAAGGGCGTCGGCCACCGGCTCGTGCCCGGCCTCGCGCGCGATCTGCGCCTTCGTGCGCCGCTTCGGCTTGTACGGCAGGTAGATGTCCTCCAGCCGGGCCTTGGTCTCGGCGAGCAGGATCTGCCGGTGCAGCGCGTCGTCGAGTTTGCCCTGGCCACGGATCGATTCGATGATCGCGGCCCTGCGCTCGTCGAGTTCGCGCAGATAGTGCAGCCGCTCCTCGAGCAGGCGCAGCTGCGCGTCGTCCAGACCGCCGGTGATCTCCTTGCGGTACCTGGCGATGAACGGCACCGTCGAGCCCGCGTCGAGCAGTTCGACGGCGGCGCGCACCTGGGTCTCGCGCACCGCGAGTTCCTCGGCGATGCGGCGGTTCACGCTGGCTGGGCCCGCGGCGTCGGAGCGTGGCACGGCGGGTGTGGACTCTGCACTGGCAGTCTCGGGCGCTGTCGTCACGTCGGAGACACTACCGTCGCCGCCCGACAGACGGTCCACACCCAGGTGAACCGCGCGCATCTCAGCTGTCGTCCAGACCGAGCAACCGCCGCGACAGTTCCCGCATCTCGGCCTTGCGGATCTTGCCGGTCACCGTCATGGGGAATTCCTCCACCACGTGCACGTAGCGGGGGATCTTGAAGTGCGCCAGCTTGCCGGTGGCGAAGGCGCGCAACGCCGCGGCGTCCAACGGCGTTGCCCCATCGCGCATCCGGATCCAGGCCATCAACTCCTCGCCGTACTTCGGATCGGGCACGCCGATCACCTGCGCGTCCAGGATGTCGGGATGGGTGTAGAGGAATTCCTCGATCTCCCGCGGGTAGACGTTCTCGCCGCCGCGGATGACCATGTCCTTGATCCGTCCGGTGACGGCCAGGTAGCCCTCGTCGTCCATCACGCCGATGTCGCCGGTGTGCATCCAGCGGGCGGCGTCGATCGCCTCCGCGGTCTTGTCCGGCTCGTCCCAGTAGCCGAGCATCACCGAATAGCCGCGGGTGCACAGCTCGCCGGGTTCGCCGCGCGGCGCCGTGAGACCCGTTGCCGGGTCGACGATCTTCACCTCCAGGTGCGGTCCCACCCGGCCGACCGTCGCGGTGCGCCGATCGATGCCGTCGTCGCGCCGGGTCTGGGTGCTGACCGGAGACGTCTCGGTCATGCCGTAGCAGATGCAGACCTCGCGCATGCCCATCCGGTCGATCACCCGCTTCATCACCTCCACCGGGCACGGCGAGCCCGCCATGATCCCGGTGCGCAGCGTGGACAGGTCCGCGGCCGCCGAGTCCAGCGCGGCGAGCATGTCGATGAACATCGTCGGCACGCCGTAGAGCGACGTGCAGCGCTCGGCCTCGACCGCGGCCAAGGCCGCTTTCGGGTCGAACGACGGAGCCGGGATCACGATGGCCGCACCGTGACTGGTGCCGGCCAGGTTGCCCATCACCATGCCGAAGCAGTGGTAGAACGGCACCGGCACGCAGATCCGGTCCCGCTCGGTGTATCCGCACAGTTCGCCGACGAAATAGCCGTTGTTCAAGATGTTGTGGTGACTGAGCGTGGCTCCCTTGGGGAATCCGGTTGTGCCCGAGGTGTATTGGATGTTGATCGGGTCGTCGGCCGACAGCAGCGCGCCCAGCCCGGCGAGCCGGTCGGCGTCGACCGTGGTGCCGGACAACGACTCCCACTCCGGTGTGCCGAGCACGACCACCTGCGCCAGCGCGGGACAGTTCGGCCGGACCTGCTCGATCATCGCCACGTAGTCCGACGACTTGAACCGCTCGGCCGCGATGAGCATTCGCACGCCCGCCTGCCGCAGCACGTACTCCAGTTCGCCGGTGCGGTAGGCCGGATTGACGTTGACCAGGATCGCGCCGATCTTCGCCGTGGCGTACTGCACCAGGAACCACTCCGCGCAGTTCGGCGCCCAGATGCCGACCCGGTCGCCCTTGCCGATGCCCTGCCCGGCGAGGCCGCAGGCCAGGGCGTCGACCGCGGCGCCGAGCGCTCGGTAGGTCCAGCGCCGTCCGGTCGGCCGGTCCACCAGCGCTTCGCGATCCGGGAACGCCGCCACCGTGCGATCGAGATTGCCGCCGATGGTGTCGCCGAGCAGCGGGACGTCCGACACGCCGGAGGCGTAGCTGGGCTGGGGCAGCGCGGCCGAGGTCATCGGGCACCGCCCTGCCGCAGCACGAACCGCTGCACCTTGCCGCTGGGCGTCTTCGGCAGACTCGCCACGAAGTGCACCTTGCGCGGGTAGGCGTGCGCGGCGAACTTGCGCTTCACCAGGCTCTGTAGCTCGGCTTCCAGCTCGGGACCGCCCACGGCGCCGTCGCGCAGCACGACGAACGCCTCGAGCACTTCGCCGCGCAGTTCGTCCGGCATGCCGACCACGGCCGCCTCCGCGACCTGCTCGTGCAGCACGAGCACGCTCTCCACCTCGAACGGGCCGATGCGGTAGCCGGCCATGATGATCACGTCGTCGTCGCGGGAGGAGAAACGGAAGAAGCCGTCCGCGTCCTGCGAGCCCGCGTCGCCGGTCAGGTACCAGCGGCCGTCGGCGGTGTAACGCTGTGCGGTGCGTTCCGGAGCGTCGAGGTAGCCGAGGAACCACAGCAGCGGGCTGCGTCGGGTGTCGATCGCCACCCGGCCCAGTTCGCCGGTGGGAGCGACCGTGTCGGCGTCGTCGGCGAGCACGGCGCAGGTCCAGCCCGGCAGCGAGCGCCCCATCGATCCGGCGGGGGTCTCGGTGTCGAGGTCTTCGTGCCAGGCGTTGCAGATGACCATGCCGTGCTCGGTCTGGCCGTAGTGGTCGCGCACCGCGACGCCCAGGTACTCGACGGACCAGGCGACCACTTCGGGGGTGAGCGGTTCGCCCGCCGAGGAGGCGCGGCGCAACCGGGAATGCACCGGCGGCGTGGCGCCGTCGGCGCGCAACGCTCGATACACCGTGGGGGCGGCGGCGAAGTTGGTGACGCCGAACGTCTCCAGCACCTGCCAGGTCAGCTGGGCCGAGAAGCCCGCGTGCAGCAGGATGCTGCGGATGCCGGTGGCCAGGGGACCGAGGATGGCGTAGTACAGCCCGTAGGCCCAGCCCGGATCGGCGGCGTTCCAGAAGACGTCGTCGGGCCGGACGTCCAGCGCGAATTCCTGGTAGGCGTGGAAGGAGGCCAGCGCGCGCAGCGGGATCGGGACGCCCTTGGGCGTGCCCGTGGTGCCGCTGGTGAACAGTTGGACGAGCAGTCCGTCGCCGCCCACCGCGACCGGGTGAGCCTGCGGGGAGGCGGCCGTGTGACTGTCGAGCAACTCGTCCATCCGCAACGCCCCCTCGGGCGCCTCGGCTCCGGCGACGATCAGCCGCCAGGCCGGGTCTTCGGGGAAATCGGGGCCGGGCGCCAGCTTCGGCGCCTGGTCGGCGTCGGCGATGACGACCGACGTGCGGGCGGCGTTCACCCGCAGGGCGATCGCGGGCGGAGCGAAGGCGGTGAACAGCGGAACGTGCACCGCGCCGCGGCGCCAGATGCCGAGCAGGGCGACCACCAGGTCCGCCGATTTCGCCATCAGCGTGGCCACCCGGTCACCGGGTTCGACGCCGAGTCCGGCGAGTGCCGCGGCGAAGCGGGCCGAGCGTTCGCGCAGTTCGCCGTAGGTGAGGTCGGTCGAGGAAAGGTCGGTCTCGACGATGGTGAAGGCGACCCGGTCGGCCGGGTGCCGATCGCACAGCAGGTCCGCCGCCGACGCGTCGGCGCGGTCGTAGCAGTCCAGCAGTTCGCGCACCCGCTGATTCAGATCGGTGCCCATCTTCAGTTCTCCTCGTTCTGTGATCCAGCGCAACCCGGGTGTGCAATAGGATGTGGGTCACATCCCACCGCCCACTACCCCCGAAAAGGGGTGAGTCCCGTGACCCACACCGCCTTGCTGCGTCCGCGCGACAGCGACGCGCTGCGTGCCGAGATCCGCTGGGTGGCGAGCACCGCGGGCGTGCCGGTGGCGTTCGGGGGCGAAGTGCACGGCGACGCGCTGCTGCTGACGGAGTTCTTCGGCACGCTGACCAACGGCCTGCGCGGTCTGGCCGTGGCGCGGGCTTCGGGGCTGGGCGGCCGGGTGATGGAGTCGGGACGGCCCGCCGCGGTCTCCGACTATCGCCGCGCCTCCTCGATCACCCACGACTACGACGGGCCGGTCTCCGGTGAGGGCATCCGCTCGGTGCTCGCCGTACCCGTGGTGGTGGACCAGCGCTCCCGCGCGGTGCTCTACGCCGCGACGCGCGGCGCGAGCCCGCTGGGCGATCGCACCGCGGATCTCGTCGTCCAGGCCGGGCGCAGGCTGGCCACCGAGATCGCCGTGCGCGACGAGGTCGACCGCAGGCTGCGGATGCTCGAGGTCACCGCCCCGTCGGCGGCGGCGGCCCCTGCGATCACGGAGGAACTCCGCGACATCCACGCCGAACTGCGCGGCATGGCCCGTTCCGCCGAGGACGACCGGCTGCGCGGACGGCTGCACGCGGTCTGCGAACGACTCACCCGGGTCATGACCGGCGAGCCGCGGCCGGACAGCCCGAAGCTGTCCCGCCGGGAGCTGGACGTGCTGTCCCAGATCGCCATGGGTTGCACCAATCAGGAAGCGGCGCAACGACTCTCGCTCGGCCAGGAGACCGTGAAGAGCTACCTGCGCAACGCGATGGTCAAGCTCGACGCGCACTCCCGGCACGAGGCGGTGGTCGCCGCCCGCCGCCACGGCTTGCTGCCGTGAGACGCGGCGGGCCCGGTCACGGCTCCGGCGGAGATGAGTCCTTGTAGGGGGCGTTGTGCGACACACCGGCGCTGAGCCCGATCTCGCGGAGGGTCACCGCCTCGACGCCGCCCGCGTCCGAGCAGCCGGACCGCCGAATCGAGCAGCACTGAGCGGGCGTCCGGCGGCTTTGCGCAGCCCTGTCGCGGCACACTCCCAGCCGAATCTGCGGCCGTCCGAACCGCGCGACCAGGGTCCGCACCATACGTGGGCCGACGGGCGTGGGGAGTGGGCCTATCGCCCTGGTCCGGCCGTGTCGCGGTCGGCCAGCAGGTCAGGACGGCGTTCGCGGGTCCGCGCGAGGGATTGCTCGCGTCGCCACGCGGCCACCTTCGCGTGGTCGCCGGACAGCAGGATCGGCGGGACGTCGAGCCCGCGCCAGGAGACCGGGCGGGTGTAGCTCGGACCTTCGAGCAACCCGTCGGAGAACGAATCCTCTTGATGGGACTGCTGATTGCCGAGCACGCCGGGCAGCAACCGGACCACGGCCTCGGTCATCACCAGCACCGCCGCCTCGCCGCCGATCAGCACGTAGTCGCCGATGCTGACCTCCTCCACCCGGACGCGGCGGGCTGCGTCGTCGAAGACGCGCTGGTCGATGCCTTCGTAGCGGCCGCAGGCGAAGACGAGATGCCGCTCGGCGGCCCAACGGCGCGCCGTGGCCTGTGTGAACGGCACGCCCGCCGGCGTTGGCACCACGAGCAGCGCGTCATCGGGACACACCTCGTCGAGCGCGTCGCCCCACACGGTCGGCTTCATCACCATGCCGGGCCCACCCCCGTACGGGGAATCGTCGACCGACTTGTGCACGTCATGGGTCCACCGGCGCAGGTCGTGCACCGTGAGCGAGATCAGCCCCTTGTCGATCGCCTTGCCGAGCAGCGCCGTGCGCAGCGGCTCCAGGTACTCGGGGAAGATCGTGACGACGTCGAGTTTCATGCCTGTCTCCTAGCGCCGCCGGGCCGCACGTCGCAGGCCGGGGCGGGCGCGATCGGGCACCGTCTCATTCCGGGTCGAGCAGACCCTCGGGCGGATCGATCACGATCACGCCATCGGCGAGCGACACCGTGGGCACGATGGCGGTGACGAACGGGATCAGGATCTCCCGCCCGTCGTCCGCGGCGCGCACCTCCAGCAGCTCACCGGCCGCGGAGTGCAGCACTTCACGGACGGAGCCGACCACGGTGCCGTCGGTGAGCCGGACCTCCAACCCCTCCAGCTCGTGGTCGTAGAACTCGTCCGGGTCCTCGGAAGGCGGAAGGTCGGCACTGTCGACCAGGAACAGCATGCCGCGCAGCGCGTCGGCTGCGGTGCGGTCGGCCACCCCGGCCAGAAACACCAGAAGCCGGCCCGAGTGCTCCCGGGCCGACTCCACGGTGAACTCGCGAACCTGCGTCGCGCGCGGCAACCGGCCGCGCAACCTGGCGCCCGGCGCGAAACGCGCCTCCGGTTCGTCGGTGCGCACCTCGACGACGAGTTCGCCGCGCACGCCGTGCGACTTGGCGACCCGTCCGACGACGAGTTCCATCTACTGGTCGGTGTCGACCACGTCGACCCGGATGCCACGGCCGCCGATCCCGGCGACGAGGGTGCGCAGCGCGGTCGCGGTACGTCCACCGCGTCCGATCACTTTGCCCAGGTCGTCGGGGTGGACGTGCACCTCGACCGTGCGTCCGCGGCGGCCGGTGATCAGCTCGACGCGGACGTCATCGGGATTGGCGACGATGCCGCGCACCAAGTGCTCGACGGCATCGGCGACGACGGCGCTCACTGCTCCATCACCTCGCGACGCGACTCACCCGTCGTTGGGGCCGGTCTACGAACGGCTCGCGACGGGTATCCGATGGACGGGTATCGCCCGTTCATTACTCGGCGGCCCCGGCCTCGGCGCCCTCTTCGGCGTCCTTCTTGCTCTTCTTCTTGGGGGTGACCGCCTCGGCGACCGGCTCGTTGTCGGCGGCGGCCAGCGCGGCGTTGAACAGGTCCAGCTTCGACGGCTTGGCCGGCTTGACCTTGAGGGTGCCCTCGGCGCCCTCGATGCCCTTGAACTTCTGCCAGTCGCCGGTGATCTTCAGCAGCTGGAGGACCGGCTCGGTCGGCTGCGCGCCGACACCCAGCCAGTACTGCGCGCGCTCGGAGTCGATCTCGATCAGCGAGGGCTCTTCCTTCGGGTGGTACTTGCCGATGGACTCGATGGCCCGGCCGTCCCTGCGGGTGCGGGCGTCCGCGACGACGACGCGGTACTGCGGGTTGCGGATCTTGCCCAGACGGGTGAGCTTGATGCGAACAGCCACTGCTGATCTGCCTTTCGTTGGTTGGTCACGACGCAATTCGGCGACCCGCATGGTCTGCGAGCCCGGTTTTGCGCTTTCGAGTGTGTGACCGCCGCGCGGTACGGAACCGGAGACGGGCTGACACTTGTCCGGAAGGACGGTGGTCCATTGTGCCAGACGAGGCGATCACGCCAGAAATCGCGTCCGGCTCGCCCATGACGATCGGCGCGCCTCGGACTATCCCGGTGCGGTCGCGATGAGCGCGCGGGTGGGCACCCAGGGGCCGCCCCACCACATCCGCCACCCCACCGGCCGGTGGATCAGACCGGTCGCGCCGTTCGCCGCCAGGACGGCGCGGTACTGCCTGGTGTTGCCGATATCGACGATGACCAGTTTGCCGCCGGGACGCAGCACCCGGCATGCCTCCCTGACCGCGGAGGCCCGGCCCTCGGCGGTCTTGATGTCGTGGATCGCCAAGCTGGAGACGACGACGTCGAACACGCCGTCGGGGAACGGCATGTCGGTCATGTCGCCGGTGCGCAATTCGATCCGATCGGCGACGTTCTCCGCCAGCGCGTTCCGCTCCGCGGTAGCGGGGGTGTTCCCGCAGTGGTCGGCCGAGCACCACAGATCCAGGCCCACCGCCCGCCCGGCGGGCAAGCGGCGCGCGGCGGCCAGCAGCACCGCCCCGCGGCCGCAGCCCATGTCGAGCAGGTGTTCGTCGCCACGCAGTTCGAGGTCGTCGAGCAGGCGCGCCCAGACCCGGAACTTGCCCCGGCGGGTCGCGTGCAGGAACAACCCGAACTGCGTGGCCAGCACGACGCCGATCAGCAGGAGCAGCAGGCTCGGACGCAATTGCTGGAACAGCGCCACCACCAGAGCTGCGGCGAGATACCCAACCGCGAGAACTCCCAGCAACAACAACACCGACGGCGCGTCGACACCGTACGACGCGCGCCACGGAGGGGCTATCATCGCCCGATCATAACCAGCGCCAACCGCATTCGAGCCCGGTTCTCGCTCGTCAGCGCACCAGCGGAGCAAAGGTGCGTCCGGCCAGCTCGACCGCGCCCGGTTCGTGCCCGTTGAACACCATGTTGATGATCAGCCCGTCGACGCCGTGGTCGAGAACGCGGGTCCGCAGCTGCTCGGCAACCTCGTCGGGCGTGCCGACGAACTGGCGGTCGGCCGGACTCTGCGCACGCTCGGCGTCCGACAGCTCCGACAGGTCGATACCCATGCGGCTCAGGTAATCCCGCTGCTGCTTGCGCACCAGGTCACCGTCTTCGTCCATCATGACGAAGCACAGGTAGCTGGTCTCCAGGGTCTGCGGATCCCGGCCGACCTCGGCACACCGCGCCCGCAGCGCCTCGAGTTTGCGCGGCAGCTCGGAGGCGTTGCAGATGATGTTGAGATGGTCGGCGAAGCGGGCGGCAAGGCCGAAGGTCTTCTTCTCACCGCTGCCGCCGAGCAGGATCGGCAGATCATCGCGCACGCGCGGCTCGTTCATCGCGTTCTCGACCCGGTACCACTTGCCCTCGAAGGTGGGCCGCTCGCCGCGCAGCATCGGCTGGATGATGTGCAGCGCCTCGTCGAGCCGCTCGAAGCGGTCGGTGAAGGTCCCGAACTCGAAGCCGAGCGACCGGTGCTCGAGTTCGAACCAGCCCGCGCCGATGCCGAGCACGGCGCGGCCACCGCTGACCACGTCCAGCGTGGTGACCGTCTTGGCGAGCATCGCCGGGTTGCGGTAGGTGTTGCCGGTGACCAACGCCGACAACTGGATTCGCTGCGTCGCGGTGGCCAGGCCGCCGAGGGCGGTGTAGGCCTCGAGCATCGGCTCGTCGGGCGTGCCGATGCCGGGCAGCTGATAGAAGTGGTCCATGACGAAGGCCGTATCGAAACCGGCGGCTTCGGCCTCTCTGGCCTGCGCGATCACCGTGGGGAACAGCTCACGCACCGACTTGCCGTAGCTGAAGTTGGGCATCTGATATCCGAGGCGAATTGTCACGAAATCCGACCTTACGCCGCTTCCGTATACGCGCGGGTGAGCCGCGGTGACGCGTTATCGATGGCCGGTGACCGGACCGTGCCCGCCGTACACGCGTCCGCGCAGGACGACGGCGTACGGTGTGCTGAGCGTCTCGGGGTGGGTGCGCGGATCCTCCTCGTAGACAACGAGATCGGCGGGAGCGCCGTCCTCGATGCCGGGCCGCCCGAGCCAGGAGCGAGCCTGCCAGGACGCCGCGCCGAGTGCGTCGTGGCCGGACAGGCCCGCGGCGGCGAGCGCGGAGATCTCGTCGGCGATGCGCCCGTGCCGGATGGAGCCGCCGGCGTCCGTGCCCGCGAAGATCGGCACGCCCGCCTCGTGCGCGGCGGCGACCGTGCCGCGCACCCGACGGTGCAGATCGCGCATGTGCGCCGCGTAGACGGGGAATTTGCCCGCGCTGTCGGCGATGCCGGGGAAGGTGTCGATATTGATCAGGGTGGGGACCAGCGCGGTGCCGTGCTCGACCATCATCTCGATGGTCTCGTCGGTGAGACCGGTGCCGTGCTCCAGGCAGTCGATGCCCGCGTCGATGAGGCCGGGTAGCGCGTCCTCGCCGAAGACGTGCGCGGTGACCCGTGCGCCGTTGGCGTGCGCGGCGTCGATGGCCTGTTTCAAGATCGCGTCGCTCCACAGCGGGCGCAGGTCGCCCACGGAGCGGTCGATCCAGTCGCCGACGATCTTCACCCAGCCGTCGCCCAGGCTGGCCTGCTCGGCGACGATCTCCGGGAGGTCGCGTTCGTCGTCCAGTTCGATGCCCAGTTCGCGGATGTAGCGCTTCGGGCGGGCGATGTGGCGGCCGGCGCGGATGATCCGAGGCAATTCCTCGTGGTCGTCGATGAACCGGGTGTCGATGGGCGAGCCCGCGTCGCGCAGCAGCAGGGCGCCCGCGTCGCGTTCGGTCTCGGCCTGCGCGACGGCACCCGCTCGGTCCTCATGGCCGCCGCCGTACCGGATCCCGACGTGGCAGTGGGCGTCGACCAATCCCGGCACGATCCACCCTGCGCCGCATAGTGTTTCGGCTCCGGGCACCGGATCGAACGACACCAGGCCGTCGCGTACCCAGAGGTCGCGCATCTCGCCTTCGGGCAGAACCACACCGCGTAGATGCACGGCAACCTCCTGGAACTCGTCGGCGGCCTCCAACCTACTGTCCGCTTCTCCGATCGGTCATCCGAGCGGGGAACGGCCGCGAAGCCCGTCCAGCAGGCCGCTCGGCCTCGCCGCACGACCGAGCCGCGAAGCAGAGCGCAGCGCCGCCCACGAACAGCGCGGGCGGCGCGAGCGTCCTACTTCTTGGGGAACTTCAGCTTGCTGAGATCGAAGCCTTCGAGGCCGGGCGGCAGCTGGTCCAGACCGGCCGGCATGTCGGACAGGTCTGGCATCCCGGCGGGCAGGCCGGGCATGCCGCCCATCCCCGGGAAACCGCCGCGCACCTTCGGCGGCGTCGGGCCCCGACCGCCCTTCTTGCCTTTCTTGCCCTTCTTGGCGTTGCCGCGGCGAGCGCCGGGCAGCCCCATCTGGCGGCCCATCATCGCCATCATCTTCTTCGCCTCGAAGAAGCGGTCGACGAGCTGGTTGACCTCGGAGACCTGGACGCCGGAGCCGTTGGCGATGCGCAGGCGGCGGGAGGCGTTGATGATCTTGGGATTCGCCCGTTCGGCCGGGGTCATGCCGCGGATGATCGCCTGCACGCGGTCGAGCTGCTTGTCGTCGACCTGCGCGAGCACGTCCTTCATCTGGCCCGCGCCAGGCAGCATGCCCAGCAGATTGCCGATCGGGCCCATCTTGCGGATGGCCAGCATCTGGTCGAGGAAGTCCTCGAGGGTGAGCTCGCCGCTGCCGATCTTGCGGGCGGCCTCCTCGGCCTGCTTGGCGTCGTAGACCTGCTCGGCCTGCTCGATCAGCGTGAGCACGTCGCCCATGCCGAGGATGCGGCTGGCCATGCGATCGGGGTGGAAGACGTCGAAGTCCTCGAGCTTCTCACCGGTCGAGGCGAACAGGATCGGCACGCCGGTGACCTCGCGGACGCTCAGCGCCGCACCGCCGCGGGCGTCGCCGTCGAGCTTGGTGAGCACCACGCCGGTGAAGCCGACGCCGTCACGGAACGCCTCGGCGGTGTTCACCGCATCCTGGCCGATCATGGCGTCGAGCACGAACAGGGTCTCGTCGGGCTGCACGGCGTCGCGGATGCCCGCGGCCTGGCGCATGAGTTCCTCGTCGATGCCGAGACGGCCCGCGGTGTCGACGATGACGACGTCGTACTGCTTCTGGCGCGCCTCTTCCACACCGCCGCGGGCCACGTTCACCGGATCGGCGGCGGAGATGCCGAGCGGGTTCTCACCGCCACCGACCGAGGTGCCGGGGTGCGGCGCGTAGACGGGCACGCCCGCGCGCTCGCCGACGACTTGCAGCTGGGTGACCGCGCCGGGACGCTGCAGGTCGCATGCCACCAGCAGCGGCTGATGCCCCTGCCCCTTCAGCAGTTTCGCCAGCTTGCCCGCGAGGGTGGTCTTACCGGAACCTTGCAGACCGGCCAGCATGACCACCGTCGGCGGATTCTTGGCCAGGTTCAGCCGCCTGGTCTCGCCGCCGAGGATGCCGATGAGCTCCTCGTTGACGATCTTCACGACCTGCTGGGCCGGGTTCAGTGCGGCGGAGACCTCGGCGCCCTTGGCGCGCTCCTTGATCCGCCCGATGAATCCGCGCACCACGGGCAGCGCGACGTCGGCCTCGAGCAGGGCCAAGCGGATCTCGCGACAGGTGGCGTCGATGTCGGCCGGTGACAGACGCCCCTTACCGCGCAGATCCTTGAGGGCACCGGTAAGCCGGTCGGACAGGGATTCGAACACCGATCGCGCTCCTGATCTCGGGGGACGTCACATTCTCTCCCAGGGTAATGGGATCGCCCGCGTGTTCGCGCAGGCGGTGCGTCCTTCCCGGCGCGGCGGGGCTCGCTAGTCGAGCACGCGACGGCGCGGCCTGGCCGTTTTGCGGTAGTCGTGGTTCTCCTCGGCCACCATGAAGACCGCCTCGTTGGCGGTCAGGCCCAGCTCCAGGGCCAGTCCGTCGAGCAGGGCCCACTCCGCCGTGCTCGGGATGGGCGAGCAGGCGACCGTGGAGGCGATCGTCATCGCGGTCACCGCCTGCCGCCCGGTCAGGGTGCGACCGGGAAGCCAGGAGACCACCCACCGGTCGCCGCCGACACAGCGCGCCATGTGGGTGGTCTCGTCACTCGTCATCGTGGACGCCGAAACGACCTCAATTGCCATCGACCTGCTCCCCTCGTGCTCGCGACAGCCGGACGCCCTAGATCGTATGGGGCGGTCGCGAGCCGAGAGTCGGGATGCAGCAAATATTGCGCAACAGAATTATCACCGGATAAAAGTGCTGCTAATCCTGATTTTCCGAATCCGAAGCACCGTCTGCTGGAGGTTTCGGCGCAGTTCTGGGAACCACCGCGAGAATCGCTTTCCCGATCGCTTCCCTGCGCGCGGGGCCGTCCTCGGTCCCCAGATCGAGGCAGAAGCTGTCGACCACCGCCGACCCCATCGTCACCACCTTGGCCCAGCGGACGTCGGCTCCGCAGCCTGCCAGCTCCGCGGCCAGCCTGCTGAGCAGGCCGACCCGGTCCTCGGCACGCAGTTCGAGGATGGCCTGTCCCGGCGTCGAGGTGTCCGACCAGATCACTCGCGGCTGGGCCCGCGCGTACCGGCTGCGGCCGATGGTGTCCGCCTCGCGCTCACGTTTGGCCAGCGCCGCGGGCACGTCCAGGTCACCGGCCGTGGCCCGGATCAATTCCTGGCGCAGCAGCCCCGGGTCGGGCGGGTCGCCGAATTTGGGGGCGACGACGAAGGTGTCCACCGCGGAGGAGCCTTCGACACCGAGCGCGGCCGACAGCACGCGCAGCGAATGCAGCGCGAGCACACCGGCGGCGTCGGACAGCAGTCCGGAGCTGTCGGGCGCGATGACCGTGACGACATAGGTGTGTTTGCTCTCGCCGGGCTTCAGGTCGACGTGCACACCGCCCGCCCTGGCCTTCTCGACCAGTTCCGGTGCGATCGGCTCCGGGGTCGGCAGCTGGTCACCCGCCATGACCAACCGACAGCGCCGGACGAGTTCGCCGATCAGCGACGCCTTCCAGTCGCCCCACACGCCGGGGCCGGTGGCCTGTGAGTCCGCCTCCGCCAGCGTGTGCAGCAGTTCCAGCAGTTGCGGATCGCCGTCGAGCGCGTCGACGACCGAACGCACCGTCTCCGGATCGGACAGATCGCGCCGGGTCGCGGTTTCCGGCAGCAGCAGGTGGTGGCGCACGACCGCGCTGAGCGTGCGCACGTCCGACGGCCACAGACCGAGGCGGCGGCCGATGTGGGTGGCCAGTTCCGCGCCGACCACGCTGTGGTCGCCCGCGCGGCCCTTGCCGATGTCGTGCAGCAGCGCGCCGAGGGCGAGCAGGTCGGGCCTGGCCACCCTGGTGCTCAGACCGCCCGCGTAGGCGACCGTCTCCATGAGGTGGCGGTCGACGGTCCAGATGTGCTGGACATCGCGCGGCGGCAGATCGCGCACCGCGCCCCACTCCGGCAGCAGCCTGCCCCATAGTCCCGTCCGGTCGAGCGCTTCGATCGCGTCGATCGTGCCGCGGCCCGCGCCCAGCAGCACCAGCAAGTCGTTGAGGGCGTCCTTGGGCCACGGCTCGCGTAGCTCGGGGGCGTCCTCGGAGAGCCGGTTGAGCGTGGTGGCCGACATCGGCAGACCGGTCTGCGCCGACGCCGCCGCGACGCGCAGGATCAGTCCAGGGTCGCGCTGGGGGCGGGCGTCTCGCGCCAGCACGACCTCGCCCGCGTGCTCGACAACGCCTTCGTCCAGCGGCCTGCGCACCGGCATCCGGCGCAGGCGCGCCAACCCGCGCCGGGGCAGGGCGTTGGCCGCGGTGCGCAGCCCGACGTCCACGGAGTAGCTGACCGTCCGGGCCGAATCGCTCAGGGTGCGCGCCAGGTCGAACCGGTCGCCGATGCGCAGGGCCGCGCCGATCTCGTCGGCGTCCTGGGCGCGCAGCTGGTCGCGGGCGCGGCCTGCCACGCGGTGCAGTTCGGTGCGCACGTCCAGCAGCCGCCGGTGCGCCTGCTTCAATCCGCCGCCGGGCACGTCCGGTCCGAGGCCGGGCATCGCGTCGGTGAGCTGGGCGATGGCCAGCGCGTCCAGCAGCTGGATGTCGCGCAGGCCGCCACGCCCGTTCTTCAGGTCGGGCTCGGCGCGGTGGGCGATCTCGCCGTTGCGCTCCCATCTGGCCTGGGCTTGGGCGATGAGCTCGTCGAAGCGGGAACGGATGCCGGTGCGCCACTCCCGGCGCACCCCGCCGATCAGCAGATTGCTCAGTTCCTGGTCGCCGACGATGTGCCTGGCCTCCAACATGCCGAGCGCGGCGATCAGATCGTCCGCGGCCACCCGCAACGCCTGCGGAACGGTGCGCACACTGTGGTCGAGTTTGATGTGCGCGTCCCACAGCGGATACCACAGCTGGTCGGCGACCTCGGCCACCCGGGCCGGGTCGACGTCGTCGTGCAGCAGCACCAGATCCAGATCGGAGTACGGCAGCATCTCGCCGCGCCCGAGGCCGCCGACGGCCACCACGGCCAGGCCGCTGTCGGGTGCGATGCCCAGTTCGGCGCCCTTGCCGGTGAGCCAGAGTTCGTAGAGGTCGACCAGCGCCTGGCGCAGCGACTGGGCGTCCAGCCGTGGATTGCGCGGCTGGCCGCCGTCGAGCAGTTGGGTTCGCGCGCGGACCAGGTCGGCCGCTCCGTTGGACACCTTGCCGCCGCCTTGTCCGGTGACCTTCCGGTCACCGTCGTGCTCGTACTGACTTGCCACAACCCACCGCCCATTCATGCGCGCGGCCCCGCCCCGACCGGGAGCTCCGGTGGGAGCGGGGCCGCCGCTCGACTCGATTTTCCGCTACAGCGCGTCGGTGCCGCGTTCGCCGGTGCGCACCCGGATGATCGATTCCACCGGGGTGACCCAGACCTTGCCGTCGCCGATCTTGCCGGTGCGGGAGGCCTCCACGATCACCTCCACGACCTTGTCGACGGAGGCGTCGTCCACGACGACCTCGACACGGACCTTCGGCACGAAATCGACGGAGTACTCCGCGCCGCGGTACACCTCGGTGTGGCCCTTCTGCCGGCCGTACCCTTGGACCTCGCTGACGGTCATGCCCAACACACCCGCCTGCTCGAGACCGGACTTGACGTCCTCGAGCGTGAACGGTTTGACGATTGCGGTGATCAGTTTCATGTTCGTCATGCCTCCTTGACGGCCGAACGTGCCGTGCTACCCAGAGCGGCGAAGTCGTAGGCGGTTTCCGCGTGCTCGGACTCGTCCAAGCCGACCGACTCCGCTTCCTCGCTCACGCGCAGCCCAATGGTGAACTTCACGATATAGGCAATGATCAGGGTCGCGACGAAGGAGAAGGCAAGCACCACACCGGCGCCCACCGCCTGTCGCCACAGCTGATCGAATCCGCCGCCGTAGAGCAGACCGGTCTTGGCCGCACCCGCCTCGGGCGCCGCGACGAAACCGACCATCAGGGTGCCGACGATGCCGCCGACCAGATGCACGCCGACCACGTCGAGCGAGTCGTCGAAGCCGAACCTGAACTTCAGGCCGACCGCGAGGGCGCACAGCGCGCCCGCGACGACGCCGATGGCGAGCGCGCCGAGCACGTTCACCGAGGAACACGACGGGGTGATGGCGACCAGACCCGCCACGATGCCCGAGGCCGCGCCCAGCGAGGTGGGCTTGCCGTCGCGGATCTTCTCCACCAGCAGCCAGGCCAGCATCGCGGCGCAGGTGGCGATGGTGGTGGTGACGAAGGTCGAACCGGCGAGGCCGCCGGAGGTCACCGCGGAACCGGCGTTGAAACCGAACCAGCCGAACCACAGCAGACCCGCGCCGAGCATGACGAACGGCAGGTTGTGCGGGCGGAACGGGGTGGTCGGCCAGCCCTTGCGCTTGCCGAGCACCAGCACCAGGGCCAGACCGGCCGCACCGGCGTTGATGTGCACCGCCGTGCCACCGGCGAAGTCGACCGCGAGCAGTTTGTTGGCGATCCAGCCGCCCTCGTGCACGACGTTGCCGTCGGCGTCCTTGACGTCGAAATCGAACACCCAGTGCGCGACCGGGAAGTAGACCACCGTGGACCAGATGCCTGCGAACAGCAGCCACGCGCCGAACTTCAAGCGGTCGGCGACCGCACCCGAGATGAGGGCAACCGTGATGATGGCGAACATCAGCTGGAAGGCGACGAAGACGGTCGCCGGAATCGTGCCGGCGAGCGGGATGTTCACCGCTTCGGTGGTGACCGAGCCCGCCGCGTCCTTGACCTCGGCGACGGAGTTGCCGCCGATCAGGCCCTTGAGGCCGAAGAACTGCGTCGGATCACCGATCAGGCCGAAGGTGTTGTCGCCGAAGGCCGTCGAGTATCCGTACAGCGACCACAGGACGCCGACCAAGCCCATGGCGCTGATGCTCATCATGATCATGTTGAGCACGTTCTTCGACCGGACCATGCCGCCGTAGAAGAAAGCCAGGCCCGGCGTCATCAGCAACACCAGCGCCGAGCTCGCCAGCATCCATGCGGTGTCACCGGTATCCGGTGCACCGGTAAGTGGAAAAGCCACTTTAATGTCCTCCTCATCTCGGGCCCAGCCGATTCCGGCAAATGGACCTGAACAGAAGGGTCCTAACTCGGTGTTTCATCCGTAGAGCTGCCGTGTTTCACCTACGTGAACGGATGGCACAGCCGTGTTGCCACTACGTTTCGTCACCTACACCGCGGTGTTCGCGGCGCTGTGAGCACGCTTTTCGTGAATCGGACATTCGTTACCGCACAGGATGAGTCGGCAAACTTCCGGGGTGTGACCGCCCTCGCACCGCGGGCGGCGTCGACCCAGGAGCGCACGCGGCGCAGCCGGTGGGCAGAACGCCGCCCGCGGCAACCTCTTCGGGCCGGACTCGGGATCGGGACGGCTCTAGCCCAGCAGTGCGTCCACGAACGCGGCGGGCTCGAACGGAGCCAGGTCGTCGGCGCCCTCGCCGAGCCCGACCAGCTTCACCGGCACGCCCAGTTCGTGCTGGACCTGGAAGACGATGCCGCCCTTGGCCGTCCCGTCCAGCTTGGTCAGCACCACGCCGGTGATGTCGACCACTTCGGCGAACACCCTGGCCTGGGTGAGTCCGTTCTGTCCGACGGTCGCGTCCAGCACGAGCAGGACCTCGTCGACGGCGGCCTTCTTCTCCACCACGCGCTTGACCTTGCCCAGCTCGTCCATCAGGCCCGTCTTGGTGTGCAACCGCCCTGCCGTGTCGATCAGCACCGCGTCCACCCCGCGCTCGACGCCCGCGGCCACCGCGTCGAAGGCGACCGCGGCCGGGTCGGCGCCCTCACGACCGCGGACGGTATCGGCGCCGACCCGCTCGCCCCAGGTCTGCAACTGGTCCGCCGCCGCGGCGCGGAAGGTGTCGGCCGCGCCGAGCAGCACCCGGCGGCCGTCGGCCACGAGCACCCGGGCGAGCTTGCCGGTGGTGGTGGTCTTGCCGGTGCCGTTCACGCCCACCACGAGCAGGATGGACGGGTGATCGGGGTGCGGCAGCGCGCGCACCGAGCGGTCCAGCTCCGGGCGCAGCTGCTCGATCAGCACGTCGCGCAGCACGGCACGCGCCTCGTCGGTGGTCCGCACGCTGCGCGCCGCCATCTCCGCACGCAGCCGGGAGACGACGGCCGTGGTGCTCGCGGTGCCGAGGTCGGCGAGCACGAGGGTGTCCTCCACCTCTTCCCACGAGTCGTCGTCCAGGTCGCCGCCGCCGAGCAGGCCGAGCAGGCTCTTGCCGACCGCGTTCTGCGAGCGCGACAGCCGTCCGCGCAGCCGGACCAGGCGGCCCGCGGTGGGCTCGATCTCCTCCAGCGCGGCGGGCGCCTCGACGCCAGCGGGCGTGTCGGGCGCGACGATCTCGGTGGTGACGCCGGTGTCCGTGCCCGCGGTGCCGGTGACCGGCTCGGCGGTCGTGTCCTGAGCCGGGGCCTCCGGGGCCTCCACCGCGTCGCTGTCCTGCGGCACCGTCTCCGGCCCGGCCTCCGCTTCGGTGGCCGGCTCGACGACTTCCGGCGCGGGGGCCGCCTCGGTGACGTCGGCATCCGGCAAGGGAACGTTCGTGATGCCGCGTTTGGGCGCGTCGCGCGGTATCGCGGCGTCATCGCCGACGTGCGGCTGTCCTTCGGTGTCGGTGCGCTCGACCGGTTGCGGTTCGGTCGCCGTGCCACCCCGGCTGAAGGAGAATCCGCCGGACGCGGTGTAGCCACCGGACCGGTCGGTCAGCTCCTTGTCCTGCGTGGGCGGCGTCAGCGACACGCGGCCGCGCTTGTACCGGACGAATCCGGCGACGAGCACGACGAGCAGCAGTGCGGCGACCGCGGCGATCAGGATCCAGACTTCGGGACTCACGCGGACCATCCTTGCAGACCGGTCGTCACGGGATCGGCCCCGAGCCGCACCCGGCGCGCGAGTCGCGCGCCGGGGCCGACGGCGCGAAGTCGGCGAACATCGCAGGTACCGGGCCGTGGGCCGGTGCGAGCGGGCACCGACACAGCCCTCCAGATTTCTTGTCCTGCGGAACTTCTCGCGAAGGGACAATAGGATCGGCGACGTGACCGATCGAAACGTGCTTGGGGGGCCGCTGGAAGAGTGCGGCACCGATCCTCTCACCGGCTTCTACCGGGACGGCTGCTGCAGTACCGGGCCGGAGGATCTGGGCAGCCACACCGTCTGCACCGTTGTCACGGCAGAATTCCTGGAGCATCAGGCTTCCATCGGAAACGATTTGAGCACACCCCGTCCGGAGAACAATTTTCCCGGTTTGCAGCCGGGGGACCGGTGGTGCGTGGTCGCCGTGCGATGGCTGCACGCGCACGAGGACGGCGTCGCCGCGCCCGTGGTGCTGGCCGCCACACACGAGAACGCCCTGGAAGTGATCTCGATGGACATTCTGCGCAAGTACGCCGTCGACGTGCCCGACGACGTCAGCGACCTGCTCTGAGCAACCGGTAACCCCTTCCAACCGGCGGCGAGCGCCGCGCGGATCACCGGCTCACCCGGGGATCACGAGCCGGGGTCCGATCGGTCCGTGGCGCAGCCGAGCATCCGATGGCACAAATGCGCCATTCGGGCTCAGCGTGCCGCCGCGACCCGTCGGCGATGCGCCTTCTGGCGGCACGCGGCCGAGCAGTATCTGGCCCTGCGGCCCGTCCCGGCCCGGGGCACCGCCGCCCGGCACACCGGGCAGCGATCCGCTTGGCTTTCGTTACGCTCCTCAGTTTCGTTACGGTCTTCGGTGTCGCCCTCCCGTTTCGTCACCACCGGTCCGACCGGCCCCGCGCGCAGCGCGTCCAGCACGATCGCGGCGGTACGGTCGAGGCCGCCACTGGCCTTACGGAGCCGTTGGATCGCGACGCATCCGGTGAAGATGGCGAGCACGTCGTCGAGTTCGATGTCGGCCCGGACCGCCCCCTCCCGCTCGGCCGCGGCGAGCAGAGCCGCCACCGCATCGTGGAATCGCACCCCCGCGCTCTGTACCAGCGCGCGCGGCCAACCGTCGTCGGACTGAACGAGGTCGCACAGCGCCTGGTTGTCCGGGGTCGTGGCGATCACCGCGGTGCAGAAGTCGAAGAAGGCGGCGCCGGGATCGGGTGCGGCGAGATGGTCGGCGGCCAGCTTCGCCAACCGGTCGATGCGCTGTTGCATAACCGCTTCCAGCAGTGCGCTTTTCGTGGGGAAGTGCCGGTAGACGGTGCCCGCGCCGACACCAGCCCTGCGGGCGACCTCGACCAGTGACACGGAGGCGCCCTGTTCGGCGAAGGCGCGCTGCGCGGCCGCCAGCACGAGGGCGCGATTGCGCCGGGCATCGGATCGCGACATCCCGCCCGGAGCGAGCGATGCGGTCATTTCGTTACGGCCTTCCGATAAGCAGCCTGGTCGATCGGGTGGCGCGACCCGTATCGTCCGAATCCGGGTCAACCAACCCGATTCTACCGAGCAGAGAAGGCGGAGTATGTCCCCTCAGCACAACCTCATCCTGGTCACCGGGGCCACCGGCAAGCAGGGCGGCACGACCGCCCGGCGACTGCTGGCCGACGGCAGGGCGGTGCGCGCGCTCGTCCGCGACGCGCACGCGCACGCCGCGCAGGAACTGGCCGCGGCGGGCGCGGAACTCGTCGTCGGCGACTTCGACGCCCCCGAGACCTTGCCCGCGGCGCTGGCCGGTGTCAGCGGCCTGTTCCTGGTCCCGCCCGCCGCCTACGGTCCGGAAGGCTGGGACGTCGACTTGGAAGCCGCGCGCGGCGAAGCGATCGTCGAGGCCGCACGTGCGGCCGGGGTGCGGCAGATCGTGTTCACCGGCATCGCCTCGATGGGCGACAGCACCTCGTGGGGCGCGACGGGTAAGAAGCGCATCGAAGACGCGATCATCGCCAGCGGTCTGCAATACACCCTGCTGCGCCCGGTGCGCTTCATGGAGAACTACCTGCTGCGCACGTCACCCGTCGACGGCATCAAAGACGGCGTGCACCGGCACCTGTTCCCGGCCGAGGGGCCGATGAAGGTGATCGCCGTCGCGGACATCGGCGACATCGCCGGTCTGGCGTTCGCCGACCCGGATCGCTTCCACGGCCGCGTCCTCGAACTCGCAGGTGACGTGCTCGTCCCGCCCGTGGCCGCGGCGGCGATCAGCGCGGCCACCGGTCATCGAGTCAACTACCACGAAGTCGGCGAAGCCGAGGCGGACGCGATCGGCGCGGAGATCGGCAATACGTGGCGGCTCATGCGCCACACCGGCGGCTGGAGCGCCGACGTCGACGAGATCCGCGCAATCCATCCCGGGCTGCGGACATTCGACGCCTGGCTCGCCGAAACCGGTGCGGCGCAGATCAAAGCGCTGCTCGACCACGAAAGCTCCGATAAGGCTGGGTGATCGGGGTCGGATTCGCGGTTCGGGGATCCCGTCGCACCGTGGCGTCGCGTACGAGCCGGATCACATGAGACGACTCGCTGTCGCCGGCGGCCCCGGAGCTGAGGGGTCCCCCACCGAGGCCGTAGCCGCCGAGAGACCGAGCGTCGCGGCCGAACCACGCGGGACCCGAGCTTCCCGATGGGGGGGGCGATCGTCTCGTCCGTGGCCGCGTGGTGAAAAGGCCGCACCGAGAAGCGGGGCGGACCGGTGCCGGTGCCGGTGCCACTGGGCGCAGGCCCTGCTCACCGGGGTTGTCGAGCGGCGAGGCGTACGCTCGGCACGGTGGAAGGCATGCGCAGACGATCCGGCCGCGCCCGGCGCGATCCGGTCGGCGCGGAGGTCGACGAGATATTCGGCCCCTCGCGCAAGCACATCCACGAGCGCAAGGAATGGGTGGCGATCGCCAAGGTCGACGATCGGATCTCCGGTGACGACCCACTGGTCGACCTGGACTCCGGCACCGTCACCCTGCCCGCACGCCGGAGCTGACCGCGCGGCGGGTCAGCCCGCGGCGCCGACCGGGGCCAGATTCTCCCCGCGCAACCGCTGAGAGATCACCTGGGTGATGCCGTCGCCGCGCATGCTGACGCCGTAGAGCGCGTCGGCGATCTCCATCGTCGGCTTCTGGTGGGTGATGACGATCAGCTGGCTCTTCTCCCGCAACTGCTCGAACAGGCCGATCAGACGGCGCAGGTTGGTGTCGTCCAGCGCGGCCTCGACCTCGTCCATCACGTAGAACGGCGACGGCCTGGCGCGGAAGATGGCCACCAGCAACGCGACGGCGGTCAGCGACTTCTCCCCGCCGGACAGCAGCGACAGGCGCTTGACCTTCTTGCCCGGCGGACGGGCCTCCACCTCGATGCCGGTGGTGAGCATGTCCGAGGGGTCGGTGAGCAGCAGCCTGCCCTCGCCGCCGGGGAACAGTTTCGCGAACACCTCGACGAACTCGCGCTCCACGTCGGCGTACGCCTCGGTGAACACCTGCAGGATGCGGGCATCGACCTCGGCGACCACGTCGAGCAGATCCTTGCGCGCGCTCTTGACGTCCTCGAGCTGCGTGGCCAGGAAGTTGTACCGCTCCTCCAGCGCCGCGAATTCCTCGAGCGCGAGTGGATTCACCTTGCCCAGGGTGGCGAGATCCTTCTCGGCGCGCTTGGCGCGACGCTCCTGGGTCTGCCGGTCGTACGGCATCGGGGCGGGTTCGCTGACCTGCTCGCCGCGCTCCTTGGCCTGCTCGTACTCCTGCATCTCCAGCGCCGACGGCGGCAGCGGCACGTGCGGGCCGTACTCGGCGATCAGATCGTCCAGCGCGATACCGAACTGCTCGGCGATGGTCGCCTCCAGCTGCTCGATGCGCAGCGCCGCTTGGGCTTTGGCCACCTCGTCCCGATGCACCGCGTCGGTGAGCTGGGACAGTTGCGCGGTGAGCGCGCGCACCCGCTCCTTGACCTGTTCGACCTGCGCGGCGCACTCCGAGCGTTTGCGCACCAGCTCGTCGCGGCGGGCGCCGGCCTCGGCCACCACCCGCTCGAGTTCGGCGGCGATCTTCGCACCGGATTCGGCCACCGCGGCGGCGAGTTCGGCCGCCTGCCTGCGCGCGGCTCGCGCGCGTTCGGCGCGGGCGCGGTTCTCCCGCTCGGCACGGGCGGCGCGGCGCAGCGAATCGGCCTTGCCGCGAACGGATTCCGCGCGCTCCTCGGCGGTGCGCACGGCGAGCCTCGCCTCGACCTCCATGGCGCGCGCCTCGGCCAGCGCCGCGGCGGCCTCCTCGCGCGCGCGGCCCGCGGATTCGGTGCCCGCCGCGCCCGCGCCGTCGGCGTCCGCCTCGGACTGCTCCAATTCCGCGTGGCGCAGGCGGTCCTCCAGCTCGGCCAGCGCGGCCAGCGCCTCCTCCCGGCTCGCCTCCGCGTCGTCGCGCTGGCCGACCAGCCGTTCGCTCTCCGCGTGCGCGGTGCGAGCGGTCTGACCGAGCCTGCCCAGCCGCTCGTAGATCGCGACCAGCGCCTGATCGGATTCGTGCAGGGCGAGCAGCGCCTGGTCGACGGCGTCCTTGCGATCGGCCTGCTCCTCTAGCGCGCCGGACAGCGCGGCCTCGAGTTCCTCGGCGCGCCGCTGCGCCGCGATCAACTCCGCCTCGGCGGCGTCGATGTCGGCTTGGATCTCCAGCTGACTGGGCGCGCGATCGGAACCGCCGAGCAGCCAGCCGTTTCCGGTGAGGTCGCCGTCGCGGGTGACCACGCGCAGTTCGGGCCGCGCCGCGACCAGCGCGCGGGCGGCGGGCAGATCGTCGGCCACCGCGATCCCCGCGGCGAGCGCCGCGATCGCGCCGCGCACCGAGTCGGGGCATTCGACCACGTCGAACAGCCAGCGGGCGCCGTCGGGCAGCGCGTCCGGCCGCGGCCGATCGGCACGCTCGGCGCCGAAGACGACGGCGGCGCGGCCCGCGTCGGCGTCCTTGAGCGCCTGGATCGCGGCGTGCGCGGACTCGCCGGTGTCGGCGGCGACGGCGTCGGCCAGCGGGCCCAGCGCGGCGGCGACCGCCGCCTCGAAGCCGCCGTGCACGCGCAGCAGCGCCGAGAGCGGGCCGAGCAATCCCTGCTCGCGGTGCTCCACCAGCCAGGCCACACCGTCCCGGCGGGCCAGGTTCATGCCGAGCGCCTCGATGCGCGCGCTGAGCGACGCGACGCGCTTGCTCGCGTCCCGGTCCTGTTCGCGCAGTTCGGTGACCCGCTGATCGGCCAGTTCCAGCGCCTGCGCCGCGTGCTCGTGCTGAGCGTCGAGACCGGCCTCGCCCGCGTCGAGTTCGGCGAGTTCGGCTTGCACCGTGTCGAATTCGGCTTGCGCGGCCTCACCGCGATGGCGGGCGTCGGCGATCGCGACCGACAGCCGCGCGATCTCCGCGTCCACCGACTGCGCCCTGGCCCGCAGGGTGTCCACCTTGCCGGACAACCGGGCCACTCCCTCGCGCCGGTCGGCGATCGCCCGCACCGCGGCCAAGTGCGCCTGCTCGGCGGCCTTGGCGGCGTGTTCGCGTTCGGCCAGCTGGTCGCGGGCCGCCTCCAGCGTCTCCGTGGCGATCTCCACCGCTTCGCGCAGCTCGGCCTCCTCGGCCTCGACCCGGTCGGCCTCGGCCTCGAGTTGCTCGGGGTCGCGGCCGGTGCTGACCGGAGCCGCCGCGTCCAGGTGCCGCGCCCGGTCGCCCGCGATGCGGATGGTCGCGTTGACCCGCTCGGCGAGCGCGGACAGCTGGAACCACAGCTGCGCGGCGGCCTCCGCGCTCGGCGTCAGCCGCGACAGCTGGAATTCCTGCTGCGCCAGCGCCGCGTTCGCGGCGTCCAGCTCGGACTGCACGGTGATCTGCTGTTCGCGCGCGTACGCTTCCTTGCTCTGCTGGCTGGCCAGCTCTTCGCGCCGGGTGACCAGGTCGTCGGCGGCCAGCCGCAGCCGGGCGTCGCGCAGGTCGGCCTGCACGGTCTGCGCCCTGCGCGCCACCTCCGCCTGCCTGCCCAGCGGTTTGAGCTGGCGGCGCAGTTCGGTGGTGAGGTCGGTCAGCCGGGCCAGGTTGGCCTGCATGGCCTCGAGCTTGCGGACCGCCTTCTCCTTGCGTTTGCGGTGCTTGAGCACACCGGCGGCTTCCTCGACGAACGCGCGGCGGTCCTCAGGGCGCGATTCCAGGATGGCCGACAGCTGGCCCTGACCCACGATGACGTGCATCTCGCGGCCGATGCCGGAGTCGCTGAGCAGTTCCTGCACGTCCATCAGGCGGCAGGAGTTGCCGTTGATCTCGTACTCGCCCGCGCCGTCGCGGAACATGCGCCTGGTGATGGACACCTCGGCGTAGTCGATCGGCAGCGCGCCGTCGGAATTGTCGATGGTCAGCGTGACCTCGGCACGGCCGAGCGGCGCGCGGCCCGCCGTGCCCGCGAAGATCACGTCCTGCATCTTGCCGCCGCGCAACGCCTTGGCGCCCTGCTCGCCCATCACCCAGGTGAGCGCGTCGACGACGTTCGATTTGCCCGAGCCGTTGGGACCGACCACACACGTGATGCCCGGTTCCAAGCGCAGCGTCGTCGCGGACGCGAAGGATTTGAAGCCCTTCAACGTCAGGCTCTTCAGGTGCAAGTTCGACGACCTTTCCGTGTTCTGCCCGGTCGGCGTTCCGCGTCGGGGCAGCGCATCCGGCGACCTGTCATGGTATCCGTCGCGTACCGGGAGCTTCCGGGGCCCGACGGCGTGCGCGGCCGAGTGGTGGTTCGGCGATATCCGTAGGTTATCGACTCGCCGCCGGTTCGCGCGCATTTCGATATGCCCCGGGTTTGCCGGGACGGCGACGGCGGCGCCGGTCGCATCGGGTCGGCGGCCGCGACGCGACCGACTCCGCCGGCGCACCGGGATGCGGGAACGCCCGCTCTGCCACCGGCACGCGTCTCTTCCGTCAGCCCGCCGCCCATGCCCGGTCTCGAACTGGCACTGACGCCACATCCTCCGGCCCCTTACGATCCCTCTGATTCGTCAGCGGAACGTTCGGGAGCGCACCACGATGTCTGCCCCCTCACCAGGGACAAGTACCCGGTTCCGCCTTGCCCGGATCGCGGGGCTCGTCCTCGGCAGCCTGGTGTTCCTGCACGCCTGTGAACGCAGCAAGAGCGCGCTGCTGAGCGATGTGCGGATGGAGGTGGCGGTCGCGGCGGCTTTCGCCGCGGCCGCCCTTGGCGCGGCGTGGTTCGAGATCAAACTGCGGGGACCGGAGCAGGACGCGGACCCGCCGTGGGACGACGCCGACGAGGACGAAACTCCCAGTCCTGGGAATTTTCCCGGCCGAGCCGGGCGATCCGCCGAACCGGCGTACGGCAGGAGCGAGCGACCCGGGCGCACCGGCATCGGCCCCCGGTCGGCGCCCCCAGACCACTGGGAGGACGACGACCTGCCCGACGCCGCGGAATCCCCGGGCCGGGCGGATCTCGTCGCCGGGATTGCGCGGACATTGCGGATCACCCGCGCCCACATTGCGGACCGACAGCCGCTGCTCCCGCTGGGCGCGGTCACGAAATGGATGCGCCGCGTCGACCCCGACGACGAGATCGGTGCCCCCGAACTCGACGATGACGACCAGACCGAGCAGATCACCCGCACCGAAACGGGCGAACTCGTCATCGAGTCCGGCGTCCGGACGGTGCGGGCCAAGATCTCCCGCTCCGGCGACCTCGTCCTGCACGGCCGCAGACACGCGGAAGCTCGGTCCGAATGGAAGTGGACCTTCCCCACGGAAGCCTTCCCCGCCATCCGGGCCGCGCTCGGCGACGGCCCCGGCGATCTGCTCGATCTGCTCGAGGACACCCTTCCGTGGCTGGACGCCGTCGCCCGCCACGATCCGGGCGCGTGGTTGCGCGCGCACGACATCGCCGCCACTTATCAGGAGAAAGGCGTCAGCGCCACGCAGATCACCCGGGAGCTTCCCGTCCTCCAGCCGGGTCGTCCGCCGCAGCCGCCCCGTGCGAGCAGATCCCGCCGGAAGCCGCCGCAGGAGGCGCGCGGCGAGAGCCGGTCCACCCGTCGCGGAGCCGCCGAGCCACCGACCTCGTCCCGGCGCACCGATGCCGATCGACCGACACGCACCGCGAACTCCTGGCCGACAGCACGAACGAACCCTCCGGCCGGCGACTACAGCCCGCCCGCGGCAGCACGACGCCGCCGCCGCGAGGAATCCGAACCCGCTCGGCGAGGCGACCGGCTCCCGCGCGGCGGTGGGGCGAATCCGCCTCCGCGTTCTGCACCCGGCCGTCTCGACCCGCCGAGACGTCGGCGTCCCGATGAGCCCGACGCATCGCACCGCGCCGGACCTCGGGACGACTACGACGACGCGGAGGTCCGTCATCCGCGAGGGAGCGAGCAGACCGGACGCAGGCCCGCGGACCGCGAGCCAGGGACCGGCCGAAGAGAGCGGCCCGATGCGGCATACCGCGACCGTCCGGTGCCGTCCGACCGAGACCGGGCCGACGACCAACCACCCGGCCGCCGTCACCGCGGCGATCAGCGGTCACGGCGGGAACCCTCGCTTCCCCCGCACGAGTCCGCGCGGCGCGGGTGGTAGGACACGACAACGGCGCTGTCGCCCGGTGCGACGGGTGACAGCGCCGACGGTCGGAGCTCAGCTCGCGCGGTGGCTGAACCGGCCGTTCTCGAAGCCCGCCACCATCCGGAACGCCAGGACGGCGCCCCACGGGCCGATCACCCAGATCGGCCAGAAGTAGGTCAGCGCGCCGACGCTCAGCGAGACCGCGCCCCAGATGACGAGCACCAGCAGGCTCACGGCGAGCCAGGTGCTGCCCTCGATGCGCTGCCAGATCGGGATGCGGGGGCGCGCGGAAGCGGGCGCCACGGCGTCCTTGCCCAGTTCGGGCAGATCGGACAGCACCGCGCGCAGGTCTTCGCGATCGGTGGTGGCGTACACCTGGGCGACGCGCTGGTCGTACTCGGGCAGATCGATCCGGCCGTCCGCCATATGCCTGCCGAGCAGGCGCACCACGACGTCGCGTTCGGCGTTCGAGGCGCGAGTGCCGGTGGAGATGTCCATGCCTGGTCCTATCGACGGGTTTATCTTCCATAGTGGAATATGAGTCCAGCATAACCCTCCAAAGTGGAATGTCAACCCTCACGGGCGATTCCCGCTCGAAACTCGGGACTTCGCGCGATCCGGCGGTAGGGTTCGGATCGGGAACAACTGTATGGACAGGTGTTCAGCTCGCGGGTCCATGGAGCGACCGGATCCGCGTCCCGAGAACTCGCTCAGGAGGCACAGGTGTCGGAAACCGTCCGCGGGATCGTGGCCCGCAGCAAAGGCGCACCGGTCGAGAGCGTCGAGGTGGTGATTCCCGATCCGGGCCCGCACGACGTGGTGGTGCGGGTGCAGGCGTGCGGGGTCTGCCACACCGACCTGCACTATCGCGAAGGCGGCATCACCGACGATTTCCCGTTCCTGCTCGGCCACGAGGCGGCGGGCGTGGTGGAAGCCGTCGGCGCGGCGGTCACCCATGTGACCGAGGGTGACTACGTGATCCTCAACTGGCGCGCGGTCTGCGGTGAGTGCCGGGCCTGCAAGCGCGGCAGGCCGTGGTACTGCTTCGACAGTCGCAACGCGAGCAAGAAGATGACCCTCGCCGACGGCACCGAGCTGACGCCCGCCCTCGGCATCGGCGCGTTCGCCGACAAGACGTTGGTGCACGAAGGCCAGTGCACGAAGGTCGATCCGGAAGCCGACCCTGCGGTGGCGGGCCTGCTCGGCTGCGGCGTGATGGCGGGCATCGGCTCGGCGATCCACACCGGCAACGTCTCGATCGGCGACACCGTCGCGGTGATCGGCTGCGGCGGCGTCGGGGACGCGGCCATCGCCGGAGCCAGGCTCGCGGGTGCGCGCGCCGTCATCGCGGTGGACCGCGACGCCAGGAAACTGCGCTGGGCCACGGACTTCGGCGCCACCCACACGATCGATGCGACCACCGAGGACGTGGTCGAGAAGATCCAGGAGTACACCGACGGCTGGGGCGCGGACGTGGTCATCGACGCGGTCGGACGGCCGGAGACCTGGCAGCAGGCCTTCTACGGCCGCGACCTCGCCGGGACGGTGGTCCTCGTCGGCGTGCCGACCCCGGAGATGACCCTGGAGATGCCGCTGCTTGACTTCTTCTCCCGCGGCGGCGCGCTGAAATCCGCCTGGTACGGCGACTGTCTGCCGGAACGTGACTTCCCCGCCCTGATCGACCTCTACCGCCAGGGACGGCTGCCGCTGGACCGGTTCGTCTCCGAACGCATCGGGCTGGACCAGGTGGAGCAAGCCTTCGCCAAGATGCACGCGGGCGACGTGCTGCGTTCGGTGGTGGTCTGGTGACCATCCGCATCGACCGCGTCGTCACCTCCGGCGAGTTCCGCCTCGACGGCGGCACCTGGGCGGTGGACAACAACATCTGGCTCGTCGGCGACGACGACGAGGTGGTCGTCATCGATGCCGCCCACGACGCAGGCCCGATTCTCGCGGCGGTCGCCGGGCGCGCCGTTCGCGCGATCGTGTGCACCCACGGACACAACGATCACGTGACGGTCGCCCCCGAACTCGCCGAGCGCCTGAACGCACCCATCCTGCTGCACCCCGGCGACGAACCGCTGTGGCGCATGACCCATCCCGACACGGGATACCAGCCGCTCGCGCACGGCGATCGGATCGGCGTGTCCGACACCGAAATCCACATCCTGCACACCCCTGGCCACTCCCCCGGCTCGGTCGCACTGCATCTGCCCGACGCGAAGGCCGTGTTCACGGGCGACACGTTGTTCGCCGGCGGCCCCGGCGCGACCGGCCGATCGTTCTCCGATTTCGGCACGATCATCGAGTCGATCCGCCAACGCCTGCTGACGCTCCCGGAGGAGACCACGGTCCATACCGGACACGGCGATTCCACCACCATCGGCGCGGAGAAGCCCTTCCTCGCCGATTGGATCGCCCGCGGCCACTGACCGCCGTCGACGGCCGCGGGCGGCACAACGACACCGCCCGCGGCCGCCTCCGCGTCAACCGCGGTAGGGGTACCGGCGATCCAGGTCCAGGTTAAACCGCAGCACGTCGACCCGCGGCTCGCCGAGGAATCCCAGTGTCCGGCCGCTGGTGTGCTCGTCCACTACGGCGCGCACCTGCTGCTCGGAGATCCCGCGCGCTTTCGCGACCCGAGGCACCTCGATGGCCGCGTACCGCGGCGAAATGTTCGGATCGAGCCCGCTCCCGCTCGCGGTGACCGCATCGGCGGGCACCGCCGGGTCGGCGGGCGCGTCGCCGCGTATGGGGACGATGCGTCCGATGGAGTAATCCTGTCCCGGTTCGGCGCAGTCGACCCGGACGCCGCGATAGGCCGCGACGAACGGCGGTGCCGGACACGCCTCGTTGACGCTGACGACCCGTACGGGGCGCGAAACGTCCCCGTCGGAGTCACGCGGTCCGATCACCGAGAGCACCGCGCCGACACCGTCTTTCGTGCAGAACGGGCGGCTGCCGTCGATCCCCTCACGGTCGCCGACCTCCTTGCTGCGAGCGCAGACCGCGGTGAGCAGGCTCGCGCGTGCCGGAGTGTCGACGATGTCCTCGGGTCCGAGATTGCTCGCGGAAGTGGACATCGGGTCGTAGCCGTCACCGGCGGCCGAAGGGCGGCTCTGGAAATACTGCGCCGAGGCCGCACCGCCGGGGCCGGTGAACGATTGCCCGATCAGGCCGGAGCCCACCGTCGTTCCGTTCACCTCGATCAACGACCCGTCCGCTTTCTCGTGCAGACCGGGCAACTGGGCCACCGCGAAAACCGCCAGCGGGTAGACGATTCCGGTGATCGCCGTGAGCGCGAGCAACGCGCGCAGGGCGGCGAGATGCTGCCGGATCCAGGTTGAAAGGCGCATGTCAGGACATCCCGGGGAGGAACTGGACCACGAGGTCGACGAGTTTGATGCCGAGGAACGGCGCGATGATGCCGCCGAGCCCGTAGAGGGTCAGATTGCGGCTGAGCAACTTCGAAGCGTTCGACGGCCGGTAGCGCACGCCGCGCAGCGCCAGCGGGATCAGCGCCACGATGACGACGGCGTTGAAGATCACCGCGGACAGGATCGCCGACTGCGGGCTGGCCAACCGCATGACGTTGAGCAGGTCCAGGCCGGGGAACAGCGTCACGAACAGCGCGGGGATGATCGCGAAATACTTGGCGATGTCGTTGGCGATGGAGAACGTCGTCAGCGCCCCGCGCGTGATGAGCAGCTGCTTGCCGATCTCCACGATCTCGATCAGCTTGGTCGGATCGGAATCCAGATCGACCATGTTGCCTGCCTCTTTGGCGGCCGAGGTGCCGGTGTTCATCGCCACGCCCACGTCGGCCTGCGCCAGCGCGGGCGCGTCGTTGGTGCCGTCGCCGGTCATCGCGACCAGGCGTCCGCCCTCCTGTTCCCGCTTGATCAGCGCCAACTTGTCCTCCGGCGTCGCCTCGGCGAGGAAATCGTCGACCCCCGCCTCGTCCGCGATCGCTTGCGCGGTCAGCGGGTTGTCGCCGGTGATCATCACCGTGCGGATGCCCATGCTGCGCATCTCGTCGAACCGCTCGCGCATGCCCTGTTTCACCACGTCTTTGAGGTGGATGACGCCGAGCACCCTGGCGCCGTCGCCGTCGGCCTCGCCGACGACCAGCGGCGTGCCGCCCGCGGCGGAGATGCCGTCGACGGTCGCGCCGAGCTCGCCGGGCACCGAACCGCCCTGCGCGCGCACCCATTCGGTGACGGCACTCGCCGCGCCCTTGCGCAACCTGCGGCTCTCGACGTCGACGCCGGACATCCGGGTCTGCGCGGTGAACTCGACCCAGCGCGCGTGGTTCAGCTCACCGGGCGTGCGCTCCCGCAGACCGTGAGCCTGTTTGGCGTAGACCACGATGGAACGGCCTTCCGGGGTCTCGTCGGCCAGGCTGGAAAGCTGTGCGGCGTCGGCCAGCTCCTCCTTGCTCACGCCGGGTACCGGGACGAAGTCCGCCGCTTGGCGGTTGCCGAGCGTGATCGTGCCGGTCTTGTCCAGTAGCAGAGTGTTCACGTCCCCGGCGGCCTCGACGGCACGGCCGGACATGGCGAGCACATTGCGCTGCACCAAGCGGTCCATGCCCGCGATCCCGATCGCCGACAGCAGGGCGCCGATGGTCGTCGGAATCAGGCACACCAGCAGCGAGACCAGCACGATGCCGGTGACGCCGTGCGCGTCCAGCGCCGCGGTGTCCGGCACGCCCGGATTGTTCGACTTGCTGAAGATCGCCATCGGCTGCAGCGTGACCACCGCGAAGACGAAGATGAGCGTCAGCGCCGCCAGCAGGATGTTCAACGCGATCTCGTTCGGGGTCTTCTGCCTGCTCGCACCCTCCACCAGGGCGATCATCTTGTCGATGAAGCTGCGCCCCGGCTCCTGGGTGATCCGCACGACGATCCGGTCCGACAGCACGGTGGTGCCGCCGGTCACCGCCGAGCGGTCACCGCCGGATTCGCGGATGACCGGCGCGGATTCACCGGTGATCGCCGACTCGTCCACCGAGGCGATGCCTTCCACCACGTCGCCGTCGCCCGGGATCACCTGTCCGGCTTCGACCACGACGTGATCGCCGCGGCGCAGTTCCTGAGCGGCGACCCGTTCCTCGGCCACCCACGCGCCCGGCGACCACTCGACCAGTCGCCGCGCGACGGTGTCGGTCTTCGCCTTGCGCAGTGTGTCGGCCTGCGCTTTGCCGCGGCCCTCCGCGACGGCCTCGGCCAGGTTCGCGAAGATCACCGTGAGCCACAGCCACACGACGACGGCCCAGGCGAAGAAGGTCGGGTCGAGCAGAGCGAGCACAGTAGACCACACCGCGCCCAGTTCGACGATCAGCATCACCGGGTTGCGCCACAGCGTGCGTGGATCGAGCTTGCGCACCGCCTCCGGCAACGAGGTCAGCAGCATTTTCGGGTCGAGCACCCCGCTGCGGACGCTCTTGCCCCGCCGCGGCCGCTCGGACCCGGCCTGCGCCGAAGCCATTTCGAGAACGGGACTGGACATGTCAGTGGATTCCTTCGGCGAGTGGCCCGAGCGCCAGCGCGGGCAGGAAGGTGAGCGCGACCAGGATCACCGTCACGCCGACCACCATGCCGACGAACTGCGGCCGGTGCGTGGGCAGCGTGCCGATCGACGCGGGAGTGCTGCCCTGGCGCGCGAGCGAACCGGCCAGCGCGAGCACGAGGACGATCGGCAGGAAGCGGCCGAAGAGCATGGCCAGCCCGAGCGCGGTGTTGTACCACTCGGTGTTGCCGGTCAAGCCCGCGAAGGCCGAGCCGTTGTTGTTGGCGGCCGAGGTGAACGCGTAGAGCACTTCCGACAGCCCGTGCGGCCCGGAGTTCAGCATGCTCGCGCGCTGGCCCGGCATCGCCAGCGCCGCGGCCGTGCCGACCAGCACGATCAGCGGGCTGATCAGGAAGTACGACGCGGCCAGTTTGATCTCGCGCGGCGTGATCTTCTTGCCCAGGTACTCCGGGGTGCGCCCGACCATCAACCCGGCGACGAACACGGTGATCACCGCCAGGATCAACATGCCGTACAGGCCCGACCCGGTGCCGCCCGGCGCGACTTCGCCCAGCTGCATGTCGAACATCGTCATCAGGCCGCCGAGGCTGGTGTAGGAGTCGTGGAACGAATCGACCGCTCCGGTGGAGGTTAGCGTGGTCGCACCGGCGAAAGTGGCCGAATTCGCCACGCCGAAGCGCTGTTCCACGCCTTCCATCGAGGAGCCGATAGCGGTGGGCACCGTGCCGTGGTGCTGGAGCTGGAACAGATTGGTCAGCGTGACGCCGAGCAGCGCGATCGTCCCCATCACCGCGACGATCGCGTAGCCCTGCTTACGACTGCCCACCATCCGGCCGAAGGTGCGCGGCAGCGAGAAGCTGATCACCAGCAGCAGGAAGACCTCCACCCAGTTGGTCCACGCGGAGGGGTTCTCGAACGGATGCGCGGAGTTGGCGTTGTAGAAGCCGCCGCCGTTGGTGCCCAGTTCCTTGATCACCTCTTGGCTGGCGACCGGGCCGCCGGTGATCGTCTGCCGGGCGCCGCCCAGCGTCTGCGCCACTTGGTCGTGCAGGTGGAAGTTCTGGATCACGCCGCCCGCCACCAGCACGAGCGCGAAGACGAACGCGATCGGCAGCAGGATGCGCAGCGTGCCGCGCACCAGGTCCACCCAGAAGTTGCCGAGGTCGCCGGTGTGCCTGCGCGCGAACCCGCGTACCAGCGCAACGGCCACCGCCATGCCCACCGCCGCCGAGACGAAGTTCTGTACGGCCAGCCCGGCCATCTGCACCAGATGACCCTGGGTGGATTCGCCGGAGTAGTTCTGCCAGTTCGTGTTCGTCACGAAGCTGACCGCGGTGTTCCAGGCCAGCGCGGGCGTCATCGCGGTGCCCGGATCGTTCAGGTGCAGCGGCAACTCGCCCTGGACGAGCTGGAAGAAGAACAAGAACAGAATGCTCACCGCCGAGAAGGCCAGCACGCTGCGCGCGTACACGGGCCAGGGCTGCTCGACTCCGGGGTGCGCTCCGATCGCGCGATAGACGAGACGTTCGACGCGGGAGTGCTCGCGGCCGTCGTAGACCCGGTACATGTAATCGCCCAGCGGCACGTGCACCAGCGCGAGCGCCAGGACCAGGGCGGCCACGAAGACGATCCCCGCGGTTGTCGTGCTCACTCAGAACCTCTCGGGAAACAGCAGCGCCGCGACCAGATAGACCGCGACGCCGACGGCGAGGACGAGACCGGTCAGATTCGCGATCACAACTTCTCCACCCCGCGCTGAACCAGTCCGAGCAGCGCGAACGCCGCCACGGTGAGCGCGGTGAACACCACGACCGACATGACTCGACAACCTCCATCCGCGCGCCGGGCTTCGGCGCGACACAGCGAGTGAAGCGCCCCGGCGGCGCGTGCGGCCGTTTCCTGACGACTTCTTGACGCCCCGGTGCGCGGCATTTGCGGTTCGTTGACGGTCGTTCACCGCCCGCAAGCAACGCGTCAAGGAACACGGGCGGACCGTCAACACACCGTAAAAATCGAGGTCCGTCCGTCTGGCGACGGTAGAAGTGGAGAGCCGGGCGGGACCTGTCGGTGCCACCCAGCCGGACAGAAGAAAGGAGCGCGATGTCGGCAGTGATCTTCGTCGTCGCCTTCGTTTGCTGCGCGCTGGTCATCCGCGCGATCGGAACTCGTGCGCGGGCACCGCGGCCGCAACCGGTGGCGCTCGAGGCGGATGATGCGCGGCGGTGGGGCGCCAGCGCGCCGTGACGAACGCGGGATACTCGGCCGGAGCGGCGCGACGCGCGATGATGAAGGCGTGAAACGCGGTCGGCTGCGGATCTACCTGGGCGCCGCGCCGGGAGTCGGCAAGACCTACGCCATGCTCGGCGAGGCGCACCGGCGACTGGAGCGGGGTCGCGACGTGGTGGCCGCGGTGGTCGAGACGCACGGCAGGGAGAAGACCGCGGAACTGCTCGACGGCATCGAACGCATCCCTCCGAAGCTGATCGAATATCGCGGCAGCATCTTCCAGGAAGTCGACGTCGACGCGGTGCTGCGCCGCGCCCCCGCGGTGGTGCTGGTCGACGAGCTGGCGCATACCAACGCGCCCGGCAGCGCGCACGAGAAGCGCTGGCAGGACGTGGCGGAACTGCTCGACGCGGGCATCGACGTGATCTCCACGGTCAACGTGCAGCATCTGGAGAGCCTCAACGACGTCGTCGAGCAGATCACCGGCATCCGGCAGCGCGAGACCGTGCCGGACGCGGTGGTGCGCGGGGCGGACCAGGTGGAGCTGGTCGACATCACCCCGGAAGCGTTGCGGCGCAGGCTTTCCCACGGCAACGTGTACGCCGCCGAGAAGATCGACGCGGCGCTGCGGAACTATTTCCGCGCGGGGTACCTCACCGCGCTGCGCGAACTGGCGCTGCTGTGGCTGGCCGATCAGGTGGACGCCGCGCTGGCCAGGTACCGGGCCGATCACCGGATCACCGAACTGTGGGAGGCCAGGGAGCGCGTCGTGGTTGCGGTGACCGGCGGGCCGGAATCGGAGACGCTCGTGCGCCGGGCCAGCCGGATCGCCACCAAATCCAGCGCCGATCTGGTGGTCGTGCACGTGGTGCGCGGCGACGGCCTGGCCGGGGTCTCCACCGAACGACTGGCGCGGTTGCGTGAGCTCGCGGCCAGCCTGGACGCCTCCCTGCACACCGTCACCGGGGACGACGTGCCCACGGCGCTGCTCGAGTTCGCCCGCGAGGTGAACGCCACGCAGTTGGTGCTCGGCACCTCCCGCCGCTCGCGCTGGGCGCGCATGGTCGATGAAGGCATCGGCTCCACGGTGGTGCAGCGCTCCGGCAAGATCGACGTGCACATGGTGACGCACGAACAGGCCCACCGCGGATTCCGGTACGCGGGCCTGCACCCGCGCCGCCCCGTGGCCGCGTGGCTCGCCGCCGTTCTGGTGCCGGCCCTGGTCTGCGCGATCAGCGCCGCCTCCCTCGATGAGGTGCTGGATCTCGGCGGGATCAGCGCCGTGTTCGTGGTCGGCGTGGTCGCGGTGGCGCTGCTCGGCGGCGTGGTGCCCGCGTCGTTCTCGGCGCTGTTGTCCGGGCTGCTGCTGAACTGGTTCTTCGCGCCGCCGCGCTACAGCCTGACCATCGCCGAGCCGAACAGCTTCATCACCGTGGTGGTGCTGCTCATCGTCGCCGTCGCGGTGGCGGCGCTGGTCGACCTGGCCGCGAAGCGAACCACTCAGGCGCGCAAGGCCTCTCGGCAGGCCGAACTGCTCACCATGTTCTCCGGCGCGATCCTGCACGGCGCGGACCTGCCCCGGCTGCTCGAACAGATCAGAGAAGTCTTCGCGCAACGCGCGGTCGGCCTGGTGGAAGGCGACCACGTGCTCGCCGAAGTGGGTGCCGACCCGCCGCGGCAGCCCTCCGACGCGGACACCGTGGTGGAAGCGGGCGACGCCCGCCACCGGCTGCTGCTGGCCGGTCGCCCGCTGGCGGCCGCCGACCGTCCGGTGCTCAACGCGGTCACCAACCAGGCCGTCGCTCTGGTCCGGCAGGCCCGCCTGGCCGAAGAGGCGAGTGCCGCCGCGGCCCTGCTGGAGGCCGATCGCCTGCGGCGGGCGTTGCTCTCGGCGGTCGGCCACGACCTGCGCACCCCACTGGCCGGCGCCAAAGCGGCGGTTTCCAGCCTGCGCAGCGACGACGTCGAGTTCTCCCCGCAGGACACCGCCGAACTGCTGGAGACCATCGAGGAATCGGTGGATCAGCTCACCGCGCTGGTCGGCAATCTGCTCGACTCCTCCCGGCTCGCGGTCGGAGTCGTCACGCCGCAGCTGCGGCGGGTCTACCTGGACGAGGTGGTGCACCGCGCCCTGGTGAGCGTCGGGATGGGCGCGCGCGGGTTGCGGCGTGCGGCGATGGACCGGGTCCGGGTGGAGGTGGGCGACGTCTCGGTGCGCGCCGACAGCGGCCTGCTGGAACGGGTGCTGGCCAACCTGCTCGACAACGCGCTGCGCCACGCCCCGCGCGCGGGCACGGTCCGCGTCACCGCCGAACGCGCGGGCGACCGGGTCGCGATCGCGGTCATCGACACCGGGCCCGGCATCCCGCACGGCGCCGAGGAGCAACTGTTCGAACCGTTCCAGCGCCTCGGCGACCGGGACAACACCACCGGCGTCGGCCTCGGCCTGTCGGTGGTGCGCGGGTTCGTCGAGGCGATGGGCGGCACCGTGCACGCCGAGCCGACACCCGGCGGAGGATTGACCATGCTGGTCGAGCTGCCCGGCGGCGAGCCGTCCGAGACCGACGGCACGGGCGGCGCCGTGGCACACGAGACGACGAGCGCGGGTGAGTGAGGTGTCCGCGACGACACAGGAGGCGGCGGTTGTGACGAAGACGCCCGATGCGGTGGCGACGAAGGTGCTCGTGATCGACGACGAACCGCAGATCGTGCGCGCGTTGCGGATCAATCTCTCGGTCCGCGGCTACGAGGTGATCACCGCCGCGACCGGCGGCGCGGCCCTGCGGGCGGCGGCCGACCGGCATCCGGACGTCGTGATCCTCGACCTCGGCCTGCCCGACATGGACGGCATCGAGGTGCTCGCCGGATTGCGCGGCTGGACCTCGGCTCCGGTGATCGTGCTGTCGGCGCGGACGGATTCCGCCGACAAGGTCGAAGCGCTCGACGCGGGGGCCGACGACTACGTCACCAAACCGTTCGGCATGGACGAGCTGCTGGCCCGGTTGCGCGCCGCGGTCCGGCGCGGCGCCACCGATCCCGACGCCTCGGCGCCCGTGGTGACCACCGACTCGTTCACCGTCGACCTGGCCGCCAAGAAGGTCACCAAGCGCGGCGAGACCGTCCACCTGACCCCCACCGAGTGGGGCATGCTCGAGATGCTGGTGCGCAATCGGGGCAAGCTGGTGGGGCGGCGGGAGCTGCTGCGCGAAGTGTGGGGCCCCTCCTACGCCACCGAGACCCACTACCTGCGGGTCTACCTGGCGCAATTGCGCCGCAAACTGGAGGACGATCCGTCGCGTCCCAAACACCTGCTCACCGAGGCGGGTATGGGCTACCGGTTCCAGGAGTAATCCCGGCCACGGGCCGCCGACCGTGCGGAATGGCCGGTCCTGGCGCGGCGTTGCCAGGCCCGCGAGCTGATTGCGACGACAATGGCAGGATCGAACCCATGGCTGAACAGACCGCTACATCCGTCACCGCCACCGCGGCGCCGAGCGCGCCGGAGCCCACCACGTTGTGGGTGGAGCGCACCGGAACCAGGGCATACACCGGGCGCAGCTCCCGAGGCGCCGAAGTCCTGATCGGATCGCAGGGCGTTCCCGGTGTGTTCACCCCCGGCGAATTGCTGAAGATCGCGCTGGCCGCCTGCTCCGGCCTCAGCGCGGACTTCCCGCTGTCGCGCAAACTCGGCGACAACTTCGACGCGACCATTCGCGTCTCCGGCGACGCCGATCGGGAGAACGAGGTCTACCCGCACCTGGAGGAGGTGTTCGAGCTCGACCTCAGCGAACTCGACGACGAGGCCCGAGAACGGTTGCTGGTGACCGTGCAGCGTGCCATCGACAAGGTCTGCACGGTGGGACGGACGTTGAAGGCGGGCACGAAGGTGACGCTGTCGTTCGACATCGAGGCCTGATGGACCAGGCCGTTCGGTTGAGCGCCTGGGTGCACGGCCTGGTCCAGGGCGTGGGTTTCCGCTGGTGGACTCGGTCGCGGGCGTTGGAACTGGGACTGGCCGGGCACGCGACGAATGCCAGGGACGGCCGCGTGCACGTGGTGGCCGAGGGGCCCCGACCGGCTTGCGAGCGGTTGCTGAGCCTCTTGCGTTCCGGGGACACACCTGGTCAGGTCAAGTTGGTTGTGGAAAGCTGGGAGCCCGCGCGGGGTGATTTGACCGGTTTCGAGGAGCGGTAGTGGTGGTTCGGGCGAGGAGGGGGTCGCAGCGATGAGCACGCGAGATCCGGGTGACGAGCGCCGGGACGAGCCCGCGCGGCCGTCGGAGCCGCAGCGCCCGGCCGAGGACCGGCCCACGCCGGCGCCCGGCGAGGAACAGGACCGGTCGACGCCCGCGCCCGCTCCGGACGCCGCCGATCAGCCCGGAATCGATTGGTCCGCGCCCACTTCGGCACAGTCCGGCGGCACGAGCGGTCCAGACCGCCCATCCGCCGCGCCGCCGCGCCCCGGCAGCATCCAGCGCCAAGAAGCGGGCGTGACCCGGCCCCGCCCGCCCACGGTGGCCGAGGCGCGGGCGCGGGAGAAGGCGCGCAAGCGCGCCGAGGAAGCGCAGCAGGCGGCCATCGCGGCCGAGGAGGCCAAGAAGCGCACCCGCAAGCGCGTGATGATCGGCGGCGTCGCCATCGTCGGCGTCGCGGCCTTGGTCGGCGGCGGCTATCTGGCCTATCGCGCCCTCGCCGCGCCGGACCGGGTCACGGCCCAGTGCGTGAGAACCGAGAACGGTCAAGAGATCGTGGTCGATGATTCCTATTGCGGCGACGGCCGTCCCGGTTTCGTCAACGACACCGGCCTCAATCCCGGTCTGATCATCCTCGGCGGCGGGCCGCAGTACCGCTACTACTACGGCGGCACCGGTTCCATCGGCAAGCCGCCCACCGGCGGCACCACGATCAGGCCGAAGAGCGCCGAGATCAAGACCAAGAGCGGCACCACCATTCAGCGCGGCGGCCTGGGCAGCAAGAGCACCGGCGGAGGGTCATAGATGCGACGCGTACGGGACACGCCCCGGCCGGGCTGGCAGCAGATCATCGAAAGCCAGGGCCTGGTCTACGGTTCCCCGGGACGGGACGCGAGCGGTCAGCCGCGGCCGTACTGGGACGAATCGGTGCACTACGAGTTCGAGATGTCGGAGATCCTCGCGCTGGAGGCCGACGTCGAACTCCTGCACTCGATGTGCCTGAACGCGGTGGAGCACATCGTGCTCACCGAGCGGTACGCCGATTTCGGCCTGCCCGAGTGGAGCTGGGGCCCGATCGCCGAGTCCTGGCGGCGCTCCGACCCGCACGTGTACGGGCGTTTCGATCTGCGCTACGACGCGCGACGTCCGGCGAAGCTGCTGGAGTACAACGCCGACACCCCGACCTCGCTGCTGGAGGCGGCGATCGTGCAGTGGCACTGGCTGACCGACCGCTACCCCGGCGGCGACCAGTGGAACTCGTTGCACGAGAAGCTGGTCGAGCGGTGGGGCGAACTGCGTGACGCGCTGCCCACCGCGCAACTGCATTTCACCTGGTCCGGCGCCGACGCCACGGGCGAGGACAACGTCACCACCGCCTACCTGCAGGAGACCGCGGCCGAGGCGGGCTTCGACACCGTCGCGCTGCCGATCGAGGAGATCGGATTCGATTCCGAGCTGGAACGTTTCGTCGACCTGGCCGAGGCGCCGATGGAGGCGGTCTTCAAGCTCTACCCCTGGGAATGGGTGCTCGACGACGATTTCGGCAAACGCGTCGTGGACAGCCTGCCGGAGACCATGTGGATCGAGCCGCTGTGGAAGACGCTGCTGAGCAACAAGGCGATCCTCGCGGTGCTGTGGGAGATGTACCCGGGCCACCCGAATCTGCTGCCCGCCTATCTCGACCAGCCCAACGAGCTCACCGAGTACATCCGCAAACCGAAGCTGGGACGCGAGGGCGCCAACATGACGATCGTCGGCGCCGGACTGGAGACCGCGACCGGCGGCGTCTACGGCGAGGAAGGCTACGTGTACCAATTGCTGGACCCGCTGCCGGAATTCGACGACATGCGCCCGGTGCTCGGCGCGTGGATCGTCGGCGACGCCGCGGCCGGGCTCGGCATCCGCGAGACAGCGGGACTGATCACCGACGACGGCTCCGCTTTCGTCCCGCATCGCATCACCAGCGACTGAGCAGCGTCCTCGTCGAGCACCAATCCATCTCGGCCGCACGCCGACCCGTCCCGGAAGGATCAAGATGACCGCAGTCGCCCTGGAATCGGGGTACTGGAACTCGCTCGGCGAGGGTGTGGGAGCGATCGTCCTCTACGCCCTCGTCGGCTTGGTGCTCATGCTCGTCGGCTTCTACGCCATCGACCTGACCACGCCGGGAAAGTTGCGCAAACTGGTGGTCGCGGGGAAGCCGAACGCCATCATCGTCACCGCGGCGGGCATGATCAGCATGGCGTTCATCGTCGTGCTCGCCATCTTCGCCGTCGGCGGTGGCGGCAAGCTCTCCGAGGGCCTGATCGCCGCGCTGGTGTTCGGCCTGGTCGGCATCGTGGCCCAGGTCGTCTCGGTGCGCGTCATCGAACGGGCGCTCGGCATCGACATCGGCACGGCGCTGCACGCGGACACCTACACCACTGAAGTGCTCGTGGTGGCGGCCGCGCATTTCGCGCTCGGGCTCGTGGTGGCCTTCGCGATCCTGTAGACCTCACGCCGAGCCCCGGCATCGGGCAGGGCGCTCGGTGCTCTCGCGGCGTGCAAGCCGTTGGCTCAGTGCTCGTCCCCGTGGGCGAGGCAGTACGCCGCCGCCGCGAGGTACTGGCGGCACTCCGGGCCGTGACCGGCGTGCACGCTGCGGATGAACAAGGCGCGATCCATGTCGAGATCCGTCGACGGCTCCGCGGAACAATCCCGGTACCGGCTCCGCCACAGATCCTGTGTGTCCAGCGATGTCTGCATCGTGCACCTCCCGTGCTGCGTATCAGTGCGAGAAGGCTTGCAATATCCCTACATCGGGGGCGTACCCGCTTCCGCCGCGCGGCAACCTGTGCGGGTCACCTGGTCACCAACCGCCAGTCGTCGGGCAGGCGCGCCGCGGTGATCTGCGCGCCCTCGGCTTCCAGGTCGACGGTGGTGGCACCGAGCCGCAACGCGCGCAGCGAGAGCCTGCCCCACCGCGCGGGCAGTTGCGGCCGGACCGTGAGCGTCCTGGTGGGCGCGTCGGGGTCGAGCCCGAGGAACGCGCGCACCAGCAACAGCGGCGCCGCGCTCGCCCACGCCTGCGGCGAACAGGAAGTCGGATACGGCACCGGCGTGGCGAAGCGCGACCGGGGAAAGCCGCAGAACAACTCCGGCAGACGCCCGTCGAACACCGCCGCGGCGTCCAGCAGGCCGGTGGCCAGCCGAGTCGCCAGCTCCACCGCGCCGGGCACATGCCGGTAGCGCAGCAGGCCCGCCACCGCGATCGCCGTATCGTGCGGCCACACCGAGCCGCAGTGGTAGCTCATCGGGTTGTAGGCGCCCATGTTCGACGCCAGCGTGCGCAGCCCGAAGCCGGAATCCATCTCCGGAGCCGACATCCGCGCCACCAGCTCAGCCGCGTGCTCGTCGGTGGCGATGCCCGACCACAGGCAGTGCGCCACATTGCTGGTCAGCGCGTCGACCTGCCGCTTGCCGCCGTCCAGCGCCACGGCGTACCACCCGCGGTCGGCCAGCCAGAACTGTTCGGCGAACTTGACGCGCAACTCCGCGGCGCGTTCCCGTAGCTGTCCGGCCAGGCGCGGGTCGTCGAAAGCCTCCGCCAGTTCGGCTCTGGCCAGCATCGCGGCGTGCACATACCCCTGCACCTCGCACAGTGCGATGGGCGCTTCGGCGATATGGCCGGTGGCGTCGTTGATTCCGTCGAAGCTGTCCTTCCACCCCTGGTTGATCAGGCCGCGGTCGGTCGCGCGGCGGTACTCGACGAAGCCGTCGCCGTCCCGGTCGCCGTAGTCGGTGATCCAGTGCAGCGCGGCGTCGGCGGCAGGCAGCAGTTGCCGGATCGCCTCGGAGTCGGCGCCCCAGCGATGGCATTCGGCCAGCAGCATCACGAACAGCGGTGTGGCGTCGGCCGTTCCGTAGTAGATGTTGCCGCCGAACACTTGCCCGCCCGCGGGCCCGCGGCGCATCTCGTGCATGATGCGGCCGGGTTCCTCCTCGGTCAGCGGGTTCACGTCCTGCCCTTGCAGTTCGGCCAGCTGCTGCAGCGTGCCCAGCGCCAGATCGGCCTCCAGCGGCAGCGCCATCCACGCGGTGAGCAGGCTGTCGCGGCCGAACAGGGTCATGAACCACGGCGCGCCCGCGGCGACGAAAGGCCGCGCGTCGCCGGATTCGTCGCGCATCTGCAACGCACCCAAGTCGCTCTCGGTGCGGCGCAGCACCCGGGTGAGCACGGGGTCGGACGCGGCGATGTCGGTGGCGGTGTCGCGCCAGGCCTCGATCTTTCGGCCCGGCGCGCTGACGTTGTAGTGCTCCCCCGGCGAGATGGCCTGGAAACGCTGGTTGCCCACGGTCGGCTGGGCGATGATCTCGGTCTGCCAGCATTCGCCGACCGGCACGATCACCCTCCACAGCAGCGAACCGGGCATGACCTCGGGTTCCACGGTCGCCGAAATCGAGATGCCCCGGCTGCGGTCGGCGTGATCGTGCAGCACCAACTCCCCGTCGGCTACCGTCACGTCGGCCCGCCCGTGACCGGCGCGGCCTTCCTTCACCGCGAACAGATCGACGAAGTCGGCGTCTACGTGCAATTCCAGCAGCACCGCGGTGGGCTCGCGGCCCATGTTCTCCAGCGTGATCAGCTCGTGCATGCCGTCGGCGACGATCCGTTCGCGCACCACCAGCAGCGTGCTGTCGGCCAGGCCCGCCTGCGGGGGCCTGCGCAACACGAACCTGGCGGCGAACGCCTCGGGACTCAATACCGAAAGCGACTCGGCGGGTTTGCCGTTCACCAGCAACTCCCAGCGCGACAGCACGCGGGCGTCCCGGAAGAACAAGCCGTGCGGCTTGCCCGGTTCGACGTCGCCGAGCCGATTGGACAGGCAGAACGTGCCGCCTTCGACCAGGGTCACCGAGCCGCACCCCCCGAACCCGGCGGGCTCGCCGGAGTTCAGGGGGGCGTGGCTCACGGGCGCGGAATCGGTCACGCCTAGCCGCTCGCCGCGATCCGGATCGGCGAGCCGGACGCCGGGGCGTCGAGCGGCGTGGCCACGGACGCCGTGGTGACCAGCGGCGCGGCGCCGGCCCGCTGCTTCGAGCGCAGCACCCGGCGATACACCTGCTCGTAGCCGAAGCCGAGTGTGTCGGAGCCGAACTTGGCCTGCACGTGCGCCCGGCAGGCGTACGGATCCATCGACCGGACCTCTTCGATGGCCGAGGGCAATTCGGCGGGATCCTCGCAGATGCGGCCGGTCACGCCGTCGACGATCACCTCGGACACCGCCCCGCCGCGCAGCGCGACCACCGGCGTGCCACAGACCATGGATTCGATCATCACCATGCCGAACGGTTCCTCCCAGCGAATCGGGAACAACAGGCAACGCGCGTTCGCAAGCAGCTTACGCTTGGCCGTCGCGTCGGCGAGACCGAACACGTGGTCGTTTTCCGTCAGCAGCGGCCGCACCTTCTCCTCGAAGTAGGCCTGCTCGGGACGTTCGCTGCACTTGCCTGCCAGCACCAGCGGGATGCCTGCGGCGTGCGCGGCTTCCAGCGCCAGATGCGGAGCCTTGCACTCGTTGAACCGGCCGAGGAACAGCGCGTAGTCGTCCTTCTCGACGCGGAACGGCCAATCGTCGACGTGCAGCGCGTTGTGCACCCGCCCGGACCAATTGAGACCCTGCGCGAGTTCGCGCTGACGGTCGCTGATCGCCACCAAGGCGACCTCGTCGCCCAGATCCTGGTAATAGCGGTAGATGTCGTCCTCCACCGGCCCGTGCACGGTCAGCACCGTCGGCAGGCCCATGTTCTGGAAGACGGTCGCGTTCAGCGGCCCCGCGAAGGTGTGGTCGTGCACCAGGTCCACACCCGAAGTGGCCATGAGCTTCTCGATCGCGCGACGCACCCGCAGCGCGTGCACGACCTCGGGGAACGGCTCTCCGAGGCGTTCGGGCAGCGCTCGGTCCCACACCGGCACGAACTTGGCCTTCGTCCCCGGCTCACCCGCGCCCAACAGCGTGACGTCGTGGCCGCGGGCCACCAGCGCGTCGACGAGGTCGGCCACCACGGCCTCGACACCGCCGTACGCCTTGGGCGGGACGTCGAAGTACGGCGGCACGACCATCGCGATGCGGAACGGGCCGCTGGAACGATCTGTCGACAGGTAGTCGGACGACGGCATCTCCAGATCAGACGACGCCTGCGCGGAAATCGGCACGGAAAGCGCGCTCATGACCCTCCTTCCAGGGACAACCAAGTAGCACTCGCATTCACCCAGCACTCGGAGTACCGGGCGCCGAACTGAACTAAGTGGCCGCCGCGGCGGGGGTGAAGACCTAGCTGCACCGCCGTCCATGGGGCTTGGTTGGCCTGGTCACGCCTCCGGCATGATCAGGGGGGCCGAGTGGGAGGTACCTCAGCGGGCGTCGTTCAAACCAAACAGTTCGGGAAAAATCGCCGCACCCAGCGTTCGTTCGGCTACCGATGGGTAGTCCGGTGTCCCCGCCTTGCCGGTTCACTGATCGGGCAGGCAGCGGCCGGGGTCGGGCAGGTCGGCGCACGGCGCGTTGCCGTGTGCGCGCAGCACCTCTTTGCCGGTCCTATCGGTCAGGAAGTGCAGGAAACTCGCGGCGAGCGAACCACCGGGCAACTCGCCGTTACTGTATGCGTACTCCACGCCCCAGAAGGGATAGGCGCGCCGCACGGCGGCGTCCCGGCTCGCGCCGACGCCATCGATCGCGATCGTCGGCAGACCGGCGGCGACGGCCTCGGCGAACTCGGAATAGCCGACCGCCCCTGGTATTTCCGCCACCGCCTTGCGCATGTCTGCGGTGACCTGCACCTCGCACTGCGCGGGCGCGGTGGTGACGGTGCCCTTCAGCGCCGTGCAGCTCACGTGCGGGCGCTCCGGCTGCGCGCCTTCCAGCAGCCTGCGTTCGAAAATGGTGCGCGTTCCGGAGCCGGGGATCCGGTTGACCAGCACCACCGGCAGGTCCGGACCGCCCACCTCGCGCCAGTTGCCGACCTTGCCCCGGTAGAGATCCCGGATCTGGGCGAGGGTGAGATCGCGGACGCCGACGCCGGGATGCGCGATCATGGTGAACAGCGACAACGCCAACGGCCGGTGCACCAGCGCCGGGTAACCGCCGCCCTTGGCGCCGTCGGTGATGGCGATCAGGCCGGAATCGCCCGTACCCTGCTCGGCGAGCCGGTCCAATCCACGCTCGGACCCCTCGAAGCCGTACGCGAAACTGGCTCCGGCGCAACTCTTGCGGTATTGCTCGGCGGCGTCTTTTATCACCTGGGCGAACGCCGTCGACCCGAGCACGGTCAGTTTGCCCGAGGCGCAGTCCAGCGGCGTCGGCGACGGCTCCAGAGCGGCCACCACCAACTGGACGATGATCACCAGCACCAGGAACACGGTCAGCGCGACCATCATCAGGGGAACGCCGGTGCGGCTACGGGTCTCGGTGATCCGCCCGCCTTTGATGCCGCCACGCAGCACGGGCTGCGGGTATTCGCCCATCCCTTCCGAACGCTGCAGGATCGCCAGGATCTTGTAGTGATCGCCGGGGGCGAGCGGCACCTTCGGCAGATCGATCACGCCGATGTGCCCGCCGGTGTCCTCGCGCACCGCGATGCCGGAATCGGCGTCGAGATTGTCGGCCAAGGCCGGATCGCTGAGCTCGTTCACCGCCATGCCGATCACGCGGCGTTGCGGAAAACGCAGGTGCAAACCGATCCGCGCGGCGTCCGGCGCCTTGTAGTCATGACTGTCGATGGTCGTGATGCCGCTGTTCTCGACGCGCACCAGAACGACCGAGATGTCCTTCAGATCCGGGCTCGCGCCGTCCGCTGAGGGGCGCAACTGCGGCAGCACACCGGGGAACACCGATTCGATCTCACCGGTGACGGGCGTGTCCATCTGCACCCGATAGCCGAGGCGCCTGCGGCCCGCTAAGACGAACTCCCACAGGAACGCGCCGATGGGCACCGCGATACCGATGAGCGCGAGCACGATTTCGAGCGGAAAGTCGCCCACCAGTTGATCCCCCCAGCAATCCGTGTGGCCCTTATTCTCGGCGCCGACAGCCCTCTGACACAAGCGAAGTCGTACTGTTCGACAACAGTTGACCCCGCGGTCACGCTCGCGCGCGAGTCCAGGCCAGCAGATCCGCCAGCGGCCAGGTGTTGATCACCCGTTCCGGCGCGACGCCGTTCGCGAGCGCGCGCTCACAACCGTACCCTTGCCAGTCGAGCTGCCCGGGCGCGTGCGCGTCGGTGTCGATCGAGAAGTGACATCCCATCTCGGCGGCCAGGCGCAGCAATCGCGAAGGCGGATCGAGGCGTTCGGGTCTGCTGTTGATCTCCACGGCGGTGCCGTAGGCGCGGCACGCCTCGAACACCACCTCGGCGTCGAACGTGGATTCCGGCCTGGTGCCGCGTCCTCCCGTGACCAGGCGGCCGGTGCAGTGGCCGAGCACGTCTACGTTGGGGTCGGCGACCGCGTACGCCATGCGCTTGGTCATCGTCGCGCTGTCGTCGCGCAGCCGCGAGTGCACGCTGGCCACCACGATGTCCAGCCGGGCCAGCAGATCCGCCTGCTGATCGAGGGCGCCGTCGTCGAGGATGTCCACCTCGATGCCGGTGAGGATACGGAACGGCGCCATCCGCTCGTTGAGTTCGGCGACCACGTCCAGTTGCCTGCGCAACCGGTCGGCGGACAGGCCGTTGGCCACGGTCAGGCGCGGGGAATGGTCGGTCAGGGCGCAGTATTCGTGCCCGAGCGCGGCCGCGACCCGCATCATCTCCTCGATCGGGCTGCCGCCGTCGGACCAGTTCGAGTGGGTGTGCAGATCGCCGCGCAAGCGCTCCCGCAACGGCTTGCCCGGCGCCCCGATCGGCTGCGCCGCCGCCCGCAACTCGGCCAGGTACCGCGGCACCACGCCGGCGTACGCCTGCTCGATGACGGCGGCGGTCTTGGGGCCGATGCCGGCGAGCTCGGTCCAGGTGCCCGCCGCCCGGCGCGCCGCGCGCTCGTCGGCGGACAACCCCGCGACGACATCGGCGGCGCGCCGGTAGGCCTTCACCCGGTGGGTCTCGGCCCTCGAGCGCTCCAGCCAGAAGCCGATCTCGCGCAGCGCCGCCTCCGGACCGGGCGCCGCGGCGCCGTCCGGCATCCCGGTCGGTTCCTGGCCGGGCACCGGGTCAGTGCACCCGGCTGTATTTGACGAAGGCCACTCCGTCTTCGAACACCGTGCTGGTGATCACCCGGAATTTGGCCGGTTCCGGCAGCCGTGACCCGGCGCCGAACAGCGCGCGACCGCTCCCGAGCACGATCGGATAGAGCTTGAGAAAGATCTGGTCGATCTCCGGCAGCAGCGCCTGCGCCAGCTCACCGCCGCCGCACAGCCAGATGCCGAGCCCGCTTTCCCGCTTCAGGGCACGAACCTTCTCGATCGGGTTCTCCGAGATCAGCTCGACGGCCGGATCGGGACTCTCCGGCAGCATGGTCGAGACCACGAACTGCCGCAGATGCGCGTAAGGGGTCGAGGTGCCGGTGCGGACGCCGAAGTCGTGCGTCTTGCGTCCCATCAGCACCGTGTCGAAGTAGCGATTGCGCTCCTCCAGCCCGATCGCCTCCCGCACCTTGGTGGGCAGCGTCTCGGGGTACTGCGCGTTGATCGAGGGACCGTGGTCGCCGCCGACCGGGAAGAAATCGACCGAGCCGTCCTCGGTGGCGATGAATCCGTCAATGGTCGACGCGACGTAATAGGTGAGCTTGCGCATGCTTCCCTTCCTCACGGTCGGCTGACAATTCCGAACCGCCCTGAGGAAACGGTAGCTCGCCCGCGCTAACGACGCCGAGGCTTCGGCTGGCAGCGCGGGCAGGAGTAGGACGAGCGGTTCATGAACCGCTCGCGGATGATCGGCGCACCACACCGGCGACACGGCTCGTGCTCCCGACCGTATACGGCGAGGGACCGTTCGAAGTAGCCCGACTGGCCGTTGACATTCACATAGAGCGCGTCGAAGGACGTACCGCCCGCGGCGAGCGCTTCGCCCATCACGGCCGCGACTTCGGCGAGCAACCCGCGCACCGCGGGCCTGGACAGCCCCGATGCGGGCCTCCCACCGTGGATCTTGGCACGCCACAGCGCCTCGTCGGCGTAGATGTTGCCGATGCCGGAGACGACGCCTTGGTCGAGCAGCACGCGTTTGATCTCGCTCTGCTTGCCCCGGATCACGGCGACCACGGATTCGACGTCGAACCGCGGATCCAGCGGGTCGCGGGCGATGTGCGCGACCGGCTCCGGCACCAGGGTGCCGTCCACTTCGACCAGCGGAGCGAGCGTCCAACCACCGAACGTGCGCTGGTCGACGAAGCGCAACTGGGTGCCGTCGCCGAGGGTGGCGCGGATGTGGGCGTGCTTCTCCAGCGGCGCGTCGGCGGGCTGCACCAGCATCTGGCCGCTCATGCCGAGATGCACGACCAGCGCCGCTTCCGGATCGTCGAAGGTGAGCCAGAGGAATTTGCCGCGACGCTCGGCCGAGGCGACCCTCAGGCCGGTCAGCCGCGCGGCGAGATCTGCGGCGCCTTCGAGATGGCGACGCACCGAGCGAGGATGGGTGATCGCCACCGATTCGATGATCCGGCCGATCACGTGCTCGGCGAGCCCGCGCCGCACGACCTCGACCTCGGGAAGTTCGGGCACGTCAGGTTTCGGCGGTCAGCGCCTCGTAGGCGGCCCCCGCGGCCTTCTGCTCGGCTTCCTTCTTCGACCGGCCGACGCCCTGCCCGTAGGCCCGGCCGCCGATCACCGTGGTGGCGGTGAACTCCTTGTCGTGGTCCGGCCCGGTCGAGGTGATCTCGTAGCTGGGCACGCCGAGACCACGCTCGGCGGTGAGTTCCTGCAGGCTGGTCTTCCAGTCCAGGCCCGCGCCCATCCGCGGGCCGCGCTCGAGCAGCTCGGCGAACAGGCGAAGCACCACGGAACGAGCCACCTCGATGCCGTGCTCGAGATGCACGGCGCCGAGCAACGACTCCATGCCGTCGGCGAGGATGCTCTCCTTGTCCCGGCCGCCGGTGAGTTCCTCGCCCTTGCCCAGCAGCAGGTGGGCGCCGAGCCCGCCCTCGCCGAGGCCGCGGGCGACCTCGGCCAGCGCGCGCATGTTCACCACGCTCGCGCGCAATTTGGCCAGCTCACCCTCGGTCTTCGAGGGATGCTCGTGATACAGCCGTTCGGTGATGCTCAGCCCGAGCACGGAGTCGCCGAGGAACTCGAGACGCTCGTTCGTCGGCAGGCCGCCGTTCTCGTACGCGTAGGAACGATGGGTCAGTGCGAGACGCAGCAGATCCGGCTGCAGGTCGACGCCCAACGCGGCGAGAAGGCTCGCGTGTTCACCGGACGAGTCGGGTTCGTCGGTCACGTCGCTACGACAGGTCGTACGGTCAGACCGCCGCCGTGACCTGGCGGCCCTTGTAGGTGCCGCAGGACGGGCAGGCGATGTGCGGCAGGGTCTTCTCGCCGCAGGCGCGGTTCGGGCAGGTGATCAGGGTCGGCGCGGCGGCCTTCCACTGGCTGCGCCGCGACCTGGTGTTGGAACGGGACATCCGGCGCTTGGGAACGGCCACGACTACTTCTCCTCTGTCTAATTGCTCTGCCGGTTTCGGCTGACGGTCTTGCTCAGCGGTCTCGGTCGGCCGCACCCTCGTCGGGGCTGCCGGTGCCGGGCGATCCGGAGGCGAATTTAGCCAGTCCGGCCCAGCGAGGGTCAAGTATCTCATGCCGATGGCCGGATCCCGCAATCGCCATCCGTACGCCGCATTCCGGGCACAGTCCCGCGCAATCCGGGGTGCACAGCGGCTGCAGCGGCAACTCGAGGCCGACGGCGTCGATCACCACCGGCTCGAGATCGATGAGGTCGTCGTCCATGCGATAGACCTCGTCGTCCTCGGTGGTCTGCTCGGTGGTGCTGTCCGGGTAGGCGAACAGCTCGGTCACCTGGAGGGTGACGGCATCGGTGAACGGCTCGAGGCAGCGCGAGCACTCGCCTTCCAGCGGCGCCGAGACCGTCCCGGTGACCAGCACTCCCTCGGACACCGCCTGCAACTGCAGGTCGAACTCCACCTGCGCGCCGACGGGAACGCCGATCAGATCCAGACCGATCCGCTCCTCGGTGGTGACGGTGCGGCGCAACTCGCGCATCGTCCCCGGCCTGCGGCCGAGGCTGCGGGTGTCCAGCACGAAACCCGCGTCCGGCGAGCGGCGCTTGGCCGACTGGGGACGCGAGGCGGAACCGGAACCGGCGGACATCACGAACTCACTCACGATCGAGGGGATACGGGCAACCACTCAACAATACGCGATCGCACGGTGCACGCCCAAACGCAGCCCACCGCCGCTACCTGCGGAATTCGGACGCGTAGTCGGGTGCGCCCGCCCCGCTGCGCAGCTGATGGCGGCCCCGCCCGACCGTGCGCAGCGTACTGGTCAGCGTCTCCTCGAAATCGGCGAGCCTGGAGTCGACGTAGTGATCGCATTCCTCGCGCAGGCGATCCGCCTCGGCGTGCGCGGCGTCGATCACCCTGGCCGATTCTGCGTGCGCGGCGCGGACCACCTCGGTCTGCGTGACCAGCCGCTCCTGCTCGGCGAGCCCGTCGGCGACGGAGCGGTCATAGGCGGCCTTGCCCGCCTCGATCATGCGCTCCGACTCCAGCCGCGCCCGCCCGGTCACCGCCTCGTACTCGGCGTTGCCGTCGGCGACCACCCGGTCGGCCTCCTCCTGGGCGGAGGCGACCAGGCGATCGGCGTGCGCGCTCGCCTCGGCGACCATCCGGTCGGCGTGCGCCTTGGCGTCGGCGAGGATGCGGTCGGCTTCCTCGCGCGCCGAGCTGATGGTGCGCTCGGCCTGCTCGTTGGCCCCGGTCACGGCGGTCTCCGCGGCGGTCCTGGCATCGGAGACGATCTTGTCGCGATGGTCGAGCACGTCCTGGGCGTCGTCGAGTTCGCCGGGCAGCGCGTCGCGGACGTCGTCGAGTAGTTCGAGCACATCGCCGCGCGGCACGATGCAGCTGCGGGTCGGGGGGATGCCGCGCGCCTCTTCGACGATGGCGACCAGTTCGTCGAGCGCTTCGAATACGCGATACATGCTCACTACCCTCCTGCGGACTCACGGCGAAACTCTCCGCCCGACGCCCAGTGTGCCCCTCGTCACCGCTCGTGCCGAGTCACTTTCCGGTGTGTCGTGCAGGTGTCTCGCACGCCACAGAAATCAAGTGGAGACCGCCTCTCCGCTTCGTGTTACATTTTTCTGGAAGGTCTACCAAGATCTTCAGCACCTACCGCGTTCCCCGGATCGCGGACAAGGAAGCCGGAGGTACGGACAACCCGCCGTCGAATGTTGACAGGCGCCGACACGTCAGCCAGTGCCCGATACGGGCCGACGAACGGAACCTGCCAAGAGTCGACGGGGGAAGCCACGCGAGCACCATCGCCGTTGTCCCCGCCGAGGGCTTGTGTTCGATCGGAAAGACGATGACCCTACTGGAACTGCCGCGACCCGGAGGAGTAAGCGCCACCAGCTTCTTCGTGCCCTGGGTCGGCCCCTCCCCGGTACTGCCGACGACCTCGGTGACGGCCGGGTTCGGCCGGCTCGCCCGGTATCTGCGCGGTGATCGCGCCTTCGCCCAACTGATCCGGTTCGCGCTGGTCGGCGGCTCCAGCAACATCGCCTACGTCCTGTTGTTCCTCGCCATGCACGGCGTCGGACCGCTGATCGCCAACGTCGTCGGCTCGATCGTCAGCACCGTGATCGCCAACGAGCTGCACCGCCAGCTCACCTTCCACGCGGCGGAACGAGTCGGCTGGTTCACCGCGCAATGGGAAGGCGGCGGCCTCGCGCTGGTCGGACTCGGCGTCAGCACGGCGGCGCTGGCCGCGCTGGGCTTGTGGGCTCCCGGGCTCGGGGACACCGCTCAGGCCGTCGCGATCCTGGCGATCACCGCCGCGGTCGGCGGCATGCGGTTCCTGGCCCTCCGCGGTTTGGTGTTCTGAACCGCCTCTCCGTACGTCAGCTCTTTCGTTCGGCCAAGCGGTCGAGGAGGCGCTTGTGTACCGACGGGGGCAGCATGTCGGCGACGTCGCCGCCGTACGTGGCGACCTCCTTGACCAGCGAACTGGACAGGAAGCTGAAGGCGGGGTTGGTGGCGATGAAGAAGGTGTCCACCCCGGACAGCTTCTTGTTCATCTGCGCCATCTGCAGTTCGTAGCCGAAGTCGCCCGCGTCGCGCAGGCCCTTCACGATCGCGGTGATGCCCTGCTCGCGGGCGAAGTCCACGGTCAGGCCCTGCCACGACTCCACCCGGACGTTGCCCAGGTGCGCGGTCGACTCGCGCAGCATCTCCATGCGCTCATCGACGGTGAACATGCCCTGCTTCTTCGGGTTGATCATGACGGTGATGACGACCTCGTCGAACTGGGCCGCCGCCCGGGTGAAGACGTCGAGGTGTCCGTAGGTCACGGGGTCGAACGACCCGGGGCACAGTGCTCCTGCCATGAGGCGACGCTAGCAGGACACACCCGGCCCGGCACGAGTGGCCGCACCCGCTCCTATTCCTCCGGATCGAACTCGGCCAGCTCGATGCGGGTTTCGCCGTACCGGCGCGACTTGGCCGGGACGAAGCCTGCGGGCCAGGCTGTTTCGGGCGAACGCGCCGAGCGCTCCAGCACGATCAGCGCACCGGGACACAACCAACCGCGTTCGGCCAGCGCGCTCAGGTCGGCCAGCACCGCGGCGTTGGCCACCGCGTAGGGCGGGTCGGAGAAGACCAGGTCGAACTCGCCCGCCCCGCCCGATTGCAGCACACTGGCCACCGTCGCCACCCGCAGTTCGGCGCCCGGCAGGCCGAGATCGGCGATATTGCCGCGAACCACGGCCGCCGCCTTGCGATCGGATTCGACGAGCAGCGCGTGCTCGGCGCCGCGCGAGAGCGCCTCCAAGCCCAGCGCGCCGGAACCCGCGTACAGGTCGAGCACCCGCGCGCCCGCGAAGTCCAGCCGGGCGTCCAACGCGCTGAACAGCGCCTCCCGGACGCGATCGGAGGTCGGACGGGTGCCGGACGGCGGCACCCGCAGGCGCCGTCCGCCCGCCGTCCCCGCGACGATCCGCGTCATCCGGCCGACGACTCCCGTACCGCCAGTTCGATGAGCAGGTCACCGCCTTCGACCTGCTGCACGGCGCCGATGGCGACGCGGCCGACGATGCCGGCGCGCGGCGCGGTGATCGCGGCTTCCATCTTCATGGCCTCGATGGTGCCGATGGTGTCGCCCGCCGCGACCGAATCGCCTTCGGACACCGCGAGAGTGACGACACCGGCGAACGGCGCCGCGACATGACCCGGGTTGGCCTTGTCGGCCTTCTCCGCCGCCGGGATCTCGCTGGCGATCGACCGGTCGCGCACCGACACCGGCCGCAGCTGCCCGTTGAGGATGCACATCACCGTGCGCATGCCGCGCTCGTCGGGCTCGGAGATCGCTTCCAGGCCGATGAGCAGGGTGACGCCCTTCTCCAACTGCACCCGGTGTTCCTCACCGCGGCGCAGGCCGTAGAAGAACTGGTTGGCCGACAACCCGGAGGTGTCGCCGTACTTCTCGCGGTGGGCGAGGAATTCGGCCGTCGGGCCGGGGAACAGCAACCGGTTCAACGTCGCCCGCCGCTCCTCGGAGCTGCCTGCGAGGCCCTTCTCGTCCGCGGGCGTCAACGGGGTTTCCGGCTTGGCCGCGCCGCGCCCGGCCAGCGCCTTGGTGCGGAACGGTTCGGGCCAGCCACCAGCGGGTGTGCCCAGTTCACCGCGCAGGAAGCCGATCACCGAATCCGGGATGTCGTAGCGGCCCGGGTCGGCGGCGAAGTCCTCGACGTCGACGCCGGTGCCGACCAGGGCCAGCGCCAGGTCGCCGACGACCTTCGAGGACGGGGTGACCTTCACCAAACGGCCCAGCAGCCGGTCGGCGGCGGCGTACTTCGCCTCGACCTCCTCGAACCGGTCGCCCAACCCGAGCGCGATGGCCTGCTGGCGCAGGTTGGACAGCTGCCCGCCGGGGATCTCGTGGGTGTAGACCCGGCCGGTCGGCGCGGGCAGACCGGACTCGAACGGCGCGTACACCTTCCGCAGCGCCTCCCAGTACGGCTCCAGGTCGCACACGTTCTGCAGATTCAACCCGGTGTCGTACTCGCTGTGCGCCGCCGCGGCGACGATCGCCGACAACGCGGGCTGGCTGGTGGTGCCCGCCATCGCCGCGCTGGCGCCGTCGACGGCGTCGGCTCCGGCCTGCCACGCGGCCAAGTAGGTGGCCAGCTGGCCACCGGGGGTGTCGTGGGTGTGCACGTGCACCGGCAGATCGAAATTGCTGCGCAACGCGGTGACCAGCTTGGTCGCGGCCGGGGCGCGCAGCAGTCCGGCCATGTCCTTGATCGCCAGCACGTGCGCGCCGGCGTCCACGATCTGCTCGGCCAGCTTCAGGTAGTAGTCCAGGGTGTAGAGCGACTCGTCCGGATTCGCCAGATCCCCGGTGTAGCTGATCGCGACCTCCGCGATCGCGGTGCCGGTCTCGCGGACCGCGTCGATGGCCGGGCGCATCTGGTCCACGTTGTTGAGGGCATCGAAGATACGGAAGATGTCGATGCCCGTGGCGGTCGCCTCCGAGACGAACGCGCGGGTCACCGCCTCCGGGTACGGGGTGTAGCCGACGGTGTTGCGGCCGCGCAGCAGCATCTGCAGACAGATGTTCGGAATCGCCTCCCGCAACGCCGCCAGCCGCTCCCACGGGTCCTCGTACAGGAACCGCAACCCCACGTCGTAGGTGGCACCGCCCCAGCACTCCACCGAAAGCAGCTCCGGCGTCAACCGCGCCACATGCCCCGCCACGCCCAGCAGGCCGTTGGTGCGCACCCGGGTGGCCAGCAGCGACTGGTGCGCGTCGCGGAAGGTGGTGTCGGTGACGCCGACCGCCTTCTGCTCGCGCAACGCCCGCGCGAAACCCTCCGGACCCAGCCGCAGCAGGCGCTGGCGGGAGCCGTCCGGCGGCGGCACGCTCAGATCGATCGCGGGCAGTTTGTCGTGCGGGTACACCGTGGTCGGCCGCTCGCCGTGCGGCTTGTTCACCGTGACGTCGGCCAGGTAGTCGAGGATCTTGGTGCCGCGGTCGGCGGACCGGCGCAGGGTCAGCAGCTGCGGACGCTCGTCGATGAACGAGGTGGTGATCCGCCCCGCCCTGAAGTCGGGATCGTCCAGCACCGCGAGCAGGAACGGAATATTGGTGGCCACGCCGCGAATCCGGAATTCCGCCAGCGCCCGGCTCGCCCGCGCCACCGCGGCGCCGAAGTCGCGGCCCCGGCAGGTGAGCTTGACCAGCATGGAGTCGAAGTAGGCGCCGATCTCTGCGCCCAGGTTCGCGCCGCCGTCCAGGCGGATGCCCGCGCCGCCGGGCGTGCGGTAGGCGGTGATGCGGCCGGTGTCGGGGCGGAATCCGTTGGCCGGGTCCTCGGTCGTGATCCGGCACTGCAAGGCCGCGCCGCGGATCGTCACGGCGTCCTGGCTCAGACCCAGTTGCTCGAGCGTCTCGCCCGCCGCGATGCGCAGCTGCGACTGCACCAGGTCGACGTCGGTGATCTCCTCGGTCACCGTGTGCTCCACCTGGATGCGCGGGTTCATCTCGATGAAGACATGGTTGCCGCGCTCGTCCAGCAGGAATTCCACGGTGCCCGCGCACGAGTAGCCGATCTGCCTGGCGAAGGCGACCGCGTCCGCGCAGATCCGCTCGCGTAATGCGGGGTCCAAATTCGGCGCGGGCGCCAGCTCGATCACTTTCTGGTGCCGCCGCTGCACCGAGCAGTCCCGCTCGAACAGGTGCATGACATTCCCGTGCTGATCAGCCAGGATCTGCACCTCGATATGGCGGGGGTTCACCACGGCCTGCTCCAGGAACACCGTCGGATCGCCGAACGCCGACTCCGCTTCCCGCGAGGCCGCCTCGATCGATTCGCGCAGCTGGTCGGGCGCGGCGACCCGGCGCATTCCGCGCCCGCCGCCACCGGCGACCGCCTTGACGAAGATCGGGTATTCCAGTTCCCGCGCCGCCGCCAGCAACTCTTCCACGTCCGACGACGGTGCGCTCGAACGCAACACCGGCAACCCGGCGGCCTTCGCCGCCTCGATCGCCCGCGCCTTGTTACCGGCCAGTTCGAGCACTTCGGCCGACGGTCCGATGAAGGTGATGCCCTCCCGCGCGCACGCCGCCGCCAGATCCGGGTTCTCCGACAGGAACCCGTAGCCCGGGTAGATCGCGTCCGCGCCCGCCGACTTGGCCGCCTCGATGATCGCCTCGATCGACAGGTAGGCCCGCACCGGATGGCCCGGCTCGCCGATCTGGTACGACTCCGCCGCCTTCAACCGATGGACCGAATTGCGGTCCTCGTACGGGAACACGGCGACCGTCCCGATGCCGAGTTCGTAGGCCGCGCGGAAGGCGCGGATGGCGATCTCGCCACGGTTGGCAACCAAGACTTTCGAGAACATTGACCTAAGGTACCCGGCCGCGTGAACCGCACCGACACAGAAGCCCCCTTCGCAAACCTCTTCACAAGACCGACTAGCACCGTTGCGAAGTTGCGTTCACCGGCCCGACACATGGGCGCCGCGGCAGCAACCGATGTGCTGTCCGGAGGCCGGGATCGGTGCGGAGGTCCGAGGGCGTGGGCCGTCGAACAGGTGCCCGATGGCCGAGCGCGGTATCGAGCCGAGTTCGCCTGACCCGCGTCCGCACCTGCGGACCAGGCGAACGGCGAGTTCGAGAAGGTGGTTACCGGATGGCCCGACGTCCGGATGGCCGATGGAGCGATCCGAGTCCGCATGCGCGGGCGGGCCGATAGCCGGAACGGGAAGCAGGCGCCCGATCGCTGCGCGTCGCGCGGGCCGGGCAATTGCCGGCGTGACATCCCTCGCGATCTGCTCGCCTCGCCGCGTCCTATGCTGAGTGGGCAGCTGGTTCACCGCAGCACGACGAGATGGAGCCCCGACGTCGCGCGACGGAGTCGAGCCCGCCCGTGCGGCGACGTCACGGCGGGTGAGAGGGAACCCGGTGGGAATCCGGGACTGTCCCGCAGCGGTATGCAGGAACGACCGCCGTCACCAGGCACTGAGTTCACCGAGCCGGAAGGCTCCGCGACTCGGGAAGCGACGGCCAGTAGGTCGGCCATCGGGAGCTATCCGGCGTATGCCGGCCCGCACGGCCGGTGCCCGCGAGTCCGAAGACCTGCCAGCCGTGCCGGGTACGCCGTATCCGGCGGCCACCGCCTCGTGGATTGGGCGCGCGGATCACCAGCTGACGTGTCGGGCTCCTCGGCCGGGAACATCACCGGCATGTCACCGGGTTCTCCGCCTGCCCGTATGGCGATGGCTTTCGTCCTCAGCAATGGAGAAACATCGTGACTGTTGCACAGCAAAAGCCGTTCACCGCGACGGTTCTCGGGCTTCCACGAGTGGGGCCGCGGCGCGAACTGAAGCGGGCCACCGAGGCCTATTGGGCAGGCAAGATCGACGCCGGTCGGTTGCACGCCGTGGCGCGCGAACTCCGGCACGCCCAGTTCGCCGAATTACAAGCCGCGGGCTTGGACTCCATTCCGGTCGGTACGTTCTCCTACTACGACCAGATGCTCGACACGGCCGAGTTGCTCGGCGCGTTGCCGCCCCGGGTCGCAGGGATCACGGACCCGCTGGAACGGTACTTCGCCGCCGCACGCGGCACCGACGCCGTCGAACCCTTGGAGATGACCAAGTGGTTCGACACGAATTACCACTACCTGGTACCGGAGATCGGCCCGGACACCTCCTTCTCGCTGCACCCGGACAAGCTGCTGGCGGAACTGCGCGAAGCGCTCGAACTGGGCGTGCCCGCGCGTCCGGTGGTGATCGGGCCGATCACCTTCCTGAAGCTGGCGAAGGCGACCGGCGGTTCGGCGCTGGCCCGGCTGATCGAGTTGCTGCCGTTGTACCGGGAGCTGCTGCGCAGGCTCGCCGTCGCCGGCGCCGAGTGGGTGCAGATCGACGAGCCTGCGCTGGTCACCGACCTCACGGCGGAGGAGATCGGCTTGGTGCAGGTCACCTACGAGGAACTGGCCGACGCCGCCGAGCGCCCTGCGGTGCTCGTCGCGACCTACTTCGGGCAGCCGGGTGCCGCACTGCCGGCGCTGGCGAGCACGGGGATAGAGGGGGTCGCCCTCGACTTCACCGCGGGCGCCGACATCTCCACCATTTCCGCGCTGGCGGGCAAGCTGGTCGTCGCGGGGGTCGTGGACGGTCGCAATGTATGGCGCACCGATCTCGACCGGGCCGTCGCCACACTCGGCGCCTTGTCGGAATCCGCTGCGCCTGTGGCGGTTTCGAGTTCCTGCTCGTTGCTGCACGTACCGTACTCGCTGGCCGCGGAAACCGGGCTGGACGAGCGACTGCGGTCCTGGCTGGCGTTCGGCGCGGAGAAGGTCGCGGAGGTACGCCTGCTCGCGACCGGATTGACCCAGGGCACCGAGGCGATCGCCGCCGAGTTGGCCGAGGTGCGCGCGGCGCTGGCGTCGCGCAGGTCGGATCCGCGGCTGAACGATCCGCGGGTGCGGGCCGCACTGGCCGCGCTCGGGCCGGACGCCGACCGCCGCGCGCCCGCCGAACAACGCCGGGAACTGCAACGGGACCGTTTGCGGCTGCCCGCGCTGCCGACCACGACGATCGGTTCCTACCCGCAGACCTCGGCCATCCGGTTGGCGCGCGCCGCGCTGCGCAAAGGCGAGATCGATCGAGCGGAGTACGTGCGCCGGATGCGCGCGGAGATCGCGGACGTCATCGCGCTGCAGGAGGAGCTGGGGCTGGACGTGCTCGTGCACGGCGAGCCGGAACGCAACGACATGGTGCAGTACTTCGCCGAGCAACTCGACGGGTTCGCGACGACCGAGCAGGGGTGGGTGCAGTCCTACGGGACGCGCTGCGTGCGTCCGCCGATCCTGTTCGGAGACGTCGCGCGGCGCGAGCCGATGACCGTCGAGTGGATCGGCTACGCGCAGTCGCTCACCGGCAAACCGGTGAAAGGCATGCTGACCGGCCCGGTGACGATCCTGGCGTGGTCGTTCGTGCGCGACGATCAGCCGTTGGACGAGTCCGCCCGCCAAGTGGCGCTGGCGATCCGGGAGGAGACCGTGGACCTGGAAGCGGCCGGCATCCGGATCATCCAGGTCGACGAGCCCGCCTTGCGGGAACTGCTCCCCCTGCGCGCGGCCGATCAGCCGGGATACCTCGATTGGTCGGTGCGGGCGTTCCGGCTGGCGACCTCCGGGGTGTCCGACGCGACGCAGATCCACACGCACCTGTGCTATTCGGAGTTCGGCGAGGTGATCGACGCGATTGCCGGGCTGGACGCCGACGTCACCTCCATCGAGGCGGCACGCTCGCGCATGGAGGTGCTCGACGACCTCAACGCGGCGGGATTCGACCTCGGCGTCGGCCCCGGCGTGTACGACATCCATTCTCCGCGTGTGCCCAGCGTGGACGAGATCACCGCATCGTTGCGCGCGGCGCTGAAAGCCATTCCGGCCGAACGACTGTGGGTGAACCCGGACTGCGGCTTGAAGACCAGGAAACGCACCGAGGTGGAAGCCTCGCTCCGCAATATGGTCGCCGCGGCGGCGGCCGTGCGGTGATCCTGCCCGCCGATCGCTGATTCGGTGCCCCCTTCGCCTGTCGAAGGGGGCACCGATCTTCCGCATCTCAGCTGGACTCCGGTTCCGGCCGAGGCGGTTGCCGCCGCCGTCGGGTGTACCGATCACACGGTTCTTCCCGCCGCGTCACCGGCAGCTCCCGCGCCCGCGCCCGCATCCCTCGCCGCCACGCCGTATGACACCCGGAACAACGCTCCATCGGCTACCCCTCCTCACAAGTCGACTACGACACCGTCTTTCCCCTCTTGCCTACCTTCGACGCGCCTGCCCTCGATTCGGTTCCATCGATATGAAAATTCACTTCACAAATCCGAATGTCGCTGCGCCCTATTATCTTTCACCTCATGCCGACACAGCAGCACGAAGTGCTCGTAGAGATGTTCCGGTCGCGGCCGATTCTGGCGGCCGGTCTACTCACCGACGCGTTCGGCATCTCCCTACCCGAGTACGCCGACGCGCGCACGGGGTCATCCGACTACACGGACGTCGGCCCCACCGAGTTCCGGGGCGATGTCGCCTTGATCTGCACCGATTCGGCGGGAATCGCCGTGGCCGGCATCGTGCTGGAAGTGCAGCTCGGTCGTGACCGCTCCCGACAGTGGGCTTGGCCGGTGTATGTCAGCACTCTCCGGGCTCGATTGCAGTGCCCGGTCTTCCTGATGATCGTCACACCGGACGCTCAGGTGGCCGCGTGGTGTCGCCGGACTGCAGAGTACCGATGACGAGCGGGCGAAAATGTACTATGACCTTGTTGTCGCGGCACTGTCGAAGACGGCCCGGCATCGACTGGAGGAACTGATGACCTCGACCTTCAAGTACGAGTACCAGAGCGATTTCGCCCGTAAGTACGTGGCGCAAGGACGCGACGAGGGGCGGACCGAAGAAGCGGTGCGAGCTCTCTTCCTTGTATTGGAAGCACGCGGGATCGACATCCCGGCGAGGACCCGAGCCGAGATCGCCGGGTGCACCGATCTCGACCAGCTCGAGTCCTGGACGCGCAAGGCGGCTACGGCCGAATCCGCGAACGATCTTTTCGGCTGAGGCTCCTACAGGCCGAAAGCGCGGTTGATGGCGGCCATGTCGAAGTAGTCGCGCCAGGTGGTGATGACGCCGTCGGCGACTTCGAAGAAGCCCATGACCGCGAGCGGGGTCTCGCGCCCGGCGGAGCGGAGGGTGTCGGTGCGCACGTTCATCACCACGTTGCCCGCGGCGATCTGGTGGTGGATGTCGAAATCGATGGCCTCGAAGGTGGTCAGGAAGCCTGCGATGAAGTCGCGGATGGCGGCGCGGCCGACAATGGGCTCCATCGGAATGTTGTGGTAGACGGCGTCCTCGGCGAAGTACGCGCTGATCCGGTCCGGATCGGGATCGGACCAGCTTCGGCACATCGCACGCACGAGTTCGTCGGGATCGGGCATTCGTTCTACTCACTTCCTGGCGCCGGAGCGGGATACCGGAACCGATCGATTGAACCAAGCAATCGTTCGGTAGGGAAGGGTGTCCTCGACTTCCGCGACGGCAAAACCTCTCTTCGCACGCTACGCAGATCGAATGCATTGCTGGACACCTGGCAAAAGCAGAGTTTTGTGTGTAATAACGCGCGTTATTGCGATGATTGCAAATAATCGCAGCTACCATCGTGCACGTGCGCAAGATGTATGCGGGCGCCCGGCTTCGGCGATTGCGTGAAGAGCGGAGGATGACTCAGGCGGCTCTGGCGAAATCGCTGGATCTGTCGCCGAGCTACCTCAATCAGCTCGAGCGCGACCAGCGCCCCCTCACCATTCCCGTACTGCTGAAACTGAATTCCACCTTCGATCTGGATGTCCAGTTCTTCGCCGCGGATTCCGACGCCCGGCTCGTCTCGGACCTGCACGAAGTGCTGGTCGACGCCGCGGGCGGGCACACCGCGCCGCTGACCGAGGTGGAAGAGCTGGCGACCCGCCAACCGGAAGTCGCCAGGATCGTCGTCGCCATGCATCGCCGACTACGCGCCGCCACCGACCAGCTCGACCTGCTGTCGGCGCGGGTGTCCGCGCCTGCGGGCGCGCCCGGTGTGCCCATGCCTTACGAGGACGTGCGCGACTTCTTCTACGACCACCACAACCACATCCCACAACTGGACATCGCCGCCGAGCAACTGTTCGAGAACTCCGGGCTGACCATCGGCTCGCTCGACCGCCAGCTCGCCCGCATCGCCGAGGAGCGCGCCGGCGTCACCGTTCTGGTGCGCGGCGACGGCGCCGACCCCACCGTCCCCAAGCGCCACTACGACCCGGAGACCCGCACGCTCACGCTCGCTCGCCGGTTGCGTCCTGGCCAGCGCGCTTTCCAGATCGCGACGACGCTCGGCCTGCTGCTGTACGGGGCCGAGCTGGATGCCGTGCTGGCCGAGAGCCCCTCGCTCACCGGCGAATCCCGCACGCTGGCGCGCATCGGGCTGGCCAATTACTTCGCGGGCGCGCTGGTGCTGCCCTACGGCCGATTCCTGCGCTCGGCCGAGGAACTGCGCTACGACATCGACCTGCTCGGTCTGCGTTTCGAGGTCGGGTTCGAGACGATCTGCCATCGGCTCAGTACCCTGCAACGGCAGGGCCAGCGTGGCGTTCCGTTCTTCTTCGTCCGTACCGACCGGGCCGGCAACATCTCCAAACGCCAGTCCGCGACCGCGTTCCACTTCTCCCGGGTCGGCGGCAGTTGCCCGCTGTGGGTGGTGCACGAGGCCTTCTCCAATCCCGGCCGGATCCTCACCCAAGTGGCCGAGATGCCCGACGGCCGCCGGTATCTGTGGATCGCGCGCACCGCGGCGATCACCCCGCACGGGTTCGGCACCGCGGCGAAGAACTTCGCCATCGGCCTCGGCTGCGATATCGAATACGCCGACCGCTTGGTGTACTCGGCCGGGCTGCAACTGGACGACCCGGCGGCTTCGGTCCCGATCGGCGCGGGCTGCAAAGTGTGCGAGCGCCCGGCGTGCCCACAGCGCGCCTTCCCGCACATCGGCAGTCCGTTGGCGATCGCCGAGCACACCAGCACCGACCTGCCCTACCCGCGGCTCGGGCGCTGACCACTCCGATTCCGGCGAATTGTTCCGGACGACCACGGCGCGGATCGTCCGGCCCCTCGGCGTGCGCGGACTCGAGACGTGACCTGGTTCCGGTCGGGCTTTTCCAGACGCCGGGCCCGAGACCGCTCCTTCGTGGGCGTAGACGAGGTCGCGGCCTTGAAACGGCCGCAGCGCTGCGGTTCATTCGCCGCCGTCTGACCAGAACACCACACACAACCGCGCCCGCCAGTCCGCCGTGCGGCGCTGAACTCTTCGGCTCCCCCAGTGCGCGTATCGGTGCGCCATCGCCGCCACACACGGACGCGAACCTCGAAGCAGCGAGCGTAAGGGTACGGCGACGGCACCGCCACGCATGCACCCACACCTCGAACCACAGAGCGTATGGGCGCGGCGACGGCACCGCCATACATGGACGCGAACCTCGAAGCGGTGAGCGTATGGGTGCGGCGGCACCACGCACGCATGCACCCACACCTCCAACCGCAGAGCGTATGGGCGCGGCGACGACACCACCACGCATGCACCCACACCTCGAACCGGAGAGCGAGCCGACGATCCGTTGCGGGGAGCAGCCGAGGATTTCGGCATACCGCGCGACCTGTGGCGGGAAGATCGCCCGTGCAGTCAGGACTTCGCCAGGTACTCCAGACGCTCGGAATCCACCGCCGCGTGCATCATTCCCGCGAGGCCGGGATGCCTGCGCAGCCCCGGGTCGGCGGCCACCACCGCGCGGGCGAATTCCTGCGCGGCGGTGATGACCTCGAGATCGTCCAGCAGCGACAGCAGCCGCAGCGACCGGGCCGTGCCGGACTGGGCGGCGCCGAGCACGTCACCCTCGCGGCGGGTCCGCAGGTCGAGCACCGCGAGTTCGAAGCCGTCGGTGGTTGCGGCGACCGCGTCCAGCCGAGCCATGGCCGACCCGCCCGGCGCGGCGTCCGTGATCAGCAGGCACAGGCCGGGGTGCTCGCCCCGGCCGATCCGGCCGCGCAGCTGATGCAGTTGGCTGACGCCGAACCGGTCGGCGTCGACGATCACCATCACCGTCGCGTTGGGCACGTCCACGCCGACCTCGACCACGGTGGTGCACACCAGCACGTCCACCGATCCGTCGTTGAACGCCCGCATCACCTGGTCCTTCTCGTCGGCGGGCAGCCTGCCGTGCAGCAGGCCGACCCGCACGCCGGACAGCGGGCCCGCGCGCAGCATCTCGAACACGTCGAGCACGGCCTGGGTGGTCGGTCCTTCCTTCTCACCGTCGCCGTTCTTCGCGCGCCCGTTGCGGGATCTGCCCGCGGTCTCCTCGTCGTCGCCGATACGCGAACACACCACGTACGCCTGGCGCCCGGCGGCGACCTCCTCCACGATCCGCTCCCAAGCGCGATCCACCCAGTTCGGGTGCTGTCTGCGCGGCACCACCTTGGAGACGATCGGCGAGCGGCCCTTCGGCAGTTCGGTGAGGGTGGAGGTCTCCAGATCGCCGAGCGTCGTCATGGCGATGGTGCGTGGGATCGGCGTCGCGGTCATCACCAGCAGATGCGGACTGGTCCCGGCTTTCGCCTTGGCGCGCAAGGCGTCCCGCTGCTCGACGCCGAAGCGATGCTGTTCGTCGACCACCACCATGCCGAGGTCGAAGAACTCGACGTTGTCCTGGATCAGCGCGTGCGTGCCGATCACGATGCCCGCCTCTCCGGTGACCGCTTCCAGCAGCGCCGCCTTCTTGGCCGCGGCCGACATCGACCCGGTCACCAGCACCACGCGGGTGGCGTGGTCGGCCGCGCCCAGTTCGCCCGCGGCGCCCAGCTCGCCGAGCATGCCGCGCAGCGACCGATAGTGCTGCGCGGCGAGCACCTCGGTCGGGGCGAGCAGCGCGCACTGCAGTCCCGCGTCCACGACCTGCAGCATGGCGTGCAGGGCGACGATCGTCTTGCCGGAGCCGACCTCGCCTTGCAGCAACCGGTGCATCGGCTGCTCGCGAGCCAGATCGGCGGAGATCTCCGCGACGACCTGCTGCTGCCCCGCGGTGAGCTCGAAGGGCAGCCGCTGGTCGAACGCCGCGGCGATGCCGTCCGGCCGTGGCGCGCAGGCGCGCGCCCTGCGCCCCGACACCTCGTGCCTGCGCTCGGCCAGCACCAATTGCAGAGCCAGCGCCTCGTCGAAACGCAGCCGATCCTTGGCCCGATCGATGTCACCCTTGCGCTCGGGTAGGTGGATCAGACGCAACGCGTCGGACAAGGTGGGCAGCGCGCGTTCGGCGAGCAGGTCTTCCGGCAGCGGATCGTCGAGCGGATCGAGCTGATCGAGGACCTGACGCACGCAGGCGAGCACGTCCCAGCTCTGCACCTTCGCGGTCGCGGGGTAGACGGGGATGAACTCGCGTTCCATGAAGGAGGTATCCACGCCCGCCGCGCCTTTCGCGCTCTCGGCGAGGCCGCGCAGGTCTCCGCCGCCGCGCACCTTGGTCAGCGCGCCGACCGAGTCGTCCTCGCCCTCGGTCTCCGGCAGGATCAGGTAGCCGGGGTGGCTCAGATTCCACTGGCCGGGACGCCAGTAGTTCACGGTGCCGGACATCATCGCGCGCATGCCTTCGCGGACCACGTACTTCACTTTGTCGCCGTGGAAGAAGGTGACGTCGACGCCGCGACCCGCGCCGGTGTCGAGCACCACCTTCAGCAACGACCCGCGGCGGTTGCGCATCGGCCGCAGTTCGGCCTTGGTGATCCGTCCGATGACGGTGATGTGCGAGCCGTCCTCGGGCGCTTCCTCGGTGAGCGGCTGCCCCTGCGTCGCGTACCGCAGCGGGTAGTGCCGCAGCAGGTCCTCGACGGTCTGCATCCCGAAGGCGTCCGCGAGCGAGGCCGCCGCCTTCGCGCCGAGGATGTGGTCGAGCCGATCGCTCAGTGTCGCCATGCCCTACTCCACTCCGATCTGCACCGAATCACCCTGTTGCCCACCGGAATACACGATCACCTCGACACCGGGAAAGTGCCGCGCGATATACGCCGCCAACTCGTCGCCGAGTCCGTCCGGCGCCGCGGCGCCCATCAGCAGGGTGACCAGCTCGCCACCGAAGGCGAGCAGGCGGTCCAGCAGCGTCCGTCCCGCGGCGCGCACGTCGCGCTCGATCACGACGACGTCGTGCCCGGCCAGGCCGAGCCCATCGCCCGGTGCACAGGTGCCGACCATGGTGAGCGCGCGCTCGGTCGCCACGCGCAGCGATCCCCAGCGCGTGGTGGCGGCCGCCTCCGACATGGCGAAGGCGTCGTCCACCGCGATCCGCCCGCGGTCGTGCACCGCCACCGCGGCCAGTCCCTGCACCATCGACCCACTGGGCAACAGCAGCACGTCGCGGTGGGCGTCACGCGCGGCGACACCGACGGCGACGAGTTCGTGCGCGGGCAGCGCGCCGTTGGGCAGCACCAGCACCTCGCGGTTGGGCATCCGCCGGATCGCGGCCAGCAACGTGGACGCGGTGACGGGTTCGTCCGCCAGCACCACCGCGCCCGCGTCCTCGAACAGCGCCGCCGCGCCCGCGCCCGCGACCACCGCCAGAATCCCGCGATCGGCCGGAACTCCCGCGGGCGCCGCGCTCGGGCCGAGCGCTCCGGCCACCACCTGCGTCGAATCGGCGGCCGGGGCGGACCCCGCGATGCCGTCGACGCGGGTTGCCCCGGTCCCGAACGCACCACCATCGAATGGTTCGCCCGGATCTCGACCCGCGCCCCCACTGCGATCGGCGGCGCCGATGCTCACGTCGGACAGCTCGGCATGCGATGCGAAAGCGACGTTCTCGACGCGGATCCGGCTCAGCCTGCCCGCCGCGATGCCCGCCTCCACCGCCGCACCCGCGTCGGCGCAGTGCACGTGCGCCGACCATGACCCGCTTCCGTCGCCGACCACGACGACCGAGTCGCCGAGTTCGCCAAGACGTGCACGCAGCGCGGCCACTCTCCGCTCGTCGGAGTCGGTCAGCAGGTACATCACCTCGTACTGCGGTTCGGCCTCGCGAGCGGGCGCCGGACGCGCGGACGCCGCGGGCCGCGGGTACTCCGGCCGCGCCGGCGCCTCCCCTCTGGTCACGGCGACCAAGCTGTCCAGCAGCACGACCAGCCCGCGGGCGCCCGCGTCGACGACACCGGCCCGGCGCAGCACACCCAATTGGAACGGCGTGTCACCGAGCGCTTTGGCCGCGCCGTCGGCCGCCGCGAGCGCCACGTCGGCCAATTCCTGGTCGGGGCATCCGGCGGCCGCGGCGGTCGCGCAGTCCAGCACGGTGAGGATCGTGCCCTCGATCGGCACGCTCAGCGCCTCGCGGACCAGTTCCGAGGCCCTGGCCAGCGCGGCGCGCAGGTTGTCGGCCGTGAACGGACCGCGGTGCACCGTGTCGGCGACGCCGCGCAGCACCTGGGACAGGATGATGCCGGAATTGCCGCGGGCGCCGACCGTCGCGCCGTGCGCCATCGCGACGGCGACGGCGCTCGCGCTCCCGTTCGCCCGCGCGGCCCCCTCGCCCGCCTCCACCGCGGCGCGCATGGTGGCGAGCAGATTGGTGCCGGTGTCGGCGTCCGGCACCGGGAAGACGTTGAGCGCGTTGATCTCGTCACGCCGCTGCTCCAGGCCGGCGAGACAGGTGCGGCCCCAGCGCAGCAATGCCGTGCCGTCCATCACGTCTCGCGCTGCGGACACCGTCACCTCACTCCCTTCCGCCACCCACGCGCCACCACCGCCCGCCAGGTTAGCGGGCGGTCCCGACAGGCGACCGGCAAGACCGCGTCATTAGAATGGATATGCCCGGCGACCGATCCGGCACTCGTTCGCGGGGACCGGTTTGGTGGATCGAAGGCGGCACAGCTACCCTTGCAGGGTTGCCTCGCGCGGCCGTCACCGGTCAGCGCTGGCCGGCTCTCCGCCGGCAGGGCACACACTCGACATTGCACGAGGACGCGCCGCACCGCGAAGGCGGCGGTCCCCACCATTGACATGAAGGAGTTCGCGACTATGGCTGCCGTCTGCGACGTCTGCGCCAAGGGCCCCGGCTTCGGGAAGTCGGTCTCGCACTCGCACCGGCGCACCAACCGTCGTTGGAACCCGAACATCCAGACCGTGCGCGCGCAGGTCGCCCCGGGCAACACCCGGCGCATGAACGTGTGCACCTCCTGCCTGAAGGCGGGCAAGGTCGCCCGCGGCTGATCCGCCCTCCGGCTGACCGGCACCGCCGGCACACGCCCCGGCACCCTTATCGGGTGGTCCGGGGCGTCGTCATGAGTGCGGGCCGCGCATGGCCGCGGTGACCGAGCGTCCGTGGCGGGTCCAGCCGCTCAGCGCCGAGCACGTCCACAGCCTCGCCGAATGCCACATCGCCTGCTGGCGCGAGGCGTACCGGGGGCTGGTGCCCGCGCACGTGCTCGACGCCTTCGACATCGGGCGGCGAGCCGAGCAGTGGGAGCGCGACCGGGCGCGCTATCCGGGCCGCACGCAGGTCGCGATCGTCGACGACGTGGTGATCGGATTCTCCAGCGCGGGCCCGCCCGGCGACGCGGACGCGGTGACCCCGCTCGAGCTGCACGCCCTGTACGTGCGTTCCTCCTGGCACGGCAGCGGAGTCGCCGACGAGCTGATTCGCGCCGCGCTCGATCCGGCCGCTCCGTGCTCGCTGTGGGTGTTCGAGCAGAACGCGCGCGCCCAGGCGTTCTACCGGCGGCACGGTTTCGTGCTCGACGGCACGCGCAAGGTCGAGGCATTCACCGCCGCGATCGAGGTGCGCATGGTGCGCACGCCCACGATGCACGCCGACTCCGCAGAGGACAGCCCCTAGGCGACATAATTCGGCCATAGAGTTCGTGTCTCTCCCGCGCCCGGATGCCGCGGACCACCGAGGGCTCGCGCCCGGACGCGCCGATTAAGGTGCAGAACATGACCACCAGCGAGCAAGCCGGGTACGTGACGACCGTCGACGGCGTCCTCCAGATCACCATCGCCACTTCCGCCAACGGCACATCCATGGACTTCGCCGGCATCAACGCGGGCACCGCCGCACTGCGCTCGCTCGGCTCCGAGGTGGGCGCGGTATTGCTGCGCGGCGTGGGCGCGAACTTCTGCGCGGGTGGCGACGTGCGCGGTTTCGCCGCGGCGCAGGACCGCTCGGCGCACATCCACGGTCTCGCCACCGACCTGCACGAATTCGTGCGCGCGCTGGACGCTACGACGGTTCCGGTGGTGGCCGCGGTGCAGGGTTGGGCGGCGGGCGCGGGGATGAGCCTGGTCTGCCTGGCCGACATAGCCCTCGGCGGACCCGGCACCAAACTGCGTCCGGCCTATCCCGGCATCGGCCTGAGCCCCGACGGCGGCATGTCCTGGACGCTGCCGCGCATCGTGGGGCGGGCGCGGGCGCGCGAGATCCTGCTCACCGACGCCGTCCTCGACGCCGGCGACGCGGTGCGCCTCGGCGTGCTGAGCAGGCTGGTTCCCGACGCCGAGATCGCCGAGGAGGCGCAGCGCCTCGCGCGGACCCTGGCCGCCGGGCCGCGATCCACCCACGCGAGCATCAAGTCGCTGTTGCGGCAGTCGGACACGGCGACTTTGAGCGATCAGCTCGACAGCGAGCGCGACGGGATCGCAGCGGCCGCGGGCTCCGCCGCCGGACGCGAAGGTGTCGACGCGTTCGTCGCGAAGCGCAAACCGGACTACGCCGGGCTCGCCTGATCGGGCGTCACTCCCGGGTCGAGAGCACGAATTTCGCCACCGCGTCGGTGAACGAGTCGTTGTCGTCACCGGCCGCGGTGTGCGCGGCGCCGCCGATCTCCACCAGTTGAGCGTGCGGCACGAGCCGTTGGAAGGCTTCGGCTCCCTCGGCGCTCACCACGTCCGAGCGCATGCCGCGCACCAGCAGCACCGGGATGCGCAGCGCCCGCGCCGCGTCCTCCATCGGCTCGATCATCGCGGACGGATCCTCGACCCGGTCGCTGAGCATGTCCGGATCCCAGTGCCAGTACCAGCGACCGTCGCGCTCGCGCAGATTGCGCAGCAGTCCCTCGGGGCTCTTCGGGCGCGGGCGGTGCGGCAGGTACTCGGCGACCGCGTCGGCGGCTTGTTCGAGACTGTCGAAGCCGTCGCGATGCTTGCCGAGGAAGTCGATCACTCGGGCCACCCCTTCCGGCTCGGGCCGGGTCACGATGTCGACGAGCACCAGCGCGGTGATCGCCTCTCCGCCGGGCCGCGCGGTGGCGAGCAGACCGGTGATTCCCCCCATGCTGGCCCCGACGACCACCGCGGGCTCGCCCAGCTGTTCCAGTACCAGCAGCAGGTCGTCGACCATGGTCTGGCGCCGGTAGTCGCGATCCGGCGCCCACTCGCTGTCGCCGTGGCCGCGGGCGTCGACCGTGACGACCCGCATCCCCGACGCGCCGAGCCGGGCGCCGGTCTTCTTCCACGAATGGCGGGTTTGCCCGCCACCGTGCAAGAAGACGACGAGCGGGCCGTCGACCGGGCCGAACTGATCGGCGGCCAGCTCGATTCCGCCCGAACCGCGCAGCCGGAGCCGGGACGGTTCGAGAAGATAGTTCGCATTACTCACGATCCGTAGGATCGCACAACGCCGGGCCGCGCTGGCGCGAACCCGGCGTTTCGAGGGTTCAGCAGGCGAGATTGCCCGCGAAGAACAGGCACGCGATCTTGGCGTTCACCGACGCGGAGATGGTGGAGGAGCCGGTCGAGGTGTATTCCTCGGCGACCGGAGCCGTGGTGGTCTCCGTAGCGGGCTCCAGCCGCAGCGGGGCCGCACTCGCGACGGCGGCGCCGCTGCTGAGAGCGGCGCAGAAGGCCAGGGTCGCGGTCGTGCCGCGCAGCGCGCCGCGGACGGTGGTGTTGTGCATGGAACAGCTCCTCACTCGTTAACTCGGTCGATCACACACAGACGCCCGATTCAGGGCAGGCGCCAGTCAACCGGTTCGGCCCCCAGTTCGTCGAGCAATTCGTTCACTCGCGAGAAGGGGCGGGAACCGAAGAATCCACGAGACGCCGACAGCGGCGACGGATGCGCGGACTCGATGTAGGGCACCTCGGCTTCGGTCAGCAGCGGTTTGAGCGTCGCCGCGTCGCGGCCCCACAGGATCGCGACCAACGGCTCGTCCCTGGCGACCAAGGCGCGGATCGCCTGCTCGGTGACCGCCTCCCACCCCTTGCCGCGATGTGAGGCCGGCTTGCCGGGCGACACGGTGAGCACGCGGTTCAGCATCAGGACTCCCTGATCCGACCACGGGCTCAGATCGCCGCAGGACGGCGTCGGGTGACCGAGATCCTTGCTGTATTCGGCGAAGATGTTGGCCAGGCTGCGCGGGATCGGCGAAACGTCCGGCGCGACGGAGAAACTCAGTCCCATCGGGTGGCCCGGCGTGGGATACGGATCCTGGCCGACGACGAGCACGCGCACCGCGTCGAACGGACGCTGGAAGGCCCGAAGGACGTTGTCACCCGAGGGCAGGTAGCCACGGCCGGCGGCGTTCTCGGCACGAAGGAATTCGCCCATGGCGGCAATCCGATCCGCCACCGGCTCGAGTGCCTTCGCCCATCCCGGATCCATGATTTCCGACAGTGGTTTCGCGCCCATGACCGCACAACTTAGCGTGGCCGGTCGCCGGATGACGAGTCCGCCCCACGGAACGATTCCCACCCGCCGTCGCCGGTCTGCGCCACACCGTCGACGGTGAGCCCGCGACCGGCCACAACCCGCCCGATCGCGACCCATCCGGGCGGTAGCGCGCGGCCCGGCGCCCAGACGCCCGCGAAGGCATGGTCCTCGCCGCCGGTCAGGATCCATTGCGCTGCATCGGCTTCCAGCAGGGCCGCGACGGATTCCAGCGCCGGGTCGCGCAGGGCGGCCGAATCCAGGTCGATGGCGACACCCGAGGACGACGCGATGTGACCCAGATCCGCGAGCAGCCCGTCGGACACATCGGTCAGCGCGTGCAGGCCGATATCGGGGGCATCGGTCTCGGCAGGCGAAATGCGCTGCGCTATAGAAAGTTTCTTTCCTCCCTGTCGCCCGCGTCCCAGCGCGTCCAGCACTAGCGCGTACGGCGGTTGCGGAACACGATGCGCCGCAAGGGCTTCCGCGACTTCGGGTCCGGTCGCTCCGGCGGTGAAGGCGGCCAGTCCAGCGGCCGACCAGCCGAGGCGGCCCGCCACCGCGACGACATCGCCCACGCGCGCTCCCGCCCGGGTGACCGGCGCGCCGCGGCCGGGATCGCCGAAGGCGGTGACGGAGACGACCAGTTCGCGGCTGCGAACCAGGTCGCCGCCCGCGATGGACGCCCCCGCCCTTGCGGCTTCGGCCCACATGCCGTCGGCGAGGCCGTCGATCACCTCGAGCGGGGTGTCGGCCGGGCAGCCGAGCGCTACGACGAACGCGGTCGGCGTCGCCCCCATGGCCACCACGTCGGCGGCGTTCTGCGCGATCGCCTTGCGGCCGACGTCCTCGGGACCGGACCAGTCCAGCCGGAAGTGCCGGTCCTGCACGAGCATGTCGGTGGTGACCACGAACCGGCCGTCCGGCGCCGCGACCAGCGCCGCGTCGTCGCCGGGGCCGAGCAGGACACCCGGCGCCTGCACGCGGCCCGCGTTGATGCGCTCGATCAGCGCGAACTCACCCAGTTCACGCACTGTCCTCGGGGCCCTGCTGGCGCTGATGACCGATCCTTTCCGGCGCGCTGCTTGCTGGAACGAGCCCGACGGTACCCTTTCGGAGGCACTCGAGTACCACCCGGCCCCTCGCCCTGCGGCGGGGGCGGCGACCAGCGCCGACGCGCGAGGAAGAAAGGATCGGTGAGCATGGCGGCGGATTCGTCGGACCGTGATTCGGCGGAGCCCGGGCACGAACACACCGATGCGACGGACCCGGGGAACGCCCCGAGGGAGTCCTCGTCCTCGAGCGGCGCGGACGATGACACGCAGACCGCTGCGGCCTCCGCCGCGAAGAGCTCGGACGGCGAGAAAGCCGGCGTCGCCGAGCCGGACAGCGAACCCGCGCCGGCCCGGGCACACCAGTACCCGCCCGCGCTCATCGCCACGGCGGTGGCGCTTCCGGTCGTGCTGGTCGTCGCGGTGCTCGTGGCCGCCGTGCTCGCGCGCCGGGCGCCCGTCGAGCGGGAACCGCTGGTGCTCGGCCCCGTCCCTGCTCCGGCGGCGGAGGGCCCGGCCTGCGCCGCCCTGCTGCCCGCCCTGCCTGCGGACCTGGGCGAGTTCACGAAATCGACCCTGGTCGAACCCGCTCCACCGGCCACCCGCGCGTGGCAGCGCGCCGAAGGCGGCGACCCGATCGTGCTGCGCTGCGGGCTGGATCGCCCGCTGGAGTTCAACCGCGCTTCGCCGCTGCAGGTCGTGAACGGCGTGCAGTGGTTCGAGGTCCGCGACCAGGCCGCCGAAGCGAGCACGTGGTTCGCCGTCGACCGGGGGACCTACGTCGCGCTCACCGTCCCCGACGGATCGGGTCCGACCCCGCTGCAAGAAGTCTCCGACACCATCACCGCCAACCTTCCGCTCCAGCCGATCGACCCGGGACCGCTGCCCAACTGACGCGCCTCGCGCAGCGCTCGCTGCCCGGTCCCGGCGTGGATGTCGAGCATGCCGCGGACGTCGCGCGCGGGATCGCGTTCCCCGCGTCCGCCCGATCATCCGGAGATTTCGAGTGGCGATTCTTCAGCAACCGTCGGGCCCCGGGTCGCAGCCGACGAAAGATGTCCGATGCGCTGCGGGAGCTCGTACTGATCTCCCGAGGACTCCGCGCGGTCCCGCCCGATTCCACGTATCGCCGATAACTGGCCGGGCACCCGGTGATTGCTCGCCGGATCGCTACCGCGCCGCCGCGCCCTAGCGCAGACCGGTGCCGCGGACGAGCGCGGTTTCGATGAGCGTGGAGACGAGCGCGGCGTAATCGATGCCGGTGGCCTCCCACATGCGCGGGTACATGGAGATCGCGGTGAATCCCGGCATCGTGTTGATCTCGTTGATCACCGGCCCTTGCTCGGTGACGAAGAAATCCACCCGCGCCAAGCCCTGGCAGTCGAGGGCCCGGAACGCGCGCACGGCCAATTCCCGGATCCGGTCGGACACCTCGTCGTCCAGTTTCGCGGGGACGTCGAATTCGCAGACGTCGTCGAGGTACTTGGTGTCGAAGTCGTAGAACCCGGGGCCGTCGGTGGTGACGCCGGTCTCCGGCATCCGGATCTCCGCGACCACGCTCGCCTCGACCCGGCCGTCCGGGAATTCCAGCACCCCGCACTCCACCTCGCGTCCGACGATCCCCGCTTCGACGATCACCTTCGGGTCGTGCGCGCGTGCGGCGGCGATGGCCGCGTCCAGCTCGTTCCAGTCGGTGACGCGGGTGATGCCGATCGAGGATCCGCCGCGCGCCGGTTTGACGAACACGGGCAGGCCCAAGCGCTGCCGGTCCTCCTCGCCGACCGTCGCGTCGCCGGGCCGCAACACCACCTGGGTGCCGACCGGCAGCCCCTCCGCCGCGAGCAGTTTCTTGGTGAATTCCTTGTCCATGCCCGCCGCGCTGGCCAGTACGCCGGGGCCGACATAGGGGATTCCGGCGAGTTCCAGCATTCCTTGCAAGGTGCCGTCCTCACCGAACGGTCCGTGCAGGATCGGGAACACCACGTCGACCGAACCGAGCGCCGCGCCGGGATCGTCCAGCGCGATCAGCGCCCCCGAGCGGGTGGGGTCCGCGGCCAGGGTCAGTGCCGTGCCGGTGGCGTCCACCGAGGGCAGGGCGCGATCGTGGATGCCGAGCGCGGCCACGTCCGAACCGCCCAGCACCCAGCGACCCTCCGCGGTGATGCCGATCGGCACGACCTCGTACTTCTCCTGATCCAGGTGGCGCAGCACGCTGCCGGCCGATACGCAGGACACGGCGTGCTCGTTGCTGCGCCCGCCGAACACCACAGCCACCCTGATCCGGTTCGTCATGCCCCGAACCGTACCCGTTTCGGAACGCGATCCCACCGCTGACCGTCCCGGACACTCCCGCCACGGCGAGCCGGGATCACTCCGGCTTCATCCGCCGCCCGAGCAGGTTGCCGACGGCTTCGCGCACGGAGAGCCCTTCGTGACAGACCTGATGCACCGCGGTGGTCAGCGGCATCTCGACACCGTGCCGCTCGGCCAGCGCGCGCACCGATGTGCAGGACTTCACACCCTCGGCGACTTGGCCATGAGTCGCCGACTGGGCGGCGTCCATGGAACCGCCCGCGCCGAGCACATGACCGAACGACCGGTTGCGCGACAACGGGGAAGTGCAGGTGGCGACCAGATCGCCGACTCCGGCCAGGCCCGCGAGCGTCACCGGCTCCGCGCCGAGGGCCACCCCGAGCCGGATGATCTCCGCCAGCCCTCGGGTGATCAGGCTGGCGATCGAGTTGTCGCCCAGACCCATCCCCGACGCGATACCGCAGGCGAGCGCGATGACGTTCTTGCAGGCGCCGCCGATTTCGCAGCCGACCACATCGGTGTTGGTATAGGGCCGGAAGTATCCGGTCGCGCAGGCGTGCTGCACCGCGACCGCGCGCTCGTTGTCCGAGCAGGCGACCACGGTCGCGGCGGGCTGGCCCACCGCGATCTCGCGCGCCAGGTTCGGCCCGGACAGCACCGCGATCCGGCTCGCATCCGCGCCGCTGACCTCCGCGATCACCTCGCTCATCCGCAGCAGCGTGCCGGTCTCGATGCCTTTCGCCAGGCTCAGCAGCGTGGCGTCGCCGGGGATCAATCCCTTCCATTCCGCGAGGTTGGCCCGCAGCGATTGCGACGGCACCGCCAGCACGACGATGTCGGCTCCCTCCAGCGCCACCGCCGGGTCGTGGGTGGCCGCGACCGGCGGCAGCGGAATATCCGACAGGTAATCGGGATTGCGATGTTCGGAGGCCAGCGTCGCGGCGACCTCCGGCCGCCTGGCCCAGATCGTGACCTCGGTTCCCGCCTCCGCCAACACCTTCGCGAACGCGGTGCCCCACGATCCCGCGCCCAGCACAGCCGCCCTCGTCATCAGCCCAATATGCCATGGAAGGATTGCCCGCATGCGCCCGCACGCCGTGCATGCCGTGATCGCGGTCAAGAGCCTCGATCGGGCCAAGAGCCGACTGGCCGACCGGCTGCGCCCGGAGCACCGGGCCCGGCTGGTGCTGGCGATGCTCGCCGACACCGTGACCGCCACCGCCGCGGTCGGCGAGGTCGTGTCGGTCACCGTGGTCACGCCCGACCCCGCCGTCGCCGATCTGGCCCGCACGCTCGGCGCCGAAGTCCACCCGGAACCGCGTCAGCAGCACGCCGACGGGCTCAACACCGCGCTCGCCGCCACCGCCGCCGCGCTGCGCGGCGCGCACGGCCCGATCGATCTGCTCGCGTTGCAAGCCGATCTGCCCGCGCTGCGCCCGGAAGAACTGTCGGACATGCTCGCCGCCGCCCCGCGCGGACTGCGCTCGATCGTGATCGATCACGAGGGCAGCGGCACCGCCGCGCTGGTGGTCCGCGACCCGGTCGCCGCGCTCGATCCCCGTTTCGGCCCTGGCTCGGCACGCAGCCATATCGACGCGGGCGCGGTCGATCTCGCCGGGGACTGGCCGGGCCTGCGCCTGGACGTCGACACCCCCGCCGACCTCGACCGCGCGGTGGCCCTCGGGGCCGGAAACGCGACGCGTGCTGTCCTGCACGACATCGGCTGGCCGGGCGGCGTTCACGAACCCGTTCCGCACGTGTGCTAGCCGGTCGCCATGGTGGCGTGAGACACATGACGATCCCGGTCGCGGGATGCACATGACCTCTCCGGTAGGGGATGATCGTTGGCGTGAGCGATACGGAAACCGTCAAGCAGCAGCCGTTGCTTCCCACGCCACCCCCAGCGGCGACACCCCTGTCGGCCGACTCGTCGGCGGTGCGGTTGCCCCGCGATCGCTACCTCAATCGCGAATTGAGCTGGCTCGACTTCAACGCCCGCGTGCTCGCCCTCGCCGAGGACGAGTCGCTGCCGTTGCTGGAGCGTGCGAAGTTTCTGGCGATCTTCGCGTCGAATCTCGACGAGTTCTACATGGTGCGGGTGGCCGGGTTGAAACGCCGTGCCGAGACCGGCCTGCTGGTGCGCTCGGCCGACGGCCGCTCCCCCGGCGAGCAGTTGGAATTGATCGCCACGCGCACCCAGGAGATCGCGGTGCGGCATGCCCGCGTCTTCCTCGACAGCGTGCTGCCCGCGCTGACCGCGGAGGGCATCGCGATCATCGACTGGAGCGATCTGGACGAGGACGAACGCCTGCGCCTGTCCGGCTACTTCCAGGATCAGGTCTTCCCGGTCCTCACCCCGCTCGCGGTCGACCCCGCGCACCCCTTCCCCTACATCAGCGGTCTGAGCCTCAACCTCGCGGTCACGGTCAAGGATTCCGCGACCGGCGGCGAGCACTTCGCCCGCGTCAAGGTCCCCGACAACGTCGATCGGTTCGTCCGCGTGCGCCGCACCGAATCCGGCTCCCCGATCGCCGCTTTCCTGCCGATGGAAGCGCTCATCGCCGCGCACCTCGACCTGCTGTTCCCCGGCATGGACGTGGTCGAGCACCACTCGTTCCGGATCACCCGCAACGCCGACTTCGAGGTCGACGAGGATCGCGACGAGGACCTGCTGCAAGCGCTGGAGCGGGAACTGGCGCGGCGGCGGTTCGGTTCGCCGGTGCGACTGGAAGTGTCCGACGACATGACCGAGCACATGCTCGATCTGCTCCTGCGCGAGCTGGACGTCGATCCCGGTGACGTCATCCAGGTGCCCGGCCTGCTCGACCTGTCCTGCCTCTGGCAGGTGTACGGCGTCGACCGGCCGAACCTGAAGGACACCCCGTACGTCCCGGCGACGCCGCCCGCCTTCGGCGAGCGTGAGACGCCGCGCAATGTCTTCGCCGCCCTGCGCGAGGGCGATGTGCTGGTGCACCATCCGTACGACTCGTTCTCCACCAGCGTGCAGCGATTCATCGAACAGGCCGCCGCGGACCCGCAGGTGCTCGCCATCAAGCAGACGCTCTACCGCACCTCCGGCGACTCCCCGATCGTCAACGCGCTCATCGACGCCGCCGAGGCGGGCAAGCAGGTCGTGGCCCTGGTCGAGATCAAGGCGCGCTTCGACGAGCAGGCCAATATCAAGTGGGCCCGCGCGCTGGAACAGGCCGGCGTGCACGTGGTGTACGGCCTCATCGGCCTGAAGACCCACTGCAAGACCTGCCTGGTGGTCCGCCGCGAGGGCGCCACCATCCGGCGCTACTGCCACATCGGCACCGGCAACTACAACCCGAAGACCGCCCGCCTCTACGAGGACGTCGGATTGCTCACCGCCGCACCGGATATCGGCGCCGATCTGACCGACCTGTTCAATTCGCTGACCGGTTACTCGCGCAAGGAGAACTACCGCAATCTGCTCGTCGCCCCGCACAGCGTGCGCTCCGGCATCATCGAGCGCATCCAGCGCGAGACCGAGCTGGCGGGTCAGGGGCAGGACGCCCGAATCCGGATGAAGGCCAACGCCATCGTCGACGAAGAGGTCATCGATGCGCTGTACCGGGCCTCCCAAGCCGGCGTGCCGGTGCAGATCGTGGTGCGCGGCATCTGCGGCCTTCGCCCCGGCGTGCCGGGCATGAGCGAGAACATCGAGGTGCGCTCCATCCTCGGCCGGTTCCTGGAGCATTCCCGCATCATGCACTTCCAGGCGCAGGACCAGTACTGGATCGGCAGCGCCGACATGATGCACCGCAACCTCGATCGCCGGGTCGAGGTGATGGCGCAGGTGAAGGATCCGCGGTTGACCGAACAACTCGGCGGGGTCTTCGACTCGGCCCTGTCGCCGACCACGCGCTGCTGGGTGCTGCAACCGGACGGCACGTGGCGGGCGTCGCCGGGCACCTCCGGCGACGGGGACAAGATCAGAGATCATCAGGAGTTCTTGATGCGGCTGCGGAGGCCAGATCAGCAGTGAACGCCAAAACGGGGTTCGAGCAGGAAGGGGGCCCCTTCTGGGATCCCCGCGTCACCGCCAATATCCACGCCGCGGGAGCGGTGCTGTGGCGTGAGTCGTCCACGGGTGCGATCGAGATCGCCCTCGTCCACCGTCCCAAGTACGAGGACTGGTCGCTGCCGAAGGGCAAGCTCGACCCTGGTGAGACGCCGGTGCTGGCCGCGGTCCGCGAGGTCAGGGAGGAAACCGGGCTGGAGAGCAGGCTCGGCCGCTACCTCGGCCACGTGACCTACCCGATCCCCGGTCATCGCAAGCTGAAGCGGGTCGACTATTGGGCCGCCGAACAGGTGGGCGGGGAATTCACGGTCAACTCCGAGGTGGACGTGCTCAGCTGGCATCCGCTGGATCGGGTGATGGACCAACTGTCGTATCCGATGGACCGGCAGGTGGTGCGCGCCTTCACCCGGCTGCCCGCGCGTACCCAGACCGTGCTGTTGGTCCGGCATGCCAAAGCGGGCCGCAGGGACCGCTTCAACGGTCCGGACGATCAGCGTCCGCTCGACCGCGACGGCGAGGCGCAGGCGCAGGCCCTCACGTCGAATCTATTGGCGTTCGGCGCATCCGAGGTCTACTCGGCTCCCCCGCTGCGTTGCGTGCAGTCCGTGGCGCCGCTGGCGGAGAAGCTCGGTGTCGAAATCACCGAGGAGCCATTGCTTTCCGAATCCGGGTACGCCGAAAACCCGGACCAGGCCCGGGAACGTTTTCGAGCCCTGGTGTCGGACAACGCCATTCGCGTGGTCTGCAGTCAAGGCAAAGTGATCCCCGATCTGCTGGGATGGCTGGCCGAACGCGACGGGATCGCGCTGCCGTCGGCGCGCAATCGCAAGGGCAGTGTGTGGGTGCTGTCGTTCGTCGGCCATCGCCTGGTGGCCGCCGACCATCTGGATCGATCGCTGTCAGCCTACGTGGTGCGGTCCGATTAGACCGGAACCTTCCGCGTCACCGCGCGGGTCGGCGGGCGCCGAGCGGCGGCCACGGCCGTGAGTTCTCGGTAGGCGGACAGCCGAAAACGGCCCCGGGTGTCTCCCGGGGCCGTCTCGACGTTGAGGCGAATGGGCCCAGTCGTGGGGCCACGCATTCAGCGCCGATCCGGCGGTGGCTCGAGATCAGCGGGTGCCGCGAGCCGGGGCCTTCTTGGCCGCGGTCTTCTTCGCGGTGGTCTTCTTGGCGGCGGTGGTGGTGGACTTCTTGGCCGCCGTGGCCTTGGTGGCCGTCTTCTTGGCCGGAGCCTTCTTCGCGACCGCGGTCTTCTTCGCGGGCGCCTTCTTCGCAGCGGTCTTGGTAGCGGTCGTCTTGCGCGCGGTGCTCTTCGCCGGGGCCTTGGCAGCGGCCTTGCGGGCCGTGGTCTTGGCGGGCGCCTTGGTCGGCGTCGACTTCTTGGCGGCGGTCTTCTTGGCCGCCGTCTTCTTGGCCGCCGCCTTCTTCGCCGACACCGGCGCATTCACCCCGCGCTTGACGGCGGGCCCGGTCGCGGCCAGTTTCTGCTTACCCGCGATCACCGCCTTGAACTGGGCTCCGGGGCGGAACGCGGGCACCGAAGTGGGCTTGACCTTCACGGTTTCGCCGGTACGCGGGTTCCGTGCGACGCGAGCCGCACGCTTACGCTGTTCGAACACACCGAAACCGGTGATGGTGACGCTCTGACCCTTGTGCACCGCGCGCACGATGGTGTCGACCACATGCTCGACTGCCGCGGTGGCCGTGCGCCTGTCCGTACCCAACTTTTCGGTCAGAACGTCGATCAGTTCCGCCTTGTTCATTGAATCCTCCGCAGACTAATGGCCCGTCGTCGGACCGACTAGGTACCACGGTAAACCCACTTTGGGCAAGAGTCTATGTGCCACGCCAAAATTCATGTGGTTTAGCACACGTCCAGCTACCACAACTCCGGCTGCCCAGCTAACCGGCGGGGGTGATTACGTCTGCGAAATATGTGCTGGCAGGGTAGTGGGTTTCCATGTTGGCCTTGCCTTTTCGAACCGGGCGATCGCGTCCTCCCGGCGCAGCGTCAGCCCGATGTCATCCAATCCCTCCAGCAGACGCCACCTGGTGTAGTCATCAATATCGAACGGCAACACGACGGTTGCGGCCGTCACCGTGCGCGCCTCGAGGTCCACAACCAATTCCAAGCCGGGCTGTTCCTCGAGCAACTTCCAGAGCATTTCGACATCGTTCTGTGACATCTGAGCGGCGACCAGACCGCCCTTGCCCGCATTGCCGCGGAAGATGTCGGCGAACCGGGATGAGATGACCACCCGAAAGCCGTAGTCCGACAGCGCCCAAACAGCGTGCTCACGTGACGATCCGGTACCGAAATCCGGACCCGCCACCAAGACACTACCCCTGTTGTAAGGCGGGATGTTCAGAATGAAGTCGGGATCGGTCCGCCATGCGGCGAACAAGCCGTCCTCGAATCCGGTCCGCGTCACCCGCTTGAGGTAGACCGCCGGGATGATCTGATCGGTATCGACATTGGAGCGGCGCAGCGGCACCCCGATGCCCTTGTGCACAGTGAAGGCTTCCATAACGAATCTCCTGGGTTTGATTGAGGGAATCGGGGGCGGTCAGTCCAGATCCGCAGGCGACGACAGTGTTCCGCGGACCGCCGTCGCGGCCGCCACGAGGGGAGAAACCAGGTGCGTACGGCCGCCTTTGCCCTGCCTGCCCTCGAAGTTGCGGTTCGAGGTGGACGCACAACGCTGGCCCGGCTCCAGCTGGTCCGGATTCATTCCCAGGCACATTGAACAGCCCGCTTGCCGCCATTCGGCGCCGGCCGCGGTGAAAATCTCCCCGAGTCCTTCTTTTTCCGCCTGTGCGCGAACCCGCATCGACCCCGGTACAACCAGCATTCGCACCCCGTCGGCGACATGTCGTCCCTTCAAAATCCCGGCCACCGCACGCAAATCTTCAATGCGTCCGTTGGTGCAGGAGCCGACGAATACGGTGTCGATCGGCACTTGTCGAAGCGGAGTACCCGGCTCCAAGTCCATGTAACGCAGAGCTTTCTCCGCCGACTCCCTGGCCACCTCGTCGGCGATGGTGGCGGGATCGGGCACGGCCTCGCCCAGCGGGGCGCCCTGACCCGGATTGGTGCCCCAGGTGACGAACGGGGTGAGCGCGGAGGCGTCGATGTGCACTTCGGCGTCGAAAACGGCGCCCTCGTCGGTCTTCAGCGCCTCCCAGGCGGCCACCGCGGCGTCCCAGTCGGCTCCCTGCGGCGCGTGCGGCCGCCCTTTGAGGAATTCGTAGGTGGTCTCGTCCGGCGCGATCATGCCGGCCCGCGCGCCCGCTTCGATGGACATGTTGCAGATCGTCATTCGGGCCTCCATCGACATGGCCCTGATGGCCTCGCCGCGGTACTCCAGGACGTAGCCCTGGCCGCCGCCGGTGCCGATCTTCGCGATGACGGCCAGGATCAGGTCCTTGCTCGTGACGCCGGGGGGCATGACGCCGTCCACGGTGATCGCCATCGTCTTGAACGGGCGCAGCGAGAGGGTCTGGGTGGCAAGCACATGCTCGACCTCGGAGGTGCCGATGCCCATCGCCAGCGCGCCGAACGCGCCGTGCGTGGAGGTGTGGCTGTCGCCGCAGACCACGGTCATGCCCGGCTGGGTCAGGCCCAGCTGCGGCCCGACCACGTGCACGATGCCCTGGTCAAGGTCGCCCATCGGGTGCAGCCGCACACCGAATTCCGCGCAGTTGCGCCGCAGCGTCTCCACCTGGGTGCGCGAAATCGGGTCGGCGATCGGCTTGTCGATATCGATCGTCGGGACGTTGTGGTCCTCGGTCGCGATCGTGAGGTCGGGCCGCCGCACCGCCCTGCCCGCCGCGCGCAGCCCGTCGAAGGCCTGCGGGCTGGTCACCTCGTGGACCAGATGCAGGTCGATGTAGATCAGGTCCGGTTCGCGCGAGGCACCCTCGCCCTCCCCGCGAGCGACGACATGCTGGTCCCATACCTTCTCGGCCAGCGTGCGCGGTTCGGCCATTGTCGATCACCTTTCGGACGAAGCAGCCGTTCCGCGATCTGGACTCCGATGCGGCGACGGTTGCACAACTTGGGATAGCTGCGCCTGGTCCGAACGCTGAGAGAAGGGATCCACGAAGGTGGATTTCTCAACATTCGAGACGCTAGTATCGTTCTATGAGACAGCATAGCGGCATCGGCGTCCTCGACAAAGCAGTGGCGGTCCTCTACGCCGTAGCCGAGCATCCCTCGGGTCTCAACGAGCTGTGCGCGCGCACCGGCCTGCCCCGCGCCACCGCACACCGTCTCGCCGTCGGCTTGGAGGTGCACCGCTTGCTCGCGCGCGACAGCAACGGCACCTGGCGGCCGGGTCCAGCCCTCGCCGAACTCGCGACCAGCGCCAACGACCCGCTGCTCGAGGCGGCGTCGGCCATTCTTCCCCGGTTGCGCGAGATCACCGGCGAGAGCGTCCAGCTGTACTGCCGCGACGGCAACGCCCGCGTCTGCGTCGCGGCGCTGGAACCTCCCGTCGGACTGCGCGACACCGTGCCGATCGGGGCGCGGCTGCCGCTGACCGCGGGCTCGGCGGCCAAAGTACTGCTGGCGTGGGCCGACCCGGAACTGCAGCGCACCATCCTGGCCGACGCGGTGTTCGGCGAGCGCGCGCTGGCCGAGGTGCGCAAGCGCGGGTGGGCGCAGAGCGCGGCCGAACGCGCGGCCGGCGTGGCCAGCGTCTCGGCGCCGGTGCGCGACGCCGGGGGCACGGTGATCGCGGCGGTGTCGGTGTCGGGACCGATCGATCGGATGGGCCGCAGGCCGGGCGCCCGGTGGGCGGCGGATCTGGTCGCGGCGGCCGAGGCCCTGCACAAGCGTCTATAACACGTTTCAGTCCGGACTCTCTACAGTTGGCCCATGGGAGTCAACCAACGGGCACAGATCGTGATGTCCGACACCGAGATCACCGAGTTCCTGCGGCGCAGCCGTATCGCGACGCTGGCGACCATCGGCCCGAAGGGCACGCCGCACCTGACCGCCATGTGGTACGCGCTCATCGACGGCGAGATGTGGTTCGAGACCAAGGCCAAATCGCAGAAGGCCGTGAACCTGCGCCGCGATCCCAGGGTCACCTGCATGATCGAGGCGGGCGACACCTACGACCAGCTCAGAGGTGTGTCGATCGAGGGCCGCGCCGAGATCGTCGAGGACGCCGAGAAACTCTTCGCCGTCGGCGTGAGCGTGTGGGAGCGCTACACCGGCCCCTACAGCGAGGAGCTGCGGCCGATGGTGGAGGCCATGCTGCACAAGCGGGTCGCCGTGCGCGTGGTGCCCGAGCGCACGCGCAGCTGGGATCACCGCAAACTCGGACTCCCGGCGATGCCGCTCGGCGGCACCACCGCGCAGCCGCTGGACTGACCGAGCGTACTCGGGTAGCGCGACGCGCCCGAAAACCAACTGACACAACCACCCGCACGGGCTAGCGTCGGGTGTTCGACAGCAATCGGCCGGGCAGCGCCGCCCGCGAGGACGCGCCGCGCGGCCGCGACGACGAGGAGCAGCGATGGCGGATTCGGGTAAGTCCCATGGCGCCGACGAGGTGAAGCGCAAGTTCCGGGAAGCACTGGAGCGCAAGAACCAGCAGAACGCCCGCGCGGCCGACCACCTCGACGGACGGTCGAAGGCGTCCGCGGCGCAGTCCGCGGTCGGCCACAAGCGGGAATTCCGGCGCAAGAGCGGATAGTCCGCACAGTCCCCGCAGGCCCTCCAGCAAGATCGCTGGAGGGCCTTTCTTCTGCCGCTCCCCCGCGACCGCGTCATTCAGGGGGCCATCTCATGTCGGCGAGCGGAACCGAGGGCGGTAGGCACACCCGGCAGGGGGCCGACGCTTCCGGATCGCGGCCGGTGACATCGACTCATCCGCACAACCCGAATGCTGCGCCGCACCGCCGCCGTCGCGGCGGGGCTGGTCGGCCCCACCGCGCCCGGCGTCACCCGGCGGTCGGCGCGTTCGGCCTGGGACACACCCGAGCGGAGCGCCTGGGTGAGATACAACACACAGCAGCCAGTACAGCCGATGACCGCTAGCCGGCGCGGCGAAGGCAAACTCGGGAAGGGCGCTCCCATGCGGGCAACGCCCAGATCCGCACCCGACAACCGCACCGGACCACCGCCAGGCGGGGCGAAGCCCTCGCCGGGGGTCCGGGGGCGAAGCCCTCCGGGCGGGGTGTGGGGGTTGCACCCCCACAAGACACCGCGAAACGAGAAAGGCCCATGCTCCATGAGCATGGGCCTTTCACTCGTGTAGCCCCGACGGGATTCGAACCCGCGCTACCGCCTTGAGAGGGCGGCGTCCTAGGCCGCTAGACGACGGGGCCAGGACTGCTTCTCGCTGTCGCGAGGAGCGCCATGGTTGATCTTTCGATCAGGAGGCTCGGCTAGCTTATCTGGCCGAGGCCCGGCGACCAAATCGCCAGGTGCTGAGTGATTTCGGCCGCGAACCGAAGTCTTACAACACTCTCCGCTGGGGTACCAGGACTCGAACCTAGAATGGCTGAACCAGAATCAGCTGTGTTGCCAATTACACCATACCCCAATGACCAGGTCTTTCCGTCTCGCGTCTGGGTGACTCGAGACCGTGTTCCGGGCCGAGAAGAAGAGTACCAAACGGCTACGGGTTAACTACAAATCGCCTGGTCAAAGCCATATTTTCAGCCTTGTGAGCCGGCCTGGGCCGCCTCCTTCCAGTCCACCGCCGCGCGCAGCCGGTCCAGGGTGAGGTCGCGGCCGAGCAGTTCCAGGGATTCGTACAGCGGCGGGCTGATATGCGATCCGGTGACCGCGACCCGGACCGGGGTGAAGGCTTTGCGCGGTTTCAGCCCGAGATCATCGATCAGCGCCTTTTTCAGCGCCGCTTCGATCGCCTCGGTGGTCCACTCGGTCAACGGCTCCACCGCGGTAATAGCGGCCTGCAATACCTCGGTCGCGTCGGGACCCAGATTCTTGGCTCCGGCGGCGGGGTCGATCGCGAACTCTTCCGCGGGCGCGAACAAGAAACGCAGAAGGTCCCAAGCGTCGGACAACACGACAATCCTGGTCTGCACGAGTTCCGCCGCCGCGGCGAACACCCGCTCATCGATTTCGGCGCCGATATGGCCTTGTCCGGTGAGATACTCCCGCAGCCGGTGGGCGAAATCACCCGGCGCCAGCAATCGGATGTGCTCGGCGTTGAGCGCGTCCGCCTTCTTCTGATCGAAACGGGCCGGATTCGAATTCACTTTCGAAATGTCGAAGGCCTCGACCATCTCCGCCATGGAGAACACGTCACGGTCCTCGGACAGTCCCCAGCCGAGTAGCGCGAGATAATTCAGCAAACCCTCGGGGATGAACCCGCGGTCGCGATGGGCGAACAGATTCGACTCCGGATCACGCTTGGACAACTTCTTGTTGCCCTGACCCATCACGAACGGCAGGTGACCGAACTCGGGAGTGAATTCGGCGACCCCGATCCGGCGCAGCGCGGCGTACAGCGCGAGCTGGCGCGGCGTGGAGGAGAGCAGGTCCTCGCCGCGCAGCACGTGGGTGATCCGCATCAAGGCGTCGTCGACCGGGTTGACCAGCGTGTACAGCGGCTGGCCGTTGCCTCGGGTGAGCGCGAAGTCCGGGACGCTGCCCGCCTTGAAGACGGTCTCCCCGCGCACCAGATCGTGCCAGGACAGGTCTTCGTCCGGCATCCGCAGCCGGACCACGGCGGGGCGGCCCTCGGCCCGGTAGGCCTCGATCTGCTCGGGGGTCAGGTCGCGATCGTAGTTGTCGTAACCGAGCTTGGGATCGCGCCCGGCGGCGCGATGGCGGGCCTCGACTTCCTCCGGCGTGGAGAACGATTCGTACGCCTCCCCCGCCTCCAGCAAACGCCGGACAACGTCCTGGTGCAGTTCTTTTCGCTGCGACTGGCGATATGGCGCGTAAGGCCCGCCGACCTCGGGGCCCTCGTCCCAAGTGAGGCCGAGCCAGCGCAGCGCGTCGATAATCGCCAGGTAGGATTCCTCGGAATCCCGTGCGGCATCGGTGTCTTCGATTCGAAAGACGAATGTGCCACCGTGGTGGCGGGCGTAGGCCCAGTTGAACAGCGCCGTCCGGATCAGGCCGACGTGCGGTGTTCCGGTCGGTGACGGGCAGAATCGGACCCGTACTTCAGTCATGGCTCTCTTTCGATCAGCGTTTGGCGGCAACGGGATTGGTGAGGGTGCCGATGCCTTCGACGGTCACCGACACCTGCTGGCCCTCGCGCATCGGGCCGACGCCCTCGGGAGTGCCGGTGAGGATGACGTCACCGGGCAGCAGCGTCATCACGGTGGTGATCCACTCGATGAGCTTCGGGATGTCGTGCAGCAGAAGCGAAGTGCGGCTGCGCTGGCGCACTTCGCCGTCGAGTTCGGTGACGATCTCCAGATCCGAAGGGTCCAAGGACGTTTCGATCCACGGACCCAGCGGGCAGAAGGTGTCGTAGCCCTTGCCCCTGGTCCACTGGCCGTCGTGGCGCTGCTGGTCGCGGGCGGTGACGTCGTTGGCGGCGGTGTAACCCAGCACCACGTCCAGCGCGCGGGCGGCGGGCACGTCCTTGCAGGGACGGCCGATGACGATCGCCAACTCCCCTTCGTAATCGACCTGAGACGAGCTGGGCGGCAGGATGATCGGGGCGTTCGGCCCCACGATCGCGGTGTTCGGCTTGAGGAAGATCACCGGGTCGGCGGGGGCGGGACCGCCCATCTCGGCGGCGTGGGCGGCGTAGTTCTTGCCGATGCAGACCACCTTGCTGGCCAGGATCGGCGCGAGCAGCCGCACGTCGGCCAGGGGCCAGCTCCGCCCGGTGAACGTCGGTGTGCCGAACGGGTGTTCCGCGATCTCCTTGGCCACGCTGTCGCTTCCGTCGCCTTCGATGCTGACGAAGGCGACTCCATCGGGACTGGCAACTCGACCTAGACGCATTCCCGGAGTCTATCGACCCGCCGCCACCTGCTCGAACGCGCCCGACCGGGTGGTACGGATTCCGCCCCGGTCCGGCGACGGCGCGCCTGTGAGCAGTCCGACAGCCACAACCGTCGAATCGAGCCCCCACCGGGTGTACCGTGAGCAGCGAAGTTCACAAAGTGGGAATTTGATCCCAAATAATGAGATTTCGAGGTGAGGCCGATGGCGACCGTTACGCAGATCGACGAGGTTCGGCGCTGGTCCATGCTCGGTCTCGGCGTGTTCGCCCAGGCCTCCAGCGCGGTTTTCATCCACGGCGTCCCGTTCCTGCTGCCCGCGCTGACCGACCGAGGCATGCCGCTGGCGACGGCAGGCCTGCTGGTGGCGATGCCCACCGTCGGCCTGGTGTGCACCCTGATCGCGTGGGGCTATCTGGTCGACCGGATCGGCGAACGCAAGGTGCTGGTCGGCGGCCCGCTGCTGATGCTGGCGGCCGGCTGCGCCGCGGCCGCGACGACGAACGACATCGCCCTGGGCGCGCTGCTGTTCCTCGGCGGCGTCGGCGCGGCCAGCACCAACGGCGCGAGCGGCCGGGTGATCGTCGGCTGGTTCCCGCCGCAGCGGCGCGGGCTGGCGATGGGCATCAGACAGACCGCGCAGCCGCTGGGCGTCGGCGTCGGGGCGCTGGCGATTCCGGCCGTCGCCTCCGCCCACGGCGTGCCCGCGGCGATTCTCGTTCCCGCGCTCATGGCGGGTGTGGCGGCCATGGGTTGCCTGGCGGGCATCGTCGACCCGCCGCGCCCTGACCGGGCGGCCGCCGATCCGGCGTTGCGCGCCAATCCCTATCGCGACAACGCGACGCTGTGGCGCATCCATCTGGTCTCGGTGCTGCTCGTCGTCCCGCAGGGCACCGTGTGGACGTTCGCGCTGCTGTGGTTGCACCGCGACGTCGGCTGGTCGCTGGCCGCCGCGGGTGCGCTGGTGACCGTCACGCAGATCCTGGGCGCACTGGGCCGCATCGGCGCGGGCGCGTGGTCGGACCGGGTCGGCAGCCGGATGGGCCCGCTGCGCACGGTGGCCGTCGCCGCGGTGCTGTCGATGGCCGCGCTGGCGCTGACCGCGTCGACCCACTGGTGGTGGGCGGCCATTCCGCTGCTGATCGCCGCGTCCGTGATCACCGTCTCCGACAACGGCTTGGCCTTCACCGCGGTCGCCGAGATCGCGGGGCCGTACTGGAGCGGCCGGGGTCTCGGCATCCAGAACACCGGGCAGAACCTGGCCATGGCCGCGGTCCCGCCCGTGTTCGGCGCGCTCATCACCGCCAGCGGCTTCCCCGCGGCTTTCCTTCTGGCCGCGGTTTCGGCCGTCGCGGCGGTTCCGCTGGTTCCCCGCGACCCCGACTAGGTTCGCGCGTCGAACGATTGGGTTACCTGAACCCTCTGGCAAACGATGCCGTCACCGCCGAAGGCCGCATAATCCAGGGCAAGCACGATCAGGTGCCGGCCCGAACGCAGGAAGGTCCCGTTGCCCAGTGGTAGCGGGACCTTCCGGTGTGACGGTGTCAGAGCGTGGCCGCGATGCGGTCGCCGATTTCCACGGTCGACGCCGCGCCGGAACGCGACTCGAGGTCCTTCGCGACCGCCGACTCGATGCGCGCGGCTGCCTCCGCGTTGCCCAGGTGGTTCAGCAGCAGGGCGACCGACAGGATCGCCGCGGTCGGGTCGGCCTTGGACTGGCCCGCGATGTCGGGGGCGCTGCCGTGCACCGGCTCGAACATGCTCGGGTTGGCGCCGGACGCGTCGATGTTGCCGCTGGCGGCCAGGCCGATGCCACCGCTCACGGCGGCGGCCAGATCGGTGATGATGTCGCCGAAGAGATTGTCGGTGACGATCACGTCGAACCGGCCCGGATCGTTGACCATGTGGATGGTCGCGGCGTCGATGTGCTGGTAAGCCGTTGTGACCTCGGGGAACTCGGCCGCGACCTGGTCCACGGTGCGCTGCCAGAGCGAGCCGGCGAAGGTGAGCACGTTGTTCTTGTGCACCAGCGTCAGGTGCTTGCGCCGGGCCTGCGCCTTGGCGAAGGCGTAGCGCACCACGCGCTCGATGCCGAAGCGGGTGTTGGTGCTGACCTCGGTCGCCACCTCGTGCGGGGTGCCGACCCGGATCGCGCCGCCGGTGCCGGTGTAGGGGCCCTCGGTGCCCTCACGCACGACGACGAAGTCGATGTCGGGGTTGCCCGCCAGCGGGCTGGTCACGCCGGGGAACAGCTTGGACGGCCGCAGGTTCACGTGGTGGTCCAGCGCGAACCGGGTGCGCAGCAACAGGCCGCGTTCGAGCACGCCACTGGGCACCGACGGATCGCCGATCGCGCCGAGCAGGATCGCGTCGTGCTGCTTCAGCTCGGGCAGCACCGAATCCGGCAGGATCTCGCCGGTCGCGTGGTAGCGGCGCGCACCGAGGTCGTACTCGGTCTTCTCCACGCCGGGCACGACCGCGTCGAGCACCTTGAGCGCCTCGGCGATGACCTCGGGCCCGATCCCGTCGCCCGGGATGACAGCAAGTTTCATGACAAATGCTCCGTTCGATATTGCCGGTCGCGGCCGCCGCACCGTGCGGCCATGAGGCGACCGTCGGCGTGCGCGCGACATTCCGGCCGGGTGACCGCAGCACCGTCACGCTACTCGGCGCGGCCGGGTCGCCGAGCATCGGGCGCGCGGACGACGCGGCTCCGCACGCGGGTGAAGAGACCGGCGCCGCGCACGAGTGCTTCGTGCGCGGCGCCGGTTCCGCGGGTACCGGGGCGCGTTGCCCCGGATCGGATCAGGACAGGTCGACCTGGACGACCTTGGCCGCGCCCACGGCCTCGGCGATCGCGGCCTGCACGTCGGCGGGCACCTCGCGGGCCACGCGCAACACCACGGTGGCGCCTTCCTTGTCGATGTCCTGGGTCAGCTGCGCGGCCAGGATGTCGACCTCGGCCTCGCCGAGCTTGGTGCCGATCTTGCCCAGCGCGCCCGGCCGGTCCTCGTAGTTCAGGATGGCCAGGTTGAGGCCCTCGGCGCGCATGTCGTAGTTGCGGCCGTTGATGTTGACGATCTTCTCCACCAGCTGCGGCTCGGTCAGCGTGCCCGCCACGTTCAGGGTGCTGCCGTCGCCGAACACGGCGCGCAGGTCGACGACGCTGCGGTGGCTCGGGCTCTCGGTGGCGGTGGTGACCTCGGCGGTAATACCCCGCTCCTTGGCCAGCGCGGGCGCGTTGACGAAGGTGACCTGGTCCTCGACCAGCGCGGAGAAGATGCCGCGCAGCGCGGACAGCTCCAGCACGCCGACCTCCTGCGCGGCCAGCTCGCCGCGCACCTGCACCTCCACGCTGACCGGCAGCTCGTTGGACAGCGCGCCGAGCAGGGCGCCCTGCTTGCGGACGATGTCCAGCCAGGGGGCGACCTCTTCGCCGACGGCGCCACCGGTGACGTTCACCGCGCCGGGCACGAACTCACCGGCCAGCGCCAGCAGCACCGACTTGGCGACGTCGGTGCCCGCGCGGTCCTGAGCCTCGGAGGTGGATGCGCCCAGGTGCGGGGTCACCACGACCTGCGGCAGGTCGAACAGCGGGCTGTCGGTGCACGGCTCGGTCTCGAACACGTCCAGGCCCGCGGCGCGCACGTGGCCGGACTTGATGGCCTCGGCCAGGGCGGCCTCGTCGACCAGGCCACCGCGGGCGGCGTTGACGATGATCACGCCCGGCTTGGTCTTGGCGATGGCCTCCTTGCCGATCAGGCCCTTGGTCTCCGGGGTCTTCGGCAGGTGGATCGAGATCAGGTCGGCGCGCTCGAGCAGCTCGTCCAGGGTGAGCAGCTCGATACCCAGCTGCGCGGCGCGCGCGGGCGACACGTACGGGTCGTAGGCGACGATCTTGGTTTCGAAGGCGGCCAGGCGGGCGGCGAACAGCTGGCCGATACGGCCGAGTCCGATGACGCCGACGGTCTTGTCGAAGATCTCGACGCCGTTGAACTTGCTGCGCTGCCAGGTGCGCTCGCGCAGGGTCGCGTCGGCCGCGGGGATCTGGCGGGCGGCCGCGAGCAGCAGGGTGACGGCGTGCTCGGCGGCGGTGTGGATGTTGGAGGTCGGCGCGTTCACGACCATGACGCCGCGCTCGGTGGCGGCGGGCACGTCGACGTTGTCCAGGCCGACGCCGGCGCGGGCGACGATCTTCAGGTTCTTCCCGGCTTCCAGGACCTCGGCGTCGACCGTGGTCGCCGACCGCACCAGCAGCGCGTCGGCCTCGGGCACCGCGGCCAGCAGGGCCGGGCGGTCCGGTCCGTCGACCCACCGGACCTCGACACCGTCACCGAGCGCGTCGACGGTCGACTGGGCGAGCTTGTCGGCGATCAGAACTACAGGACGGCCTGCTTGGCTCACGTGGAGTACTCCTGGGGATGTGGTCGGCAATTACCGCCGACCAGCTTAGTGCGCGCGATTTCCGGCCCGGCTACCACCTGGTAGGCGGCCGTCGTCAGTCCCGGCACTGGCAAAAATATGAAGACCGGTCTACAGTCACCGCATGGGCGTCAAAGGCACCGAGACTCGCGGCAAACTCGTCGACGCGGCGCGCACGCTGGTGGAGCGGCACGGCTACTACGGCGCGGGACTGAACCAGATCCTGGCGGCCAGCGGCGCGCCGCGCGGGTCGCTGTATTTCCATTTCCCCGGCGGCAAAGACGAATTGGTCGCCGCGGCGATCGCACAGGCAGGCAAGGAGATCACGGCGATGATCGACACGATCGAGCCGGGTGACGCCGCCGCGGCCGCGAGCAGGCTGCTGCGAGCGTTCGGCGACCGACTGGAGGCATCCGGCTGGCAACAGGGCTGCCCGGTCGCCACGGTCGCCCTGGACGTGGCGGCGGCGAACGACCCCATTCAGGCCGAGTGCGCCGCCGCGTACGCGGCGTGGGAGCAGGCGCTGCGGATCCGGCTTCGCGCCGATGGCCGCGACGACGCGGACGATCTTGCGGCCGCGGTGCTGGCGATGGTCGAGGGGGCACTGCTGCTGGCCCGTGCGCAGCGCAGCCGTGCGCCCTTGGAACGCGTCGAACGCACTCTGCGCGCCATGATCTGAGCCCCGAACGCGGCGCTCGGCCAATGGCTTTCTCGTGTCCACAAAATATGTAGACCGGTCTAGTAAGGAGATTGACATGTCCGACAGCATCGTTTTCGGAGCCGCCGGGTTCCTCGGTCGCAACGCCGTCGCCCGCCTGCTCCAGCAGGGGCATTCCGTCACCGCCGCGCTGCGGGCGGGCAGCGAGCAGCGCCTCACCGGATGGTTGAGCAGACAGGGCGTGGACGAGCGCGGGCTGGAGATCATTCCTTGCGACGTGACCGCGCCGGACCTCGGCCTGCCCGCCGACTTCGATGCGTCCGGCGTTCGCGACGTGTACAACTGCGCGGCCCGCTTCGCCTTCGGGCTCGCGGCCGACGACGCGTACGCGGTGAACGTCACCGGGGCGCTGCGCGTGCTCGAGTGGGCCGCCGCCCTGCCCGATCTGCGACGCGTCGTGCACATCACCGGGTATCGGATCACCGTCGAGGAATCCGAGGAACAGCACTACGAGAACGGCGCGTACGGGGCGTCGAAGTTCGAATCGGATCCGCTGCTGCGCCGGCGGGCGGCCGAGCTCGGCGTCGCGCTGACCGTCGCGAACCCGAGCAGCGTGATCGGCCCCGGCCAATACATCGGGCTGGCGAGCGTCGTCGAGGATCTGTGGAACGGGCGACTTCCTGCGCTCCCCGGCGGGCCCGACACCTTTGTGCCGATCGTGGATCTGGACTACTTCACGGATTTCTTGATCAGCCTGCCCACGCTGCCCGATACCGCGGGCCGGTCCTACACGGTGCTCGACGAGCGGACTCCCGTGCTGCCCGGCCTGATTCGGCTGCTGGCGGATCACCTCGGCGTCCGCGCACCCCGGTTCTCGATCCCGGTCGGCGTCATCTCGAAGCTTCCACCCGCCCTGACCGGCGCCGATCCGGAGACGCTGAGCTTCATCGCCGACGACCGCTACGACACCTCGGCGGCACAAGAGGTGGCGCGCCGCGCCGGGCTCACCATGCCGCCGACCGAAGCCACCCTGCTCGGCTGGGCCGACCATCTGGTGGCCACGCGATTCGGCGCGGCGGCCGACGACCCGACCGCCGGTTTCACCGACGGCATCTGGGTGAGCGGCGAACGCGTTCGTCCGGCTTATGTTCTGCTGCACGGCCTTCCGCTGGACGGCGAGTCCTGGAACGCGGTGCGCGCGGAGCTGGACGGGCCCAGCCTGGTCGTTGACCTGCCCGGCCTCGGCCGTTCGGCGCCCGGGGATCGCGACGCGGCGCTGCCCACGTTGCTCGCTTCGGTGCGCTCGCGTCCGGTTCTGGTCGGCCATTCGCTCGGCTGCGGGCCGGTGCTGCGGTACGCGGCGCGGCATCCCGAGAAGGTTTCCGGCGTGGCGCTGGTCGCGCCCGCGTTCTTGCAGCCGCGGTCGGGGCGGCTGCTGCGCTCGCCACTCGCGACCGCGTCGATGCGCCGGATCTCGGCGGCGGCACTGGCGCGACGGCTCGGGGTGCCAGAGAGCGACGCGATCGCGAGCGCGGCGGCGAACCTGCGCAGGCGCGGCGTCGCGAGCCGAACAGTCGCCGCACTACAGGAGGCGAGTGCCCCCGCGCGGCGCGAAGAGCTGCGTACCTTGCTCGAAAGGGTCGAGGTGCCGGTGCGGATCATCGCCGGTTCCGCCGACCCGGTCACCGGCACGACCGCGCGGGAACGGGTTTCGATCGAGGGCGCGGGCCACTACCCGCAACTGACCCACCCGGCCCGGCTCGCGGCAGAACTCACCCGGATCTCCGCCGTCGCGGCGCACGGTTGATCCCGTCCCCCCGCGTCGCGGCACACGGCCAGCCCGAGCTCCGGCGTTGCAGCGCTCGGCGGCGGGCCCCCACACCCTCGGGTGCGGGGGCCCGCTCGGTCACGCCATCGGTCGGCGTGCGACCCGGTCGGAGCTGTTCGACCGTTACGTCGGTCAGCGGCCGCCGAAGGAACCCGTCCACAAGGTGTCGACAAGACCGTGCAACGCGGCGCCGAGGGTGTCGAAAAGACCGTTCAGGGCAGCGCTACCGGTGTCGATGATAACGGGGATCATGGAAATACCTCTTCCTCGAAACTTTCCAGTCGAACTGGCTGACATGCGGCATGTCGGCGCAGGGACAGCGTCAGTTACGGAATTCGATAAATTGGTGATGCAGACCACAAAATGAAAAGATTGTGACCACACGCACGCCATGTGACGCTCGCGAGCTGCACATCTCGCCGTCTGCCCAGGTCAACACGCTGAACGGACCTCTTATTTTCCTTTGCTAATAGATCCGCCGAGATGGCACACAGGGAGCGATGCGGACGAATTTCGCGGCCCGCAAAAATGGGGGGCACGGAACGATTTCACCCAGCTTCGATAGAGACAGCAAATAAGTTTCCAATACCTGAACCGACCAGCTGACGAAATTGTTACGCCACATCGGTGGCGCTGTTCACCCATTCGCGCGACACCACGCTGACCAATCGTCAGTGCGCCCCGATGGTGACCGATCGCACATCTTCGGCAGGCTTCGTGGCTGCTACCGCGCGGGAGAACGCACGTACCCGCGGGGTCTCGCGATACCGGTGCCACACCACCCCGAGGCGGGACTCGGCGATCCCGGTGACCGGCACGAAGCGCACGGGCCGTCTGCGGTGCGACTCCGCGGTGGGATGGCACAGCAACATCGCCCCACGCCCAGCCGCCACCGCGGCGAGACCTTCTTCCAACGTGCCGACCTCCGGCCCGGAGCACACCCTTCGCCCGCCCGGTGTGACGTCGAGCGCTTGGGCCCTGCGCCAGTACTCCGGCGCGGGCGCGCGCACTCCGATCAACGCGACAGCGGCGAGTTCCTCCACCGACAGCTCGGCCCGGCCCGCGAGCGGATGGGAACTGGCGACCGCGAGAGTCTGCCGCCGCCCCGCGAACACCGAGCCGAGCACCAGATCACCCTCGCCCATCGGCAGCAACACGACGGCGGCGTCGACCTCGTTGCGCCGCACCGCACCGAACGGATCGGCGAGCGGTATCTCGACCAGTTCTGCCGAGCAGTCTGGGTGCCACTGCTGGAACAACGCGACCGCGGCCATCAGGTGATCGTTGCCCGCGCCTTGGAACCCGACGCGCAAGCTCCCGTGGGCACCCCGGGCGGCGGCGCGAGCCTCGTCGACCGTCGCGCGCAACGCCGCGTACGCGGGCCGCAGTTCGGCGAGGAAGGCCGCGCCGAGCGGCGTCAACCGGACGGTGCGGCTGGTCCGTTCCACCAGTTGCCCGCCGATGCGCCGCTCCAGGGAACGCAGCAGCTGGCTCACCCGGCTCTGTGACACATACAGCCGGGCGCCGGCCCGTCCGAAATGCAGTTCCTCCGCGAGCGCGAGGAACGCTTCCAGCTCGCGGACCTCCAGCCCACCCATCAGCTTCCCTTCCACGGTCGATGAGTCCAGCTCATAGAACTATGAGACCTTCGTCGTTGTTTCCCCTCGCCACGAGCCGTTGGCTGGAGGACATGACACAGGTTCAGCAAGTCGATGCGCCGCAGCCGGTTTCGGTGCTGCGCGGGTGGCTCGGCGTCGGCGCGGTGACGGCGAGCACGTTCACGGTGGTCACCGCCGAGATGCGGCCGGTCGGCCTGCTCACTCCGATCGGCTCGGCGCTGCGGGTGAGCGAAGGCCGCGCCGGTCTCGCGTTGACGGTCACGGGTCTGGTCGCCGCGCTGTCGGCGCCCTCGGTCACCGCCGCGCTGCGCCGAGCCGAGCGCAAGGTGGTGCTGTGCGGCTTGCTGGCGGTGCTCGCGCTCGGCAATCTCGGTGCCGCCGCGGCGCCGAGCTTCGGCGTGCTGATCGGGGCACGGGTGCTGGTCGGCGTCGGCATGGGCGGGGTATGGGCGATCGCGGCGAGTCTGGCGGCGCGGCTGGTGCCCGCGCGCTCGGTCACCGCGGCGACCTCGCTCGTCTTCTCCGGCGTCGCGGTCGCCTCGGTGCTCGGCATTCCGGCGGGAACGTTCCTCGGCGCGCTCGCCGGCTGGCGGATCGCGTTCGTGGCCGCCGCCTGCCTGGCGGTAGTGGTGCTCGCGGCCCTGGCGGTCCTGCTGCCGCGGCTGCCCGCGACGGAATCCTTGGCGTTGCGCGGCGTATTGCGGCTGACACGGCAGCCGGGCTTGCGGATCGCCCTGCTCGTGGTCGCGTTCCTGGTCACCGGCCACTTCGCCGCCTACACCTACGTGCGGCCCGTGCTCGAGGAAGCGACCGGCGTCGAAGCGGAAACGATCGGCGCGCTGCTGCTGGTCTATGGGATCGCCGGTGTCGCGGGTAATTTCGGCGCGGGAGCCGCGGCGGCACGAGCGCCGCGCAGGACCTTGATCGCGATCGGCTCGGTTCTCGCCGCGGCCGCGATCGCCCTACCCGTGCTGGGCGTCTCGCTGCCGTGGGCCGTCGCGCTGATGATCGTGTGGGGCGTGTCCTACGGCGGCGTCTCGGTGAGCACGCAGAGCTGGGTCTTCGCCGCGTCCCCGCACGCGAAGGAAGGCGCGTCCGCCCTCTTCGCGGGTGTTTTCAATGCCGCCATCGCGTTGGGATCGCTGAGCGGCGGCCTGGCGGCCGACGCGCTGGGCGTTGCCGCCGCCACGTGGCTGGGCGGGGCGCTTGCGATCATGGCCGTATTCGTCGCCGCGCTCGGCGGCGCGCGCAGGCCCTGAGGGACGAAAATGCCGCTGCGACACCTCGCTCCGGCACTTACCATCGCGTCCATGTCTCTACGCGCGATTCCGGATTCGATGGACCCGGCGGTGGTCGGGTCCATCGATCGTGAGCTGGCCCGAGTCGAGCTGGAGCACCGGGTGTCGATCCGGTTGGCGATCGAAAGCGGTAGCCGCGCCTGGGGATTCCCGTCGCCCGATTCGGACTACGACTGCCGGTTCGTCTATGTCGCCGCCCTGGATACCTACCTGTCCCCTTGGCGCACCCGCGACGTGGTGGAGACGCCCCTCGCGGGCCTGCTGGACGTGAACGGCTGGGATCTGGCGAAGGCATTGCGGTTGCTGGTGGGCGGCAACGCGGTGCTCATCGAGTGGCTGATGTCGCCGATCGTGTATCGCGGCGACCCGCGATTCCGCGACCGACTGCGCGCGCTGGCCGACGAGGTCGCCGACCGCAATCGGGTCGGCCGGCACTATCTGCATCTGGGCGCCAAGCAGTGGGCGCTGTTCGAGCGCACGGGATCGCTGAAGAAGGTGTTCTACGCGCTGCGCCCCGCGATGGCGCTGCGCTGGCTGCGCGAACATCCCTCGGCGGCGGTGGCGCCGATGCATCTGCCCACGCTGTTACGGCAGTGCGATCTGCCCGCCGATCTGTCGGCGGCGGTGGCCGAGCTGACCGACCTGAAATCGCGGACCCGCGAAATGGGCAGCGGAGCGGTCCCCGCACCGATAACGGCGTTCATTGTCGCCGAATTCGCCTGTGCGGCAGACTTCTTCGTCAAGTCCAATGGGCGCGACCTCACCCGAGCCCGTGCGATCACCGCCGAGTTCTTCCGAGCCGAGGCCCTGGCCGGCTGACGACTACGAGACGGCCGCCCGACCGTCCTCGGCGACCGCGTCGGCGTAAGCCTGGACGAGTCGCTGCGTGGCGGTCGGACGATCCAGGTCCGGGCGCGGTATGCCGAGGTGACTCTCGCGCAATTCGTCCATGAACTCCGCCCACAGTGGCGGCCCGCCCGCCTCGAGCAATTCCGCCCGCACCCGGAGACGTTTGGTGGTAGGGCGGTGCCGCAGACCCCACGCGCCGAGTTGCGCCATGATCGGCACCAGTTGGATGGCCGGTTCGGTGAGCCGGTATTCGGCCTTCTGGCCGGGCCTGGTGTCCGCGCGGCTGAGCAGCCCGGCCGCCACCAGGCGCTTGAGCCGGTCGGACAGGATGTTGGAGGCGATGCCCTCTTCCGATCCGGCGAGCAGTTCGCGGAAGTGCCGCCGATCGCCGAACATCACGTCACGCAGCACGAGCAGCGTCCACCGATCGCCGATCACCTCGATCGTCGCGTTGATCGGGCATCCCGAACGTCCCTCCTCCCGCATCCTGGCACTCCCGTCGGTCGGCAACTACTGCTTGCAGAATACAACCAGCCAGCCGTGCGCTGCCCCCGCCTTCGCCCGCCACCAGGCGTGCGGCGCTCCACGCAAACGGAAAGGCCCCGCACCATCCCGGTGCGGGGCCTTTCGAAAGTCAAGTCGCGATCAGAGAACGCGGACGTCCTGGGCCTGCGGACCCTTCTGTCCCTGGCCGATCTCGAACTCCACGCGCTGCCCCTCATCGAGGGACCGGAAACCCGCGCCGCTCACAGCCGAGTAGTGCACGAAGACGTCGGGCCCCCCACCGTCTTGTGCGATGAAGCCGAAGCCCTTCTCGCTGTTGAACCACTTCACAATGCCTTGAGCCATTTCATACTTTCTGTAGACGAGCCAGGTAGGTGTTATCGATATGCCCTGGTCTCGTAGATCAACGATGCCATGATCCGACGAATTACTCACGTTTCCCGCCCCCAACTGTGAGCTAACGCTCACCAGGGTGCTCTTCGCGAGTACCCTCGCAACGCTCGCTCAGGGGCGGGCTGGTTGTCACCTCCCACGCTCGGTCGGGTCCCGATCGCACGACATTGCCGGGCCCACCCGTCGGGTACCCGCACTTTTCGCCGGATAACGCTCGCCGCCCTCCCCGGCGAGCATGTCCCCACCGACCTGAGCCACCGCCCCGGGCGGTAGGGAGCTATATTCGCGACGCGGCTCGACACTGATACTGTCTTGCTACCAATTAGATTGCGCCGCAACGCATTTCAGCGTACCACGGTCAGACCCCGACTTCAGCTTAGGTCCGTGGGGCGGCCGGCGCACCGTTCGTTAAGTTCTGTTCACGAGCGCGAATAGCGCAGCTGGCGCGGTTTCGCCTCGTCGTAGGCGGCGCGGCCCGGCAGCTGCTCCGGCACGCCTACCTCCCACCACGCGCCGGCATCGGTCCACGCCGACGGCAGCGTCCGCACGACCAGCACGGCGGGACGCCGCTCGGCGATCGCCGTCGCCCGCGCCCGCAGGTAGGCGTCCCGGAATTCGTCGAGGTCGGTGGCGGTGAAAGCGGCGCACCCCAGAGCGGCGGCATGGGCGGCGAAATCGACTCGGGGCGATCCCGCGCCCACGGTGCGGCAATCGGCATAGAAGTTGTTGAACGGTTCGCCGCCCTGCCCTTCTTGCAGCCTCGCGATCACGGCATAGCCGTCGTTGTCGCAGACCACCGCCACGAATGGGTGCCCGGCGAACGCCGCGGAGAACAGTTCCGAATTCAGCATCAGATACGAGCCGTCCCCGAGCAGGGTCGTCACCACGCCGTCGGTGCGCGCCATGGCCGCGCCCCACGCGCCCGCGAGCTCGTAGCCCATGCAGGAGAAGCCGTATTCCACGTCCATGGTCGGCGCGCCGCCTGCCGCCCGCCAGCCGCCGACGAGTTCGCCGGGCAGGCCGCCGGAGGCCGTCATCACATAGTCGCCCGGTTCGCTCGAGTCGTTGACGACGCCCACCACCTGGGCGTAGCTCGGCGCGCCCTGGGTCGGTGCGCGCAACCGGTCGATGTGCGCGTCCCAGGCGCCGCGCAGTTCGGCGGCTCGTGCGGTCCACTCGGCGTCGACTCGCCACTCCCCCGTCTGCCCGGCCAGCTCGCCCACGGTGGCCTCGGCGTCGCCGACCACCGCGAGGGCGCCGTGCTTGACGGCGTCGAAGCGTGCCACGTTGATCGCGACCAGGCGAACGTCCGGCGCGAAGATCGTCCAGGACGCGGTGGTGAAATCCTGCAATCGGGTGCCGACCGCGAGGACCAGGTCGGCTTCGGCCGCCAGCGCGTTCGCCGACGCCGAGCCGGTGATGCCGAGCGGTCCCGCGTACAGCGGATGCGCGTGCGGCACGAGAGTGCGGCCCGCGGTGGTCTCGACGATCGGCATGCCGACGCGCTCCGCGAAGTCCAGCACGGTAGGTCCAGCGCCCGAATACCGGACACCACCGCCGAGGATCAGCAGCGGGCGGCGCGCGGCGCGCAGTGCGGCGACTGCCTCGGCAAGTGCCCGGTGGTCGGGACGTGGCCGCGTGAGACGGTGCACCACCGGCTCGAAGAGCGCGTCGGGGAAGTCGTAGGTCTCGGCTTGGACGTCCTGCGGCAGCGCCAGGACGACCGGACCGGCATCGGCCGGATCCGTGAGCACCCTGGCCGCTTGCGGCAACGTGGCGATCAGCTGTTCCGGGCGGGTGATGCGGTCGAAGTAGCGGCTCACCGCGCGGAACGCGTCGTTGACCGTGACCGTCGGATCGCCGAAGTGCTCGACCTGCTGCAGCACCGGGTCGGGCGCGCGTCCGGTGAAGGTGTCACCCGGAAGCAGTAGCAGCGGGAGGCGATTGGCGTGCGCGACGCCCGCCGCCGTCACCATGTTGAGTGCGCCTGGACCGATCGACGAGGTCGCGATGCCGACCTGACGCCGGTGGGTGGCCTTGGCGTAGCCGACGGCGGCCAGCGTCATCCCCTCTTCGGTGTGCCCGCGCCAGACGGGGAGTTCGGCGCGACGCTCGTGCAACGCGGTACCGAGGCCGAGCACGTTGCCGTGGCCGAAGATCGCGAAGACGGCGGGGAACAACGGCACCTCGCTGCCGTCGAGCGTCTCGGAGCGCTGGGCGATCGACCAGGCCACCAGCGCCTGCGCCGTGGTCAGCTTCATCCGATCCGTCCTTCGTGGGAGGTAACCGGACAGCGCGGGTCGAGCGGCTCGTCGTCCCAGCGCGCCCGCACCCAACCGTGCGCTGGGTCGTCGCAGAACGCCATCGACCGCTCGGGCGCCGGACCGGCCAGCACGTTGAGGTAGTACATGGGGTAGCCGGGCGCCGCGACGCACGGGCCGTGATAACCGCGCGGGATCAGGAAGACGTCGCCGTCGCGGACGACGACGTTCTCGTTCACCATGCCGTCGTCGGTGTATGTGCGGTGCATGCCGAACCCCTCGCGGGACGGAGTGACCCCGTCGCGTCCGGCGATGCGGAAGTAGTAGATCTCCTCGTTGACGACCTCGCAATCGCTCGCCTCGTCGTGCTTGTGCGGCGGATAGGACGACCAGTTGCCGTGCGGGGTGAGCAACTCGCAGGCGTTGAGCTTGTCCGCGTGCTCCCAGACGCCGGGCACGCCGAAGTTGGTGACCTGGCGGGTCGCGCTTCCCGCGCCGCGGACTTCGACCGGCACCTCCTCGGCGGGGCCGTACCTCGGCTCGAGCCGCTTCCGGCAGCGGGCCATCGGCAGCGCCACCTCTAGGTCACCGCCCTCGGCCACCAGTTCCACCTCGGCGTCGCGTGGAACGTAGGCGAAATCCGTCACGCGGGTGAAGACCGAGGCCCGGCCGGTCAGCGCGAAGGTCGCGCCGTCCACGCGCACCGCGCACGCTCCGGACAGCGGCAGGACGAACGCCTCGAACTCACCCGTCCGGAGGGTTCGTGACTCGCCCGCGCGAATCCGCAGTACCCGTAGCCCGGCGTAGGTCCATCCGGCGTCGTCGGGAGTCAGCAGGATCGGGTCACCGTCATCGCGCAGGGTGCCTTCCGGACGATGCAGTGTCATCGCGCCTCCTGCGTCCTCGGCCCGGGACCGGTGACATCGCGCCAGCTCAACCGCACAGCAGTTCCTCGATCTCCGCGCCGGTCGGCATCGCGTCCGCACAGGCCAGACGGGCGGCGACCAGCGCGCCCGCCGCGTTCGCGTAAGCCGCGATGCGCCGTGGTTCCCAGTCCGAGAGCAGGCCGTGGATCAGCGCGCCGCCGAAACCGTCACCAGCGCCGAGCCCGCACACCACATCCACGCGGCACGGCGGCATCGTCCAACGTTCCTCGGCAGTGGCCACCAGTACGCCCTCGCCGCCTTGCTTGATCACCGCCAAGCGCACGCCACGCGCGAGCAGTCGATCGGCCGCCGTGTCCGGGTCGGCGGTGCCCACCGCCACCTCGACCTCCGCGCGGTTGCCGACCACCACGTTCACGTGGTCGACCATCCACCCGATCTCGGCCCGCGCGGTTTCGACATCCGGCCAGAACATCGGCCGGTAGTCCAGATCGAGCACCGTATGCCCGCGTCGCGCCCGCCGCAGCAAGATCTCCCGCTGTGTGCCGCGTGCTGGTTGCGCGCTCACTCCGGTACCGGTGACCCACAACAGCGGCACGGCATCCACCACGTCCCAGGGCACTTCGTCCGGAGTGATGGTCAGATCCGGCGCAATCGGCGAACGGTAGAACAGCAGCGGTGGATCGGACGGCGGCGTGAGTTCACAGAACACGACGGGTGTCTGCAGATCCGGCGCGGTCGTCACGTAACGGGACGAGACGCCGAAGTCCTCGAGCGCCGTGCGCACGAACTCGCCGAAGCCGTCGGGACCCACCTTGGTCAGCACCGCCGCACGCCGGCCGAGCCGGGCAGCCGCGACGGCGACGTTGGTCGCGGTGCCGCCCAGGAACTTCGCGAAACTGCGCACCTGCGCCAATGCCACCCCGCTTTGTTCGGGATAGAGGTCCACCCCGACGCGGCCGATGGTCAACGCCTCCAGCTCGGTCTGTGCGTTCACGGCGTCACCACACGCTGCAGTTCGTGCTGCAACGCCTCCAGCTCCGCCCCGCCCGCCATCTGGCGGGTCAACTCGGGCAGGTCGATCTCGGATTTCTCGTATGAGCCGAGCGTCGCGCCGCGCTGCAAAAGCAGGAAGCGGTCGCCGACCGGATAGGCGTGGTGCGGGTTGTGGGTGATGAGCACGACGCCGAGCCCGCGTTCGCGCGCCCGCACGACGTACTGCAACACCACCCCGGCCTGTTTCACGCCCAGCGCCGCGGTCGGCTCATCGAGGATCAGCACCTTCGCGCCGTAGTGCACCGCCCGCGCGATGGCGATGCACTGACGCTGCCCACCGGACAAGGTGCCGACCGGCTGTTCCATGTCGCGGATCTCGATGCCCATGTCCGTCAACGCGGTTCGGGCGATCGCGCCGCCCTTCTTGCGGTCCAGCAGCCGGAACGGGCCGAATCCGAACGTCGGCTCGGAGCCGAGCACGAAGTTGCGCCACACACTCATCAGCGGCACCACCGCGAGATCCTGGTACACCGTCGCGATGCCGCGATCCAACGCCGCCCGCGGCGAGGCGAACCGCACCGCTTCGCCCTCGACGCGCAGTTCGCCCCGGTCGTGCTGATGCACCCCGGCGAGGATCTTGATCAGCGTGGATTTGCCCGCGCCGTTGTCGCCGAGCACACAGGTCACCTCGCCCGCGTTCACCACCGTCGACACCTCGCGTAGGGCGACGACGCCGCCGTAGCTCTTGCCGAGGCCGACGGCCTCGATGAGGGCAGTCATCGGCGCACCCTTTCGGCTCGTTTCTGGAATCGGTTGTTGACCAGCACCGCCGCCAGCAGCAGCACGCCGAGGAACAGCATGAACCAGTCGCTGTCCCAGCGGGCGAAGACGATGCCTTGGCGCGCCATGCCGAAGATCAGCGCGCCGATGGCGGCCCCGACCGCCGAGCCGAAGCCACCGGTGAGCAGGCACCCGCCCACCACGGCGGCGATGATGTAGTGCAGTTCCAGCCCGACGCCCTGGTTGGCCTGCACGCCGGCGAAACGCAGGATGTTGCAGGAGCCGACCACCCACGCGGCGAACGCGGTGCCCATGAACAGCAGGATCTTGGTGCGATCCACGGGCACCCCCACCGCGCGGGCGCTGGGCAGCGCGCCGCCGACGGCGAAGATCCAGTTGCCGAACCTGGTGCGGACCAGAACGATCGCCGCGATCGCGGTGAGCACGACCCACCAGACCACCGACGCCTGCAGGTGCGCGTCCCCGATGTCGAGCGTCGAGGCGAATACCCAGCCCGCCGACTGGTAGCCGTCCGCGCCCCGCACGCCCGACACCTGCACCGTGTCGGTGACCAGTCGCGTCACACCGAGGTTCAGGCCCTGGAGGGCGAGGAAGCTGCCCAGTGTGACGATGAAGCTGGGCAGCCCGGTCCGCATCACCACCCAGCCGTTGAACGCGCCGACGACCAGCGCGAACACCAGCGAAGCGAGCAGCGCGAACCACACGTTCCAGCCGGCGTGCACCGCCAGCAGCGCGGTGACCAGCGCCGTGGACGCGGTCATCACGCCCGCCGACAGGTCGAACTCGCCGCCGATCATCAGCAGCGCCACGGCCACCGCCATGATGCCCAGCGTGGAGGCGTCGTCCAACCAGGTCGCGACACCGAGCGGGCTCAGGAAACGGTCGGTGACCACGGAAAAGAACACGAACACCAGCAGCGCGCCCAGCGCCGCGCCGATCTCCGGACGCATCGCCAAGCGTTGCAGCGGTGCGCGGCCCGCATCTCGCACCGGGTCGGTCGTCGTCGTGGCAGCGATCATGTCATCCCCCTCAGCGCGTGCCCTGCGCGACGAGCGCGGCGACGGCATCCACATTGCTCTTGTCGACGAAGCCGGGACCGGTCTGCACCGGCGCGCCGCCTCCGACGGTGTTCAGGTTCGTCCGATAGAGCTTCAGCAGCACGATCGGCAGATAGCCTTGCTGGTACTGCTGCTGATCGACCGCGAACAGCAGCTTTCCCTCCCGGATGGCCTCCACCACATCGGAATTCAGGTCGAAGGTGGCGACAGTCGCGGCCGACCCGGCCTCCCGCACCGCGTCCACCGCTCGCGCGGCGACCTGCGAGTTCAACGTCAGTACCGCGTCGATGGATCGATCGGCCTCCAGCGCGCCTTTGATCCTCGATTGCGCGTCGGTGGGATTGTTGATGTCCACCTGCAACGTGGTCGCGTTGCCGAACGCCTTGGTCGCGCCCGCGCAGCGTTGATTCGCGCCGATATTGCCCGCCTCGTGGATGACGCACAGCATCTTGGTGCGTCGCGCCTCGGCGAGGCGCCTGCCCGCGGCCTCTCCTGCCAGCGATTCGCTCTGTCCCACATGGGCGAACGCGCCGAACTTCGCGCTCTCGGACTCGCCGGAATTGATGGTCACCACCGGAATGCCCGCTGCGACGGCCTTTTCCACCGACGGCCGCAGCGCCTCCGGGTTGGCCATCGAGACGACGAGCCCGTCGACGCCCTGCGCCACCGCGTTGTCGATCAGCTTCGCCTGCTGCGCGGGATCGCCGGAGGCGTTGTACTGCACCCGGATGCCGAGATCCTTGCCCGCGTTGTGCGCGCCGTTCTCGACGACGTTCCAGAACGCGTCGCCGGGGCTGCCGTGGGTGACCACCGCGACGGATTCCACCGTCCCGGCCGCGATCGGCGTCTGTGCGGGCGCGGGCGCGTCGGCGCCGGGACCGCTGCACGCGGCCAGGAAGACGGCCGTGGAGATCCACGGCAGCAATCGGCTCGAACGCCGCCGTCTCGCGGTCACGTCGCGCGGTGTTGTCATCGTTGTCGCCGCTTCCACTAGATTCCCGCCGTGGCCGGCGCGATGGCCGCGAGGTGGCCCAGGCTGCGCTGGGCATCGTCGCTCGCCTGCCGCGCCGACTCGCCCGGCCGCAGCGCGGCGTCCTGCTCCAGCACGTACCAACCCCCATAACCTGCGGTCTGCGCGGTGTGCACAAGTGCCGCGATATCGACATCGCCGGCGCCAAGCGGCACATACAGTCCGCGGCGCACGGCCGCGCTGTAGTCCAGTTCTCCGGCGCGCACCTGATCGGCCAGCGCGCCGCGCACGTCTTTGAGATGGATGTGCCCGATCCGCTCGGCGTACCGTCGCGCGAGCCGGACCGGCTCGGCGCCGCCGATGAGCAGGTGCCCGGTGTCGAGGCAGAGGTCGAGATCGGAATCGGCGAGGAACCGCTCGACCTCGGCCTCGCTCTCCACATGGGTGCCGACATGCGGGTGCAGCACCGTGCGCACGCCGTATGCGGCGGCCGCGCGGCGGACCGCCGCGGCCGTGTCGACCAAGGCGCGCCATTCGGAGCCGTCGAGTCGCGGGCGCGCGTCGTACCCGCTCAACCCCGTCGCGGCGGCGAGCACGAGAACTTCCGCGCCCGCGGCGGCCAACTGGGCGGCGACGTTCTCGGCGCGTGCGACGGCGCCGTGCCGATCGCGGTGCAGCACCACGGCGAGGAACCCGCCGACCGCCCTGAGCCCGAAGGTTTCCAGCAACCGGCGCGACGCCCCCGGATCGCGCGGCAGATAGCCGGGAGGACCGAGTTCCGTTGCGGTCAGGCCGAGTGCGGCCATCTCCGCCAAGACGGTGGGCGCGTCGAGCACACGGCCCCAGCCGGGAACCTCACAGACTCCCCAGGAGATCGGCGCGGCCGCGACGCGCAGCGGGTGCAGGGGTTCGGTCATCGGTGCTTCTCCGACCTTCGACTGTCGAGGTGTCCGTTCTGTTGGAGCGCTCCAACTATGTAACGCAGGTCATAGGGTGTCAAGCGTCGTCAGCGCAGCGTCTGAAACCCGCTCACCAGGCAATATGGGGCTTCCGCGCCGCGAAACGCCAACCCTGAACCCCGATTGGAGCGCTCTATTGATCAGCACGTGGGCAGCTTGTATCGTGCGAGCCGAAAATGCCTGCGAAGACGGAACGGAGGCGACATGGCACGACCGACCATGGAAGACGTCGCCGCCCGCGCCGGCGTCTCCCGCGCCCTCGTCTCCTTGGTCATGCGCGACTCTCCGAAGGTCAGCGAGCACCGCCGCCGAGCCGTGCTCGACGCGGCCGAAGACCTCGGCTACCGACCGCACATCATGGCGCGCTCGCTGGCCAGCCGGACCTCCAACATCGTCGGCGTCATGGTCTCCGACCTGCGCAACGCCTTCTTCGCCGACATCGTCGAAAGCATGGACGCCGCCGCCAAGGCCTGCGGCCTCGAACTGATCCTCAACACCGGCAGGCGCACCGTCGCCCGCGAACGCACGGCGCTGGAAAGCCTGCTGTCCTTCCGGCCGGGAGGCATCATCCTGCTGTCACCGATCCTGCCCGCCGCCGCCATTCGCGCAGCGGCGCAGCAGGCTCCGCTGGTGCTGGTCTCGCGCACCTCCACCGTCGCCGAGATCGACACGGTCAACGACGACGGCGAGGTCGGCACCGGATTGGCCGTCGATCATCTGGTCTCCCTCGGGCATCGACGCATCGTGCACCTGGACGGCGGCGCAGCCTTCACCTCCGCGCCCCGCCGCAAGGGCTACCGCGCCGCCATGCGGCGCCACGGCCTCGAACCGATGGTCGTGGCGAGCGAGCACACCGACTCCGCGGGCACGGCCGCGGTGCGCAAACTGCTGAACCTGTTCTCCCGCGACAACTTCCCCACCGCGCTGGTCTGCGGCAACGACTTCAACGCCGTGGGGGCGATGTCCGCGCTGGAGGAAGCGGGGCTGCGGGTGCCAGAGGACGTCTCGGTGGTCGGCTACGACAACACCTCGCTGGCCGCGCTGCGCCACGTCGCGCTGACCACCATCGACCAGCCCCGCACCCAGATGGGCCGCCTCGCGATCGAGGCGCTCGCCGAACGCCTTCGCGACGGCCGCACCACCCCGGCCCGCCGCCGGGTGGAACCTTCGCTCGTCGTCCGCTCCACCACGACCGCTCCCCGCTGAACCACGGGCCCCGCGCCCCGCCACCGTTCCATATATAAGGAGAGCCGATGTCATCCCACCGAGCCGTCACGCTGGGCCTCGCCGGAACCGGCCGCATCGGAACCTCCCACGCCGAGACTTTGAAGAAACTCCCGAACGTCGCCACCGTGCTGGTCGCCGATGCCGACGTTGACCGCGCCCGCACCACCGCCGCCGTCCTCGGCGTCGAATTCGCCCCCGACCTCGACACCCTCTTCGCCGCCGACCTCGACGGCCTGATCATCACCACCACCACCGACTCCCATCCCGGACTCATCCTCCGCGCTGTCGACGCGGGCATTCCCGTCTTCTGCGAAAAGCCCGTGGCCGCCGACATCACCGGCACGCTGGCCGTCGTCGACCACCTCCGCAACTCCCCGGTCCCCGTCCAGATCGGCTTCCAACGCCGCTTCGACGCCGGCTACCGAGCGGCGCGCGAAGCGATCCGCTCCGGACGGCTCGGCTGGCTGCACACGTTGCGCGCGACGACCCTCGATCCGGCTCCACCACCCGCCGAATACATCGCCCGCTCCGGCGGGTTGTTCCGCGACTGCGGGGTGCATGATTTCGACATCATTCGTTGGGTGACGGGGCGTGAGATCGTCGAGGTATATGCGCTCGGGGCGAACCGGGGCGAGGCGTTCTTCGCCGAAGCCGACGATGTCGATACGGGCGCAGTACTGCTGCGCCTGGATGACGGGGCGCTGGCGACTGTGTCACTGACCCGGTACAACGGGGCGGGGTACGACGTACGACTGGAAGCGTTGGGCTCCAAGGGAAACGCCATCGTCGGTTTGGACGACCGCGCGCCGCTGACTTCCGTCGAACCCGACCGAAGTCCCTGCCCCTATCCTCCCTATTCCGGGTTCATGGAACGCTTCCGTCCGGCGTATGCGGAGGAACTGGCGGCGTTCATCGAGGTCGCTACGGGGCGGCTCGAGAATCCCTGCACTCCGGCCGAAGCCCTGGAAGCGTTCTACGTCGCCGAGGCGTGTGAGTTGTCACGGCGTGAGGGGCGGGCGGTCGAGATCGCCAAAGTCCGGTGCTGAGCAGTCTGGGATTCGTATTCTGTGCCATGCAGGTCAGCGCTGGGAATGGAACGAGGGGCAGGTGTCGCTGTGGGGGTTCAGATCGGGTTGTGGCGGGTCGACGGATCGCCTCGCCGCATCGTTCCAGCGAAGATGCCGCTCGAGCAGCGGCTGGAGGAAATCATCGAGAACGACCCAGCCATGTTGGGAACGGATGTGATGATCATCGGCCGACAGGTGGTTACTGCCTACGGCAGCCGGATCGACCTGCTCGGCGTGGACGTCGATGGCGGACTGTATGTCCTCGAGCTCAAGAAGGACCGCACACCACGAGACGTCATCGCCCAAGTGCTCGACTACGGGTCCTGGGTCCAGACGCTCACCGACGACGACATCCGGCGCATATACCGTGAATATCGCGGAACTACGGATGAACCGTCCTTAGATGAGGCCTTCGCCTCTCACTTCGGTACGGACAGCGCGCCGGAGTCGCTGAACACGGCACATTCGATGGCCGTCGTCGCCGCCGAAATGGACGACACAACAGAACGTTTGGTGACCTATCTGGCCACCGGTTTCAACGTGCCGATCAATGTGATGTTCTTCGACTATTACGAGGACGACGGCCGCTCCTATCTCGCACGTACGTGGATGCTGGACCGCAGCACAGTGGCAGGCGCGGGTCAAACCGCGAGTTCGACTCGGCGCCAAGCGCCATGGAACGGCCAGGACTGGTACGTCAATTTCGGAGAGGAACCCGTCAGCCGGAATTGGGACGACGCGCAACGGTACGGCTTCGTGTCGGCGGGCGGAGGCAAGTGGTACTCGAGAAGCCTTCGACAAGTTCCGGTAGGCGGACGCATTTTCACCTACATCCCCAAGGTTGGTTACGTCGGCCTCGGCGAGGTGGTCGGCGAGGCGCAGCCCGCGGACAGCGCGACACTAGCCGTGGACGGCGTCGACACTCCCTTCCGCCAGCTGAAACTGGCAGCGGATTATCGGCACACAATTGCCCAGCCCAGGCCCGACGAGGACTACCGCGAATGGATCTTGCCAGTCCGATGGCAACGAACCGTCTGCCGAGAACGTGCCTTCCGCAAACCTGGTCTCTTCGCCAACCAAAACTCGGCTTGCAACCTCCGTAATCAGTTCACCATCGACGAGGTGACCAAGTTCTTCGATCAAAACGAGTGATCGAGTGCACAACGCGCTCAGCCCAACAGCCGAACCATCTCGTCGATCACCGGCGAGTCGGCCAACAGCCGGTCTCGATCGATCACCCGCAAACTCATACCTGGTTTCCCACGCGGATCTGGTTGTCGACTTACACAAGTAGGCCAGTGGTTCCTGTGCTACGACGTCAACAGTTGAGGATTGGAACCTATGAGCGCGATGGAACGTAGGCGAGCGGGGGTGGTCAGGTCACGCCTCGCCGGAGGCGATACGGCCCGTCGATCGATCCGGCAGGATTCCGGCTCGGACGAGGTCGTCGTAGATACGCTGCTGTTCGTCGTCGAGATCCGAGTACAGCATGTCGTAGGCCAGATCTTCCTCGGCGAGCACCGCGATCGGATCCCAGTCGTCACCGAGCGCCGCGACGACGGCGCTGCGGCGTCGCACCTCGTCCAAGGTGAGGTCGTAGGCGAAATTGTGGTCGGCCATTCGGGTATCTCCAGCCAGTTTCATTCAAGGAATTGACGACCATCACCCAGCCGCGCCTCGCGGGCAATGACCTGCATCACGTTCGAGGGTTGCACTTCGTCACATTTGCTGTGCTCTGCCTGGGCCCCGGCGCAAGGGAGGGCGAATGCCGGGCTTGATCACCGCGACTTTCCGCCGATCGGAATGTCGCTCGTATCGACGGCAATCGACGGTGCGTTTCCATGCGAATCGTCGCACAGGGTATTCGCGACACCCGCAGGCAGCCGCGCCATGACCTCGGTCACCGCGCGTGATAGCGGCACTCGTGCGTCGTCCCACACCCCGCGTTGATGAGTCTCCCGTATTCGGCGCGTATTTCGCCATGGGAACGATCCCTAGGGCCCGAGCGGGGAAAAACATTCCGGCAATTGGCATTTCACGAACCACGGATCGATCGTGCGCGCGCCGGCGCGCTGCTAGCATCGGGCGGTTCGCGACAGTGGTTTCGGATGAAGCGGAGGGGAATTCATGAGCGGCGCGTCGGGCTGCGATCGTCGGCAGAAGCGGGTCATGGCGTCGCGCCGTGTCTCGTACACGGTGCCCGCCCTGGTGGCCATGGCGCTCGTGTCCAGTGGATGCGGGGCTGGTGGCACCGCCGCTCCCCGGCCGATCGTCACCACGGTCTTCACCACCACCTCGAAGCCCCCGACCCGCACGACACCGCCGATGACCACTACCGCCCCACCGACGACGACCACCCCCCGGATCACCTCGACCGCGCCGACCACCGACACCGCACAGCCGATTTACGTCGGGATCTGTGTCGACCAGACGACGAGCACCCGGGCGACCGACGACCTGTGCGATACCACCGACAGCCGTTACGCCACCTTCTGGTATCGCCACGCCGACGCACTGGTGTATCCGGCGGTCGGCGCCGCGGTGGCCCTGGCCGCAGGAACTTTCCTGCGCCCGAGCGGGACCGCGGTGCACGACCGAGGAGTTCCGGCCACCGGCGGCACGATCCAGCGCGGCGTGCTCGGCCAAGGCCGCCCCGACATCGGCGGCGTCGGCTCGTAGCTCGACCCGAAGGCCGGCCCTCAGGTCAGTCTCGCGACGGCGGGACGCAGGGTCGACGTGGCCGAACCTTATGCCGGAACCGCGGCGATGCGGCGATGCCGTATCCATCCGCGGACGCCGATGGCCAGCGGTACCAGGACGGTGAGAAACCCGGACACCGGCTCGAAAACGAGGCCGAACGCGGTCAACACGCCGATTGCCGAGAGGATCGGCACTGGTACGTAGCGCGGGTTCGCTCCGTCTCGATCACGGCGATACCGAAGCCGACGGCGGCGACTCCGAACGCGGTGAACCAGAAAGCGAGCTCGGTCTGCTCACGACCGGTCGCCCAGATGACTCCACCGAGCGCGGTATGTGCCGATCCGATGAAAGCGAGCAGACCGCCCGTCAGCGGGACCCTTGTTTTTGAATCCATATTCTTAAACATTGCCCTAGGCTGTCACCCGTGGCAAGACCCCGGCGATTCACCGATGACCAGATCCTCGACGCCGCGCGCGACTTGCTCGCCGATCCGGCTACGACCAGACCGACCATCGCCGCGATCAGTGCCGCCTCCGGCGTCCCCACCGGCTCGATATACGTGCGCTTCGCTTCCCGCGAAGAGTTGCTCGCTCGACTGTGGCTGCGCTCGATCCGGCGCTTCCAGACCGGAGTCATCGCCGCGCTGTCGGGAACCGACCCGCTGCTCGCCGCCGCGATGCACCTGCCTCGGTACTGCCGCGAGCATCCCACCGAAGCTCGTGCGATGAAGATGTTCCGGCGCGATGAGCTGCTGGACGTGGGCCCTGCCGAGTTGCGCGCGGACATCGCCGCGGTCAACGACCGAATGAACGACGCGCTGCGCGCCGCCGTGGCGGCGGAGTTCGGCGCCGACGACGAGCACCGCATGGCGATCGCGATCGCTGCGGTCAAGGCGATTCCCTACGGGCTGGTTCGCGAGTACATCGCAGGCGCGGTGCCCATTCCGGACTGGGTCGACGACGTCGTCGCCACCGCGACGGCCGCCGTAGTCCACGAGTTGGGCCCGACAGCCACCGAGTCGGTCACATCCGGATAAGGCGCTGTCTCCGCGAGCCGGTTCACGCAGGCAGCAGCCGCGCGACGACTTCGGTCAACTGTTCGACGTTCCGGCACTCGTGCATCGTCACGCACTCCGCGTACACATAGGCTGCGGAATCCCCCGTCGACCACGACCGAGACGGCTCGGGGTTCAGCCAATAGGTGTGCTTCGCCCGGTCGGCGATCGTCTGCACGGCAGCGATGTTCGGGTCCGTGCGGTTGGTGCGACCGTCACCGAGGATGAGGACGGACGTACGCGGCCCGAGTGCGTCGGCGTAGTTGTCGAGGAAGCCTTGGAAGGCTTCGCCGTAGTTGGAGCTGCCGAAGCGAGCGACCTTGGTGGAACGGATGATTCGAGCGGCGGTGCCTGGGGTCGGTGGTTCGCCGGGGGTGAAGAAGTGAGTGATCTCGTCGCAAGTGTCGACGAAGCCGAAGCTGCGGACCTTGCTGAACTGGTCTTGCAGGGCCTGGATCAGGTGGAGGGTGAATTCGGCGAAGCCGGTGACCGAGCCGGAGATGTCGGCGAGGACCACCAGGTCGGGGCGACCGTGTTTGCGGGCGCGCAGCACCGGGTCGATGGGGACGCCTCCGGTGGACATGGAGCGGCGGAGGGTGCGACGTAGATCGATCTGGCCGCGCACCGCTTTGCGGCGGCGGACGGCGAGCCGGGTGGCGAGTTTGCGGGCCAGCGGGTGGACCAGGCGGCGCATTTCGGCGAGGTCCTGTTCGCGGGCGCCGAGGAAATCGATTCGGTCGGTGCTGGATTCGACGCCGCGGCGGGCGATGTATTCGGTGCCGCGCAGTTGTGCGGAGCGCAGCCGGGCCTCGGTCTGGACCGCGGTACGGAAGCCGGCGAGGCGGCGGTTCGCTTCGATCGTGTGGACGGTGGCGTCGAGCTGGGACGAGCCGTTCATGCCCGCGACGATGCGATCGATGAGTTCTTCGGGGCGAAGGGCTTTCATGGTCAGGTAGGAGGACCAGCCTGCGCCCGACGCGGTGGTGACCGGCGCGGAAGACTGCGCGGCGCCGCCGTAGCCGCCGAGTTCGGTCAGCGCCTGGCGGGCCAGTTCGGCGATCGAGCCCGAATCATCCTGTGCCAGTGCGGCAACGAGACGATCGCGCAGTGCTTCGACGGTTTCGGGTGTCGACGGCTCCACGGGCTGCGGCTGCTGAGCGGTCAGGAAGTAGAGGTCGAAGAGTTGATCGAACACGGCGCGCTGACCATTTCGGCGTAGCAGGCAGGCCGCCATGCCGGAGCGCAGGCGAGCGCGATCCTCGATTCCCAGGGCGACCATCGCCTCGGCCGCGTCGATGGTCTCACTCGGCCCCGCGTCGATACCGTGATCGCGTAGCAGCCCGACGAACTCGACGAGCCGATCGGTCATCGAGTCGGGGCCTCGGCGGCCCGCTTCAGCGATGCTCATGCTGACCCCGGTGCCTCGCAACCCCGCAGGAATCGATGGTCGCATGCGAGGCGAGATTGCGCAGCGGCCGGGCGGGCGGTCGCGGACTAGAGCCCGCGATCGACCCGAGCCGTCGACCCCCCGGTCCGCTGCGATGCCGAGGACCGGTCGGATACCGGAATCGCACGGCGACAGGGGACTTTGTGCTGAGGACGGTCCCGGGCGCGCGAGATGCGATATCGACCGGGGCGGAGAACGTGACCCGGTCGTGCGCCGACAGCGCGACGACGACCTCCGCGCCGTCGATGGCGACCGATGCGGCGATCCGACCGAACCCGACCTTCATCTCACCGCCCACCTTGCTCGGCATCCAGATCGAGCCCGAGCCGCTCGATCGCCAGACGATGGTCGGATTGATACTTCAACAGAACGCCGAGCGTCGAGCGGACCACGCCGCCGGATATGTTGCGCGCACCGAGGGCGACCAGAGTCTTGGCCCAGTCGACGGTTTCGGCGATCGACGGAGCCTTTCGCAGCGAGAGCTGCCGCAGCGCCCCGACCACGCGCACCACCGGCTCACCCAGCGCCTCGTCCAGCTCCGGGACCTTCATCCGGACGATCGCCCGCTCCAATTCCGCCGTCGGGTAATCGATGTGCAGATACAGGCAGCGGCGCTTCAGCGCTTCGGACAGCTCCCGGTTGGCGTTGGAGGTCACGATGGCGAACGGCTTGCGGACGGCGGTGACGGTGCCGAGTTCCGGGATGCTCACCTGGAAGTCGCCGAGTACCTCGAGCAGCAGTCCCTCCAGCTCCACGTCGGCCTTGTCGAGTTCGTCGATGAGCAGCACGGTGGAACGCGGATTGCGGATGGCGGCCAACAAGGGGCGCGCGAGAAGGAACTCTTCGGTGAAGACGTGGTCGCGGGTGCTGTCCCAGCCTGCGTCGTCCGAGGCGGTGATGCGCAGCAGTTGTTTGGCGTGGTTCCACTCGTAGAGGGCGCGCGCCTCATCGATGCCCTCGTAGCACTGCAGCCGCACCAGGTCGGAGGCGGTCGCCGCGGCGACGGCCTTCGCCAACTCGGTCTTGCCGACGCCCGCCGGGCCCTCGATCAGCAGTGGCTTGCCGAGATGACCCGCGAGGAACACGGCGGTGGCGATATCCAGGGACGGCAGATACCCGGCCTCGGCGAGGCGCCCGGTCACCTCATCCACCGAGGCGAAGAACTTACTCATCGGTAACTAGTCTAGACGGGGCATTTCAGCCGCGCTCCACACCGGTCTCCGAAGAGATCCCGAGGCACGCCCACCAACCCCGGCGCGTTCCGCGAGTGGCACACCATCGAGAGGCTTACTCGCGTTTTGCCGCAGCCCTGTGCCACTCACGGATGCCGGTGTTGTCGAGGTGGGGGCGGATTCCATAGGGGATGCCCCTAATGCCGCGGTTTTATTTACCCCGAAGGGGAGGCGACACCCGTGACCTTTCCAAGCGGGTGCGCGAGGGTGTAGGAATGCAGTCGCTGCCCGGCGGTAAGCGCGGCCGCGAAGCAGTGACCGTAGATCCAAGATCTGTGCACGGAGGTGGGCCGTGGGCAGACCCCGCGTCGGGGATGGCGGGCGAAGACGCTCGCCGCAGAGTGAAAGGATTTACGTTGTTCTCCACAACCAGCGCACGCCGCACCTTGGCCCGCGTGGCCGTAGCCGGGGCAATCGCCGCGATCCCGTTGACCGCGCTGGCGATGCCCGCGTCCGCCACGCCCAGTACACCCGGCGTAACTCCGGCTCGATACGACCCGTATTACGACAACCGGTGCGACTTCGGCCCATTCCCGAACTGGAGTTGCAACAACAACCCGTTGTTCGGCGGAGGCCATTACGGCAACCCACCCTATGGCCGCGGTCCCGGCGGATGGGGCCAGGGCTGGGGCACCGGCTCGTTCGGCAGTAGTTAGGAAGTCCGCGAAGACGCCGGTGGCCCGCTCCGAACTCCGAAGCGGGCCCCCGCGCGAATCAGCCCGAGTATCAGGCGGTTTCGGTGATCGGGCGATCGACCCAGCTCATCAGGCCGCGCAGCTTGGCGCCGGTGACCTCGATCGGGTGCTCGGCGTTCTTCTTGCGCAGCGCCTCGAGCTCCTTGTTGCCGCCCTCGACGTTGGCGACCAGGCGCTTGACGAAGCTGCCGTCCTGGATGTCCTTGAGGATGTCCTGCATCCGCTTCTTGGTGTCGGCGTCGATGACCCGCGGGCCCGACAGGTAGCCGCCGAACTCGGCGGTGTCGGAGACCGAGTAGTTCATCCGCGCGATGCCGCCCTCGTACATCAGGTCGACGATCAGCTTCAGCTCGTGCAGCACCTCGAAGTAGGCCATCTCCGGCGCGTAACCGGCCTCGACCATGACCTCGAAACCGGTCTTGACCAGTTCCTCGGTGCCGCCGCACAGCACGGCCTGCTCACCGAACAGGTCGGTCTCGGTCTCCTCCTTGAAGGTGGTCTTGATGACGCCCGCGCGGGTGCCGCCGATGCCCTTGGCGTAGGACAGCGCCAGCGCCTGGCCCTCGCCCTTCGGGTCCTGGTCGATGGCGATCAGCGCGGGAACGCCCTTGCCGTCGACGAACTGACGGCGCACCAGGTGGCCGGGGCCCTTCGGCGCGACCATGCCGATGGTGACGTTGGCGGGCGGCTTGATCAGGCCGAAGTGGATGTTGAGGCCGTGGCCGAAGAACAGCGCGTCGCCGTCCTTCAGGTTCGGCTCGATGTCGTTGGTGAAGATCGACGCCTGCGCGGTGTCGGGCGCGAGCACCATGATGACGTCCGCCCACTCCGAGACCTCGGCCGGCGTGCCGACGGTCAGGCCGGCCTCCTCGGCCTTCGGACGCGACTTCGAACCCTCGGCCAGACCGACGCGGACCTCGACGCCCGAGTCGCGCAGGCTCAGCGAGTGCGCGTGACCCTGGCTGCCGTAGCCGATGACAGCGACCTTGCGGCCCTGGATGATCGACAGGTCGGCATCGTCGTCGTAGAACATCTCGACTGCCACTGTGGTTCCTTCCGGGATCATCCCCGCGCGAGGCGGGGCACACCGTGCTCGCGCAGGTGTTGATTTTCGTTGTTCTGGATCGGATCACCCCCGCGGGCGCGGGAGGGGATCATTCCCGCGTGAGCGGGGAGGCGGCACGCCAACCGTCGATCGCAGAAAGACTAGCGTGTGGCCGCCGCCGGGCGGTCGGCCCCATCGGTGTGCCGCTGATCAGCTCAGCGGGTGGCGGTGATGGACTTCGGTCCACGCCCCACCGCGACGACACCGGACTGCACGATCTCCCGGATGCCGTACGGTTCGAGCATCCGCAGCAGCGCGTCGAGTTTGGACCGGGTTCCGGTCGCCTCGACGGTGAGCGCGTCCGGCGACACGTCGATGACCTTGGCGCGGAACAACCCGACCGCCTCGATCACCTGAGTCCGCACGCTGGCGTCGGCGCGCACCTTCACCAGGATCAATTCGCGGGCCACCGAGCTGTCGGCGTCCTGCTCCACGATCTTGATGACGTTCACCAGCTTGTTGAGCTGCTTGGTGACCTGCTCCAGCGGCAGGTCCTCGACGGTGACGACGATGGTCATGCGCGAGATCTCCGGCAGCTCGGTGCCACCGACCGCCAGCGACTCGATGTTGAAGCCGCGGCGGGAGAACAGCGCCGCGACCCGTGCCAGCACGCCCGGCTTGTCCTCGACGAGAACGCTGAGGGTATGCGTGGTACTCATCCGTTGTTCACCTTGTTCTGATCTTGCGACATCGCCGTGTGGATGACGGCGGGCTCGGCGGCCTGCTCGTCGTCGTCGAACAGCGGGCGGATGCCGCGAGCGGCCATGATCTCGTCGTTGCTGGTGCCCGCGGCGACCATCGGCCACACCTGGGCGTCCTTGCCGACGATGAAGTCGATCACCACGGGACGGTCGTTGATGGACTGCGCCTCGCGGATCGCGGCCTCCACGTCCTCCTCGCGCTCCACCCGGATGCCGTGGCAGCCGAGGGCTTCGGCGAGCTTCACGAAGTCGGGGATGCGCAGGGTGTGCGTGCCGAGGTCGGTGTTGGAGTAGCGCTCCTGGTAGAAGAGCGTCTGCCACTGCCGAACCATGCCGAGGTTGCCGTTGTTGATCAGCGCGACCTTGATCGGGACGCCCTCGACGGCGCAGGTGGCCAGTTCCTGGTTGGTCATCTGGAAGCAGCCGTCACCGTCGACCGCCCACACCTCTTTGTCCGGCGCGCCCATCTTGGCGCCCATGGCCGCAGGGACGGCGTAGCCCATGGTGCCGAGACCACCGGAGTTCAGCCAGGTGCGCGGCTTCTCGTACTTGATGAACTGGGCGGCCCACATCTGGTGCTGGCCGACGCCCGCGCAGTAGATCGCGTCGGGTCCGGCCAAGCGGCCGAGGGCCTCGATGACGAACTCCGGCGACAGCGAGCCGTCCGCGGGCGGGGTCCAGCCCAGCGGGTAGGCGTCGCGCACGCCGTCGAGGTAGGTCCACCAGTCGGTCAGGTGCAGCGGCAGCGCGTCGCTTGCCGAAGGGTCGGCCTTCAGGGTCTCGATGAGCTCGACGATCACCTCGCGGCAGTCGCCGACGATCGGGACGTCGGCGTGGCGGTTCTTGCCGATCTCGGCCGGGTCGATGTCGGCGTGGATGACCTTGGCGCCGGGCGCGAAGGAGTCCAGCTGCCCGGTGACGCGGTCGTCGAACCGCGCACCCAGGGTGATCAGCAGGTCGGACCGCTGCAAGGCGGCGACCGCGCCCACGGTGCCGTGCATGCCGGGCATGCCCATGTTCAGGCGGTGGCTGTCGGGGAACGCGCCGCGCGCCATCAGCGTGGTGACCACGGGGATGCCGGTCAGCTCGGCCAGTTGCAGCAGCTCGGCCGACGCGTCGGCCTTGATCACGCCGCCGCCGACGTAGAGCACGGGAGCCTTGGCTTCCATGATCATCCGCGCCGCCTCGCGCACCTGCTTGCCGTGCGGCTTGGTGACCGGGCGGTAGCCGGGCAGCCGCATCTCCGGTGGCCAGGTGAAGGTGGTCTGCGCCTGCAGCACGTCCTTCGGGATGTCGACGAGCACCGCGCCGGGACGGCCGGACGCGGCGAGGTAGAACGCCTCGGCGATGATGCGCGGGATGTCGACGCCGTCGGTGATCAGGAAGTTGTGCTTGGTGATCGGCATGGTGATGCCGGAGATGTCGGCTTCCTGGAACGCGTCGGTGCCGATCAGGCCGCGGCCGACCTGGCCGGTGATGGCCACGATCGGGACCGAGTCCATCTGCGCGTCGGCGATCGGGGTGACCAGGTTGGTCGCGCCGGGGCCGGATGTGGCCATACACACACCGACCTTGCCGGTGGCCTGGGCGTAACCGGTGGCGGCGTGACCCGCACCCTGCTCGTGGCGGACGAGCACGTGGCGCACTTTGGTCGAATCGAAAAGCGGGTCGTAGACGGGGAGAATCGCGCCACCCGGAATGCCGAATACGGTGTCGACGCCGAGCTCCTCGAGCGAACGGACGACCGACTGCGCGCCGGTGACCCGCTCGGGCGGGAGCTGGCGGCGGTTGGCCGCGGACGTCGCGTTGGCAGCGGGCGTGGCCTGCTGATTCGCCGAAGGCGCTGGCCTACGGGCCGAAGGCCCTGGCCGTGCGGTAGGTGCGCTCACCGTCTTCGTTCCTTACTGGTTGTGGTTCCGACCCCGGATGTTGTGCCAGCGGTGTCTTGCGCTTCGCCATGCCGGACATTAGTCCGAACATAAAAAAGCCCCCGACAGCACAGGGCTGATCGAGGGTGGCGCGTCGCAACGCGAGCTGACGTATTCGACTCAGTGTGTCAGGCTCAACGCTGGACGCGCCGGCCGATTACGAGCAACTCGTTTCGATTCACGCGCACGACGTTAAGCGGGTGTGAACCGAAGAGTCAAACAGATGACCCCGTGTGTCCCATTATGTGGGACAGTGCGGTTGCTTGTGTCCGTTCATCAGGATGCGAGGATGGTGGTGTGTCATCACCGCATCAGTCCGTGCCACCGTCTGAATCGTCCCACACGCCCGCGGCGACAACCGATACGGGTGGCGTCTCGCAGGCCCGTGTGATCCGCATCCCACGGCTGGCCTTCCTGGGCGTGTTCATCCTGCTGATGTGCGTGTTCTTCCCCTTCGTCGGCTGGCCCGCCGGACTGTGGTGGCTGCTGCTCATCCCCGTCGCGGTGCTGGCGTGGGTGCTGCGGACGCAGACCACCGTCTCGGACGCGGGGCTGGACCTGCGGACGCTGTTCGGCTCGCGCCACCTGGACTGGGCGCAGCTGAAGGGTGTGCGCATCCCGAAGCGTGGATACGTGCGGGCCGACCTCACCGATGGCACCGAGGTGAAATTGCCCGCGGTGAGCTACGACCGGCTGCGCGATCTGGCGGCGTTCTCCGGCGGACGGATTCCGGACCCGTTCGCCGCGCCCGGGGAAGCCGCGACCGAAGAGTCCCCCGCCGGACCCGCGGACGGGAGTGACCGACCCTCGAACGCCAAAGGCGACCCGGCGACCAACGGGTTGGCGAAGTCCGGCGAGAACGCCGACGAAGACACGCCACGCGACAGTGCGACCTAGCAGTCGGCAATCCGGCGGCCATCGGGGACGCAGGTACGGCGAGCTCCTCGGCCGCCCGGTCCGAGCGCCGGCGCGGAACATTCGCCATCGTTGGGAGGTTACGGTCGAGTGATGGGATGATTTCCCCGGAGCAGTGATCCTCCGTTCAGTCCCCACCCGACGTTCCGGTACCTCCGGCGTCACCGTCGTCGCCCGCGACACCACGCACCGGCGACACACCCGACCCGGCCGACCGCGATCGGACGCCACACCACCCGGCAGGTGGACACGCCCACCGGGAGTAACGTGGTGGACCGCCGAGCACGCTCCGCGCCCGTCGCACGTCAGCCCCCGCGACCCGAGGACCATCGAAATGCCACCGCTTCGTTCACGAACCACGACCATCGGCCGCAATGCCGCAGGCGCACGCGCACTCTGGCGCGCCACCGGCATGACCGACACCGACTTCGGCAAGCCGATCGTCGCCATCGCGAACTCCTACACGCAGTTCGTTCCCGGCCACGTGCACCTGAAGAACGTCGGCGACATCGTGGCCGACGCGGTGCGCGCCGCCGGTGGCGTGCCGCGCGAATTCCACACCATCGCCGTCGACGACGGCATCGCCATGGGCCACGGCGGCATGCTCTACTCGCTGCCCTCGCGCGAGATCATCGCCGACTCGGTGGAGTACATGGTGAACGCGCACACCGCCGACGCGCTGGTGTGTATCTCCAACTGCGACAAGATCACCCCGGGCATGCTCAATGCGGCCATGCGGCTGAACATTCCGACGGTGTTCGTCTCCGGCGGGCCGATGGAGGCGGGCAAGGCCGTGGTCGTCGGCGGGGTCGCCCAAGCGCCGACCGACCTGGTCACCGCGATCTCCGCGAGCGCGAATCAGGCGGTGTCCGACGAGGGTCTGTCCGAAGTCGAGCGTTCCGCGTGCCCGACCTGCGGTTCCTGCTCGGGCATGTTCACCGCCAATTCGATGAACTGCCTCACCGAGGCGCTGGGTCTCGCGCTGCCAGGCAACGGCTCCACCCTCGCGACGCACGCCGCGCGCCGGGCGCTGTTCGAGCGGGCTGGCACCGTGGTGGTGGATATCGCCAACCGCTGGTACCGAGCGGACGACGCGTCCGTGCTGCCGCGAAATGTGGCGACCCGCAATGCTTTCCGCAACGCGATGGCGCTGGATGTCGCGATGGGCGGCTCGACCAATACCGTGCTGCATATCCTGGCCGCCGCGCAGGAAGGAGAGATCGACTTCGATCTGCACACCATCGAGGAGATAAGCCGCCGGGTGCCCACCCTGTCGAAGGTGGCGCCGAACTCCGACTATCACATGGAGGACGTCCACCGCGCCGGCGGTATCCCCGCCCTCCTCGGCGAGCTGCGCCGGGCGGGGCTGCTGGAAACCGACGTCACCACGGTGCACAGCGCCAGCTTCGACGAGTGGCTCGACACCTGGGACATCCGCTCCGGCAAGGCGTCTCAGGAAGCCATCGAACTCTTCCACGCCGCCCCGGGCGGTGTGCGCACCACCGAGCCGTTCTCCACCGACAACCGCTGGTCGTCGCTGGACACCGACGCGGAGGGCGGCTGCATCCGCGACCTCGAGCACGCCTACACCAAGGAAGGCGGCCTGGTCGTGCTGCGCGGCAACATCGCGCCCGACGGCGCGGTGCTCAAGACCGCGGGCATCGATGAGGAGCTGTTCTCCTTCCAGGGCCCGGCCGTGGTGGTGGAGTCGCAGGAGGAGGCCGTGTCGGTCATCCTCGGCAAGAAGATCAAACCGGGCGACGTCATCGTGGTCCGTTACGAAGGGCCCGCGGGCGGCCCCGGCATGCAGGAGATGCTGCACCCCACCGCCTTCCTGAAGGGCTCGGGGCTCGGCAAGGAATGCGCGCTGATCACCGACGGCCGCTTCTCCGGGGGCACCTCGGGCCTGTCGATCGGGCACATCTCCCCCGAGGCGGCCAGCGGCGGTGTCATCGGCCTGGTCGAGAACGGCGACCAGATCCGGATCGACGTGACCAGCCGGACGCTCGAGGTGCTCGTCGACGACGCCGTGCTCGCCGAGCGCCGCGCGAAGATGGAGGCATCCGAACGGCCGTGGCAGCCGGTCAACCGGGATCGTCCGGTGACGACCGCGCTGCGGGCGTACGCGGCCATGGCGACCTCGGCCGACAAGGGCGCGGTCCGGCACGTGCCCTAGACGGTAGCGAACGACGAAGGCCCCTTCCTCCCGGCCGGGAGGAAGGGGCCTTCGGTTCGTCTGGGTTCAGTCGAAGGGGCCGATGCCCGTCAGCGGGTTACCGCCGTGCAGGTACCAGTACGCGCCGACCGCGGCTGCCACCGCCAGCAGCAGGATCACGAACGAGCCCGCCGCGGGACGGATGGCCCAGCCGCGGCCGCGGTCGAAGGACAGGCGACCGGGGCCGGTGAGGATGATCGCGGCCGAGACGCCCGCCAGGACGCTTTCGAATTCCACCGCTCCCGGCCCGGCCTTGTATTGGAAGCCGGGGGCCATGCCCTGCTTCCAGGCCCATGCGTCCAGGATGACCGCGAGCACCGCACCGGCCGCCAACGGCGTGAACAGACCGAGGATCAGCAGCGCGCCGCCGCCGACCTCGCCCGCGGTGACCAGGATGGCGGACACGCTCGGGTGGTCCCAGCCGCCGCGCTCCATCATGTCGCGGGTGCCGTCCAGGCCGGGGCCGTGGAACCAGCCGGTCAGCTTCTGCAGGCCGTGGTAGAGGAAGGTGGCGCCGACCACCAAGCGCAGCAGCAGCAGACCGAGATCAAGCGTGCCGCGGCGGAGCTCGCCATTGCGGCGGCGCAGGCGCGCGGTCTCGCTCGGCGGGGTCGGGGCGGGCGGGATGCTGGCGTAGTCGTAGGTGGGCGCCGCCGTCGCACCCGCAGGGGGCTTGCTGGCGCCGGTGGCCGGAACGTCCGGATCGAGCCCCAGTTCTTCCTCGGTGCGCGGGACGTCCTTCGACAGTTGCGGCCGCTGGGCCGGATCGACCCGCTCGAACTGCTCGGTCGGCGAGTCGTACGGGCTGGTCACTCCCCGGCCGGTGGACGACACCGCCACCTGCTCGGCCGTGGTGGGAGTAGCGTCCCCGGCCTTGGCTTCGGGCGTGTCTTTCGGCTTGTCGGTCACGGCCAATACCCTATGCCGCACCGCACCGGCGCGGGCAAGTACGGCGCGGCGTGTCAGTGCGCGCGACACCCCCACCCGGAAGGGCGCAGGCGACGGAATTTCCGTAACGTCTGGTCTATGAGTTTGGTTGTCGTGGGCCGCGTCGCGGCGAGCCTGGCGCTCGGCTCCGTCCTGCTGGCCGGATGCGCCCGGTTCGACGATTCGGCGTCCAGTCCGTTCACCCCGGAACCGACCCTGCACGGAGCCAACATCGACCCGAAGAAACCCAGCCAGCCGCCCACCTCGACCACCAGACCGAGCGGCCCGTGCATCGATCCCGACCCGGCGGTGGTGGCCACCTGCCTGGACACCACCGGCGGCCTGGTGACGCTCCCCGACGGGGCGCTGGTCGCCGAGCGCAGAACCGGACGCATCCTGAAGGTCGTGCCCGACCAGCCGCCGTTCGAGATCGCCAGGCTGGAGGTGGACGGCTCCGGCGACGGCGGCCTCAGCGACATCGCGCTGTCGCCCACCTACAACGAAGACGGCCTGATGTACGCGTACATCACCACCGGCAGCGACAACCGGGTGGTCCGCATCGCCCAGGGCGGCTCGCCGAAGGACGTGCTCACCGGAATTCCCAAGGGCGCCAGCGGAAACCACGGCGCGATCGAATTCGCCTCGCCCGACCAGATGCTCGTGCTGACCGGCGACGCGGGCAACCCAGGCGCGGCCGCATCGGCGGGCTCGCTGGCCGGCAAACTGCTGCGCGTGAACTCGCCGGTGCCCGGCCGCACGCCCGCGCCGGAGATCGCCGTCTCCGGCATCGGGACCGCCGGGGACGTGTGCCGGGACGGCAAGGACAGCATCTGGATCACCGACCGCACCGCCGCGGAGGACCGGCTGCAGCGGCTCGGCGGCGACGGCGCGCTCACCACCGCGTGGACCTGGCCGGACCGGCCCGGCGTCGCCGGGTGCGCCGCCGCCACGGACGGTGTCGCGATCTCCCTGACCCGTGCGAAGGCCCTCGCCATCGCCGCCGCCGACCCGGCCACCCACGCGGTCACCGCGGCGCCGACGCTCACGGCGCAGGACAAGTACGGGCAACTCGGCGGCGCGGCGGTCGGCGCGGACGGCACCATCTGGGTGACCACGGTGAACAAGACCGACGGCCAGCCCGGACCGTTCGACGACCGGGTGGTCCGCATCCCGCCGCCACAGGCCGGAGGCGGCGGCCCGGACTGAATCATTTGGCCGCGACTTCGTCGCGGCGTGTTCGCGGCCCCCTTATGGCTCGCGCCCGAGCGACCGCCGCTAGCGACTGCGTCGCGGACGCGGCGGCCACTCGGACGCGAGCCGGGCCGCGAACGGCGGATGCTCGGTCTCGCTTCGCTCGAAACCTGTGGTCGAGGTGCGCTGGGCGCGTCTGACGGTGAGTGCGCGACCTGAGGGTTCGGCTTTACAGCGTGGGCGGCTGCGGGCTTTTGCGCGCACACCACAGCCGCTCGAATCCCGGCCGATCCGGACTTGCTCGAGGCAGGCGACCTGCGATGCGGTGTTCGGCAGCGGTTGCGGACAGCCCCTCCCCAGTGGAAGCCGCGGTGGTGCTGGTCATGGCTCCTGCGCGGTGTCAGGCGTTCGAGCAGGAGCAACGGCTTGCGGGCCGTTCTCGGGCATCGCGCGGACTGACCAAACCGCGACGCACGGCCTGGTTTCGCGCGCGACGGGCCGACGAGTTTGCTGGAGTAGTCGCCGCTTGCCGTTTCGAAACGGCAGGCGCCGGGTCAGGCCCTCGGCGGTACATGGCCAGGCCGGTCAGCGGGGCGGTGGGCTCGCCAGAAGAGGTTCGCCAGCGCGCACCGCGACGCGGTTGTCGACTCGACAGCGGGTTGCTTTCAGGAGTTGTCCGCGTTCTGCGCCGGGACGCCGATCACGCCGAGGAAAGCGGTGGCCGCGGGGGTGCGGCTGCGGCTCCAGATGACGTATTCGACGCGGGCCGGGGCGTCGGTGACCTCGACGGTGATCACGCCCTCCAGGTGCGGCACGTAGGCGGAGGGGAGCATGGCGACGGCGAGGCCGGGGCGGACCAGTCGGGCGATGTAGTCCGCGCTGGTCACTTCGAAGGCGACGTCGCGGTCCAGACCTGCCGCCGCGAAGGCTTGATCGGACTGGAGACGTCCTGCTGTCCCGGCCGGGAGATCCACGAATACCTCGGAAGACAGCGTGCGCAGGTCGGTCGAGCGCTCCCCGGCGAGCGGATGGTCCGGCGCGACGACGGCGACCAGCCGGTCACGGGCGAGTGCGTGCGCGACCACGCCCCGGGGGCGCGCCGTGGTCGGCAAGCCGAGGAAGGCGACGTCGATCGCTCCTTGCTCGACCTGCTCCACCAGCTCCTCGCTCGCGCCCACCCGCAGGCTGACGCGCACCTGCGGGTGACGGCGGCGGAACTCGCGCAGCGCCTCAGGGACGTCGACCGCGGCGACGGTGGGGATCAGGCCGACGGCGAGCCGCCCGCGTACCTCTCCGACCGCGGCGGCCACTTCGGCGACGGCGCGCTCGGCGGCGTCCAGGCACTGGCGAGCGGCCGGGAGGAACGCCGCACCCGCCGGTGTGAGGCGCACGCGGCGGCTGGTGCGCTCGAACAGCCGCGCGCCCAATTCCCGCTCGAGCCGGGCGATCTGGTGGCTGAGAGCGGACTGCACGACCAGGCATCGTTCGGCGGCCCGGGTGAAGCTGTTCGTCTCGGCCACCGCGACGACGTAGCGCATCTGCTGGAGCTCCATGGATCAATCGTGTATCACGATTGATCCAGTGACAAACATGTGTTGGACTCATTGATCGGCGCCGCGCGAGACTGCGAAGGTGAGAAATCCAGCAACACAGGCGGTTTCCGGCGGAGCCGCGCCACCGGGAACGCTGCCGCGCACCGTTCTGACGGCGCTCGCTCCCGCCGCATGGGGCACCACCTACGTCGTCACCACCGAACTGCTCCCACCGGGACACCCCCTGTTCGCCGGGCTGCTGCGTGCATTGCCGGCAGGGTTGATCGCGTTGGCGATCACGCGGACACTGCCGCGCGGAGCCTGGTGGGGCAAAGCCGCGGTGCTGGGCGTGCTGAATATCGGGCTGCTCTTCCCGCTGCTGTTCCTGGCCGCCGAACGCCTACCCGGCGGGGTGGCCGCGACCTTGGCGGCGGCCCAGCCGCTCGTCGTGGCGATCCTGGCCGTGGTGGTCCTGGGCGAGAAGCCCTCCGCTTGGCGCCTCGTCTGGGGAACGATAGGCCTTGTCGGCGTCGGGTTCATGGTGATCGGCCCGGAGGCCGCCTTCGACCTCGCCGGGGTCCTGGCGGGCCTTGCCGCCGCGGGCTCCATGGCGCTCGGCGTGACTTTGACGAAGAAGTGGGGACGGCCCGCCGAGGCGGGTCCCACCGCGTTCGCGGGCTGGCAACTCACTGCGGGTGGGCTGTTCCTACTGCCGATCACGTTCCTCGTGGAGGGTCCGCCTCCCGCGATCGACCCGCCCGCCGTCCTCGGCTACCTCTGGCTGGGTCTGGCCGGCGGCCTGCTCGCGTATGTCGTCTGGTTCCGTGGCATCGGTTCTTTGCCCGTCACCTCGGTCGCGGTTCTCGTCCTGCTCTCGCCGCTGGTCGCGGCGGTGCTCGGCGCCGTCCTGCTCGGCCAGACGCTCGGCCCGGTCCAACTCCTCGGGTTCGGGCTCGCGCTCGCCGCGATCGTCGCGGGACAGCTTCCCGCCCCCACCCGCACGTCCACTCGCGTTCCCGCACCCGAAGAGGTACTGAAATGAAGATCACCGTCGTCGGAGCCGCAGGCATGGTCGGCTCGCGCGTCATCGACGAGGCCGCGCGCCGCGGCCACGAAATCGTCGCCGTTTTCCGGAAAGCGCGGCGGACGGTCCTACCGCCCACGGTGACCGCCGTCGAGGGGGACGCGACCGACCGCGTCCGAATGCGCGAACTGTTCGACGGCGCCGACGCGATCGTGGCGGCGACCCGTCCGGCCGCCGGGCAGGAACACACCGTCACGGCGACCACGGCCGCCCTGCTCGACGCGGCCGCCACCACTGGGACGCGCATCCTCGTGGTCGGAGGCGCCGCCCCGCTCCGGGTTCCGGGAGACCCCGAGCGGCTCGTGCTCGACAGTCCGGAATACGTACCGGCACACATTCGCACCATCGCCGCCGCGAGTGTCGCCCAATGGGAAACCTGCCGTGCGCATCCGGCCGACTGGGTATATCTCAGCCCGCCCGCGCTGCTCGAACCCGGACAGCGGACCGGCAACTATCGGCGCGGCACCACCACGCTGATCACCAGCGCCGATGCCACGTCGCGGATCTCGGCGGAAGACCTTGCCGTGGCCGTCCTGGACGAGCTCGAGAGTCCAGGCGAGAACGAACATTTCACCGTCGGCTACTGAGTCCGGACCCGGGCACTCGGCACCGCACGAGCGCGGCGACAGGGTAGGACGGGCGACCACTGACAAGAGGAACGATGAGATGAAGCGCGTCCTGGTGATCGCGGCCGTCCTCGCCTGCTTCGGGGCGGCCGCGCTGGTTTCCGAGGACCGGACGGCCGACCGTCCGGTCCTCGCCGCCGAGTTCGACCTACCCGCCGGATTCCAGCCGGAGGGCATCGCCATCGGGTCGCGACCGGTCGCATATCTCGGGTCGCGGGCCGATGGCTCCATCTACCGCGCCGACCTGGTGACCGGACGAGGCGACATGCTGAGCCCCGGGCGGGGGACACCGGCGCTCGGGCTCCAACTCGACCACCGCGGTCGGCTGTTCGTCGCCGGTGGCACGGGAGGCGACGCCCGCGTCGTGGACACCGGCACAGGCGCGGTGCTGGCGAGCTACCCGCTCGGCACGCCGCCGGACACGTTCGTCAACGACGTGGTGCTCACACCCACGGGCGCGTGGCTCACCGACTCGCGGACGCCCGTGCTCTACCACCTGCCCATCAGCGATGGGGATGCCTTGCCCCCGCCCGGCGCGGTGGTGCGGCGTCCGCTGACGGGCGACATCCGCTACGAGCCGGGAGCGATCAACGCCAACGGGATCGTGCGCACGCCCGATGGCGCCGGACTGATCATCATGCAGTCGGTGACCGGCCGGTTGTTCCGCGTCGATCCGGCGACCGGCGCGACACGGCAGATCGACCTCGGCGCGGAGACACTGCCCAACGGTGATGGGCTGCTGCTACGCGGCAACACACTTCTGGTCGTGCAGAACCGGTCCAACGCGATCGCCGTGGTCACGCTCGACCACGCGGGAACCACGGGATCCGTCATACGACGCGTCACCGACCCGCGCTTCGACGTGCCGACGACCGTCGCCGCGTACGGGGATCGGCTGTACCTCCCGAACGCGCGCTACACCACGCCGCCGACTCCGGCCACGCCCTACAGCGCCGTCGCGGTCGACCGCCCCTAGCCGCAGGCGGCGAGGACGAGTTCGCGGACGCGTGCCGCGTCGGCCTGGCCGCGGGTCGCCTTCATGACGTCGCCGACGATCTTGCCCGCGGCCTGGACCTTGCCGGAGCGGATCTTGTCGGCGATGTCGGGGTTGGCGGCCAGCGCCTTCTCCACCTCCGCTTGCAGGGCGCCCTCGTCGCTGACCATGCCGAGGCCCTTGGCCTCGACGATCTGCGCCGGGTCGCCCTCGCCGGCCAGCACGTGGTCGACGACCTGCTTGGCCACCTTGTTGTTGATCGTCTTCGCGTCGACCAGCTTGATCACCTCGGCGACCTGCGCCGGGCTGATCGGCAGCTCCTCCAGCGTGACCTCGCGCTCCTTGGCCTTCTCGGTGAGGTAGGCGACCCACCAGGAGCGCGCCTCGTTGGCCGGGGCGCCCGCGTCGACGGTGGCGATGATCAAATCCAGCGCACCCGCGTTGACCAGGTCGCGCATCACCTCGTCGGACAGGCCCCAGTCGGACTGGATGCGCGCGCGGCGCAGCCAGGGGTACTCGGGGATGGTGCCGCGCAGCTGCTCGACCCACTCCGCGTCGGGCGCGACGGGCTCGAGGTCCGGTTCCGGGAAGTAGCGGTAGTCCTCGGCGGTCTCCTTGCGGCGGCCGGGTGACGTGGTGCCGTCGGCCTCGTGGAAGTGCCTGGTCTCCTGCACCACCGTGCCGCCGCCTGCGAGCACCGCGGCCTGCCTGCGCATCTCGTAGCGCACCGCGACCTCGACGCTGCGCAGCGAGTTGACGTTCTTGGTCTCCGTGCGGGTGCCGAATTCCGTTGCGCCGACCGGCATCAGCGAGACGTTCGCGTCGCAGCGCAGCGAGCCCTGCTCCATCTTCACGTCGGACACGCCGAGCGACTTCAGCAGATCCCGCAGCGCCGTCACGTAAGCCCGTGCCACTTCGGGGGCGCGTTCGCCCGCGCCGGTGATCGGCTTGGTGACGATCTCGATCAGCGGCACGCCCGCCCGGTTGTAGTCGAGCAGGGAGTGGCTCGCGCCGTGGATACGGCCGGTCGCGCCGCCGATGTGCACCGACTTGCCGGTGTCCTCCTCCATGTGCGCGCGCTCGATATCGACGCGGAAGACGCTGCCGTCGTCGAGCACCACGTCCAGGTGCCCGTTCGTGGCTATCGGCTCGTCGTATTGGCTGATCTGGTAGTTCTTCGGCTGATCGGGGTAGAAGTAGTTCTTGCGCGCGAACCGGCCCCACGGCGTGATCGAGCAGTTCAGCGCCAGGCCGATCCGGATGGCCGACTCCACGGCCTTCTGGTTGACCACCGGGAGCGAACCGGGCAGACCGAGGCACACCGGGCACACCTGGGTGTTCGGCTCCGCGCCGAACTCGGTCGGGCAACCGCAGAACATCTTCGTCGCGGTGTTCAGCTCGACGTGGACCTCCATGCCGAGCACCGGCTCGAACCGGGCGATGACATCCGAGTAATCCATCAGGTCGACCGTGGGTGCGCTCATGGCCATCAGTTTAGGTAAACGCTCCCGTCGCAGCGCAGCGGCTCTCGCGTGCCGCTACTTCACCGGGACCCGCTGCCGCAGCCAGCCGGTGACGTAGTCGAGCACCTCGGGAGAGATGGTGGTCTCGATGGCGCCGTACTCGCCGGGGCGGCCGGTCTCGGTGGGCTGCATCAGGTGATTGAGGCCAGGGAAGACGTGCACGGTCGCGTCGGGGTCGGCGGCGAGGTGCTCGCGCATCGGCTGCTCGCTCTGCGCCGGGGGCACCTGGAGATCCTTGCCGCCGAAGAAGGCGAGCACCGGAACGCGCAGCGCGGACAGGGCGGGCGCCGGGTCGTAGGCGACCAGGGCGGCGAAATACGGCGTGATCTGCGCGGCGGCCTGCTCGTCCGGCACACGCTGGTCGGCGGGCAGGGCCTGGTTCTGCCGGACGGCCAGTTGTCGCGCGCCGTGGAGGTCACCCGCCTTCAGCAGGGCGGCCAGTTCGGCGGTGTCGCGGACGCGGGTCTCCACCTGGTCGGCGGGTGTGCCGTTCGCGGTGGCGAGCAAGCGGGTCTGTTCGACGAGCACATCCGCGCCGGGGGCGCCGGGTCCGGCCATGAGGATGGCGAACGCGACGCCGCTGTCGGGGCGCGCGGCGACCAGCGGCGCGAGGTAGCCGCCCTCGCTGTGGCCGAACAGCCCGACCCGCGCCGGGTCGATGTCGGAGCGGGCGCGCAGGAACCGAACGCCCGCGGCGGCGTCATCGGCCAGATCGATGTAGTTCGCGTCGTCCAGCTTGCCGCCGGTGCCGCCCACGCCGCGGTCGTCGGTGCGCAGCACGGCATAGCCCGCGCGAGTGAAGGTGTCGGCCAGCAGCAGGAACGGCTTGTGGCCCATGAGTTCCTCGTCGCGGTTCTGCGCGCCGCTTCCGGTGATCATGAGGATGGCCGGGAACGGGCCCGTGCCCTGCGGTTCGGTCAACGTGCCCGCGATGGTGATGCCGCCGCTGCTGTAGGTGACGTTCTCGGTCTTGTACGGGAACGGCGGCTTCGGTTCCTGCGGATGGGCGGGCGCCACGACCTCGCCCCGGCTCAGCGCCAAGGGGAATTTCTGGCCGGACTGGGTGAAATCACCGGTGATCCGGTCGGTTCCCGACTCGTACTTGCCATGGAACACCGGCTCGCCCGGGATGTCGGGGATCGCGAAGGACACGCCGTCGCGGTCGGAGCTGACGTCCTTCAAACGCACGCCGCTCATGCCCTGCGAAGGGATGTCGATCGTGGCGGTGCCGTCGTCGTGGAAGCTCACGCCGACCTGCACCGGCTGTCCGGGAACCTCGATCGCTCCGTGCCAGTCACCGGTGGTGGGCTCGGGCGGATTCGACTCCGAACACCCGGCCACCAGTGCCGCGATCACCAACAGTGCCGACGCGATCAGTCGCCCGCTGCGCATGCGACTCACAGTACCGACGACGCGGGGCCGGTCGCGCCTATTCGCCGCGCGCGTACCGCACCGCCGCGCCTAGCCGAAGAACGCCTCCGCCTCGCGGTAGCGCTCCGTCGGCACCCGCTTGAGCTGCTTGGTGGCCTCCGAGAGCGGGACCAGGTCGATGGTGGTGCCGTGCAACGCGACCATCTGGCCGAACTTGCCCGCGTGCACCGCCTCGGCGGCGTGCAGGCCGAAGCGGGTGGCCAGCACCCGGTCGTAGGGCGTCGGGCTGCCGCCGCGCTGCACGTGACCGAGCACGGTGGTGCGGACCTCCTTGCCGATGCGCCGCTCGATCTCCACGCCGAGCTGCTGGGCGACGCCGGTGAAACGCTCGTGGCCGAACTCGTCGATACCGCCCTCGCGCAAGGTGAATCCGGAGTCCGGCGCCGGATGCGACCCCTCGGCGACCACGCAGATGAAGTGCTTGTCGCCGCGCTGGAAACGCCGCTTGATCATCGCGCACACCTCGTCCACCTCGAACGGGACCTCGGGCACCAGCGTCAGGTGCGCGCCCGCCGCCATGCCCGCGCTGATCGCGATCCAGCCCGCGTGGCGGCCCATCACCTCGATGAGCATGACGCGCTGGTGCGACTCGGCGGTGGTGTGCAGCCGGTCGATCGCCTCGGTGGCGATGCTCAGGGCGGTGTCGTGGCCGAAGGTGACGTCGGTGCAATCGATGTCGTTGTCGATGGTCTTCGGCACGCCGACCACCGGAACGCCTTCGTCGGACAACCAGCTCGCGGCGGTGAGCGTGCCCTCGCCGCCGATCGGGATCAGCGCCTCGATGCCGTTGTCGTCCAGGGTCTGCTTGATCCGGCCGAGCCCGGCGCGCAGCACGTCGGGGTTGGTGCGGGCGGTGCCGAGAATGGTGCCGCCCTTGGTGAGGATCCTGTCGGTGCGGTCGTCGTTGCGGATCTGGATCTTCCGGTCCTCCAATAGGCCCCGCCAACCGTCCTCGAAGCCGACGATCGCGTCTCCATAGCGGCCGTTCGCGGTGCGAACGACGGCGCGGATGACCGCGTTCAGTCCTGGGCAGTCTCCGCCTCCGGTCAGAACTCCGATGCGCATGGCCGCTATCTTGCCCCTCATGTCCGATCTCGGCAGCCCCGCCCCCGTGAACGGCGCGTAACACTGACCTGGACAGATGACCTCACGAGGCCGCGCATTGACCCCCGGCCAGCTCGTCGAGATGCTGGGAGACGACCGTGGCGAGTTTGTCCAGGACGTTCATGCCGTCGCTGAACGATCCCGACTCCGGCTGCACCGCGATCGCGATCGCGATCTGCCCCGAAGGCACGTTCACGACCCCGAACTGCCGCACCAGGTAGTTGCCCGAGACGTCCGGCCCCCATCCGCCTTTGAACTCGGCGCCGCTGAACTCGCCGAGACCCCACCGCTGGCTGGCGATCACCTGTTCCATCAGCGAGGTGACGCGCTCGGCTTGGGGCAGGCATGGCAAACGCGAGGCGAACCGCACCTGATCGGTCAGCGACCACTCCGCCTGACCGAAGGCCGAGTGCTCGGAGCGCGTGCGGGTGGCAGGCACGACGGTCTTGTTGTCGCCGCCTTCGCGCAGCACCGCCTGCACGGCCTGCGCCGCCTCCTGCGGTGTGCCCAGCGACTGCCACAGCGCGTCGGCGGCGGCGTTGTCGGATTGGGTGATCGCCGCCGAAGCGGCGTAGTTCGAGCTGCTCGGACTGCGGCGCAGCGCGGCGATGGTCAGCGGCACCTTCATCGTCGACCAGGCCGGACCGCTCGTCCATTCCCCGAAGGTGACCGCCTGCTCGCCGCCGACCGGCATGACGGCCATGCCCAGTTTGCCGCGCACGCTCGCGGCGAGTTCGGCATAACTCGCGGCCAGAGTGCCCGGCACGATGAGGGACAGGCCCTTCTGGTCCGTGCGGGCCGCGGCCTCGGTGATGGTGGGCTCGCTCGACGAATCCTCGGCGCGGTCGGTTCCACATCCGGCTACCAGAGCCGCGGCCAGCGCCGCGCAACCCAGGACGTTTCGGACTCTGCGGAATCGATCAGTAGACATTTTCGACACATTCTTCTCGCGAAATCCGCCGGCCCACCCACCGGCGACCGCGACGGCAGGGGCGCGGCCTCGGGTCGGCTGACTCTTGTCTCCCCGCCAGGTGACGACGGCGCGGTCAACAAGCATGGACACCTCCACCTACCCGCCCGATGTCGCCGAGCGGCCGGGTTCGGAACCGGCGTTCGGCGCCGGCCTCACCCGAGAACTGCTTCTCGTTATCCCGGAGAACGTACTAGATGAATTGATCAAGCCCCAGTTCACCGAAAACCACTGACGGCCACGGCCACTGCCGAACGGATGGGCGCACGTCGCTCGCGCTCAATAGCATTCGAGTATCACCGCAGTATTTTCGGGTTCGAGCCGGCCTTCCGGCGACATCGCCGTTGTCGGTGCACGCGTTTGGCGGGCTTCACAGCCCGGGACATGCGGTCGACCGGATACACATCGCGACGCGCGGCGCAAGCCCCATCGAGGTCGAGGCCGGGGACGCCTGCCACCGCGCGGGTTCGGCGGCCACGACGGGATCGCGATCCGGCGCAACCTTCACGCAACTGACACCGCAATTCTTCAGCGACCCGAGCGGCGCATCGGGGGCCTGCGCGGCGCGGGCTTGGTCGACGTCCGTCACGACGCGCAGCGCCGCTGGTACCGGCTGCGCCCGGAACCGCTGGCCGAGATCGAGGCACGGCTCGCGCCGTACCGGCGGATGTGGGAAACCAGCCTCGATGCCCTGGAACGTCATCTCGACGCCATGCCCGACGAGGAAGGACAACCATGAGCCCGTGCCGAGCACGACTGCACACCATCGACGGCGCACCCACCCTGCGGTTTCAACGCAGGCTGGCCCATCCCCCGGAGAAAGTGTGGCGCGCGATCAGCGATCCGGACCGGATGCCGGCCTGGTTCCCCGCCGCTGTCACCACCGAACCGCGGCCCGGTGCCGCGATGCGCTTCACCTTCGCCGACGCACCGGAAACAGCCGACAGCACCTCCCACGGCGAGGTGCTCGAATTCGACCCGCCCACGGTCTACATGTTCCGCTGGAACAGGACGTGCTGCGCTTCGAGTTGGTGGCCGACGGGGACGGGACACTGCTGATCTTCACCCACCACCTCGGTGGCGGACCGCGCGCACGGCTCGGCGCCGCGCGGTCGGCGGTCGGCTGGGACCGCTGTTTGGCGGCTCTCACGGCGACACTCGACGGAGACGACGCCCGGCCGGATAACCTGGCTCGCCGATATCGAGTGCTACACAGCGGAATTCAAGCTCGACACAGGCACGTGCGACAAGGTCGCCGACGGCTACATTCTGCGGTTCGAGCGCGACCTGGTGTGGCAGCCGCCGGACCGGCTGTGGTCGCTGCTCACCGAGGAGCAGGCTCCCACCGTCGGCGGCCCCGCCCCCGTCCGGTCGGCAAACGCGCACGTCGATGCGGCCGAGCTCGTCGGCGTCGAGCCGCCCCGACGGCTGGAGTACCGGTGGCGGCACGACGGCGCGGTGGAGGGCACCGTGCGCTGGTCCTTCGAAGCCGATCCCGACCTCGGCGTGCGGGTGGAGCTCACCCAAACCCTGCCCGACAGGCTCGCTCGACTCCGGCCCGAACTGCTGGCCGCCTGGCACGTCCAGCTGGAATTGTTCTTCGCCGCCACCCGGGGCGACATCCGGTGCCCGTGGCCCGCCGATCGCGTCGCCGCGCTCACCGAACGGTACGCGGCGGATCTCGGCGAATGAGCGCGCGGCCCAAACCACCCCACCGCGGCGTCGGAACTGCTTACGATCCCGTAGCTACATCGGAAACATGCACCTCACCGGCGCGTAGCCGACCCGCGCACCCGCACGCGCCGGCCAAGCGCCTTCCCTTCTGGAGTCATGCCCTTTGTCCACGCAACAGTCCCCGCGATCCAGCACGAAAACCTGCCCTGTTCAGCACAATTCGCCGCTCGACGCCGACGGACCGCGGGTCGCGCTGTACACGGAGGCCTTCGCCGCCGACCCTCATCACGCCTACCGGGAGATGCGCCGCCGTTACGGTTCGCTCGTCCCGATCGAACTGGCGCCGAACGTGCCCGCGACTTTGGTCATCGGCTACTACACGGCGCTGCGAATCCTCAACGACCCGGTGCATTTTCCCGCGGATCCACGCACCTGGCAGCAGGGCGTCCCCGGCGAGTGCCCCATCCTGCCGATGATGGAGTGGCGACCGAACGCACTGCGCAACACGGGATTCGAGCACCAGCGCTACCGGCAGGTGAATGTCGCCGCTATCGAGGCGGTCGACCTGCACGCATTGCACGCGACCACCGAACACATCGCCGGTCCGCTGATCAACGCCTTCTGCCAGGACGGTGCGGCGGATCTGATCAGCCAGTACGCGTTCCCGCTCACCTTCGCGGTGCTCAACTCGCTGCTGGGTTGCCCGCCGGAGATCGGGCAGCAGGTGGCGATGGGCATGGCCGCCATCTTCGAGGGCGTCAACGCGGACAAGGGCAACGCGATGCTCGCCGACGCGCTGTTCGACCTGGTGCGGATGAAGCGGCGCGAGCCCGGCGACGACATCACCACCCGACTGCTGCGCCACCCGACGGGCCTCGACGACATGGAGATGATTCACCAGCTGGTCACCCTGTACGGGGCGGGGATCGAGCCGCAGCAGAACCTGATCGCCAATACCTTGCGGTTGATGCTCACCGACCGCAGGTTCGCGGGCGGGATCTTCGGCGGCAGCCTGTCCACCCGCGACGCGCTCGACGAGGTGCTGTTCGACGACCCGCCCGGCGCCAACTACTGCTTCAGCTACCCGAAGCAGCCCATCCTGATCGATGACGTGTGGCTGCCCGCCCACCAGCCGGTCGTGATCAGCATGGCCGCCTGCAACAACGATCCGGCGATCCACACCGGCGAGCACATCGACAGCCGGGCCCACCTGGCCTGGGGCGCCGGACCGCACTCCTGTCCCGCAAGATCCATGGCGTACCTGATCGCGCAGGACGCCATCGACCAACTACTCGACGCCCTGCCCGAGATACGGCTCGCGGTGGAGCCGGAAGAGCTGTCCTGGCGACCGGGTCCGTTCCACCGTGCCCTCGTGTCGTTGCCGGTCGTCTTCCCGGAATCTCCGCCGTTGCCAGGGTTCGGATAACCGGAAGGCGTTCCTGTCGGCGTCCGATGGGGGCTGATTGCGGCTCGCACCAGCTGCGCAACGACAAGCTCTGGCCCGCGGCGTCGGTGCACGCGTCTCTCCCCCGCTCCGGCCGGTCCGCGAATACCGTAGGCTGGCTGACTTCGCGGGAACGTCGGCGAGCGGAGTGGACGCACGATGAGTACAGGCGCCGAGGAGATGGTGACCAGGGCCAGGGCGCGGCTGGAGCGGGTGACGCCGGAGCAGGCCGCCGCGCTGCAGTCCCGGGGCGGCCTGATGGTGGACATCCGGCCGCACGCGAACCGCAGCGCCGAGGGTGAGATACCCGGCGCGGTCGTGGTGGAACGGATCGTCCTGGAGTGGCGCCTCGACCCGAACGGCGAACACCGACTGCCCGGCCTCACCGCCGACACACCGGTGGTGATCGTGTGCAACGAGGGCTACGCCTCCAGCCTCGCGGCCGCCGACGGGCAGCGCCTCGGACTCCGTCGGGTGACCGACCTCGTCGGAGGGTTCCGGGCGTGGCGGGCTGCGGGCCTGCCGGTGGTTCCCGGCGGCAGCCCGGCCGTGCCGTAGCCGCCGTCAGTAGACGTACACCACCGCGTTCTCGCCGCCGCTGCACGTGACGAGCTGGCCTTCGGGCAGGCAGTTCATGGTGTAGGTGCGGCCGGTGACCGGGCTGGTCGCGACGACCGTGCGTGGCGCGTCACGAGTCGCGTTCTGCGCCTGGCCGAGCGCGGCATAGGCCCTGCGCACCTCTTCGGCGAACGCGCAGCTGGTCACGGGGGTGCCCGTCGCCGACTGGGTGAACGCCCCGGTGGCGGCCTGCCCCTGACCGCACGTCTTCGCACCCGCGGGCAACGTGACCTGGGACGGCTTCGCCGAGGTGGACGTGGCCGACGGCGCGGATGTGCGGCTCGGCGCCTGGGTGGTCGGCCGGGCCGCGGGCGCGGACGCCTCCGAGTGCGCGGCGGCGGAGGTCGTCTCGACCTGACCGCGGCCGAACGACTGCCACGCGATCGCGCCGCCGACGGTCAGCGCGACGATGGCGAAAACGGCCACCATGATGGGCAGCGCGATGGAGCGACCCTGACCAGACGCCGAGTAATCGGGCTGGTCGTAGTCGTCATAGCCGTAGTCCGGTTCCGCCCGGCCGAGTGGGTGGCCCGTGCGCGCGGGATAGTCGCCGTGCGGCGGGTAGTCGGTGCGAGCCGCGTGCCCGTCGTGCTCGGACGGCGCCAGGTACTGGGTCGGGGCCGAGTCCGGTTCCGGGAGGTAGCCGGACGTGCCGTGCGGCGGGACCGAGCCCGACGGGTGGGCCGGGTCCGAATACTGCGGGTAGTTCCCGAGCCCGGGATGCCCCTCGGCGAAGGCGTCGCCGGGAATCTGCGAGTAGGCCTGCGGCGTATCGGAATATTGCTGCGCGACAGCCGGTTCCGCGTATACCCGGGTGGAATCCGGATCGGCATACGCGGAGTCGTCCGGCTGTCGCGCATACGCCGAATCGAAATTCCCCGATACGGCGGAATCGACGTAGCCCTGCGGATACTCGTGCGCCGACGCGACCGGCTCCGGGTAGACCCGGGTGGAATCCGGATCGGCATACGCGGAGTCGTCCGGCTGTCGCGCATACGCCGGATCGAAATTCCCCGATACGGCGGAATCGGCATAGCCCTGCCGATATCCGTCCACCGGCGCAGCGGGCTCCGGATACACCCGGGTGGAATCCGGATCGGCGTAAGCGGAGTCGTCGGGCTGTCGCGGATATGCGGGATCGAGAGGCGCGGCAGGCTCGGCGTAAGCCTGCGGATACACCTGGGGACCCGGCGCGGCGGGCTCCGGCGGCTGCGGGTACACCTGCGTCGGCGGAACGACGGGCTCCGGCGGCTGCGGGTACACCTGCGGCGGCGGAACGACGGGCTCCGGCTGCGGATATCCGGCGGCCTCCAGGTACGCCTGCGTCTCCGGATACAGGTGCGCGTCCGGGAAGGGGCGGATCGGAGGCAGTTCCACCTCCGGCAGGTGCTGCGCTCGCGGCGGCTCCGGCGCATCCGACGCTGGCAGCGGCGTGAAGTGGAACTCCGTCGGGCGGACAACGGTCGGCGCGCTCGGATGGATCACCGCGGGCAGCGACAGTTCACCGGTCGATTCCGGCGCGACCGCCTGCTGCGACCGATCGGGCGCGCGCACCACCAGCGTCGGCCCGGTCGGCGCCGAGGCAAGGGCGGCGCGGGCGGCCCTGGCCAGCGCGGTGGCGGTCGGGTAGCGGTCGGCCGGATCCTTGGCCATACCGCGGTGCACCACCTCGTCCAACGCCGCGGGAATGCCACTGGCCTGCGCGCTCGGCCGCGGCGGCGGATCGGACATGTGCGACTTGATCAGCACATTCATGCTGGCCGCCGGGAACGGCGTCGCTCCGGTCAGGCACTCGTGCAGCACACAGGCCAGCGAGTAGACATCGGCGCGGCCGGTCACCGGACCGACGTCGAAGCGTTCCGGCGCCATGTAGATATAGGAGCCGACGGCCATACCGACCAGCGTCACCGCGCTGTCGCCTTCGGTGTGCGCGATGCCGAAATCGGCGAGGTACGCGAAATCCGCGTCGGTGACCAGGATGTTCGCCGGTTTCACGTCGCGATGCACCAGATTGTTCGCATGCGCGGCGTCCAGGGCCGAGGCGATCTGCTCGATGATGCCGACGGCGCGAGCCGGACTCAGCGGCCCCTTGCTGCGCAACAGGGTCCGCAGGTCGACGCCCCGCACCAGCCGCATGTCGATGAACAGCACCCCATCGATCACGCCCCAGTCGTGGATCGGGATGACGTGCGGTTCGGCCAGCCGCGCCGCGGCCTGCGATTCGCGGCGAAAACGCAGCTGGTACATCGGGTCTTTGGCGAGTTCTTCGGAGAGCAGTTTGACCGCGACCACCCGGTCCTTGACCGTGTCGTACGCCTCGTATACCTCCCCCATTCCCCCCTTGCCCAGCAACGACCGCAGTTCGTACGGCCCGAACCGCGTGCCGGTTCTCGGCCCGGATTCCTGCACCCGTCATCCTCCGCATCCCGGGCAGGGATCACACACCGAGATCACGCGGTACGCGACCGGAGCCTGCCCGTCACAGAGTGGATTCTCCGGGTGCCACCACCCCGTGGTCAAACGCGAACACGATCGCCGCGGCCCGATCCCGCAGCTCGAGCTTGCCGAAGATATGCCCCACATGACTTTTCACGGTCACTTCCGAGATACCGAGTTCCCGAGCGATTTCCGCGTTCACCCGGCCGCGCCCGATCAGTTCGAGCACCTCGTATTCGCGCGCGGTCAATTCCGACAGCCGCGCGTCGGTGGTGCGCACCGGGCGGACGGTGCGGTAGGCCGACAGCACGCGGCCGGTCACGGCGGGATCGAGCCAGGCGCCGCCGCCCGCGACCATCCGCACCGCGCGGATGAGGTCCTCGGCGGGCGAGTCCTTGAGGATGAATCCGGCCGCGCCCGCGCGCAGCGCACCGGACAGCAGTTGGTCGTCGTCGAAGGTGGTGAGCACGAGCACCGGCGGAGCGCCGTCGCCGGCCCGCAGCATTCTGGTGGCGTCGATGCCGCCGACCCGTTTCATCCGCAGGTCCATCAGCACCACGTCGGGGCGGGCTGCCGCGACGGCGGCGGGCACCTCGTCGCCGTCGGCGCACTCGGCGACCACGAAGCCGTCGCGTCTGCGCAGGATGCGCCGCAGACCGCCGCGCACGAGTTCCTGGTCGTCGACCACGAGCACGGTCACGGCGTCCTCGCCGCCTGCGGGTGTCGGCACGCTCACGACCGCACCTCGCCCGCGCTCGGCTGCGGCACGCTCCCTGCTCGGTCGGCTCTCCGATACACAAGTCCTCCTCGCTGCCAGGCAGCGCGCGCTGCCGCGGACACGAATCGCCGACGCCTGCTCACGAACCCTCCCGTCCGGCCGGCGCCGCCCCCGGCAGCACCGAACACGAGAATCCGCCACGGCCGGGTGCGAGCGGAATAGCCGCGCGCACCGACCAGTCGCGGCCGGACGGACCTGCCGTCATGCGACCGCCGAGCAGTTCGGCGCGCTGCCGCATCCCGGACAGGCCCATGCCGGCGCCGCGCTGGGCGGGCAGCCCGGCGGGCACCGTGTTGTCCACCGTGAGGGTCACCATGGTCGTGTCCACCGCGAGCCGGATCGTGGCGGAGGCGCCGTGCGCGTGTTTGACGACGTTGGCCAGCGACTCCTGCCCGATCCGGTACAGCGCGAGCCCGACCGCGGGTGACACCGCGCCGATATCGCCCGCGCGGTCGTACCGCACGTCCAGCCCGGCCCGCACGAAATCGCCGACCAGATCCTCGATGTCCTCCACACCCGGTTCCGGAACCTGCTTCCAGGGGCGCGCGTCGAGCAGGCCGACCGTGCGGCGGATGTCGGCCATCGCCTGTCTGCCGAGCCGCTCGGCGTCGGTCAGCGCCTCCACGGCTTCGTCCACGTCGCGGTCGGTCTCCAGGGCGTGCCTGGCGGCGGTGAGATGCAACAGCGTGACGCTCAGCGAGTGGGCGATCACGTCGTGCACTTCCCTGGCGATCCGGTGCCGTTCCTCGTCGGCGGCCTGCGCGGCGCGGATGTCCTGATATCCGCGCTCCTGGTAGAGGAAGCGGCGCTGGTATTGCAGCATCAGCCCGGCCATCCAGCCGAAGGCGATGCCAACCAGATAGGTCGGCAGACCCTCCGGCACATGGCCGATCACCGCGAAGGCGGCCAGTTGCAGCATCATCGCGATCGTGACCGGGATGCTCACCCGTTTCGGCGCGATCGCCGCGATCTCGCCCGCGGCGGCCACCAGCACGAACGGCGCGAAGTCGGCCTCGACCGGTTGGGCGAGGAACAACGCCTCCGCCGCCATGGCGAGCACGCCGAGCAGCAGCGGGCGCGGCAGCACGCCGAGCAACGCGTGCAACGGACCGAAGGCACAGGTCAGCAGGACCGCCACGATCGGAAGCAGGGTCGGGAAATAGCTGTGCCGCTGCACCGCGGCCGCGACCGCGACCGCGAAGACCGCGATGTCGACGCTGACGATCACCGACGGCGGATAGTCGTACGGCAACTCCTCGACGCTGCGCCGGAAGGCCGCGACCGGATCGCGCGCGAACTCGGAGCACCGCTGCCCGACGCGCCGGACCGAGGCCCGCACGCGGCCCGCGCGAGGCGTACCTGGCGGTGCTTCGGATACGCCGGTCGAACCCATTCTGTAAGGCTAGCCGCCGCATCGTGGCCGGTACATCGTCCCGCGAGCGGGACGCGGCTCCTACCGTGGTCGGAGACGCATTCGGGTCCCTGGCACGACGACAACAAGGTCGTCGCGTCCGTAGCGTTGGCGGTAGTTCACAGAGGAAGGCGATGGCCATGTCCTGGACGGATCAGCACGCTCGAACCGACATCGTGCACACCGTACTCACCCGCGCCGCGCTCGACCCGGCCGATCCAGACCTGTTCGCCGGGCTCCCCGGCCTGGATCGGCTGTTCGGCGGCGAAGAAGGGCTGCTGCTGGCGCTGCGCTACCGGTGGAATCTGCACTTCGCCGCGAAGCTCGACCAGGGATCGACGGCGATGGAGGCCTACTTGGAACTCGCGGCCGAGCAGCCGGTGCTGCGCGCGGTGCTCGACGCGCAGTATCGTCGCCGCAAACTCGCGTCGGAGGCCATGGCGCGGTAACGCGCGACGAGGAACGAAGAACTTTGATCGACCATACGGAGCGGGGGACGACGATGCCGGAACCGGCGATGCTGGAACTATCGGGCGTGACGAAGGAGTATCGGGTCGGCGGCCAAGCGGTCCGCGCTCTCGACGACGTCGCCTTGCGCATCGAGACAGGGGAATTCACTTCGATCATCGGACCGTCCGGTTCCGGCAAGAGCACGCTGTTGCATCTGCTCGGCGCGCTGGACAGTCCCGACGCGGGCTCGATCCGGTTCCGCGGCGAGGAGATCGGCGCGCTGGACGAGGAACAGCAATCGGAATTCCGGCGTCACCAGGTCGGTTTCGTGTTCCAGTTCTTCAACCTGCTGCCCACGCTCTCGGCTTGGGAGAACGTGGCGATACCCAAACTGCTGGACGGCACGGGTCTGCGCAAGGCGAAGCCGCGCGCCATGGAATTGCTCGACCGGGTGGGCCTGGCCGCGCGCGCCGAACATCGTCCGGCCGAACTGTCCGGCGGACAGATGCAGCGCGTGGCGGTGGCGCGGGCGCTGATCATGGATCCGCCGCTCATCCTGGCCGACGAGCCCACCGGCAATCTCGACTCCAAGACCGGCGCCTCCATCCTCGAATTGCTCGGGGAGATCGCCGGATCGGGCAGTTCGGTGGTGATGGTGACCCACGACATGGGCGCGGTGACCTACTGCGACCGCGTGATCACGCTGCGCGACGGCCGCATCGGGTCCAACGACAAGGTCGAGCGGACGGTCAACGCGTGAGCGGTCGGTGGAAGGTGATGGCGCGGGCGGGAAGGGGCACGGCATGATCGGCGCGGCGTGGGATCGCCTGCGGCTGTTCAATATCGGCGAACTGCTCGCCCATCGCGGCCGCACCTTCATGTCGCTGGTCGTGATGGGCGTCTCGGCGTCGCTGCTGGTGGCGGTGCTGAGCATCTCCGGCTCGGTCACCGGCTCGGTGGACAGACTGACCCGCGGCCTCGGCGGCAAGGCGCAACTGGAGGTCAGCGGGATCACCGACGCCGGCTTCGACCAGCAATTGCTGCGGCGGATCGCGACCACACCCGGCGTCGCGGTGGCGGTGCCGATGCTGCGCACGCAGATCGGCACCGGCGCCGACCGAGCGCTGCTGATCGGCGCCGACGCGAACATCGGCGCGCTCGGCAGCGAATTGACCACGCCGATGAGCGCTTTCACGGGGAAGCTGCTCTCGGTGCCCAATGGTGTGCTGGTCGGCTCCGGACTCGGCCGCGCCGAAGGCGAGCAGTTCACGCTGAGCGGCACGACGGTCACGGTCGCGGGCGTTCTGGACGCGGAGACGTCCGGGAAACTCAACGACGGTCACCTCGTCGCCGCTCCGCTCGGGCTCGCGCAGAAGATCACCGACCGGGCGGGGCGGCTGGATTCGGTGCAGATCATCCCCGCCGACGGCGCCGACCTCGGACAGGTGCGCGCGGCGCTCACCGACGTGGTGGACGGACGCGCGGTGGTGGCCGAGCCGAGTCTGCGCACCGCGCAGGCGGGCGGGGCGGTGCAGATCGTCCGCTACTCCACCACCATGGCGTCGGCCGCCGCGCTGATCGTCTCGGCGTTCCTCATCTACAACGCGATGAGCATGGCGATCGCCCAGCGCAGGCCGATGCTGTCGCTGCTGCGCGCGATCGGCGGCAGGCGCGGCCCGATGGTGCGCGACCTGCTGGCCGAGGCGGCGCTGCTCGGCGTGCTCGGCGGTGCGGTCGGGGCGGCCATCGGCGTGTTCATGGGCAGCGTCGCGATCGGCACGCTGCCCACCGCGATCGTGGAGTCCGTCGAGGCGCGCACCGAATACTCGGTGCCCTGGTATGTGATTCCGTTCGCCGTGGTGGCCTGCGTGTTCACCAGCGTGCTCGCGGCGTCGCTGGCCGCGCGCCAGGTGTACCGGGTGCGGCCCATCGAGGCGCTGGCCCCGGTCGGTGCGGCCGGGACCGACACGGCGAGCCCGCTGCTGCGCTGGCTGGCGGTCCTCGCGGGAGGCGGGCTGGCCGGGGCCGCGGTGCTGATCGCGAGCAGCGATCTGGGCCGCTATTCGCTGACCGCCATCTCGATGTCGTTCATCGCCGCGATCCTGATCTGCTTCGCCGCCACCGGCCCGATCGTGCGGGCCGCGGCGGGGATCGCGCGCTGGTTCCGCGCGCCCGGCGCACTCGGCGCGACCACGCTGGAACGCTCGCCGCGGCGCGTGTGGGCCACGGCGATGACGGTGATGATCGGCGTCGGGGCCACCGTCGGCATGAGCGGCGCGTCGAGCAACATGATCGACTCGGCCACCGTCACTTTCACCGATCTGGCCCGCAACGACGTCTACGTCAGCCCCGCCTCGATGGCGCAGTTCCCGACCGGGCCGCTGCTGCCCGCGGATCTGGCCGGCAAGCTGGCGGCGGTGCCCGGGGTCGCGCATCTGAGCCCGGCGCAGATGGCCTTCGCCACGCTCGGCGGCAGTCGCGTGATGCTGCAAGGGTTTCCGCCGGATGCCAGGGAGACGCGGATGCGCATGCTCACCGACGAGTCGGTCGCCCGGTTGTCGGCCGGGGAAGGCGTGGCGATCTCGCGCGACGTGGCGCGCTCGCTCGGCGTCGGCGCAGGCGCGCAACTGACCTTGCCGACCCCCACCGGCCCCCATACCGTGCGGGTCCTGCAGGTGATTCCGTATTTCTCCGCCATCGCCGGCGTGGTGATGATGGACTTGGACCTGATGCGCAGCTGGTACGAGCGGCCCGGCGAGACGGTCATCGCGCTCGACATCGCGCCCGGCGCCGATCGCGCGGCGGTGTTCGCGGCGATCCGGCAGGTGGTGCCGCCGGAACTGAACGTGGACACCGGCGCGGACACGGTGGTGGCCGCCTCGTCGAGCATCCGGCAGGGCATGGCGATGAGCAATTCCATTCTCTGGATCGTGGTGCTGGTCGCCACGGTCGCGTTGCTCAACACGTTGATGCTGTCGGTGCTGGAGCGGCGCAGGGAGATCGGCGTGCTGCGCGCCATGGGCACCGGGCCCAAGTTCCTGATGCGCTCGGTGCTCGCGGAGGCCGCGGGCATCGGCATCGTCGGTGCGGTGCTCGGTCTCGCGCTCGGCGCGTCGGTGCAGTTCCTGGCCACGGTCGCCCTCGGGCACGCCTTGACCATCGACGTCACCTACCGGCCGAGCCCGATGCTGCTGGTCTACGCCGCGGTCGCGCTGGTGCTCGCGTTGCTCGGGTCGATTCCGCCCGCGTTGCGCGCCGCCAGGATGCCCATCGTGGAGGCGCTGGCGGTCGACTGAGTTCGCCGGTTCACAGCGGCAGGTCGGCGAACCACGTCTTGAATTTCGCCGAGGTGATGCCGAATCCGGAGGTGGGCATGCTGTCGGTGAGGGTCACCGTGGCGAACAGCAGGTAGTTCGACCGGGCCGGGTCGTCGAAGCCGACGACGAGGTAGCCGTCCGGGAGTCCACCGGCCTTCTCCTGCCACCGGTAGGTCGAGTACGACTCGCCGTTGTTGCGTTCGGTGGCCGGCGTGTTCGGGGGCAGGTCCAGCACCGCGGCTCGCGCGTCGGCGGCCGACTTGAAGCCGATGAGGACGTAGTCGGGCTCGGCGATCGGGGTGCCCCAGCAGTTCCACGCCGTCGCCCAGTTCGGAAAATCGGGTACGCCGTTGGCGCTGGACACTTTGCTGCCCGGTTCGGCGGTGCCGAGGAAGCACGTCTTGCCGCCGTAGCCAGGTCCGGAACCGATGTTGTATTTGGTGTCCACGCCTTGCGGCAGCAATTTCGGGAACGCCTTGGCGAGTTTGTCCGCGTCGGACGGGCCGGAGGGCGCCTTGGTGGCGAGGTCCAGCGGCGACGCGGAATCGGAGAATCCGACCTTCGCCACGAAGATGCCGACGCCGACCAGCAACGCCACGATCACCAGGACGATCGTCACGATCAGGCCGGTGTTGGAGCGGCCTTGCGACGGATAACTCGGCTGCGGCGGATAACCGATCGGCGGGGCGGCGGAATGCGGCGGCGCCGCTGGGTAACCCGGCTGCGGAGCCGTCGCGGCATAGCCGCCGGACGCCGGGAACTGCTGGCCGCTCATCGGATTCGGGGCGTACTGCGGCGGCGCGGTGTAGCCGACGGCGGAGGGGTTGTAGGCCGGCGGGCTCGCCTCCGGCGCGGGATAGGACGGTTGCGCCAGGACGGTGGGCGCGGGCTGCGGTTGGTACTGCGCGGCCACCACGGTGGGAGCGGGTTCGGTGAGCGCTCGCCGTGCGGCCGAGGCGAATTCGGCGCAGGAGACGTAGCGGTCGTCAGGTCGCTTCGCCATGGCCTTGGCGATCACCGCGTCGAGCGCGGGTGACAGACCGGCGCGCACGGCCGCCACCGAGGGCGGCGGCAACTGGAGGTGGCCGCGGATGATGTCGGCCGGCGCGGGCGCGTCGAACGGGGCGACGCCGGTCAGCAACCAGTACAGCGCGCAGGCCAGCGAATACTGATCGGAGCGGTGGTCGAGGTGGGCCCCGGTCATCTGCTCGGGCGACGCGTAGGCCAGCGTCGCGGTGAACATGCCGGTCTGGGTCAGGTGGGTGGAATCCTCCCGCAGCCGGGCGATGCCGAAATCGGTGAGGAAGACCCGCTCGCCGTGGCCGCCCACCGCGCGGGCCAGCATGATGTTCGCCGGTTTGACGTCGCGGTGCAGCACCCCCATCCCGTGCGCGTAGTCCAGGGCCGACGCGACGCCCTCGATGATCTGCACGGCGCGCTCCGGCGGCAGGCTCTGCGGGTTCACCGTGGCCGCGTCCACGCCGTCGACGTACTGCATGGAGATCCACAGCTGCTCGTCCTCGGCGCCGCGGTCGTACACCGCGACGATGTTGGGATGATCCAGCTGTGCCGCGAGGTCCGCCTCCCGCTCGAAGCGGGCCCGGACCTCCACGTCGGTGAACAGCTCCCGGTTGAGCAGTTTGAGCGCGGTCTGCCGAGGAAGTCTGGGGTGACGGGCCAGATACACCGATCCCATTCCCCCCTGGCCGAGGAGCTTCTCTATGGTGAACCCGGCGAACACCGCACCGCTGTCGAGCAACACGCCCCCTTCAGGTGACCGCTTTCCTACCGATCCAGGAGCCTACCGGGTGACGCCGTGGCCACGTGGTTTCGAATTCTCCGGGAAGATCGGCAAAACTATGGTCGAGACATCGTGCCGTCGACGCCACCGCGCGCCGCGGTGATGTCTCCTGTCCGGTCACCGACCGGGCGGGCCCGATGAGATATTTTGCACCGCCGTTCTACAGCGCGACGCGTCACCGGTGGTGGGGAGGACTCGGTGGTGAGGTCGACGAGATCTGCTTCGACGTGTCGTTCTGCGCTACGCGCCGGAGCGATGGTGGTGCTGCTCACGCTGACCTCGTGCACTCTGCTTCCCGGTGATCGGCCGGATACCGATCCGCCCGCCGTGGTCGTCGACACCGCGGGAGCGTGGCGGCCACGGCTGGCCGTGTCCATGCCCGACTCCCTGGCCGCCGATTTCACCCAGTTGCAGCCGCAGCTGGGCGGACAGGTCGGCATGGCGATCATGCCGGTCGGCGGTGGCCGGATGACCGTCTTCGGCGACTGGGTCAGCGGCATCGCCTGGTCGACCATCAAGGTGCCGCTCGCGATCGCTGCGCTGCGCCACGACTCGCAGGAAGGCATCCTCCAAGAGGTGGAAGCCGCCATCACATGGTCGGACAACGACGCCGCCGAAGCGCTGTGGCAGTCGCTCGGCGACGGGCTGGAAGCGGCCAAGGCGGTGCAGGACGTGATCGACGAGGCGGGCGACGCCACGACCGGGGTGGCAGGCCCGCGCACCACGCTGGACTACACCTCCTTCGGCGGCACCGAATGGACGCTGGCCAATCAGGCCCGCTTCGCCTCCCGGCTGCCGTGCCTGCCCGAGTCGTACCAGGTCACCGAGCTGATGACGGAGATAACGCCCGAGCAGGCCTGGGGTCTCGGTGTGCTGGAGGGCACGGCGTTCAAGGGCGGATGGGGCCCCGACGACGAGACCGGCGTCTACACCGTCCGCCAGTTCGGCCTGGTGCCGGTGCGCTCGGGCATGATCGCCGTCGCGCTGGCGGCGACGGCCGATTCCGGCAGCTTCGACGACTCCACCACCATCCTGAGCCGGATGGCGCGGATGCTCGGCCGTCACCTCGACGAACTGCGCGGCGGATCCTGCCCGCCGATGTGACTCAGCCCGGGGTGACCAGGCCGGTTTCGTAGGCCAGCACCACCGCCTGCGCCCGGTCGCGCAGATTCAGCTTCGAGAAAACCTTGGATACATGGGTTTTCACGGTCTGCTCGGCCACGAACAGCGTTTCGGCGATCTCGGAGTTCGACATGCCTTTCGCGATCAGCTCCAGCACTTCCCGCTCACGGGGAGTCAGCGCCGACAACTGCGGCGACGGCTTGGCGCGGGCCGCGCTGCGGCGGCGGGTGACGTCGGCGATGAGCCTGCGGGTGACCGTGGGCGCGAGCAGCGCCTGACCGTCGGCGACCACCCGCACCGCCCGGACCAGTTCCTCGGCGGGAGCGTCCTTGAGCAGGAACCCGCTGGCGCCGAGGCTCAGCGCCTCGTAGACGTAGTCATCGATGTCGAAGGTGGTCAGCATCAGCACGCGCACCGGCGGGTCGAACCCGGCCGCCAGGATGGCGCGGGCCGCGTCCAGCCCGTTCATCTCCGGCATGCGCACGTCCATCAGCACGACATCCGGGCGCAGCCGCTTCGCCTCGGCCACCGCGACCTTGCCGTCCGCCGCGTCGCCCACCACGCTGATATCCGGCTGCGCGGCCAGCAACGCTCCGAACCCCTGACGGACCATCGCCTGGTCGTCGGCGATCAACACCGTAATTGCCACCCGCTCACCCTAATTGCCCCCCACGACTGCGCGCTGTGCCCGTGCGCCCGGCCGACGCGGTGACACGCTGATCGGCCGGCGGCCCGGCGTCGAGGGCCGGAGGGGTTTCCCCGGTTCGGACGGTACCGGTCCCGATCTCGGCGTTCGCGACGCTCCAGGATGCGACGGAATCTCCACACCGCTTCCTTGCGCGATTCGCCATCGGCGCCTTCCTCGTGTCCGCGCCGGTTGCCACGCCTGCGGGCAGAGGCGAGAGCGGCGGCACACCGCTCGGCCATCGCCGCCCATGGCTCCGATCGACGCCGCCGGTCATGCTGCTTCATCACCCGGCGGCAGCGCAGTCAGCGTGCTGGTTCGCCGTGCACTGCGGCAACGGCGGCATCGGCTTCCGGTGCGCCGAGCGGAAAGCGCGCGCGCACCCGGAAACCGCCGTCCGCGCGCGGCCCGGCCGTCACCTCGCCACCGACGGCCACCGCGCGCGCCTGCATGCCCGCGATGCCGTGGCCGCCGTTGCCGACCGCACGGGCCGGTGTTGCGCCCGGCGCGTTCTCGACTTCGAGCAGCAGCTCCGCGCCGCGGACGATGCGCACCTGGACCGGTGCGCCAGGAGCATGCCGGGAGGCATTGGACAGTGATTCCTGCACCACGCGGAACAAGGCGAGACCGGTGGTCTCCGGGATGGTGTCCAGGGCACCGTCGACGGTCCACTCGATACCTACGCCGGCCCGGCGCGCGCCCTCGAACAGGCCGATCACGTCGGCCGCCTTCGGCTGGGGCGCGTGCTCTGGCAACTGGCCGTCGCTGCGCAGCACGCCGAGCATGCCGCGGATCTCGTTGAGGGCCTCGCGTGCCGTGGCGCCGATGGACTCGAACTCGGCGCGCGCGGCCGGGGTGACGCCGTCCACCCGGTACGGCGCGGTCTGCGCCTGCACCACCACCAAGGACATGTGGTGTGCCACGACGTCGTGCAGATCGCGGGCGATGCGCGCCTTTTCCTCCAGGATCGCGCGGCGGGCCCGCTCGAGTTCGTTCTCCTCCTCCTGCCGCACCAGCTGCCGCCGCGACAGCGCCAGCCAGCGGACGAGCAGGCCGAACAGCACCAGCGCGGCCAGCGCGACAGGCCAGCCCCACGCGGCGTTGGCGAACGCGTCGCCTTCGCCGGGCATGGTGGTCGCGAACAGCAGGGCCGTCGCCGCCCATGCCACCGCCACGATCTGCCCCGGCGCGCGCAACGCCACCGCGAACAGCAGCGCGAGCAGGCACAGCACGTGCACGACCTGGAACGGCAGCTCGTTGCCCGGCTGGTGCGGGATCGCCAGCGCGATCACCAGCGCGGAGCCCGCCGAGATGGCCCAGCCCAACGCCGGGTTGATCCGCACCAGCAGCACCGGGAACGCGGCGAGGGCCGCGATGAACGGCTGCGCCGCGGCGGGCACCGCGTGGGTCAGGTGCAGGGTCGGCCAGGCCACTGTGTACCAGATCAGCGCGACCAGCACCGTGCCGAGGTCGAACCAGGTCCGCGCGTCCAGCCGTCGCGTCCAGTCGCGACTTTCTCGGTTCATGCCTACGACACTAGGAACTCGCAGATCACCGCCGCCTCATACCCACGGGTGATTTCCGCCCCGATACCCCGGTACGAGACCTCGCGGCGGCTCCCCCGGCGGCACGGCCCGCGAAACCTCCCCGGGCGTGAGGCGAGCGCGGGAAGCCGGTCCCTAACGTCGTCGCCATGAGCACACCGACCAGCGCCGGGCGCGAGACCCGGTTCGCATCGGCCGCAGGAGCCCGAAACCATTCCGCCGCTATCTCTTCCGTCACCGTGCAGACGCGCCGATACGCCGCGCTCACCTCGACGGCGTTGACCGCCATGGCGGCCACGGTCTTCCTCTCCCCCGCCCCGCGGGCGGCCGCGGCGGCAGCGCCCATCGAGAGCCCGCAGGCGAGTGCCGCCGTCGCCGAACTGGCCGCGGGCGGCCCCGGCGCGCTCACCGCGATCCCGGCGGACTTCGCCGCGTCGTTCGGGTACCGGCCGAGCACGGTGGACGGCATGCTGGTCGATCCGGACGGCGACTGCTCGTCTCCGGTGACGCTGCCCGCCGAGTTCGACACCGCCTGCAAGGCTCACGACCTCGGCTACGACCTGCTGCGCTACGCCGACCGGCGCGGCGAACCGCTGGGCCCGTGGGCGCGCCAGGCCCTCGACGCGACGCTGGACCGGCAGATGCACCAGGCCTGCGCCGCCCGCGTGGATTCGTTCTCCCGCGCCCGCTGCGAGGCGATGGCATCGATCGCGAACACCGCCGTCGATCTGAACTCGCGACGGCAGGACTACGGCGCGCCGGTGGTGGAGCCGCTGTTCGGCGCCGTCGAGTCGGACTCGGGGCCGAGCCGGAAGCTGCTCGGTGTGCTCGCCGCCGGAATCACCGGTCTGGGTGCTGTTTTCGTCGTCCGCACCCGGCGGCGCGGCTCCGGCCCCTCGGGTGTCGTGCCGCCTGCCCCCATCGCGGCGACGGTGCGGCGATGACGGGATTCCGCATCCGAACGCCACGAATCGGCACCACGCTCGGCATCGGGGTGGGCACGCTGGCGTCGTTGGCTCCGGGCCTGCTCCCTCGCACGCCCGGCGCGCAAGCCGTGCTGACCGGGCTCCTCGCGGCGCTGACGCTCGGTGCCGCAGGTGCACTGCGAATCCTTCTGCGGCGAAGCGGTTTCGACGTCGATCGTCGGCATGCGTGGCTGCGGCTGCCCTTGTCGATCGCGACATCGGTGTTGGTGGTGGGAGCCGCGGCGAACGCGGGACACTGGCAGAACCGGCTGCGCGCCGCGATGGGCACGCCGCCGATCGGCGCGGACTACTGGGTGCGGTGCGCGCTCGGCGCGGCGCTGATCGTCGGATTGCTCGCGGCGGCTACCCACTCGATCGCCTGGACGCGGCGGAAGCTGGGCTGGGCGCGAGGCGTCTCGCTGGCCGCCGTCGCGGCGGTGCTGCTGTATCTGGTCGGCGTGCCCGCGCTGGTCGGATGGCGGGAGACGGCGTACGCGCGGGCCAATGCCGAGCTGGATCCGGCTGTGGTACGGCCGGTTTCGCACAGCGGGTCGGGAACCGCCGAGTCGGCGGTGAGCTGGACGTCGCTGGGCGCCGAGGGACGCAAGTTCGTCAGCGACGCGTCGGTGCGCGCGGTGCGGGTGTACGTCGGGGTGGCCTCCGCACCCGACCTGGACAGCCGCGTCGCGCTGGCGATCGAGGAACTGGAACGCTCGGGCGGCTTCGCGCGCTCGCACCTGGTCGTCACGGTGCCCACCGGATCGGGCTGGATCGATGCGAACGCCGTGGCGGGCTTCGATCGGCGCTTCGACGGGGATGTGGCGCTGGTCGGGCTGCAATACTCCTATCTGCCGAGCTGGGCGACGTTCGTGTTCGGCAGGGACACGGCGGTGACCGCCGCGCGCACCTTGTTCACCGCCGTCGAACACCACATCCAAACCCTGCCACGCAAGCCGAAGCTCTACCTGTACGGGCAGAGTCTCGGTGCACTCGGCGGCAACGCCGTCTTCACCGACGACGCCGAGCAGGACGCCAGGACCTGCGCGGTCCTCTGGGCGGGCCCGCCCGCCAACCGGGTCAACCGCGGCGGCGCGACGGTGCTGGCCAACAGCTCGGATCCGGTGATCCACTGGTCGCTTTCCCAGCTGTGGCGCGCTCCCGACCTGACCGGCGCCCGCGTCGACGCCCCGGTTCCGCGGTGGCTTCCGGTGATCAGCTTCGCGCAGACCACCGCCGACCTGCTCGCCGCCCTGGACGCTCCGCCCGGCCACGGCCACCGCTACGGCCGGGATCAAGGGACACTGATGGGCTCGTGCTGAGCCGTTCGGCACGGCAGCCGCACTCGCATACGTAGAACATGTTCTAATTTCCTCATGGCCTTCGTCATCGACCTCGCCGCCGACATCGACGCTCCCGCCGACCTGGTGTGGCAGGTGATCACCGACTTCCCGCGCTACGGCGAGTGGAATCCGTTCGTCACCGAATGCCGCAGTTCGCTGGTGCCCGGCGAGCCGATCGACATGCTCGTCCGGCTCTCCGGCTCGAAGCCGCGCAAGCAGCGGGAATGGATCCGCTCGCACACCCCCGGCAGTGAGCTCGGCTACTCGATGAAACCGGTGCCCCTCGGCGCGCTGCACAGCCTGCGCTCGCACACCGTGACGCCGCTGCCGGACAACCGCACCCGCTACGAATCACACTTCGAACTCGGCGGATGGCTGCACCCAGTGGTCGTCGCCTTGCTCGGCAAGGATCTGCGCCGGGGTTTCGATGGCATGACCGACGGCATCCAGAAGCAGGCAGAATCGCTGCGCGCTTCGTGAAGGGCCGCCGTCCAGCCGTCCGACCGGACCGAGAAACTCGACGGGAAGCCGTTGTCCAATGCCCGTCTGGTCGAGTAGAACCCCCTGGGCTCAGGCCCGCAGATAGGCCAGCGCGGCGTCGAGCGCGGCGTCGGCATATTCCTCGGTGAGGCCACCGAGGCCGAGGGACCACCGCATCTGTACCGGGCCGAGCAGCAGATCGATGGCGAGCTCGAGATCCAGATCCGCGCGCAGTTCGCCCGCGGCGACGGCGGCGGCCAAGCGATCGGCGACGGCGGCGCGCTGGGGCAGCAGCAGACGCTCACGGTAGGCGGCGCCCAGCTCGGCGTCCTGCTGGATTTCGATGTACATCGCACGGAGGAAGGATTCGAAACCCGGATCGGTCAACGCGACGACCGAGCCGCGCAGCAACAGGCGCAGATCGGCGGCGATGTCGCCGGTATCGGGCAGGGCGGGGCCTTCCGGCCCCGAATCGGATTCGAGCATGGCGTCGAACACGACGGCGCCCTTCGACGGCCACCAGCGGTAGATCGTCTGTTTGCCGACGCCTGCGCGGGCCGCGATGGCCTCGATGCCCAATTTCGCGTAGGACACCTCGCGGATCAGCTCGGCGGTCGCGGCGAGTATCGCGGCACGGGCGCGCTCGCTGCGGCGCGCGGCGGTGGGAGTGTCGGCCATCCGGTCACGGTAGCAGACAACGAGACGATACGTCTCGTCTTGACAACGAGCGAACGGCTTGGCACGGTATCCGGCGAGACGCAGCGTCTCGCGACGAAAGGATCACCCATGACCAGAACGTGGTTCATCACCGGCGCCGGCCGCGGCCTCGGCCGCGCCTTCACCACGGCCGCGCTCGCCGAGGGCGATCGTGTCGTCGCGACCGCGCGCAATCCGCAATCGCTCGCGGATATCGCCGACGACCGCCTGACCGTGCTGCCTTTGGACGTGCGCGACCACGCGAGCGTGAACGCCACCGTGGACAAGGCGTTCGCGCTGATGGGCACGATCGATGTGATCGTGAACAACGCGGGCTACGGCTTGGTCGGCGCCGTGGAAGAACTGACCGAGACGCAGATCCGCGACCAGATGGACACCAATTTCTTCGGGGCCCTATGGGTTTCCCGAGCCGCGCTGCCCCATCTGCGCGAGCAGGGCTCGGGACACATCGTGCAGATCTCCACGGTCGGGGCCGTGGGCAGCCTCCCCCTGTTCGGCCTGTACAACGCGAGCAAATGGGCCCTGGAGGGATTCAGCGCCTCGCTCGCGGACGAAGTGCGCCCCTTCGGCATCCGGGTCACGCTCGCGCAGATGGGCGGCTTCGACACCGACTGGGCCAAGTCGAGCATGCGATTCGCCACCGGCATCCCCGCCTACGCGGAGTTGCGCGACGCCGTCCTCGGTATGCCGGACTACCCCGCCGAGGCGACTTCCACGACCGGAACGGAGTCGACCGAAGCGGAGCCGGGGAACACACCGAACGAGCCCCCCGCCGAGTCCGAGTGGGTCGAAGCACCGCCCGAGGTCGGCGCCGCGGGCCTGATCGAGTTGGTGAACATGCCCGACCCGCCGCTGCGCAAGATCATCGGGCCCGGCGCGCACCAGATGGTCGCCCTCGCGTTGGATCAACGCCGCGGCGACTACGCCAGGGACCCCGAATTCACCTGGCCCGCCTGATCACTCGCACAGCCGCTCGGCCCCGCGCAGGCGGGAAGCCGAGCGGCTCGGCGAGGAAGCGCCGTCAGGCGATGGGACCGCGGGCGGCCTCGTAGGCCGCGCCCACCCGGTAGAGGCGATCGTCGGCGAGGGCGGGAGCCATGATCTGCAGGCCGACGGGCATGCCGTCGTCCTCGCTCAGACCGGACGGGACCGACATGGCGGGGTGACCGGCCAGGTTGGTCGGCAGGGTGCACAGGTCCGACAGGTACATGGCCAGCGGATCGTCGACCTTCTCGCCCAGCTTCCACGGCGTGAACGGGCTCGTCGGCGAGACGAGCACGTCGACCTGCTCGTAGGCGTTGTCGAAGTCGCGGGCGATCAGCGTGCGCACCTTCAGCGCCTGGCCGTAGTAGGCGTCGTAGTAGCCGGCCGACAGCGCGTAGGTGCCGATCATGATGCGCCGCTTGACCTCGGGGCCGAACCCGGCCGCGCGGGTGGCCGCCATGACCTGCTCGGCGCTGTGCTGCCCGTCGTCGGCGACGCGCAGGCCGTAGCGCATGGCGTCGAACCGCGCGAGGTTCGAGGACACCTCCGACGGCATCACCAGGTAGTAGGACGACAGCGCGTATTCGAAGTGCGGGCAGGACACCTCCACCACTTCCGCGCCGAGATCCTTCAGCACCGCCACGGCGGCGTCGAAGGAGGCCAGCACGCCCGGCTGATAGCTGTCGGAGTGCAGTTCCTTCACCACGCCGATCTTGACCCCGCGCAGATCGCCCTGCGCCCCGGCGCGCGCGGCGGCCACCACCGGCGGCACCGGCACGTCGCGGGAGGTGGAGTCGCGCGGGTCGTATCCGGCGATCACCTCGTGCAGCAGCGCGGTGTCCAGCACGGTTCGACCGCATGGACCGCCCTGGTCCAGCGACGACGCGCACGCGACCAGGCCGTAGCGCGACACCGTGCCGTAGGTGGGCTTGGTGCCGACGGTGGCGGTGACGGCCGCCGGCTGGCGGATCGACCCGCCGGTGTCGGTGCCGATGGCCAGCGGGGCCTGATGCGAGGCCAGCGCCGCCGCCGAGCCGCCGCCCGAGCCGCCCGGGATGCGGGTGGTGTCCCACGGGTTGCGGGTGGGGCCGTAGGCGGAGTTCTCGGTGGAGGAGCCCATGGCGAACTCGTCCATGTTGGTCTTGCCGAGGATCGGGATGCCCGCCGCGCGCAACCGCGTGGTGAGCGTCGCGTCGTAGGGCGAGACCCAGCCCTCGAGGATCTTCGACGCACAGGTGGTCGGCATGTCCGTGGTGGTGAAGACGTCCTTGAGCGCCAACGGAACTCCGGCCAGCGGCGAGGCGGGCTCGGCGCCGGAGGCGAGCGCGGCGTCCACCGCTGCCGCGGCGTCCAGCGCCCGCTCGCCCGCGACGTGCAGGAAGGCGTGGTACTCCCCGTCGACCGCGGCGATCCGGTCCAGGTGCGCCTGGGTGACCTCGACCGAGGACAGTTCGCGGCCGTGGATCTTCGCGGCCAGCTCGGCCGCCGACAGCGCGGTCGGATCCGACCCACCCGTCGCCCGGCCGTCGCCATGCGATGCTGCGTTCATTCGCCCTCTCCCAGGATCTGCGGCACCATGAACCGCTGCTCGTCCACCGCGGGCGCGCCCGACAGCGCCTCCCGCGGGGTCAGGCCCGGCACCACCTCGTCGGGACGGGTCACATTGGTCGCCGGGTTCGGCGACGCCGTAGCCGGGACGTCGGCGGCGGCTACCTCGGAAATGGTCCGCACGTGGCTCAGGATCGAATCCAGCTGTCCGGCGAACTGATCCAGTTCCGCGTCGGACAGCGCGAGCCGGGACAGCCGGGCGAGGTGTGCGACCTCGTCGCGGGAGATGGCGGGCACCGCGGGACCCCTTTCGGCTTCGTTATCAACAGTGCTCAACCCACACAGCCTAGCCACCGGCGACCGGGTCACCGCCCGGCACCCGGGCTTCGTCGGCGCGGCGGGGGAACCGTCGCCCAGCAGGCCCCCGGCAACCGCCTCCGGCCCGCGACACGTCCGTGCGAACCAGCCCGACACGCCGGTTTTACGTGAATTCACCGAGTGGCGCGCGTCACTCGCCGGTCTTCGACTCGATAACCGGCCCTGAGGGGTGTAAGTATTGCGTCACCCGGGTATCCGTTCAGAGCCTCGGCCGCCCTAAGAAAGGAAACGCACGTGTCGTATCTGCTCCGCGTGCAACTTCCGGATCGACCGGGAAGCCTCGGTGCGCTCGCCCTCGCACTCGGCTCCGTCGGCGCCGACATCCTCTCGCTGGACGTGGTGGAGCGCGGCGCGGGCTACGCCGTCGACGACCTGGTCGTCGAGGTGCCCTCCGGCGCACTCCCCGACACCCTCATCACCGCCGCCGAATCGATCGGCGACGTGCACGTGGACTCGATCCGCCCGTACTCCGGCGTGCTCGACACCCACCGCGAACTCGAACTCATCGATCAGGTGGCCAGCGCCCGCGACGACCGGATGCAAGTGCTGGTTGACGGCGTGCCCCGGGTGCTGCGGGTCGGCTGGAGCACGATCATCGACATCGGGCCGCACGGGGCCTACCGCGTGGTGGGCAGCCCGAGTGCCCCACAGACACAAGCGGGTTCGGCGCCGTGGATGCCGCTGGAGAAGCCGACGGTGCTCGATCCGGAAGCCGATTGGGTGCCGGAGATCTGGCGCGACATGGACACCAAACTCGCCGCCGCTCCGCTCGGCAACACCGGCAAGGTGCTGCTGCTCGGCAGGCCGGGCGGTCCCGACTTCCGGCCCTCCGAGGTGGCCCGTCTCGGCTACCTCGCCGGAATCGTCGCCACCGTCCTCGGCTGATCCCAACGGGCGCTGCGGCTTTTCGCGGCGCGAACGAGGACATCCAGGCGAGATTTCGGCGCGTCGCCGATCGAGCGCCCGGCAGGGTGGTGCCACCGCACCGGGAGCCCCATGGAAACAGGTGCTCGACGCCCTGCCCGGGAGCTTCCGTCTGTGACGGCCGGACGAACCTAGGCGGAATCGCCGGAAGAGCCGAGCGGTAGCCGGAGTACGTGCAGCAACTCCCCCGCGGAGGTACGCCAGTCCCGGCTCGGCACGGGACGGAAGCCGAAGCGGTCGTATATCCGCCGGGCGTCGGCCATGGCGGCCATGGTGGTGAGGGCGACCGCCGCGCAACCTTCCGCGCGGGCGAGGTCGATCACGGTGCGCACCAACGCCGTTCCCGCGCCGAGCCCGCGCGCGGCCTTCGCGACCGCGAGCATCCGGAACTCCAGCTCACCCGGCAGCGCGATCTCCGCGTAGGGACTGCCCGCCGGTGCGACCGTGAGCGAGCCGACGATCCGGTCCCCGTGCGTGGCGACCAGGATCCGGGCCGACGCGGCGCGGCGCGCGGTGTCGGCCAGCTCCCCCGCGTACCAACTGCCCGCCTCCACATAGCCCTCGCCGACGTAGACCTCCACCGTGAGCTCGCCGATCGCCGCGTACTCCTCCGGCCGCGCCGCCCGGACGACGACATTCGCGTCCCGCACATCCATACCCGGCATGATGCCATCCGCCATAACGTGAGCTACGGCACATTGTCCTCGGTGCGGGACGCACTGCCCGGGCACCGCTTCGGCATGTCACCTGCCGACTCGGCGTCTCCCGCGGGCCGCGGCGACCGCTCAGCCGGGACGAGAGATCTGCCAGTGGTCGGGCTTGCCCGCCGGATAGACGACGGTGAGCAGATCGCCGATCGACGGCCAGGAGCGCGTGTCCCAGACGAAACGGCCGTACACGATCTTGCCGGGGACCGAAGGACCGGTCAGTTTCCCGGTGATCGTCACGTACTGCTCGCCGGAGGCGTCCGGACAGGGGCTCACGCCGGTGATGTACAGCGTGCCCTCCTCCGGGTTCGCCGGGCGGTAGCCGCGCTTGCCTCGGATGGCGAACACGATCAGCGACACCAGCGCGGCGGTCAGGGTCACGAGCGCGACGAACTCCAGCATGTCCCCATGCTAGGTGCGCGTCACACCGGGGTGAGTTCGCTGGCGCCCTGCGCGGTGCGGCGGACCTGCCAGACCGACGTGCGGGTGCGCTGCGAGCGCCCGTTGCCCCGGTCGATCAGCGTCCGATTGTTCGTGGTGAAGATTAACTGCGCCCCGCGCGCGTTCGTCTCGGGGTTCTGGAACAGCTGGATCAACCGATCGGTCTCCTCGGCGGGCAGGCACGCGCCGATGTCGTCGACGGCGAGCACCCGGCCCGCGTCCAGCGCGTCGAGCATGGCGGGCAGCACCCGCAGCAACGACAGCGTGGCGGAGGATTCGTCGCCGAGGCCGAACGGGGCGTCGATGCCGTCGTGCACCAGGCTCAGGCCGACGCCGCGCCGGGCCACCATGCGCGTGTACAGCGCGTCGCGCGCGGCCTTCAGATTGGTCAGCTCGCGCTCGAGCAGCACGGCGGTCAGGCCGTTGTCGCGCAGCAACTGGTCGGCATAGGCGGGCGATGAGGCGCACAGGTCGATCTGCTTGCCCAAGCCGGCGATGTCGGCGTCCAGGTCGCGCAGGTAGTCGGCGTACATCGGATCGTGTTCGGCGACGAGCAGGTCGGTAATGCCCAGCTCGGCCGTGCGCAGCAGCGTCAGCAGCCGCGCCGCGTTGTCCGGCGAGCGGGAGATGTGGCTGCCGAGCCGGTGGGCGACGGCGTCGGGTTCCACGGGGCCGCGCTGCACCTCGAGCATGGATTCGAACCAGCGGTAGGCGGGCACCAGCGCGTCGGAGTACATCTGCCCGGCCAGGCTGAGCAGCAGGGAGTTCGGGCGCACCAGCGGAGCCAGCGCGGTGATGCCGTAGCGCGCCGCCTCGAACATCGGACCGATCTTGATCTGTTCGCCGTTGCGCTCGAACACGATTCGCTTGCGCGACCGCGGTTGGGTGTGCAGCCATTCCGCTGTCACGTCGGCGTTGTCCAAGCGGAACCCGTAGGTGTACGGCACGCCCTCGGCGACGAACGCCGCCACGAATTGCGAAGGCCGGTCCGGGAATCCGAGGTGCGGCGCCCTGACAGGACCTGCGTACGGGTCCCACCCGGTCACCGAGTGCAGCACCGCGTCGCGCATCTGCCAGAGCGCATCGATCAGGTTCGTCTTGCCCGCAGCGGCGCCGCCGTGCACCGCGGTCACCGGCACCGCCACCGGCCCGCTCCCCTTGGTGAGCCGCAACTCCTGCTCGTCGGCCAGCGATCTGTGATTGGTCACCTGAAAACAGCGCAGCATGCCGCCATACTTCCGTCTGCGCGACGGCCGGGCGACATCAGGCCGGTGACCTCCGCGATCCGCGCCGGGTCCGGTCCCCGTTCGGGATACCCACCCGGCAGGCTCGCAGATCTGCTCGCCGCGGCGTCGAACATCTTCGTCTTCGGTGCCTGATCAGGACCGCTACCTGGTCGAACAGGTCTGTGACCGATGGATCGGAGGTCGGCGGCACGATACCCTGAGCGCATGACCGAGGCTTCGATCGCCTACCGCTGGACGCGCAGCGAGTTCCTGCACGCGTGGGAGGCGGGCGCGTTCGACCATCGCGTAGAACTGGTCGAGGGGGAGTTATGGCCGGTGGTTATCGGGTCGTAGCACGGCCGAGCGGTGTTTCGCATCGCGCGGGAACTTCCGACCAAGGGCGTCGAGGTGACCAGCGAGACGCTACCCACCGCCCAGTCGCTACCCGATCCCGACTGCTGGGTACTGCGGGCAGACGCGGACCAGGTCGACTCGATCGGCACCGAGATCGCCGTGTGGGACCCCGCCGATGTACTCCTCGTCATCGAAATCTCTGACGAAACGGTGATGCAACATCTCGGCGTCAAAGCGAAACTGTATGGTCAGGCGGGATATTCGACCTACTGGGTAGTCACGAGAACCGTGATCTATGAGCACACCGAACCGATACCCACGGGTTACCGGACTCGCAAAGAGTACCGGCCTGGCGACCGCATCCCGGTCCACCATGCGGACACCACCATCGCCGTCGACGACTTACTGTTCCCGGAGTAGTCGCAGGTCCGTCGCCAGGACAGCAGCGGTGATAGCGGGTTAGCATGCCTGCACGCCGCGGTCGTGCCGCGGCGTACTGCCGGAGTTGTGCGATGGGATGAGGGTAACGATGGGATCGACGGTTCGTCGTGTGGTGGGCGGAGGCTCCGTCGTCGCGGCGCTCGCGCTGGGCTCGCTGGTCGTGGCGCCGGAAGCGGTGGCGGACGCGCCGTGTCCGGAGGGCACAGCGCGCGTGTTCCTGGCCAACAGCACGAACACCTGCCAGGGCGGTGGAACGGTGAGCTACGACCCGCCCGGCGTGGTGTCGAAGGTCTGCTCGACGGCGAGCGCGGACGTGTCCGCCGAGGCGACGTTCAAGAATCGCCGCGGCAAGATCATCACGCAGAAGCTGGATCTCAGCGACGGCCGCTGCGGGCGGTTCGATATCGCGGGCCAGCTGGGCGCCACGGTCACGGTCAGCTGAGCGGCCCGCTCCCGAACAGCAGCGCGCTGTCGCCGAACTCGTGCCACAGGTAGCCGGTGTCCACGGCCGCGGCATAGGCGGCGGCGACGGTTTCCTCGCCCGCCACCGCTACCAGCAGATCCAGGTGTGACGCGCCGGGCGCGTGCCAACCGGTGATCAGACCGTCCACCACGCGGGCCGGTCGCCGCGCGCCGAGCACCAGGTCTGTCCACCCGTGCGACGCGTGGACCAGCCCGGATGGGTCGGCGGCGGTCTCCAGCGCCCGCGTCACCGTCGTGCCCACCGCCACGACCCGCCCACCGGCGGCTTTCGTGTCGTTCACCAGCCGCGCCGTCGCGGCGGGGACGGCGAACCGCTCCGGGCTCGGCGGCTCTCCGGCCTCCGGCGAGGACACCCCGGTGTGCAGGGTGATCGGCGCGAGAGCGACGCCCGCCGCGATCAGGTCCAGCACCAGACGCTCGGTGAACGGGCGCGCGGCACTCGGCATTTCCGCGCTGCCCGGCACGCGGCCGAAGACCGTCGTGTAGTAGGCGGCCGACCACCGTTGCGGCACATAGGAGTATGTGATCGGCCGGCCGTGGGCGGCGAGCAACAGGGATACGTCGCCGGTGATGTCCGCACTCCAGAGCCTGCGTCCACCGGCGAGCCAGGGCGCGCGCAGTGTCGCCGCCGCACCCGGCAACCGCAGCACGGTTCCGGCCGAGAGCCGCTCGGCCGGATAGGGAGTGCGCTCGGTGGTCCGCACCTCCACCACCCAGCGGCCGTCGTCCAGCCAGGTGGCGAAGTGCAGGACGACCGGCTCGCCCGCCGCCGTGGCGTCGACCGCCGCCGGCATGGTCGCCGAGTTGTTCACCACCAGCAGATCACCCGCGCGCAGGCGGTCGGGCAGCTCCCGGAATCGGGAGTGCGTCAGTCCGTCGTCGGCGACGAGCAAACGCACCTCGTCACGCGCCATCCCCCTCGCCTCGGGCGGGACCGTGGCGTGGCGTTCCAGGGACAGGTCGAAAGTCGGCAGTTCGGTCGGCACCGTCATGACGCACGCCCGGCCACGAAATCCGCGGCGGCATAACGCCCGTTCTTCGGCTTCTCGGCCAGCAGCCGCAGCAGCGCGGGCACCACCGTCGCAGGCTCCGGCCGGTCGGAGATGTCGACGCCCGGAAACGCCGCCTGATGCATCTCGGTGCGCATGTCGCCGGGATCGAAGGCATAGATGGAAAGGTCCGGATGTTCCGCGCCGAGGATCGCGGTGAGCTGATCGAGCGCGGCCTTGGACGCGCCGTATCCACCCCACGTGGGATACGGCTCCACCGCCGCGTCGGAGCTGATGTTCACCACGGCACCGTCCGGCCGCAGCAGCGGTAGCGCGATCCGGGTAATCGCCAGTGGCGCAACCACATTCGTGCACAGAACGCGCTCGAACTCGTCGAGCGGATAGTCCGCGAGGACGGGCAGCGGACTGGGCCCGAGACGGCTGGCGTTGTTCACCACCAGGGCCAGCTCCCCCGCACCGCGTGCGGCGTCCGCCAACCGGGCGCGATCCGCCGGATCGGTGACGTCGCCGGGCACCGCCACGAACGACGGCCCCAGTTCAGTGGCCACCCGCGCCAACCGGTCTGCGCGACGCCCCGTCCCCAGCACCCGCCACCCTTGTTCGATCAGTGCTCGCGCGAGCGCCGCGCCGAATCCGGCCGACGCACCGGTGATCAATGCGGTAGGACGAGACATGATGACCTCCTGGTAGTCGCCTACCAGTCGATCCTCATACCTCAACGTATCTTCAGGTCAAGCGCCGATCACTCCTCGGCTTCGGCGTCCTCCGCGGCCGTCTCGGGTGTGACCGCCTCCGGACCGCCGGCCAGCAGCCGCTGAAAGCCTTCCTCGTCGAGAATCGGCACACCGAGTTCCTCCGCTTTGGCGGCCTTGGATCCGGGCGCGTCACCGACCACCACGAACGCGGTCTTCTTCGAGACCGAACTGGCCGCCTTGCCGCCACGCACCAGGATGGCCTCCTTGGCACCGTCGCGGGTGAAACCCTGCAGCGAACCGGTCACCACGATGGACAGGCCCTCCAGGTTGCGTTCGATGGATTCGTCGCGTTCGTCCTCCATTCGCACACCCGCGGCCCGCCACTTCGCCACAACGGCTCGGTGCCAGTCCACGGTGAACCACTCCTTCACCGCGGCCGCGATGGTGGGGCCGACGCCGTCGGCTGCGGCCAATTCCTCGACCGACGCCGCCTCGATGCGATCCAGACTGCCGAACTCGGCGGCCAGCGCCCGCGCCGCGGTGGGGCCGACGTGCCGGATGGACAGTCCGACCAGCACCCGCCACAGCGGCCGGTTCTTGACCGCGGCCAGGTTCTCCAGCAGCCGCTTGCCGTTGGCGGAGAGACTGCCGTTCTTGTTGGCGTACAGCGATGTGGTCAGCAGCGCCGCCTCGTCCAGGTCGAACAGGTCACCCTCGTCGGTGATGGCGCCGGACTTCAGCAGATCGATCGCGCCTTCGTAACCGAGGGCTTCGATGTCGAACGCGCCGCGGCCTGCCACGTGGTAGACGCGCTCGCGCAACTGGGCCGGGCAGAACTGCTGGTTCGGACAGCGGATGTCGGCGTCGCCCTCCTTCTCCGGCCGCAGTTCGGTGCCGCACTCCGGACAGTGCGTCGGCATGACGAATTCCCGCGCGTCTTCGGGGCGCGCGTCCACCACCGGGCCCAGCACCTCCGGGATCACGTCGCCCGCCTTGCGAATGGTGACCGTGTCGCCGATCAGCACGCCTTTGCGCTTGACCTCGGCCGCGTTGTGCAAGGTGGCCATCGCGACCGTCGACCCGGCGACGGACACCGGCTCCATCACCGCGAACGGCGTCACCCGGCCGGTGCGGCCGACGTTCACCTGGATGTTCAGCAGCTTGGTCGTCGCCTCCTCGGGCGGGTACTTGTAGGCGATCGCCCAGCGCGGCGCGCGCGAGGTGGAGCCGAGACGGCGTTGCAGCGCGGTCTCGTCGACCTTGATCACCTGGCCGTCGATCTCGTGCTCGATGTCGTGCCGGTGCTCGCCCCAATACGCGACCCGCTCGATCACCGCGTCGATGCCCTGCACCCGCCTGGTGTGCTCGGACACCGGCAGGCCCCACGCGGCGAGCGCGCGGTACGCCTCGTACTGCGAGGTCGGCGTGTAGCCCTCGATCCGGCCGAAGCCGTGACAAATCATCCGCAGTCTGCGCCGCGCGGTGACCGACGGGTCCTTCTGCCGCAGCGAACCGGCCGCGGTGTTGCGCGGGTTGGCGTAGGGCGGCTTGCCCTCGGCCACGATGGCGGCGTTGAGCGTCTCGAAATCCTCCAGCCGGAAGTACACCTCGCCGCGGACCTCGAGCAGTTCCGGGACCGGGAACTCCTCGCTGGGGGTGAGCTCGCCGGGGATGTCGTCGATGGTGCGGGCGTTGAGCGTCACGTCTTCGCCGGTGCGTCCGTCGCCTCGGGTGGCGCCGCGGATCAGCCTGCCGTTCTGATAGACCAGGTTCAGCGCGACGCCGTCGATCTTGACCTCGCACAGATAGTGCAGGTCCGGCCCGGTCTCCGCCTCCACCCGGGCGGCCCAGGCGCGCAGTTCGCCGACGTCGAACACATTGTCCAGCGACAGCATCCGCTCGAGGTGGTCGACGGCGGTGAAATCGGTCGCGAATCCCCCGCCGACGAGCTGGGTCGGCGAATCCGGCGTGCGCAGGTCGGGGTGCTCGTCCTCCATGGCCTGCAACCGTCGCAACAGCGCGTCGAACTCCCCGTCGGAGATGATCGGCGCGTCCCGGACGTAGTAGCGGAACTGGTGCTCACGCACCTCGTCCGCGAGTTGCTGCCACTCCACCCGCTGCTCTGGCGTCGCCGGGGCCGCCGCGCTCTCGCTGTCACTCACCCATCGCACATTAGCGGAGGCCACCGACAGGCAGCCGCCGTGTTCGCGCACGTCGCCGCCTTGAAGGAAACGAAGTCCGACCGGTCAGTTTCCCGGCGCGAGCACAGGCGTTCCTGCGGTCGGCGGCCTGTCCGCGCGGTCTGCCCCGGGGCTCGACGGCGCGGCACCCCGGCAGATCGAGTCATCCCGGCGAACAGACTTGCCCCGATGGCCCGGACAACAGGATGACGAGTCCGAACCCACACATCATGGCGAGAATCCCGAAGCCGCTCGAGAAGAATCGAACGCGACTGATCCGACGGCGATGAGCCGACAGATCAGCGAGCAGAGCGCACCCGGCGACCAGCATGACGCCCCCGCCGGCGATCTGAAAGCCTTGTGCCGCTCGGAACGCCTCTTCGCGTGCGGCGCTGTCGCAGTAATCCATGAGCCCGTCGGTGAAGAGGAGATATCCACCGAGGTAGATGGCCGGGCCGAGCAGAACCGAGCCGACGGTATAGATCAACGCGAGTACGACCGGACGTTCCAGTGGTTGCACCATGCGCACCGTAGTTCACCCCCAGCGCTGGCGATCCACGAGCGGAACCCCCGACGCCCACAAGCGAGCTGTTTCCGCGACGAAGGCGGTCGGCCCAGGCGGCGATTCGCGTTCCGCGGCGACGTCAGGAGAACGAAAGCTCTTCCGGCTCTTCGGCATACGCGCGTGCGACGTCCACGGCCAGACGCAGCGCTCTTCTGCTCCACTCCAGCGGCGCGCCCGCCAGGCCGCACGCGGGGCTGACCGCGACCCGCTGCGCCAGCGTGCGGCGGCCGAAGCCGAGCCGATCGATCAACCGCACCCCCGGCTCGGCGAAGGTCCGCCAGGTGACCGCCGTGACAGGCGCCTCGGTGGGGATGACGCCGAGCACCAGCTGCTTGCCCGCCTCCAATGCCTCCCCGACCTCGTCGAGCTGCCCGGTGCCGATGGCGCCCAGATCGAATCCGATCGCCGCGGCGGCGCTGCGGCGCATCGGGCCGAGGGCAGGCGGCTCGGCGCAGCTGTGCAGCAGCACCGGCGCCGATTGGGCGGTGATCACCGTGTCCAGGACGGCCAGCGCCTCGGGCTCGGGGAGGGCGCGCACGGTGTTCAGCACGCTCACCCCGCGCAGCGAACCGTTCAGCACCGCGGTCAGCGACGGTTCGTCCAGCTGCACGACGACCTGCGCGCCGAGCCGCTTGCGCACCTCCGTCACGTGCTGCGCCAACCCTTCGGCCAGGGATTCCGACAGGTCGCGCACCGCGCCGGGATCGGTGAGCACGCGATGCCCTCCGGGCAGCTCGACCTGCGCGGCCAGCGTCAGCGGGCCCGCCGACTGCACCTTCACCGGACGGCCGCGACCGGAGAGACCGGCGTTCTCCCACGCTTCCTCGAGCGCGTCCAGATCGGTCCGCAGCAGGTCATGTGCCCGCCGCGACACCGCGCCCGGACGCGGCGCGAGCCGGTAGCCCCTCGGCGTGGTGTCGAAGCGCAGGTCGACCAGCACCGCGGAGGACCGGCCGATCAGGTCGGCGCCCGCGCCGCGAGCAGGCAACTCCACCAGGTGCGGCAGCTCGCCGAGTTCACCGACGACGGTCGCGGCGGCCTCGCGCGGGTCGGTGCCGGGCCAGGAGCCGACGCCGGTGGCGATCCCGCCCCGCAGGACAGGTTCGGTCGCCACGTCCACGCCGTCTGGCGCCAGGTCATCCGTGCCGGTCTCGTACACCGCTGCCGTACTCCGTCCGTTCGATTCCGCCATTACGGGATCCCACCGTCCGCAACGGCTGTCCAGGTCTTTCGGTCTGCACACCGCAGTCGGGCTGCGCGGGAAACGGACGAGCCGCACCGCGCGGAGCGGATCACCGCGCCGCCTCGGCCCCCGCTTCGCTCGTGACGGACTCCCGCGCGGTGCCGGAGATGGTGCCGCTGCCGATCACCTCGTCACCCTCGGGATCCGGACGATAGAGCACCACGGCCTGACCACGCGCGACGCCCGTCAGCGGCTCACGCAGCCGCACGGTGAGCCCGTCCCCCATCGCCTCGGCGACCGCAGGCGCGGTGCCGCCGTGCGCGCGCACCTGCGCCACGCAGTCGATCGGGCCCGCCGGCGCGGAGCCGGAGGTCCAGATCGCGCGCTCCGCCTCGACCGTCCAGACCCGCAGGTCCTCGGCCGAACCGACGCGAACCGTGCCGGACTCGGGATCGATGCCGGTGACGTAGCGCGGCTTGCCGTCGGCGGCGGGACCCGGCAGCCCGAGCCCCTTGCGTTGACCGATGGTGAACCCGTGCACGCCCTCGTGCCGCGCGAGTTCCCGCCCGTCGGAGTCGACCACCGCACCGGGGCGGATGCCGATCTTCGCGCCGAGGAAGGCGCGGGTGTCGCCGGAGGGGATGAAGCAGATGTCGTGACTGTCCGGCTTGTTCGCGACGGCGAGGCCGCGCTCGGCGGCCTCGGCGCGGATCTGCGGCTTGGGGGTGTCGCCGACCGGGAACATCGCACGGGAGAGTTGCTGCGCGGTCAGCACCGCCAGCACGTAGGACTGGTCCTTGTCGGCGTCGACGGCACGGCGCAGCACACCATCCTCCAGACGCGCGTAGTGGCCGGTGACCACGGCGTCGAAGCCGAGCGCCACGGCGCGATCGGCCAGCGCGGAGAACTTGATCTTCTCGTTGCAGCGCAGGCACGGATTCGGCGTCTCACCCGCCGCGTAGGCCGCGACGAAGTCGTCGATGACGTCTTCCTTGAAGCGGTCGGCGAAATCCCAGACATAGAAGGGGATGCCGAGCACGTCGGCGGCGCGCCGAGCGTCACCGGCGTCCTCCTTCGAGCAGCAACCGCGCGATCCGGTGCGCAACGTGCCCGGCGTGGCCGACAGCGCCAGATGCACGCCGACCACCTCGTGACCGGCGTCGACGGCACGCGCCGCCGCCACGGCCGAATCCACACCACCGCTCATCGCGGCGAGTACCCGCATCAGACACCTCCTTTCGCACCGGCCAAGCCCGCGGCCTTGGCCCGCTCAACCACCTGTGGCAAGACTGCCAGGACCGCATCGACGTCGGCGCGCGTCGAAGTGTGCCCCAGCGAGAAGCGCAGCGATCCGCGCGCCTGCCACGGCTCGACGCCCATGGCGATCAGCACGTGACTCGGCGTGGCGACGCCCGCGGTGCACGCCGAACCCGTCGAGCATTCGATTCCCGCCGCGTCCAGCAGCATCAGCAGCGAATCTCCTTCGCAGCCGGGAAAGGTGACGTGCACGTTGCCGGGCAGTCGCCCGTCGCCGACGGGACCGTTGAGCAGTGCGTCGGGCGCGGTCGCGCGGATGCCGTCGATCAGCGCGTCGCGCAAAGCCACCAGCTCGGCGGTCCTGGCATGGCGTTCGATCGAGGTCTGGCGCAGCGCGGCGGCGAGCCCGATCGCGGCCGCCGTGTCCGAGGTGCCCGACCGCAGGTCGCGCTCGTGCCCGCCGCCGTGCAGCAGGGGCACGCACGGCACCTGCCTGCCGAGCAGCAGCACCCCGATACCGTGCGGCCCGCCGACCTTGTGCCCGGCGAAGCTGGCCGCGGAAAGGCCGCTCGCGCCGAAATCGATGGGCAGCTGCGCCGCCGCCTGCACCGCGTCGCTGTGCATCGGCACGCCGAATTCCGCGGCGACGGAGGCCAGCTCGCCGATCGGCTGGATCGTGCCGACCTCGTTGTTCGCCCACATGACGGTGACCAGCGCGACGTCGTCGGGATGGGCGGAAAGCGCCGCGCGCAGCGCCGCGGGCGCGACCACGCCGTCGGCGTCCACCGGCAGCCAGGTGACCTGCGCGCCCTCGTGCCGCTCCAGCCACTCCACCGCGTCGATCACCGCGTGATGCTCGACGGAGCTGGCGATGATCCGGCTGCGGCGCGGATCGGCGTCGCGGCGCGCCCAGAAGATGCCCTTCACCGCCAGGTTGTCGCTCTCGGTGCCGCCTGAGGTGAAGATGACCTCCGACGGCCGGGCGCCCAGGTCCGCCGCGATCGACTCGCGCGCTTCCTCCAGCAGCCGCCGGGCGGCGCGCCCCGAGCCGTGCAGCGACGACGCGTTGCCCGTGCTGCGCAGGGCAGCCGTCATCGCCTCGATGGCCGCGGGCAGCATCGGTGTGGTGGCCGCGTGATCGAGGTAGACCGTCTGGGGCGCAGCACCGTTGACCGGACCCGAAAAAGCCGACTTCATGACCAGTTAAGGATAGCCGTCACGCTCAGCCGGTTATTCCCCCCTGCTCGCCCGCCCGCGCGGGGTCCGTTCCGCGGCGCCGCGCCCGGCCGAAGGCCCTGCGACCGGGGAAATCTCAGGGTATTCACCTATTGAATGCGCCGCTGAATAGCGGTACGTTGTTCAGCGTGTTGGTCGCTGGTCCGCTTCGTTCGCGGCGCGGACTCCGGGGCGGGGACCCGGAGCGGTCGACCCACGGACGAATCGATAGTGAGGAAGTTCCGATGAACCCACGCACCCATGGACGTACGCGACGTGCGCTGGCACGCGCCGCCGCCGCGTCCGTTCTCGCCCTGATGCCGGTCGCCGCCGTCGCGGTGCCCGCGCTCGCCGACCCCATCGTGCTCGAGCCCGCCGACCAGCTCGACGCGACCCACGGCCGCCACGGCCACGACGACTGGAATCGCGGCAGGCACAACGACTGGAACCGCGGCCGCCACGACGACTGGTTCCGCGGCCGCGACCGCCACGACGACTGGGACCACGGCAGGTGGGACCACAGGTGGCGTCCGCCGACGGGAAGCGGCTTCTGAGTTCTTCCTTATATTCCGGGGCGAGCCGACATCGGCTAGCCCCGGACTCATGTGCAGCACCACGCGTTCAACGCGAGTGCTCAACGGCCGGCGGCCCACCGCGGAACGTCCGTGAGTGGCACATGGCTGTGGCAAATCCCGAGTAGACCTCTCGGTGGTGTGCCACTCGCGGAGCCTGTGCTCGATTCACCGCGCGGCCGCAGTGCTCCGGCGACCGCGCAGAACCGGGCGGCGGCGCGGGCGGCGCACCTCCGGGGCGTCGGTCGCGAGCGACGGATCCTGCACCCGTGTGTGCCCGGCCTCGATCCACTCCGTGCCGTCAAGCGCGTCGTGCGCGGCGCCGCGGACGGCGGCTTCGCAGCGGCGGGCCAGTTCGCGCCGGTCGGCGCCGGGCTCCAGCACCGGCTCCAGCACCACTTCGGCGACCATTCCGCGCGAACGAAGTACGCGCCGGGCGGAGGAGGCGAAGGTGTCGACGCCGACGAAGGCGGGCACCGTGCACGGCACGCCGTGCCGGTCCAGGTACCGCAACCGCACCGGCTGCACGGGGGTGCGGGTGTCCACCGCCGCCTGGAACAACGCGGGTCGTATGGTGCCGTAGGCACGGCCACACCAGGTGGTGCCCTCGGGGAAGACGCCGATCCGTTCACCGGCGGCCAACCGCGCTCCGATCGCGGCCACCACGCCGGGCAGCCCGCGCAGGCTCTCGCGCTCGATCGGGATGACCCGCATCAACTTGGCGAGGTTGCCGATCAGCGGCCAGTCCACCATGTCGGCGCGGGCCACGAAGCCGAGCGGCTGCACCGAAGCCAGCGCGACGATGTCGGTCCAGCTGATGTGCCCGGCGACGACCAGCACACCCCGGTCCGCGGCGCCGAAGCCGGCGGGTGCGAGCGCGGTATCACCCTCATCGACGACACCGCGCTCGCCTGCCGCCACCCGGTGGTCGACCACGCGCAACCGCAGGCCGAGGCAACCTAGCAGTAAGCGCGCGTAGCCGCGTTGCAACGGCGCACGCTTGCCGCGCGGGGTAACCGTGTGCGCGATCGGATAGCTGAGCAGCAGTCCGGCGATTCCGGCCAGCCGGGCGGCCACCCGCGCGGGGCCGACCTCATCGATCGCATCGATGCACCCGGGACCGCAGGGGCTCGACGGCATCCATGCGTGCGCAGCGGACGTGGCGGGCGGCGCGTCGAAGACCACGGTCCTCACCGTCCCCCGTCGAACGACGCGGCGGCGTCTTGTAGTCGCTCGAGGTAGCGGGTGTTGATGGTGTTCAGCCCCAACAGCGCGACGAAGTCGGCCACCGCGAAAGCGGGATCGTGGGCTGGCTCGCCGCAGATCTCCGCGCCCAGCCGCAGGTAGCCGCGCACCAGCGGGGGCAGCTTCGGCCGCCCCGGCGGCGTCAGTTCGTCCAGCGTCTTCCCGTCGACGGTCACCGGGTTGTACGGGTGCACCCGGCGCTCCGGGTCGGAGGCGTGCCTGCCCAGCAGCATGTCGCGCACACCGCGCACGTTCACGCCCGGCGGATCGGCCGGGGTGTCGCGCATCGGCACCGACACGCAGCCCATCACCCACTCGTAGCCGGTGAGCTGGATGTAGTGCAGGATCCCCGCCCACATGAGGGTGAGCACCGAGCCGTTGCGGTGGTCGGGAACCACGCACGCGCGGCCCATCTCGACGATCCGCATGCCTTCCGGATCGAGTTGGGTGAGGTCGAATTCCGTCGCGGTGTAGTACCCGCCCGCCGCGGCGACCTTGTCCGGCGGCAGCATCCGGTAGCAGCCGACGAACTCGCCGCCGGCGTCGTCGCGCACCAGCATGTGGTCGCAGTGCTCGTCGAAACGGTCGGCGTCCAAACCGGTTCCGTCGTCCGGGATCTGAAAGCCCGGCTCGTTGGCGAACACGTTGTAGCGCAGGCGTTGCGCGGCGATACGGTGGTCGAGGTCGGAGGAGACCACCAGCGAGTAGCGCGACCGTCCCTCACCGGAGTCCGTCGGTCGAGCCGGGGCCGTCAGCACGGACGAAATAGTCATATCCACGATGAAGCCAGTCCGACAATGCGTCCCAGCAACCTCGAAGTGTCGCCGCGATGCCGGTTGGGTGAACGAGACGGCTGTCACACCGAGCGTTCACCGAACGGTTCCACCGCGTTCGCCCCTCCGCATAGAAACCGCTTCCGACATGCGGTTTACCGCCCGAATCGCGCTCGAGGCCGATGCGGTGCGACAGTCGCGCGCCCCGTGAATCGCGCCGCCTTCGATCGTGCGCGGCGCGATTCTCAGGTGCGGGAACCTATTACGCGGCGCGACTGTCCGCGGCGAGTACCTTCGGCGCGGTCGTGTCCTCTTCGGCGAATCCGGGACGCCCGGTGAAGATGAACGCGACCAGCCAGGACGCGACCGCGGCGAAGCGGTTGCGGAAGCCGACCAGGTAGAACAGGTGCACCGCGAGCCACATGAACCAGGCGATCACGCCGCGGAAGGTGATGCGGTCGTTCAGCTTCGTCACGGCGCTGAACCGGCTGATCACCGCCATGCTGCCCTTGTCCCAGTAGGTGAAGGGCGTGCCGGGCTGCTTCTTGCGGCGGATGATGTCGGCGGCGTGCCTGCCCTCCTGCATGGCCACCGGCGACTGGCCGGGGTAGCCGTTGAGCGAGGTCATGTCGCCGATGGCGTAGATGTCGGCGTAGCCGCCGACCGTGAGGTCCGGGTTGATCAGCAGCCGGCCCGCGCGGTCGGTCGCCACGCCCGTGGCCTCGGCCAGGATCTTCGCGAACCCGCCCGCCTGCACGCCCGCCGACCAGACCACGGTCTCCGCCGCGATGGCGTGTTCGACGCCGTCGGCGCTCTTGACGGTGACCTTGCCGTGCTCGATGTCGGTGACGAAGGTGCCGAGAAGCACCTCCACGCCGCTGCTGGTCAGCGACTTCTTCGCGTACTCCGACAGCCCGCCGCCGAACGGAGGGAGCACCTCGCCGGCGCCCTCGACGAGCGTGACCGAGACCTCCTGGTGGAAGTGCCGCTTCGCCAGCTCCTTCAGCTGACCGGCCACCTCGACGCCGGTCGCGCCCGCGCCGACCACGACGAAGCTCAGCAGCCTGCGCCTGGTCTGCTCGTCGGCCTGCGCGGCTTCGGCGAAGACACGCGCGATCTGCGCGCGCAGCCGGCGCGCGTCATCGATGGTCTTGAGGGAATAGGTCTTCTCCGCGAAGTCGTCGCGGCCGAAGTAGGACTGGCTCGCGCCGGTGGCCGCGATCAGCGAGCCGTAGCGGATGCGGTGGGACACGCCCTCGTGTTCGTAGGTGACGATGGCGCGGTCGGGATCGATGCCGACCACGGTGCCGAGGCGCACGTCGGCCTCGCGATGGCGGCGCAGGATGCCCGCGATCGGCGGCGCGATCTCCTCCGATGTGAGCACACCGGTCGCTACCTGGTACAACAGCGGTTGGAACAGATGCTCGGGCGTGCTGGAGATCAGCACATAGTCCACCCCCGACTTGGCCAGTTGCTTGGCGGCGGCGAGCCCGCCGAACCCCGATCCGACAATGACGACACCCGCGGTTTCGATTCCCGCGTCCACGTACTGCATGACAGCCTCCTTCTCTCATTACGAACCGCGATCCGGAGGGCGGATATTTCAGGTGTGTGGGCGCATAATTAAGATGACTCTTATCTCGATTCGTAATTAATCAGGAGGCGCCGTGGAACTTCGGCAGCTCACCTACTTCGTCGCGGTCTGCGAGGAGCTCAGCTTCAGCGGCGCCGCGGCGCGCTGCTTCATCTCCCAGTCGGCGATCAGCCACCAGATCTCCCGGCTCGAACGCGACCTCGGTGTGCAACTGTTCGAGCGCTCGACCCGCTCGGTCGTGCCCACCGACGCCACCGCACGGCTACTTCCCCTCGCGAAACAAATGCTGAGCCTGGAGTCGGCGATCCGAGCCGCCGTACGGACGGTCGGACCGCGCATCCGCCTGGCCGCGAACATGTCCTTCGCCACCCGCTCGCTGTCCGCGATCGCGGGTGCCCGCGCCGCGCATTCGGAGGCGGAGATCGAGTTCGTGATCAAACCCTTCCGCCAGCGCATCACCGCCGTGGCGGACGGCGACTGTGATCTCGCGCTCATCCGCGGCAGCGTCGACCAGCCCGGCCTCGTGGTCGAGCAGCTGTGGGTGGAGGATCTGGTGATCGCCACCTCCAGTGCGCATCCGCTGGCGACGAAGGACGCGGTGACGCTGGCGGATCTGGCCTCCTACCCCCTGCTACTGCCGCCGGAGCAGGAACAGGTCCTCCTGCACACCGTGATTCGCAACGCCTTCGCCGAACTCCCCACCGGACCCACGTTCGGGCCGCCCATCCCACCGGACCACACCGCGACGATGGAACTGATCAACCGCCCGGACGCGTGGACCGTGCTCTACGCCGAAAGCACCACGGAAGGACTCGTCGTCCTGCGATTGGCCGAGAACAAGCTGCGGATTCCGGTGTCGGCGGTGCTGCGCGCCGACGCCAAACGCTCACCCATCCTGGACACTCTGCTCACCGCGCTGCACCGCTGTTGAGCGGGACACGACCTGTTACCCGGCCACCCACGCGCTCACATCCGGCCGTCGACACAGGCGGTGGAAGGTCGATGGCCGGGCAGGAGCTGTGACCAGAAGTCGTGGCGAACCGCGTCCCATAGTCCGGTCAATTCCGGCAGCAGTTCGCGGGCTTGCGCGAGGTCGGGGTAAGAACCGGGGTGATACGAGGCGATCGGCGTCATGTCGGACGCGTCCCGCACGACCAAGATCGCGATGCGGTGGCCTTCCGGTCGCCAGGTAGCCCGAAAGCCCTCGGCTTCGGTGTGATGGATGTCGCGCATTCCACATCAGTCCCGCTCGCTGCGCGCGACTTCGGGCGGACGGGATACCGGCGTTCGGGAATCCGCGACGGAGGCGGCGAGCGCGTCCAGCACATTCAGCAGTGTTTCCAGGCTGGGGCCAGCCGAGAAGGACAGTGGATCGGCGGGTTCGAACGCCAGACCACGAGCCGCGGCGCGTTCGCGTGGGCTCGAAACCGGCGGAACGAGCTTGCCCGCCCGCACCAGGCAGCTGAGCGCCGACGCCTTCCGTGGACAGGTGGCGGCACGACATCCTCTGTGCTGCTGCATGATTCGATGCGACTCGCCGATGGTGAGCGGGTGGTCGGGGTGGGTATGGCCAGGGCCGATCGCACCGGACTGAGCGCGCGCCCAAGTTACCGCAGGGCACACCGTTTCGAGGTCGCATGTCTCGCAGACCCGCGCGGGGGTGTTGTCCACGGTGGTCAGGTCGTGGACGACGAGGGCGGCAGCGTGCACGCCGACCGCGACGGCCAGCGCGTATCCGACCGGATCGACTTCCCCTTCCGGCGGCCGGACGGTGTAGAGGTAGTGGTAGCCCAATCGTTCGGCGTGGCAGCGCATTTCGAGCGCGTGCCGTGGGGCGTGCGGTCCGGATATCTCGGTTCGTAACAGTCCTATGGCATTCGGTGGCTGCCTCCTATGCGTGGCGAGCCGGCCGGTTGTCCCGATCTTTTGGGCGTGCATCATCGCTCCCGGATCATGTTGACAGCGTGCTTGTTTGGATTCGCTTCCCTGAGGCGCAACCCCTTGCGCGGGTTTCCGCCTCGAACGCCGGAAACCAGCACACCACCCGTGACCAGCGAATACGCTCGAAAACGAGCACCCACTCCTGATCGGCTCAATTACCCAGGGCGGTGCTCGGTTCTCGAGCTGACCGAGATCGGTTTGCAATCCCGCACGACTCACTTCTAGGAGACCTGCGTGACCAACCTCGATGAAGAAGGCCCCTCATCGACCCTGCCGCGTCGCCAACTCGGACGCTTCCTGCGCGACCGCCGCGAAGCGACGGGCTTCACCATCGCCGAGGCCGCCGAACTCGTCGATCTGTCCCGGGCGGTACTCCAGCGCATGGAGACCGGACAGATTCAGAAAGTCCGTAAGCAGGACGTCCAGGCGCTATGCGAGCTGTACGCCGTGGAGGCCCCGGATACCGAAGCGGCGGTGGACCTTGCGGTGCAAGCTAGAACGAAGAGCTGGTACCACGCGTATGGCGGTCTGTACAGCGGGGCTTTCAACATGTACGTCGGGCTGGAAGCGGCCGCGCGGCGACTGACGATGTACCACGAGCACATCCCTGGCCTCCTGCAAACCGCAGACTATGCGCGAGCAGTGATCGGGGCATATCCGGAATTCAGTCGCGAAGACATCGAGCGGCGTGTGGAGCACCGGCTGAGGCGGCAGAACATCGTCACCCGTAAGACCAAGCCGATCACTTTGGAAGTCCTGCTGCACGAATCGGCACTCCACCGCATGGTCGGCGGGCCGAAGACCATGTCGGCCCAACACCGTCACTTGGCCGAAGCCTCGAAGCTGCCGAACGTCACACTGCGTATACATCCCTTCAGCGCTGGACTGACCTGGGGGATGCCGCACAGCCTGTTCATCATCATGGAGTTCGCCTCGAATGCCAAAGGCGTGCCGGTCGAACCGCCGATCGTCTACTTGGAGGGAGGTCCTGCGCAGGATGTATATCTGGAGAAAGCCGGGGAAATTCGGCTCTATAGTGAACTCGCCTCGGCCATCCGGGACAAGTGCCTGGGTGAAGTGGAATCGCGAGACCTGCTCCGGCGGGTGGCAAGGAGTTACGAGCGGTGAACGGTGACCTATCCGGGGCGAACTGGTTCAAGAGCAGCCACAGCGAGAGCGGTTCGCAGTGCGTCGAAGTGGCATGGCTCCACGGCGGCATGATCGGCGTCAGGGACAGCAAGAACCCGACCGGCCCGGCGTTGGTGTTCGCACCAGGCGAGTGGGACGCCTTCACCACAGGCATGCAGAGCGGCGAATTCGGCTCCGCCTGACCCCTACTCGCACGCCGACGGAAACGACCGGCCCCGCACCGCTCATCACACGGGCGGAGCGGGGCCGCTCCACATGCGTCTATCGAATTCCACTAGGGCTCGATGATCCTGCTGCGCATCTGCGCTGAGCCATCGGGTAACCGCAGTCCGACTTCTCGCCGGACGACACCGGCCCGGTCCACCCGGGGCTGGTCGTCCGAGTCACTACAGGTCAGATGCGCAATTCCGTCGACGCCAGCGCCGTGCCCTCGATGCGCGCGCGGATCTTGGCGAACGCGGTCTCTCGCGAGGTGGAGGTGTCGTCGGCGAACGGTGAGAAGCCGCAGTCGTCGCAGGTGCCCAAACGGTCGACGGGCAGGAAGCGCGCGGCGAGCAGTACCCGGTCGCGAACCTGTTCGGGTGTCTCGACCTGCGGGTCGATCGGGTCGGTGACGCCGATGAACACCCGCGCCTCGGCGGGAAGGTGTTCCGCGACTACGGCGAGAACCTTCTCCGGGTCCGGTTCGCTGGCGAGCTGGAGGTAGAACGCGCCGACCCGCAGTTGCAGCAACTTCGGCAGCAATTGGACATAGTCCACGTCCAGACTGTGCGTGGAGTCCTGGTCGCCGCCGGGACAGGTGTGCACGCCGATCCTGGCTCGCTCCTCATCCGAGAAGCGTTCGAGCACCGTGTTGTTCAGCTCGATGAACTGGTCGAGCACCCCGCCGCTGGGATCCAGCTTGAGCGACAGCCGCCCTTCGGTGAAGTCGAGCTGCACCAGGTGCGCGCCCGCGTCCAGGCAGCCACGGATGTCGGCCTCGGCCGCGTCGGCGAGGTCGGCGAGGAATTGCTCGCGGGGGTAACCCTCGATCCCGTCGGCCGGGTACAGCAGGCTCAGCGCCGACGGCGCGATGACGGCCTGCTTCACCGGAACGGTGGCGTGCTGCTGCGCGGCGCGCAGATAGTCCGCCGCCTGGGCGGCATAGCGGAACGGGCCCGAGGTCAGCCGTGGCAGCTGTCTCTGATGCCCGTCGGCGAACGGGATGACCGCCCCGTCCGGGGCCAGATTGTCCAGCCCCGCGATCGGATAGGTGGCGAAACTCGGCTTGGACTGCTCGCCGTCGGTAACAACGGGAGAGCCGAGTTCCTCCAAGCGGCGGATCGTCTCGGCGACCGCGCGCTGCTGGAGTTCGGCGAGCGCGGCTGCGTCGCCGGCTTCGTCGGCCATGGCGGCCAACAGGTCGTGAGGTCGAGGGATGCTACCGATCGGTTCCGTTGGGATGCTCACCGGCCGAGTGTACGTCCGCTACCTGCACCTTCGACGCGAAATCGCCTGCGCCGTAATTTCATTCGCCTCGGTCACGAATTCCGCGCGAGTGGCCTCGAGAGTTTGCACGAATTTCGCGCCGAAAGTTTCCGACCAGTCACAACAAACCGAGCGCTCGAAGATCAGCGCCTCTACGTCCCAGTCGACCGAAACGGTACGAACCGACCATCACCGCGGCGGAGTCGCTCGCACCCGCGTCGGTTCGCCAGTTCCCTGGCCGAGACGCACTGGGATCACGTGTTCGGCGGTGAAACGAAAAAGTGGCCCCGACCGTCTCGGTCGGGGCCGCTTTTCGATCGCTGCGAGCGTGTCAGCCCTTGTGCGCCTTGACCGCTTCGGTCAGCTGCGGCGCGACGTTGAACAGGTCGCCCACGATGCCGTAGTCGGCGATCTCGAAGATCGGCGCCTCTTCGTCCTTGTTGACCGCGACGATGGTCTTCGAGGTCTGCATGCCCGCGCGGTGCTGGATCGCGCCGGAGATGCCGAGGGCGATGTACAGCTGCGGGGAGACCGTCTTGCCGGTCTGGCCGACCTGGAACTGGCCCGGGTAGTAGCCCGAGTCGACGGCGGCGCGCGAAGCGCCGACGGCCGCGCCGAGCGAGTCGGCCAGGGCCTCGACCACCGAGAAGTTGTCGGCGGAGCCGACGCCACGGCCACCGGAGACCACGATGCTCGCCTCGGTGAGTTCCGGACGGTCACCGGCCACGACCGGCTCGCGCGAGGTCACCTTGACCACGCCCTCTTCCTGGGCGGGCACCTCGACGGTCACCTTCTCGCCGGCGCCGGCCTGCGCGGAGGCCTCGACGGCGCCAGGGCGGACCGAGATCACCGGGACATCGCCGGTGACCTTGGCGTCGACGGTGAACGCGCCACCGAAGATGGAGTGCACCCCGGTGCCGTCCGGCTTCACCTCGATGACGTCCACCAGCAGGCCGGAGCCGATGCGGGCGGCCAGGCGACCCGACACCTCCTTGCCCTCGGCGGAGGCGGCGACGATGACGGCGGCGGGCGAGACCGACTCGGTCAGCGCGGCCAGCACGTCGACCTTCGGGGTCACCAAGTAGTTCTCCACATCGTCGGACTCGGCGATGTAGATCTTCTCGGCGCCAGCGGCGGCCAGCGCGTCGGCCAGCTTCTCGCCGGTGCCCGCGGTGCCGAGCACGACGGCGGCGGGCTCGCCAAGGGCGCGAGCGGCGGTGAGCAGTTCGGTGCTGACCTTCTTGATCGCACCCTCGGCGTGCTCGACGAGCACGAGTACTTCAGCCATGTGTGTTCTCTCCTAGGAAGTCTGCGCTACCGAGATCAGATGATCTTCTGGCCGATCAGGTACTGGGCGATCTTGGTGCCGCCGTCGCCCTCGTCGGCGATCTTCTCGCCCGCGGTGCGCGGAGGCTTCGGCGTGGCCGCGGTGACGGTGGAGCCCGCGTTGGCGACGCCGACGGTCGAGGGGTCGACGCCCAGGTCGGCCAGCGTGAAGGTCTGCACTTCCTTCTTCTTCGCGGCCATGATGCCCTTGAAGGACGGGAAGCGCGGCTCGTTGATCTTCTCGGTGACGCTGACGATGGCGGGCAGCGACGCCTCCAGCTTGAACACGCCTTCGTCGGTCTCGCGCTCGCCGGTGATCTTGTCCCCGTCGACGGTCAGCTTGCGCAGGTGGGTCAGCTGCGGCAGGCCGAGGTACTCGGCGATGATCGCGGGCACCGCGCCCGCGCGCCCGTCGGTGGCCTCGTTGCCCGCGATGACCAGCTCGACACCCTCGACCTGGCCGAGCGCGCTCGCCAGCACCCACGCCGTCTGCACGGCGTCGGAGCCGTGGATGGCCGGGTCGTTGATGTGGATGGCCTTGTCGGCGCCCATGGACAGCGCCTTGCGGATGGCCTCGGTGGCGCGGTCGGGACCGGCGGCCAGCACGGTGACCTCACCGCCCTGGGCCTCCTTGATCAGCAGCGCCTCTTCGACGGCGCGCTCGTTGATCTCGTCGAGGACGGCGTCGGCGGCCTCGCGATCGAGCGTGAAGTCACCATCGGTGAGCTTGCGCTCCGACCAGGTGTCGGGAACCTGCTTGATGAGTACGACGATGTTCGGCATCGGTCTTCGTCGACCTCCTGTTCTGGTTACACGTATGTGGTGGTCGCACGAACTGCGCCGTACGCCCCGGTGGGTGGCTCAGGCCGTGACATTACCCTACGTTAAGTTACCCGTGGGTAACTTAGTGGCTTCTCTCTCACAATTGGTTACCACGCACTACAGTGCGCGGTTTCGGCGACCCCTTTCCCGGCGAGCGAAGCCGCGCTCCGGGGCGGCCGGGTGGGGTATGCCCCGCGGATGCCGTGCCAGTAACGTCGGAGTGATGAGCGAGGCTGTGATCCCTGCCGCAGTGGGCGACCCGACCGGCATTACCGAGACGACCGTCGGCTCCGTCGAACCACTGCCGCTGACCGGTGAGCGCACCGTTCCTGGCATCGCCGAGGAGAACTACTGGTTCCGCAGGCACGAGATCGCCTACGCCCGGCTGCTGGACCGCTGCGCCGGAAAGACCGTGCTCGAGGCCGGTTCCGGCGAGGGCTACGGCGCCGACATGATCGCCGACGTGGCCACCAAGGTGATCGGCGTGGACTACGACACCGGCGCCGTCGAGCACGTGCGCTCGCGCTACCCCCGCGTCGAGATGATCCAGGGCAACCTCGCCGAGTTGCCGCTGGAGGACGCCTCGGTCGACGTCGTGGTGAATTTCCAAGTGATCGAGCACCTTTGGGACCAGTCCCAGTTCCTGCGCGAGTGCCTGCGGGTGCTGCGTCCCGGCGGTGAGCTGCTGATCAGCACACCCAACCGGATCACCTTCTCCCCCGGTCGCGACACTCCGCTCAACCCGTTCCACACCAGGGAACTCAACGCGGCCGAGCTGACCGAACTACTGGTCGAGGCCGGGTTCGAGGTCTCGCAAATGATCGGCGTGCACCACGGACCGGGTCTGAAAGCGTTGGACGCCAAGCACGGCGGGTCGTTCATCGACGCGCAGATCGAACGCGCGCTGGCGGGGGAACCCTGGCCCGCGGAACTGACCGCCGACGTCGCGAGCGTCACGGTGGACGATTTCGAACTGCTCGCCGCCGACATCGACGCGAGCCTGGATCTGATCGCCATCGCGGTGAAGCCTTGAGCGAACGCAGTACCCACGCAGCGAGCCCCGTGCCGGGCCAGTTCACCCTGGTCCTGCACTCGCACCTGCCCTGGCTGGCCCATCACGGGCGCTGGCCGGTCGGCGAGGAATGGCTCTACCAGTCCTGGGCCGCGTCCTATCTACCCGTGGTCGAGGTGCTGCGCGCCCTCGCCGCCGAAGGCCGCTCGCATCTGCTCAGCCTCGGCATCACACCGGTGCTCGCGGCGCAGCTGGACGACCCGCACTGCCTGGCGGGCATGCACCACTGGCTGGGCAACTGGCAGCTGCGCGCCGACGAAGCCGCCATGGCGGGCAACGTCGCGCTGGGCAGGCACGAACACCGTCTGGCCGCCGCCGCCTCGGCCGAATTCGAGCAGCACTGGCGGCACGGGGCCGCGCCGGTCTGGCGCGCGCTCATCGACGCGGAGACCATCGAACTGCTCGGCGGCCCGCTGGCCCACCCGTTCCAGCCGCTGCTGGACCCGCGGCTGCGGCAGTTCCAGCTCACCGAGGGCCTGGCCGACGCACGGCACCGCTGGGGCCACACGCCCACCGGCATCTGGGCGCCGGAATGCGGATACACCCCCGGCATGGAGGTCGGCTACGCCGCCGCGGGTGTGACGCATTTCATGGTCGACGGACCCGCGCTGCGCGGCGATACGACGCTCGGCCGCCCGGTTCACGACTCCGACGTGGTGGCGTTCGGACGTGATCTGCAGGTGAGCTATCGCGTGTGGTCGCCGAAATCCGGCTATCCCGGCCACGGCGCCTACCGTGACTTTCATCACTACGACCACGCCACGGGTCTGAAACCCGCGCGGGTCACCGGTAAGACCGTCGCGGGTCCGGACAAGGCTCCCTACGATCCGGAACTGGCCGCCGCGGCCGTCGTCAGGGACGTGGACGACTTCGTCCGGACGGTGCGCGAGCGGTTGATCTCCGAGTCCGAGCGGATCGGCAGGCCCGCCCTGGTCGTCGCCGCGTTCGACACCGAACTGTTCGGCCACTGGTGGCACGAGGGCCCGCAATGGCTGGCGCAGGTGCTGCGCGCGCTGCCGGAGGCGGGCGTCACCGTGGGCACCCTCTCCGACGCCAGAGCGCGCGGCTACCTGGGCGAACCGGTCCCGCTGGCCGACTCGTCGTGGGGTTCGGGCAAGGACTGGCGGGTGTGGGCGGGCGAGCAGGTGCGCGACCTCGTCGAACTCAACGACGACATCGTGCGGCTGACCCTGGACACCGTCGACAAGATGCGCGCCGCGCAGGGCGGCGCGCCGGGACTTCGCGATCACGTCGCCGATCAGCTGCTGCGCGAGGCGATCCTGACCGTCTCCAGCGACTGGGCGTTCATGGTCAGCAAGGATTCCGCCGCGGGGTACGCGCGCGACCGCGCGCACCGCCACGCCCACGCGGTCCGGGAAATCGCCGCGGCCGTCGGGGCGGGCCAACTCGCGAAAGCACGGCAGTTGGCGGCAGGATGGGGGGAAGCTGACGGACTCTTCCCCGGCGTGGACGCGCGACGACTCACCTCCGCGGGGTCCGTACCCAGCGCCACCGGGGCAGTTTCCGCCGCCGCCCCAGGCCATGGCCCCGCCACCGCGGGCCACGGACCGGTTCCGGCGGACCCGGGCTCGGCCGCAGAAGGACTTGCATGAAGATTTTGATGGTGTCGTGGGAGTACCCACCGGTCGTGGTCGGCGGGCTCGGCAGGCACGTGCATCACCTCGCCGTCGAACTGGCCGCGGCGGGTCACGAGGTGGTCGTGCTGTCCCGGCGGCCCTCCGGCACCGACGCCTCGACCCATCCCACCCACTCCTACATCGCCGAGGGCGTTCTGGTGGTCGCGGTCGCGGAGGACCCGCCGGTGTTCGACTTCGGCGAGGACATGCTCGCCTGGACGCTGGCCATGGGGCACGCCATGGTGCGCGCGGGCGTCGCGCTCGGCAAGCCGGGCATCGGTGACGGCTGGACCCCCGACGTGGTGCACGCGCACGACTGGCTGGTCGCCCACCCCGGCATCGCCCTGGCCGAGTACTACGACGTGCCGCTGGTATCGACCATCCACGCCACCGAGGCCGGGCGGCACAGCGGCTGGGTCGCGGGCAAGGTCAACAAGCAGGTGCACTCGGTGGAGTGGTGGCTCGCCAACGAATCCGACGCGCTGATCACCTGTTCGGCGTCCATGCAGGACGAAGTCGAGCGGCTCTACGGTCCGGAGCGGATCCCGATGACGGTGATCCGCAACGGCATCGACGTGGGCTCGTGGACCTTCCGCCCGCGCGCGCCGCGCAGCGGTCCGCCGCGACTGCTGTACGTGGGCAGGCTGGAGTACGAGAAGGGCGTGCAGGACGCGATCGCCGCGCTGCCGCGCATCCGCCGCGCCCACCCCGGAACCACCCTGACCGTCGCGGGCGTCGGCACCCAGTTCGAGTGGTTGCGCGAGCGCGCCCGGGTGCATCGCGTCGCGCGCGCGGTGAACTTCGCCGGTCAGCTCGACCACGCCGAACTGCTCGGTTGGCTGCACGGCGCCGACGCGATCGTGCTGCCGAGCCGGTACGAACCGTTCGGCATCGTCGCGCTGGAGGCGGCCGCGGCGGGCACTCCGCTGATCACCTCCACGGCGGGCGGCCTCGGTGAGGCGGTGATCGACGGCGTCACCGGCGCCTCGTTCGCGCCGGCGGACATCGACGGCCTGGTCGAGGCGGTCCGCGCCACCCTCGACGATCCCGCCGCCGCGCAGCAGCGCGCCTACGCCGCCAGGGAACGGCTCACCGCCGATTTCTCCTGGGACGTGGTGGCCGCGGAGACGGCGCAGGTGTACCAGTCGGCCAAACGGCGCGTGCGCAACCCGCTGGGCCGCCCGTCCATCGTGGAACGCCCGCTGCCGGAACGCGATCCGAAGTAGCCGCCTACTGCGCCGGGGACAGGGATGAGGACCTGTCTCTCGTCGCCAGGGGTGGCGGAGAGGGCCGGTCTGGAATACTCGATGGTCTGTCAGGGCTCATCGAGCCTGGCGCCGAGAGCTTTTCGCGAAAGACGAGGTTAGACGGACAGTGCGTGAGATCACCACATCCATCGATATCAACGCCACTCCCGAGCAGGTGTGGGCGGTGCTCAGCGATCTGCCGACCTATGGGCAGTGGAATCCGTTCATCCAGCAAGCGGCCGGTGAGCTGCGTACGGGTGCGAAGCTGACGTTGCGGATGGTGCCGAAGCAGGGGCGGGCGATGACGTTCAAGCCGAGGGTGCTGGCCGCGGAGCCGGGGCGGGAGCTGCGGTGGATCGGGCGACTGCTGGTGCCCGGCATCTTCGACGGCGAGCATCGATTCGTGCTCACTGCGATCGATGGCGGAACACAGTTGGTGCAGAGCGAGAAGTTCTCCGGGGCGCTCGTCGCGTTCACCGGCGCGATGATCGAAAACACTCGCGACAATTTCGTCGCCCTCAACGAGGCGTTGAAGAAACGCGTCGAAGGCGCCTAGGCCGCCAGTTTCTTGACGATGCGCTCGATGGTGAGCCAGGTGCGGGTAGTGATGTCCTTGCCGTACGTCTTCTCCAGCCAGGACATGAAGTCCGGCGTCTTGCCCGGCTGACTGTTGTCGATGATCGCGAGGATGGCGCGCGCCGCCGCGTCGTAGCCGACGACCTTGGTGAGCGGGTCGGGCCGCTCGGGCAGGGTTGCCGGAGGCTCGGCCGTGTCCTTGAGGAACGTGGCGATCAAGTATGTGCCGCGGCCGTGGGTCAGGCCGTGGAACGGGTCGGTGTCCAGCAGCGCGCGCAGTTCGTCATGGCTGCGGATTATGGTGCCGCCGCCGATGCCCAAGTCACGGATCAGCGCCTCCTGGATGCGCTCCTCGAGCGCGGGCACGTCGGTCTCCGGGCTGCGGAACACGATGTTCCCACTGGTCAGCACCGAACCGACGCCCTCGAACCCGAGCGATTCGAACACCCCGCGCAACTTCGCGTTGCTCATGTTCGGATTGCTCGGCATGATCCCGCGCAACAGGGCGGCGTAGGCAGTCATGGCGCCGAACCTACTCGCCCGCACCGACGAATTCGCGCGCCCGCCGCGCTAGGCGGTCTGCGTGGCCCCGTTCTTCTTGCGCGCGATGTCCTCCAACGCGGCAAGGTATTCGGCGCGCTTCTCCGCGCCCGCCTCCCAGGCCGCCTTGCGGTTCTTGACCACCTTGGCCGGTGCGCCCACGGCGATGCTGTAATCCGGGATCTCGCCCTTGACCACGGCATGCGCGCCGAGCACGCAGCCGCGGCCGACGCGGGTGTCGCGCAGCACGGTCACCTTGGCCGCGATCCAGGTGTCGGGGCCGATGCGCACCGGGCTCTTCACGATGCCCTGATCCTTGATCGGGACGTTGATGTCGTCCATCTTGTGGTCGAAGTCGCAGATGTAGCACCAGTCGGCGACCAGGGTCGATTCGCCGATCTCGATATCGAGGTAGGTGTTGACCACGTTGTCCTTGCCGAACACCACCTTGTCGCCGATGCGCAGCGAGCCCTCGTGGCAGCGGATGGCGTTGCCGTCGCCGATGTGCACCCAGCGGCCGATCTCCATGCGGCTCAGCTCCGGGGTGGCGTGGATCTCCACGCGGCGGCCGAGGAAGACCATGCCGCGCAGCACGATGTGCGGGTTGGCCAGGCGGAACTTGAACAGCCGGTAGTAACGCACCAGATACCAGGGCGTGTACGCCCGGTTCGCGAGCACCCAGCGCAGCGACGCCAGCGTCAGAAAACGCGCCTGCTGCGGATCCCGGCGGCGCGATCCCCGCCAGCGCGAGCGCAACGGTGCGCCCCACATGCTCGTCACGAACGGTTCTCCTGTCGTGGTCCTACCGGCCGTCGACCGCCTCGGCGGCGACGGATAGAGCCTATCGCCCGTGGCGAGCGTCGCGACGAGCACCCGCTACGACAACGCCGGGACTCGTTCACCCGCGCAAAGGGCTCCCGTACAGTGACTCCTGCGCCGGAAAGGGCGCGGATGCGAGCCAAACGACGACAGGAGTACGGCAGGTGCGAAGCGGCGGCGTACTGGCTACTTCCATGTGGCGACCGTCCCGGAAACGCGCCGTGGTCGTGCTTGCCGCGGTCGGCGCGCTGACGCTGGCCGGTTGCGGCACCGATTACGACGACATCACCGTCGGCACCGGCAAGGGCTGGACCGCCGCCTACCACGACGGGCGCAACAGCGGCACCACTCCGGTCACCGGATCGCGCAAGATCGGGCTGAGCTGGCAGCGGCCGGTCGGCGGGCCGATCGCCCAGCCGGTCACGCTGGGGCCGGACAGTCAGCTGTTCGTCACCACGCGCCTGCCGAACTGCTCGATCTTCTCCTTCCAGATGGCCACGGGCCGCAAACGGTTCTGCAACGCCCTTGGCCCGAGCGCCATCTCCGCGCCGTCCGCGGTGGACGGGATGACCAACGTCTACGTCGGCGACGACAGCAGGGTGATCTCCTTCAACTACCTCGGGCAGCCGCGGTGGGCGACGCCGGTGGCCGGTACGCCGGTGTCGGTGCAGTTCACCGGGGACGGCAAACTGCTGACGATCAGCCAGTCCGGTCAGGTCGACGTGCTGTCCAGGCAGACCGGCGATCGGGCCGTTCCCACCGTGCAGTTGCTCGGCGAACCCGATTTCCTCGCGCACGCCGGCCTCGGTTGGCCGGACGCGGGCCAGGGATTGGACGACTGCGCCACCGGAGGGCCGCACTGCCCCGTCGCGAACATCTCCCCGATCGACGCCGGCGGCCGTTTCTACGTGACGTTGTGGCAGCCGGGGCGGCCTGCCGCGGCCCTGGTCGCGCTGCGCTACACCGGCGCCAAGGTCGCCCGGGAGTGGAGCGCCGAACTGCTGCTCGGCGGCAGCGCGACCAGCCCGGCGCTGTCCGCCGACGGCGCCACCGTCTACGTCGGCGACAACAACAACCGCCTGATCGCCATCGACACCGCCGACGGGCGGACCAAGTGGGTCCACCGGCTGGATTGGACACCGCGCGGCGGCATCTCGGTGTCCGACGACGGCCTGGTCGTCCCGTCGGGCGAGGAGGGCTACCTGCTCGCGCTGCGGGACAACGGCGACACCGCCGAAACGGCGTGGGAGCGCAAGGATCTGGCGCTGCGCGGCCCGGCCGCGCAGACGGCGGGCGAGACCGGTTACGTCACCGCGGCGATCGGTGACGGGCTGAACCTCGTCACCTTCGACACGCGTACCGGAGCCACCATCGATTCCGACGTCCTGCCGGGCGCGAAGGGCACCACCACCGGAACATCGGTCGGCGCGAAAGGCGAGGTCGTGGTCGCCACCCGTATCGGCGAGATCTTCGCGTTCGAGCCGGAGTAGACCCGGCCCGCGCGGACACCGGTCCCGGGGACCCGCCGAGTACGGGCTCGCAGTGCAGCGACACGCATCGGCGGACCCGTTCGAGGTAGCGCGCGCTCACCGCACCAACGAAAGACAACAGCGCGCGGCAACGGCGTACCCTCCGGCAGCTTCCCGCGAGCAAGCATGACCGGTCGGCCGGGGCAGCGCGAACGCGGGTGAATCGACGCTGGAACGCGGATTGTCGGTGCGGCCGGGTAGAGTCGCCTCGATCTTGTCATTGTGGTCGAGGGGGAATCATGTGGGGGAACAGTGTCTTCGCGCGGCTCGGTGAAGCGACGGCTGCCGTGATCGTCCTGCTGACGTCTGTCGTCGCCTGCGCGGCAACGGTCGACGGACATCCGGTCGGAGCATCGCAAAGCCCCTCCGCGGGAACCACATCGGCGAAGGCTCCCGCCGAGCCGTTCACCGAACACGCCGTCGACGACGAATGCGTTCTCAGCGGTGCGGAGATCAGCGCGCTCGCCGGTGTGAGCCTGCGCGACGGACAGGACACCAACACCAAGCGCAATGACGGTACCTACGGGCGAAGCTGCACCTACTACCTCACGGCCGGTGGCATCTTGTCCTTCACCGCGTCGATCAAAGTGATGCGGCCGCGACAGGGACCGGTCACCGATGCGACCATTGCGCGGCTGAGGGAACCGAACACGCGCGAACTCCCCGGGATCGGGCGAGCGGTGCTGCTCGAAGCGAAGACCGACTACCCGCGGGCATGGATTCTCACCGACCGGTTCGTCGTCACCGTCTTCCTGGTCGGCGGCAATCTACCCGCGCCGCCGTCGGATCAACGGTGGGCCGACGCCGCACGGCTGGTCATCGCCGGACTTCCCGTATAGCGGCCCACCCGGATGGTCACGGGGTCGCACAGAGGAAGACCGTCGCGGTACGCCCTATGCGAGTGATCACCAGCGTATGCGGTCGGCTGCCACGGGGTTTGAGACGCGAACGGAGGGCATCGGGGTCGACGTCGACACCACGGGCGAGGATTTCGAGTGGGCCGCAGTCGCGGCGATGCAGCTCGGCGCGCAGGGCCTTCTCGCGGAGGTCCATGCGGTCGAGCACGCGGAATCCGCGTACTCCCTCGGGCACGGCGTCGCCGGTGAGATAGGCGATGCGCGGATCGAGCTGCCACAAGCCGTGTTTCGCGGCGTAGTGGCGGACGAGTCCGGCGCGCACGACGGCGCCGTCCGGGTCGATGATCCACTGCCCGGGCGGACGCTCGTCGATGACGTCGGAGTCGGCATCGGTGATGGTCCACGCGGCGGCTCCGGCGGAGAGCACCGTGGCGCGGCGGGTGACACCGGCCTCGGCGAGTCCCGGCGACCACAGGCACGCCTCGCGCACCGAGCCGTCGAGCGACACCACCTCCACCTCGCCGGGCCAGGCGAGCCGGTCGAAATCCAAACCGGGAGCGCATTTCACGGCGAGATCGCGCCCTCGATAGGTGTCGAGCAGATCCGGCAGCGGCGGTTGCAGTTTGGCCGGGTCATGGGTGCGGCGGCCGTCGGCGCGCCGGGCCGGATCGGCGATCACGACGGTGCCTGCGCTGCACGGCCTCAGCGCGTCCGCCTTGGCCAGCAGGACATTTCGACGGCCGGACAGATTGCGGGCCGACATGGCCAGCCGTACGTCGTCCAGATCGCTGCCGAGCACGGCAGGACAGTGCGGCGCCAGTGCGGCCAGCTCGGCGCCGATCGAACAGGTCACGTCGTGCACCGCCCGCCCGGCCAGGCGCGCGGCCCGGTGTTCCGCGACGGCCGTCGGGGTCGCCTGCTGCAAGGCGTCGTCGGTGAACAGCCACTCCCCCGCACCGGCGAGTTTGGCCGTGGCGCGGCGGCGCAGCCGGACCGTCTCGACCAGCGCAGCGGCCCGGTCGCCGTGGGCGCGGCGCACCAGCTCGAGGTCCTTCAGCAGGGATGCCGAGGTGAGCGCCAGTCCGTCCACCTCGGTCAACGCGGCCCGCCCGGTCGCGCTGTCCAGATACCCGACATCATCGCGGGTGAAGCGATACGCCACTATCGGTTCCGTCCCGGCGGGCGCGCCGAGCCGACCCGCCCGACTCCGACGATCGCGCCGGTGGTGATCCCTGCGCGGTTACGGCGTTCCCACACCCGCGGCGGCATGGGCTCGCCTCCGCCCACCGCAGCAGCACCGACCGTGCTGCCGGGGCGGGCGATGCGGTCGCGCGGCACTACTTCCCGGCGGAAGTGGGCTTCACGCCGGTGATCATGGCGTTGTAGAAGAACTGGCGCGGGACCACCCGGCGCATGACGTTCTCGTCCACCCAGCTCAGCCCGAGCCAGGCGCGGTACATCGCCATCCGGTAGCGCCAGGTGAGCTTCTCGGCGGGCACGGCCGCTTCGAAGGTGCGCACCGGCCAGCCCCACAGCGCCGCCGCGAACTCCTCCGTCTTGGCCGACACCTCCACCGCGCCCGCCGAGCGGGCCATGGCCTCCAGCTGGCGCGGATCGAAGGTGTGCAGGTCGACGACCGCCTCCAGGGCCGCCGCGCGCGAGGACTCGTCCAGCTCCTCCTGCGGACGCCGCCAGTCGCTGAGGATCGGCAGCTTGGTGACCGTGGTGGTGGCCTTCCAGGTGATGCGGCCGAGCCAGCGGGCGTAGAAGTTGCCGACCGTGGTCGGCTCACCGGCGAACACGAAGCGGCCGCCCGGCTTCAGCACGCGCAGGCACTCCTTGAGCGCCAGCTCGACGTCGGGGATGTGGTGCAGCACCGCGTGGCCGACCACGAGGTCGAAGGTGTCGTCCTCGTAGGGGATGGTCTCCGCGTCGGCGACCCGGCCGTCCACGTCCAGTCCCAGGTTCTGCGCGTTGCGCAGCGCGACCTTCACCATGCCCGGCGACAGGTCGGTGACCGAGCCCGATTTCGCCACGCCCGCCTGCATCAGGTTCAGCAGGAAGAAGCCGGTACCGCAGCCCAGTTCGAGCGCCTTGCCGTAGGGCAGCGGCGCGGGGCCGACGGCCAAGTCGAACCGGCCACGCGCGTACTCGATACAGCGCTCGTCATAGGAGATGGACCATTTGTCGTCATAGGTCTCGGCTTCCCAGTCGTGGTAGAGCACCTGGGCCAGCTTCGTATCCTTGAGCGCTGCTTCGACCTCTGCCTCGGTGGCGTGCGGGTTCGGCGCGGGGTCGTCGGGACGTACCGTCATGGTCGGCAAGCCTACCCAAATCCGCAGTTGACGCCTGCTATCGGCCCACGAATTCGGCCGATCCCGGACCGTTGGCCAGATAAGAACCTGTTCCTATCAGGCGATCTTCCGTCGTGAACAGGGCCGACCACTCGCCGCGGGCGCGATCGAGGCCGTGCGGACCGGCTTCGAAGACCGCTTTCGCCGCCGCCAGCGCGCGGGCGGGTCCGTCGGCGAACTGGCGCGCCCACCGCATCGCGGCGGTGTACACGTCGTCGGGCGCGACGACTTCGTCGACGAGGCGCAGCGCCTTCGCCTCGCCGGGTTCGACGAAACGACCGGTGTAGACGAGGTCCTTCGCCGCGCCGGGCCCGACCAGCAGGGACAGGCGCCGGATACCTGCGAGCGGGATCAGGCCCGTCTCGATCTGCGGTAAACCCAGTTTGACGTTGTCGCCGATGATGCGGCGGTCCGCTCCCAGCGCCAGCTCCAAGCCGCCGCCGAGGCAGTAACCACTGATCGCCGCGACGGTGGGCTGCGGGATCCGGGCCAGGCAGCCGAGGGCGTGCTGCAGATCGGCCGCCATGGCGGCGGCCTGAGCGCTGCCGAGCCCGAACAGTTCGGCCACGTCGTCGCCCGCGCAGAACACACGCTCGTCGCCGTACACGACCACCGCGGCGACACCCGGATCAGCCGCGACGGCGTCGGCCGCCTCGGCCAGCTCGCGCGCCAGCTGCAGGTTCAGCAGGTTCATCGGCGGGCGGGCGATCCGGAGGACGGCCACGCGCCGCGCGGCAGAACCTTCGGTCAGCTCCAGGGTCACGAATTCGGCCATGGGACGCACGCTACCGGGTGTCCACCGTCACCAGCGGTGAGCCCCGAAAACGGCGACGCCGGGTCGCCGGCGCCGGTCCCGCTCGGCACGACGAGCCGGCACGAGCAGGCGGCGGCGATCAATTCAGGTTTTACGGCACACGGTTACGGATGGCCGGCTCCTTGCGGCGCGCGGCGTGGTGCGAGGTCGATCCGGACATCGTCGGAGGTGGTGATGACGAAGACGCGGTCGCCGCGTTCCTTGTCCCAGTCGGCCGGGATGAGGAAGTAGCGGTCCTCGGCGCGGGCCAGGAGCAGCAGTCCGCTGTACTGGTAGCGGTATCTCGTGTCCGGCCCGGTGATCGCGTCGAGTCGCGACTTCCCGCCCGCGATGGCGAGTCGGTCGACACTGAACACCACCACCGCTGGTTCATGCGCGAGACCATGGTCTTCTTCCGCCCTCGCGCTCCGGCTGCCCTCGACGCCGGCGTAGTACCCGATCGCCCAGAATCCGCCGAGGAAGGCGAGGCCCAGTAGCGTGACCAGAAGCGGGACAGACCGCCCGACCGGTGGGCGGCCGAATGGTCGGTGGAGCAACCGATGGTAGGTCGCGGACAGTTCCAGGGCGTACCAGATCAATGCGACGCCGGCGATGAGCGTCAGCGGCAGACCGAGACTCGTCCAGGTGGGCAACTGCTTGCGCAGCATGACCCCTATCGCGGCCCCGGCGCACAGCGCCACCCCGACAACGGTGACTGTCCGGACCCACCACCGCAGCGCCCACCGGGGCCGTCGAGTGCGCATCACCACCACGAGCGGCGCCTGCCGCAGCGCGAACACCGCCGCGGCGATCAACAACGCCAACAGGACGAGGAAGAACGCACCGTCGAGGCTCTTGACGAGATAGTCCGAGACGCTGAAGTCCAGCAGTCGGGCGTCGATTCCGAAGTGCCCGTACCAGGCGCGGGTGTACACCGATCCGACGTAGTAGAGCACCGCCACGGTCAGGGCCGCCTCCGACGTCGCCACCGCGACCGCGACCGCCCGTCGGGGCGGTGACGTCTCAGCGGTCCGCGCACTCATCGTTACGATGTCGGGGCCGGGGCACTGGTGATGGGGGAAGTCGGGGGCGTAGTGAGCCGAGCGCCCTTGTCGGGAGTGGTCACCCTGACTTCCACTGTTGTCGGCAAGCTTTCGGTCAAGGGGACGGTTGTCTCCGGTACCTGGATCGAGGGCGCGTTCGTCGGTGAAGCGGGGGGCTGGGTCGGCTCGGACCGAAGCACCGTCACCGTCGGTTGGTCCGTCGACGGAACGGGTTCGGCGGTCGGCATGGATGACACCGATGATGCCGGCGGAGTCGTAGTCGTCGAGCCGGGTGCGGGGTCGGGTCCGCCGCAGGCGAGCAGGAACAGGCACATCGAGATCAACAGCGGCACCGAACGCATCAGCCCCCCTCGGACCTGGAGAATGCAGCGATTGTCCCACAGACGGATTGCGCCAGGGCGATTTCGGAAGCGCTGGGCGCTGTGCACCGTCCGGGCGGGGTGGCCGTGATCCGGCGGCTCGCTGACGCGACAACCTTGCGGTCGTCCTGGAAGATCCGCGTTCCCAGAACGGACGCGGGCGAGCCGCCCGCAGGTCACCGGCGCCGGTGCCGTTCAGGGCCGTGCGGACCCTTTGAGTCGCCCGGCGTCGGGCAGGTCGGCGAAGTAGCGGTGGTTGTCGGGGAAGGACAGCAGCTGTTTGCCGTCCAGATCGGCCAGCACCGGCATGATCGGATCGATCCGGCGCCGCGCGGCCAAGATGTCGGCGGTCGAGCCGAATTCACCGAGCGCGACCAACTGCGACCAGGTCGGCGGAAGCAGCACGTCGACGCCGGAGCGCCAGCGTGCCAGCGCCTCGGCCGGGGTGCTCCATCGCACCTCGGCGGCCTCGGAGGTGGCGCCGTCGGCGCGCTGGCCCTCCGGCAGCACCGCGACGAAGAAGCGGGTGTCGTAGCGACGCGGCTCGATCACGGGCGTGATCCAGTTCGCCCAGGGCCGTAGCAGATCGGCGCGCAGCACCAGCTTCTCCTCGGCGAGGAACGACGCCAGCGTCAGTTCCCTGCGCTCCAGCCTGCCGCGCGCGTCCCGGTAGCCGGTGGTGTCGGAGACGACGCTGTCGGCGGTGGGCCCGGCCAGCAGCACGCCGCACTCCTCGAACGTCTCCCGGACCGCCGCGCAGACCAGCGCCTTGGCCCTGGTTTCGCTGGTCGCGAACCGTTCGGCCCACCACGTGGGTTCGGGACCGGCCCAGGCGATGTCGGCGGTTCCGTCGGACGCGTCGACGCCGCCGCCGGGGAACACGGTCATGCCCGCCGCGAACGCCATCGCGCCGACCCTGCGCTGCAGGAAGATCTCGGGCCCGTCGGCCCCGTCGCGCACCAGCATCACCGTGGACGCGTCCTTCAGCGGCGGTGCCGGTTGCTGAGAGTCTGCCTGCGCTTCTGTCTCACTCACCCTTGCACCATAACGGGCGCAGTCGGACGCAGTCCGCGCACGGCCGCAGCGAAGACGAAGGCACGCCTGACGCGCACGCACGGTGGGCGACCGCGCACCGTCCGGGTCAGCGGGTGCGGTGGCTGCCCGCCCGGCGGGAGCGGCGGGCGAAGTAGCGGCCGTCGACGCGGTCGAGCGCGATCGATTGGCTGAAGGCGTCGCTGAGGTTCTCCGCGGTGAGCACGTCGGAGAGCAGGCCCTGCGCGACCACTTCGCCCTCGTTGAGCAGCAGGCCGTGGGTGAACCCGGGCGGGATCTCCTCCACGTGATGGGTGACCAGCACGATCGCGGGGGCGTCGGGGTCGGCGGCGAGATCGCCGAGCCGCTCCACCAGTTCCTCACGGCCGCCCAGATCCAAGCCGGCGGCGGGCTCGTCGAGCAGCAGCAGTTCGGGATCGGTCATCAGCGCGCGGGCGATGAGCACGCGTTTGCGCTCGCCCTCCGACAGCGTGCCGTAGGTGCGGTCGGACAGATGTTCGGCTCCGAGGCTTTCCAGCATGTCGATGGCGCGATCGGTGTCGACGTCGTCGTAGCGCTCGCGCCAGCGGCCGAGCACCGCGTAGCCCGCCGACACCACCAGATCGCTGACCTTCTCGTCCACCGGGACGCGGCTGGCCACCGCGGCCGACGACAGGCCGATCCGCGGACGCAGCTCGCTGAGGTCCACCTTCCCGAGCCGCTCCCCGAGCAGATGGGCGACGCCCGCCGTGGGATGCAGCTCGGCGGCGGCCATCCGCAGCAGCGAGGTCTTGCCCGCGCCGTTGGGGCCGAGGACCACCCAGCGTTCGTCGAGCTCGACCTGCCAGGTGACCGGGCCGACGAGGGTATGGCCGGAGCGGCGGACGGTCACGTCGGTGAAATCGATGAGCAGATCGGGATCCGGTTGCGGCACGCGCTCCATCTTGGCCCACCCGAGGGGGCACTTGCCAACGCAGGGAGGGAAAACCGACCCGGTCGGTCGGATCTATGCTGGAAAGCCGCCGTCCCGGCCGCATCCGCCGCACCGTCCGACACGCCCGCGCCGCCGTAGCGGAGGGTTCACCAGGACGCGGCGGGCACCGCGATCACCGTCATGGAGCCCGGCGCCACCTCGGTGTATCCCGCGTCGCGCACGGCGATCGCAGCGCCGTCGGCCACCTGTCCGGCCAGCGAGGCCCACCGCTGCTCGTCGGCCTCACGCACCGCGCAGCGGAAGCCGTGTTCCGCCCAGCGCAGCGCGTGCTCCACCGGCAGCGCGCCGGCCAGGAGCATGCTCGCGTGACCGACCTGCGCGGCGGCCTTGCCCAACGTCATCCCGAGCCCGGCGTTCACCCACAGCACCGGCAGCGCCGGATCGGGCGGGCCCGGCTCGTCGTGCTCGAGGTCGGTGCCGCCGATCTGCAGACGCTTGATCCGCGGATCGACTCGGCCCACCGGTCCCGGGACAAGCGCCCGCGCCTGCGCGCCGTCGATCTCCACTGTGACGCCCGCGACGTCGCAAGTCGCTTGCCACTGCGCGCCGCGCGCGCGCCGAGCCACCTTGCGAATCCGGGAACGCTTCCACGCCAGATAGCGCTCCTCCCACTCGCCGCCCGGCCCGACCCGCTCGTCCAGGCATAGGGCCACCGCAGCCGACGCGGCGGCGGCGAGCAGCGCACTGCGCGGCGGCGGATCGATCTTGGGCAAGTGCAGGACCATCTGCATCGCCTGCACCATGGCCGGGTCGTCCGGATCTCCGCCGCCGCCGTAGCCTCCGGCCAGTTCCGCGTGCCGGGCCCGGAATCCTTCGATGCCCGATGGCGTTGCCGCGCCGATGGTCTCGTCGTCCGCGCGGACTTCGGCGCCGCATTCCGGAATGCTCGTCATCGCTTCACCTCGATCATCGACGAAAACGTCTGGGCCGGTAGCGAACCCCGTTCCCACGGACGCGTGTACTCCCTCGTCGGAAGCGGCGCATCACACGCCACGCCCACAAAACTCCGCAGCGGCATCCCACCGGCGGCCGGCGCGACGGGCGCGGCCCGGACGGGTCCGGAATCCGTCGCTCGGTCCTGCTTCGCCCCGCCCGCATCACCTTTCGCGAAACCGCCGCAGTGGCCGGTGGACGGGTGCGCCGAGAAAACGACCCGCCGCCCGACGTGCGGTCGCCGCTGTTGTCCGGTGTCGGGGCCATGGCGCCGCACCCCACCGCCGACCCGGCGGGCAGCGGGCAAGGACTTGCGCACCAGTCCTCCGATCGACGCATGATCAACAGCAGCGAGCCTACCGATGGGAGCGGCGCGAACCATGCGCGCCGGTGTACGCAGCGCGGAGTCGAGCGCCGCCCGGACGCCGCTGCGAGCCGAGCCGGCTCGTTCAGCCCAGTGGGACGCGGCGCAGCAAACCGTCCCTGGCGTCGGCGGCCTCCACCTCGTGCCGGGTGACCCCGAGGATGAACAGGACGGCGTCCAGATAGGGGTGCGACAGCGCGGCGTCGGCGACCTCGCGCAGCGCCGGTTTGGCGTTGAAGGCGACGCCGAGTCCGGCGGCGTTGAGCATGTCGATGTCGTTGGCGCCGTCGCCCACCGCGACGGTCTGCTCCATCGGCACCCCGGCGTCGGCGGCGAACTTGCGCAGGGCGGTCGCCTTGGCCGCGCGGTCGACGATCTCGCCGACGACGCGGCCGGTCAGCTTGCCGTCCACCACCTCCAGCGTGTTCGCCTGCACGAAGTCCAGTTCGAGTTCGTGCGCCAAGGGCTCGATCACCTGGCGGAATCCGCCCGACACCACGCCGCAGCGGAAACCGATCCTGCGCAGCGTGCGGATGGTGGTGCGCGCGCCGGGGGTCAGCTCGATCCGGTCGGCGACCTCCTCGATCACCGACTCGTCCAGCCCGGCCAGCGTCGCGACCCGCTGCCGCAACGATTCGGCGAAGTCGATCTCCCCGCGCATGGCGGCCTCGGTCACCTTGCGGACCTCGTCCTCCACGCCCGCGTGCGCGGCGAGCATCTCGATGACCTCGCCCTGGATCAGGGTGGAGTCGACGTCGAACACGATCAGCCGCTTGCCCCGGCGGGCCAGCCCGGCCCGCTCCACCGCGACGTCGACCTGCTCGGCCACCGCCACCTCGGCCAGCGCCGTGCGCAGCCGGGAATCGGTGTCCGGGCCGGAGTCGGTGGCGGTGACCATCAACTCCATGCCGGTCACCGGGTAGTCGGCGATGCCGCGGATGGTGTCGATATTGGCTCCCAGCGCGGCCAGTTGCCGCGACACCGCGCTGAACGCGCGCGCGGTGACCGGGCTGCCGAGGATGACCACCGCGTGGGTGGACATCGGCTGTCTGCCGATCGCCGCGTCCACCTCGACGTCGACGTGCATGCCGACGGTGTTCATGGCCTCTTCGAGCTCGTCCTGCAACGCCTCGGCATCGGTCGGGCAGGTGACCAGGACGCCGAGGGTCAGCCTGCCCCTGATCACGACCTGCTCCACGTCCAGCAGGCTCACCCCGTGCCGGGACATGGCCGCGAGCAGCACGGACGTCACACCGGGGCGGTCGGGCCCGGTGACGGTGACGAGGACGGTGGTGTCGGCCAACTGATGCGCTCCATGTTCGATGTTCGCCGTCGCTGTGCTGGACGTCGTTGTCGCAACGCACGGTGCGTACTGATCTCCACAAACGAGTGTGCACCCGCTGGTGACCAGCGGGTGCACACTCGTCGCGCTGAATCCTACGGCGCGGCCGGACCTCGCTCGTTCGGCCCCGCCGCGGCAGCGCCCTACTTCGCCAGGGCGTTGGGCTCGTGCAGGTCGGTGGCGTGCTTGCCCGCGCCCCAGCCGACGTGCGCCTCGGCCCGCATGCGCTCGATCATGTGCGGGTAGTGCAGCTCGAACGCGGGACGCTCGGAGCGGATGCGCGGCAGCTCGTAGAAGTTGTGCCGCGGCGGCGGGCAGGTGGTGGCCCACTCCAGCGAGTTGCCGTAGCCCCACGGGTCGTCCACGGTGACCACCTCGCCGTAGCGGTAGCTCTTGAAGACGTTCCACAGGAACGGCAGCATCGACGCGCCGAGCACGAAGGCGCCGATCGTGGAGATCGTGTTCAGCGTGGTGAAGCCGTCGCTGGGCAGGTAGTCGGCGTAGCGGCGCGGCATGCCCTCGGCGCCCAGCCAGTGCTGGACCAGGAAGGTGGTGTGGAAGCCGATGAACGTGGTCCAGAAGTGCCACTTGGCCAGGCGCTCGTCGAGCATCCGCCCGGTCATCTTCGGGAACCAGAAGTAGATGCCCGCGTAGGTGGCGAACACGATGGTGCCGAAGAGCACGTAGTGGAAGTGCGCCACGACGAAGTACGAGTCGGTGACGTGGAAGTCCAGCGGCGGGCTGGCCAGGATGACGCCGGACAGACCACCGAAGAGGAAGGTGACGATGAAGCCGATGGAGAACAGCATCGGCGATTCGAAGGTCAGCTGACCGCGCCACATGGTGCCGATCCAGTTGAAGAACTTCACACCGGTCGGGACCGCGATGAGGAAGGTCATGAACGAGAAGTACGGCAGCAGCACGGCGCCGGTGGCGTACATGTGGTGGGCCCACACGGCGATCGACAGCGCGGCGATGCCCAGGGTGGCGTAGACCAGCGTGGTGTAACCGAAGATCGGCTTACGCGAGAAGACCGGGAAGATCTCCGAGACGATGCCGAAGAACGGCAGCGCGATGATGTACACCTCGGGGTGGCCGAAGAACCAGAACAGGTGCTGGTAGAGCAGAATGCCGCCGGTCGCGGGGTCGTAGATGTGGCCGCCCAGGTGACGGTCGTAGGCCAGGCCGAACAGCGCGGCGGTCAGCAGGGGGAAGGCCAGCAGCACCAGGACGCTGGTCACGGCGATGTTCCAGGTGAAGATCGGCATCCGGAACATGGTCATACCGGGAGCGCGCAGGCAGACCACGGTGGTCAGCATGTTCACGCCACCGAGGATGGTGCCGAGACCGGACACCGCCAGGCCCAGGATCCACAGGTCGGTGCCGACGCCGGGCGAGTGCAGGATGTCGGTCAGCGGCACGTACGCCGTCCAGCCGAAGTCCGCGGCGCCGCCGGGGGTGATGAAGCCGGCGGTCGCCATGCTGGCGCCGAACGCGTACAGCCAGTAGCTGAAGGCGTTCAGGCGTGGGAAGGCGACGTCGGGAGCGCCGATCTGCAGCGGGAGGATGATGTTCGCGAAGCCGAACACGATCGCGGTGGCGTAGAACAGCAGCATGATCGTGCCGTGCATGGTGAACAGCTGGTTGAACTGCTCGGGCGACAGGAACTGCAGGCCCGGCCTGGCCAGCTCACCGCGCATCAGCAGGGCCATCAGGCCACCGATGAGGAAGAAGCCCATCGACGTGGTCAGGTACATGACACCCAGGACCTTCGGGTCCGTGGTGGTGACCATCTTGTAGATGAACGAGCCCTTCGGCCCGGTCCGAGCCGGATAAGGCCGAGTCGCTTCCAACTGAGGGACTGGCTGGGGCTCTACGGCAGTCACTGATCCTCCTGAAAGGTGCCTTTAGGTCGCTCCGCAGGCTCCGCTGATCGCATCCGTTCCGATGTCGGAACAGACGACAGTTCGCTTGCGCTCTCCGAATCGTAAACCCGTCGGGATGGAGCGAGCCGAACGGGTCCTACTCTCTGTCGTAGCTGTGTTGTTTGGCCGCGCCTTCGGCGCGGCGTGTTCGCGGCCCCTTTGTGGCTCGTGTGTGCGCGACCGCCGCTTGCTCCTTCGTCGCGTACGCGGCGGCCGCGCACACGCGAGCCGGGCCGCGAACGGCGGATGCTCGGTCTCGCTTCGCTCGAAAGACGTGGTTGCGGTGGGTGGTCGCGTAGGCAGCAACCTATGGGGTTGAGCGCTTGCGGTGCCGGTGCTGCTTGCTAGGGGCGGCAGGTGTCAGCGACGGCGAAATAGGCCGCTTTGGGGATGATCTCTGCGCGAACGAGTGCCCAGTGCCGGGCCAGCAGCGGATGTGCACGCCTGATACTGCGTGATCAGGTCGGCCCACAGCAGGGGCGCGAACTACGACGAATCAGCGCCCAGCGACACCCTTTGTTCCATTCGCACCCGGGAAGCAAGGCCGGTGGCGCTCGCAGGCCCGGCCAGGCGGTGGCCGGCGCCGCCTCGCTGGTCCTGACGTTCCCCCGGCGCTCGAACTCGTCGGCCCGGGACCGATGAGTTCTATGGGTGGCGGGCGTCTGTAGAGGTGACACGAGTTTCACCACAGGCCAGGAGGGCGGCGATGACCACACCGAAGCGCACGAAGATCGGCGATCCCTGTTGGGTCGACTTGTACAGCTCCGATCTCGATCGGAGTATCGCGTTCTACCGCGAACTGTTCGACTGGACCGCGGAGAGCGCGGGTGAGGAGTTCGGCGGGTACGTCACCTTCCGCAAGGACGGGCGCGCGGTGGCGGGGGCGATGGCGAGGATGCCCGGCGACACCGACAGTCCCGAACAGTGGACGGTGTATCTGGCCAGTTCCGGGGCACAAGCCACCGCCGACGCGGCGACCGCGGCGGGGGCGTCGCTGATCGTGCCGCCGATGGCGGTGGGTGAGCTGGGCACGATGGCCGTGCTCGGCGATGTCGGTGGCGCGGGCGTCGGCATCTGGGAGGCCGGCACGTTCCCTGGCTTCGAGACCATGGGTTTCGTCTCCGGCGGTGAGTGGCGCGATCACGCGGGCGCGCCGTCCTGGTTCGAACTGCACACCCGCGACTACGAGGCCTCACTGACCTTCTACCGGGAGGTGTTCGGCTGGGCGGACGTCTTCACCGTCTCCGACGCCCCGCAGTTCCGCTACTCGACCATCCACGCCGAGAGCCCGATGCTCGGCGGCGTCATGGACGCCTCGGCTTTCCTGCCGGAGGGCGCGCCCGCGGGCTGGATCGTCTACTTCGGCGCCGACGACGTGGACAAGACCGTCGGCCGGCTCACCGAACTGGGCGGCACGGTGCTCTCGCCGCCCCAGGACACCCCCTACGGCCGGATGGCCGCGGTCACCGACGCCACCGGCGCCCGTTTCAGCATCGGCGGCAATCGAGCCTGACCGCTGCGGCCCGCACGAAGATCCGCCGCCCACCCGCGCGCTGAGACCGGAACGATGTCTCCTGACCGCGACCGATTCGCTCCGGCGGATTCTTCGAATCGGGTGGTCGATTCCTCGACCGCGAAGCGAAGCGCAGCGCACCGCCTCGACCTCACCAACGGCTCGACACCCGCCGACATGTACCCTCACTCGCATGCCGGTGAGCGACGTGATGCAGGTACGCACCCGAATTCGCACGGTTGGTCAGCGCGGCGGCGCGGCCGGTCACCGGTTCCGGGCGGTCGTGGCCGGGTGCGCCGCGCTCCTGCTCGCGGGCTGCGGCGGCGCGACCGACGACTCCCCCTCCATCGTGCGCACCACCACCAACATCGCGGGCGCGGGCGTGGTGGGGCTGGAGCGCGACACCACCCGGGCGTGCGCGCTGCCGAGCGCACCGGATCCGGCGGCCGGGGAGACCCGCAGCGTCACCCACGCGGCGGGGGTTTCCGAGGTGCCCGCCGACCCGCAGCGCATCGTCGTGCTCAGCACCTCCGCGCTGGACGCGGTGTGTGCGCTCGGTCTGTGGGAGCGGGTCGTGGGGACGGTGACCATCGACGGACCCAGCCCGCAACCGGCATACCTGGGCACCGGCGTGCTGAAGATCCCCGGCGTCGGCACCGTCGCGCAGCCGGACCCGGCCCGGATCGCGGCCATGCACCCGGATCTGATTCTCGGCGAGAACCCCACCGGCGCAGCCACTTTCAGCGCGCTGCAGGCCATCGCCCCGACCGTGCTGGTCGGTTCGAACAACAGCTGGCAGGCCGAATTCGCGGCATTCGCGGCCGGTATGGGACGCAGCGACGCGGCGGAGACCGCATTGCAGAACTACCGCACCGAGGCGCGCGACACCGGCGCCACGCTGGCGGCGGGCCAGACCCAGGCGTCGGTCATCAGGTTCACGGCCGACGCCCAGCGGGTGCAGGGCGGCGACAGCTTCTCCGGCCAGGTGCTCGCCGACGCCGGCGTGCAGCGTCCCGCCGCGCAGCGCGGCTCCTCGTTCGACGTGCGCGAGGACGAGTTCGCCACCAAGGCGGAGGGCGACGTGATCTACGTGATCCTCGCCGGCCAGGAGGGCAAGGAACACGGCGAGCAGATGCTGCGCGGCGACGCGTGGAAGGAACTCGGCGCCGCCACCGATCGCCGCGTGTTCGCCGTGGAGGACACCGTCTGGCACGGCGACGGCCTCACCGCCGCCCGCGCCCTGCTCACCGACCTGCGCAACACGCTCAACGGCTACGTGACCGACTGACCGCCCACCCCCTTGGGTGAGGTTTCCCCCACCCTGGGAGTGCGCGGACCAGCGCTGGGGTTGCTGTCGAAAAGCCCTTTCGAGGACGAGATTCAGAGGTACGCGAACAACCTCTCCATCGACCTCGAGGACACGACATGCACACGCTGACCGATTCGCTCGCCGACAACCTGTACTCCCTGCCGGTGGCACAGCCCGTCGCCGAGGTCGATCCGCAGGCGGTCGTGGCGTCCGCCGCCGATTGCGACCTGACCTACGCCGAGTTGGATCGCTGGTCCAACCGCATGGCCCGGCTGCTGCTCCGCCTCGGCGCCGGACCCGGCACCCGGATCGCGGTGGCGATCGACCAGCCGATCGAGTCCGTCGTGGCCGAGCGCGCCGCCACCAAGCTCGGCGCCGTCACCGTCCCGGTGACCGACGACGGCTCCTACATCCTCGGCACCGCGGTGGGCATCACCACCAAGGACCAGCGACCCGAGTCGGCGGACGAGATCACCTGGCTGGTGCTGGACGAGCGCTCCACCCTGCAGCGCTACCTGACCAGCTCCTCGGCCCCGTTGCGCGCGGCGGACCTGGATCTTCTCCCGAAAGCCGCCTGACCGGACCCCAACCCCTCCCCCGCGACCCGAACAGCGATGTTCGGGTCGCGCAGTGTGCCCAATACCCCGCAGCGCCGACCGCGCCGGTTCAGAATTGAGTTGCCGCGTGCTGTGCGGCGGCACGTACTACCGGTACCGCGGTGGCTGCGGGCGGTCACTGCCGATCGGCCCGATCGCGGTCAGAACGTAGGACACGTCATGCAACAGCCTTCCCTTTCGGCGAGAGATTCGGACACAGTTCTTCCCGACGGGGCCTTCGCCCTCTCGGCGGCACAGCGCGGCATCTGGTTCGCCCAGCACGTCGCGGGCGCGACGCCGATCTCGATCGCCCAGTACGTCGAACTGAACGGTCCGGTCGACCTCGACCTGCTCGCGCGTTCGGCCCGGCAGGCCGGGCGCGAATTCGGCACCGGCTACCTGCGCCTGGTCGAGGTGGAGGGGCATCCGTTCCAATTCGTCGATCCGACCCTCGACGACAGTCTGGAAACGCTCGATTTCCGTTCCCACCCCGATCCGGAGGCGGCCGCGCAGGCGTGGATGCGCGCGGAATACGAGACGCCGCTGGAGCTGACCCGCGACCGGCTGGTGCGCATCGCCATGCTGCGCGTCGGCGCGGACCGCTGGTTCTGGTACTCGCGGATCCACCACATCGTGCTCGACGGCATGGGCGCGCTGACCATGGTGCAGCGCACCGGTGAGCTGTACAACGCCGCCGTCGAGGGCCGCGAGGCTCCGCCCGCGAAGGCGGAGGACCTGCGCAAGATCGTCGAGGCGGATCTGGCCTACCGCACCTCCGAGCGGTTCGGCTCGGACCGGGAGCACTGGCTGGCGCACCTGGACGGCATGGCCGATCCGGTGAGCCTGGCCGGCCGCACCGCGCCCGTGGACGGGCACCCGAGGCGGGTCACCGGCGCGCTGTCCCCCGAGACCGGGCGCCTGCTGGACGCCGTCGCCGAGCAGGTGTCCTCCGGCGTCGCGCCGACCGTGGTCGCCGCCTTCGGCGCGTATCTGTCCGCGATGACCGGCGCGCCGGAAGTCGTGCTGAGCCTGCCGGTGTCCGCGCGCACCACCGCGACGTTGCGGCGTTCGGGCGGCATGATCGCCAACGTGGTCCCGCTGCGGCTGCGGCTGACGCCCGCCACCACCGTCGGCGACGTGATCCGCGCGGCCCAGGGCGAGCTGACCGGGGCGCTGCGGCGCCAGCGTTACCGGCAGGAGGACATCTTCCGCGATCTGGGCTGGTCGATGGACGAGGCCGGGTCGTTCGGCCCCTCGGTGAACCTGATGATGGTCGACACCAGAATTCAGCTCGGCCGGGTCACCGGGCGGCTGCACGTGCTGACCTCGGGGTTGATCGACGACCTGTTCGTCAATCTGTATCCGGGCGTCGGCGGGGAGAGCACCCACATCGACTTCCAGGCCAACGGCAACCTTTACACCGACGCCGAGCTGACCGGGCAGCACCGCCGGTTCCTGTCGTTCCTGCATCGTTTCCTGGCCGCCGGGCCGGACGCGCCGCTGGCGAGCGTGCCGGTGCTGTCGGACGAGGAGCGCACCGGCTTCGCGCCCGCTCGCGGACCCGAGGGCGTCGCGGCGCGGACGCTGCCGGGCATCCTCGCCGACGGCGCGGCCCGCGATCCGCTGGCGACCGCGCTGGTGGCGGGCGAGACCGCACTGACCTACCGCGAGGTCGACGATTACACCAACCGGCTGGCCCGGGTGCTCATCGCGGCGGGCGCCGGACCCGAGCGCACGGTGGCGATCTCCATTCCGCGGTCGATCCGGTCGGTGCTGGCGACGATCGCGGTGGCCAAGACCGGCGCGGCGTTCGTGCCGATCGACCCGACCTATCCGGCCGACCGGATCGAGCACATGGTCGGCGACAGCGGGGTGGTCGCGGGGATCACGACGGCGGCCGCGCGACAGTCGTTGCCGGGCCGGGTCTCCTGGCTGATCCTGGACGACGAGGGCACCGAGCAGGCGCTGACCGAGCAGGACGCCGCGCCCGTGACCGACGCCGACCGCCTGGCCCCGGTGCACCCGGACCAGGCCGCTTACATCATCTACACCTCCGGCTCCACCGGGCTTCCGAAGGGCGTGCTCGTCCCGCATCGAGGGCTGGCCGACCTGGTGGCGAGCTCCGGCGCCGGATTCGGCGTCGACGCCGAGTCCGTCGTCGCCCATGCCGTGTCGCCGAGTTTCGACATCTCGGTGGAGGAGATCCTCGTCGCCCTCGCGGCGGGCGCGACGCTGGCCGTGGTGCCGCCGTCGGCGTACGCGGGCGAGGAGCTGGCCGAGGTGCTGCGCGCCCACCGCGTCACCCACCTCAACGTGACCCCGGCCGTCGTGGGGTCGCTGGACCCGGCGAGCCTGCCCGACCTGCGCACCGTGATCGTCGGCGGCGACGCCTGCCCGCCCGAGCTGGTGACGAAATGGTCGGGCCGAACCCTGCTCAACGGCTACGGGCCCACCGAGACCACCATCACCGTCACCCTCAGCGCGCCGCTGACGCCGGACGGTCCGGTCACCATCGGCCGCCTGGCCCGCGGCGTGTCGGCCGTGGTCCTCGATCCGTGGCTGCGGCCGCTGCCGCCCGGCACCGTCGGGGAGCTGTACCTCGCCGGTCCCGGCGTCGCGCGCGGCTACCACCGGCGCAACGGGCTCACCGCCGACCGCTTCGTCGCCGACCCGTACGGCGACGGCGAGCGTATGTACCGCACCGGCGACCTGGTGCGCTGGGTGCACAACGACGGGCGCGTCGAACTGGAGTATCAGGGACGCAGCGACTTCCAGGTGAAGGTGCGCGGCTTCCGCATCGAGCTCGGCGAGATCGACGCCGCCTTGCAGCGGCAACCCGGCGTCGACTTCGCGCTCACCCTCGGCGTCGAAACCGGTTCGGGCGCCACCGCGCTCGTGTCGTACGTGCTGCCGGAACCGGGCGCGCAAGTCCACCCGGAGGCGCTGAAAGCCGCTGCGGGAGAGACACTTCCGGCCTACATGGTGCCCGCGGTGATCATGGTGCTGGACCGTCTTCCGCTCACGCCGCTCGGCAAGGTGGACCGCAAAGCCCTGCCTGCACCGGAATTCGGCGCGCGCACCACCGTGAGCAGGCCACCGTCCACGCCGCGCGAGGAGAAGCTCGCCGCGCTGTTCGCTGAGGTGCTCGGCCTGGAATCGGTGGGGGTGGACGAGAGCTTCTTCGCGCTCGGCGGCGACAGCATCGTCTCGATCCAGTTGGTGTCACGAGCGAAGGCGGCCGGTCTCGGATTCGGCGCGCGGGATGTCTTCGAGCGCAAGACCGTCGCCGCGCTGGCCGCGGTGGCCACCGACGTGCCGACCGGAGAAGTGCGCGAGCTGCCCGGCGGCGGGGTCGGCGAGGTGGAACTCACGCCGATCGTGCACGCGATGCTCGATGCCGGTGACACCTGGCGGCGGTTCGCCCAAGCGGTGCTGATCGAGCTGCCCGCGGGCACGGAGCGCGCGGACCTCGTCACCGCCCTCGCGGCGCTGCTGGACCGGCACGACCTGCTGCGCTCGACGCTGCGCCGCACCGGCGACGGCTGGAGCTGGGTGGTCGCCGAACCCGGCGCGGTGAACGCGGGCGCCCTGCTGGAAATCGTGACCGCGGACGCCAATCTCGACGCGACCTGCGAGCGCGCCTTGCAGCGCGCCGCCGACCTGCTCGACCCGGAGGCGGGCGTGGTCGCGCGTTTCGCGTGGATCGAGCGCGCCGACGCCGCGCCGCTGCTGTGGCTGGTGCTGCACCATCTCGTCACCGACGGCGTCTCCTGGCGGATCCTGCTGCCGGATCTGGCCACCGCCACGCTGGGCGCCGAGCTCGCACCGGTCGGCACGTCCTTCCGCCGTTGGGCGTACGGCCAACGCGAGCACGCGGCCACGCGCGTCGGCGAACTGCCGCTGTGGCAACGCATCCTGGCCACACCCGACCCCGCGCTCGGCTCGGCGCCGATGGACCCGGCCGTCGACGTGGTCGGCTCCATGGCGCACCTGACGACCGTCGTACCGCCGGACATCGCCAGGTCCGTGCTCACCACCGCGCCGGATCGCTTCCACTGCGGCGCCGACGACGTGCTGCTGACCGGGCTCGCGCTCGCGGTGGCCCGGTGGCGCGGGCGCACCTCCACGCTGTTCACCCTGGAGGGTCACGGCCGCGCGGAGTCCGTCCTGCCCGGCGCCGACGTGGCGCGCACGGTGGGCTGGTTCACCAGCGTCTATCCCGTCGCGGTCGATCTGGCCTGCATCGACGTGGCGGACGCGTTCGCGGGCGGCGCCGCGGCGGGCGCGGCGATCAAGGCGACCAAGGAACAGCTGCGCGCCCTGCCGGACAAGGGCATCGGTTTCGGGATGCTGCGCTACCTGGTCCCGAGCACCGCGGCGGCGCTGGCGGACGCGCCCACCCCGCAGATCAGCTTCAACTATCTCGGGCGCGCGTCCACCGGCGGCGACGCGGAACCGTGGCTGCCGCGCCGGTTCGCCGCGACCCAGGACGACCGCGCGCCGCTGGCCGCGGCGGTGGATATCAACGCCGTGCTCACCGACGCCGGACTCGAAGTCACCTGGGCCTACGCCGGACGGCTTTTCGACGAGGCGGATCTCGGCGAACTCACCGCGCTGTGGGAGCAGGCACTCGCCGCGCTGGCCCGGCACGCGGCGTCCGCGAACGCGGGCGGACGCACACCGTCGGACTTCGACCTGGTCACCGTCTCGCAGGCGCAGATCGACGCCTGGGAGCGCGCCTACCCGAACCTGGCCGACGTCTGGCCGCTCTCGCCACTGCAATACGGCCTGCTCTTCCACGCGCTCTACGACTCCGACACCGCCGACGGCTACACGGTGCAGTCGCTGCTCACCCTCGCGGGCACCGTGGACGCGCCCCGATTGCGCCGCGCGGCGCAGGCTTTGGTGACCCGGCACGAGAACCTGCGCGTCGCTTTCGTCGAGACCGAGGACGGGCCGCGCCAGCTGGTGCTGGCCGATGCCGAGATCGACTGGCGGGAGGCCGATGTCACCGGCATCGCCGACAGCGCCGAGCGCACCAGGGAGGTCGACCGGTTGATCGCGGTGGACGCCCGCACCCGCTTCGAACTCACCCGCCCCCCGCTGCTGCGCTGCACGCTCATCCGGACCGCCTCGGACACCTACCGATTCGTGCTCACCAACCACCACCTGGTGCTGGACGGCTGGTCGACGCCGCTGCTGGTGCGCGAACTGCTCACCCTCTACGTCACCGACGGCGACGCCGCGGCCCTGCCGCCCGCGCACTCCTACCGCGAATTCCTCACCTGGCTGGAGACCAGGGACGACGCGGAATCCCTCGCCGCGTGGACCGAGTCGCTGGCGGGTATCGACACGCCGACCCGCGCGGTGCCCACCCTCGCCGGGATCGAATCGACCGAAACCGGCATGATCTCCGTCGACCTGTCCCGCGACACCGTGGCCGGGCTGGAGACCACGGGCCGGGAAGCGGGCGCGACGGTGAACACCTTGGTGCAGGCCGCGTGGGCGATGTTGCTGACCATGCTCACCGGTCGCACCGACGTGGTGTTCGGCGGCACCGTCTCGGGACGGCCGCCGGAGCTGGCCGGGGTCGAGGAGATGGTCGGCCTGTTCATCAACACGCTGCCGGTGCGGGTACGCCTCGATCCGGCGGAGAAGGTCACCGACCTGCTCGCCCGCGTGCAATCCGAGCAGGCGCGGCTGATGGACCATCAGCACGTCGGGCTCGCCGCCATCCACCAGGCGGTCGGCCTCGCCGAGCTTTTCGACACGCTCACCGTGTTCGAGTCCTACCCCATCGATCGCGAAGCGCTGTCGCAGGCGCTGGACATCGCGGGCATGCGGGTGCTCGACGTGGAAGGCACCGATGCGACGCCGTATCCGCTGAACCTCATGGTGATCCCACTGCGCGGCGAGAACGGCCGTGACACGCTGCGGATCACGCTGAAGTACATGGCCGACCAGCTGCCGATGCGGGAGGCGCGGCCGCTGCTGGACCGTTTCGTCCGGCTGCTGACCCAGCTCGCGGACAACCCGCACGCCCTGGTCTCCCAGGTGCAGTACTGCGACGCCGCCGAGCGCGCCGCGCTGGCTCCGGTGCGCGGCCCGGAGCCGGTGCCGCCCGCCACGCTGCCCGAGCTGCTCACCGCGGGCGCGCGGATCGATCCGGACGCGATCGCGATCACCGCGGGCGAGCTCACCATGTCCTATGCCGAGCTCGACGCCTGGTCCAACCGCTTCGCCCGGGTGCTGCTGCGCCGCGGCGTCGGGCGCGAGGTGTTCGTCGTGCTCGCGCTCACCCGCTCCCTGGAATCGGTGGTCGCGGTGTGGGCGCTGGCCAAGACCGGCGCCGCGTTCGCTCCGCTGGACCCGAACTACCCGGTGGAGCGCATCGAGCACATGCTCAGCGACTCCAAGGCCCCGATCGGCGTGACGGTCACCGCGACCGGCGAGACGCTGCCGGGCACGATCGACTGGCTGCTGCTCGACGACCTGAACACCATCCGGCGGGTGATGACGGTCTCCGAGGCCCCGATCACCGACGCCGAGCGCGGCGGGCCGATCGACCTGGACCAGACCGCGTACCTGATCTACACCTCCGGCTCCACCGGCAAGCCGAAGGCCGTGCTGCTCAGCCACCGCGGCATCGCGAATCTCGTTGCGGCGCAGCGGGAAACCCTTGCCCTCGACCCCACCGCGAGCGCGCTGCAGGTGGCCTCGCCCAGCTTCGACGCCTCGGTGTTCGAACTGCTCACCGCGCACGGCGCCGGCGGCAGGCTGGTGGTGTCGCCGCCGGACGTCTACGGCGGGACGGAACTGGAGACGCTGCTGCGCACCCAGCGCGTCACCCACGCCGTGATCACGCCATCGGCGCTGGCCACCATGGAGCCCGCCGGGCTCGAGCACCTGCGCGTGCTCGCGGTCGCGGGCGAGGCGGCGACGCCGGAGCTGATCGAGCGATGGGCGCCGGGCAGGCGGATGGTGAACCTGTACGGCCCCACCGAGTTCAGCATCTGGGCGACCGGGCCGGGCGAACTCGTCACCGGCGAGCCGATCACGATCGGCGGGCCCATCCGTGGCGCGTCCACCGTGGTGCTGGACGCTTGGCTGCGTCCGGTGCCGATGGGGGTGCCCGGCGAGCTGTACCTCGCGGGTCCCGCGCTCGCGCGCGGCTATTTCAACCGGTTCGAGATGACCGCGGGCAGGTTCGTCGCCGACCCCTTCGGCGCGCCCGGCGGGCGGATGTACCGCACCGGCGACATGGTGCGCTGGGTCGATCACGGCGACGGTCCCGAGCTGGAGTACCTGGGCCGCAGCGACTTCCAGGTCAAGATCCGCGGCCTGCGCATCGAGCTGGGCGAGATCGACGCCGTGCTCTCTCGCGACGACGAGGTCGAGTACGCGGTGACCATCGGGCGCACCGGCCCCGCCGGGACCACCGTGCTGGTCTCCTACGTGCTGCCCGCCGAAGGCGTGCGACTGGACGTCGAGCGGCTGCGCGCGCAGGTGGCCGCGGAACTGCCCGGATACATGGTGCCCGGCTACCTCGTGGTGCTCGACTCGATTCCGCTCACGCCCGTCGGCAAGCTGGATCGCAAAGCCCTTCCGGTGCCGGACTTCTCCGAAAGTCAGCGGCCCTATCTCGCGCCGCGCGGCCCCGTCGAGGAGGCGGTGGCCGCCGTGTTCGGCGAGGTGCTCGAACGCGATCGCGTCGGCGTCGACCAGTCGTTCTTCGAGCTGGGCGGCAACTCGCTGAGCGCGACCAAGGTGGTGGCGCGGGTGAACGCGGCGCTCGGCTCGCGGATCGCGCTGCGTGATCTGTTCGACGCGCCGACCGTGGCCCAACTGTCGGCCCGGGTGGTGCCCGCCACCGGCGCGCAGCCGGGCGGGTTCGGTCTCGCGCCGCGGATCCGGCCGGATCGGGTCCCGCTGTCGCCCGCGCAACAGCGCATGTGGGTGCTCAACCGGATGGATCCGGCTTCGGCCGCCTACAACATCGCCGTGGCGCTGCGGCTCACCGGGAACCTGGACGTCGAGGCGCTGCGCGCGGCGCTCGTCGACGTGGTGGACCGGCACGAGAGCCTGCGCACGCTCTACCCCGCCGACGCGGAAGGGCCGCGTCAGGTCGTGATCGACGCCGACGTGGCCGTGCCCGCGATGCCGGTGGCCGATACCGAGGACGGCGCGCGGCTGCGTGAGCGGATCACCGAACTGGCGGGCACCGGCTTCGACCTCGCCACCCAGCCGCCGCTGCGGGTGGGCCTGTTGCGTATCCACGGCGGCGTCGAGCCTTCCGCGACCGCCGCACCGGTGTCGTCGGCGCCTTCGACGGGCGAAACGCCGGTCTCGTCCGGTCCCGCGGCCGCGACCGCGCCGGTCTCGTCGAGCTACACCGCGAGTTCCGGCGAGAGCGCCGCCACGCCGCCGGTGCACGTCGTCGTGCTGGTGGTGCACCACATCAGCGCGGACGGGGCGTCGATGGCGCCGCTGGCCACCGATCTGGTCGCCGCCTACTCCGAGCGGGCCGGAGGCGGGCACGCCGAGCGGGTACCGCTGCCGGTGCAGTACGCCGATTTCGCGCTGTGGCACCGCGAGGTGCTCGGCGACGAAGCGAACCCGGAATCGCTGGCGGCGCGGCAGATCGAATTCTGGCGCGCGACCCTCGCGGGCGCGCCCGACGAGCTGGAACTGCCCTCCGACCGGCCGCGCCCCGCGGTGCAGACCATGCACAGCGCCGACTTGCGTTTCACCGTCGACGCCCAGACGCACCGGGCGCTGGCCGACTTCGCCACCGCCCACCACGTCAGCCCGTTCATGGTGGTGCACGCGGCGCTCGCGGTGCTGCTGGCACGCCTGGCCGGCACCGATGACGTGCTGATCGGCACTCCGGTCGCGGGGCGCGGGGAGGAAGCGCTCGACCAGCTCGTCGGCATGTTCGTCAACACACTGGCGCTGCGCACCCCGGTCGACGCCGGCGCGGGCTTCACCGCGTTCCTGGACACCGTCCGGTCCGCGGACCTCGACGCCTTCGCCAACGCGGACGTCCCGTTCGAGCGGCTGGTCCAGGTGCTGGATCCGGCGCGCTCGACCGCGCACCACCCGCTGTTCCAGGTCTCGCTGTCGCTGCAGAACTTCGTCGAACCCGTGCTGGAGCTGCCCGGCCTGCGGTTCGAGGTGGAGGACTTCGAACGTGACGCCTCCCAGTTCGACCTGACCCTGGATCTGCGCGAACGCTTCGCCGACAGCGGCCCGGCGGGCATCGAGGCCGTGCTCACCTACGCCACCGATCTGTTCGACGAGGCGACGGTGGCCGCGTTCGCCACCCGGTGGCGGCGCGTGCTCGCGACGGTGCTGACGCGGCCCGAGGTCCGCCTCGCCGATATCGACATCCTCGGCGACGCCGAACGGGCGACGCTCGTGCCGGTGCGCGGCCCCGCGTCCGCGGCGACCGTCACCCTGCCGGAGCTGCTGGCCGAGACCGTGCGGCGTTACCCGGATCGCATCGCTGTGGTGTGCGACGGACAGACCACCACGTATGCCGAGATCGACGCGCACGCCGCTCGCTTGGCCCGCGTCTTGCTCGAATCCGGTGGCGGACCGGAAACGGTTGTCGCGCTGGGCCTTCCGCGTTCTGCGGAACTGCTCATCGGCATGTGGGCCGCGGCGAAGGCGGGCGCGGCGTTCCTTCCGGTCGATCCCAAGCACCCGGTCGAGCGCATCGACCACATGCTCACCGACTCCGGCGCGACGCTCGGGCTGACCCTCGCCGCGTTCCGGCCCATGCTGCCCGACAGCGCGAACTGGCTGGTGCTCGACGACCTCGCGCTGGTCGAGCGGTGGAGCGCCGCGAGCAGTCGCCCGCTGAGCGAGCGGGAACTGCCCCGCCCCATCCGGCCGGACAACGCGGCGTGGATGATCTACACCTCCGGCTCGACGGGCACGCCGAAGGGCGTCGCGGTCTCCCATCGTGGCATCGCTGATCTGGTGGCGGCGCAGAAGGTTTCGCTCGGCCTGGACGAGCATTCCCGGGTGCTGCAGGTGGCGTCGCCGAGTTTCGACGCGTCGGTGTTCGAGGCGATCATGGCGTTCGGTTCCGGTGGCGCTTCGGTGGTCGCGCCGCCGGAGGTGTTCGGCGGCAGCGCGCTGGCGGAACTGATCGACACCGAACAGGTCACCCACATGGTGATCACTCCCTCCGCGCTGGCGACCCTCGACCCGGCCGAGGTGAGCAGCGTGCGGGTGCTCGCGGTGGCGGGCGAGGCGGTCGGCGCGGAGCTGGTCGAGCGCTGGGCCACCGGACGCACCATGGTCAACCTGTACGGCCCCACCGAATCGACCATCTGGGCGACGGGTTCGGCGCCGCTGACGGTGGGCACCCCCGTGTCCATCGGCACGCCGGTGCAGGGCGCGCAGGTGCTGGTGCTCGACGACCGGCTGCGCCCGGTTCCGTTCGGCGTCGCGGGCGAGCTGTACCTCGCCGGACCGGCGCTGGCGCGCGGCTACCACGCGCGGGCGAGCCTGACCGCGGCCCGCTTCGTCGCCGGACCGTTCGGCGCGGCGGGTGAACGGATGTACCGCACCGGCGATCTGGTGCGCTGGATTCGCGGCGACGCCGGACCCGAGCTGGAGTACCTGGGCCGCACCGACTTCCAGGTCAAGGTGCGCGGCCAGCGCATCGAGCTGGGCGAGATCGACGCGGTGCTCGGCCGCGCCGACGGCGTGGACTTCGCGGTGACGCTCGGCGTGCCCGGCCCCACCGGGGCCACCGCGCTGGCCGCCTACCTGGTCCGCACGCCCGGCCGCGACCTCGACGTGGCGACGGTGCGCGCCTTCGCCGCCGACCTCCTGCCCGGCTACATGGTGCCGTCGGCGTTCGTCGTGCTGGAGGAGATCCCGCTCAACGCGGTCGGCAAGCTGGACCGCAAGGCGCTGCCCGCACCGGAGTTCGCCGGCGACCGCACCGAGTACCGCGCGCCGGTCACGCCGACCGAACAGCAGCTGGCCGCGATCTTCGGCGAGTTGCTGGGTGTGGGGCGGGTGGGCGCCGACGACTCGTTCTTCGCGCTGGGCGGCGACAGCATCCTGGCGATCCAGCTGGTGTCGCGCGCCAAGCAGCAGGGCATCACCTGTACCCCGCTGCAGGTGTTCGAGCACCGCACGGTGGCGGCGCTGGCCGCGGCCGTCGACGCGGCGGGCGCCGCGGTGACCTTGGACGAACTGCCCGGCGGCGGTGTGGGCGAGCTGCCGCTCACGCCGATCGTGCACTACATGCTCGAACGTGGCGGGAACTACGACCGCTTCGCCCAGACGGCGGTGCTCGAATTGCCCGTGGGCATCGAGCGCGCGCAGATCGTGGCGGTGCTCGCCGCCGCGGTGGACCGGCACGACATGCTGCGCGCCCGGCTGGTGACCGACGGCGCGGACGGGCCGCGCGTACTGGTCGGCCCGCCCGGATCGGTCGACGTGGACGCGCTGGTGCACCGGGTGGAGTTCACCGCCGTGGACCCGATCGAACTGCACGAGTTCGCCATGACCGAGCTGGACGCGGCGGCCGACCGGCTCGATCCAGCCGATGGCACTGTGCTGCAATTCATTTGGCTGGACCCGGTGGGCGACGCTGGGTCGCGCACCGGAGCGGGCCGGTTGATCGTGCTGGCCCACCACCTGGTGATCGACGGTGTGTCCTGGCGCATCCTGATCCCGGACCTGGTGGCCGCGTGGGCCCAGGTGTCGGCGGGCGCCACTGCGGTGCTCGCGGAGACCGGAACCTCGATGCGGCGATGGGCCCACGCGCTGACCGACGAAGCGCATTCCCAGAAGCGGGTCGCCGAACTGGCGTACTGGCACGACGTGCTCGCCGGTTCCGATCCGCCGCTCGGCGGCCGGGAACTCGATCCCGCCGTCGACCGGACCGGCACGCTGCGCATGGTCGAGCGGGAGCTGTCCGCCGAGGTCACCACCGCGCTGCTCACCACACTGCCCGGCCTGTTCCAGGGCAGCGTCAACGACACACTGCTGGCCACCTTGGCGCTGGCGCTGGTGCGCTGGCGTGGCGGTGACCCGTCGGCGCTGCTGCGCATGGAAGGGCACGGCCGTCAGGAAGAAGTGGCTCCCGGCGCCGACCTGTCCCGCACGGTCGGCTGGTTCACCAGCATCTACCCGGTGCGCCTGGACCTCGCGCAGATCGACATCGACGACGCGCTCGCCGGTGGACCAGCGTTGGGCGCCGCGATCCGCGCCGTCAAACACCAGTTGCTCGCGGTGCCGGACAAAGGTATCGGCTTCGGCTTGCTGCGCTACCTCAACGCCGAGACCGCGCGGCAGTTGCCGGAACGGCTGCCGGGCCGGATCGGCTTCAACTACCTCGGCCGCTACTCCACCGGGGACATCCCGGCCGGACTCGAGGGCCTGGGTTGGCTGCCGACCGACGAGCTGGGTGACGTGCACGTCGCCGAAGACCCCGGTGTGCCACTGCAATCGGCGATCGACGTGAACGCCGTCGTGATCGGCGACCGCTTGCGGGCGAGCTTCGGCTTCCCGTCCACCCTGCTCGACCACGACGAGGTCGCCGAACTGGCCGATCTGTGGATCGAGGCCCTGCACGCCGCGGCCCGGTTCGCCCACACCCCGGCGGCGCGGGACGCCGCCGAAGAGGAAGCGGCGGCCACGGCGTCTCCGGCCGTTCCCGCGGCGGGCGGCCTCGGACTCGACGTGGTGCTGCCGATCCGGCTCGGCGGCGAGCGACCCGCGCTGTTCTGCATCCACCCGTCGTCCGGGATGTCGTGGACCTACCTGGGATTCGCCGACGCGCTCGCGCCGGGCCGCCCGATCTACGGGCTGCAAGCGCCCGACCTCGGCGGTCACGAACCACCCGCGCGCTCGATCGACGAGTTCGCCGAGCGCTATGTGCGGGAGATCAGGGCCCTGCAACCCGAGGGGCCGTACCACCTGCTGGGCTGGTCGTTCGGCGGGCTGATCGCCCACGCGGCGGCGGCGAAGCTGAAGGCCGAAGGCGCCGAGGTGGGCGTGGTCGCGCTGCTGGACGCCGACACCGCCGACATCGACGGCGACAGCATCGAACCGCTCACCGCGGGCTCGTTCGTGCACACCTTCGGCGCGGTGTTCGGCATCGAGGACGTCCCCGCCGACGCGACCGCGCAGCAGGCGGCGGACCTGATCCGCGAACGGCTCGGCGGCGTCTCGCTGATCGACGCCGCGACCTTGGAGCGCATGGCCGCGTCCTACAACGCCGCCGCGCGCACCAGAACCGGGTACCGCCGTCCGGTGTTCGACGGCGACATCGTGTACTTCAGCGCGATAGTCGACACCTCCGACATCTTCGGTCCCGACGGCTGGGGGCCGTACGTGACCGGCGAGATCATCAACCACGACATCGAGGCGACCCACGACGAACTGACCGCGCCGCACGTGCTGCCGGTCATCGCGCGCGTGCTCGATGCACATCTGGGAGGCCGAGGATGAATTCCGACCAAGGAGTCGTCGTCGAGGGGATCGAGAAATCCTTCGGCGCGGTCAAGGCGTTGCGCGGAGTCGACTTCGCGGCCGAGCCGGGCGAGGTGCTCGGCATCCTGGGACCGAACGGCGCGGGCAAGACCACCACGGTGAACGTCCTGTCCACGCTGATCCGGCCGGACCGAGGCCGGGCGACGGTCGCGGGCCACGACGTGCTGGCCGATCCCGCCGCCGTCCGCCGCAGCATCATGCTGACCGGGCAGTACGCCGCGCTGGACGACATGCTCAGCGGCTACGAGAACCTGGTGATGTTCGGCAGGCTGATGGGCCTGCGCAAGCGGGCCGCCCGTGCCCGCGCGGACGAGCTGCTGGCCGAGTTCGACCTCGAACGCGCGGCGGGCCGCCGGGTCGGCACCTACTCCGGCGGCATGCGCAGGCGCATCGACATCGCCTGCGGCCTGGTGGTGCGGCCCGACGTGGTGTTCCTGGACGAGCCGACCACCGGGCTGGATCCGCGCAGCAGGCAAGGGGTCTGGGATCTGGTCGCCGGCTTCAAGAAGGCGGGCATCACCACCCTGCTCACCACCCAGTACCTGGAGGAAGCCGACGCGCTCAGCGACCGGATCATCGTCATCGATCACGGAAAGGTGATCGCCCACGGCACGGCCGACGAACTGAAGGCGCGCACCGGCGGCAGCTACTGCGAGGTGGTGCCGCTGAATCTGAAGGATCTGCCCGCCATCGCCGCCGCCCTCGGTTCGCTGCTGCCGCAGGAGAACAGGGACGCGCTCGGCCCCGATTCCGACCGGATCGCCGTCCCTGCTCCGGACGGCGCGAAGACCCTGCTGGAGGCCCTGCGCCGACTGGACAGCGCCGGCTTCGACCTGGTGGACGTCGCACTGCGCCGCCCATCGCTCGACGACGTGTTCCTCCAGCTGACCGGGCATCTGGCGACGACGGAGGAACGCGCGCGGCGGGAGGTCGTGTCGTGACGGCGGCGACCTGGCTCAGCCAGACCCGCGCCGCGCCGCTGCGGCCGCAGCAGTGGTGGGTGCTGACCACCCGGCTGATCGTGCCGTCGGTGCAGACCGGCGAGGTGCTCACCTCGGTGCTGGCGCCCGTGACGTTCACCGCCAGCTTCTACATCCCGCTGAAGACCATCATGACCGTCATCGGCACCGGCTTCAGCAGTTACGCGCAGTACATGATGCCGCTGGTGATCCTGCAGGCCGCCGCGTTCACCGCGGTCTCGGCGGCCTTCCGCGCCGCCACCGATTCGGTCGCCGGGCTCAACCGGCGCTTCGGCTCGATGCCGATCGGCCCGCTGGTGCCGGTGACGGCGCGCCTGTCCGGCAGCGTCTTCCGTCTGGTGATCGCGTTGATCACGGCCTTGATCTGCGGCCACGTCATCGGCTTCCGCTTCTATCTCGGCGCGGCGCACACCCTCGGCTTCGTGCTGTTCTCGCTGCTCATCGGCGTCGCGCTGATCTGGGGCGGTGATGTGATCGGCACCGTGTCGCGCAACCCGGAAGCGACGGCGCAGGCGCTGGTGCTGCCGCCGCTGATCTTCGGCATGCTGTCCACCGGCATCGCGCCCGCCGACCAGTTCCCGGCATGGGTGCAGCCGTTCGTGCGCAATCAGCCGGTGTCGCAGTGGGCCATCGCCCTGCGGGCGTTCGCCGGGGACAGCGGGCCGAACGCCGGTCAGGTGACCTGGTCGCTGCTGGGTCCGCCGCTGGCCTGGGCGCTGGCCGTTCTGATCATCTGCGTCCCGCTGTCGATCCGGCTGAGCTCGAGGAGGGCGTGATGGCGCTGCTGACCGACCACCAGGATCGCTTCCGCACCGGCTCCGAGCTGTCGGTGTCGGCGCTGGTGCGGCACACGCTGATCCAGACCCAACGGCTGCTGCTGCGCTGGGCGCGCAATCCGGTCACGCTGCTGGAGACGCTGATCATCCCGTGTCTGCTGCTGGTCATGCTGAACACCGTGATCGGCGGGCAGATCCAGAAGTTCACCGGCGAGAGCGCGCTGTACGGCTCGGTGCCCATGGTCGCCCTGGTCGGCGCGCTGTCCGGCGCCGTCGCGGGCGGTGTGCTGCTCGGCCGCGAACGCGACTCGGGCCTGCTCGCGCGCTTCTGGGTGCTGCCTGTGCACCGCGCCTCCGGCCTGGCCTCGCGGGTGCTCGCCGAGGGCTGCCGCATCTTCGCCTGCACCCTCGCCGTCGTGCTGGTCGGCTTCGTGCTCGGATTCCGCTTCCACGAGGGCGTCGCGGCGGCGATCGCCTTCCTGTTCCTCCCGGTGCTCTTCGGACTGGCCTTCGCCACCGTCGTCACCTCGATCGCGGTGTTCACCGCGAAAGCGACGCTCGTGGAGGGCATCACGATCCTGACCTCGCTGATGATGTTCTTCAGCACCGGTTTCGTGCCGCTGGTCGCCTTCCCGAAGTGGATCCAGCCGGTGGTGCGCAACCAGCCCATGTCGGCCGGGGTCGACGCCATGCGCGCGCTCGCCTTCGGCGGGCCGCTGGCGCGTCCGCTCACGCTCACCGTTCTGTGGTCGCTCGGCGCGATCGTCCTGTTCGCGGTGCCCGCGAGCATCGGCTACCGCAGGGCCAGCAGACGCTGAGCCACACAGCGAACTCCCAGCGGGAACCCAGCCGAACCCGAGGGCCCGTTCCTAACGTCGCGGAAGACGAACCGGCGAACGGAAGGACGGACAGTGAGCGCACGACGCGATGAGGTGCACGAGCACGATCTCGGCCTCGCACACGACATGAAAGTGCTGATGTCCCGGCGGCGCGCCCTGTTCTTCCTCGGGGCGAGCGCGGGCGCGGCGGCGGTCGCGGCCGGTTGCGCGTCGGCATCGAACGACACCGCGGCCACGGCGACCGCCACGGCCGCCGCGGAATCCGGCGGCATCACCGCCGCCCCGCAGGAGACCGAGGGGCCGTATCCGGCCGACGGGACGAACGGACCCAACATCCTCGTCGAGTCCGGCGTGGTGCGCAGCGACATCACCAGCTCGTTCGGCTCCTATTCCGGTGTCGCGCAGGGCGTCCCGATGACGCTCGAACTGACGCTGCGCGACTTGGCGAAAAACGGCGCCGCCGGAGCGGGCATGGCGGTGTACGTGTGGCACTGCGACCGCGACGGCAACTACTCGCTCTACAGCGGCGGTGTCACCGAGCAGAACTATCTCCGTGGCGTCCAGGTGGCCGGCGACGACGGCAAAGTGACCTTCACCTCGATCTTCCCGGCCTGCTATTCGGGCCGGTGGCCGCACATCCACTTCGAGGTCTACGACTCGCTCGAGACCGCGGTCGCGGGCCGGAATGCCCGCCTGACCTCGCAGATCGCTTTGCCGCAGGACACCTGCGATGCGGTGTTCGCTGACGATCCCGGCTACGCGCGCAGTGTCACCAACCTCTCGCAGGTCACGCTCGCCTCCGACGGCATCTTCGGTGACGGCTGGGACGCGGAACTGGCCACCGTGACCGGCACGCCGTCCTCCGGCCTGCGCGTCGCGCTCACCGTCGGCGTCGCCGAGAAGTCACAGAACACGCAGCCGGGAAACGGTTCCGGGCCGCAGCCAGGCGGGCGCCCGCCCGGCAGCGGCGCACCCGGCGGCCGACCGCAGCGGTAACCGGCGGCGCCCGCCGGGACCTACGGACCTACAGACAGACAGACGGATCGGCTTGCCCGCGGTGCTGCCGGTCCCATGGCCGCCGTGACGACGGTGCCGATGCGGTCCCCCACGCGCGCGTGCCGCACAATAAGGGCCGCGCGCGGCGTGTCCCTGCGGTCTCCCGCCGGTAGGACACCTGCCGCGGCGACACAAGGTGTTGTGCTGAGCGGACATGTCGGCCACAAGGAGTAGTGTTCCGAAGGTAGATATTCCGTGACGGCAGCGTGCTCGGGAAAGGCGTGGAGGCAGGATGAAGCTTATCGATCGGGTGTCGGCCATCAACTGGAATCGGGTGCCCGACGAAAAGGACGCCGAGGTCTGGGACCGGCTCACCGGCAACTTCTGGCTGCCGGAGAAGGTCCCGGTCTCCAACGACATTCCGTCGTGGAACACCTTGACCGCCGACGAAAAGCAGTTGACCATGCGGGTGTTCACCGGCCTGACCCTGCTGGACACCATCCAGGGCACGGTCGGCGCGGTGAGCCTGATCCCCGACGCGCTCACCCCGCACGAAGAGGCGGTGCTCACCAATATCGCGTTCATGGAGTCGGTGCACGCCAAGAGCTACAGCTCGATCTTCTCCACGCTGTGCTCCACCCGCGAGATCGACGAGGCGTTCCGCTGGTCGGAGGAGAACCGCAACCTCCAGCGCAAGGCCGAGATCGTGCTGGAGTACTACAAGGGCGACGATCCGCTCAAGCGCAAGGTCGCCTCGACGCTGCTGGAGAGCTTCCTGTTCTACTCCGGCTTCTACCTGCCCATGCACTGGTCGTCGCGGGCCAAGCTCACCAACACCGCCGACATGATCCGGCTGATCATCCGCGACGAAGCGGTCCACGGTTACTACATCGGCTACAAGTACCAGAAGGGCCTGGAACTGGTCACCCAGGCCGAGCGCGACGAACTCAAGAACTACACCTTCGAGCTGCTGTTCGAGCTCTACGACAACGAGGTCGACTACACCCAGGACCTCTACGACGAGGTCGGCCTCACCGAGGACGTCAAGAAGTTCCTGCGCTACAACGCCAACAAGGCGCTGATGAACCTCGGCTACGAGGGCCTGTTCCCGAAGGACGAGACCGAGGTGAACCCGGCCATCCTCTCGGCGCTGTCCCCCAACGCCGACGAGAACCACGACTTCTTCTCCGGTTCCGGCTCGAGCTACGTCATCGGCAAGGCCGTCAACACCGAGGACGAAGACTGGGAATTCTGAGCAGGTGAAACGCATCGGGGCCCGGCGGTAATGCCGGGCCCCTGCGCGTTCTCCGGCCGCAGGCCCGCCATCTCACCGGTACGGCTGCCATCGATGAATCCACGCTCCAGCGCGCACTCCACGCGGGCGAAATCGACCGCGATCGTCGCGCACACCGCACCTCAGATGCCGAGCACCAGTTTGGCCGTCGTGAAGTAGATGATCAGGCCGGTGGCGTCGACCAGGGTGGTGACCATCGGAGCGGAGACCACCGCGGGGTCGATGCGCAGCTTCTTGGCCAGCAGGGGCATGGTGCCGCCGATGGTGGCGGCCCAGCCGCAGATCAGCACCAGCGTGATGCCGACGACCAACGCGATGCGCGGACCGACGAACAGGGCGCCGATCGCCAGGCCGACCGACGCCAGCAACGACCCGAGCACCAGACCGACCCGGCATTCCCGCCAGATCACCCGGAACAGGTCCGACGCCCGCACCTCGCCGACCGCCACCGCGCGCACGCAGGCGGTGGCGGCCTGTGCGCCCGCGTTGCCGCCCGCGCCGATCAGCAGCGGGATGAACAGCGCCAGATGCGCCGCCTGCTGCAAGGTGCCCTCGAAGAAGTCGGTCACGCTCACCGTGAGGGTCGCCGCGAACAGCAACAGCAGCAGCCACAGCGCGCGGTAGCGGGCCAGCTGGAACACGCCGGCGGCCATGTAGTGGCCTTCCCACGGCGCTGACCCGGCCTGCAGCGCGACGTCCTCGCTGTCGGCGGCCTCGATCACCTCCACCGCGTCGTCGATGGTCAGCAGCCCGACCAACCGGTCCTCGCTGTCCACCACCGGCAGGTTGATGTCGTTGGTCTCGCGCATCAGACGGGCCGCCTTCTCCGCGGCATCGGTGGCGCGCGCGAACGCCGGCTCGGTGACCACCAGCTCCGACACCATCGTCTCCGGCTTGCTGAGCACCAGTTCGCGCAGCTCGACGATGCCGGTCAGCCGCCTGCCCGCGTCGACGACAGGCAATGTGTAGACCGTCTCGGCGTTGCCGCCCTTGGCCCGCACCATGCCGAGCGCCTCGGCCACCGTGAGGTCGCGCGGCAGCGCCACCACCTCCGGCGTCATGTACTGCCCCGCCGAGCCCTCCGGGTAGCCGAGCAGGCTCGCGGTCATCCGCCGCTCGCGCGGGCTGAGCCCGGCCAGCGCCTTCTTGGCGACCTTGGCGGGCGCCTCGCGCAGCATGCGCGCGCGATCGTCGGGCGCCATGCCCTCGACCAGGTCGCGGAAACTCTGATCGCGCAGCCCTTGCAGGATCTGCTGCTGGTCCACCGGCTCGAGTTCCTCGAAGACGGCCAGCGCCAGATCTTTGTCGAGCAGGCGGAACGCCATCCCGGCCCGCACGGCGTCCATCCGGGCGAGCTGGTCGGCGATGACATGCGGCGGGTGGTTGCCGAGCCAGTCCAGCGCGGCGTCCACGCGGCGGGTTTCGACGATGTCCTGCAGGGATTCGGACAGCGTCGGACGTACTTCGATGATGTCGGTCTGCGACATGAGAGGACCTCAGCACATGCGTGAGTGAACGGAGAACGCGAATTCACACCGCGGGCGCCGGCCCCTGCCGTCGCGACCTGACTAGGAATGCGAAGGGGCGGCGCCGCGCGGCCTTCGACTGGGAGGTTCGCTGCGCATCGCTACCCCACCTCCCTCTCGTCGTCGCCGCGGATCTCGGTATCCGCACCGTTCGGGTCAACATCACTGGAACGCGAAAACGTCCTCGTGCAGCTTACATCGCTTCGGAGACGATGATCACCATACGACGGTCCGCTGTGACCGACGCCGCTCCGCACCGGTGTCGGCGCGTCGCGAGCCACACCACGAAGCCCCGGCCCCGTTCATAGGCCATCGGCCGCGGTAAGACAGGGTTATACGCAGTCGGCGTCGAACTGTTGCTCCCATGCTTGGGAGCCGGGACAGTGTTTGCCAGGCAAGTGCCCCGAACCATCGGGCGCCCCCCACACCAGTTCAGCTCACGGAAGTTTCGAAGTGTCGACAGCCACCGCCTTGATCCGCCGTCGCGCGGTCGACTTCATGCGCGTTTCGCACGGAATCTGTTGCCGCTGAAGCATCGCGGCCCGCATCTGCGACCGGATCCCGCACGGTCGTCCACCGCCGCATCGCTCCCGCTGTGGTGTCTCCGGACGCCGGGCGTCACATCGCACGGCGTCTTCTCGTCTTCGAAAGAACAACAATGCCTTTCCCCCCATCGTCCCGGCGCGTCGCCCGCGCTCTCTCCGCCGCCGTAGCGGTACTCACCGGCCTGTCCGTGCTCACCGGCTGCGGCGAGTCCGCACCCGCCAAGACCGCCGACGGCAAGACCGTGCTGCGCTATCAGGGCGCCACCGGGCAGGTGAGCCCCGTCGAATTGGCCGACGACCTCGGCTATTTCACGAAGATCAGCTTGCACTGGGAAGGCGACACCACCAGTGGCCCGGCCAATATCCAGGCGGCGGCGACCAACCAGGTCGAATTCGGCAGCGCGTTCAACGGCGCGGTGGTCAAGCTGATCGCGGGAGGCGCGAAGGTTACCTCGGTGCTCAGTTCCTATGGCGCGGACGAGCAATCGTTCACCGGCTACTACGTGCGCGACGATTCCGGCATCACCTCGGCGCGTGATCTGATCGGCAAGAAGGTCGCGCTGAACACCCTCGGCGCGCACCACGAATTCATCACCAGGGAGTGGCTGCATCAGCAGGGCCTCACCGGGGACGAGATCAAGCAGGTGCAGCTGATCGTCGTGCCTCCGGCCAACACCGAGGAGGCGCTGCGCAAGGGACAGGTCGACGTCGCGGCCTTGGGCAGTGTCTTCCGCGACAACGCCCTGCAGCGCGGCGGCATCCACCCCCTCTACACCGACAAGGCCATCTTCGGCACGTTCGACTACGGCACCTACGTCTTCCGCAACGACTACATCGCCAAGAATCCCGAAGCGGTGGAGGACTTCGTGCAGGGCACCGCGCGCGCGATCCGCTGGCTCCAGGTGACACCGCGTGATCAGGTGCGCGAGCGGTTCGTCCAGATCATCGGCAAGCGCGGCCGCAACGAGAACACCAGCTTGGTGCCGTACTGGCACAGCTCAGGCATCCCGGCGCAGGGCGGGGTGGTCGCGGAGAAAGAACTGCAGATCTGGATCGACTGGCTGGTGCGCAACGGCGAACTGCCCAACGGCAAGTTGAAGGCCGCGGATCTGTTCACCAACAAGTTCAACCCCTACGCCAACGGCAAGTACAAGCCGGAGGCGGGACCGACCGGAGAGGTGGTGGCCGCGAAATGACCACAGCGACGAAACTATCGCTCACCGCGGTGGGCAAACAGTTCGCGGTGCGCGGCTCGCAGGAGCGGTTCACCGCGCTGCGGGACATCTCGCTGGAGCTGCGCGAGGGCGAGTTCCTGGTGCTGGTGGGCCCGAGCGGTTCGGGCAAGTCCACGCTACTGGACCTGCTCGGCGGCCTGAGCAAACCGACCTCCGGTGAGATCCTGCTGGACGGCAAGCCGATCACCGGCCCGGGCCTGGATCGCGGCATCGTCTTCCAGCAGTACGCGCTGCTGCCGTGGCGAACGGCCCGCGCCAACATCGAATTCGGGCTGGAAGCCAAGGGGTTGCGCCGCAAGGCGCGCCGCGAACTCGCCGAGCACTACTTGGAGCTGGTCGGGCTGTCCGGCTTCGGCGATCGCTACCCGCACGAACTGTCCGGCGGCATGAAGCAGCGCGTCGCGATCGCGCGCAGTCTGGCGTTCGATCCGGAGGTACTGCTGATGGACGAGCCGTTCGCCGCGCTCGACGCGCAGACGCGGGAGTCTTTGCAGGACGAGCTGTTACGCATCTGGCGGGCCACCGGCAAGACCGTCCTTTTCATCACCCACGGCATCGACGAGGCGGTGTACCTCGGTCAGCGAGTGGCCGTGCTGACCTCGCGGCCCGGCCGGATCAAGGCCATCGTCGACGTCGAGATCGACCGCGGCACCGACGAGGACATCCGCTCCTCCCAGCGCTTCCGTGACTACCGCCACGAGATCTGGACGCTGCTGCACAGCGAGGTCCAGCGGGCCGCGAGCCTGGAACTGGAGTCCTTGTCCGCCCACACGGCCGAGATCGAATCCACCACCGAGAGGACGGCCGATGTCTAGTGCCATTCAGCTGCGCGAGCGGCCGGTACGGGGAAGTGCCGCCGCGCCGGCCCGGCCCGGCCCGGTGCGCACGGCCGAGGCAGCGCCCACCGCCACGACGCAGGCCCTCCGGGCGGTGCGCCGATTGGCCTGGCGGGTGTTCAAGCCGACCGTCGTCATCGCCCTGTTCCTACTGCTGTGGCAGCTGGCCCCGACGCTGGGACTGGTGGACGAGGTGTTCCTGCCGCCGTTCTCCGTGGTCGCCCAGGCGTTCGCCGACTTGGTGGCCAGCGGGGAGATGTGGACTCACCTCTCGGCGAGCCTGAGCCGTTCGCTGGCCGGGTACTCGCTCGCGTTGGTCGCCGGTATTCCGGTTGGCATCGCGATCGCCTGGTACAAGCCGGTCGCGGACTTCCTGAACCCGATCCTCGAACTGTTCCGCAACACCGCGGCGCTGGCGTTGCTGCCGGTGTTCCTGCTGATCCTCGGCATCGGCGAGACCTCGAAGGTCGCCATCGTCGTCTACGCGAGCTTCTTCCCGATCCTGCTGAACACCATCACCGGCGTGCGCACCGTCGATCCGCTGCTGGTCAAATCGGCGGCCTCCCTGGGTTTCTCGCCGATCCGGCTGTTCCAGAAGGTGATCCTGCCCGCGGCGCTGCCGTCCATCTTCACCGGTCTGCGGATGGCCGCGGCCAGTTCGATCCTCGTGCTGCTGGCCGCCGAGATGTTCGGGGCCAGGGCCGGGCTCGGCTATCTGATCACCGCCGCGCAGCAGAACTTCGCGATCCCGAACATGTACGCGGGCATCCTCGCGATCTCGCTGCTCGGTCTGGCCTTCAACGGCCTGCTGGTCGCCCTCGAACGCCGCCTGTCACGGTGGCGCGCCCCGGCCGGCTCCTGAGCCGTGGCCGCCCGCGTCGCGCCAGGAAGGCAGCCGTCGTGCAGGCGCTGACCAGACGTCGCGTCGTCGACTTCATGCGCGTCTGCGGCAGTGCTTGTCGCCTTGCCGCAGACCCCGCATCTCCGGTTGACGCCGGCCCGATCCGCTAGTTCGAAAAGAGTTCTCCCGATGACCGCAGTACACGAAACCCCCATCCCGACCGCCACCGACGACGCGGTGCACGTCGCTCCCGTCGCCGGTCACATCGGCGCCGAGATCTCCGGCGTCGATCTGCGCGAGCCGCTGACCGACCAGCAGGTCGCGGCCATCACCGACGCCCTGCACACCTACAAGGTGCTGTTCTTCCGCGATCAGCACATCGATCACGCGCAGCAGATCGCCTTCTCCCGGCGCTTCGGCGCGGTCACGCCGTCGCACCCCTACGACGACGACGCGCCGACGGAGTACCCCGAGATCCTCGCGGTCGACAGCAGGCTGTACGAGAAGCGGTTCGGCGTGCGCAAGCACAGCTACACCAACCACTGGCACACCGATGTCTCCGCGCTGATCAACCCGCCCGCGGCCTCCATCCTGCGCGCCGAGATCGCCCCGGAGCGCGGCGGCGACACCGGCTGGACCAACCTCGTGGCCGCTGTTCGACGAGGTCACCAATCCCGCCTACACGGTCCGCTTCCGCTGGCAGAAGGGCAGCCTCGCGTTCTGGGACAACCGGGTCACCGCGCACCTGGCCCCGAGCGATCTGGACCATCTCGATGTCACCCGGGTGCTGTACCGCACCACCCTCGAGGGCGACATCCCGGTCGGCGTCGACGGCCAGCCGTCGAAGTCCGTGGCCGGAGCAAAGTTCACCGGCGCGTAGTCACCGATCGCGCGAAATCGGCCGGGCGCACACGCTCCCGGCCGATTCCGCGCTGTCACCGGATGATCGCCGCCGTGGCGATCGCCGAAGCGCTGCCGCTGTTCACGACGAACCCGGACGAGTTCCGAGGATTGGACTACCTATTGACCGTGGTCGCCGTGACACGCCCCGAAGTGCCGACCGACCGCGTCCCCCGCTGAGCGTCGGGCACGAACGCCTCCTGGCCGGTCGGGCATCATTCGCGGTCGGCGGCGGGCGCGGAATTCGGTGCGCCGAGCGCCGAACGGTTGCCAGACCGCGGTGGACTGGTAACAGTGAGGTACGGAAGCCGCGGCGCTCGCCGCGGCGGTTCGGGTACACACGAAGGAGATATTCGTGCGCTTCGGCATCTTCATCCCGCAGGGCTGGCGGCTCGATCTGGTGGGTATCGACCCCGCCGACCAGTGGAGGGTGATGCGAGACCTCGCCCAGCGCGCCGACGCCAACCCGGCGTGGGAGTCGCTGTGGGTGTACGACCACTTCCACACCGTCCCGGTGCCCACCGAGGAGGCCACGCACGAAGCGTGGACCCTGATGTCGGCGTTCGCCGCGACCACCTCGCGCGTGCGCCTCGGCCAGATGTGTACCGCGATCAGCTACCGCAACCCGGCCTACCTGGCGAAGGTGGCCGCGACGGTCGACCTGATCTCCGGCGGACGCGTCGAGATGGGCATCGGCGGTGGCTGGTACGAACACGAATGGCGCGCCTACGGCTACGGCTTCCCCTCCGCGGGCGAACGGCTGGGCCGCCTCGACGAAGGCGTGCAGATCCTCCGGCAGGCGTGGACCACGGGTTCGGCCACGCTCGACGGCAGGTACTACCAGGTGGACGGCGCCATCGTGCGCCCGCTCCCCTTGCAGCGGAACGGGATCCCGCTGTGGATCGCGGGCGGCGGCGAGAAGAAGACGCTGCGCATCGCGGCCGAGTACGCCCAGTACACCAACTTCAGCGGCAATCCCGACGAGTTCACCCACAAGTCCGAAGTGCTGCGCGCGCACTGCGCCGACGTCGGCACCGACTTCGACGCGATCGTCCGCAGTTCCAACTTCAACGTCGTCATCGGCGCCACCGAGGCCGAAGTCGAGGACCGCATCGCGGCGCTGAAAGCTCGCCTGACCCCCGTCATCGGCCCCGAGGCGACCGAGTCCTACTTCGAGCAGCTGTACAGCAGCGGCGCCACCACCGGCACCCCCGAACAGATCACCGAGAACCTGCTGCGCGTCCGCGACCTCGGCCTCGGCTACGCCATCTTCAACTTCCCCGAATCCGCCTACGACACCTCCGGCATCGAACTCTTCGAACGCGAAGTGCTCCCGGCCCTGAGTTGATCACCTTGGGCAGGGCGCCTTCGGCTCACCTGCCCGGCGCGGCCGGATTTCAGGCCACTTCGGCGAAAAACCGCCGGATGTCGCCGACGAGCAGTTCGGGCGCCTCGTGCGCGGCGAAGTGGCCTGCGGCATCATTCGGACCGCCGATCACCGAGCCCGCATCGTAGGAGTTCCAGCTGACGATGTTGCTGTGGTCACGCTCGGCGAACCGGCGGATCGACTGGAAATCGCCCTTGAACATGGCGAGTGCGGTGGGGGTCGTGGTCGGGCCGGTCGGGCGGTCGGTGCTGTGCGCCTCCTCGTAGTAGTACCGGACCGAGGAGGCCGCAGTGCCGGTCAGCCAGTAGAGGGCGACGTTGCCGATGATGAAATCGGCGTCCAGACTCGCACCGAAAAGCTGCGCGTTCCAACCCAGCAGGCCGATCGGCGAATCGGAGAGCGCGTAGGCCAGCGTCTGCGGCTGCTGGCTGCACAGGATGTTGAAGGCCATCTTGTTGTCCTGGAACCACTTCAGGTGCTCGAGCGCCGCCAGATCCTCCGCCGAGAGGTCGATGAACTCGGCCGGATCGCCGGACGGAAACGAGAACAGCTGGGTCACATGGACACCGACTACCCGGTCCGGCGCGAGGCGGCCGATCTCCGGGGAGACCATCGAGCCGCCGTCGTTGCCGATCGCACCGAAGCGCTGGTAACCGAGCCGATCCATCAGCTCGATCCAGGCCTTGGCGACACGCCGCATGGTCCAGCCGGCGCTGTGCGTCGGGCCGGAGAAGCCCATGCCGGGCAGCGCCGGGATCACCAGGTGGAAGGCGGGATCCTCAGCAGACTCCGGCGCGGTCAGCGACTCGATGACGTCGAGGAACTCGAGCACCGAGCCCGGCCAGCCGTGAGTGAGGACCACCGGCAGCGCGTCCGCGCGAGCTGACCGGATGTGCAGAAAGTAGATGTTCTCCCCCTCTATCTCGGTGGTGAACTGCGGGTAGGCGTTCAGCTTCGCCTCGAGCGCCCGCCAGTCGAAGGTCTCCAGCCAGTACTGCGCCAGGCCGCGCACCCGGTCCTCCTGCACCCCGTAGGAGTCGCCCACGCCGGGCAATTCGCCCGGCCACATGCAGCGGCGCAGACGATCGGCCAGATCGTCGAGCTGGGCCTGCGGGATGTCGACCTGGAAGGGCTCGATGGTGCTCATGGCGATCTCCTCTGGAAACGGAATGCTTCGTTCTGATTCAGAGTATCAGAACGGATCATTCCGTTTCAATTGCTGCAGCCGCACACGCTCGGATCGACATACCCTCGGCCCGACGCGGCCGGCGGATCAACCCAGCTTGCGGCCGACCGCGCTCCAGCAGTTCACTTGCGAGTCGAGCCACGACGGCGACTCGCCCTGCGGTCGCCATTGGTTGGTGACGACGATTCCGGGGTCCAGTAGTTCCAACCCGGTGAAGAACCGGGCGAACTCGTCGCGTGTGCGCGTCTGGGCATAGACACCGCTCTGCCGATACACCTCGAGCGCCTCGGTCATCATCTCGGGTTCGAGGTCGGCGGTGATGTGCGAGACCACCAGGAACGACCCCGGCGCGAGTGCATCCATCAACGTCTCGACGATTCCGTAGGGATCGTCCTCGTCGCTGAGGAAATGCAGCACGGCGACCAAGCTCAGCGCCACGGGACGCTCCAGATCCAGGGTCTCGAGGAGTTCGGACGCGGACAGGATCGCTTTCGGGTCCTTCAGGTCGGCGTCGACGTAGGCGGTGCGCCCCTCCGGGGTGCCGGTGAGCAGGGCGCGGGCATGGGACAACACGATCGGGTCGTTGTCCACGTAGACCACCCGCGCTTCTGGCGTCGGCGCCTGCGCCACCTGGTGCAGGTTCGGTTCGGTGGGAATACCGGTGCCGATGTCGAGGAACTGCGTCACGCCCAGCTCGGTGAGCGCGTTCACCGCGCGGTGCATGAACTGCCGGTTCTGCCGGGCCGCGACCCTGCTGGTGGGAAACGCCGCGATCACTTTCTCGGCCGCGTCCCGATCCACCTGATAGTGATCTTTCCCGCCGAGGACGTAGTCGTATATTCGAGCGCTGCTCGGCACGCTCGCGTCGTGAATCGGCCTGAGCGGCTTCCCGTTGCCGCCGAGATCGGTCATCATCGTTCCCATCACTACCGGATCGCTTCCGGCCCAGCATATTCCAGACGCGAACGACTCACCGCACGTTGACGGCGGCACCCGGCTGTGCCGGTTGCCCACCCGTCGGCTGTACCGCGAACCCGCTGTACCTGTCGACGGGCGCGGGTCGAACCCGGCAGCCGATGTCGGCTGTCGCCCCACAACACCGAAGGCGCCGACACATGGGCACGCGCTTTCACCGCCGTGCCGTGATCAGCGTCAGCGTCCCGGCTGCCGGATCCGCCACGCGCGCAGAGCCTGGTCCCGCAGCACATCACCGTGGCCGACGCAGACGACGTCGACATCGAGTTCGGTCAGCCTGTGGGCAGCCGCGTCGACGGCGGCACTGTCCACATTGAACACACCGGGCATGGTGACCCCACGAACGTTGGCCAAGGTATCACCGGAGAACAGCACCCGGTGACGCGGCAGATGCAACGCCAGACTGCCTTCGGTATGACCGGGGACAGCGATCACTTCAGCGCCGCCGCCGAAGTCGAGTACGTCGCCGCCGCTCAGCTCGCGGTGGACCGGGGCAGGGCGGGGACGTGGCCCCGGTTCCAGCGCGTCGGCGATCGGGCGTTCCCAGTCGCGCAGCACCGGAGCCGGCTGAGGACGTTCGCCGCGCACGACATCGGCGTCGGCATGATGGGCCCAGATCTCGGCTCCCCACTCGGCGAAGTCGGCGGCTGAGCCGATGTGATCGTCGTGGGCATGGGTGAGTATCACCCGCCGCACCTGGCCGGTGCCGAAACCCAGTGCGCGCAGCCCACTTTCGATGTCCGCCGCGCTTCCCGGCAGGCCGCTGTCGATCAGCGTGACCTCGGCGTCATCGTTCCACACGTAGACATTGAGGTCGTTCACCTCGGAAAACCGCAACGCCACCAGCTGCGGCAGGACAGATACCATCTCCACACCGGCGAACCTAGCCAGAACGAGCCCGTCGTGCCTACTCGATCTGCTCTGGGCAGCAGAAGACGGTGACGCTTCCCGCGGCACGGGACGCGTCACCGTCTTCGCTGTCGAACTACAGCATGCAGGAGACGCAACCCTCGACTTCGGTTCCCTCCAGTGCCATCTGGCGCAGCCGGATGTAGTAGAGGGTCTTGATGCCCTTGCGCCAGGCGTAGATCTGAGCGCGGTTGAGATCGCGGGTGGTGGCCGAGTCCTTGAAGAACAGCGTCAGCGACAGGCCCTGATCCACGTGCTGGGTGGCCGCGGCGTAGGTGTCGATGATCTTCTCGTAGCCGATCTCGTAAGCGTCCTCGTAGTACTCGAGGTTGTCGTTGGTCATGTAGGGCGCCGGGTAATAGACGCGCCCGATCTTGCCTTCCTTGCGGATCTCGATCTTCGACGCCACCGGGTGGATGGAGCTGGTGGAGTGATTGATGTAGGAGATCGACCCGGTCGGCGGCACCGCCTGCAGGTTCTGGTTGTAGATCCCGTGCTCCATGACCGAGGCCTTCAGCTCACGCCAGTCGTCCTGGGTCGGGATGTGCACGCCCGCGTCGGCGAACAACTGCCGGACGCGATCGGTCTTCGGCTCCCACACCTGATCGGTGTACTTGTCGAAGTACTCGCCGCTGGCGTACTTCGACTCCGGGAAGCCGCCGAAGTACGTGCCGCGCTCGATCGCGATCCGGTTCGAGGCCCGGAGCGCGTGGTAGACCACGGTGTAGAAGTAGATGTTGGTGAAGTCGATGCCCTCGTCGGACCCGTAGCGTATCCGTTCCCGCGCCAGGTAGCCGTGCAGGTTCATCTGCCCGAGGCCGATGGCGTGCGAAGAGTTGTTGCCCTGCTCGATGGACGGCACCGAGTAGATGTGGGTCTGGTCCGACACCGCCGTCAGCGCCCGGATGGCCACCTCGATGGTCTGCGCGAAATCGGGCGAGTCCATCGTCTTGGCGATGTTCAGCGAGCCGAGGTTGCAGGAGATGTCCTTGCCCACCTTGGCGTAGGACAGGTCGTCGTTGAACTCCGAGGGCGTGGAGACCTGGAGGATCTCCGAGCACAGGTTGGAGTGGGTGATCTTGCCCGCGATCGGGTTGGCCCGGTTCACCGTGTCCTCGAACATGATGTACGGGTAGCCCGACTCGAACTGCAGCTCGGCGATGGTCTGGAAGAACTCGCGCGCCTTGATCTTCGACTTGCGGATGCGCTTGTCGTCGACCATCTCGTAGTACTTCTCGGTGACGTCGATGTCGGCGAACGGCTTGCCGTAGATGCGCTCCACGTCGTAGGGCGAGAACAGGTACATGTCCTCGTTCTTCTTGGCCAGCTCGAAGGTGATGTCCGGGATGACCACGCCCAGCGAGAGCGTCTTGATCCGAATCTTCTCGTCCGCGTTCTCCCGCTTGGTGTCCAGGAACCGGTAGATGTCCGGGTGGTGCGCGTGCAGGTAGACCGCGCCCGCGCCTTGGCGCGCGCCGAGCTGGTTGGCGTAGGAGAACGAGTCCTCGAGCAGCTTCATGATCGGGATGACGCCCGAGCTCTGGTTCTCGATCTTCTTGATCGGCGCACCGTGCTCCCGGATGTTGCTCAGCAACAGGGCGACCCCGCCGCCGCGCTTGGACAGCTGCAGCGCGGAGTTGATCGAGCGCCCGATCGACTCCATGTTGTCCTCGATGCGAAGGAGGAAACATGACACCGGCTCGCCGCGCTGCTTCTTGCCCGAGTTCAGGAAGGTCGGGGTGGCCGGCTGGAAACGGCCGTCGATGATCTCGTCGACCAGCTTGCTCGCCAGCGCCTCGTCACCGGCGGCGAGCGTGAGCGCGACCATGCACACCCGGTCCTCGAACCGCTCCAGGTAACGCTTGCCGTCGAAGGTCTTCAGCGTGTACGAGGTGTAGTACTTGAACGCGCCGAGGAAGGTGGGGAACCGGAACTTCTTGGCGTAGGCCTGCTGGAACAGCTTCTTGATGAACTCGCGGCTGTACTGCTCCAGGACTTCGGCCTCGTAGTAGTTCTCGTCGATCAGGTAGTCCAGCTTCTCGTCCAGGTTGTGGAAGAAGACGGTGTTCTGATTGACGTGCTGCAAGAAGTACTGGTGGGCGGCCTCGCGGTCCTTGTCGAACTGGATCTCCCCGTTCGGACCGTACAGGTTCAGCATCGCGTTGAGGGCGTGGTAGTCGAGGACCTCGCCCGCGTCGCCGCCGCGCACCGGGGGCTGCTCTAAGCGAGCTGTCTTTCCGGCCGGTGCTGTCGTTGCTGTTGCCAAAACAATCCCAATCCCTCTCGGACGCGTTCGACGTCCTCAGCGGTTCCCATGAGTTCGAAGCGGTACAGGTACGGCACCCCGCACTTGCGCGCGATGAGTTCGCCCGCATAGCAGAAGGTGTCGCCGAAGTTCGTGTTGCCCGCCGCGATCACCCCGCGCAGCAACGCGCGGTTGTGCGGATCGTTGAGGAACTTGGCGACCTGCCTGGGCACGAAGTCCTTGTCGGAACGAGCGCCCCCCAGGACGTGCCGACCGCCCCCATAGGTGGGGACGATCAGCACGTACGGACGGTCTACGCGCAGTGAGTCAGCGGTGTGCAGTGGTATGCGAGTCGCCGGGAGACCCAGCTTCTCGACGAAGCGATGCGTGTTCTCCGAAGCGCTGGAGAAGTAGACCAGCGCCGTCGTCTCCGACATGGTGGCCTTCCCTTCCCAGGAGCGCCGCGGCGCTCGTCCCTCGGATGAACCGGATGCGGTGGAAGCGTCAGGCCGCCACGGTCGCGAGCGACTTGATCCGGTCGGGCCGGAAGCCCGACCAGTGATCGTCTCCGGCCACCACGACCGGCGCCTGCAGGTACCCGAGTGCCATGACGTAGTCACGCGCCTCGTCGTTCTCCGAGATGTCGATGACCTCGTAGTCCACCCCGGCCTTGTCGAGGGCCTTGTAGGTGGCGTTGCACTGGACGCAAGCGGGCTTGGTGTACACGGTGACGGTCATTGCTATCCCTCTCTCCTTGTGCCTGATCCACAGCCTGTGATCCGTATGCAATGCACGATCCGACGTATGCTGCGCAAACTCCTGGATCCGGGCCGGAATCCCCTGATCAGCCGCCTGTGCGGAGCGAGGTTCCCGGCCGTCTTCCAGTACCGAAGACACTACACCTAGTGGCCGACAGATTCCTACAACACGACATGTAGCGAGTCACATTGATGAAATTCCACGCAGAGAAGTACCAGCACGCTCGATTCGTCGCCGAACCAAACAGTGGCGCAGATCACTTTTCGGCGCGTCAGCTTACTTCCAGCAAACCGCCGGGACAACGAAGAGGGCCACCGCCGCGCCCCGCGGCGGTGGCCCTCGTTCAGACCGGAGGAGGAGCTTACACCGACGCCAATTCGCCGCGCGTGGCCTCCACCAGATCGCGCACCGTGCCGGCCAGTTGGGTCAGCGCCTCGGCGTCGTCGCGCGGATGCGTGGCGGCGAACCGCTCGCCGATGACCCCGAAGTGCAGGTGCGCGGACTCGACCACCCGCGCGCCCGCCACGCCGAGCGCCTTCACCGCGTCGCCGTGCGCCCACTGCGCGGCGTTCGGGCTGATCGACGCGCTCACCACGGCGGCGGGCTTGCCCTTGATGGCGCCGGCGCCGTACGGGCGCGAGGCCCAGTCGATCGCGTTCTTCAGCACCGCCGAGAGCGTGCCGTTGTACTCCGGGGTCACCACCAGCAGGCCGTCGGCCTCGGCGACCGCGTCGCGCAGCGCCTGGGCGGCCGCGGGAACGGAGCCGGGGACGTCGATGTCCTCGTTGTAGAACGGGATGTCGGCGAGCCCTTCGTAGAGGGTGACCTCGACCCCCTCCGGCGCGGTGTGCGCCGCGGCCTCGGCGATCCGCCGGTTGACCGAGGCGGCGCGCAGGCTGCCGACGAGTGCGAGAATGCGGGTCTGGCTCATGACGACTCCTGGTGTACTGATGGGTGGTGTCCGTACGTTCACCACACACTAACCGGACCGTGGTCCGATTACTTCCCGCGGAGTCTGCGTGAGCGCTGTGAACTACCCCACACCGGACGTGTCCCCCGACGGCGCGCCCCGGCTGCTCGACGTCGGCGCGCCGTTGCCCGGCACCGCGGAACCCGCCGAACGCGCCGACGCGGCACGCAACCGCAGGCTCCTGCTGGACGCGGCGCAGCAGCTGGTGCGCGAGCACGGTGTCGACAGCCTCACCATGGACGCCCTGGCCAAACGCGCCGGGGTCGGCAAGGGCACGGTGTTCCGGCGGTTCGGCAGCAGATCCGGCCTGATGCTCGCGCTGCTGGACCACTCGGAGCGGAAGTACCAGGAGGCGTTCATCTTCGGGCCGCCTCCGCTCGGCCCCGGGGCGCCTCCGGTGGAACGGCTGATCGCCTTCGGGCGGGCCAGACTCCTCGACATCGAGGTGGAAGGCGAACTGCACCGCGCCGCCGAACTCGGCGAGGCCGGTGACCGCTATTCCGGTGCGCCCTACGGGTTGCTGCGCGCGCACGTCGCGATGCTGTTGCGGGAGGCCGAGATGCCCGGCGAGGTCGCTCTGGTGGCCGACTGGCTGCTGGCGATGCTGGGCGCGGCGCTGGTCATGCACCAGATGCAGGTGCTCGGCTATACCCGCGAGCAGATCGGGGACAACTGGGAGCGCGTCGTTCGGCGCGTTGTCGCCCGCTGAGTCATCAGTAGACTCGGGCGCCATGGGGAACCTGCGCGAACAGATCATCAGCGAATTGGGTGTCCGGCCCACGATCGAACCGAAGGACGAGATCCGCCGCCGGGTCGATTTCCTCAAGGACTATCTGAACGCCACGCCCGCACGAGGTTTCGTGCTCGGGATCAGCGGCGGGCAGGACAGCGCGCTCGCAGGCCGGTTGTGCCAGCTCGCGGCCGAGGAACTGCGCGCGGACGGCGGGGACGCGACCTTCCTCGCCGTCCGGCTGCCCTACGGCGTGCAGGCCGACGAGGCCGACGCGCTGACCGCGCTGACCTTCATCCGGCCCGACCGGCAGGTCGTGGTGAACGTCCGGCCCAGCGTGAACGCCGCGGCCGCGGAGACGGCGGCGGCATTGGGCACCGACTACCAGCTGCGTGACTTCGTGCGCGGCAACATCAAAGCGCGCGAACGCATGGTGATCCAGTACGCGCTGGCCGGGCAGGAGAACCTGCTCGTGGTCGGCACCGACCACGCGGCCGAGGCGGTCACCGGATTCTTCACCAAGTACGGCGACGGCGGCGTCGATCTGACTCCGCTCACCGGCCTGACCAAGCGCCAGGGCGCCGCCCTGCTCCAGGAACTCGGCGCGCCCCCCAGCATCTGGTCCAAGGTGCCCACCGCCGATCTGGAGGACGACCGGCCCGCGCTGCCCGACGAGGAAGCGCTCGGTCTTCGCTACAGCGAGATCGACGACTACCTGGAGGGCAAGGAGGTGACCCCCGAGGTCGCCGAACGGCTGGAGAGCATCTTCCGCAACACCCGGCACAAGCGCACCGTCCCGGTGTCGCCGCTGGACACCTGGTGGCGCTAGCGCCTCGGCGCGCGGCCTATCCGCCCGCGAAGGGTGGCAGGACGTCGACGCGCGGGCTCAGCGCGACCGCGGGGTCGCGGGTGAGCTCGTCGCCGACCAGGTAGGCGCACACCGACAACATCTTGTCCAGGTCGGGGCCGTAGGTCGCCGCGAGGGCGGCGCGCAGGTCGGCGACCGTCGCTCCGGCCGGGAGATCGAGAGTCTCGCCGTCCTTGCCGACGGCGTCGGCGATCGCGGCGAAATAGCGGATCTCAACCACCGATGGCTCCCATCGTCCGCTCCGGGGGGACGAAGCCCTCGGCGTCGATGCCGTGACCTGCCCACTTGTTCCACATCGCACCGCGCCACAGGGCCGCGACCTCGTCGTCGCCCGCGCCGGAGCGCAGCGCCTGGCGCAGGTCGAATTCCTGGTCGCTGAACAGGCAGGAGCGCAGCATGCCGTCCGCGGTGAGCCGGGTGCGATCGCAGGTGTCGCAGAACTTCCTGGTCACCGTGGCGATGATGCCGACGGTGCCGGGGCCGCCGTCGACCAGCCACTTCTCCGCGGGGGCCGACGGGTCGGGGCGGCCGACCTCGGCGAGGGAGAACCGCGTGCCGAGCACGCCGAGCAGTTCCGCGGCGGTGACCATGTTGGCGCGGGCCCACTCGTGGTCGGCGTCCAACGGCATCTCCTCGATGAAGCGCAGCTCACAGCTCTCGTCCAGACACCAGCGCAGCAGATCGGGCGCTCCGGAGAGAGTTTCGCGCATCAAGACGGCATTGACCTTGATCGGGGCCAGTCCGGCAGCACGAGCGGCGCGGATGCCCGCGAACACCGACTCCAGGCGGTCACGACGGGTCAGCCGGGCGAAACCGGCCCGGTCGACGGTGTCCAGCGAGACGTTCACCCGGTGCAGGCCGGCGGCGGCGAGCCCGAGGGCGCGGTGCTCGAGCCCGATGCCATTGGTCGTCATGGCCAGCGGGATGTCCGGCACCTCGGCGTGACAGCCCGCGATGATCTGTTCCAGGTCGCGGCGCATCAGCGGCTCACCGCCGGTGAAACGGACCTCGCGCACCCCCAGCTCGCGCACCGCGAGGCGCACCAACCGGACGATCTCGTCCACCGTGAGCAGCTCGTGCCGGGGAATCTCCGGCAGCCCCTCCTCCGGCATGCAATAGGTGCAGCGCAGCGAACACTTCTCGGTGATGGACACCCGGAGGTCGCGGGCGACGCGTCCGAAACGATCCAGCAAGTAGGGGGTGTCGGGACGGCCGGCGAGCGAGGGACGCCCGGAACGCACCGTGGGAATCCCGATCTCGACCAGAGTCACACGTCCATTATGACCGCCTGTCCCGATTCGTCTGTGGGCGGAATGCTCGACTCCGGCTCACCGCGGCCGCGAATCGGCGGTGAGGGCTCGCCCGGCGCCGGATGACCGCGGCGTGGCGGCGGAGGCGGAAAGCCGCCCGGATCGGGCGTTAGGCTGACTCCCATGAACCCTCGGCCCGCCGGCGTCTCGGCCAGGCCCGTCGACGACTACCGCGACAGCATCGAACAGCTGCTGCGGCCGCTGGCCGCGCGCGCGGTCGAGTCCGTCGAGGTCGCGCGGGCGCTGGGCAGGCAGCTGGCCGAAGACGTGCGCTCGCCGATCGAGCTGCCGGTGTTCCGCAACTCCGCGATGGACGGGTACGCGGTGCGCGCCGAATCGGTGCTCGTCGCTCCGGTCACCCTGCCGTTGGCCGGCGTCGTCGCCGCGGGCGCCGCCGGCCGGGCGCCGCTGCCGCAGGGCGCGGCGATGAAGGTGATGACCGGCGCGCCGATCCCGCCCGGCGCGGACTGCGTGGTGCCGGTGGAGGACACCAGCGCGGGCGACGGCATGGTGACCATCGAACGCGGCCGCGGCGCGGGGGAATTCGTGCGGGAACCGGGCACCGACGTCCGCACCGGCGACCTGCTGGCACGGGCGGGCACCACGCTCGCTCCCCGCCATGTCGCCGCCCTGGCCGCGGTGGGACTGTCGCAGGTGGCGGTCTTCCGTCCGGTGCGCGGCGCGGTGATCACCACCGGCGACGAACTGGTCGCGGCCGGAAAGCCGCTGCGTCCCGGCCAGATCTACAACTCCAACGGCGTCGCGCTCGCCGCGGCGCTCGCGGCGAACGGCGTCGAGGTCGTCTCCGTCGCGCACAGCAGCGACGATCCGGCGCGTTTCCGCGCGTTGCTGTCGGCCGCGCTGGAGCGTGCCGATGTGGTGTTCACCTCCGGTGGTGTGTCGAAGGGCGACTTCGAGGTGGTCAAGGACGTGCTCGAGCCGTTGGGCGGGCGGTTCGGCTCGGTCGCGATGCAACCGGGCGGCCCGCAGGGGCTGACCGTCGTCGACGGGGTGCCGGTGCTCAGTTTCCCCGGCAACCCGGTCAGCACGATGGTGTCGTTCGAGGTGTTCGCCCGCCCGATCCTGCGGCGTCTGGCCGGTCTTCCCGAGGTGGACGCCTACGAACTTCCCTTGGTCGACGCCGTGGCGCGCTCGCCGGAGGGCAAGCGTCAGTTCCTCCGGGGCAAGCTGATCCGCGAGCATCCGGACGGGTTGTCCGCGCACGGACGCCCGCGGGCGGTCGAGGTGGTGTCGGGTCCCGGCTCGCATCTCGTGGCGGCCATGGCGAACGCCGACGTGCTGATCGACGTGCCCGCCGAGGTCACCGCGCTGCCCGCGGGGGCGCTTGTGCGAGTGTGGTCCTTATGAGCGAGCTGTCCCATGTCGACCACGAAGGCCGCGCCCGCATGGTGGACGTGAGCGAGAAGAGCGAGACCACCCGGATCGCCGTCGCGGCAGGCGAGTTGCGCACCACGGCCGAGGTGGTCGCGCTGGTGCGGGCCGACGACATGCCGAAGGCCGACGTGCTGTCCACCGCCCGCATCGCGGGCATCGCGGGGGCGAAGAAGACCTCCGAACTGATCCCGCTGTGCCATCAGCTGGCGCTGTCGTCGGTGCGGGTGGAGTTCGGTTTCACCGAAACCGCCATCACCATCGAGGCCACCGCGAAGACCAAGGGCCCCACCGGCGTCGAGATGGAGGCGCTGACCGCGGTCGCGGTGGCGGGGCTCACCCTGCACGACATGGTGAAGGCGGTGGATCCCGCCGCGGTGCTCACCGGCGTGCGCCTGCTCGCCAAAGAAGGCGGCAAGCGCGGACATTGGGAGCGCCCGGACGACACGATCTCCGACGAGGGGGAGATCGAGCCGGTCATCGATGAGGACTTCGCTGCCGATGGGGACGAACAGGACACCTCCGGCTACGCCGAGCCCGAATTCGGCGCGGAGGAACGCTCGGCCGTGGTGCTGGTCGCCTCGACCGGGGTCGCGGCGGGCACGCGCGAGGACACCACCGGTCCGGTGCTCGTGGACTGGCTGTCCGGCCTCGGCTTCTCGGTGCGGGGCCCGCTGGTCTACGCCGACGCCGAGATCGAATTCGGCCTGGCCGACGCGCTGCGCTTCGAACCCGCCCTCGTCATCAGCACCGGCGGAACCGGCGCCTCCCCCACCGACGCGACCCCCGAAGCCACCCTCGCCCTGCTCGATCGCGAACTACCCGGTGTGGCGGAGGCGATCCGGCAGCGCGGCACCGCGAAGTTCCCGCTCGCGGCGCTGAGCCGCGGCGTGGCCGGCCTGGCGGGGCGCTCGGTGATCGTGAACCTGCCCGGCTCGCCGGGTGGCGTGAAGGACGGCATCGCGGTGCTGGAGCCGCTGCTGGATCATCTGCTCGCACAAGTCGCCGGAGGTGGAAGTCATGACAACGGCTGAGGCCACGGTCCGGCTCGCCCGGATCAGCGACCAGCCGCTGGACCCAGCGGAGGTCGAGGAAGCGGTCTCGGGACCACATTACGGCGGGGTCGTGGTGTTCACCGGGAAAGTCCGCGATCACGATGGCGGGCAGGCGGTCTCGGCCCTGGAATACTCCGCGCACCCGCAGGCGGAGCGTTTCCTGCGCGAGGTCTGCGCGGAACTCGCCGCCGCACACGGTGTGCCGGTCGCGGCCGTGCACCGCGTCGGCTCGCTCGGCATCGGTGACCGCGCGATCGTCGTCGCGGTGGCGGCGGCGCATCGCGGCGCGGCGTTCGCGGCGTGCGCGGAACTGGTGGACCGGATCAAACACGAAGTCCCGATCTGGAAGCGCCAGCTGTTCGCCGACGGACTGTCCGAATGGGTGAACGCCTGCGGGTGATCCGACCGTGACATGAATCTCATGACGAATCAACACGGCCGGTATAGCGTGTGCGCGCGGTATCGCTTCACTCGGAGACCGACGGCGCGCCGATCGGTCGCGGTGGCAGAAGGGAGCACGCGATGGGAACCGACCAGGTTCTGCTGCACCGGTTCGTCATCTCGCAACTCACCGCGGCCGGCGTCGACCGCGACCGGCTGCTGCGGGAAGCGGGATTGCCGGAGTGGACCATGGCGGGCGAGGACCTGCACCTGCCCAGCCAGACGTTCTCCCGGTTGTGGGAGATCGGGGAACTCGAACTCGGGGACCCGGACGTCGCGCTGAACGTGGCGAGCCGCTACCAGCTGACCTGCCTGGGCCTCTACGACTATCTGTTCTCCTCGGCGCCGACGCTGGGGGCCGGACTGGCGACTTGCGGGCCGTACGTCACCGCGGTGACCACCAACCACCGCTTCGACTTGGTCGCGGAGAACGACGACGAAGTCACCTTGTATCTCGACATCATCGACGGGGAAGGCCGCGGCCGCGATCTCACCCAGCTCTGGGGGCTGAGCGCGGTGCTCAGCCGCGCCCGGCGCGTGGTGCGTGAACCGCTCGCTCCGCTGCGGGTGGCGTTGCGCCAGCAGGCGCCCGCCAAGATCGGCGCCTTCATCGAGGTTTTCGGCACCACCGAGATCGAGTTCGACGCGCCGGTGGACGCCATGACTTTTCGCGCCTCGGACATGGATCTGCCGCTGACCACGAGCGATCCGGTCCTGGCCGGCATCCTGCAGCCCTTGGCCGCCGCGCTTCCGCCTCCGCCGCCGCTGGCCACCGCATGGCCCGAACGCGTCGCGACCGCCTTGGCGGAATGCCTGGACGACGGCGACGCGTCGTTGGAACGGGTGGCGCGCAGGCTGGCCACCAGCCCGCGCACGCTCCAGCGGCGGTTACGCGAGGCGGGCACCACCTGGCGCGCCGAGTTGGACCGGGCTCGCGGTGCGCGGCTGGTCGCCGCGACCGCCGCGGGGCCGCTGAGCCCATCGCGCCAGGCCGAGATCCTCGGCTACTCCGACCCGGGGTCGATGCGGCGCGCGGCGCGGCGCTGGTCGCTGGCCGGCCACGCCCCGCGCACGGAGCCGACCGTCACGGCCTGATGAAACGCGCGGCGATCGACCAGAACGTAGCGTCCTCGATCGCACGGAAATCCCAGCTGTTGGTGATGGCGTGGGTCTCGGCGACGATCGCGGGAACGTCGAAGTCGTCGCGGGTGGCGGTGCCCTTGGCCTCCAGCACCTCGATGACGTACGCGGTGGCGCTCTCCATGGAATCTGACACGGAAACTCCCATCGGTCGCGGAACGATTCGGTCGGTCACGGATCGGCTGCCGGGCGGCGCCGAACGCGGCAGTAAGCTCCCCGGTGCCCGCCCACCGGCGGCCACGCATTCAGTCTCATGAAAAGACCGTTCTGGCACCAGCACCGAACGCGACACGTCGCGACCAAACGCGCCAATCTGCGCGCTCAGCGCGGCGTATAGCGCCACACCCCGAGCATGCTCTGCGCGTCCAGCGGTTCGGCGGCGTCGTGCACGGTATCGCGAAGCCGGGCCAAGGCCGCGTCCGAGTGCAGGCCCGCGCCGATGAGCACCACTCGCGCTCCCCGCGACTCACCGCGTGACCAGCCCCCCGGCTCGAAGACGATGTGGCGGCCGACCATGTGCAGGACGAATTTCCTGCGTTCGCCCGCCACTCCGAACGCGGCGAAGCCCTTGGCCCGGAACAACCCCGCGGGCGGGTCCTCCAGGAAGCCGATCAATTTGCGCGGGTCCAGCTCCCGGTCGCTGGCGAAGGAGACGCTGGTGTAGTCGTCGTGCAGATGACGGTGGTCGTCGTGGTCTTCGTGATCGTGCTCGAGAAGCAGTTCGTCGAAGCTCAGTTGCTCGGCCACCAGCGGGCGCTCGCGCCGGGGACGGTCGAACAGCAGCCCCGGATCGATCCGGCCGTGCGCGGTCGCGTACACCGGGACCGAACCGGCCAGCGACGCGATATCCGCACGCAGGTGGTCGAGTTGCCCGGGCGTCACCCGATCGGCCTTGTTCAGCACCACCAGGTCGGCCAACCGCACATGCGTGCGCAGCTCCGGATGACGGGCACTGCTGGCCGGGAACTGTTCGGCGTCCACCACCTCGACCAGGCCGCCGTAGCGCAGGCGCGGATTGTCGCTGCCGAGCACCATCCGGATGAGGTTGCGCGGCTCGGCCAGGCCGCTGGCCTCCACCACGATGACATCGATCCCGGCGCGCGGCTGGGTGAGCCGGGTGAACAGCTCGTCCAGTTCGGTGACGTCCACCGCGCAGCACACGCAACCGTTGCCGAGCGAGACCATGGCATCGACCTGCCCCGCGACCAGCATCGAATCGATGTTGATCGCCCCGAAGTCGTTGACGACCACGCCGATCCGGGTGCCCCGGTTGTGCCGCAGCAAGTGATTGAGCAGCGTGGTCTTCCCGGAACCGAGAAACCCCGCGACGAGCACAACAGGAATCCGGTCAGCCATTCCGCTCACCCTAGTGCGCCGTGTGACCCGCGGGAAAAGCCGGACGCCACCCTCGGTGGTGCCGAGGATGGCGTCCGGCGGGTTCGGTGTGCGGACTATTTCGCTGGGCCCAGCAGCATGCCCGCCAGGCTGTAGCCGAGATTGATCAGTTCCGTGGTGATGGCGTTCTCGTCCAGGCCGAGCATCTTCGCCAGCGGCATCAGCAACTCCATGATGGAAGCGTTGCCCCCGGAGGCGCCGGGTGACTGCTGTGCGTTGGGCGTGCCCGGCGACTGCGTTGCGGAAGTGCCCGGCGACTTCGGCGCCGCGGACGTGCCAGGCGACTGCGGTGTCGCCGTGCCCGGCGCCGGCTTCGGTGTCGTGGTGCTCGGCGCCGACTGCGCCTGCGGCACCGCCGGAGCGGCGGGGCTCTGCGGCGCACCCGGAGTCGTGGAACTCTGCGGCACCGCGGGAATCGGCTGGGCCTGCGGCACCGCCGGATTCGTCTGCGCCTGGGGAGCGAACGGGTTCGTCTGCGCCTGGGGAGCGAACGGGTTCGTCTGCGCCTGAGGTGCGAACGGGTTCGTCTGCGCCTGCGGTGTTCCTGTCGTCTGAGCCTGCGGCGTTTCCTGCGCGGCCGCGGGATGGTCGAACGACGAGCCCTGGGCGCCCTGCTGATCCGGCGCCGCGCCGGGCTGCGGTGCGCCGAGCAGGTATCCGACCACGCCGGTGGTCAGCGCGATCGCGTGCTTGAGCTGCCCGTCCGGCGTCTCCAGCAACGCCGCGTCCTCGGGATTGGCGCCGTTGCCCATCTCGAGGAAGACCAGCGGAACGGTGGTGAGCGCGGGCCCGGCGATGTCCTTGCGGGTCTGCAGACCGTCCACCACGCCGCCGTAGTTGGCGGGCGGGAATCCCGCCTCGCGATACGCGTCGCGCACCGCCTTGGACGCGGCGAGTCCCGCGCCCGCCTGGACCTGATCGACGATCAGATCCGGGATGGGCAGCTCGGGGACGATCAGGTGGAACCCGCGATCTTGCGCGGGCGCGCTGTCGGCATGGATGCTCACGGCGACGTCGGCGCCGGACTGGCTCGCCGCGCGGGCGCGGTCGTCGACGCAGCCGCCCCAGTTCATGTCGTCCTGGCGGCTGAGCACGACACGCGCGCCGAGCGTTTCCAGCGACGTCTTGACGACCTGTGCGACGTTCCAGGTGATGGTGTGCTCGGGAACGCCGTTCATGGTGGTCATGCCGGTGGTCTGGCAGTCCTTGGTGCCGCCGCGACCGTCGCTGACCTGTCTGGCCAAGTCCTGGGAGTGGTTCGACCCCTGGTGGCCTGGGTCGAGGAACACGGTCTTGCCCGCGAGTTTCTTCGACATGTCCAGCGGCGACGGCGCCGCCTGCGCGCTGACCGGAAGCAATCCGGACAACGTCACCGTTACCGCGGCCGTCACCGCGGTGCAGATACCGGCTTTGACGATGCTTGGCTTCATAGTGCGGTCGGCGCCCCGGAACGGAGCACCCCTCCCTTCCCACTTGTAACACCAAACCCAATGGTCACTTTGGCAACGCATGTATCAGCAAAGCAAGAGGTGTAATCGAAGCGTTACAGCATGCGCGACGTCCGGCGGCCGGATCGACCTCGGAGATTTGCGCAGAGATAGCAGAGCGTAATACAGGCGGCTCGAAGCCGTCTCGCCCGGCACGCCGAAATCCGCGACTACCTCCCGATTGGTCGGGATCGCCGGAATTTCCCCGATGATTGCGCGGCCCGTGCGGGCCGAGCCGGAATCGCGGATTCGGGCACACCACCCGGTCGGTTCTGGTATTGGTTGCCGCGGAGATGCGGGGATCTCCCGAGTCGGCCGCGACGGCGGGCGTACGACGACGCGGCGGGAGTACAAGTCAAGGAGAACCGGTATGCGTGCTAGCGCGCTCCTACTCGCGGGAGCCATGGGCTGCGCCGTCACCCTGCTCGCCACGGCGACGGCGGCGGCCGAACCCGCGAACACCATCTCGCACGACGGCGTCTACTTGGTCGGCGTCGACATCGCGCCAGGACTCTGGGAAGCGCCCGGCACGTCCGACCCCGCCTACGCCTGCGATTGGCGCAGGCTGTGGAAGGTCGAGGGGGACAACACGAACATGCAGTACATCATCGCGAACAACTACACCCGGCTCGGTCCGGTCCGGGTGCAGATCAAGCCGACCGACGTCGGGTTCAAGACCGAGAACTGCGGGCCGTGGCGGTTGCTGGCCACCCCACCACCGACCGGCTCGTCCGGCGGCTGAGACGCGACCGCGTACCTCCGCTCCGGCCATGCGCAGGCTGCCGACGGACGAAGTCCGGCCGCGCCGTTAAGGTCGGCCGCATGACGCGGAAGAGAATCCTGATCACCGGGGCGAGCGCGGGCCTCGGGGCCGCCATGGCGCGCGATTTCGCCGCCAAGGGCCGCGATCTCGCACTGTGCGCCCGCAGACTGGACGCGCTCACGGCACTGCGCGACGAACTCGTGGCGACTCGTCCCGGGATCACCGTCGCGGTGCGCGCGCTCGACGTGGACGACCACGCGGCGGTGCCGGTCGTCTTCGGCGAACTGCGCGACGAGCTCGGTGGCCTGGACCGGGTGATCGTCAACGCCGGGATCGGCAAGGGAGCGCTGATCGGCAGCGGACGGGCTGACGCGAATCTCGCGACGGCCACCACGAATTTCGTCAGCGCGCTCGCGCAGACGGAAGCGGCGCTCGAGATCTTCCGCGCGCAGCGGGCGGGACACCTGGTCCTCGTCGCATCGATGAGCGCGGTGCGCGGACTGCCCGGCAAGAAGGCCGCCTATTCGGCGAGCAAGGCGGGACTCGCCGCGCTCGGCGCGGCACTGGCCACCGAATTGGCGCGCTCCCCGATCACGGTGACCACCCTGCTGCCGGGTTTCATCGCCACCGACATGGCGGCCAAGGCGGGCGACGCGCGCATGGTCGCGCCCCTGGACAAGGGCGTCGCGGCGATGGTGGCCGCCATCGAGCAGGAGCGGCGCCGGGCCTGCGTCCCGGGGTGGCCGTGGCGGCTGATCGACCTGGCACTCCCCCATCTGCCCGACGCTCTTGTCGCGCGGATGAGCTGAACCGCAGGAAGCGACGTCACCGGCACGGAATCGCGCAGACCAGTGACGCTTTCCGTGACGGAAGTCGTGCCGATCTCCACCGAGCGGCGCAGAGCGGCGATTACCCGCGAGGTAATCGACTCCGCGACCGGCGGCGGGCAGGATCGCGGCATGATCGATGAGATGGGCACCAAGCTGTTCCACCAGACCATGCCGTTCACCGAACGTCTCGGCGTCGAGGTGCTCGCGCACGGGCCCGATCTGGTGCGCAGCCGCTTGGCCTGGGACGAATCGCTGTGCACACTCGGCGGCGCGCTGCACGGCGGGGTGCTGATGTCGCTGGCCGACGCCACCGGCGCGGTCTGCGCGTTCCTCAACCTGCCGGAAGGCAAGCAGGGCACCACCACGGTGGAGTCGAAGACGAACTTCCTGCGCGCCGTCCGGTCCGGGCACGCGGTCGCGTCGTCGACGCCGTTGCACGCCGGACGCTCGTTCATCGTGGTGGAGACGGTGATCCGGGACGACGCGGACAAGCTCGTCGCGAAGGTCACCCAGACCCAAGCGGTGCTCTAACCGACGCCGCCCGCCAAGGGGACGCGCTCGCCCGCCGCCGCGCGGGCCGAGGGCCACACCGGGCGAGTTCGAGCAGTCCGCCTTGCCTGCGCGCCCGCGAGCAGGATCGCGGCGGTGGACCCGGCCGCAAGCACGCGGCAGGCGCGGTGCCCGCGCCGGGCCGCGGCCGGGTCCGCGTCGAACGCCCGGACCCGGACGATGCCTTGACACATCGATGCCATCACCGTGCAGCCGAGCGAGAGCTGGCGGGCCAGGCTCGCGATGCCGGGCGTCATGTCGCAGCGATACAGCAGCAGACTCAGCGCTCCCCAGCCGAACAGCGTATTCAGTAGCCGGTCGACGGTCGTGTCGCGCACAGCAACCACCGGCCCGCCGGCACGGCCGCGACGAACCCGATGACCGGCCACGCGATGATTCCCGGAATCGATGTCGCCATCCGGCCGACCTCCCACCCACGAAACTGTCCCTTGCGAACGATAACGTTGCCCCGTGTTCGTGACCGCGCAGATCGAGAATCGGCAGCCGCCGATTACCGGGGTGTCCACCGGGCCGATGTCTCATTTGTCCAATTCGCGACATCACGGGCCCGGCTCCGAGCCGACGGTGATTGTCACCGGCTCCAGAACTCCGGCCGGAATGTCCTCCGATGTCACAACTGCGTGGCGCGCGACGAATTCGGAAAGCGCGCAGAACATTTGGCGGAATGGCTGTGGATGTTACGCTGTATCACATAGAGTTTCAGTGACGACACTCACCTCCGACACGCACCTCCCGGCGGGTGCGCCTGCTCTTCGTAGCCCGCGAACGCGGCTCCACCTCATGCTCTGCCCGCCCGTTCGTGCGGCAAGAACGGAGATATCTGTGCGCGATGAACCACGATCAGCTTTCCGGACCGGGCGAATCGATGGTGCATCGGTCGAAGTCGACGTCGTTCCCCCCGCCCCGCGATCGGTGGTCCGCGCGGTGAGCAGGACCGGTGCGCCCGAGGTGAAGCGGCGATACCGCCTTCCCGAAGACAGCGCGTCAGTGCATCTATGCGCCACGGCGTGACCGCGCGGGGGAAGCGGAAGCGATGACCAAGCAGACTGCCGGAACAACCGAACTAGCCGTGCGCCCGGCCGCCGGGACGGACACGATGAACACCGCGCTGCGCGATCGCCTGATCGAGGCGACCGTCGAGGTGGTCTCGACCGAGGGGTTGCACGCGCTGACCGTCCGCCGCGTATCCCGCATGTGCGGGGTCTCCACGATGGCGGTGTACTCCAACTTCGGTGGGATGCCCGGCCTGATCCGGGCGGCGGGCTCCGCCGGCTTCGCCCAGCTGGCCGAGCGCATGACCGCGGCCGGAGTGACCGACGAGCCGATCACCGATCTGCTCGTGCTCGGCCTGGTGTTCCGCGACGAGGCCCAGCGCAGGCCGGAACTGTTCCAGCTGATGTTCGGCACCGGGACGCGCATCGACCTGAAGATCAACCGCGGCAACGTGCTCGTGGCCGGGCACGATTCGGAGTTCGAGCACTACGCGGAGACCTTCGACCACGTGGTGGGCGCGGTGCAGCGCGCACAGGACGCCGGACTGATCAACACCCCCGATGTCCGTTCCGCCGCGGCGCAGCTGTGGATGGGACTGTTCGGCTTCATCCAACTGGAGATGGCCGGTCACCTGGGCGACGACGGTTTGCTCGAGGTGCTGGTGCCCGCGATCGTGAATCTGCTCGTGGGCATGGGCGCCGAGCTGGAATCCGTCGGCGCCTCGGTCCTACTCGCGGTGGAACGGTTCGCCACACTGTTCGGCGAGTGATTCCCCCGGGCCGGGTCAGAACGGCAGCTTGGACCTGAACCGCTGGGCGCGCGCCATCGCGCGCTCGGCGGCGCTGCCGCGCGGCGGCATGAGGCCCAGTTGCAGCAGCATCTCCGTCAGATCCCAGGTGGCCTGGCTGCGCCAGATCAACCCGGAGCGGAACTGCCACGCGTCGATGACCAGCAGATCGATCGTCTTGCCGGTCGGACCGAAACCGGGCGGGTCGATGGGGCCGAGATGGGTCCCGGTCATCCGCCACGGCACCAAGGCCAGCCGGTTGTCCGCGGCGAGCACCGGCGGGAACGGGTTGGTGTAGGCGACATCCGGGAACGAACGCACCGTGTCCGCGACGAACTTCTCCACACCCGCCGGGCCGTGCGCGGGCGCGTCCAGCGAAGGGTCGTGCCAGATCGTGTCCTGCGTGACGCATTTCGCGACCGCAGCGCCGTCGCCGCTGTTCCAGCCCGCGATGTATTGCTCGGTGAACGCCAGCAGCCAGTCCAGGCTTTCGATGGGTTCGGCCTCCGCCTCGATGCGGAACTGCCCGGTGTTGTACGAATCCACGCCATCGCCTTTCGCGCCACTGCGTTACGACGAGCCATCGTAGCCACGAATCGACGGCCTCCTCAACACCTTCCGGCGACCGGCGGAGGAACGACGCGGAATAACACCGGAATAACGATGTAATTCACACCGGTTCCACCCCGCGATAACTCTGTAATAACGCCAGAATAATCTCGTCATAAGCACTCTGAACTGCGTCGATGCCGAAGTTGTCATTACCTGCCCGGCAACGCTTTCCGGTTGCGGCGAGAACAATTCCGTATTGACCTTCGCGAATCGCCGCTCCTACCATGGGTGGACACTGACCTCCTACCGCGGAACCACTTCACCGCCGGACGACGCCAAGGCCGAACAGGTTTACCGGCGCCGCGATTCCGGCTGTCTCCACGCTGATTCGATGATGCGGACGTTCACCCGTCCGCGTTTTCGAATGCCCGAGCATCAGGGGATTTGCATGCCCAATGTAGCAATTGTCGGTATCGGCTGCCGTTTTCCGGGCGGCATCGACGGGCCGGACTCGTTCTGGGATCTCGTCGTGCGCAAGGGCGACGGAATCGTGGAGATACCGGCGGACCGCTGGAATATCGCCAAGTTCTACGATCCGGACCCGGACGCGCCGGGCCGGATGTACACCAGGCACGGCGGATTCCTCACCCAGTCGCTGTGGGAGTTCGACGCCGAGTTCTTCGGCATCTCCCAGCGCGAGGCGTCGATCATGGATCCGCAGCAGCGACTGCTGCTCGAGGTCGCCTGGGAGGCGCTCGACGACGCGGGGATGGCGGGCCGGGTCGGCGGACGCGAGGTCGGCGTGTTCGTCGGCGGCTTCATGAACGACAACGCGCTGGTGCGCAGCGGCTCGGTGGCGCGGGCCTCGATCAACAGCCACAGTCCGACCAGTTCGTCGCACACGCTGCTGTCGGCGCGCATCGCGTTCCTGCTGGATCTGCTCGGGCCGACCATGACCATCGATACCGCATGCTCGTCCTCCCTGGTCGCGCTGCACCAAGCGGTGCTCGCGCTGGAGTCGGGCGAGTGCGAGACGGCGATCGTCGGCGGCGCCAACGCGATGCTGCGCCCCGAGGCGTTCATCTCCATGTGCAAGGGCCGCTTCCTCGCGGTCGACGGCCGGTGCAAGTCTTTCGACGCGGCGGCCGACGGCTACGGCCGTGGCGAGGGCGCGGGCGCCGTGGTGCTGAAGACGCTGGACGCGGCGGTGCGCGACCGCGACCGGATCTACGCGGTGGTGCGCGGCAGCGGCGTCAACCAGGATGGCCGCACACTGGCCATCCCGGTGCCGAACCCGGCCGCGCAGGAGGCGCTGGCCCGGCGGGTGCACCGGCTGGCGGGCATCGACGCCAGCGACATCCGCTATGTCGAGGCGCACGGCACCGGCACGCCGGTCGGCGACCCGCTCGAATTGGCCGCCCTCGGCGCGGTGTACGGCGCGGTCGACGGCCGCGACGAGCCGCTGCCGGTCGGCTCGGTGAAGAACAACATCGGCCACACCGAGGCCGCCGCTGGCGTCGCCGGTCTCATCAAGGCCGCGCTGACCCTGCGACACGGTGTCATCGCGCCGCAAATGCGGCTGGACAACCCGAATCCCGAGATCCGGTTCGACGAGCTGCGAGTTCGCATTCCGCTGGAGACCGAGCCGCTGCCCAACGACGACGGGCGAGCCGCGGTGGCGGTCAACAGCTTCGGATACGGCGGCACCAACGCCCACGCGATCCTCACCCGTGCGCCGGAAGCGCCCGCGCAGGCGCGGACGCGCGGGCCGATCACGGTGCTGCCGCTGTCGGCCCGCAACGAGACCGCGCTGCGCACGATGGCCACCCAGGTGCACGACCTGACCGAGACCATCCCGGTGGACGCGGTGACCGAGGCGGCATGGACGCAGCGCGCGCATCATCCGATCCGCGCGGCGTTCGCCTACCGCGACACCGACGACTTGCGTTCGCAGCTGGCCGATTTCGCCGCGGGCGCGGGCAAGTCCCCCGCCCGCGCGCTCACCGACGGCTCCACCCAGCCGGTGTTCGTGTTCAGCGGCATGGGCCCGCAGTGGTGGGGCATGGCCCGTGGCCTGCTCGAGGCCGACGGGCACTTCGCCGCCGCCGCGCGGTCGATCGACGAGGTCTTCCAGGAGATCGCGGGCTGGTCGATCGTCGAGGAACTGCTTCGGCCCGAGGCGGAGTCGCGGATCACCAGGACCGCGTACGCGCAGCCGGCCAACTTCCTGGTCCAGGCCGCGCTCGTGGCCGAGCTCGCCGAACTCGGCATCCGCCCCGCCGCGGTGGTCGGCCACAGCGTCGGCGAAGTGGCCTCGGCCTACGCCTCCGGCTCGCTGTCGCTGCGCGACGCGCTGCTGGTGAGCTATCACCGCGCACGGTTGCAGGCGACCACCGCTGGCACCGGCGGCATGCTCGCCGTCGGCCTGTCCGAAGAGCAACTGCGCGAGCGCCTCGCGGGCGTGCCGGGCGTCTGCGTCGCGGCGATCAACAGCCACTCCGCCGCGACGCTGTCCGGCGACCTGGCCGAATTGGACCGCATCCGCGAGGAGCTCACCGCCGAAGGCGTCTTCGCCAAGGCGCTGCGTGTGGAGGTGCCCTACCACAGCCATCTGATGGACCCCATCCTCGGCGAACTCACCACCGTGCTGGCCGGACTGGCGCCGCGGGCCGCGCGGGTGCCGATCTGGTCCACCGTCACCGGCGGCGAGCTGTCCGGTCCCGACTGGGATGCCGAGTACTGGTGCCGCAACGTGCGCGAGCCGGTGCGGTTCGGCGCGGCCGTGGACAGCCTGCTCGATGCCGGGCACCGGGTCTTCCTCGAGGTGGGGCCGCATCCGGTGCTCAGCGGCAACGTCAAGGAGGCGTTCGTGCGCCGCGGCCTGGAGGGCGCGGCGATCAGCACCCTGTCGCGCACCGCCGACGACCGCGACAACCTGCTGCGCGCGGTGGGCGAGCTGTACCAGGCGGGCGGGTTGGACACCGCGCACGCGCCGGGCGCACCGGACGCCCCGGTGGCGCACCTGGACCTGCCCCGCTACCCGTGGCAGCGCCGCACGCTGTGGACCGAGGACCCCGCGATCGAGGCCGACCGCGTCGGCGCCGTCGACGGCTACGTCATGCTCGGCCAGCGCACCGCGGCGTCCGCGCCGGAATGGGAAGTGGAACTGTCGGTGGCCGCGCTGCCGTGGCTGCCCGATCACGTGGTCGACGGCTCCGTCGTGCTGCCGGGCGCGGCCTATCTGGACGCCGCGCTCAGCGCCGTCGCGGTGCGGACCGGTCGCGCCACCTTCGGGCTGGAGTCGGTCCAGTTCGTCGCGCCGCTGGTGATCGGCCAGCACGACGTGCCGGTGCTGCGTCTCACCGTCGAGGAGACCACCCGCCGGTTCACCCTGCGTTCGCGCGCGGCCACCGCGACAACGTGGACGATCAACGCGCACGGCAGGCTGATCGAGGCGGACGTCGACCCGCGCACCGTCGACCTCACCCCGGCGGCGGACGCGGTGGAGGTGTCCGCGGCGACGCTCTACGACGGCCTGGCCGCGCACGGCCTGGCCTATGGGCCCAGCTTCCGGCTGATCACCGCCGCCAGTGTCGGCGCCGACTCGGTGCTGGCCCGGCTCGATCTCACGCCGCTGGCCGGGAGCGCGCCGAGCCTGCCGCATCTGGCCCACCCCGCGGCGGTCGACGCCGCGTTGCAGTGCTTCGCCGCCTTGTACGCGCAGACCGCGCACGGCGCGAGCGTCGTGGTGCCGTCCTCGGTCGACGGGGTCCGCTGGACCGGGCCGCTGCCCGAGCAGGCGGTCGTGCTCGTCCGCCGCGTCGACGGCGACCCGCTGTGCGCCGACATCACTGTCGCTTCCCCCGAAGGTGCTGTGGCACTGACTCTTTCGAGGGTTCGGTTCGCCAGCCTTGCGGCCGAGCCCGATCTGCACGACCAGCTCGACGAGCTGTTCTACGAGCCGGTGTGGGCGATCGTCGACGACACCGCGCCCGCCGACGAACCCGTGGGCGGCGAGGAGTTCCTGCTCGTGGTCAGCCTGGGCAGCACCGTCTCCCAGCGCGCCAAGGAGATCGCCAGCGCGCGGGCGTCGGCGGAGATCCTCACCCTGGAACCGGAAGCGGCCGACGCCTCCGACCGTGTCCTAGCCGCATTGCGGGCCGCGCAGGCGCGGCCCGGCGTCACGCGCGGCCGCCTCGTCGTGGTCTCCGGCGCCGAACTGGACGCGGTGCCCAACGCCTACGGGCTGGCGCAGGTCGCCAAAGCGGTCGGCGAGCTGGTGGTCGGCGAGGAGGACGGCGAGGCCCCTGCCATCGAGGTGCGCGCGGTGGTGGTCACCGAGCAGGCGTTCTGCCTGCCGGTCGACGCCTTCGCCCATCCCGCGCAGGCCGCCCTCACCGGCGCCAGGCGCACGCTGCGCAACGAGCAACCCGCGGTGCACTGGCGACTGGTCGACACCGAGCCCGCCACGCGCGCCGCCGACGTCGTCGAGCAGGTGTTCGGCGACGGGCGAGCCGACGAGGTCGCGTTGCGTGCGGGCGCGTGCTGGGCGCTGCACCTGCGCAAGTCCCTGCGCGACCATCTGGCGGTCTGGGACGAGGCCGCGCCGCTGACCGACCCGGACAGCTCCTTCCGCCTGGAGATTCCGCGCTCGCGGCTGCTGTCGGACCTGACCTGGCGCGCGGTCGATCGCGTGCCGCCGGGGCCGGGCGAGGTCGAGATCCGGATGGACGCGGTGGGCCTCAACTACAAGGACGCGCTCAAGGTGCTCGGCGTGCTCACCGAAAAGGAGCTGGCGGGTACGTATTTCGGCACCGAACTGGGCATGGACGGTTTCGGCGTGGTCGAGCGGGTCGGTCCGGGAGTCACCGAGGTCGCCGTCGGGGACGAGATGTCGGTGTGCGCCAGGGATCTGCTTCGCAGACACGTCACCCTCCGGCCGGACGAGGGCGCCACGATGCCACTCGACTACCCGGACACCGTGCTCGACCCGTGCCACTCCAGCTCGGTCCTGCCCTTCCTCACCGCCGAATTCGCCTTCGGCGACCTCGCGCACCTGCGACCGGGTGAGACGGTGCTGGTGCACGGCGCCGCGGGCGGCATGGGCATGGCCGCGGTCCAGGTCGCGGTGCGTCTCGGCGCGCGGGTGATCGCGACGGCGGGCTCGGACGAGCGGCGCGCGGTGGCCGCGTCGGCGGGGGCGCACGAGGTGGTCAACTCGCGCTCGATCAGCTTCGTCGACGACGTGCTCGACCTGACCGATGGACGCGGCGTCGACGTGGTCTACAACTCGTCTCCCGGCGAGATCCTCCAGCAGAACCTGCGGGTGGCCGCCGAATTCGGGCGGATCATCGAGATCGGCAAGGCCGACATCTACGGCGGCGGCGCGATCGACCTGCGTCCGTTCGACCGGAACCTGTCGTTCTTCGCCGTGGACATGGACCGCGCGCTGGCCGTGCGGCCCGAGCTGGTCCGCCGCGCCGCACGCCGGGCGATGGACGCGCTGAACGACGGCACCTACGACTATCTGCCCTACACCGCGTTCCCGCTCACCGCGACGACCGAGGCGTTCGAAACCGTGGTGCGGTCCAAGCAGATCGGCCGGGTGGTGCTCGACCTGCGTGAACCGGAACCGTCCGTGCTGGTCAAGCGGCCGAGTCTGCCGATCGACCCCGCCGCGAGCTACCTGGTGACCGGCGGCTTCGGCGCGTTCGGTCTGGCGACCGCGCGCTGGCTGGTGCGGGTCGGCGCGCGGCGGCTGGTGCTGGCCGGACGCAGCGGCGCCACCGGCGACGCGGCCCGCGCCGCGGTCGCCGAGCTCACCGCCGCGGGTGCGGAGGTCGTCGAGGAGCGCCTCGACATGGCCGACTACGACGCCGTCGCCGCGCTGGTCGATCGCATCCAGGCCAGCGGACATCCGCTGCGTGGTGTGTTCCACGCGGCCGGCGTGGTGAACAACCTCGAGGTCCCGCAGATCACCGCCGAATCGCTGGCGGAGATCTTCGGGCCCAAGGTCGCGGGCGCGGTCAACCTGGACACCGCCGTCACCGCGGCCGGCATCGATCTGGACATGTTCGTGCTGTTCTCCTCTGCGAGCAGCATCGTCGGCATATCGCCCCAATTCGGGTATGCCGCAGCCAATTCCGTACTCGACATGATCGCGGCCGCCCGCCGGGCCCGCGGCGCCGCCGCACTCGCGGTGAACTGGGGCTTCATGAGCGGCGGCGGTGGCATGGCCGACTACGAGGCGGTCAGCCGATACGCGGAGATGACCGGGTACCGCTCGGTGGACATGGACGTGGCCACCGATCTGCTCGGCGAGTGCCTGCGGCTGAACCTGCCGCAGATCGTGCTGTTCGACGTCGACTGGAGCCAGTGGGCGCTGGCGCATCGCCCGTCCACCCGCACGCCGCGTTTCGCCGACCAGGTGGCGGCCGCGGGCGGCGGCGCGGCGGGCGCGGGCGCGCTGCGGGCGGAGATCCTCCAGCTGGGGCCCGAACAGCGCGGCGAGGTGGTGGCCTACCTGCTCGCCGAGCAGCTGGCGGCGGTGCTCGGGGTCGACGCCGAGACGATCGACCTGAACACCCCGCTGCCCGAACTCGGCATGGATTCGCTGATGGGCATGGAGTTCGGCGCGCGCGTGGTGCAGGTGCTCGGCACCCAGCTGTCGGTGCTGGCCGTGATCGGACTGACGTTGCGCGGGCTCGGCGCGCGGATTGCCGAGCAGATTGCCCAGGAAGAAGAGCGCGCGGCGAGGAGCGAGGACGAATGAGCGGCAACAACAGGGAACTGGCCCGCGCACTGCTGGCCAGGCACGCAGGCGGCGAGCACACCGCCACGGCGAACGGCAACGGCGCGCGAGCCGCCAACGGCGCCGCCGCCCCGGCCGCGGCCACCGGCAACGGCGGCGGCGCGGAGCGCGGGGCCGCGCACACGTCGTTCCGTGACCATCCCGGCGTGCTCGAGGCCGCGCAGCGGTTCGGGCGGTTCGACGCCTGGGTCAACGAGGTCGGTCTGGTCAACCCGTACTACCTGCCGCACGAGGGCATCAGCGGCGCGGTGACCAGGATGGCCGACCGGGACGTGGTGAACTTCAGCAGCTTCGGCTACCTGGACCTGGCCGCCGACCCGCGGGTGCGGCAGGCCGCCAAGGACGCGATCGATCGGTACGGCACCTCCGCCGCCGCGGTCCGGATCGTGGCGGGCGAGCTGCCGATCTATCGCGAACTGGAAGCCGAGATCGCGGGCATCTACGACACCGAGGCCGCGCTGGTGACCGCGAGCGGCTACCTCACCAACGCCGCCGCGGTCGGATTCCTGCTCGGCAAGCGCGATCTCGCGGTCTGCGACGCGCTGATCCACCACAGCGTGGTGTCCGGCACGGAGTGGTCGCGCTGCAAGCGAGTCTCCTTCCGGCACAACGATCCCGAGTCGCTCGAGACGATCCTCAAGATGTCGCGGCGCAGTTTCGACCGGGCCATGGTGATCATCGAGGGCCTCTACAGCATGGACGGCGATGTGGTCCGTCTGCCGGAGATCATCGAGGTGGCCCGGCGCTACGACTGCTCGATCATGATCGACGAGGCGCATTCGTTCGGCACCCTCGGCGCCACCGGGCACGGCGTGCGTGAGCTGTTCGACCTGCCCGGCGACGCCGTCGACGTCTGGATGGGCACCCTGTCCAAGGCGCTGGGCAGCGTCGGCGGCTATCTCGCGGGCAACCGGGAACTGGTCGACGGGTTCAAATACGTCGCAGGCGGTCTGAGCATGTACACCGCCGCGCCCGCTCCTTCGGCCATCGGCGCCGCGCTGGCCGGGCTCGAAGTGCTCCGCGACGAGCCGGAACGCGTGACGCGGCTGCGGCACAACAGCGAGTACTTCCACCGCCGCGCCAAGGAGTACGGCTTCGACATCGGCACGTCGGAGGACTCACCGATCATCCCGGTCATGACCGGCGCCGACGAACCGGCCGTGCTGGCGGCGCTGGCCATGCTGCAACGCGACTTCAGCGTCAACGCCATCACCCACCCGGTCGTCCCGGCCGGGGAGGCCAGGCTGCGGTTCTTCATCAACTGCAGGCACACCGAGCAGCAAATGGACCAGGCGCTGGCCACGCTGCGCGAGGTGCTCGACGGACTCGCGGACACCGCGGGACAGCAATTCACACTCGCCCATGAGGAGCAGCACTCGTGAAAATTCCCATCAACCGATCCCTCCTGCGAAAAGCGGTGGTGCCAGGGGTGGCGCTGCTGCTGATGGGCTCGCTGTTCATTCCCGCGCGGTCGGCGCTGCTGCCCACCTACGACGAGGCGGGCGGCCCCATCGCGAGCAAATTCGATTTCACCGCGATGCCGATCGCGCTGCCCAAGGGCCTGCCGACCGACCGCAAGATCCGCGAACTGCGCGAGCCGTACAAGCACCTGTCGGCGTGGATCTCCTCGGTCGGCGCGGCCATCGCGATGAACGACTTCGACGGCAACCGGCTGGCCGACGACCTGTGCGTGGTCGACCCGCGCTCCGACACCGCCTTCATCACCCCGACGCCGGACAGCAACACCGCCCGGTACGAGCCGTTCGTGCTCGATCCCAAGCCGCTGCCTGCCGACACCTCCACGGTGCCGTCGGGCTGCATCCCCGGCGACTTCAACGGTGACGGCCGCATGGACGCGCTGGTGTCGTACTACGGCCGCACCCCGATCCTGTACCTGCAGCGCGCCAACGCGACCCGCCTGGACGCCAAGGCGTTCCGCCCGATCGACCTGGTGCCGTCCCCGAACACCGCGGACGGGCACTACGAGGGTCAGCGCTGGATCACCGCCGCGGTCTCGGTCTCGGACTTCGACGGCGACGGCAAGCCCGACATCTACCTGGGCCAGTACTTCAACGACATGGACGTGCTGTCCAAGGACGGCCAGCTCGCGCTGTGGATGACCGACTCGCTGTCCAACGCGCGCAACGGCGGCAAGGACCGCATCTTCACCCTGGCCTCCGCCAAGTCGGGCGACGAGCCGACCGCCGAGTACCGCGAGGTGGCCAACCCGTTCCCGATCGGCATGGACACCGGATGGGCGCTTGCCGCCGCCGCGGCCGACCTGAACGGCGACCAGCTCCCGGAGTTGTACGTGGCCAACGACTTCGGACGCGACCGCCTGTTCGTCAACAAGTCGACGCCGGGCCAGATCCGCTTCGGCTTCGCCGAGGGCGAGCGCGGGATCACCGAGCCGAAGTCGTATGTGCTGGGCCATGATTCGGACAAGGGCATGGCCGCCGACTTCGGCGATCTGAACGGCGACGGCATGCCGGACCTGTTCGTCAGCAATATCGCCGTGCGCTTCGCGCTGATGGAAGGCCACTTCGCGTTCTACAACACGGCCGAGGACACCGCCGACGCGGCACGTCAGCTGGCCGAGGGCGTGGCTCCGTTCGAGAACCGCGCGACCGACGTCGGCCTGGCCTGGGAGACCTGGGGCTGGGACGCCAAGATCGACGACTTCGACAACGACGGCCGCAACGAGCTGATCCAGGCCACTGGCATGATCAAGGGCGAGACCAACCGGTGGCCGCAGATCCAGGAACTCGGCACCATGAACGACGATCTGACCAAGTACCCGTGGTCCTGGCCGATCATCGGCTCCGACGCCGATATCGCCGGCAGCGACCCGGTCGGATTCTTCAGCCGCGGTGACGACGGCAAGTTCGCCAACCTCACCCACGCGCTCGGCATGGACACCCCGGTGCCCTCGCGCGGCATCGCGGTCGGCGACACCTCCGGCAACGGCGCGCTCAGCTTCGCCGTCGCCCGGCAGTGGGGTGATCCGACCTTCTACCACAACAACAAGGCCAAGGGTGGCCAGTTCCTCGGCCTGAAGCTGTTCAAGCCGGCCTGGGAGGGCAACGCGGCCACGACCACCGTCGCCGGTCTTCCCCCGCAGGGCGTTCCCGCGGTGGACGCCCAGGTCGAGGTCCGCACGGCGGACGGCCGGTTGCTCAGCAGCCACCTCGACGGCGGCAGCGGGCACACCGGCAAGCGGGCCACCGAGGTGCACATCGGGCTCGGCGAGGTCGATCCGGCCGCCCCGGTGAACGTCACGCTCCGCTGGCGGGAGACCAACGGCACCCCGCACGAACAGTCCCTCCAGCTCGCGCCGGGCTGGCACACCGTGAACCTCGCCTCGGACGCGCAGGAGGTCAAGCAGCGATGAGCGACAACGACAACAAGGATCCGGGCGAGGCGAAAGCCGCCTCCAACGGCCATCACGAAACGCAGGCGGCCGAGGGCAACGGCAGCGCACCTGCCAACGGCAACGGCGCCGCTCACCAGGGCAATGGCGCCACGACCACCGCCGAACGCATCTCCTCCATGCAACGCTCGGGCACCGAGTTCGCCAAGGAATGGATGGAAAAGCCCGCGCCGACGAAGGATCCGCGCTACCTGGCGCTGCGGAACTTCGCCATCTCGATCACGATCTTCAACCTGATCGGGTTCCCGCTGCTCGGCTTCGAGCAGCCGTTCCTGTGGCCGTTCATCGCACTGGCCACGGCCTACACCACCGAGATCGGGCTGGAGGTCCTGGCGGCCTGGGCGTACAAGCGCCCGCCCGCCTTCCGTGGCCGCGGGCCGCGTGGGCTGTTCGAGTTCCTGCTGCCCGCGCACATCACCGGTCTGGCGTTCAACTTCCTGACCTTCGCGCACGACAAGCTGTGGCCGGTGATCTTCGGCATCGTGGTCGCGGTCGGCACGAAGTGGGTGCTGCGCGCGAAGATCAACGGCAAGATGCGCCACTTCATGAATCCGTCGAATTTCGGTGTGGTGGTGTGCTTCCTGGTGTTCCCGATGATCGCGGTGGCGCCGCCGTACCACTTCACCGAATACATCACCGGACCGGCGGACGCGCTCATCGTGCTCGGCCTGCTGACGACCGGCACCATGCTCAACGCCAAGCTGACGCTGAAGATGCCGCTGATCATGGCGTGGGTCGGCTCGTTCGCGCTGCAGGCCATCGTGCGCGGGCTCATCGAACCGAACATCTCGATCCTGGCCGGACTGAGCATGATGACCGGCCTTGCGTTCGTCCTGTTCACCAATTACATGGTCACCGACCCCGGCACCACCCCGTCGGGCAAGAAGCAGCAGATCATGTTCGGCGCCTCGGTCGGCATCATGTACGGCGTGGTCACGGCGCTGCACATCTCCTACGGGTTGTTCATCGCGCTGGTGATCGTCTGCGGCGCCCGCGGCGTCTACTGGTGGGCGCGCGGCATCGCCGAATGGTGGGGGCAGCGGGGCGCGGCGCCGGAGGCGGCGCAGCAGCCCGTGGTGGCCGACGACTTGGAGGCCGACATCACGGGCGAACCGGAACCGGAGAAGGAGGCTGCCCGCTCATGAGCGACCGCGCCGAGCTGCGCCGCGTGCTCGGCGCGTTCACCACCGGTGTCACCGTGGTCACCACCGGGTGGCCACGGCCGCACGGCATGACCGCCAACGCGTTCACGTCCGTCTCGCTGGATCCCCCGCTGATCCTGGTGTGCGTCGCCCACACGGCGCGCCTGCACCGGGCGATCCACGAGGCGGGCGCGTTCGCCGTTTCGGTGCTGTCGGCCGAGCAGGAGCCGGTGGCCCGGTATTTCGCCGACTCCGCGCGGCCCGACGGCAGCGCCCAATTCGACCAGGTCGAGTGGTTTCCCGGACCGCACACCGCGGCGCCCATGCTGGCGAACGCGGCCGCGGGCCTGGAGTGCAAGCTCGACGCCGTGTTCGACAGCGGCGACCACAGCATCGTCGTCGGCGAGGTCGTGCACGCCGAACGCGACGCCCGACTGGCCGCCACGGGAGCGCTGACCTTCTTCGACGGCGGCTTCCGTCGCTTGATCCTGTGACGATCCCCCACTCCTCCGACGAATGGAGAACCCCATGCCCTCGCCGTTGGGTCCGCTGCGCGCGGCCCTTTTCGTCCCCAGTCCGGCCAGCGTCCGCGAGGTGCTCGGCAAATTCGAGCAGCCCGACCAGCACACCGCGCTCGAACTCGAGCAGGTGACCATGCACTTGGTCGGCGGCATCGACTCCGCGGTCCGCAGTTCGGACAACGACGAGCTGATCGCCACTCTCTCGCAGGTGCCGCCGAAATATCGCGGGTTCGCCTACGAAGGCGCCGCGGTCGGTCTCACCGCGATCGACTCGCTCTCGCCCGGACGCCGCGCCGCCGACTTGATCGAGGGCCCGGCCAGTGAGTACGCGCTGACCATGTACGTCGGCGTCGGCTTGGCCATGGCGAAGATCCCCAAGGTGCGGTGGAAGAAACTGTTTCCGCAGCACCCGCTGTTCCGCTGGCTGGCCATCGACGGCTACGGCTTCTACAAGGCGTTCTTCCAGATGCAGCGCTATGTGCGCGACAAGCACGTCGAGACCCGCTACCCCGCCTGGCTCGGCGACCGCGACAACCTGAAGCGCATCGCCGACCAGGGCATGGGCCGCGCGCTGTGGTTCATCGGCGGCGGCAGCCCGGCCGGTGTCGTGCGGCTGATCGGCGAGTTCGAGCCGAAACGGCACGCGGATCTGTGGAGCGGCGTCGGCATCGCCGTCACCTTCGCGGGTGGTGTGGAACCCGCCGCGATGGAGGAACTCTGGGAGGTGGCCGGTGAGTTCCGGCCGCAGCTGTCGCTCGGCTCGGCCATGGTCGCCCGCATCCGGCAGCAGACCAACAGCGTCAACGAGCACAGCGAAGCGGCGGCGCAGGTCTTCTGCGGCACCACCGTGGCGAAGACCGACGCGCTGATCGAGAGTTCACTCGACGATCTGCCCGATGACGGCAGTTCCGCCACCTACCTGCTGTGGCGGGACCGGATCGCCGACATCGTCACCTCGAGCCGGGCCTGAGCCGCCGCGATGGCACGGGTCCGGGACTGGGTCGGCAAGCACGTCGTCGTCACCGGCGGGTCGGAAGGAATCGGCGCCGCGGTGGCGGCGGCCTTCGCGGGGCGCGGCGCGCGGGTGTCGATCATCGCGCGCCGGAAGCTGCCGCTGCGCGACACCGCGAAGCGATTGGGCGCGGACTGGGCCGCCGCCGACGTCACGCGCGCGGACGAACTGGCCGCTGCCATCACGGAACTGGAGCAGCGCAACGGGCCGTGTGAGGTCATCGCCTGCTGCGCCGGTCTCGCGCTGCCGGGCCGGTTCCTCGACGTGGACCCCGACGAGTTCGAGGCGCAGATGTCGGCGAACTACCTCGGTGCGGTGCACGCGGTGCGGCGGGTGCTGCCCGGCATGGTGGAGCGTGGTCAGGGGAAGATTCTGCTGGTCAGTTCCACGGCGGCGTTTCTCGGTATCACGGGGTACACCGCCTACGGACCGACCAAGGCGAGCGTCCGGCAGCTGGCGTTGTGCCTGCGCTACGAAGTCGAGCCGAAAGGCGTCGACGTCACGGTGATCTATCCGGCCGACACCGACACACCGGGGCTGGCCATGGAGAACACCCGCAAGCCGGTGGAGACCAAGGCGATCACCGGTTCGATCGAGCCGATGCCGGCCGAGCGCGTCGCCGAGGCCGCGGTGCGCGGCCTGGAACGCGGCCGCCACCACATCGCGCTCGACCCGCTCACGCGGTTCTTCCTGGCCTGGGCGAACCTGCCGGAGGACTTGGCGCGGCCGTTCATGCGCCGCACCATCGCGAAGGCGTTGCGCGGCAACTGAACGCAGACGCGTCGAAGGCCCGCTCACCCATCGAATCTCGAGGGGTGAGCGGGCCTTTCGTCGTCTTCAGCCGACGATGACGATGACACAGGCCGCGATGAACAGCACCTGAACCAGCGCCCGCAGGGGCAAGGGCATGGTCTTGATGCCCAGTTCGGCGCGGGCGGCGCGGACGTTCGCCGGAAACAGCGCAACCAGCAGCGCGATCAGGCAGGCCGCGGCCAGGTCCGCGGTCGCGGGAACGAGCACACCGGCCGCGCCCGCCAATTCCAGCACGCCGGTCAGCGTCACCAGCGCGGGAGCGTTCGGCAGCCGCGGCGGCACCATGGCGATCAGAGCGTCGCGGCGCGGTTGGAGGAAGTGCGCGCTGGAGGTGAGCACGAGCATCGCGGCCAGCCCGAGCGCGGTCGCGTGCGCCCACGAATCGAGCCAGCCGTTGCCGGTCAGCCAGCCGATGAGCCGGACGACTGCGGTGACGGCGACGAGGACGACCAGCGGTGCCATCGGGATCTCCTGTAGATCGAAGAGCAAATCTTGACAGTGGAAAGATAGACTCGACGGCATGAACTTGTCAATGTCTAGATAATCGGTCACCATCGAGACATGGCGAAGGACGGGTACCACCACGGAGATCTTCGCGCGGCACTGCTCACCGCGGCCGCCGAGCGGATCGCCGCCGACGGCGTCGACGCCGTCTCGCTGCGCAACCTGGCCAGGCACACGGGCGTCTCGCATGCCGCGCCCGCCCACCACTTCGGCGACAAAGCGGGGCTGCTCACCGCGTTGGCCACCGAGGGCTTCGAACTGCTCGCCGCACAGCTCACACGGGCGGGGGATGATTTCCGCGAGGTGGCGGTGGCCTACATTCGTTTCGCCCGCGAACACCCAGGGCACTTCGACGTCATGTTCCGGCACAGCCTGCTGCATGCGGAGGACGAGACATTGCGCTCCGCGCGCGAGCGGTCGGCGCTGGCGCTGCGCTCCGGCGTCTCCGGCATCCAGCCGGGCCACGGCAACGAGCACCGGAAGGCGACCCAACTGGCCGCGTGGTCGCTGGTGCACGGCTTCGCTTCGCTGTGGCGCGAAGGCGCACTGCATAATTCGACACTGGCCGACGATCCCGATCCGGAGGCCCTCGCCCGCAAGATGCTGTCCACCATCCGCTTCGACTGACCGGAAACCGGCTTGCGACCAGCCGCCATCGTGCTATCCACAGACCCGGAAGGAGCAGGCGGCCACCTCTCAGCTGCCATCGACACATGGACATCCACGCCTATCCCACGGACGCGACCACACCGGTGGACCCGGCCGAGGCACACCGGATCGCCGACCGGCATCTCATCACCGACGACTACGCCGAACGCGGGATCACCTATCAGCTGTCCGAATTCGACAGCTGCTTCGTCGCCGTCGCCACCTTCCCCCGCCCGCCGCACGCCGACCCGGACAGCCCGCCGGTGATCGTCGGCGGCTCCGTCTGCGTCATCGACAAGCCCACCGGCGCGGTGTCCTACTGGCCGACCTATCCGGCCGATCTGGTCGCCGACCAGTACGCGACCGCGTTGCGGGACGGGACCCTCGTCGTGGAGGACGGCTGGCCGGAAGACGACGACTCACCCGCGTGATCGAAGGCCCTGTCGCCATTGACAATTCGAGAGCGGCGCACGACCATGATCACCGGCGCCGACCATCGTCCGAGTTCGAGCAGGCGTCGAGCCGGCGGAACCGACGCAGCCACAGGAGACAGGTTTCTTCATGGGGGACAACGAGCCCGGCGAGGACGCGCCCGAGACACAGCAGCCCCGGCAGCAGGACAACGCCGAGCGGAAGAGCTGGATGCGGCGTCATTCCGGGACGATCCTCACCACGCTGCTGTTCCCGATCATCTCCGGGTTGATCGTCTTGGCGGTGGAGAAGTCCACCGATGACGACAAGGACGATTCGGCCACGGGAACCTCCACGTCGGCTCAGCCGACCACGCGCAGCGATACGCCGGCCGACCGCGCGCCCTCCTCGGCCGTCCCCGCGACTTCGGCGAACGCTTCCCCGGACGACGTCCGATGGTCCGGCACGCTCAACCTGACCTACTTCGACCTGGACTCCGTCCCGCCCCGCGTCCTGTCCAGCAACACTGGCGCCAGCGCCTGGGTCAGCTACGACCGTGAGGCCTCCGGCGGATTTTCCGCCGCCACCCTCTACGGCGTCGGCGGCGGCTTCTTCACGACGAAGCCGACCCTGGCCCGGTGGACCACCCCGGCCGAACCCACCCGGAAACAGTGCTCGGACCTCGTCGCCACCCAGGGCGCCGAAACCCTGCCGGTCACCACCGACAGCGCCTACTGCGTGCGAACCGCGGCGGGCCGTACCGCGTTCATCACCGGAATAGCGCTCGACAACGCGGTCAAGGCCTACACCGCCAAGGTCGTCGTCTGGTCCGCCACGCAGTAGCGCTTCTCCTCGCCGAGCACCGCGCCGCCCCGAGTCAGAACGCGGGTTGGGCGGGGAGGCCGGGCTTCGGGTCGGGGGCGGGCTCCCCCGCGTCGGGGACTTCGATGCCGCGCAGCGATGCGCCCGCGGTTTCGCGCAGGTGGTTCCAGGCGAGCAGACCGATCAGGGACGCGCCGACCATGTAGATGGCGGGGAACAGCGCCCAGCCGGTCGCCTCGATGACGGCCTCGTTGATCAGCGGGGCGGTGCCGCCGAAGATCGCGGTGGAGACGTTGTAGGCCAGCGCGAAACCCGCGTACCGCACATGGGTCGGGAAGATGGCGGGGAACGTGGAACTGATGGTGGACAACTGCGGCACGTACAACAGTCCGAGCACGATGAAGCCGAGGATCGCCCAGGCCGTGCCCTGACCCATCAGCCAGTACAGCGGCACCGCGAGCACGCTCAGACCCGCCAGCGAGAACAGCCACATCGGGCGGCGGCCGACGTCGTCGGACAGTCGGCCGAACAACGGCAGCACCAGCATCATCACCACCTGACCGAGCAGCATCATCGCGGTGGTGGCCGACTCGCCCATGCCGATGGTTTTCTGCAGATAGGTGGGCTGATAGGTCAGCAGCGTGTAGTTGACCACGTTGAGCGCGACCACGAGTCCGGCCAGCGTGAGGGTCTCGCGCCGGTAGGTGGTCAGCACCTCGCGCAGCCCGCCCGGCGGACGCTCGCGCTCGGCGACCTCGGTGAACACCGGACTCTCGTCCAGCTTGGCGCGCAGGTACCAGCCGGTCAGGCCGAGCGGGACGGCGATCAGGAACGGGATGCGCCAGCCCCAGTCGTGCATGGTGTCCGAACCGAGCGCGAGCTGGCAGGCCAGTACCGTCGCGGAGCCGCCGACGAAACCGGCCATCGTGCCGAATTCCAGGAAACTGCCCAGGAATCCGCGTTTGCGATCGGTCGCGCATTCGGCGAGATATGTTGCCGCGCCGCCGTATTCGCCGCCGGTGGAGAAGCCCTGCACCACACGCAGCAGGATGAGCAGGATCGGGGCCAGCACGCCGACGGACGCGTGGGTGGGCAGCAGGCCGATGGCGCCGGTGGCGGCGGCCATGAGCAGGATCGTGGTGGCCAGCACGGCTTTGCGGCCGATCCGGTCACCGAGCGGGCCCCACACCATGCCGCCGAGCGGCCGCAGGACGAACGAGATGGCGAAGCCGAGCATGGTGCCGAGCGTGCCGAGTTCCCCGGGGAAGAAGGCATCGGTCAGGTACGTCGCGGTGGCGGCGTAGACGCCGTAGTCGAACCATTCGGTCGCGTTGCCCATGGCGGAGGCCGCCACGGAACGCCGCAGCGGGAAATTCCTGGATGCTCGATCGGTCACGTGCACGTCCTCTCCAGTCCGTCACGGACCTCGGTTCGTTCCGCCTCCGATCTCGGCGACCGAAGGCGTGGCACGAAACAGACCGATACCCAGGATTCGGCGGCGGCAAACAGTCACGGAGCAGGAAGACCTCGCGCACGCCTGCTCTGACCTGCCACTCGACCGAGAATTGTGATGCCGGTCACATAGTCACCGCAGTCACGATTACCGCGTCCACGAGAGACGCGATGCGGGAAGTCCCTCGGTCACCTCCGCCCGAGCATGGCGGCGATACCGGCGGCGACCTCCCGCGCCAGCGCCCCGTCCACCGGGGCGTGCCGGCTCAGCAGCCGGTACCACATGGCCCCGAAGGCGAAATCCACCACCAGATCCAGCGGCACCGTCCCGGCGAACTCGCCACTGTCCACACCGCGCGCCAGCAGGGCGCGCAACGCGGCACGACGCGGGCCGATCACCGTGCTCTGCAACCGCTCCGACAGCGCGGGGTCACGTTGCGCGTCGGCCATCAGGCCGACCAGCGCCTGGCCGGTCAGCTTGCGCGTGAGTTCGTAGGTCACGGTGAGCAGGCCCTCGACCTCGGCGAGCACGTCGGTGGACTCGGCGCGCACGCGCAGCGCCGGATCCTGCGCGAGCCCGGCGAGCGCCTCCATGAGCACCGATGCCTTGTCCGGCCACCAGCGATACACCGTCTGCCTGCCCGCGCCCGCCGCGTCGGCGATCGCCTTGATGGTCAAGTCCTGATAGCCGTCCCGTTCACACAGTTCGAGCGCGGCGCGCAGGATCGCGCGCCTGGTCTCCTCGCTGCGCGGGCGGCCACGAGTTCCGGTCATGCCGCCACTTTACAAGACACCGTGACTCGTTTATATTTCGAGACACAGAGCTTCGAAAATCAGGAGGGTGTTGTGCGCAACCGAGTCGTCATCGTGGGCGGTACATCGGGCATCGGCCTGGCCGCGGCGCGCAGGCTCGCGTCCCACGGGCACGAGGTGATCATCGCGGGTCGCGACAAGGGCAGACTGGAGGCCGCGCTCGCCGGTCCGGGCGAGAACGTCACCGGCCGGACCGTCGACGCGCGTGACGAGGCGGACCTGACCCGGTTCTTCACCGAGATCGGGCCGATCGACCATGTGGTGGTGACCGTGACCGGCCCGTCGGGCACCACGCCGTTCCGCGAACTGACCCTCGGCCATGTGCGCGAGCACGTCGAGGGCAAACTGCTCGCGCACACGGCCGCGGTGCAGGCCGCGCTGCCGCACCTGTCGCAGGGCGGTTCGATCACCCTGGTGTCGGCGGCCTCTGCGGGCGGGTCGATGCCCGCGACCGCGGCGCTGGCGGCCGTGAATTCCGGTGTGGAGGCGATGGTTCCGGTGCTGGCCGTCGAGCTGGCGCCGCTGCGGGTGAACGCGGTGTCCCCGGGCGTGATCGACACCGACTGGTGGAACTTCCTGCCCGACGGCGCGCGTACCGAGGTCTTCGACTCGATCGCCTCGGCCACCCCGGTCGGTCGCGTCGGCACCGCCGACGACGTGGCCCACGCGATCGAATTCCTGGTGGACAATTCCTTCACCACCGGGATCGTGGTTCGCGTCGACGGCGGCGCGCGATTGGGAGCGCCGAAGTAAGCGTGCGGCCCTATAGCGGGGTCACGTACGCGCCCGCGATGCCGCCGTCCACCAGGAACTGGGACGCGGTGATGAACGAGGAGTCGTCGCTGGCGAGGAAGGCGACGGCGGCGGCGATCTCCTCCGGTTCGGCGAACCGGCCGAGCGGCACGTGCACCAGGCGGCGGGCGGCGCGCTCGGGGTCCTTGGCGAACAGCTCCCGCAGTAGCGGGGTGTTCACCGGACCCGGGCACAGCGCGTTCACCCGGATGCCGTCGCGGGCGAACTGCACGCCGAGTTCGCGGCTCATCGCCAGCACGCCGCCTTTGGAGGCGGTGTAGGAGATCTGCGAGGTCGCCGCGCCCATCACCGCGACGAAGGACGCGGTGTTGATCACCGAGCCCTTGCCCCGCTCGAGCATGTGCTCGATGGCGTACTTGCTGCACAGGTACACCGAGGTCAGGTTGACCTCCTGGACCCGCCGCCACGCGTCGAGGCCGGTGGTGCGGATCGAATCGTCCTCCGGCGGGGAGATGCCCGCGTTGTTGAACGCGATGTCCAGCCCGCCGTAGGTGTCCACCGCGGTCTGGAACATGGCCTTGACCTGGTCTTCGTCGGTGACGTCCACGTGCACGTACCGGCCGCCGACCTCTTTGGCCGCCGCCTCGCCGGTCCCGGCGTCGATGTCGGCGACCACCACCTTCGCCCCCTCCGCCGCGAAGCGACGGACCGTGGCCAGACCGATACCGCTCCCGCCGCCGGTGACGACGGCGACTCGATCCTGTAAGCGCTGCAACGTATCTCCTGTCGGATGTGCGGGTGTCACTACGTGGCGAGGAAGACGTTCTTGGTCTCGGTGAACGCGAGCGCGGCGTCCGGCCCGAGTTCGCGCCCGAGCCCGGATTGCTTGAAACCGCCGAACGGCGTCCAGTACCGCACGGACGAATGCGAGTTCACCGACAGGTTGCCCGCCTCCACCCCTCGGGCCACGCGCAGCGCCCGGCCGACGTCCCTGGTCCAGATGGAGCCGGACAGGCCGTATTTCGTGTCATTGGCGATGCGCAGCGCGTCGGCCTCGTCCTCGAACGGGACCACCGCCACCACGGGGCCGAACACCTCCTCGGTGAGCACCCGGTCGGTGGGCGCGGCGGGCAGCACCACGGTGGGCGGGTACCAGAAGCCGGGACCGTCCGGCGCGCTTCCGGTGAACGCCACCTTGGTCGACGGCTGCACGAACTCGGCCACCCGCTGCCGGTGCGCGGCCGAGATGAGCGGCCCCATCTCAGTGGATTCGTCGGACGGATCGCCGACGCGCACCCCCTGCACAGCAGGTTCCAGCAATTCCAGGAATCGGTCGAACACACTGCGCTGCACCAGAATCCGGGAACGGGCGCAGCAGTCCTGCCCGGCGTTGTCGAAGACGCCGTATGGCGCGGTCGCCGCCGCCTGTTCCAGGTCGGCGTCGGCGAACACGACGTTCGCGCTCTTGCCGCCGAGTTCCAGCGTCACCCGCTTCACCTGCCGGGCGCAGCCCGCCATGATCTGGGTGCCCACCTCGGTGGAGCCGGTGAACACCACTTTGCGCACGGCCGGGTGGGTGACGAAGCGCTGACCCACCACCGATCCCTTGCCGGGCAGCACCTGGAACACTCCCTCGGGCAGGCCAGCCTCGAGCGCGAGTTCGCCGAGCCGCAGGGCGGTCAGCGGCGTGAGTTCGGCGGGTTTGAGCACCACGGTGTTGCCCGCGGCGAGCGCGGGCGCGAAACCCCAGGCCGCGATCGGCATCGGGAAGTTCCACGGCACGATCACCCCGACCACGCCGAGTGGTTCGTGGAAGGTGATGTCCACTCCGCCCGCGACCGGGATCTGGCTGCCCAGCAACCGTTCCGGCATCCCGGCCGCGTAGTGCAGGACGTCGCGGACATTGCCCGCCTCCCAGCGCGCGTTGCCGATGGTGTGCCCGGCGTTGGCGACCTCGAGGCGGGCCAGGTTTTCCAGGTCCGCGTCCACCGCCTCGGCGAACCGGCGCAGCAACCTGGCCCGGTCGCCGGGCGCGACCTCGCGCCACGCGGCCGAGGCGCGCTGCGCCGCGGCGATGGCGGCATCGGTCTGCGCTTCGCCGACGAGCTCGACGGTCGTGACCACCTGTTCGGTCGCCGGGTTGAGCACCTGCCCTGTCGTCACGAGTCCCGCTCCCTTCGATAGGTGTCCGCCGCCTCGGTCAGCGCCAGGACCAGCCTGCGATCGGTGGCGTCGGCCTCCGGGTGCCACTGCACGCCGACCAGGAACGACCCGTCGGTGGCCTCGGCCGCCTCGATCGTGCCGTCGGCGGCGTACGCGCTGGCGGTCAGGCCCTCGGCGAGCCGATCGACGGCTTGGTGATGGTGACAGTGCACCTTCACCTCGGGACCGGCCAGCCGCGCGACCCGGCTGCCCGCGATGGTCAGCACCCTGGTGGCGGTGAACCCGCCCGCGACGCCGGAATGCTCGTCGTGGCCGACCACATCGGGCAGATGCGGGATCAACGTGCCGCCCAGCGCCACGTTCGCCAGTTGCAGCCCGCGGCAGACCGCGAGGATCGGCATGCCCGCGGCCCTGGCCAGCTCGAACAGACCGAACTCGGACTCGTCGCGGTCCGGCCTGGTGTAGCCGGGTATCCCGGCCGAAGGGCCGCCGTAGCGGGCGGGATCGATGTCCGCGCCGCCGGTCAGCAGCAACCCGTCCAGCCGCCGCACCAGCTCGGGCCGCGCGGCGCCCGCCGGCGGAAGCAGCACCGGGATGCCGCCCGCGGCGGCCACCATCTCGACGTAGGCGTGCGGCAGCACCGCGCACGGCAGGTCCCAGGCGTTGAAGCGGGCCCGCTCCACATACGTGGGCAGCCCGATCACGGGACGGGCTCCCGCGACCTCAGAGTCGTTCGAAACCACGGATACGCTCCCAGTCGGTGACCGCGGCGTCGTAGGCGTCCAGCTCTACCCGCGCCGCGTTGCGGTAATGCTCCACTACATCATCACCGAAGGCCGCGCGGGCCACCGCGCTGTCACCGAAGAGCTGGGCCGCTTCGCGCAGCGTGCGCGGCACCCGGGGGCGCTCGGAGTGGTAGGCGTTGCCCTTGAATTCCGGCTCCAGCGGCAGCCCTCGATCGATGCCGTGCAGCCCCGCCGCGATCAGCGCGGCCACGGCCAGATACGGGTTCACGTCGCCGCCGGGCACCCGGTTCTCCAAGCGCAGCGCGTGGTCCTCGCCGACCACGCGGATGGCGCAGGTGCGGTTGTCCCGGCCCCACGCGATCGCGGTCGGCGCGAAGCTGCCCACCGCGAATCGCTTGTAGGAGTTGATGTTCGGAGCCAGCAGGTAGGTGAACTCGCGCAGGCAGTCCAGCTGGCCCGCGATGAAGTGCCGCATCAGCGGCGACATGCCGTCCGCGCCGTCGCCGGCGAAGACCGCCTCGCCCGCCGCGCCGCGCAGGCTCAGATGGATGTGGCAGGAATTGCCCTCGCGCTCGTTGTATTTCGCCATGAAGGTGAGGCTGCGCCCTTCCTGCGCCGCGATCTCCTTCGCACCGGTCTTGTAGATGCTGTGGTTGTCGCAGGTGACCAGGGCTTCGTCGTACCGGAAGGCGATCTCGTGCTGGCCGGGGTTGCACTCGCCCTTGGCCGACTCGACATACATGCCCGCGCCGTCCATCTCCTTGCGGATGCGGCGCAGCAGCGGCTCGATCCGCCCGGTGCCCAGCAGCGAGTAGTCGACGTTGTACTGATTGGCCGGCGTCAGCCCGCGATACCCCGCGCTCCAGGCCGCCTCGTAGCTGTCGTCGAACACCAGGAACTCGAGTTCGGTCCCCACGAACGCGCGCAGGCCACGCTCGCTCAGCCGGTCCAGCTGTCGGCGCAGCACCTGACGCGGGGAAGCCGCGACCGCCCGCCCTTCCGGCACCACGTGCTCCACATCGCAGAGCACCATGGCCGTGCCCGGCCACCACGGCACCGTCCGCAACGTGCGCAGATCCGGCCGCAGCACGACGTCGCCGTACCCGGTCTCCCAGGAGGAGAGGGCGTAACCGTCGACGGTCGTCATGTCCACGTCCACCGCGAGCAGGTAGCCGCACGCCTCGGTGGCGTGCTCGAGCACTTCGTCCAGGAAATATCGTGCCGCGCAGCGCTTCCCTTGCAGTCGTCCCTGCATGTCGGTCATCGCGACCAGCACCGTGTCGATCTCGCCCGTGTCGACCCGGTCCCGCAATTGCGCCACACTCAGCATCCCGCTACGCATCCACGACCCCTCTCGGCACCGACCGTGCTCACGCTAGAGCAAAACGGACACCTATGTGACGTGACACCGGAATCTCGTACCCGCCGCGCGGCGGCAGGTGATCAGAGGAATCAGGACAACGGTTTGCGGAGAGCCGCGGTGACGACGGACAGGCGGCGCGGGCGAGGACGCGACGGCGCGGGCGGGCGCGGCGCGCGGATCGGCCGTCCGAGCCACATGCGCAGGAGCAGACCCGCGAAACCCAGGTGACCGCGCAACGCCGGACCGGCACAGGCGAGCGACCACTGGGTGCGCGTACCGGCCGGGGGCAGCTCGCGACCGGCGAAACGACCGGCGAGCCAATCCACCATCACCGGCAGCGCCAGGAATTGCAGCAGCAGATGGGTGCTGAGCCGGTCGCGCAGATAGCGCACGTGCGCGCCCGCCGCGACGTAGCGCGCGACGTGGCCGTCCACGTCGGCGACCGCGATCACCTCGTCGTGCACGCCTTGCAGCACGAGCACCGGCATGGCGGGCGCTCGGCCGCCGGGGTGGATGTCATCGAGGATCCGCCGCAGCCCGTCCTGCTGGAGCATGGCGGTCAGCCCCGCGTCGCTGTGCTTGTCGATGTCGCGGCGGGCGAAGCGATACAGCAGCGGGAACGTCGCGGTGGTCTCGGTCTCGGCGAGCCAGCCGAGATACCGCGCGTCCAGATGGGCGCGCAGCAGGCGGTCCAGTTCCGGATAGCCGCGGCGCAGCCCGGCGGTGAAGACCGCCGCGAACCCCGCGAAAAGCGTTCCGTTGAGCCGGACGAACGCGGCGGCCGGGTCCCCGACCGGCGACCCGGCGACCGCGCCGACGATATTGAGCTCCGGCGCGTATTCCGCGGCCATCTCCGCGGCCCAGGCCGTGGCCAATCCCCCGCCCGAGTAACCCCACAGCGCCACGGGTGTGTCCGGGTCCAGCCCCAGCGGCATGAAGGCGACAGCGGCGCGCACCCCGTCCAGCGCGCGGTATCCCGGCTCCCTGGCCACGCCGAATCTCCCCGCGGTTCCACCGTGGTCCGGCACCGACACCGCCCAGCCGCGCGCCAGTGCGCTGGCGATCAGCGGCAGCTCGAGCTGGGGAATCGACCCCGCCGCCCGCGCCCCGCGTCGCAGCGAATAGGAGGGAAGACATTTCGAGGCCACCGCGTCGATCGCGCACTGGAACGAGACCAGCGGGCGCGGCTCGGCCGGATCCGCGTCCCACGGCAACAACACGGTGGTCACCGCGACCTCGGGAGTTCCGTGCAGATCACACGTCCGATACAGCAGCTGCCAGGCCGAGATGCGCTGGGGCACAATGCCGAAGAAGCCGATCCGCACCGCCCGCGTGCGCACGATCGCGCCGCGGCGCAAGCGCCCGACCGCGGGCGGTGGAACATAGAACGGATCGTCTTCGGGCAGTACCGGCCGAGCCGAGAACGCCGCCGGATGAGGCGGCACCGGGCCGCCATCCCTTTCGAGTCGCACACTCATCCGGTTCTTCCTTTCCGACGGCACAGCCGTGATCGCGGGCATCCGAACCCGTATTCACCCAATCAAGGTCGTGGCCGGAAAAGAATTGTCCCGAGTGCCAATCAAACGCTCGCGGATTCTCGCGTCGATGCAGTGACAGCGGATCACAAGCTGCCGCTGCCGCCGATCATCCACGGATTGAACGTGCATTCCAGCGACGGCTGGGCGACCGGGTCGAGCGCGTGCAGCACGATCGACGCCGCCCGTGGGGAATACATCATCGTCAGGTGGTCGGACATATCCTGCTCGCACCCGTCTTGCAGCGTGACATTGTCCACCGTCGCGTCCGGACCCGCTCGCAGGAACGTCCATTGATAGGGGTTGGTCACCTCGTCGTGCCGGGAGCCGATCGCCGTGTAGGCGACGCCGGGCACCGTGTCACCCTGCGCGTTCAGGGCGGCGTAGAACGGTGAGCCGACCGCCTGCTGGATATTCGCGAGCCCGACCAGCGGCTCGTAGAAACCGAGGATGTCGACGCCCAGATTGTTGATGATCCGGCCCAGGGTGGCGATGCCCATCAGCGACGTGCCGTGATGCGTCGCGCCCAGGCTCACCAGCTTGCCGACTTTGCCTTGCCCGCCTTCGAATTTCAGATAGTGGTCGGCGACCGTGCCGCCTTGCGAGTGGCCGACGATGTCGACGGCCTGCGCACCGGTCGTGGCCAGCACCCGGTCGACGAAATCGCGCAACTGCGCCGCCGAGTCCTCCATCCGGCCCACCCCGAAGCGACCGGGAAGGATCGGGCCGAGACCGCCCCCCTCCAGGATGCCGGAGCGCCCGAAATTGAAGGCGAACACGCAGAATCCGGCGCGGGCCAGGCGCGGGGACAAGTAGGAGAAGGTGTCGTAGGCGTTGAGCCAGGTGCCGTGCAGCAGCACCACCGGACGCGGGTGTTCGGCGGCGGGAGTGCAGTTCCAGCGGTTGGCCCCGGGCGGGGCGGCGTCGGGGTGGGTCAGGCCATAGGCGAACGCCGCCAGGTACGCCGACATCTCCGGGCCTTCGCCGAAGGCGTCGGACGCGACGCTGGTCGGCCAGCCCAATGAGCTGCCGGTGTCCACGATCGCGCGCGGCTGTCTGCCGTCCGGAGCGGGTGTCAGGCCCGCGCTGATGTAATCGGCGAGCGCCTGCTGTGTCGGTTCGATCTCTTGCTGCGCGTGCGCCGCTCCGCCCCCGAGCGCGGTCGCCATGGTCACGCCCGCGATCACCGCGGCTCCGAGAATCGCCTTCCGAGCGTTGTGCATCATTGCCAACATTCAGTTCACTTCCATTCGCACCGAACGAATGCGGCCCAGCGGTGCGGAGGGCACCGCGACAAATGTCTGCCACGCCACACTTCGGAACGAATGTGATCGGGACCATGATCGCGAGCCGCTTTCCGAATGTAGGGCGCGTGCCGCAGCGGTGTCACTGCACCTGGAGGAGAACATTTCATCCGGAATGTTGGCGTGCGAGCCAAAAATCGAGCGACCGCGACCGCGACCTTGCCGCCGGTTTCTGTGGTCGGAAACAATCGGCCCATGTCCGTCGTGTTGTCCCCGGTGACCGGAGACGCTCCGCTCGTCGCCCGGTTGCTCACCCGCTGGCCGCAGATCGCCGAGCGCATGCTCGCCGCGGGCCTCGGCACCACTCCGCCCGCCGCCGACCTGCCCGAGGGGCATTTCACCGCGGAGGTGCTTCCGGCGATCTACGCGTGCGGCCGCGCCGTGCTCCAAGCGATCGGCGAACAGCGCAGTTTCACCAAGACCGAGGTCGCGACGTTCGTCGCCCCGGTGGCCGAGCGGCACGCCGAGGACCGGTTTCCGCTGCCCGTGCTGATCGAGGCCATCCACGGTTCCGCGCAGTCGGTGCTCCAGGAGGCGGCCGCGCTGGCCTCCCGCGAGGAACTCGATGATCTCGTGCTGATCGGCAGCAGGCTGCTCGACCTGCTCATGCAGATCAACGTCACGGTCGTGGAGACCTACACCGAGGTCGAGCAGTCCATCTACAACGCCGAGCGGGAGGCGCGCCGGGCGCTGTGCTCGGCGCTGCTGCACGGGTTGCCCGCGGCGGAACTGGCGGCGCGGGCGGACACCGCCCTGGCCGAGCGCTACACGGTGCTCGCCATCCACATCCGGCCCGACGACCAGCCGAGCAAGGTCGCCACGCTCGTCGGGCGCCGCCGCATCCGCCTGCTGCACCGCGCCCTCGACGCCCTCGCGGGCACCACGACGCTGGCCACCTTCGACGGCTGGAGCGGAATCGCGTTGCTGCCCAGTGGTTCCGACGCCGAGCCCGACGGCGCGCGCCATGCCGGACTCGCCGCGGAACTGACCGAGAACTTCGGGATCCCGGTGTTCGTCGCCGCCTATCCCGCCGTGCCGATGGACGCCATCGCGCGGACCGCGAAGGAAGCCACCGACCTCGCCGAACTCGCGCGCCTGCTCGGCCGCCCCCCAGGCGTCTACCAGCTCGACGACCTGCTGTTGGAGTACCAGCTCACCAGGCCCGGCACCGCCCGCACGCGGCTGGCCGAGCGCATCGCCCCGATCCTGGACAGCCCGCACCTGCTGGAAGCCCTCGACGCGCACCTGCGCCACGGCTCCGACCGCAAGGCCGCGGCCGCCGAGATCCACGTGCACCCCAACACGTTCAGCTATCGGCTGCGCCGCATCGCCGAACTCACCGGCGTCGATCCCGCCGACCCGCACGACTCCCGGTTGCTGGCGGCCGCGCTGACGATTCAGCGCCTGTATCCCGGCAGGCCGCTCGCCGAGGTCAAGCCCTAGACGTGGAAACCGGCTCGCACCGTGCCCGGTTGCTGGCTACCGTCCGACGCAGGGGAGACCAGCACGACTCGATCGACGCGGGCGGCTATCTGCTCACCGGTCGATCGCTGAGCGAATACCGCGCGATGTTCTCCCTCGGCGACGACGACTTGCGCGGCGACATCCTGGACTGTCCCGGCGGCGCGGCGAGTTCAGCGGCGGAGGCGGCCGAGCTCGGTGCGCGCGTGGGTTGGATTTCGGCTTCCATCCGGCGGCGCTGCGGGAACTGGCGCGGCTGAGCCGTGGCGAGGTCAGGGTCTCCCCGCTCGTCGGCCACGCGGGGGACGCTCGACGACCTGCTGGATCGACTCAGGGAGCCACTCGACCGCGACGGCGTTCGATCGGACCTCGCCGACGTCGATTTCGAGTTCCAGCGGGGTGCGAGTGCGATGCTGCGCTCGACTCCCGTCCGACCCGTACTTCGCACCCGTCGCGACACGCCCCGGCATGGCCCTCAGCGGTGAATCTGTGTTAACTTAACTGCGAATGGCAGTTAACTTATCTGATCGGAGATGGCCCATGAGGTCCGCCGTCGTCGTCGATGTCGTCCGCACACCGTCCGGTAAGGGCAAGGCAGGCGGCGGCCTGTCGGACGTGCATCCGGCCACCCTGCTCGCGGGCGTGCTCGCCGAACTCGTCGCCCGCAACGACCTCGATCCCGCCGTGGTGGACGACGTCGTCGGCGGATGCGTCACCCAGAGCGGGGAGCAGGCGTTCAACATCAGCAGGACCGCCGCGCTGGCCGCCGGATTCCCGGAGTCGGTGCCGGCCACCACGGTGGACCGGCAGTGCGGGTCGAGCCAGCAGGCCGCGCACTTCGCGGCGCAGGGCGTCATCGCGGGCGCTTACGACGTCGCGATCGCCTGCGGCGTCGAATCGATGAGCCGCGCGCCGATGTTCTCCAACGGCCAGGGCAAGGACGCCAACCGCGGGCCGCTGGCCCACCGCTACCCGGACGGCCTCATCCAGCAGGGCATCGCGGCCGAGGTGATCGCCGCCCGGTGGAAGTTCGATCGCGCCGCGCTCGACGAGTTCGCGGCCCGCTCGCATCGGCTCGCCGCCGAGACCGCGGCGCGCGGCGGTTTCGACAACGAACTGGTCGCGGCGGGCACGCTGACGGCCGACGAGACGATCCGGCCCGCCACCACCGGCGAAAGCCTGGCGAAGCTGCGGCCCGCCTTCGTCGACGACCAGTACACCGCGCGCTTCCCCGAGATCGAGTGGTCGATCACACCGGGCAACTCCTCCCCGCTGACCGACGGCGCCTCGGCCGCGCTGATCATGAGCGAGGAGGCGGCGGCGAAACTGGGCCTGCGGCCGCGCGCCCGGTTCCACTCCTTCTCCGTGGTGGGCGACGATCCCCTGCTCATGCTCACGGCCGTGATCCCGGCCACCCGCAAGGTGCTCGATCGCGCCGGGCTGAGCATCGACGACATCGATGCCTACGAGGTGAACGAGGCGTTCGCGCCCGTGCCGCTGGTCTGGCAGCACGAACTGGACGCCGATCCGGACAAGCTGAACCCGCGCGGCGGCGCGATCGCCCTCGGTCACCCGCTCGGCGCCTCCGGCACCCGCATCCTGGCGACGCTGGTCAACCACTTGGAGCAGACCGGAGGCCGCTACGGCCTGCAGACGATGTGCGAGGCGGGCGGCCTGGCCAACGCGACGATCATCGAACGCCTCGGATGAGCGTCCGCACCGCACTGATCACCGGAGGCTCGCGCGGCATCGGCGCCGAGGTGGCACGCCGCCTCGCCGGTGAGGGTTATCACCTGACCCTCGCCGCGCGCACGCTCGACACGCTCGAGCAGACCGCGGCGCGCCTGCGCGCGGAAACCGGGGCCGAAGTGCACCCGGTGGTCGCGCAGATGAACGACCTCGATCAGGTGCGCGCCTTGGTCCAGGCGCACGAGGAACGGTTCGGCGGCATGAACACGCTGGTGCTGAGCGCGGGCACCGGCACGGCGGGCGCCGTGGCCGATCTGCCCGCCAAGGCGTACGAGCGCATGCTCGACGTGAATTTCCGCGCGCCGCTGACGCTGATCCAGGCCGCGCTGCCGTTGCTGCGCAAGAGCGCGGACGAGGATCGGGAGCGCGGCGCGAAGATCGTCGCGCTCGCTTCGATCACCGGCGTCGCGGGCGAGGCCGGCCTCGCGGCCTACGGGGCGACCAAGGCGGCGCTCATTTCGCTGTGCGAGACGGTGTCGCTGGAGGAGTCCGCGAACGGCGTCAGCGCGACGGCGGTGTCCCCCGGCTACGTCGACACCGACATGACCGCGTGGAAGCGTGATGTCCTCGACCGGTCGGCCATGCTCACCACCGGTGACATCGCCGAGATGGTCTTGGCGATCACCCGGCTGTCCCGGAACGCGGTGGTGCCGAACATCGTGCTGTCGCGCTCCGGTGACCAACTGTGGCGAGCCTGAGCACCGTTACCTGACAGCGACCGGTACGAGCCGCGGCGCGGCGCACGCCTGCGCCGTGCCGCGGCGTTACCTGACGGCGACCGGCGTGATCCCGAGCCGCGGAAGAACGAGACGAATCCGGGTTCGGTGAATCCGAATTCGAATTGCTGATCGAATCGCGAATTATCAGCAAGATTCCTCAGATAATCGCCGATCGCGCCGAAGGGTATTATCGGCAAAAACAATCCGGCGCCTACCGCGCATTCGCGGTAGGCGCCGGTGGCGCATCAGAGGTAAGCGCCGCACACGGGCCAGGCGCCCGGCCCCTGGGTCGCGAGGACGTTCTCGGCGACGCGGATCTGCTCTTCCCGGCTGGCGTTGGCCGGGCTGCCGCTGCCGCCGTTGGCCTCCCAGGTGCTCTGGGTGAACTGCAGGCCGCCCGAGAAGCCGTTACCGGTGTTGGTGGACCAGTTGCCACTGCTCTCGCACTGCGCGACGGCGTCCCAGTTGTGGGCCGAAGCGGTCGCGGTGGACAGGCCGAACGGCACGGCGACGAAGGCGCCGATGGCCGCGGTGAAGCCGAGAACACGAGTGGTGAATTTACGGTTTTGCGACATGAGATTTCCCGCCTGCGCCCACCGGCTCGGCGAATTCGCCGCGCCCCTGTCCCCAGGAATGTCGTGGACACTCGAACCGCGGGACAGGGTTTCCGGCGTTCTGCGATTCGAGCTCGATCTCGGTGTTGCCCCGAGCCGTCACCGACGTTAGCGGAGATGTCGCGGCAGATCACGTTCGAATAACGCCCGGTGAGGTTTGACCCCTGGTCGAGACTCTGGGCCATCCACGCAGGTCGTTCGCGAGAAATCGCGCGATATGGATCGGCTGTTACAGCGTCGTTATGTGATCGAGATCACCGCGATATGGTGAAGCAGATCGCATTTTCGCAGGTCCACGACTTGCAGTAGTAGGCGCAACGACGCTCGCGCGGGCGCCGCGAAGGCAGCAGCTACCGAGCCGTTATCTTTCCGAAGCCGCGGAAATGCACCCGTGACGCCAAGGCACGGCACCCGTCCCGCGACCGCTCCGTGACCTCGGAGCGAGCCCTGCGACCTGGCGGAAATGAGTCCTCCGCGTCGATCTCACCGCAGGATGCGGCAGACCGGCGCCGGAAGCGCGCTCGCGATCCGCTCCGGCGCCGGCGCGGGCTACTTGCCGTGCGCCCGCAACTGGTAGAGCCCTTCGGTCTCCGCCACGATCACGCCGTCGGTGTCGGTGACCACGGCCCGCAGCGTGAAGTCGGATTTGCCGTTCGCCGCCGCCTCGGCGGTGATGCGCGCGATCTCGTCCTCGGTCAGTGTCGCCTCCGCGCGCACATCCGTCTTGGCCGGCTTGCGGAAGAAGATGTGCAGGTCCTTCACCAGCGGATAGAACGCCGAGTTGTCGAAGGTGGCGACCGCGATCGCGCCGCCGAGGATCTCGGCCACGGTGAACAGCACCCCGGCGTACATCACGCCGAAGTGGTTGCCGTTGCCCTCGGCGGGCACCGAGGTCGCCGCGTGACCACGCCGCACCTCCACCGCCTGCACGCCCATCTTGTGCGCGATCGGGATGGTGAATTCCAACGCACCGTTGACGATGTCCTTGAACGGAGGAGTCTCGACGTCGCTCATCGCAATCGTCCCTTCACGCCTGAGGTGGCTGGCACCTCGTTGTCTCTGCCACGGCCACCTCGGTGGACGTCACCGAAGCGTAGGCCCTCTGGTGCGCGGCCCGACAGGGTGTTGGCGCTTCGCCAACACCGTCGGCCGCGCGATCACAGACTGCGGGCGATGATCTCTTTCATGATCTCGTTGGTGCCGCCGTAGATCTTCTGGACGCGGCTGTCGGTCCACATCCGCGAAATCGGGTATTCGGTCATGTAGCCGTAGCCGCCGTGCAGTTGGAGGCACTCGTCGGCCACCGCCATCGCGCGATCGGTGGTCCACCACTTGGCCATGGCGACGGTCGGGATGTCCAGTTCCCCGCGCAGATGCCGCATGATGCAGTCGTCGAGGAACACCCGGGCCACCCGGGTCTCCGTGGCCGCCTCGGCGAGGGTGAACTTGGTGTTCTGGAAGGCGAACAGCGGCTTGCCGAAGGCGTGGCGCTCCTTGGTGTAGCGCAGCGTCACCTCGAGCGCGGCCTCCATCCCGGCGACCGATCCGACGGCGATGATCAGCCGCTCCTGCGGAAGCTGCTGCATCAGCTGGACGAAACCCTGCCCCTCCTGCGTGCCGAGCAGGTTCGAGACCGGAACCCGGACGTCTTCGAAGAACAGTTCGGAGGTGTCCTGGCCCTTCTGGCCCACCTTGTCCAGCACCCGGCCGCGCCGGAAGCCGGGCCGGTCGGCCTCGACCAGGATCAGCGAGATGCCGCTGGCGCCTTCGCTGGTGTCGGTCTTGGCGACCACGATGATGAGATCGGCTTGGCTGCCGTTGGTGATGAAGGTCTTGGAGCCGTTCACCACGTACTCGTCACCGTCGCGGATGGCCTTGGTCTTGACGTTCTGCAGGTCCGACCCCGTGCCGGGCTCGGTCATGGCGATCGCGCCGACGACCTCGCCGCTGGCCATCTTGGGCAGCCACTGCCGCTTCTGCTCTTCGGTGCCGTAGTGCAGCAGGTAGTGCGCGACGATGCCGCTGTGCAGGGTGGCGCCCCAGGACGTGTCGAACGCCTTGGCCTGCTCCTCGATCAGCACGGCCTCGTGCGCGAAGGTGCCGCCGCCACCGCCGTACTCCTCGGGGATCGACGCGCACAGCAGGCCGAGCGCGCCCGCCTTGTTCCAGAAGTCACGGTCGACGTGGTGCTGCTCGATGAACTTGTCGATGTTCGGCGTCAGCTCCTTCGCGAAGAACGAGCGGGCGAGCTCGCGCAGGGCGTCCAGGTCGTCGTCGAGCCAGGCGGACCGGTAGGTCGTCATCGGGGTTCCTTGCGAAAGTCTGATACCGACAGTTACGGGTACAGTGTGTACCAATGAGCTGCCGGGTACAAGGTGTACCACTCGATTCTCCTGCCGATACGCTGAGCGCCGTGGCACGACAACCTTGGGTGGACACCGCGCAAGCGCGGCGTGCCACGCGCGATCGCCCCGGCCGCGACGAGCGGCGCCGGGCCATCGTGCAAGCCGCGATCGCGGCGATCGAGGAGGACGGGCCGCACGCGCTGACCGGAAAGATCGCCGACCGCGCCGGACTGGCCCGCACGCACGTCTACCGGCATTTCGCCAGCAAAGAGGAACTGGACCTGGCCGTCGCCCGGCACGCGCACCGCGATCTGACCGAGCGGATTCGCGCGCGACTGGCGGTGGACGGCACACCCATGGACATCATTCGCGCGCCGCTGGCCCAGCACGTGCGCTGGGCCGCCGAGCATCCGAATCTGTATCGCTTCCTGGTCGGACGCGACTATCGGCGCGGCCGCAACGAACCGCGCGTCGGCGGGAGCGCGTTCGCCGCCGAGATCTCCGCGGCGGCGACCCGCTACCTGCCGGAATTCGGGGGCGACCCGCTGGCCGCGGACCGGGTGGTGGTGGCGCTGCTCGGCTTGGTGGACGCCTCGGTGCGCTGGTGGCTGGAACACCACGACACCACCGAGGCCGCCCTCGTCGACCGCCTGGCCACCGAGTGCTGGCTGCTCATCGACAACCGGCTGCGCGAGCTGGGCATCGCGATCGACCCGCGAAAACCGCTGGCGGGCAACTGAATCGATAGCCGCGCCGGGTCAACGCGCGGCAGGGACCACTTCGCGGGTGATGGCGTGCACGAAGTCGGGCAGATCGCCGGGGTTGCGCGAAGTGAGCAGGGTCCATCCGCCCTCGGCGGAGCGCACCGCCGCTTCGTCGACCCAGTCGCCACCCGCGTTGGCGATGTCGGTGCGCAGCGAGAAATACGAGGTCAGCGTCTTGCCGCGGACCAGTTCGGCGTTCACGAGCAGCCACGGGCCGTGGCAGATCGCCGCGATCGGCTTGCCCGCCCCCGCGAACTCCTTCGCCAGCTCGATCGCCCGGTCGGTGACCCGCAGCTTGTCCGCGTTCACCGTGCCGCCGGGCACGACCAGCACGTCATAATCGTCCACGGAGACCTCGTGCAACGACGCGTCCGGCTGCACGGCGGTGTCCTTCTCGGTGTCGTGCAGGTACGTCTGCACCTCTTCTCGCTTCGGCGCGGCGTGGGTGACCCGCGCGCCGCGCTCGCGCAGTTCGTCGCGCGGCACCAGCAGTTCGTCCCGCTCCACTCCCGTGTTCGAGGTGATGATCAGCACCCGCGTCCCATTGAGCTGATCGGTCATGAGTGCTCTCCTTCCGTCGGGATGGTTCCTGTTTCCGGCATGCCGCGCGCGGGCCGGGCTAAACCTCGCCGGAGGCGTCGTCCGGCGGCAACAGCGTGCTGGACAGATGTTCCTGCGCCAGCCTGCGCAACGCCGCGAGCAGCGTGTCGCCCAGAATCGTTCCGACGATGGCGGTTTCGGTCATCCGCTCCAGGCCGGGTTCGTCGCGCACCAGGGCGATGTCGGTGACGGCGATGGCTTCGCTGGCGCTCGCGTAGTCGTCCAGCGCGGCCACCACCTCGTCGTGGCCGAGCAGGCGCAGCGCGGCACAGACGTCGACGAGGGTGCCGAGGGCCGGGCTGTCGTCCTCGATCCGCCAGCCGCGCCGGTCCAGCAGTGCCGCGACGTCATCGGCGGCGGCCGCCCGTCGTTCGTCTCCGACCGGCGAGCGCCGCCCGCCCAGCGCGTACTGCACGTGGCCGAGGGCGTCGCGCGCGGACAGGCTGCCGCTGTCGAGCGCGGCGAGCAGTTCCTTCGCCGCTTCGATGGACACGCCGCCGATATCCACCAGGGCCCGGATCAGCCGCAGCCTGCCGACGTGGGCGTCGCTGTATTCGGCCTGATTGCGATGGGTCCGCACACCGGAAGGCAGGAGCCCCTCGCGCACGTAGTACTTGATCGTCGCGGCGGGAACGCCGCTGGCGCGGCTGAGTTCGGCGATCCGCATCGGACTCCTCGGGTTCGGTCGGCTGCTTGACAACGGATAGTACAGCTATCCATAATTGCTACTGATAGTGCAACTATCGATACCTTCAGTCTCGAAAGGTCGACTTGTCGTGACCGCCCTTTTCCAGCGCTTCCCAGCCCTCTCCTGGCATCGGCCGCTGATGCTGCTCGCCGTCGCCATGACGCTCCTGGTCGGCTGGTCGATCGGGGGCATGCTCATCGACGACCGCACCATCACCGGCTTACCGATATGGGCGAAGTCCGCGAAGTTCGCCCTTTCCGTGCTGGTCTACGCCGTCACCTGGGCGTGGTTGCTCGCCCAGCTCACCGGGTGGCGGCGCGTCGCGTGGTGGGCGGGGACGGTGGCGGCACTGGGCTTGGCGGTGGAACTCGTCGTCATCACCACCCAGATCCTGCGGGGCACCACCAGCCACTTCAATTTCACGACGCCGCTGAACGCGGCGCTGTGGGACCTCATGGGGTCGTCCATCGTGGTGGTCTGGCTCGCCACCATGGTCGTGTCGGCCGCATTGTTCGCTCATCCGGCGGCCGACCCCGCCCGCGCCGCGGCGATCCGTTACGGTGCCGCGCTCTCCCTCGCGGGCGCCGCGCTCGGCATGCTGATGGTGGCGCCGACGGCCGAACAGCGGGCGGCGGGCAGCTCGATCCGCGGCGCCCACACCGTCGGGCTTCCCGACGGTGGTCCCGGGTTGCCCTTCCTCGGATGGAGCACGGTCGCCGGCGATCTGCGCGTCCCGCATTTCCTCGGCATGCATGCACTGCAAGTGATTCCACTGCTTCTGCTCGCTCTCGAGCACGGGTCGCGGCGATTCCCGGTCCTGCGCGCGCCGGGCACCAGGCGAACGCTCGTCGTGATCGCCGCGGCGACCTACGCCGCGCTGCTCGCGGTGCTGACCTGGCAGGCGCTGCGCGGACAGTCGGTGGTCCGTCCCGACGTGACCACCCTCGCGGCGTTCGCCGCGGTCGTCCTCGCCGCCACAGCGGCCACGGCCGTCGCGGTCCGGCCGAAAGACGCTGCCGTACGGCGATTCCCGATCGGAGCGGGCCGATGACGGAACTGTTCTTCGATATCACCTTCTGGTTCGCGGCGCCGTTCTGGGCGCTGATGATCCTGGCGCCGAAGTGGCGGCGGACCGGGGCGATCGTCGCCTCGCCGCTCGTCTGCCTGCCGCCGCTGATCGTCTACGCGGCACTGGTCGTGCCCGAGTTCGCCACACTCGCCCCGGCGCTGGCCGACCCGGAACTGTCCGGCCTGCGCGCGGTGCTGGGTTCGAGCGCCGGCGCCGCGGCGGCCTGGGCGCATTTCGTGGCCTTCGACCTGTTCCTCGGCCGCTGGATCTTCCTCGACAGCCGCACCCGCCGTCTCCCATCGCTGCTGATCAGCCCGCTGCTGGCGCTCACCATCCTGTTCGCGCCGCTCGGCGTCCTGCTCTACCTGCTCATCCGGCTCACCACCACCCCGGCGCCCGGCCGGCCTGTCCCCACGGAGGCGTGATGGAAACCCTCGTCGTTCTGCTGACCACCCTGCTCGCGCTGCGCACGGCGGGCGCTTTCGGCGTACTCCGGTTCGCCGCCTGGCCCACCTGCGCCGCCTACGCTCTCGGCGTGATGCTCATCATGACCGGCACGACGCATTTTCTCCCGGACGCGTTCACGGAATCCCCCGTGCCCACTCATGCCGATCTGCTCCCGATGGTGCCGCCGTTCGTCCCCTTCCCCGGCGCGATGGTCTACCTGACCGGCGTCCTGGAACTGCTGGGCGCAGCGGGCCTCTTCCTCGCACGCACCCGCCGAACAGCGGGGCTCGGGCTCGCCGCACTGTTCGTCGTCATGCTGCCCGCCAATGTCCACGCGGCTGTCTCCGGCATTCCGTTCAACGGCGCACCCGCGACGCCGCTGTGGGCGCGCATCCCGGAACAGGTGCTCTACATCGGGGTCGCCCTGTGGGCAGCCGGGATACTGCGATCCTGGCGGCGCGGGTCTGGAAGCCTGCGGGCGACCGCGGCGAACCGCACGGCCGCCTGATGTTCCTCCGAAAGTCGCCGCGCCCAAGGCTTTCGATGGGGACAACCGTGAATCCTCCGCAGTCGCAGGCGTACTGGCGTCGGAGGCGGGTACACCGGAATAGTGAGTGCTTCTAGGTATTCGGGCGCGCTCGTCAGCGCGCTCGCGACCGCTGTCGCGGCGTCCTTCCTTTCCCTCGCCCCTGCCGGAGCCGAGCCCGCACGGGAGCACGTGGTCGGGCAAGTTCCGCTCGGCGGCTCGGTTTCCCAGATCGATGTCTATTCGCCGTCCATGGATCGGGTGGTCACCAATCGGGTGATCCGCGCGGCGGGTGGCGGTCCCGCGCCCACGCTGTACCTGCTCACCGGCATCGGCGGTGGAGTCGACGGAATCTCGTGGTGGGACGACACCGACGTGCGGGAGTTCTTCGCCGACAAGCACGTCAACGTGGTGATGCCGGTCGGCGGCGCCTACAGCATGTACACCGACTGGCTCGCCGACGATCCGGCGGTCGGGCGCAACCGCTGGCAGACCTATCTCACGCGGGAGCTTCCCGCGACGCTCGACGCCGAACTCGGCACGACCGGGCGCAACGCGATCGCGGGAGTGTCGATGAGCGCCGGATCCGCCGTCGACCTCGCGATCCAGGCGCCCGACGTGTACGACGCGGTGGCGGCCTACAGCGGATGCCCGTGGGCCGCCGACGCCGTGGGCGCGGCGATGGTGAGCGCGCAGGTCATCCGAGGCGGCGGCAATCCGGCGAATATGTGGGGCGCTCCGGGCGAAGTGATCTGGCGTGCGCACGACGCTTTCGCCAACGCGGCCGCTCTGGCCGGGAAGACGATCTACTTGTCGGCCGCCTCCGGCACTCCCGGCGCGATCGATCGCGGCCTGCCCTTTCCACCCATCGAGGCGATAGCCAGCTCCTGCACGGCGGCCTTCGCCGATCGTCTCGACGAACTCGGGCTGCCCGCGATCCATGTGAACCGCGCGGAAGGCTCGCACACCTGGGGTCAGTTCGAGACCGACCTCCACGATTCGTGGCCCCACCTGGCGCGCGCCCTCGGCGCGTGAGGACGCGGGCCGCCCTGCCCCCGGCGTGACCGCTCCGAGTCTGCCTGCGACTACGCGGTTCTCACAGACCCTCGTCGACGGGATAGCGGGCGGCGAGCCCCGACCGGTCGCCGAGCCCGAAATTCATCACGAGGTCGTCGGCGACCTGCACCAGCGCGTCGCGGCCCTCGACCGCCGCCGCCCACTCGATCGGCAGTCCGGAGACGCCGTGGACCGCCCCGATCAGATTCCCCGCCACCGCGCCCGTGGAATCGGAATCCCCGGAGTGGTTCACCGCGAGCAGCAGTGCCGCGCGGGCATCGCCGGTCCTGACCGCGTGCAAAGCGCAGTACACCGCGATGGCCAGGCATTCCTCGGCGACCCACCCTTCCCCCACCAGCTCGACCTGCTCGGCGGAGACGGGATGCTCGGACAATTCCACGGCCCGGGTCAGCGCCGCAACCGTCTCCGCGCTCGAAGGGACGGCGGCGAGCTGGGCGATCGTGTCCCGCAACGCGATCGGCAGCTCGATCCCGCTCACGACCCGGTCGACCAATGCCGCGAACGCCCCTGCGGCGAGATACCCCGTCGGATGCCCATGGGTCAGCTGCGCCGCCCGCGCGGCGGTGGTGAACGCGAGATCAGCCCCCATTCCGCACAATCCGAAGGGCGCCGACCGCATGACGGTGCCGCATCCCTTCGAATGCGGATTCACCGGCCCGCTCCCGCCGAGCGCGACCGGTGCGAGATATCCCCGTGACTGCTGCCCGAGACCGGACATGCACGCGTTCCCTGGCGCCCGCACCGCGTACAGGAACGGCAGGCTCGCCAGCCACCCGTCCACGTGGGGTGCGGGCTCCTCCTGCCGCTGCGTCTGCAACCAGCGCAGATACGCTCGGCGCAACGCGGGCACCGGGTCCGCGCCGGGCGCGGAACGCAACAGCCCCTCCGCGGTGAACAGGGTCATCTGGGTGTCGTCGGTGACCTGCTGCGGCGCGTCCTCGGCGTGCTGAGGCAGGAAGCCCGTCACGCCTTCGTCGCCGTACCGCTGCCGGATCTGCTCCAGCCGCAGGAATTCGATCGGCCAGCCGAGCGCGTCACCCACCGCCCCACCCAGCAGAGAACCCCGGACCCGATCGAAGACCGCCATGTAATCCGCCACGGCACACCATCATCGCGCACGGCGCGCCCACCCTGGTCATCGCACTCGGATATCCCTGCCGCCGGTGTGGCGACACAATCGCCGCGTCCGCGGCCGGCCACGAGCGCACGAGGTGAGCCGGGCGCGAAACTAGCGGTGCAAGTATCCGGGCGTGTGCCTGCGACAATGCCAGAACCGAAAGGAGACCCATGGCACGCCCCCGCCGGCCGCTGCTGACCCGCGACCGCATCATCGACACCGCCCTCGCCCTGGTCGACGCCGAGGGCCTGGCCGCTGTCTCGACGCGGCGGCTGGCCACCGAGCTGGGCGTGCAGGGTCCGTCGCTGTACAACCACGTCCGCACCAAGGACGACCTCATCGATGCGGTGGTCGACGCCGTGCTCGGCGAGGTCGACGTCTCGATGTTCGAGGGATTGTCGGCCGAGCATCCCGACTGGCGCTCGTCGTTGCGTGAGTGGGCCCGCTCCTACCGCGCCGCCATGGCGGCGCATCCGCACATCGTGCCCGCCTTGGCGAGCGGTCCCGGTCACCGGCCCAACGCCTTGCGCATGGCCGACGCGGTCTTCGGCGGCCTCGTCGCCGCGGGCTGGCCGCGCCGGGAGGCCACCACGGTCGGCACCACCATGCGCTATTTCCTCACCGGAGCGTCGCTGGGATCGTTCGCCGGAGGATTCCCCTCCGACGCCGCGGTCTACGCCGACGCCTATCCGCATCTGAACGAGGCACACCTGCTGGCCGAGCGGCAGCAGCGGATCGATCGAGACGCTTTCGAAGTCGGCCTGGAATGCCTGTTGGACGGGCTGGAGAGCCGTTACCGGCTACTGCTCGGCGGCGCGTAGCTCGATCCCGCCACCCCTCGTGTGGCACAGAACCCTTCGACCCCCGGTTACGGCAGCGGCAACGGCAGCGACGCCGGGAACACCACCGGCAGGGCGGTCAGCGCTCGATGGAACGGGCCGGGACGCCAGGTCAGCTCCTCGACCGGGACCGCGAGCCGCAGCTCGGGCAGCGCGTCGAGCAGTTGATCGATGGCGTCCTGGGCGATCAGGTACGCCAGCGAATTCGCCGGGCACGCGTGCGGGCCGCCGCCGAACGCCAGATGGGCGCGGTTGCCCGAGTACCGTTCGGCGCGGATCGCGGGATCGGTGTTGCAGGCGGCGATGCTGATCACGACCGGTTGGTGGGCGGGCAACCAGACATCGTCGATCAGGATGGGCTGCTTCGGGAAACTGAAGCAGAAGTTCGCCATCGGGGGATCGTTGAACAGCACCTCGTCCAGCGCGTCCCGGCTCGACAGGCTGCCGCCGAGCACGCTGCCGCCGAACCGCTCGTCGGTGAGGATGAGCAAGAGCGTGTTGACTATCAGATTCAGCTGCGGCTCGATCCCCGCGCCGTAGAGCGTCCCCAGCTGGTGCACGACTTCGGTGTCGCTCAGCCCGGTCGGGTGCCGGAGTATCCGCGTCGTGATGTCGTCACCTGGCTCGGCCCGTTTCAACACCGTCAGCTCACCCAGCGAGCCGATGAGCATCTTGTTCCCCTGCTCCGCGTCGACGCCCTCGAAGATCGCGGCCATACCGCTCGCGGCGCGCTGCGCGATCTCGGCCGGACACCCCAGCATGGCGTTCAGCACCGCGAAGGCGAGCGGAAAAGCGTACTGGCGCACGATATCCGCCGACCCGTCCGCGCAGAACGAGTTGATCAGCGGTGTCGCCAGCTGCGCGACGGTGTCGTGCAGGCCGTACAGATCGACCTTGGCCAGACCCGCGACATTGGCTTGCCGATAACGGGCATGCTCGGCTCCGGCGTTGCGCAACGCGTTCGGCCGCCACTGCATCATCGGCAGCACCGGACAGTCGGCGGCGATGTCCTGCTCCCAGGCGCGGGGGTCGGCCGGAAAGTGGTCGGGATCGTTCAAGATCCGCACGGCGGTGTGATACCCCAGCACCAAGGTGGCCGGCACGCCCGGCGCCAGTTCCACCGGCGCCAGCGATCCGTACCGCTCCCGCATCGCGCGATAGGCACCGTGCGGGTCCGCGGCGAATTCGTCGGCGAACAAAGGGATTCGGGGGCCGTCGGTGCCGATCGGCGAACCGTGCGGTGCGCGGCTGTGCGCGGAGGACGTGGGCATCGTCATCGGAGAAGCTCCAGGCGGTTCGAACAACAGAATCCGTGAGCCTAAGCAGCTCGAAGGGCGTCCGCACCGGAAACGGCTCGAGATGACCGGCCGCTATGGGTTGCTATAGAATTGCCCCGTTATTTCGACGCGTTGACCTGATCGAAGGCGAATCGCACCCGCTGTGTCGAGTGCGCCGGTCGAGCGCAGGGGCACGGCGGCTGTGCGCGAACTGCAACCCGAGGACGGCACGCCATGACAGACGTCGACTTTTGCGTAATCGGCGGGGGATTCGCCGGATTGACGGCCGCGCTGCGGCTGAAACAGATGGGTCGATCGGTGGCGCTGCTCGAGGCCAGGGACCGGCTCGGCGGGCGCACCTTCACCCAGGTGCGCGGCGACGGGTGCTGGATCGATCGCGGCGGCGCCTGGATCGGGCCGGGTCAGGACCGCGTGCAAGCGCTGATGACCGAGTTCGGCGTCTCGAGCTACAAGCAGTACACCGGCGGCGAGGCCATGATGGTGGTCGACGGCAAGCAGCACCGCTACACCGGAACGATCCCGTGGACGATGAGCCCGTGGGCGGCGATGAACCTCGGCGCCGTCTTCCTCGAGCTGGGACACATGTGCAAGTCGGTGCCGCTGGAAGCGCCGTGGGCGGCGAAGAAGGCCGACAAATGGGATCAGGTCAGCCTGGCGCACTGGCTGGAAGCCAACGTCCTGTCCAAGCCCGCGCACGATCTGCTCGAGACCGCCGTCGCCGGTTGCTACACCTCGGCGGCTTCGGAGGTCTCCTTGCTGTTCGTCCTGTATCAGATGGCTTCCGGCGGCGGGCCGGGCTTCGTCCTCGGGGTCAAGGACGCGGCGCAGGATGCGCGGCCGATCGGGGGCATGGGCGCGATCTACCGGCCGATGGCCGCCGAACTCGGCGACGCGATCCACCTTTCGCAGCCGGTCCGCTGCATCCACCAGGACGATTCGGGAGTGACGGTGCGCGCGTCGGACCTGAGGGTGCGGGCGCGCCGGGCGATCGTGACCGTGCCCCTCGCGGTCGCCGGCCAGATCTCGTACAAACCGATGCTGCCCGCCGACCGCATGTTCCTGCATCAGCGCATGCCGAGCGGTTCGATCATCAAGGTCTCCGTCGTGTACGACGAGCCGTTCTGGCGCGACGACGGCTTGTCGGGGCAGTCCGCCGCGCCGGGCTCCCCCGCGACGATCACCATCGACGCGTGCACGGACACCGGGCGGCCCGGTGTCCTGTGCGTCATCATCGAGGGACCGCTCGCGCGGCAGATCGCCCGGCTCGACGAGACGGAACGCAGGCGCGCGATCCTCGACGCCCTCGTCGAGCGATTCGGCCGGAAGGCAGGCGCACCGGTCGACTACATCGAGCAGGATTGGAGTGCGGAGCGTTATTCCGGCGGCGGGATGCTCAGTCACGCGCCCACCGGCGTGCTCACGCAATTCGGCCATGCCCTGCGTGAGCCGTGCGGCCGTATCCACTGGGCGGGCACCGAGAGTTCCGCGGTCATGTGCGGCTGGATCGACGGGGCCATCCGCTCCGGCGAACGCGCGGCCAGCGAAGTGCTCGAGCACGAGACCGCGGCGGTGGTCTGACCGATGCGCACCGACGGAGACGTATGGGACATCGTCAGTAGTGTCGGGCTCACCGCGTTGGGGGTCGCGACGTTCCGGGCCCTGGAGACAGCCGCTCCCGATCCGCTGATCCGGGACGACTACGCACCGCTGTTCGTCGCGGCTTCGGGCCACCCGCACTTCACCGGACTCTTGGCGGACCCCTCCCCGCTCGACGACATACCGCTGGTCCCCGGGTTCATGGGCTTGCGAACGAAGTTCTTCGACGACTTCTTCCTCTCGGCCGCGGCCGCGGGCGTTCGGCAAGCCGTGATCGTAGCGGCGGGACTGGACGCGCGGGCACAGCGCCTGAACTGGCCCGCGGGGACGACGGTGTTCGAGATCGATCAGCCCAAAGTGCTGGAATTCAAGGAGAAGGTGCTCACCGAGCACGGCGCGCGAGCCAAGGCCGAGCGACGCACGGTGCCGGTGGACCTGCGCGAAGACTGGCCCGCCGCGCTGCGCGGCGCCGGCTTCGACCCGGCCGCGCCGACCGCGTGGTCGGCCGAGGGACTGTTGCCCTATCTTCCCGGTGCGGCACAGGACAGGTTGTTCGAACACATCGACGCACTGTCCGCGCCCGGCAGCAGGCTGGCCGTGGAGAGCTTCGTGGCCGGAGTCGACGTCAAACGCTTCGCGAATGTGGAGTCCAAGTATTTCGGCCGCTACAACCCGTTCGGGGACGTCGATCCGGCCGAGCTGTTCTACGACGACGAACGGGCCGATCCGGCCCGGTGGCTGGCCGAGCACGGCTGGTCGGTGCGAGCCGAGAGTCCGAGCGAGCTGGCCGCGTCCTACGGCCGATCGGTCCCGGATCTCCCCGAGGAGCTCGACGACCTGTGGCGCCAACCGAGGCTGCTGACCGCTGCGCGGTAGCTGTCGTCACATCTTGGCGCTGCGGGCCATGACGAAGCTGTAGAGCCCGTAAGTGATGATGCCCAGCCCGGCGATCAGGAGCAGGGCCACGCCGAACGGTTGCGCGCCGAGCGTCTTGATGGCTCCGTCCAGTCCGGCGGACTTGTTCGGATCGGATTCGGTCGCCGCGAGAATCACCAGCAACCCGACCGCGGCGACGGCCAGCCCCTTCGCGATGTAGCCTGCCGTGCCCAGCCGCCGCACGAACGCGCTCTGCGGTCCGCGCAGGTCGTCGAGGAAGTTCCGCGTGGCGCCCTTGTACACGTGATAGCCGCCGACCGCGATGATGACCAGCCCGCCCACGACGAGAGCGATCGCGCCGGCCGTGTTCTGCATCAACCGCGCCGTGAGCCCCACACTCTGGCTGCTGCTCGACCGCCCACTGCCATGGGCGAAACGGAACGCGGTGACAGCCAATCCCGTGTAGACCGCGAACAGGGAGAACGCCTTGACGCGGTCGAACGCCTCGGACTTCTTGCTGTCGGCCGCCGGTTCGGACGCTTTGCCGAAGACAGCCTCCATCAGCCGCCACAGCGCCATCACGACGAACGCGGCCGCAGCCACCCAGAGCGTGATCGTGCCGCCCGGCTTGTTCGCCAGCTCGGCCATCGCGCCGGACTGATCGGCGTTCCCCCCGCCGCCGAAGGCCAGCCGGATGGCGATGTAGCCGATGAGCAGGTGCACGAGGCCGGACATGACGTAGCCCGCGCGGGCGAACCGCGCGAACACGCTGTTGTGGGCGATGCGCCCGGCGGTGCCGGAAAGGCCGGTGTGGGTCATGGTGCTCCTCCCATCCCATGTGCCACGACGGAAGCGCCGCGGGACACCGACCGGATACCCAAGTCCGCCGGGAACCCACCTGCCCATCTCGATGCCTCGGTCGCGGCGGTGCGCCCCCAGGTCAGCGATTGGCGGTGCTCATCGGACGAATGCCGGTGCGGACCAGACCCCGGGCGCCTCTCGAGCATGGGCTCTTGATCGATCCCGGCTGCCGCCTCACGCAGTCGCCGCTGGCAGCCGGTTTCGAGAACCGCAGCCACCGCGGCGAGACTGTAGCCGCGCTGGCAGCGAGATATCGCCGCCACATCGCTGTGGCAGCCGCAGTGGCTTTCGCGAGAGCAGGCCACCAGACCACGTCCTGCTTCGACGCAGGTTCCGTGCCGGTTCACGCTCCGAGATCGGCGGTGGCGCGGAATTCGCTGGGGCGGATTCCCCGATGTCGCTTGAACGCCGCACTGAAACCGAAAGCGTCGGCGTAACCGACGGCCTTCGCCACCTGCGCCACGGTGAGACTGCGGTCGGCCAGGAGTTCCTCCGCCTCGTCCATCCGGCATTCGGTGAGATACGCCACGGGCGACTGCCCCATGACCTCGGCGAACCGCCGTGCGAACAGCGCCCGCGATACCCCTGCCTCGGACGCCAGCGACGCGACCGTCCAACCGGCGGCGGGCTTTCCATGCATGGCCGCCAGTGCCGGCCCCACCACCGGATCGGCCGGACCGCGATACCAACCCGGCGCGTCGGCGTCCAGCTCATCGAACCAGTCGCGCAGCGTGCACACCAGAGCCCAGTCGAGCAGCCGGTCCATCATCGCCTGCGCACCGGCCGGACGCTTGGCCGCGTCCGCGGCGATCGACTCCATCCACGCGCACACCTCCACATCGTCGGTCACGACCAAGACGGGCGGTATGGCACGCAACAGCCGTTCGTGGCGCCGGCCGGACGCCCGATAGGCGCCGACGATGAGAGTGGTGGTCTCACCGGCGGGGGTGTTGCCCCAGCGACCGCCGTCGAGCGCGGGATCGCATTTCGCCTCCGGCGCGAAGCAGGCGACCTCGTATTGCTCGTGCGGCAGGCCGACAGTATCTGGGCGGTCGACGAGGACGAATGGTTCCGGGCCGCGCACTACCGCGGTGTCCCCCATCGTGATCCGGCGCTCAACACCGCCCGGCAGCAGCAGTGTTCCCCCACCGCGCAGCACGGTGACCATGGTCAGCGGCGCCTCGTCGGCGAACCGGATGCTCCACGGTGCTTCCAGGACCGCGGTGGTGAGCACGGCGCCTTCGGCACGGATGCCACCCAACAGTTTGCTCAAAGGGTCCACGCCGTCAGCGTAGACGAACTCCTATCAAATGTAGATCTTTACCCATAGATCGTCCATGGTCGCCAGTGTGGAATGAAGTCCGGACCGCACAACCGATCGTCCGGAACTCCGGACCCACCAGGGAGGCCCTCGTGCAACACAACCCGACCGTGGATACCGCGACCACTCGCACCGCACTGGTCGTCGTCGCTCACCCCCGGCCCAGTTCGCTGACCGCCCACATCGCCCGGCTGGCCACCCGGCGGCTCACCGCGGCGGGCTACCGAATCGACCTGCTGGACCTGCACGCCGAGAACTTCGATCCCCGCATGACCGCGGCCGACCTCCCGGAATGGGGCAATCGAGAGAAGGCGTACTCCCCCGAGGTCGAAAGCCATATGCGGCGCATCCTCGCCGCCGACGTGATCGTCGCGGTGTTCCCGGTGTACTGGATGCAGGTCCCGGCGATTCTGAAGGGCTGGATCGATCGGGTGTGGAACTACGGATTCGCCTACGGCCGCAGCAAATCCCGGCTCGCGGGCAAGCGGATGCTGTGGCTGGGCCTGGCGGGCGCGGCGGACGACGACGCGGTCGTGGAACTCATGCAGGATGCGCTCAGCGCGCAACTCGACGACGGCATCGCCTACTACTGCGGCCTCACCCATTCATCGGTGGGGCTGTTGCCCGGCGCGGAGGAGAAGCGGCAGCGCCTGGACGCGGCGGGCAACCTTCTGCTCGACGAAGCCCTCACCGGCGCCGTCCGCGAAGCCCACTACGCGGGCTTGGAAGCCCGCGCGCTGGGCTTCGTCGACGATTTCCTCGCCACGGACCGGGTCGCCGTCTGACCACGATCGGCGGCGACTCGGCGGCCAAGGATGAGAATCCGGCATGCGGACTCCCCTGACCGGGAACGTCGCCCTCGCGCAGGGGCATCGCTCGCCTGCCAAGATGACGCAGTGAGCACCAGGTCGAGGCAACCGGTCAGCGAGGAAACCGTACACCTGTTCATGGATTACGGACAGTTTCGCATCGACGGCGGCATCGATGGTCCGGTCGATGAACTCGAACTGCTCGACCGCGCACTAGCGGCGCATCCTTTCGCCTCCGATGGGCTCGCGGTGCTGGTGTTGAGCCCGCACCAGAACAACTTCCGGATGCCGGTGACGGTTCAGCTGTGGGACGAGCGTCCGCCCGACGACCGCGCCGAATGGCAGCAGGTGTGCGAGACGAGGTTGCGAGTCGGGCAGGAGGGCACACTGTGCCTCTCGTCGCCGGTCGACGGCGCGGCCGACTGCCCTGTGCCGAAGGGCGAGTACCTGATCGAGGTCAGCGGCCGCGGATTCGTCAACTATGGCTGGCCCGGGTCGACCGAACCCGGCGATGTGTGGCGTATCCGGTTATGGCCGGACGACGGCAGTGAACCGCTACCTGCTGTGCAGTGGGACATGCCCGGATACGGTGTGCCCGAGGATGTCCCGCTACCCGAGGTCACCGCGCCGGTCCACGGCGCGGAGGAATTGGGTCGTCGTAGTCGACGACGAAGGCTCGCGCCGCCTGCACATCGATGAACTGGCGGAGCAAGCGGCCGCTTTCCAGCGACGGCGCTGGGGTGGGGAGCCGATACCCCGGCTCGAAGATCACCCCGGCGCGGAAGACCTGGCCCGCCACGACCGCGCGCTCGCCGAGGCGATCGCCGGCATGGGTGATCCCGAGTTGCGGCGACTGGCACGCTGGTCAGCGGCGAAGGCTTGCGCGAAAGCCGGGCTCACCGACCGGCCGTGGGTACGACCCGCCCTCGCGGCGCTGCGGGACGGCCGACCGCTACCGCCCCCGTTCGACGACGCGGACGCGGCCATGACCCGGCTGCACGACGAGGACTTCGGCCCGCCGGACGACGAGCACGTGGGAGCCATCGAAGCAACGATGGGTCCGGCCGGTGCGGCGGCGAACCCCTTCGATCCGGGCCCGATCCACCGCCCGTCCTTCGCGCTGCCCACCATCATCGACGCCTGCCGACCCGACGCCCTCGAAGCCGCGATGACGACGCTGTACACCACCGCGTTGGTCTTCCGCTCCGAGGTGGACACGCAGTTCGCCGCGATCACAGCGGAATTCGGGATCGAGTGAGCCCGAACTCGTCGTACCTGACCGCCTTTGCGGTGGTCTTGCTTCTCCTCCGACGCGCGACGCGCCGCTGACCTCGAGAAGGGGAATGGCGGGCACCGGCGTGTCCGTCACCAGGGCACCGTTCCGGCGTCGTCGAAGAATCCGCCGGTCGGCCCGTCGTCGGGCAGGGTCGCGAGGCGAATCGCGATGGCCGCGCCCTGTTGCGGTGTGCGGACGCCTCGGAAGCCGTTGAGGTCGGTGGCGGTGAAACCGGGACAGCCGGAGTTGATCAGGATGTTGGTATCACCCAGTTCCTTGACGTATTGGATAGTGAGGGCGTTGAGGAAGGTCTTCGAGGCCAAGTAGGCGGCGGGAACCGGGCCCATGTCGACGCCGGGTGTGGTTTGCAGGGTGAGCGAGCCGACGCTGCTGGACATGTTGACGATCCGCGGTGCGGCCGAGGCGCGCAGCATCGGCAGCATCGCGTTGGTGACCCTGATGACGCCGATCACGTTGGTTTCCACGACGATTCGCACGGTCGCGGCATCGACCGTGGCCGGCGTCTGCGGCATACCGCCGGTGACCGCGGCGTTGTTGACCAGAACATCGAGCCCTCCGGCATGGTCGGCGATCAATCCGGCCGCCGCGGCCACGCTCGCGTCGTCGGTCACGTCGAGCGGAACGCCGAACGCATCGGTCCCGGCGGCGCGCAGCTTCTCCACCGCGGTCTCGCGCCGTTGCCGATCGCGCGCGCCCACACCGATTCGCCAGCCGAGCGCGCCCAGGCCGGCGGCGATCTCGTATCCGATTCCCTTGTTCGCGCCGGTCACCAGCGCGATCGTCTGTTCACTCACACCGCCGATCCTGCTGCGGCTGCGGGTGCGGCGTCCAAGACCGATCGGGTGCGCGGCGATACCGCACGGGTATCGGTCGTGGTCATCGCCGGATACCATGACCCGGTGGAGACGCGGGAGATGCGATACTTCGTCGCCGTCGCCGAGGAGTTGCACTTCGGGCGGGCGGCGAAACGGCTCGCGATCGCGCAACCACCACTGTCACGAGCCATCCAGCAGCTCGAACGGCGGCTCGGAGTCGTCCTGCTGCACCGCACCTCGCGCGCCATCGCCTTGACCGAGGCCGGGGCGGTGCTGCTGCGGGAGGCCCGGGCCGCCCTCGACGCGGTCGAAGCCGCCGAGCGGCGAACCCGCCGTGCCGCGGCCGACCAGCCCGGTGTGGTGCTGGCCACCAAAGCTGGAGCGTCCAGCGAACTGTTGTCGAAACTGCTGCACGCCTACGCCGCCGAACCGGACGCCGCGGCCGTCGAGGTGATCCTGTGCGGGCCGGGCCAGCCGGAAAGTCTGCTGCGCAACGGGCGTGCCGACGTCGCTCTGCTCCACCGGCCCTACGACACGACAGCCGGATTCGACACCGAGGATCTGCACACCGAACATCAAGTCGTGGTCCTGCCTGCGGGACATCCTCTCGCCAATCGGACGCATGTGCGGTTGGCCGAGGTCGACGCTCTGACGAACCTGCCCCTGCCGCGCTGGCCTGGACGGGACGGCAGCTATCCGGAAGGCCCCGGCCCGCAGGTGCGCGACCACACCCAACTATTCCAACTGATCGCCCTCGGACTGGCCTGCGCGGTCGTGCCCGAGTCGCTGCGAACCCAGCTACGCGACGAGCACGCCGTCGTGCCCGTGCAAGACGCACCAGCCGTCACGACCGTCATCGCTTGGCCACCACACAGCAGATCCAAAGCCGTCGCCGATCTCGTCCACACCGCGACGCGCCTCTGACCGACAGCACTGTTCGCCGGCCGTATCGGCATGACCGACCTTTCGGGACCTCCGGAATCCCGCATACCGGGCGTGCCGAGACTCGGCTGTGCACACAAAACAGGTCAGGCCCGGTTGAAAACCGAGCCTGACCTGATGTTTTGTGGAGCTAAGGGGACTCGAACCCCTGACCCCCACACTGCCAGTGTGGTGCGCTACCAGCTGCGCCATAGCCCCTGGTCGGTTGCGCTCCGGGCGTCCCCGCCGCGCTTGAATGAAGTTACACCAACGGTGTGTCGGCAACCAAATCGCCTCGATTCGGGGGTGACAGGAGGCGGCGATCGGGGTTAGTATCGAACATGTGTTCGAAGTAGTTTCGATTGTGCGGGGTGTGGGTCGGTAGGCGGTTGGACGCTCGGGATCGAGCAGAGCAGATGGGGTTGCTGGTTTGTTCGTTTCCGAGTGTCCAGCGGTCGCCTGGCGCGAGACGGATGTACCTGACGCCGGATCGCGGTGGCGATCGGTCGGCACGCTGGCGGGGCGGCCGCAAAACGAAACGAGTAGCGGCACAACGTCTTAGCAGGTGATGAGACATCTCGAGGCGCGGTCTAGGGGCAGGGGGCCGGATCGCGCTGTCGAGTGCGCGGGCCGGGTGGCGGCAGGTGGAGCCGTCGCCCGGCCCCAGGCCAACCGAAAGCTCGGCGGGCGGCGATCTCGGGGGCTGGGGATGTCGGGTCGCGCCGTCGAGCGGGCCGGGGCGTCGATTTGGTGGAGTCGGCGTCCCGGCCCTTCCGTCCGCCTAGATCGGATCCGACAGGACGCCGAAGGCAGCCGGTGCCGTGTCGAAAGCCCCGCTTGGTGAGGGAAATCACCGAGAGCGTCGCCTGCCGGGAACAGCGCAGGAGTCCGCCGGTCACCGGGTGAGTGAGACCACCCAGTTCTCGTCGTTGGTGTCGACCTTGGTCGTACCGTCGAAGACCGCGGGTGTGGCCGCGGAGCCGCCCAAGGCCGTGCCGAGCGCCGCCGTCTGCGCCATGGCGCTGCCGCGGGCGGCGTCGACCTTGGCTCCGGTGGCGATGCATTGCCGGACGGGTTCGGCGGCCCCGGCATCGCCCGCGATCGTGGCGAGCTCCTCGTTGCTCAGGTCGGCGCCGCCTTCACTGGGGCGCTTGGTGGTGAACAGCTCGGTGTGGAACTTGGAGTAGACGGGTCCCGAACCCGCCTCGGCCACACACTGGTTCGCGGCGACGGCGCGGGTGGAGTAATCCTTGCTCCCGGAGCGCGCATCGAGAAAGTTCACCAAGCGATAGCGCACGGCCAGCGCGCCCTCATCGATCTTCTGCGCGATCTCTTGGCCGTAGATGCGCTCCAGGCTGCCGCAGCCGGGGCACAGCGGGTCCTCGAAGATGTCGATGGTCTTCTTCGCGTCCGGGCGGCCGAGCAGAATCGATCCGTTCTGCTCGAGCACCGAGTGCACCGTCTCGTTGCGCGCCGACCCGTAGCCGTCGTTCCGGACGGCCGCGTCGTCCCGCCCCCAGCGGATCGCCGCGATGACGATCAACACGATCAACACGAGAGCGACCGCACCGAGCGCATAGGTGGTCGCACTGGACATCGGCCGGGGCGTGTACTTCGAACGCGATTCGCTCACATGGACACTTTGCCGCAACCAACCGCCATCCCCACCGCCGGGCCACGGATCCGATCCACGCCCACCCACAGCGAGCGCACCTACACAGCTAGGTTCCGGCACCGGCCGAGCAGCAGGAGTCCGGTCTTCGCAGACTCCGCGCGTCCATGCAGGGCAACGCACGAAATGGTGGCGGCGACCGCCCGCGCCGAGTCCCCACTGCCTCGGCAGCAGCCGACTCAGCCCGGCGCTGCCCCCGCGACAATCTTCATCGCCTACCAGCCGCGTCCAGGTGTGATGTGGGGGGAGGTTCGCCGAGGGACATCGGCGACAACCCGCGCCGACTTCACAACAACAGCCGATTCACCCCTCCGAGCCCGGCGCTCACCCCCGCGCCGGCCTGGCCACCTCACCAGCCGCGTCCCGCGCGAACCGGAGCAGGTTCGCCGAACGGCATCGACCACTGTCCGGCGTGGGCTGGGCAGCCACATCCCCGCCGTCCGCCGCCTACTCTCCCGCGAACGTTCGGGGCGATCCGTCCTGCTCAACGCCTGCGGCGGGCACGCCGCTCCGGCCGACGCCGTTTACCGCGAGACATCGGGCGCCCCGGCGGATTCTCCACGTCCGGATCGACGACCGCGGTCCCCGGCGCGGGCGTCACCGGCCGGGAATCCGCTGCCACTCCAGGCCGATCGCCGCGCGCGGCGGGGGCACGACGCACCAGCCCGTCGGACTCCGCCGGGGCCCCGACGCCCTCGGGCACCGATTCAGGACCACCAGGGTGCGGCGCCTCTTCTATGCCGTCACCACTCGGAGCCGCCCTGGAAGAGGCCACCACCGGCACCGCGCTGTCGGCTACCGGCGCGCCGGACACGTCGCTCAGCGCCCGATCGATCCCGGCCGCTTGCCGCTCGGTGTCGTCGGTTCCGCCGGACCGGTCGGAAGGAATCTCCGATCGAACGGAACTCCCCCGCCGCGACGGCTCGGGGACGACGGCCCAGACGAGCGCCGCCACGGCCAGCAGCGCGCCGGTCACGCCGAGCGCCAGCTCATAGGACACCTGCTGAGCCAGGGCGCCCACGGCGACCGGCCCGATGACGGTGCCGAGGTCGGCGGCCATCTGGAAGCCGGCCAGCACCGGGCCGCCGCGCGCCTTGGGGCCGATGATGTCGGCGACGGCCGCTTGCTGGGCGGGCGTGAACATGCCGGAGCCGAGCCCGGCCAGGAACGAGGTGGCGAGCAGCCACGGCAGGTCGGTCACCAGGCCGAGCCCCGCCGTTCCCGCCGCGCACACCAGCGAGCCGACGATGACGAACGGTTTGCGCCCCCACCGGTCGGACAATCGCCCGGAGGCGAACAGCACCGCGACGTTCCCCGCCGCGAACACCGTCAACGCGACACCGGCCATACCCGGCGCCTGGCGCAGCACCTCGACGACGAGCAGCGGCACCAACGCCATCCGGACGCCGAAGACGGCCGCGCCATTGGCGAAGTTCGACAGCAGCACCGCCCGGTACTCCGGCCGCGCCAAGCCCTCCCGGAAGGACATCATGCGGACGCCGCCGGCCGGTTCCGGCGCGGCCAGTTCCGAATGCCGCAGGCTCAGGTGCACCGCCACGCTCACGGCGAGCAACGCGACGGCGTAGATGACGAACGGCCAGCGCAGCCCGAGCCCGGACAACCCGCCGCCCACCAGCGGCCCGCTCACCGAGCCGACCAGGAAGCTGGTCGACCACAACCCGGAGACCCGGCCGCGCTGCTCGGGCGGGGACATCCGGATGACCAGCGCCAGCGACGACACGGTGAACATGGTCGATCCGATGCCGCCGAGCGACCGCAACACCATGAGCTGCCAGTAGCTCTGCGCCAACGCGCTGGCGCCCGTGGACACCGCGACGATCAGCAGCCCGCCGAGATAGACCGAGCGCTCCCCCAGCCGTTGCACCAACCGTCCGCTGAGCGGCGCGAACAGCAACCGCATCAGGGCGAACGCGGACACGATCGCCGAAGCGGCCGCCACGCCGACGCCGAAACCGCGCGCGAACTGCGGCAGCACCGGGGCGACGAGGCCGAACCCGATGGCGATGACGAACGCGCCCCCGACCAGCACCCAGATCTCGGTGGGCAGGGGCTTGGATCTACCGGTCACCGGACAGCGCCTGCCCCACCAATTCCTCCGCGGCCGTCTGCACCTCGGCGAGGTGCTCCGGGCCGTGGAACGACTCCGCGTAGATCTTGTACTTGTCCTCGGTGCCGGAGGGGCGAGCGGCGAACCACGCGTTCTCGGTGGTCACCTTGAGGCCGCCCAGCGGCGCGCCGTTGCCCCGCGCCCTGGTGAGCACGGCCGTGACCGGCTCCCCGGCGATCTCCTTCGTGGTGATCATGTCCGGAGTCAACTTCGCGAGCAGCTCTTTCTGTTCCGCGGTCGCGGACGCGTCGATCCGCGCGTAGGCGGGACTGCCGTAGCGGCGTTCGAGTTCGACGTAGCGCGCCGACGGGCTCTGGCCGGTGACCGCCGCGATCTCCCCGGCGAGCAGGGCGAGCAGGATGCCGTCCTTGTCGGTGGTCCAGACCGTGCCGTCCATCCGCAGGAACGACGCGCCCGCGCTCTCCTCGCCGCCGAAGGCCAGGCTGCCGCTGAACAATCCGGGAACGAAGAACTTGAATCCCACCGGCACCTCGTGCACGTCGCGACCGAGCACGGAGACCACCCGGTCGATCATCGACGACGTCACCGCGGTCTTGCCGATCTTGGTCAGCGCGTCCCAGCCCATCCGGTTGGCGACCAGGTATTCGATGGCCACCGCGAGGAAGTGGTTCGGATTCATCAACCCGCCGTCGGGCGTGACGATGCCGTGCCGGTCGGCGTCGGCGTCGTTGCCGGTGGAGATGTCGTAGTCGTCCTTGATCGCGATCAGCGAGGCCATCGCGTAGCGGGAGGACGGGTCCATCCGGATCTTGCCGTCGCTGTCGAGCGTCATGAACCGCCAGGTGGGGTCGACGAAAGGATTGACCACCTCGAGTTCGAGGTCGTAGCGCTGGCCGATCTCCTCCCAATAGTCGACGCTGGCGCCGCCCATCGGGTCGGCGCCGAGCCGGATGCCCGCGCCGCGGATCGCGTCCAGGTTCAGCACGTTGGGCAGGTCGTCGATGTAGTGGTCGAGGTAGTCGTAGCGTTCGACGCCGGTGGCCAGCGCGCGCTCCAGCGTGGTGCGCTTGACGCCGGTGAGCCCGCCGCGCAGCAGTTCGTTCGCGCGGGCGGCGATGGCGTCGGTGGCGGTGTTGTCGGCCGGGCCGCCGTGCGGCGGGTTGTATTTGAAGCCACCGTCGCGGGGCGGGTTGTGCGAGGGGGTGACCACGATGCCGTCGGCCTGGTGCTTGGCGCCGCCCCGATTGTGGCGCAGCACAGCGTGACTGAGCGCGGGCGTGGGGGTGTAGCGGTCGCGCGCATCGATCACCGCCGTGACGTCGTTGGCGGCGAGCACCTCGAGCGCGGTGGTCCAGGCGGGCTCCGACAGCGCGTGTGTGTCCCTGGCCAGATAGACCGGCCCGGTGATGCCCCTGGTGGCGCGGTATTCCACGATCGCCTGGGTGATCGCGAGGATGTGCGCCTCGTTGAACGCGCCGTCCAGGCTGGAGCCGCGATGTCCCGACGTCCCGAACGTCACCCGCTGAGCCGGATCCTCCGCGTCCGGAACACGGCTGTAGTACGCCGTCACCAGATGCGCGATGTCTTCCAGATCGGTGGGACGTGCGGGACGCCCGGCTCGATCGTGGGCCATGCTCGGGTCTCCCTTCCGTATCGGCTGCGCCCGGCTCGTCATCAGGATCATGTCCACGACCGCCCGGTCACCGCCGACCCCGCGGCCACGTTCATCTCGGCCGCCAGCCGGAACGTCTCGCCGCCGTATCTGCTGAACGTGGTCGGCACGGTGCGGAAGCCCGCTTCCGCGGCGGCGAGCGATCGATCACCCGCCGACGCGCCGCCCTGATCACCGAGCCGCGCCGAACCGACAATGCTAACGGCCACCGTGCCCGACGGCACCGGCGAGGCGAATTCCGCTGGTGCCGCGAGTGCTGCGGCCGGGTCGCCTGGCTTGCCACGGGGTCTGGTCATCGCTCACCTTCCTGCCACTGGTCCACCGGCGCCAATGTGACGTTGACCGAGGTGAACAGTTCGGCGTTCCGCTCGACGAAGGCGCGCAAGCGTTCCGGCTCGTCGACCAGCATCAGCATCAGCGGCAGATGGTCGGCGATATCGAGCATCCGGGTGGTGTGCACATGCGAGGACGCGCCGTATCCCTCGATGCCGCGCCACACGCTGGCACCAGCCAGTCCACCGTCCCTGGCCCGGCGCACGATCTCGTGATACAGGGGCGTGTGCCGCCATTTGTCGTCCTCGTCGAGCAGCACGGTGAGCCGTGCCGCGGGGCGCCACCGTCCCGCCGTGGCGGCGCCCGCTTGCGAACCACTCATGCCTGCCCCCTTCCGTCGTGCCGTTCCCGTCGATCGCCGAGCCGAACCAGGTACTCACCGTGCCATGCCCGCACCGGGCTGCGACGCCCCGGCCACGCCACCGCCACCCCCCGAGGCGGACGAGCGCGGCGGGAAGTGCCGCGCCCGGTCCGAGGAGTCTACGAACCTCGCGGGTGGGGTGGAGAAGGTGGTGCGACCGCCGGGTGCGCCGGTACAGGAATGGGTGCACAGCAGCCTCTTGGCTACCCACACCGGAGCGGTCGGAATCATCGGGATCCCGGTCGCAAAGCATCCCATGAGATCTACCGCGTGAACCGGAAGGCGGACCGCCGACCAGCAAGGCCCGCCACACTGACCTAGCTCGTATTTTGCACCAATGATGGTGATTCTGGCGCGCTTTGCCGTGTGCGGCGGACGAACCCCGCGTGTCGTGCGCGATGATCGGCGCCACGTCCCGAGATCGGGATCCGCGCGGCGGAGAGATTTGCTCCCATATCGGACCGGACAGCTCTAATCGACTGATCGGCAATCGCATAGCACAGTTCCGGCCGCGCTGCGGCCGCGTCGCTTCGATCGAATGCCGTCGCACGGCTCGGCGAACGACGACGGCCGCCGCCCCGCGACGGAATCGCGGGACGGCGGCCGCTGCGCCGGAAACCGGGCCTGCGCCACCGCACTCGGCTCAGTGGGCGAGCACCGGCTCCCCCTCGGCGGGCGCGGGCGCTGCGCTCGGCATGAGCACCGCCGTCAGGATGCCGCCCGCGACGAAGATCGCCGTGGCCCACCAGAAACTGGTGGTGTAGCTCTCGATCGCGGACTGGGCGATGGTGAGCGGGTCCGGCGTACGGGTGGACAGGTAGTCGGTGGCCGCGGATGCCGCGATCGTGCTCAGCAGGGCCGTGCCGATCGATCCACCGACCTGCTGGCTGGTGTTGATCATGGCCGATGCCACGCCCGCGTCCTCGTGCTGCACGCCGGAGGTGGCGCCCTGGAAGGCGGTCGACATCGCACCGCCGAGGCCGAGACCGAGCAGGATCAGGGCGGGCAGGATGTGGCTGGCGTAGCCGGTGTCCAAGCCGATCCTGGTCAGCCAGGCCATGCCCGCCGCCGCGATCAGGAACCCACCGCTGACCACGACCTTCGGGCCGAGCTTCGGCAGCAGCAACGACGGGGCGGTGGTCGAGGAGGCCACCATGGCGGCGACCATCGGCAGGAACGCCACGCCGGTCATGATCGGCGAGTAGCCCAGGGTCAGCTGCATGTAGTAGGTGAGGAACAGGAAGATCGCGAACATCCCGATGCCCATGACGAAGACCGTCAGGTAGGAGGTGCCGCGCATCCGGTCGAGCACGATCCGCATCGGAAGCAGCGGGTGCGCGACCCGGGTCTCCAGCCAGGCGAACACCGCGATCAGCGCCGCGCCGCCGAGCAGGAACGCGAGGGTGACGCCGTTGGTCCACCCGTGCGATTCCGCGTGCGAGAACCCGTAGACGATGCCGAACAGGCCCGCGGTCACCACGGCCGTGCCGGGGATGTCGAGCTTGGGCCGCTCGGTGCCGGCGTGCTTGGCGAGCAACAGCACGGCGCCGACCAGCGCGACGGCGGCGAAGGCGAGGTTCACGAACATCACCCAGCGCCAGGAGGCCCATTCGGTCAGCGCGCCGCCGAGCAGCAGCCCGATGGCGCCGCCGGTGCCCGCTACGGCGCCGAAGATGCCGAACGCCTTCGCCCGTTCGGACGGTTCGGTGAAGGTCACGGTGAGCAGGGAGAGGGCGGCGGGCGCCAGCAGCGCGCCGAAGACGCCCTGTCCGACGCGGGCCGCGACGAGCATCTCGAAACTGGTGGCCGCGCCACCGACGGCGGAGGCGAGCGCGAAGCCGACCAAACCGATGATGAAGGTGTTGCGCCTGCCGAACAGGTCGCTGAGGCGGCCGCCGAGCAGCAGCAGGCTGCCGAACGCCAGCGCATAGCCGGTGACCACCCAGGAGCGGTCGCCGTCGCTGAAGCCGAGATCCTGCTGCGCGGCGGGCAGTGCGATGTTCACCACGGTCGCGTCCAGCACGACCATGAGCTGGGCGACGCCGAGGACGGCGAGCACCCACCAGCGCAGGGCGTGCGAGCCGCGCCGCCCACTTCCCGTTCGCTCCGGGGCCGGTGCCCCGCGGTCGATCGCGGTAGTCATGTGTACCCTTTGTCTCGAGCGTTGATCCGGAGAACATCCCTCCGCTTACCCGAAGAAGCTATCACGATAACGGAGATAACGCCTCCGGTTAATCCGCGATGTTGATAGAATGACGGTGTGAATCACGCCACGGTCGCCTCTCCGCCCCGGCGCCTGCGGGCCGATGCCGCACGCAATCAGCAGCGGATCATCGCCGCGGCGCGGGAACTGTTCGCCGACCACGGACTCGAGATCACCCTCGACGACGTGGCCGAGCGCGCCGGTGTGGGTGTCGGCACGGTGTACCGCCGCTTCGCGAACAAGAAGGAACTGATCGTCGAGGTCTTCGACCAGAACCTGAACGATTTCGCCGACGCGGCCGACGCCGCCTACCGGCATCCCGATCCCTGGTTCGGACTCGTCGAGTTCTTCGAATACGCGTGTCGGCACATGGCCACGAACCGCGGATTCAGCGAAGTCATGCTGGAACTCGAAGACGACGAGACCGATCGATTCGCGGTCGTGCGCGATCGCATCAAACCGAAGGTGCACGCCATCTGCGCCCGCGCGCGCGACGCCGGCGTGCTCGCCCACGGCATCGAGCCCTCGGACTTCTTCGCGCTTGTCCACATGGTCGACGCACTCGCCGAGTTCGCCAAGCCGGTGAATCCCGATGTCTGGCAGCGGTACATGGCGATCATGCTGAACGGCGTGCGCGACGACAAAACGCCGCGCAGACATCTCGACGTCCCCCCGCTGACCGACGACGAGGTAGAGCACGCCAAGCAACAGCTGACCTGCAGCTGGCGCAAGCGGTAGCGAAATCGAACCGTAAGTAGCGCGCGTCACGCTCGCTCCCGTAAAGTTGGTCACATGACCAATTCGTGGGTGAACTGGGCGGGCGATCAACGCTGCGCGCCCGCACTCCTCGCCGCCCCGGGCTCCGTCGGCGAACTGGCCGGCCTGCTCGCCGACGCCGAAGCCGACGACCGGACCGTGCGCGTCGCGGGCAGCGGCCATTCGTTCACCGACACCGTCCTGACCGACGGCACGCTGCTGAGCCTGGCGAAGCTGAACCGCGTGCTCGACGTCGACCGCGCCGCAGGCCTGGTCCGGGTGGAGGCGGGCATCACCCTGAACGCCGCCAGCACCGCCCTGCACGAGCACGGTCTCGCCTTCCCGAACCTGGGCGACATCGATGTGCAGACCGTCGCGGGCGCCATCGCCACCGCCACCCACGGCACCGGCGCGACTTTGCAGAACCTCTCCGCCGCGGTGCATTCGGTGGAACTGATGCAAGCCGACGGAACGCTGGTTGAACTGAACGAGCGGACCGATCCCGACGGTTGGCGGGCCGCGCGGGTCGGCATCGGCGCGCTGGGCGTCGTCACCGCCGTGACGCTGCGGATGGCGCCGTCCTTCGTACTGGAGGGCATCGAGCGCCCGGTCCCGGTGGAGGACGTGCTCGCCGATCTGGATTCGTTCGTCGACCGCAACGAGCATTTCGAGTTCTACATGTTCGCGCACAGCCCGCTGGCCATGACCAAGCGCAACAATCGCGTGCCCCTGCCCGAACGACCGCGCCCGAAAGCGGTGGACTGGTTCACCGACATCCTGCTGTCCAACTACTTGTTCGACGCGCTGTGCGGACTCAGCCGCAGGCAGCCGCGCCTGCTCCCGTTGATTCAGCGCGGCGCCGCCTACGCGGGCAGCTACCGGCGTCAGGTGGACCGTTCCTACCGGGTGTTCGCGTCGCCGCGCCTGATCCGCTTCACCGAAATGGAGTACGCGATCCCGCGCGAGCATTCCGTGGCCGCGATTCGCGAGATCAAGGAACTGTCCACTCGTTTCGACACCCCCATGCCCATCGAGGTGCGGTGGGTCGCGCCCGACGACGCGTTCCTCTCCCCGGCCAACGGCCGCGACACCTGCTACATCGCGGTGCACCAGTACCGCGGCATGGCATTCGAACCGTACTTCCGCGCCTGCGAAGCGGTTTTCGACCGCTACGACGGCCGTCCGCACTGGGGCAAACGCCACTTCCAGACCGCCGCGACCCTGCGCGGCCGCTATCCCGACTGGGAGCGGTTCGCCGAGGTGCGGCGGCGCTTCGACCCGAAAGGGCGTTTCACCAATCCCTACCTCGACCGGGTGCTCGGCCCGGTCGGCTGAACCCGCCGCCCGGCTTCACTCCGGTCGTTCGGCGATGAGTTCCGCGACCAGGCGGGGCACGGCTGTGCCGATGGGTTCGCGGATGATCTCGGTGGCCATGGCGTCGTACGGCGTCGGCTCGGCGTTCACGATCACCAGATCCGCGCCGGCGCGCACGGCGATGGAGCACATCGACGCGGCGGGCTCGACCTGCAGCGACGTCCCGATGGCCAGGAAGATGTCACTCGTCTCCGCGGTGAGCGCGGCCTTGGTCATGGTGCGGCGGTCCATCTGCTGACCGAACATCACGGTGGCGGACTTGAGGATGCCGCCGCAGTCGGGACACGGCGGGTCCGGCTCGCCCGCGGCCACTCGCTCCAAGGTGGCCGACATCGAGGTCTGGTAGTCGCATTCGACGCAGACCACCTCGAACATGTTGCCGTGGATCTCGATCACCCGATCCGGCGAAGACCCCGCCCGCTGATGCAGACGATCGATGTTCTGGGTGATGATGGTGACCGTCCGCCCGGCCCGTTCCAAGTCGGCGAGCGCGTTGTGCGCCGCGTTGGGGACGGCCTGCCAGGCCGGATTGTCGCGGCGCGCGAGCCAGGCGCGTTCCCGCAGGCCGGGGTCGGCCACATAGTTCTGGTAGGTCGAGAGCAATTCGGCGATGGGATCCTTCGTCCACACCCCGCGCGGGCCGCGGAAGTCGGGAATGCCGGAATCGGTGGAGATGCCGGCGCCGGTGAGCACTCCGATCCGGCCGGTACGACTGCGCCAATCGGTCGTCATGTCTGCACAGCCTAGGACGGTGACGAGATCGTCGGCCACGGATAGACGATGAGAGATTGTTAGGGTTATCATCTCATTGTATGAGCCAGGCCGATCAAGGGAGATCACGATGACCGCGTCCGTCGCACGCTCAACCACCGGCGCGCGAACGCTGCCGCCCCGCCGCCCGATCGAACCGGGAACCCAGATGTGGGAACAGACCGGTCTGATCACGTTCTCCCTCACCGCGGGCTCGGCCTTCCTGCTGCAAACCATGGAACCGACCATCTCCGCGGTGGTGGACGAGTTCTCCACCTTCCGCACCGACCCGATGGGCCGTGCCACGCGCAGCCTGGCATCGGTGATGATGTGGGTCTACGGCGGCGACGAGGCGCTCGCGGAGGCCGATCGCCTGCGGGAGCTGCACGCGTCGCTGAACACCACCGACGCCAACGGCGTGCGCCACACCGCCCTGTCCAGCGCCCCGTGGGCCTGGGTGCTGCACACCGGAACCTTCGCCTTCACCGAGAGCGCCAAGTACTTCGCCAAGCGCCCGCTCACCGCGGCGGACAAGGAAGCGTACTTCCAGGAGACGCTGCAGCTGCTGCGCAACTTCTCGGTGGCGCCCAAGGAGATCCCGGCCAATTACGCCGAATTCGAGAAGTTCTTCGAGGACACCGTCGCGAACCATCTGGTTGCCACCGACACCGCGCGCGACTACCTGCGGGTGATCCGCTCCGTCGCACCGCCGAAGCAGCTGCCGCGCGTGCTGCGTCCGGTCTGGAAAGCGGCGGTGGCGCCGATCGGCTGGCTGCAGTACTTCGTGACGGTCGGCACCACGCCGGAGGTGGCGCGCCAGAAGCTCGGCCTGACCTGGACCGCGGCCGACGAGCGCAAGCTGCGCGTGCTCGGCTGGCTGATCGCGCGGCTGGTTCCGCTGCTGCCGGAGCGGTTGCGCTACTTCCCGATCGCCTATGAAGCCCGCCGCCTCGAGCGCGACCGGCAGCGGCTGCGCAAGATGATCGACCTGCGTCCGATCTGATCCCCCTTCGCCGCATCCGTCCGCGGCGGACATGGGCCGCGCGGCAGGAGCGATTCCAGCCGCCTATGACGTTCCACTGATTCACGCCAGCACCCCGGCCGATTCGCATCGACCGGGGTGCTGGTGTCGGTGGCGGAAGACGAGGCGCGTTTCGCGATGCGATGTCGTATGCGCGTCGATCCGCGGATCAGTTGCGACCGGTTGATGCCCGCGTGCCCTTGTGCGGCCGGATCGATCGTGCGGCCGGATACCGGCGGCCGACGAGGGCTCCGAACGTCGCAGGCCTTCGACGAAGTCTTCCGGTGCATCACCCCGGGGGAACACTGCGCGTTGCCGCCCGGTCGGCTCCGGCGCACAGCCGCTGCGTGACAGCGGATTACGCCCGCTGGCCTGCGACAGCCGTACGCCCGCGCGCGCGACGGCACGGCGCGCCGTAACGATTAGCGGCGCGCTGGTATACGTATCTCATACGCTCAGAAAGCGTTTCGGCTCACCAAGCCGGGCGGCCGGTCCGGCAGCCAGCACACTTATGCTCCACCTTGCACATCGAAAGGCGTTCCCATGTCCCACAAGCCCAGTGTGCTGTTCGTCTGCGAACACAACGCGGGCCGTTCGCAAATGGCCGCCGGGTTCCTCACCGCCCTGGCTGGTCACCGGTTCGATGTGCGATCGGCGGGCAGCGCACCGGCCGAGACCCTGAACGCCACGGTGGTGGACGCCATGGCCGAGATCGGCATCGATATCTCCGGCCACACTCCGAAGCCGCTCACCATGGACGCGATCGGCATCTCCGACGTGGTGGTCACCATGGGCGCGGGCGACGCCTGCCCGTTCTTCCCCGGCATCAGCTACCGCGATTGGATGCTGCCCGACCCGGCCGACCAGACCATCGACGTGGTGCGCACGATCCGCGACCGCATCCGCATCCTGGTGGAGAATCTCATCGCCGAACTGGTTCCCGCGCCCGCGCGATAGGCGCTGTCCGATTCGTTCAAGACGCGTCGGCGCGCCGCTGCCTACGCTGCCGGCATGACACCCCAACTCGACGTGATCGGCATCGTCGTCCGCGATATGGCCGCTTCCGTGGCCTTCTACCGCCGCCTCGGTCTCGACTTCCCCGAAGGCTCCGAGCAGGAAGGGCACGCCGAGGCGGCGCTGCCCAACGGCATGCGGCTCACGCTGGACACCGAAGCCGTCATCCGGTCGTTCCACACCGAGTGGACGCCGCCGAGCGGCGGGGGCCGTCTCGGCATCGCCTTCCGCTGCGCCGATCCCGCGGAGGTGGACGCCGTCTACGCCGCACTCGTCGACGCCGGCTACCACGGCGAATTGAAGCCCTGGGACGCGTTCTGGGGTCAGCGCTACGCGGTCGTGCACGACCCGGACGGCAACGGCGTCGACCTGTACGCCGCTCGCTAGGACCGAGCGAGCAACCTTCCCAGCGGTATACCGGCCAGGGCGCGCACCTCGCGGGACAGGTGCGCCTGGTCGGCGAACCCGGTGCGCGTCGCGGTCTCGGCGAGTGACACGCCGCTGCGCGCCGTGGCCAGCGCGCGTTGCATGCGCAGCACCCTCGCGAGGGTTTTCGGGCCATAGCCGAAGGCGTCCAGGCAGCGGCGGCGCAGGGTCCGCTCACCCAGCCCGGCCGCGTCGGCGACCGCCGCCACCGGCCATCCGGCGTCGAGTGCGCCGACCACCTTCCGCAGGAGCGGATCGGCCGGTTCGGTCTCGGCCGCGCGCCACCGCACGATCTGTTCCAGCGCCGCCGCCTGGTCACCGGCGCCTGCCATCCGGTCCACCAGCGACCGGACCACCGCCGACGGCCACAGCTGGGCCAGATCGACGCGCCGATCGCGCAACTCGCGCGCCGGGATGCCGAGCAACGCGGGCGCGGTACCGGGAAAGAACCGGACGCCCACGTAGTGATCACCAGGCGATCCGCCCGGGTGGTGAGCCTTGGTGTCCGACCCTGCGACGATCAACCGGCCGTTCATCCAGATCAGATCCATGCAGCCGTCGGGCAGCACCGGCAGTCCGGGGCCGTCGACGGTCTTGGTCCACAACACGGCGCCCGCGTACCGCGACGGCCGCTCGCGGTAGGCGGCGTCGTCCATGGGGCCGACGCTACTCCGCACCGCCGACAACAGCGGGCGCGTCTCAAAAATATTGTCTCAATAAGACTGACTATTTGAGATAGCGGTACAGCGTCGCCCGGGAGACACCCAGCTCCCGGGCGATCTCGGGCACGCTGCGGCGCTCCGCGTCGCGCATCCGGCGGGCGAGTTCGATCCGCTCGGCGGTCATTGCGGCGGGCCTGCCCCTCGTCCCGGACACCGGCGACGTCCGGTCCGCAGGCGCCAACAACAGCCGCACTCCTTCCAGCACCTCCGCGCGCAGCTGTTCGACCGGAGCCTCGGCATACAGCACCACAGGGTCGCTGAGCCCCGCCACCGCCTGGGTGGCCCTCACCCGTTCGGCGAAGGTGGCGTCCGGGCCGGCCACCAGGATGTTCGCCTGCATCATGGCCTTGCTGAACCGGTCGAAAATCGTCCCGGGAGCGGCCAGCGCCAAGTCCCTGACGTTGAGCCGGAGCAGGTAGCGGTGCGCGAGGAACACATCGAGCAACCCTTCCACCACGCGACGGCGGGCCTCGCACGGATCCGGATCGGCCGCCTCGGCGATGGTGCGCTCCATGGCCTCCAGCAACGGTTCGGCCAAGCCGGCGAGGATGTCGTATTTGCTCGGGTAGTGGTACAGCACGCCCGCCTTGGAGATGCCCAACTGCTCGGCGATCGCGCGGACCGAGGTGCGGTGGTAGCCGTGCGTCCCGAACAGGTCCATGGCCACCTCGAGGATGCGCGCCCGGGTGGTCGTCTCGTCGCTCACGGTCCAGATCCTACTCGTTGACTGACCGATGGTCAGTGGCTTACATTCGTGACTGACCAACGGTCAGTCAACTAAGGAGGCGCTCATGGCGCACGAACCCCGCATCCTCATCTCCGGCGCGAGCATCGCCGGACCGACGCTCGCCTACTGGCTGGTGCGCAACGGCTTCCGCCCCACCGTCGTCGAGCGCAGCCCTGCGCTGCGCGCGGGCGGCAACGGCGTCGACATCCGCGCCGATGCGGTGCGGATCGCCGAGCGCATGGGCGTGCTGCCGCGACTGCGCGAACGCGCCACCGACATCCGCGAGCTGACCTTCGTTGATGCCGCCGACCGCCGGGTCGCCGGCATCAGCACGAGCACCTTCAACGCCGAGGGCGACATCGAGATCATGCGCGGCGACCTGGCCCAGGTGCTGTACGAGGCGACCGCCGACGACGTCGAGTACTCCTTCGGCGATTCGATCGCCGCGATCACCCAGCACCCCGGCGGCGTCGAGGTGACCTTCGACAGCGGTAAGCAGGCCGAATACGACCTCGTCCTCGGCGCCGACGGATTGCATTCGGGGACCAGGAATCTGGCCGTCATGCCGGAGCCCGACGCGTTGCACCACCTCGGCGTGTACTTCGCCACCGCGCGTATCGACGCCGAACTCGGACGTCCGCACTCGGTCACCCTCTACAACACGCCGGGGAAGGTGGCGGGCGTCTACCGGTCGGGGGCCCATGACACCGCGACGGCGTTCTTCGCCTTCCGGGAGGACCGTGTCCTCGATGTCGATCATCGCGACCAGGATGCTCAGAAAGCTCTGCTGCGCCGGCATTTCGACGATCGAGCCTGGCAGGTGCCCGCGCTGCTCGACCAGGCCACCGCCGACGACGGCTTCTATTTCGACGCGGTGAGCCAGGTCCGCATCCCGGCCTGGTCGAACGGGCGCGTCGCGCTGGTCGGCGACGCAGGCTACTGCGCGACGCTGCTGTCCGGAGCGGGCGCGGCGCTGGCCATCGAGGGCGCGCATCTGCTCGCGACCGAGCTGGCCGCGGCGGGCGGCGACCACCGGATCGCCTTCCGCCGCTACGAGCGAATCCTGCGTCCGAACGTGGTGCGGGCCCAGCGTTCGGTGCGGGCGAGCAGTTCCATGCTGATCCCGGCCACCGGCGGCCACATCTGGTTGCGCAACCAGCTGACCCGCCTGATGGTGCTGCAGGCTCTCGCGTCCCGCGTCTACCGGCCGGTCACTGTGCGCGCCGCCTGAGCGGCGGTCACCGAGCGCGGGTCAGCGCTGCGGCGGCGCGATCGGAACGATGGCGCGCGGCACGACGCGCAGATACGGATCACGCTGCGCGGCGGCGATCTTCGATTCCGGATCCCGGCAAGCCACGGTGACGTCGGTGTTCGGGACGGAGGAGAACGTCCACACCGTCACCCAATCCGTCCCGCCGAACGCCTCGGTCTTCTTCGCGTCCGACGAGCGCAGATCTTCATTCCGACCGGAACTGTCGGTGACCGTGCAGCGAATGCCACTGGCGGCCTGTCCCCACGCGGCGGGAGCCCGGATATCCAGCACCACATCGGCGGGCACCGGCACTTTCTTCGCTTCTCCCAGCAAAATTCGCAGACCGCCGTTGGCCGCGTCGTCGTCGCGCGCCGCGGCCGTCGTCGCCGCAGCGCTCGGCGCGGCAGCGGCATTCGTCGAGGTCGCCGCCGCACCCTCCCCCGGGTCGTCGGAACAACCGCATACGGCGGCGGCGACCAGCGCGGTAATCGCCATCCAGCTCAATTTCACAGTCGGACCTCTCGTCGCGCCCACTCGACAGGCGGTTGGTTCGGATCAGCCAGGCACTGAGCATGACAACGGGTCAGCGGAAAATCTCGGATACACGCCGAAGAACCGGCAATTGGACCGCAATCTCTTGAATCCACGCCGTACAGAAAGAAATAGGGTTGAATTGTCGATTCACTCCGATCGGGTGCCGTGCACGTTCGAGCAATCGTTCTGCAGCCGAGGGTTTCTTCGGTGCGGCGCACCAGCCGCTGCCAACGCCCGAACTCGGAGACTTGGGCGCATGCGCTGCGTTCTTCCCGGCGCTCGGCCGATGCGCGAGGCGCACACGCCCCGGCGGGCGATCGAGGACGCGCACGCCTACCTCGACCGGCTGGCGGGCTCAGCGTTCGTCGCGCCAAGCCCGCTGGCGGCTATGCCGGCGGCTCGCGCTGCGCACGGCGGCAGCCTTCGGCGACCGGATCGCCGCGGCGGCGAGTTTTCACGGCGGCCATCCGGCCGCCGAGACCCCGCATCAGGAGGCGGCGGCCATCACGGCGGCATCCCACGAGGACGCCTGCGAACGGCAGCTGCGCGAGCTCGTCGCGCTGCTCGATCGCTCGTTTCGGGCGACGAGGGAATAAAACGAGTTCATCCGATGTTTGCGCCTGCGTGGCGGGGCCTGCCTCCGGTCCGGTTCGCGCCACGCCAGCAACCGGCCGGTTTCGAAAAGGCATTTCCTCGAGACCGCCCGGGCGCATAGTGTGTCGGTAGGCGATCATCTGGAGGGCCACCATGGCGAAACTGTCGTGGGCATCAGAACGCGAAGGCAGGGCGGAGCCCCGTCGTGCCTGACGGCCAGGGAACCTCCAGCGCGCGCACGTTGCGCGCCGCCACCCTCAGCGGCTACCGGGAAGCCGCGTTCACCACGACACCCGCCACGCGCGCCATGCTGATCACGTTGGCACTGCTGATCGCGGTGATCCTGGCCTACGAATCCAACGTCACCTCCGACGAGACCGTCGACCACGGGTGGTTCGTCGCGCTCGCGCTGTCCGGGGTGTTCGTCGCGCGCGGGCTGCATCTGCGCAGGCCGATCACGCTTCCGCATCTCACCGCCGCGGTGCTGGTGCTCGCCGTCGCGCATGTGGCCTACCGCGCCGAGCATCCGGACGCCGGTTTCGTGCTGCTGGCCGCCACCGGCTTCGTGCTGGTGCTGCCCATATCCAGCAAACCGCAGCCCGATCAGCTGTACCGGGTGGCCGAGCTGGTCGGCCGCACCGAAGGCGATCCACTGGCGCCGTTCGCCTTGCACTCGGCCAAGACCTACTTCTTCAACGCGTCCTCGACCGCCGCGATCGGCTATCGCGCCCGCTTCGGCATCGCCGCCGTGGCCGGCGACCCGATCGGCGATCGCGCGGCTTTCCCCGAACTGGTCGCCGCGTTCTCCGACTTCGCCGTCAACCAGGGCTGGCGCGTCGCCGTGCTCGGCGCGAGCCCGGAACTGGCGGAGCTGTGGCAGGTGTGGGCGCTGGAGCATCGCGGGCTGCGCGCGGTCCCGATCGGCCGCGACGTGGTGCTCGACGTGGACGAGTTCAACCTGGTCGGACGCAAGTTCCGCAACCTGCGCCAAGCCGTGAGCCGCACCAAGAATTTCGGCGTCACCACCGAGGTGGTGTACGAGTCGGCGCTCACCGAGCAGCGGCGCGAAGAGTTGCTCGCCATCGTCGACGAATGGCGGCGGGGCAGGCAGACCCGCGGCTTCTCGATGATCCTCGACCATCTGCTCGACGGGCGGAACCCCAACATGCTGGTGGTGATCGCCAGCGACGCCGACGGCAACCCGGTCGGCTTCCAGCGCTACGGCGTTTCGGGGCGGGGAAGGGAACTGAGCCTCGACGTGCCGTGGCGGCGCAGAGACGCACCCAACGGCCTGGACGAACGCATGATCGTCGATCTGGTCGACTATGCCGCGGCGCACGACATCCACCGGATCTCGCTGGCTTTCGCCCCGTTCCCCGAACTGTTCGCCGAGAAGGACAAATCGCGCACGGCCACGCTGTTCTACCTGCTGGTGCACCTCGCGGATCCGCTGATCCGGCTGGAATCGCTCTACCGCTTCCTGCGGAAGTTCCACGCGCTGTCGGAGCAGCGGTACGCGTTGATCCGCTGGCGCGAAGTGGTGATCGCCGCCGCCGCGCTGCTCACCTTGGAGTTCGTCCCGCACCGCCGCGAGCACTGAGCGGCACGACAGGCGGGAATCCGATGGAACTGACCCACAGCGACGTCAAGGCCGCCGCCGCGCGGGTGGCCGGGCAGATCAGGCCGGTGGCCGTGGCGCAGGCCGACCACACGGGCGAGTTGTGGTTCGCGCTGGAGTTCCTCCAGCACACCGGCAGCTTCAAAGCGCGCGGAGCGCTCAACTTCTTGCTCGCGCACCGCGAGAACGGCACGCTCCCCCGGGTCGGCGTGACGATCGCCTCCGGCGGCAATGCCGGACTCGCGTGTGCGTGGGCGGCCCGCAACCAGGGCATCCCCGCCACGGTGTTCCTGCCCACCACCGCGCCGCGGGTCAAAGTGGACCGGTTGCTCTCCTATGGCGCAGACGTCCGTCTGGTGGGAACGCAGTACGCCGACGCGCTCGCGGCCAGTCGCGAGTTCGCCGACGCCACCGGGGCCCTGCTCTCCCACGCCTACGACAACCCGCTGATCGCGGCCGGCGCAGGCACGCTGATGACGGAGATCCACGAGCGCATTCCCGACCTGAGCGCCGTCGTGGTCGCCGTCGGCGGCGGCGGGCTGTTCGCGGGTGTCGCCACGGCCGCCGACCACTACGGCGTCCGGACCGTCGCCGTCGAACCCGTCCGTTGCCGCGCGTTGCACGCTGCGATCGCGGCCGGGCAGGTGGTGGACGTGGAGGTCGACTCGGTCGCCGCCGACTCGCTCGGCGCCCGGCGCGCCACGGAGCTGGCGCTGACCGCCGCACGGCGTTACGACGTGACATCGGTGCTGGTCGAGGAGGACGCGATTGTCGCGGCGCGCCGCGAGTTGTGGGCGCGGCGCCGCCTCGCTGTCGAGCACGCCGCGGCGACCGCGCTGGCGGCGCTGCGCGGCGACGAGCCCGCGTTCCGGCCCCCACCCGGCGAGCGGATGTGCGTGGTGCTGTGCGGAGCGAACACCGACCCGGCCGATCTGGCCGGCGCCCGCCACGCCGACTGACGGCCCATCGGCGTATTTCCGACGAATCGGACGACACGGGGTTAGGCTGCCGCTGTCCTCTGCGATCCCGACGGAAGGCACACCATGGCGCATACCTCCCACATGGTTCCCATCGGTACACCGCTACCCGGCTTCTCGCTGCCCGATCTCGACCAGCGGATCTACTCCCGCGACGACTTCGCCGACGGCCCGGGTCTGCTGGTCGTCTTCGCATGCAATCACTGCCCGTACGTCAAGCACATCGAGGCGGCGCTCGGCGAACTGGTCGACTCGCTGCCGTCCATGCCGACCGTGGCGATCTGCACCAACGACGCGACCGCCTACCCGGACGACGCCCCGCTGCGACTGCGCGACCAAGCGATCCGCGCCGGCTGGACCTTTCCCTACCTCGTCGACGAGGAACAGCACGTGGGCCGGGCCTTCCGCGCGGCGTGCACCCCCGATTTCTTCCTCTACGACGCGAACCTCCGGCTCGCTTACCGCGGCGCCTTCGACGAATCGACACCCGGGAACGGCAAACCGCTGACCGGAAACGACTTGCGCACGGCCGTCGAAGCCGTGCTGGCGGGCGAACCCGCACCCGAACCGCACCGCCCGAGCATGGGTTGCTCGATCAAATGGCGGGACGCCTGAAGACCTTCCCGCGTTCGCGCGCCCGACGAATCGCGCTACGCCACGCCAACTGCGGCACGGCGGCCGACAACCTGGCGAATTCCGCGAGGTTGCCCGGCTCGACCACGGTCCTGGCCTGTTGGGCGGTGGCGGCCAGCCGCACGGCGCGCGAGGCTTTGCCGACATGACCGGCGTCGTAAGGCGGCTGCGGGTCGTACTCGATGATCAATTGAGCGGTCTGCGCCTGCTGCTCCCCGAAGATCTCTCCCACCAGCCACAGCGCCAGGTCGATGCCCGCGGAGACGCCCGCGGCCGTGACCGTCTTCCCGTCGCGCACCACCCGTTCGTCCGGGCGAGCGTCGGCGCCGAGGGCGCGCAATGCCGACTGTGCCAGCCAGTGCGTCGTGGCGGGCCGTCCGTGCAGCAGTCCTGCGGCCGCCAGTACCAGCGAGCCCGTGCACACCGAGGTCGTCCACAGCGTGCTCTGGTGCGCTCGCCGCAACCAGGCCAGCAGCGCGTCGTCGACCGCGGCGACCGTCGAGCCGGGTCCACCGGGGACGAGCAGGATGTCGGGCGTCGGCGTCTCGTCGAACGAGTGCGTGGCGCCCAGCACCAGCACCCCGCTGTCGGTGGTGATCGGTCCCGGCTCGTGCCAGACGAACCGGATCTCCACCCCCGGCGCGAAACGCAGCACCTCGTACGGGCCGATCGCGTCGAGCGCGGTCATCCCCGGATAGGTCACTATCGCGATACGCACGGTCTTGCCCGCTGCGCGCCCTTCGGACCCGGTCATCGTCGACCCCTCCGCCGAAAATCTGTGAGACGAAGAAAGAATCAGACTCTCATTGTGCCCGGCGCGTGTCAATCGCTGCCGTGATGGACGCACCCGCCGTTTCCCGACGAAAGGATTCCCGTTGACCGAATCAGACGAGCCGGGCGCGGTGGCGCGTCGTTATGTCGAGGCGATCGGCGCGCAGGACTGGCCCACCGTCGCCGGCTGCTGGCGGCCCGGTGCGCGTGACGTGTTCGTCGGCGTCGCCGATCTGCGCGCTCCGGGCGAGATCGTGACCTTCTTCCGCGACGTGCACGCCGCGGTCCCCGATCTGACCGTGGACATCCTCTCGGTCACCGCGCAAGACGAGCGTGCCGTGGTGCACTGGCGCATGCGCGGCCGGTTCGACGGCACCGCGCCGCTGATCGGGTTGGCCCCCAACGGAAGACAGCTCGACTTGCTCGGCACCGATGTGTTCGTCGTGCGCGAGGGACTGATCGAGTCGAACACCGCGATCGTCAACGGACTGGAACTCGCCCGCCAACTCGCCGTCCTGCCCCCGCAGCACTCGATCGCCGAGCGAGTGCTGTTCGGGCTCGTCAATTCGATTGCGCCACTGGGCAAAGCGATCCGGGCGCGCAACCGATCCGGACGATGATCCCGGCTGCCGATCTCGCCCCGGATGAGGGACACTGTTCCCGGCACCGGGGAACGAAAGGGGTGGGACATTGGCGACGATCGTCCTCGTACACGGCATCGCGCAGGAACAGGAATCGGCCGACACGCTGGAGGCGCGCTGGCTGCCGGGGCTCGCGGGAGGCGTCCGCAACCACGGCGCACCGGAATTGGCTGACCGCTTGTGGCGCAACGGCGCTCCCGGCGACCTGTCCACCCGCATGGCCTTCTACGGCGATCGGTTCCTGATCGAGGGCGCGCAGGGCACGGGTGCCGAACTCGACGACGCGCAACGGGATCTGATGGAGCAACTCGCGGCCGCATGGCTCGCCACGGCCGTGGAACACGCCGGTGACCAGCGCGATCGAGCGACGGCCCGCCGCCTGGGCACCCCACCGCCGCCGGACGCGGTGGCGCAGGGAACGCAAGCGCGGCTGCGGCCGGCTTTGAACGCGCTGATGCGTTTGCGCTGGTTCGCGCCGTTCGGATTCGGGCTGGCGCAGAAGTTCGTCATCTCCGCGTTGTCCCAGGTCGCTCGATACTTCACCGACGACGAGTTGCGGGAGTACGCCCAGCGGCAGGTGCTCGACCAGGTGGGCCCGGAGACACGCCTGGTGATCGCGCACTCGCTGGGCAGCGTGGTCGCCTACGAAGCGCTGCACCGCACCGGCCACCCGGTGACGCTGCTGACCATGGGCTCGCCGCTGGGCCTGCGCACGGTCGTGTACGACCGGCTGCGCCCGCAGCCGAGCGCCGTGCCGAAGGCGGTGACGAGCTGGCACAACCTGGTGGACGAGGATGATCTCGTCGCGGCGCACCTCGACCTCGCTCCGTTCTTCCCGCCGTGTTCCGGCGGCGCCGTCGTTCCGGTCACCGAGCCGCACTTCGACAACGGCGCGTCACCGCACGACTCGACGAGTTATCTCGTCAAGTCGGTCACCGGCGGCATCGTCGCGAAGGCGCTCGGCCACTGAAGTCCTACCGGACTGCTTGGGACAGATGCACTTTCGCGTCCTCGTAGGTCCCGGCCTGCGCGGCGTCGTCGCGGGTGTAGACCAGATGCAGCACACCGGTGTCGAAGGTGGCCGACGACAGCAGGCGCAGCGCGACGGTGGGCGCGCCGTCCTGGAACAGGCGCTCGCCCTTGCCGACCGCGATCGGATGCACCAGCAGATGCAGCTCGTCCAGCAGCCCGGCGGCCAGCAATTGACGGACGACCGAGACCGAGCCGCTCATACCGATGTCCCCGCCCGGCTCGGCCTTCAACGCCGTCACCGCCTCGATCAGGCCGCCGTCGATCACTTCGGAGTTGCGCCAATCGAATTCGAGATGCTGCCGGGTCACCACGATCTTGCGCGCATCGCCCAGTTTCTTCGCGAACGCCGCGTCCGGGCCGCCCGCCGCTTCGCGCTCCGGCCACGCGCCGGCGAAGCTCTCGTAGGTCTTGCGGCCGAGCAACAGGGTGTCGGCGGCGCCGAGCTGGGCGTCGACGGCCGCGCCCATGGCGTCGTCGAAGTACGGGAAATGCCAGTCCTGCGGGTCTTCGACCACGCCGTCGACGGCGATGAACAGACCAGCGGTGATCTTCCTCATGTGCGTTGCTCCCGGATCGTGTTACGAAGGTGGTCGCTTGATCCGACGGGACGACGCGCGGGAACTCATCGGTCGGCTCGACACGCCTATCGGTTCGCGCCGGAACCGTGGAACGCCGCACGGTAGCTGTGCGGGCTCGTCCCGACCACTCGCTTGAAGCGGTCACGGAACGCGGTCGGCGACCCGAACCCGACCTGGCCCGCGATCCGATCGACCGGGTGGCTGGTGGCTTCGAGCAGATGCTGAGCCTGCCGGATGCGGGCGCGCAGCAGCCATTGCAGCGGAGTGGTTCCGGTGTGTTCGCGAAACCGGCGGTTGAGCGTGCGGGTGCTCATCCCGGCCTGCGCGGCGATGTCGTCGAGGGTGAGATCGCGCGCGGAGTTGTCCTGGATCCAGCGCAGCACCGGCTCCAGCGCCGAGCCGCGCGGCGTCGGCGGCTGATCGTGCACGATGAACTGCGCCTGTCCGCCTTCCCGTTCCAGTGGCACGACCGACTTCCTGGCCGCGTCCGCCGCGACCGCCGAGCCGTAGTCGCGGCGGATCATGTGCAGGCACAGGTCGATTCCGGCGGCGGCGCCCGCCGAGGTGAGCAGCGAGCCGTTGTCCACGTACAACACGCCGGGGTCCACCTCGATGTCCGGGTAACGGGCGGCGAGTTCGGCGGCGGCGAGCCAGTGCGTGGTCGCGCGATGACCGTTCAGCAATCCGGTCGCCGCCAGGATGAAGGCGCCGGAACAGATCGACGCGATGCGGGTGCCCGCGGCGGCGGCCCGGCGCAGCGCGTCGATCACCTCGTCCGGCACCGGAAGGCCCACATCGGCGCAGCCGGGCAGCACGATCGTGTCGGCCTCGGCCAGCGCGTCGAGACCGCGGGACGCTCGCAGGGTGAACACTCCGGCGTCGACCGTCGGCGCGCACGCGCAGACCAGCACGCGATAGGCGGGGCGGCCGTCGGGCAGGCAGGTGCGGCCGAACACCTCCACCGGCGTGGCCAGATCGAACGAGATCACCTGGTCCAGCGCGAGTACGACCACGGTGTGCATGGCAATAGTGTAGTAGTCCAGTCGATTCCAGCCAACGCGGTTCACCTGGGTCTCGCAAGGACTCCGCATTTCACAGTGGGTGGCGATAATCCGGCGGTATATGGCACTTTCGCCAATTCCTCGCGCGCCCGACACTGGTTAGTGTCGACCGCCGTGACGAAGTTCCTGCTCTCGGTCCACGTGCTCGCCGTGATCATCGCCGTCGGACCCGTGACGGTGGCTGCCAGCATGTTTCCGGCCACCACCCGCCGTGCCCTGACCCCTTCGGGGGCCGACCACAGCCCCGCCGTGCTCGGCACGCTGCACCGCATCTGCCGGGTCTACGCACTGCTCGGTGTGCTGGTCCCGGCGTTCGGCGTGCTCACCGCCCTCAGTCTCGGCGTGCTCGGCGACGCCTGGCTGATCGTGTCGATCGGGTTGACCACGGCCGCCGCGGGCGTGCTCGCACTGCTCGTGCTGCCGGGACAGCAGAAGATCCTGGCCGACCTCACCGGGACCACCCCGGCGCTGATCCGCCGTCTCGCCATGGACACCGGGGTCTTCAATCTGCTGTGGGCGGCGGTCACCGTTCTGATGATCGTCCGGCCGGGTTCTACGACCGGAGCGTGACGCTCAGTCGGGCAGGTGGCGGACTTCCATCGAGAGGTCGCGGACGATCATGATCGGGCACGCCACCGACAGCAGCAGCGACTGACTGGTCGAGCCGAGCAGCATGCCGGCGAACCCGCCCCTGCCCCGGCTGCCCACCACGAGCAGCTGGGCCTGTCCGGACCGTTCGAGCAGGCAGCGCTCGGGCCGGTCGGTCACGATCTCGCGGCGGATCTCGACATCGGGAAAACGCTCCTGCCATCCGGCGAGGCTCTCCGCGAGCACGATCTGCTTCTCGGTGTCCACCGCGAGCTCCGCGCTCACCGACGGCACTTCGGCGCCGGTCCACACGTGCAGGGCCAGCAGGGGCGCATCTCGCGCCGAGGCCTCGTGCAGCGCCGCTTCGATGGCGGGTTCGCTGATCTGCGTGCCGTCCACCCCGACCACGATCAGCTGCTTCCTGGCCTCCTCGGTGAGCGGCGCGCCCTCCCGGACCACGACCAGCGGGCAACGCGCCCGGCGCGCGAGCGCCGCGCTGACCGAGCCGAGCAGCGCGCGCCTCACGGTTCCGCGTTCGCGGGTGCCGACCACCATCATCCGCGCTCCGCCGGTGCGATCGAGCAGCGCCGGACCGACCGGCTCGTACACCATCTCGGTGGCGATCTCGATGTCGCGCAGCGCCCTGACCGCGATCCGCGCCTCTTCGGTCGCGGTGTCGAGCACCCAGCGTCCGTGCCCCTCCAGCCGGGTGTAGTCGGTGCTGGTGAGCGGTTCGGTGACGCCGGGCCCGTAGTCGGCGACCGGGTCGAGCACGTGCACCAGACGCAGTGGCGCCCGATGCTGCGCGGCGGCCTGTGCGCCCCACGCGACCGCCGCCGACGATCCGGCGGAGCCGTCCACACCGACCACGATCGGCCCGTTGCTTCGCATGCTCAGTTCCTTTCCGGACGAAAAGATCGAGCTCGGCATCGCCGGTTGCGGCCCTACCGGCGCGGCGAACCGGTCAACCGCCGCTGACGATGCACGCATACCCGAGGTGGACGCCTTCACCGACCCGCAGGTCGATACTCGCCACATACGGCGCGTACGGCTCCTGCACCGCGCTGACGGTGTGCGGGCCCGGTGTGGCGGGCACCCAGTCGATCAGCGCGACGCCGCCGGACGGCCGCACCACGCCGAACGGAATGCCGTTGTCGTAGAAAGTCACCGGTGCGACGGTGTCGGTCACCGTGGCTCGCGCGGTGTGGGTGCAGCCCGTCCCGTAGTTCGTCGCCAAGCCGTAATTGATGCCGGGATACATCCCTACCTGGGTCACCGTGGCTCCGGCCAGGGAAGGGCAAGCCAGCGCGACTGCCGCGCCTGTTCCGATCGCCGCCGCTGTCGCGGCAACTCCTTTTCGCATGCGAGGTGGTCCTATCGGTCGTGTGTCGCTCTTCGTCGAACGGACGCCGGCCGCGCACCGGCGCGATAACTAGATAGTCACTCCCCCACGGGTTCGACGGAGGCAAACCGCGGAATCTCGATCAGATGCCTTACCGACCGGCGGTCGTGTCATACCGGCGTGGTTGTGTGTCCGAAGGTCTTGCCGAGACGGAGGTGTGGCGTGGTTGCGATCGACTTCGAGCGGAGGGTGCGCGGCGCGAGGCCGGTGTCGATCTGGCGATCGGTCGCCGCCCATGGGCTCGGTGGCGTCCCGCCGACGGCGCTGGTGCTGACGGGCATCGTCAGCGTGCAGGTCGGCGCGGCGGTGGCGAAGCAGTTGTTCGCGGCGACCGGCGCGGCTGGGGCGGTCACGCTGCGGCTGGTCTTCGCCGGCATCGTCCTGCTGGTGATCTGGCGCTCGTCGCTGCGGGTGGCGCGTCGTGCGTTGCCGGTGGTCCTCGGCTACGGCGCGGTGCTCGCGCTGATGAACCTCTCGTTCTACGAGGCGATCGACCGGATTCCGCTGGGCATGGCGGTGACCATCGAGTTCCTTGGACCGCTGAGCGTCGCGCTGGCCGGATCACGGCGCTGGATCGACCCGTTGTGGGCGGTGCTGGCCGGGGCCGGAGTGCTGCTGCTGACCAGGGCGGACGGCGAGGTGAACTGGGCCGGGGTGCTGTTCGCGCTGGCCGCGGCGGCGTGCTGGGCGGGCTATATCTTGCTGAGTGCCGCGCTCGGCGAACAGACCAGTGGCGGCGGCGGTCTGGCGCTGGCCATGGCGTTCGGCGGTGTGATCATGCTGCCGGTCGGCGTGCTCGACGCAGGGGCCGCGCTGTTGCAACCCGGCGTGCTCGCCGCCGGGTTCGCGGTGGCGATGCTGTCGTCGGTGCTGCCGTATTCGGTGGAGCTGGAAGCGCTGCGGCGGATTCCGCCGCGCGTCTTCGGCGTGCTGATGAGCCTGGAGCCCGCGGTCGCGGCGATCGCGGGCCTGCTCGTCCTCGGTCAGAGCATGAATCTCGGACAGTGGGCAGGCGTGGCGTGTGTGGTCGCGGCGTCGGCCGGGGCGACGCGCACCGAAGCGAAGGATTGACGCGCGGGCCGCTCAGCGGGTTTGCCGGGAGGAGTCCGGGTGCCCGGCTGCGCGCTGCTCATCGGCTGCCGTGCCGGGGTTGTCCGCGATCAAGCTGCCGAGCAGCGCCAGCGATCGCTCCGAGGACGATCCCGGTTCCGCGTGGTAGGCGATGAGCATCTGCCCCGGCGCGCCGTTCACGCTGAACGTCTCATAGGACAGGGTCAGGTCCCCGACCATGGGGTTGCGGAATTCCTTGACGCCCGCGGTCTTCACCCGCACGTCGTGGCGCGCCCACAGCTGGCGGAACTCCTCGCTCTTCAGCGACAGCTCACCCACCAGCTCGGTCAGTCGCGGGTCGTCCAGGTCCGCGCCCGCGGTCGCGCGCAGGCTGGCGACGGTGTCGGCGGCGATGGTCGGCCAATCCGAGTAGAGGTCGCGCGCCTCCGGATCGAGGAAGACCATGCGCACCTGATTGACGCCAGGAACCGAACACGAGTTGACGGCCGCGGCCAGCGGGTTCGCCGCCAGCACGTCCAGATATCTGCCCAGCACCAGGGCGGGAGTGTTCGGCCACGCGTCCATCAGGCGCAGCAGGCCGGGCGCGACGCGTTCGGGCCGCCGCGAGGCGCGCTGGCGCTTTGCCGTGGGCCGGGCCAGTTCGCGCAGGTGCGCCGTGCCCTCCTCGTCCAGCGCGAATACGCGTGCGAGCGACGCGATGACCTGTTCGGAGGGATGCCGGTCGCGCCCTTGCTCCAGTCGCACGTAATAGTCGGCGCTCACCCCGGCCAGCAGGGCGATCTCCTCCCGGCGCAGCCCCGCGACCCGCCGCTGGCCGCCGCCGGGCAGGCCGAAATCCTCCGGTCGCACCAGTTCGCGGCGCGCGCGCAGGAAGGCGCCCAGTCGATTGTCGGAGTCCATGATTCGAGCGTAGGTCAGGCGGCCTGCCCCTGGGTGGCCCTGCGACTCCCAGGAAGTCCGCAGCCTGTCAGGTGCGCGCGAAGGGCAGGAAGGTGGTGGACATGACGAACAACAACCTCACCGGCCGCGTCGCGGTCGTCACCGGAGCATCGAGTGGAATCGGCGCCGCAACCGCGCGGCGGCTCGCGCAGGGCGGCGCCAAGGTCGCCTTGCTGGGAAGGCGCAAGGATCGCATCGAGGAACTCGCCGCCGAACTGGGCGCGGACGCGCTGGCGGTGGTCGCCGACGTCGGCGACCAGCAGTCCGTGCGGGATGCCGCCGCCACGGTGCGCGCGGCGTTCGGGCCCGTCGACCTCGTCGTCGCGAACGCGGGCGTCATGCTGGCCGCGCCGTTCGAGTCCGCGCTCACCGACGAGTGGGACCAGATGGTCGGCACCAACGTCACCGGCCTGCTCTACACCGGGCGGGCGTTCATCGAGGACCTGCTCGCCGCCGCGAGCGAAGGCAAGCGCGCGGATCTCGTGCTGGTCGGCTCGATCGGCGGGCACACGGTCTTCCCCAACTACGCCGTCTACACCGCCACCAAGGCGGCGGTCGCGCACCTGACCCGCAATCTGCGCGCCGAATTCGGGCCGCGCGGCGTGCGGATCAAGAACATCGAACCCGGTTTCGTCGGCACCGAACTCGGCGACGGCATGCGGGACGAGCAGCAGCGCGCGGGGCTGGCGCAATGGCGAACGGCGATCAAGATCCTGGAACCCGGCGATATCGCCGACGCGATCGCCTACGCCGTCGACGTTCCCGAGCACGTCAACATCGCCGAACTCGTCGTCGTGCCGACCCAGCAGGGCTGATCACCGACGCGTTCGCTGTCACCGTCCTGCGGATGACGGAGGTCGCCCCGGTGCTGCGCCACGCCAGGTCCGACGACGCCTCGGCGATCGCCGAGATCCGGTACTCGGCCGGCGGGACGCGCGTCGGGGACACCCTCGCCGCCACCCTGGACGGCGCGGTGGCGGGCTTCGGCATGACGACGTCGACCGGGTGGACGTCACCGGACGGGCGCGACCTCGCTAGTCGAGGTCCGCCCACCCCGGCCACGGTCGCATGCCCTCGTCGCCGCGGATGTAGGCGAGGCGGCGCAGCGCCTGCCGTTGGTAGGCGGGGTCGGCGGTGGCGGCTCGTAGCGACTGCAAGGCCATCCGGAATTCCTGGATGTCGCGCAGCAGGTAGAAGCCGTCCCAGCGCATCACGTCACGGCCGTATCCGGCGCAGAATTCGGCGTATTGCGCGGCGGTGATCTTCTTGGCGGTCCAGCAGTCGATCGCCGTACGCACCAGGTCCCACTCCGGCGGGCCGACCATCGCCCGGCCCAATCCGACCAGGATCACGTCGCCGTCGTCGCCGACCACGACGCCGTCGTCCCCGCCCGCGCCTCGGACCACAGACCATGGCAGGCCCCGCGGCAGGGCCTTCCAGCGGCCACGCAGTTCCTCCAGGTGTTTGCGCAGCCAGCGGCGGTCGTCCTCGGTCACCGTCCGCGCGGCGTCGATCTCGTCCTCCACTCGAGCCAAGGGCGACATCCGGCGAAGCTCGAAGCCGGGCAGCGGCAGCCGATGCAACTGCCCCAGCGCCCTGGCGACATCACCGGGCGTACCGGGATGGTGCGGCGGCAACTCCTGCCAAAAGGTGACCGGCCTGCTGTCGATCACGACCGGCTGCGGGATGTCCGGGACGACCCGCGTGGCGGAGACCCCGCAGGTCTCCAGCCATCGAGCCACGGCGACTTCCCTGGAGGCCGCCAGCTTCTGCCCCCTCCTGCCGATCCGCACGACGATTCCGTCACGCAACCGGTAGACCCCCTGGGCGTCCACCGCCTCGGCATCGCTCGCATCGACACCGACACTCACACAGGCGGCACGCAGGACCGACGGCGTGCCGTTGCCTGCGACATCCGCGGTCATGTCGACCTCCCGCACCCACCGTGGGGGCAAGAGTTCCGCATCTCGGCTTCGAGCATCATGGCAGCCATCCAGATACCGGGGGGCTAACACCCCATTTTCCCTGGTCAATGGACATTGATCCCGGAATTCCACGAGGCTCAGCAACCAAACAGAATCCGACCTATTGGACCGAATTGCCCCATTTCGAACACCGTCGCCGAGGAGGCGATTCGGCGGGCGCCGATTAGTTCCGCTCGCGTGCGCGGTCTACACCTGCAGCCCACCCGAGAACACGCCAGAGAGGACGACCTCCATGAGCACCACAGCACTGCCGCCCGTCGCCGACGCCGAGACCTGGCAACGCGAACTCGAAGCGCTGCGTGTCCGGGAGAAGGCCGCAACCAGGGAGCTGGACGCGATCGCCGCGCAGCGCCGCCGCCTGCCGATGGTGCAGATGCCCGACTACACCCTCGAGGGCGAAGACGGGCCGGTCCGGCTGGTCGACCTCTTCGACGGCATGCGGCAGCTGATCGTCTACCACCACATGTGGTTTCCCGGCGAGAAGTGGCAGTGCGGCGGCTGCACCGGCTTCACGTCGCAGTTCACCCGCCTGGAGTTCCTGAACAACTACGACGCCAGGTTCGTCATCGTCACCCAGGGGCCGATCGAGGAAGCGCTCGCCTACAAGCGGCGAGTCGGAAACAGGATGACCTGGTACTCCACGGCGAACAGCTCCTTCGGCGCCGACGTCGGCGCACCCCCGGGCGGAGGATTCGCGGTCAACGTCTTCCTCCGCGACGGCGACACCGTCTACCGCACCTGGCACACCACCGGCCGCGGCACCGAACAACTCAGCCACTCCTTCGCCCTGATCGACCTGCTCCCCTACGGCCGCCAAGAGGAATGGCAGGACTCCCCCGAAGGCTGGCCCCAGTCCCCCACCTACAGCCGATGGAGCAGCTCCCAGGGCATCGCCGCGGCGTACGGCGATCCGAACGCGTAAAGAAGGGCTGGTCTGGACATTTACGCGGACGGCGATTGGAGGGATGAGCGCAGATCCCTCTTTTCGGCCGACTGCGTCCAACGTATGCCCGCGTTACGCCACGTCCGGCGGTCGGTCGTATGCGTCGATAGCCGCCTTGGACGTCGAGGAATCCTGTAACACCAGCTCCCACGGGCCGGAGTTGATCTCGAAACTCTTGCCGAACCCCACCCACTTGCCGGCCATCCGCGCACCGGTCAGCTCGATCAACAACTGGATCGCCCCGTGGTAGTAGGCACCGCGGTAGTAACCATCCTGGGCGGTGTGCTCACGCCATGTTCCCGTAGCCACGTGACCGTCGACGGTCAGGTCCATCTCCATCGACGACTGCGCGGAGTTCGGCAGGCTGCGGACCGTCAGGCGGTTGTCGTGCTGTAGCACCACCACGTGATGCACGGCCGTGAACGTCGCGTCTCGGCCGGACGAGTAGTACTCGTAGCGGCTCAGCCAGACCCCCGAATAGTTGCCGGGCGTCCGTGGGCGCCGGGCGGCCGCGAACTGCTCGGGCGAGACTTCACCGATAGCCGAGTCGACCACGGTCCCGTCCTCGCCACCGGACAGGCTGCGGCCAGCCATCACGGCACCGAATCCAAGCGATTCGATCGGCAGCCGCATCACCTTCTCGAGTGCCCGCGCGTGCGACGGCCGCGGGTTGGTGGTGAGCCCTGATTCCCAGCGCTGCACGAGTCGTTTGGTGGCGCTGGCACATCCCGCTTCCCGGAGCGCCCGCGCTAGGTCGTCTTGGCTCATCAGACGCGCGTTCCGGGCCGCGCGGAGAGCCGTGTTAGGTGCGGAAGCCATGTCGCCAACCGTAATGCTTTGACGCCTAAATGTCGCCTTGAATAGCCGCGTATTGACGCCGATTCCGTCATCGCGCGGACATGACCTGTCGACGGACTCTGAACGCGGCCCCGGCGTCGGGTTCGAGTCCCGACCTCCCCGGCGCTGGGTGCCAGCCAACCAACACCACGATGCAAGGGGGTTCCGGAGTGACCGAACTCGCAGTCACCCTTATTGTCATGGCCGCTGTCGGCGGCCTGCTCATCCTCGTGTTCTGGGTCCTGCCTTGGCTACTCGATCTCGGAGGCGATACGGACGAGCAGGTGCCGTTCCGTGAGGTCATGGACCGCATCGAGAGCGAGGACAAGCGGTGACGACTCGGCGTTCCTGGGTGCAGGACTATTGCGAGGACGGCAACATGCCTGCGGACGAGAAGCACGCGCGTGGTCTGCTGAAGATCCACACGAACTGCGAACCGCCATGCCCCCGCAAGGTGTCCGCTGAGCGATACCTCCGGGACAGTGGCAAGGCCGGCGAAGGCAAGGCGGGGGCTAGCGAGGACAGCTAGCCCCACCCGTGACGTCACGCAATCGGCTCCGAAGACATGATCGGTTCGGACGGTCGCGTTACGAAAAAGGCCCCTCACCTGCGGTGCAAGTGAGGGGCCTTGTCGTGGAGCTGCCGGGAATCGAACCCGGGTCCTCCGCCGCGTCTTCAGGGCTTCTCCGTGTGCAGTTCGCTGTGTCTCTACTCGGATCTCCGGGTCCCGCGAACAAGCCCGGATGACGATCCCAGTCGCTGTTGGATGTCCCGCCCTACTCCGCGACCGAGTAGGACGGTGAGCCCTCTAGCTGATGCCGGCACCGGAGCCGAGGGCATGCCCCGGGCCGACAGAGACGCTCTGCTGATCAGGCAGCGAGAGCGTACTCGCGCTGATTGGAATCGGCGCTTAATTGGTTGCAACGACGCTTACGGTGGTCTCTTGCCTGCACCGACACGCTTCCCCTGAATCAACGTACGCAGTCGAAACCGTTCAGCCCCGTACGTCCCGGCACCTTGCCGGGCTGTTCATGTTAACACCGGGGAGAGCACGGATCATCCCGATATCCGGGGGTGGCGGTCGTCACGCCCGCGTGCGGTCCACGGAGGTGAATACCGCAGGTCAGGCCCCTGGTTACCCAAGGTCGACGCTGATCGCCGGTGTCCGCTCGACCGGATGCCCTGCTGGCCGCGCATCCGGAGCGCGGACCCCGGATACAGCCGGAAGTCCGCCCGCGAGCCGGCGGACCATCGACCCGGCGGTGGCGCTCCGCGAGCGCACGGGCCGACCCAAGCGCATGCCACGCGTCGGCTCCGATCCTTCCCGGATGCTGGTAGCCGATTCCCGGGGTCCGAAGACCAACCCGACTTACACTGCACGAGCCGTACGATCGGCTCTGAGCAGCGGATCTCGATTTCAGACTAAGGAAACACTTTGGCAGTTCGCACCATTCGGGACAGGTTGCTGCGCCTGTCCGCCCTCACCGTCATCGCCGGACTCGTCTTGACCGGGTGTTCCGCCCTGCGCGACAAGTCCAACGACGCCATCGAACCCGGGGTCACCTCCGATCCGTGTCCGAACGCGGTGGACCCGCGCAAAGGGTGTATCTATCTGGGCGTGCTTTCCGATCTGACGAGTGGGCCGTTCGCCGCGCTGGGCAAGGACATTCACAACGGCCAGCTGGCGTTCTGGCGGGCGGTGAACGAAGCGGGCGGGATCGGCGGCAAGTACGAGGTGGACATCGCCACCTATACCGAGGACACGAACTACGATCTGCAGAAACACGCCGAGGCCTACCGGAGAATCGAGCCGCACATCCTCGCGCTCTCGATGAGTTTCGGCACCGTGCAGACGCAGAAGGTACTTCCCGAGATGGACGCGGCGAACATGATCGCCATCGCCGGAACCCTGTGGTCGGGCTGGCAATTCGAGAACAGTGACAAGGGTCTGCTGCTGGAGTCGGGCTACTCCTACTGCTCGGAGGCGATCATCGCGCTGGACTGGATCGCCGAGCACGACGCCAAGCCGAATTCGATCGCCACCGTCAGCTACCAGGGCGACTACGGCGGCGATTACGCCACCGGCGCCAAGAAGTGGGCGTCGGCCAATCGCGTGGACCTGGTGGCGCAGATCGACACCGAGCCGAACACCCAGATCGGCAACCAGGACGCCGCGGTCGCCAAGATCCTCAACAGCAGGGCGGATCTCGTGCTCTTGGCCACGGGGCCCGCGGAGGCGGGCGAGATCATGGGCAAGGCGGCGCTGGCCGGTTTCCCCGGCAAGTTCCTCGGCTCGGGCCCGACCTGGAACGGCGGCCTGCTGAAAAGCCCTGCCGCCTCGGCGATCACCGCTCGCTACAACATGACCTCGCCGCTGGACGGCTGGGACGGCACCAGCGCGGGCGCCAAGAAGGCAAGGGCCTCGGCGACCAGGGAGCCGTCCACGTGGGGCTACAGCGCAGGATGGATGTTCTCGTATCCGATGAAGGCGCTGCTCACCCGCGCGGTCAACGAAGGCAAGCTGACCCGCAAGGGCGTCCGGCAAGCCGTGCACGGACTGCGCGTGGACTACGAGGGCGCGATTCCCGAACACACCTACGGCGCGGTGAAACCCGACCTCACCCGGCAGCGCGCCGTCATCGAAGCGCCCGATCAAACCGCGCCGCTGGGCGCGAAGACCCTGGCGACCGACTATCACGGCCCGACTCAGGACCGCGTCACCCTCAACGAGCCCTGCGTACAGCCGTAAGCGAGCGACATATGCCTGTTCACAGTAAATTTCGTCGGCTACTTCGTCTCGTGGCCGCTCCCCTCGCGCTCGGGCTCGTCCTGACCGGCGGCTGTTCGTCCTCCTCGCCCGGCGCCGCGCCCGGCGTCACCCGCGAAGCCTGCCCCCATGCGATCCAGCGGGACAAGGGCTGCATCTATCTCGGCGTGCTGTCGGACCTGAACAACGGTCCTTTCGCTCCGCTGGGAAAGTCCTTGCAGGAGGGGCAGATCGCGTTTTGGAACGAGGTGAACAAGCAGGGTGGCATCGGCGGATACGAAATCGACATCACGACCTACACCCGCGACACCGCCTACGATCCGCGCAGGCACGTCACGGAATTCGAGAACATAGCCCCGCACGTGCTGGCCCTGGCGATGAGTTTCGGGACCGCGCAGACGCTCGCGGTGCTGCACGAGATGGACGAGGCGGACCTGGTGACCGGGGCCGGCACCCTCTGGTCGGGGTGGCAGTACCGCACCACCGACCGCGATCTGGTGCTCGATGACGGATTCTCCTACTGCACGGAAGCCGTGCTCGGCCTGGATTGGTTCGCGCAGACCTTCTACCAGCCGCGCACGCTCGGTGTGGTCGCCTATCGCGGCAACTACGGCGGCGACTACGCCAGCGGCGCGCTCAAGTGGGCGTTGGACAACGGCGCGACGATCACCGAGCGGATCGACACCGGGCCCAACACGGAGGTCGGCACGCAGGACTACCCGGTCGCCGAGATCATGGCCGATCCGCCCGACGTGGTCCTGCTGGCCACCGGTCCGGCGGAGACCGCCGAAATCGTCGGCAAGCTTGCGAAATCCGGTTACACGGGCCGGTTCCTCGGATCCACCCCGACCTGGAACAGCGCGCTGCTCAAGACACCGGCCGCACCCGCGCTCACGGCCCTGTACAACTACACCTCGCCGTTCGACGGCTGGGACGGCGCGAGCACCGGAGCGAAACGCGCCAGGAACGCCGCGCCGAGCGAACCCACGAATTTCGGCTACAACCTGGGCTGGGCGATTTCGTATCCGCTGAAGGCGCTGCTCACCAAGGCGGCCGAGACGGGCAGCCTGGACCGGCCGACCCTGCGCAAGACCCTCGCCGGGCTCACTGTCGATTCCGAAGGCATGGCTGCGCCGCAGGTCTATGGGCGCGACGAACCGGATGTCGCGGCGCAGCGCGCGGTGATCAACGTGCCCGACCCGTCCACGGCGCTGGGTTCGCGCACCGTGGTGGCCGACTACCGCAGTCCGACGCTCAAGCGCATATCGATCCGGGAACCGTGCACCCGCTGATCCGCGCGGGCGGGATAGCTCTGGGCAGCGGAACGGCTCCGGACGACGGAACCGCTCGTGGCGGCGGAACAGCTTCGGGCGACGGAACCGCTCCGGACGGCGGGACAGCTCCGGCGACGGAACCGCTCCGGCAGCGGAACAGCTCCGGCGACGAGACAGCTCCGGCAGCGGAACAGCTCCGGCGACGAGACAGCTCCGGCAGCGGAACGGCTCCAGACGGCGGGACGGCCCTGGGCGGCGGGGCTGGAACCTAGCCGGTTCTCCCTCGCTCGGGACGGCCCGACACCCCTCGCCCGAGTCGTCTCCGGCTCGCTTCGGAGCGCATCCCGGCCGGTGAACTCATGCCGCGGCGATGAGTGCGACCGCGGCCAACGCGAGAAGCAGGCCGAATTGCTGCTGGCGGTGGACCCGCTCACCGAGCAGAACCATCGCCAGCAGCACGGTCACCGCCGGGTAGAGCGAGCCGATCACGCTCACCAGCGACAGCAGCGAACCGTGGAAGGCGTACAGCAGCGCCGCGTTGCTCATGACGTCCAGCACGCTGATGTAGCAGGCCAGGCGCAGCGGTTCACCCCGCAACCGCCCGAACTCTCCCGCGGTCAGCGCGGTCAGCCAGACCACCGCGGTGGCCGCGAGACGCTGCATGAGCAACGGCCACAGTCCGGAGTCCGACGCGGTTTCGTGGAAGAAGACGAACGCGAGACCGTACGCCGCACCGGAACCGATGGTCAGCGCGGCGACCTTGCGGGTGAACCGTAGTTCGCGTCCGCCGGTGATCTCCTCCGTCACGTCGTCCGGCGACTCCCGGCTCACCAGCAGCACCGAGACCAGGGCGAACACGATACCCGCGAAGGCGAGCGGGCCGGGGCGCTCGCCGGTCGCCAGCCCGGCGAGTACCGGAATGCCCGCGACCAGCACCGCCGTCAGCGGCGACACGACCGCCATCGGACCGTCGGCCAGGGCGGCGTAGAACCACCACACGGCGACGCCGCTCGCGACGCCCGCCGCCGTGCCCCACCACAGCGACGCCGCGTCCAGGCTGCCGGACACGAACGGGAGCAGCACCAGGACCAGCAGCACCGAGAACGGATAGGAATAGATGACCACACGCAGCGCGGTCACCCGCCGCGACGCCACACCGCCGTAGAAGTCGCTCACGCCGTAGCCCACCGCGGCTGCCAGCGCGAGCAGGACGGCGGTCACCGCATGCCTTTGACCCGCCGTCCTAGTTCACGAGTGACCTCTCGCTCGGCGGTGCGCCGGGCCAGGTCCTGCCGCTTGTCGTAGTCCTGCTTGCCCTTGGCCAGCGCCAGTTCGACCTTCACCTTGCCGTCGGAGAAATACATCGACAGCGGCACCAGCGTCTGGTTGCCCTCTCGCGACTTGCCGACCAGCCGCTCGATCTCGCGCTTGTGCAGCAGCAGCTTGCGCACCCGGCGCGGCGCGTGGTTGGTCCAGGTGCCGTGGCTGAACTCGGGGATGTGCAGGCCACGCAACCACACCTCGCCGTTGTCCACCGTCGCGAAGGCGTCCACCAGTGAGGCCTTGCCCTCACGCAGGCTCTTCACCTCCGTGCCGACCAGCGCGATCCCGGCCTCGTAGGTGTCCAGGATCGTGTAGTTGTGCCGCGCCCGGCGGTTGGTCGCGATGACCTTGCGCCCCTTCTCCTTCATAACGGTCCACTTTAAGTGACCCGGCAACCGGATTATTCCCGCAGGTCGCGGACGCGCTAACCACCCTGGTGCAGCACGACGTAGAGCGCGAGGACGGCGAGGAACGCGACGAGCAGCGCCACCGTCGACATCCGCGGCACGCCGGGGCGCTGCGGCGGCGGACTGCGGCGCAGCCACACGTTCTCGACCGCCGGATCAGTTCGGCTGCGTACAGACGGCGGCGTGTCCGGGGTCTCGCCCCCCACCGAGCTGATGGAAAGGTCATCGCCTGCGTCACTGGAACCATCACCCGGTGCCATAGCCAGAACGGTAGCCGTCGTGACGGCGGCACGCCGCAATTCTCGCGCGGCGCAACACAGTTGGAACTCAGGCCAGACGCCGCCGGAACGCCTCGGCAGACGCGCCGGTCGCCGGATCGACCGTGTGCACGCCGAGGTCGACCCCGTCCTCGGTGAGCTCGAGCACCATGAACCCCAGCTCGTGGTAGTTCTCGTAGAGCGCACCGTGGCCCGCGCTCGCCACGAGCCGCGGCTCCGCGCCCACCGTTTTCGCGGCCGCACCCGATACGATCTGCCTGGTCCCCTTCGACTCCGTGGTGGGTTCCAGCACCTGCAGCGAGTGATCGTGCCCGGACAGGATGAACTGACAGCGCCCGATCACATGGTCTTCGAAGAAGCGTTTCACGTGCACGCCGCTGATCGGCTCCAGCGAAAGGCCCTCGTAGCGGCCCGCGTCCCCGTGCGGGCCGTTGTTGAGATACGGGTGGTGGGTGCAGGCGATCTTCCACGTGGCGGGCGAGTCGGCGATGGCGCGATCGAGCCAGTCGCGCTGCTGGTTCATGAACTGGCCGTCGACCGCCCAGTACGGCGAGAAGACCGGCGGCACGTAGGCCGCCAACGGGTTGACGTCGAGGACGAAGAACTCGACGACGGGGTCGTGCTCCGGAATCCGGACCGAGTAGTAGCGGCTCGGCATCCACCAGCGCCGGGAGTTCGCGTGGTACTCCACCTCGGCGTTGCCGCGCAGCAACCACCCGCCGTCACCGCCGAGAACCGAGCTGTTGTCGTGGTTGCCCAGCACCATCAGCCAGGGGAAATCCAGTCCGGCGTTGGGGTTTTCGAACTTGTCGGCGAACTGGACGTCGGCCGCGCTCTCGGGCCCGTGCTCGTAGATGTTGTCGCCGAGGCCCACGGCGAGCGAGATGGGTTCGCGGCCGTGCAGCGCGCGCATGGCGTCGGCGACGGCCCACTGGGTGCGGGTGCCGGTGCCCGCGTCGCCGGTCACCAGCACCCGCACCCGGCGCTGCGCCGGGAAGGGGAACTTGGTGACGCCCTCGGCGACGGGTACCGCATGCGCTGGCGTGCGCCCGGCCAACGTGGTCCCGGCCGCGAGGGTGGCCGCACCGGCCAGGAACGCCCTGCGCCCGATCGTCTGGCTGCGACTCACACTGTCCTCCACGGTTTTCGGCGATCCGGCTCGGTGGCCGTCCGCGCCGATCGGTATGCCGCGTGAGGGTAGCGGTTCATCCGGCGGCGAGCACCTCGAGCACCTGTTCGCCGTATTTCGCCAGCTTGTTCTCGCCGACACCGCTGACGCCGCCGAGCTGGGCGAGGCTCGCCGGCTTGCGCGCCGCGATCTCGCGCAAGGTGGCGTCGTGGAAGACGACGTAGGCGGGCACGCCCTGTTCCTTCGCGGTGGCCGCGCGCCATTCGCGCAACTTCTCGAACAGCGGCAGGTCGGTGGGCGTCAAATCGACGGAGGCGGCCTTGGCGGCTTTCACGGACCGGGCGGGCTTGGCCTGGCGCTCCGGCTCGCGGCGCAGCGGTACCTGCCGCCCTTCGAACAGCACCTCGCCGCTGGCCTCGGTGAGCGTGAGCACGCCGTAGTCGCCGTGGACGGCAAGCAGCCCATGGGCCAGCAGTTGCCGCACCACACCGCGCCACTCCGTGTCACGCAGGTCGGTGCCGACGCCGAACACCTTCAGCTCGTGATGGTCGTATTGCAGGACCTTGGGACTTCTCTTACCGAGCAGGATGTCCACGATGTGGCCCGCGCCGAAGCTCTGGCCCCGTTCGCGCTTCAGCCGCAGCACGGTGGACAGCAGCTTCTGCGCGGCCACCGTGCCGTCCCAGGATTGGGGTGGCGACAGGCAGGTGTCGCAGTTGCCGCAGGGCAGACCGGGCTCGCCGAAGTAGGCGAGCAGTTGCGTGCGCCGGCAGCCGACCGTCTCGCACAGCGCGAGCATCGCGTCCAGGTGCAATTGGAGCTGGCGGCGGTGGGCGGCGTCGCCGTCGGAGGAGTCGATCAATTTGCGCTGCTGCACCACATCGCTCAGGCCGTACACCATCCACGCCGTGGAGGGCAGACCGTCGCGGCCGGCGCGGCCGGTCTCCTGGTAATAGCCCTCGACGGACTTCGGTAGGTCGAGATGGGCGACGAAGCGCACGTCGGGCTTGTCGATGCCCATGCCGAAGGCGATGGTCGCCACGACGACCAGCCCGTCTTCGCGGAGGAAACGCGCCTGGTTCTCCGCGCGGGTGCGATGGTCCAGGCCCGCGTGGTAGGGCACCGCGGTGACGCCGTTCTCGGTGAGGAACGCCGCGGTCTTCTCCACCGAGTTGCGCGAGAGGCAGTAGACGATGCCCGCGTCGCCCGCGTGCTCGGCGCGGATGAATTCCAGCAGCTGACGCTCGGGACGGTTCTTCGGCTCGATCCGGTACTGGATGTTGGGGCGGTCGAAGCTGGACACGAACCGGCGGGCCGAGCCGAGGTCGAGGCGCTGGATGATCTCGTCGCGGGTCTTCTCGGTGGCGGTCGCGGTCAACGCGATCCGCGGGACGTCCGGCCATCGCTCGTGCAGCACCGAAAGGCCGAGGTAGTCGGGCCGGAAGTCGTGACCCCACTGGGAGACGCAGTGCGCCTCGTCGATGGCGAACAGCGCCACCTTGCCGCGATCGAGCAGTTGCGCGGTGGAGTCGAGGCGCAACCGTTCCGGGGCCAGGTACAGCAGATCCAGTTCGCCCGCGACGAACTGCGCTTCGACGGTCCTGCGCTCGTCGGGGTACTGGGTGGAGTTGAGGAAGCCCGCGCGCACGCCGAGCGCGCTGAGCGCGTCCACCTGGTCCTGCATGAGCGCGATCAGCGGGGAGATGACCACACCGACACCGGGGCGAACCAGAGCGGGGATCTGATAGCACAGCGACTTGCCGCCGCCGGTCGGCATGAGCACCAGCGCGTCGCCGCCGTCGATCACGTGGCGCACGATCGCCTGCTGGTCGCCGCGGAAGCTGTCGTAACCGAAGACTCGGCGTAGAACCTCTTGCGCCGCAACGGATCCGGCGTCCGATCCGGACGCGACTTCGGTCGCTACAGCAGCGAAGACATCGGGGGGATTCACCCGGCCCATCCTACGAGCGCACCAGCGGGACGGTACCCGCGCGGTTCGGCGTTCGCCCTGCTCGGCCGCCGAGTTGTCCACATGTGGACAACTCGGATCGGGATTTCCCGGCACGGCTCGCCGACCTCGCGTTTCTTCCCTTCGAGCGGCGTTCGCCGGCCCGCCGGCGTGGCCCGGCGCTGTTATGTTGTCGCTCATGGCAAAAGGGATAGGCCGGGCGCGCGCGGCGGTGTTCGGCGCCGTCGCCGTCGCCGCCGGGGTCACCGCGGCGATACCGGCGGCGCGGGCGGAGACATTCCCCGCCCGGTGCTCCGACGGCTGGGAGATCACGACCGTGGTCGAAGGGGCCGGCAATCTGGAGAATCTCGATTCCGACGGGCGAGGCGGCTTCTACGTCACCGGTCTGATGGACGGCTACCTGGCGCACGTCGACCGGGCCGGCCGGATGGAGAAGCTGGTCACGGACCTGTACCGCCCGGCGGGCGTGCGCGTCGCGGGGCGCTATGTCTACTTCCTCACCGGGGACGGGCTCAGCGAACCGCCGGGCACGCTGCAGCGCTACGACACCGAGACCGGCGCCGTCAGCGTCCTGCTCACCGGGTTGAACGGGCCCAACGGCCTGCTGTTGCTACCCGACGGCAGCCTGCTGTTCACCACGATCGGTCTCGGCGGACCGAACGGGATCTCGCGCTACTGGCCGCAGACGAGCGAATACGAGCGGGATTGGTCGGTGCTACCGCCCGCCAACGGCCTGGCGCTGGCCGCCGACGGCGAATCGGTCTACGTCGACACCATGACGCTGCAGATCCTGCGCGTCCGGCTGGACGATCCGGCCCACCCCACCGTCGTCTCCGGCATTCCGGACCTGGTCGCGCTGCCCGACGATATGGAAGCCACCAAGGCGGGTGCGCTGTTCGTGGCCGATCACGTGCTCGGCGCCGTCTATCAGGTGGACACCGCGACGGGCGCCACCTGCGCGATCATCACGGGTTTGATCAAGCCCGCTCCGGTGCGCAACCCGCCGGACGGCGCCACGTCGGTGCGCATCGACCGTGACGGGGACGCGTGGGCGTTGTTCGTCACCAGCATGGACGGCACGCTGCGCCGCATGCGCCCTCCGGCCGGGATCGACCTCACGCCCGCGACTCCGGGGCGGGCCGGATAGCTCCGAACCTGCCCACGGCCGACCGGACGCACTCGGGTTCGGCCCCGGCGACCGATCTCCGTGCGCTCGGTCCCGCGGCGCAGCGCGTCGTGGCCGCGATCAGCGCAAGCGGTCGAGAACCTCGTCGTGCAGCAGACCGTTGGTGGCGATGGCGTCGCCGCCGTGCGGACCGGGTGTACCGTCCAGCGCGGAGAATCGGCCGCCCGCCTCACGGACGAGGATGTCCAGGGCGGCGAGGTCCCACAGGGACACCTCCGGTTCCGTCGCGATGTCAACGGCGCCTTCGGCGAGCAGGCAGTAATTGAGGAAGTCGCCGTAGCCGCGAACACGCCAGACGTCGTCGGTCAGGGCGATGAACTGCTCGCGCAGGCCGCGATCACGCCACCCGGACAGACTGGAGAATGCCAGGCTGGCCGCGCTCAGCTCACCGACGGCCGACACCGAGATCCGCCGTTCCCGCCCTTCGAAGCTCGACCACGCCCCAGCTCCCGCCGCCGCCCACCAGCGCCGTACCAGGGCGGGCGCGCTCACCACGCCCACGACCGGTGCGCCGTCCTCCAGCAACGCGATCAAAGTCGCCCACACGGGCACTCCGCGCACGAAGTTCTTCGTGCCGTCGATCGGATCGACCACCCATTGCCTGCCGCTGAATTCGGCGGCGCCACCGAATTCCTCACCCAGCACGGCGTCGTCCGGTCTGGCTTCGGACAGCACCTGCCGGATCGCCTGCTCGACGGCCAGGTCGGCGTCCGACACCGGCGTGAGATCCGGTTTCGCGTCGACTACCAGATCCAGCGCACCGAAGCGAGCCCGCGTGATCTCGTCGGAGATATCGGCAAGCCGCAGGGCGAGTTCGAGATCAGAGGAATACACAGCCACGCCCCGCACCCTATCGGCCCGCCTGGTCACTGCCTCTTCGGTCCGCCGCGCCCGAAAGCAAACCGCGGGCATCTCTCCGGCCCACCCGTCCCCGCCTCCACTGCCGAGCCGACGGAACACAGCGCTCCCACAGCTTCATACGGGAAGAACCGGGGCTGCGGTTCCGCCGAGCACGCGCGCAGCCGCCGAGGCGGTGCCCCTCGCACCCGGCGGCGCCGCCCTACCGCGCCCACCGCCGCAGTCGGCAACGGCTCGCGGCCCCGCCGTCACCGTGCCGACGATGATCTGCGCCGATCCCGACCTCACCCCACAGCTTCCAGCGACCGCGCCGCGGCCAACGCGGTCGCCCACCAGTGCAGTTGGTCGAGCATCGCCGTCGCGGCGGCCGCGGGCTCCTCCGGCTCCCTCAGCCGGCCGTCTTCATCGAAGAGCAGGTAGTAGCGCGGGAACGACACGTAGTTGCGCACGGTGTGCGCGTTGAGCTCGTTGAAGATCTGCCGCAGGTGCTCGATGGCGAGCAGGCCGCCGGAGGCTCCGCTGTAGCCGACGAAACCGATCGCCTTCGCGTCCCACTGGGTGTAGTGCCAGTCGATGACGGCTTTGAGGGACGCGGGGATGCTGCGGTTGTAGTCCGGAGTGACGATGACGAAGGCGTCGGCCGCCGAGAGCCTGCGGGTCAGGTCGGCCATCTCTTCCGGCCGCTGCAGGTCCGGGTCCAGTGCCGGGGGTACCGCTGGCAGTTCCAGCGGAATCCGTGCGTCGGCCAAGTCGATGACGTCCACCTCGAACGAACCGTGCCGCCGCGCCTGCTCGCTGAACCACCTGGCCACGACCGGCCCGAAACGTCCCTCGCGAACGCTGCCGATGATCACCGCGAGCTTCAGTGGTGCGTTGGACATGCTTTCCTCCTGAGATCACAAGCGGCCCGGCCGGGCCGTCCATCTCAATCTGCTGCCGGGCGCGCGGCGCAGGGAGACCGCCGTAAGAGTGGTAGTGGCAGGGATACTCTCCGGGCACTCCGCCTTGTTAACTTCGTAAGGTGAGCGACAACGAATTGGGGCTGTTCCTGCGCACCCGCCGCGAAGCGGTGACGCCCGCCCAAGTCGGCCTGCCCACCGGAGTGCGGCGGCGCACCCCCGGCTTGCGCCGGGCGGAGCTGGCCACGTTGGCCGGTGTGAGCGTGGAGTACGTCACCCGCCTCGAGCAGGGCCGCGACCGGCGTCCCTCGCCCCCGGTGCTGTCCGCGCTGGCGGACGCGTTGTGTTTGAGCCCCGCCGAGCGCGTGCACCTGCATCGGTTGAGCAAATCGGTGGACAGCGGCTTCAGCTGCATGGGCGACGCGCAGCCGCTGCGCGAGGTGCGGCCGACGGTGCGCGCGATCCTGGACCGGCTCGAGCCGACGCCCGCCGTGGTGGTCAACCGTCTCACCGAGGTGCTGGCCCACACCGGCGCCTACCACCGGCTGATGGCGCCGACCGGACTCTTCGACCAACCCCATACGCCACCCAACCTGGCGCGTTTCGTCTTCTGCGCCTCCAGTGCCCGCGATGTCTACGCGGACTGGGAGCACGTCGCCGACGAGACCGTCGCCACGTTGAAACAGGGACCGTTCCGCGCCGACCCCCACATCGCCGCGCTCGCCGACGAACTCACCGTCACCGTCGGCCCTGCTTTCGCCGACCGGGTCGAGACCGTGCCCAGCTTGGCCGCGGCCTCCGGCATCACCCGGCTGGCTCACCCCGAAGCCGGATCGCTGCGCTTGGCCTACGAGTTCCTCGACCTCTCCGCCGACGACGACCAGCGCGTGATCGTCTACCTACCGGCCGACGACGCCACCGCCGCGGCCCTCGACGCGCTCACCGGACGCCGCCCGGGCGGATTGCGCGCGGTATCGGGCTGAGCGCATCACATCACTGCGTGCGCAGTGGTACCAACGGGGCCTCCGGTGATCGCCAGTTCGGCGCATGACGATCCAGCCGGTGACGACTGGACGAGTTCGACGCGAGCACCTGTCTCGCAGCGTGCCGGCACCGCAGAGCTACCGGACTGGGCGCGCGGCGGTCCCACTCGCGCCCGGTCGGCCACAGTTCGCGGAGCAGAGCGCGAGGGCTCCCGTCGGCGTCGCTGCGCGGCCGACGGAGTGGAATTCGCCACATTGTCCGCCGCGCAGCGAATCCGTCCGCCCGGCAAGACGACTGATCAGGCACGACCGGCGTCCACGTACGCGGACGAACCAGCGCCTCCGCCGCGAATTCCAAACACCAACTGCGCCAAGCGCGGTCGCGGTTTAGGGTGGAAACCCATGAGGCGTCCGTCACAGCGCACCGACCCGGCCCGCGGTGGGCGGCGAGCGCTCCGCGTCCCGGCGATCCGCTCGCCCGGCCGGTGCGCGGCGCAGGCCGCCCACGCCGACGCCGTTCCCGGTCACACACCGCGCGCACTCGTGTGCTGCGGCCGGAGAGGGGCAGCTAGGCTTGACGATCGTGCATCCTGACGTTTCCGCTGATCTCGCCGACCTCGACGCCACCCTCAAGACGGTCGAGTCGGTCCTCGACATCGACGAGCTGCGCCGTCGTATCGACGAGCTCGAACATCAGGCCGCCGACCCCGACCTGTGGAACGACCAGGACCACGCCCAGCGGGTCACCAGTGAGCTGTCGCACGCACAGGGCGAGTTGCGCCGGGTGGAGGAGCTGCGCCAGCGGCTCGACGACCTGCCGGTGCTGTACGAACTGGCCGAAGAGGAAGAGGGCGAGGCCAAGACCAACGCGCTCGCCGAGGCCGACGCCGAGCGCGCCGCGCTGCGCAGCGACGTGGAGGCGATGGAGGTTCGCACGCTGCTGTCGGGCGAGTACGACAAGCGCGACGCCTTGGTGAACATCCGCTCCGGCGCCGGTGGCGTCGACGCCGCCGACTGGGCCGAGATGCTCATGCGCATGTACATCCGCTGGGCCGACCGGCACAACTACTCGGTGGAGGTCTACGACACCTCCTATGCCGAGGAGGCGGGCATCAAGAGCGCCACCTTCGCGGTGAAGACGCCCTATGCCTACGGCACGCTGTCGGTCGAGATGGGCACGCACCGGCTGGTGCGGATCAGCCCGTTCGACAACCAGGGCCGCCGCCAAACCTCCTTCGCCGAGGTCGAGGTGCTGCCCGTGGTGGAGACGACCGACCACATCGAGGTGCCGGAGACGGAGATCCGCGTCGACGTGTACCGCTCGTCGGGCCCCGGCGGTCAGAGCGTCAACACCACCGACTCCGCGGTCCGCATCACCCACCTGCCCACCGGCATCGTGGTCACCTGCCAGAACGAGAAATCGCAGCTACAGAACAAGATCTCGGCGATGCGCGTGCTGCAGGCCAAGCTGCTGGAGCGCAAACGGCAGGAAGAGCGCGCCGAGATGGACGCGCTGAAGACCAACGAGGGCGCGTCCTGGGGCAATCAGATGCGCTCCTACGTGCTGCACCCCTATCAGATGGTCAAGGACCTGCGGACGAACTACGAGGTCAACAACCCGTCGGCGGTGCTCGACGGCGACATCGACGGGTTCATCGAGTCGGGGATCCGCTGGCGGATGCGAGAGCAGGGCAGCTAGATGAATGTCGCGGGCATCCAGGCGATCGCTTCCACCGGTTTCACCACGTGGCTACGCGGTTCGGGCCTGGAGATCGTGCTGCTCATCCTCGGCGCCATCCTGTTCAGCCGGTTCGCCACCTACGTGCGGGATCGGGTCACCCGCAGGATCGACGCCGGATTCCGCAGCAGCGACGCGCTGGTGCGCACCGAGGCCGCCAAGCACCGGCACGCGCTGGCGCAGGTGATCACCTGGGTGGTGCTGACCATCGTCTACGTGCTGATCACCATGGAGGTGCTGCGGCGGCTCGGCTTCGCCGTCACCGGGTTGGTCGCGCCCGCCGCGGTGCTCGGCGCCGCGCTCGGTTTCGGCGCGCAGCGCATCGTGCAGGACATCCTCGCCGGATTCTTCCTGATCACCGAGCGGCAGTACGGATTCGGCGATGTGGTCCGCATCGCGGTGACCGGCGCCGCGGAGCAGGCGGAGGGTACGGTCGAGGACGTCACGCTGCGGATCACCACGCTGCGCAACGCCGACGGTGAAGTGATCACGGTGCCCAACGGCCAGATCGTGAAGGTCACGAACCTGTCGAAGGATTGGGCGCGCGCCGCGATCGACGTGCCGGTGGCCGCCAGCGCCGACATCACCAGGGTCAACGAGATCCTGCACGAGGTGGGTACGAAGGCGTACGAGGACGCTCGCCTGAAGCCGTTGCTGCTCGACGAGCCCACCGTCATGGGTGTGGAAGACCTGACCGTCGACCAGATGAACATCCGAATGGTTGCTCGGACGTTGCCGGGCAAACAGTTCGACGTCGGACGCGAGCTGCGGGTACGAGTAGCCGCAGCGCTGCGCCGGGAGGGAATCAGTGAGACCACGTAGATCCACGGCGATCCTGATAGCAACCTGGGTCGCCACGTTCGTGCTGTACGTATTCGTGAAACCCGACGAGACGACCACCGCTCCGGCCACCCTGGTCAACGCGGTGCCCGCCGCGGTGTTCACCGACTCGTCCGACCGCTGAGCCGAGCGGGACGGACCGGCCGCCGCACTGTCACCCACGGTTGACAACGCAGGCCGCGAGTGGTTGCTGGTTACACTGGCTCCCCGTGATAACCATGCGGAACGTGACCAAGTCGTACAAGACCTCGACGCGACCCGCGCTGGACAACATCACCGTCGATGTGGGCAAGGGCGAGTTCGTCTTCATCATCGGACCGTCCGGCTCGGGCAAGTCGACCTTCATGCGCCTGCTGCTGAAGGAGGAGACGCCGACGGCGGGCGAGATCAGAGTGGCCGATTTCCGGGTGGACCGCTTACCCGGCCGCAAGGTGCCCAAATTGCGCCAGCGGATCGGGTGCGTCTTCCAGGACTTCCGGCTGCTGCAGCAGAAGACCGTGTACCAGAACGTCGCGTTCGCGCTGGAGGTCATCGGCAAGCGGCGTCAGTTCATCGACCGCACGGTGCCCGAGGTGCTCGACATGGTGGGGCTCGGCGGCAAGGCCGACCGGCTGCCGACCGAGCTCTCCGGTGGTGAACAGCAACGTGTCGCGATCGCGCGGGCCTTCGTGAATCGGCCGCTGGTGCTGCTGGCCGACGAACCGACCGGCAACCTCGATCCCGACACCAGCGCCGACATCATGCTGCTGCTGGAGCGGATCAACCGCATCGGCACCACGGTGGTGATGGCCACCCACGACAATCACATCGTCGACGCGATGCGCAGGCGGGTGGTCGAGCTCGACCACGGCCGCCTGGTGCGCGACGAGGCGACCGGCGTGTACGGGGTGGGCCGGTAATGCGCGCGAGTTTCCTGTTCGGCGAGGTCTTCGCGGGCCTGCGCCGCAACGTCACGATGACCATCGCGATGATCCTGACCACCGCGGTCTCGCTCACCATGCTCGGTGGCGGCCTGCTCGCGGTGCGCATCGCGGACAAGACCGAGCAGTACTTCCTGGACCGGCTCGAGGTGCGGCTGTATCTCACCGAGGACGTCTCGGCCAACGACCCGGACTGCTCGCTGGATCCGTGCCGCACGCTGATGGCGGATCTGAAAGCCACCGGCGGTGTGGAGTCGGTGCAGTTCCTCAACCGGGAGGAAGCGATCCGCGAGGCCAAGGAGAAGACCTTCAAGGATCAGCCCGAGCTGGCCAAGTACGTCAGCGAGACGCCGTTGCCCGCGTCGCTGCGGGTCAAGATGGAGAACGCGGAGCTCTACCCGACGATCTACGAGAAGTTCTACGACCGCCCCGGCGTCGGCATGGTGCGCAACGACAAGGACATCGTGGACCGGCTGGTCAGCCTGTTCGACGGGTTGCGCAACGCGGCGTTCGGCCTGGCCGTGCTGCAAGCGCTGGCCGCGGTGATGCTGATCGCGAACATGGTGCAGATCGCCGCGTTCACCCGGCGCACCGAGGTCGGCATCATGCGGTTGGTCGGCGCGACCCGCTGGTACACCCAGTTGCCGTTCCTGCTCGAGGCCGTGGTCGCCGCGCTGGCCGGTTCGGTGCTCGCGATGCTCGGCCTGCTCATCGCCCGGCCGCTGGTGATCGACCGCGCCCTCGGCGACCTGTTCGCCAGCAAGGTCTTCCCGCGCATCACCGGCGACGACATCGCGATGACCGCGCTGGTCATCGCCCCGGTCGGCATCGTCTTCGCGGCCATCACGGCCTATGCGACGCTGCGGTACTACGTACGCGAGTGATCATCCGGGGCCGGTGGACGCCTGTGCCACCGCCCGGACGGATATTGCCGAACTCGTGCACGCGGGGACCATCGTGGGCGGCGCCGCACCGCGACGAGTCCCGCGTGCGCGGCGTCGGTCGCGCGGTCCTTCACAGCACGAGATCGGTGAGCTGGTCCCAGTCGAGCTGGATGCGAATCGGTAGATCGATGGCGAACGCGGTCTGCGGCTTCAGGACGCGAGCGAGCCGGTAGTGGCCGACGCTGTGGTCGAGGCCGTAGGCCTCGATGGCGGTCACCTCGGTGTCCGAAACGCTGACCAGCCAGTACCAGGGGATTCCGGCAGCGGCGTATTCGCCCATTTTCTCGAGCCGGTCCGTTTTGACATGGCTGGGCGAGATGATCTCGACGGCGATCTTCAGATGGCGTGCGGGCATCGGTCGCACATCCGCCGGCACGCACTCGAACAGCGCGATGTCAGGACGCCGAATCGTGTCGGTTACCTCGTCGACATCGCCTGTCGCCGCCATGCGTCTCACCACCGTCACGTTCGGCACAAGCTCCGCGGCTCGCTCCCACAGGACGCAACCTCATACGAGCTTCGACACCTGCCGCCCCGGTAACGAATCGGCATCGATCGTCGCTATGGCCTTGGAGCGGGGCGAATCGGCGGCGGTAATTCCGGCTATCCGGGTCGAGAGGTTCGCGTACGTTCCGAAAGCGCAGCTCATCGCGTTGCACGGCATAGCACGAGGCCGGATGAGGCAGGCGGTCGGCCCCGGGACGCAACTTCGGGCACTTGTCCAGCAAGGCGTGGATCACCCGCGTATGCTGCAGCTCGACGCACTTCTTACTCCGCAGTAAGATAGCCTTACTCCGGAGTAAGATAGCTGGGGTAAGACCGCATCAACCCTTCCGAGAAAACAGGTGATGATGAGCACTCGAGACAGCGCAACGAAGCGACGTCCAGACACGTCCGCGGTCGGCCTGAACCAACCCAAGCGGGATTGGATGGGCGCCGCGATGCGGGTCATGACGACCATTACCGGGTCGGAACTGGCCGAGAAATACAACCTGCGCAAGCCGATCGAGCGCGTCACCTACGAGGGCACCAAGACCGGCTTCCGCACGCTGGGCGCGGCGACCCGCGCGTTCGCCAAGGTCGCGGGCGGTGGCGCACCCAAGCGCCTGGCCGCCAACGAAGCGAAGAACAAGGACTTCTTCGACCTGACGCCGACCGACGAGCAGCAGATGATCGTCGAGACGGTGAAGGAGTTCGCCGCCGAGATCCTGCGCCCGGCCGCCTACGAAGCCGACAACGCCGCCAAGGCGCCGCGCGACCTGCTCGAGCGCGCGGCCGAACTCGGCATCACCCTGATCAACGTGCCCGAGGAACTCGAGGGTGCGGCCTCCGAGCGCGGCGCGGTGACCAACTCCCTGGTCGCCGAGGCCCTTGCGCACGGCGACATGGGCCTTGCCCTGCCGATCCTGGCGCCCAGCGGCGTCGCGGTGGCGCTCGCCCAGTGGGGCAGCGACGCGCAGCAGAAGACCTACCTGCCCTCCTTCACCGGGGAGAACGTGCCGCAGGCCTCGGTGGTGATCAGCGAGCCGCGCGCCCTGTTCGACCCGTTCGCCCTGGACACCAAGGCGGTGCGCTCGCCGAGCGGCTACCGCATCTCGGGCGTGAAGAGCCTGGTGCCCGCCGCGGCCGACGCCGAGCTGTTCCTGATCGCCGCCGAACTCGACGGCCGTCCCGCGCTGTTCATCGTCGAGTCGGACGCGCCCGGCCTGGTGGTGGAGGCCGACCCGAGCATGGGGCTGCGCGCCGCGGGCCTGGGCAGGCTGATACTGGACAACGTCGCGGTCGGGGCCGACGCCATCCTGGGTGACGGCGACGCCGCCAGCCGCGCCGAGGAGTACGCCGACGCCGTGCGCCTGGCCCGCCTCGGCTGGGCTTCGCTCGCCGCGGGCACCGGCCGCGCCGTGCTGGACTACGTGATCCCGTACGTCAACGAGCGCGAGGCGTTCGGCGAGCCGATCTCGCACCGCCAGGCGGTGGCCTTCATGGTCGCCAACATCGCGATCGAACTCGACGGCCTGCGGCTGGTCACCCTGCGCGGCGCGTCCCGCGCGGAGCAGGGCCTGTCCTTCGGCCGCGAGGCGGCGCTGGCCCGCAAGCTCGCCACCGACAAGGGCATGCAGATCGGCCTCGACGGCGTGCAGCTGCTCGGCGGCCACGGCTTCACCAAGGAACACCCGGTCGAGCGCTGGTACCGCGATCTGCGGGCCATCGGCGTCGCCGAGGGTGTCGTGCTGATCTGACCGGCCCGTTCCGTTTTCCAGGAGACCTTCACCAATGATCAATCTCGAACTCCCCAAGAAGCTGCGGGCAAGCGCGAACCAGGCGCACCAGGTCGCGCAGGAGATCTTCCGCCCGATCTCGCGCAAGTACGACCTCGCCGAGCACGAGTACCCCGTCGAGCTGGACACCATGGCCGCCATGGTCGAGGGCCTGGCCGACTCCGGCACCCAGAAGATCGGCGGCGCCGCCGGTGGCCGCTCCGATGACAGCGACAGCGACCGCCACGCCACCGAGCTGCTCGGTAACACCAACGGCGGCAACATGTCCGCGCTGCTGAACGCGCTGGAGACCTCCTGGGGCGACGTCGGCCTGATGCTGTCGATCCCCTACCAGGGTCTGGGCAACGCGGCCATCGCCGCGGTCGCCACCGACGAGCAGCTGAAGCGTTTCGGCAAGGTGTGGGCCTCGATGGCGATCACCGAGCCGTCCTTCGGCTCCGACTCCGCCGCCGTGTCCACCACCGCCGTGCTCGACGGCGACGAGTGGGTGCTCAACGGCGAGAAGATCTTCGTCACCGCGGGCCAGCGCTCGACCCACATCGTGGTGTGGGCGACGGTGGACAAGAGCCTCGGCCGCGCGGCGATCAAGTCGTTCGTCGTGCCGCGTGACGCTCCCGGCCTTTCGGTGGCGCGGCTCGAGCACAAGCTCGGCATCAAGGCCTCCGACACCGCCGTGCTGCTGTTGCAGGACTGCCGGATCCCGAAGGACAACATCCTCGGCAGCCCGGAAGTCAACGTAGAGAAGGGTTTCGCCGGGGTCATGCAGACCTTCGACAACACCCGTCCACTGGTCGCCGCTATGGCGATCGGCGTGGCCCGCGCCGCGCTGGAAGAGCTGCGCTCGATCCTGACCGCGGCGGGCGTGGAGATCTCCTACGACACCCCCGTCAACAACCAGCACGCCGCCGCCGCCGAATTCCTGCGGATGGAAGCCGATTACGAGGCCGCCTACCTGCTCGCGCTGCGCGCCGCGTGGATGGCCGACAACAAGAAGCCCAACTCGCTCGAGGCGTCCATGTCCAAGGCGAAGGCGGGCCGCACCGGCACCGACGTCACCTTGAAGGCGGTCGAACTGGCCGGCGCCATCGGTTACTCCCAGCGCACCCTGCTGGAGAAGTGGGGCCGCGACTCGAAGATCCTCGACATCTTCGAAGGCACCCAGCAGATCCAGCAGCTGATCGTGGCGCGGCGCATTCTGGGCAAGACCAGCGCCGAGCTGAAGTGACGCCGCGCTAGAGGTGTCGGCGACGAAATCCGGTGCGAGCTTCTCGGACTCGCACCGGATTTCTCGTTCTCCGGGCCGTCGGTAGGCAATCGGCGTGCCGGCGAACACTTTCGGTCAGGCGTAGCTATGGATTTCGGCCCGCGGCTTCCGTACTCTTCGCCCCCATGTGGAGCATCGTTCTCATTTCGATCGTCAGTTGTTTCGTGATAGCCGCTGGATTCGCGTGGGGGCTGCCCGGCGATTGAGGGCGGTTCAAGCGTTTCGGCGAGCGAGCCGGGCGGCGGTGACGTCGGCCGTCCAGAGGGGCTGGAGCATGTGCCAGTCGGCGGGGTGGGCGGCGATGCCCGCGGCGAAGCGGTCGGCCAGCGCCTGGGTGGTCGCGCGCACTCCGCCGCTGGTGTCGAGAGGTGGATCCACCCGGAATCCCCAGCCGCCGGGGCTGAACCAGCAGTGCACGGGCAGCAGTGGCGCGCCGGTGTCGATCGCCAACCGAGCGGGCCCGGCAGGCAGCCGAGCCTCCTCACCGAAGAAGGTGACCGGTACGCCCCTGCCGGACAAGTCGCGTTCCCCGAGCAATCCGACTATCCGCCCCTGCCGGATCCGCGCGGTCAACTGCGGGAACGGCGGCGTCGCCGAACCGGTGAGCGGGATGATCTCGAATCCCAGGCGTTCGCGGAAACGGACGAAGCGCCGGAACAGCGATTCCGGCGCGAGCCGCTCCGCGACGACGGTCGGTGAGCCGACGCGCTGCACCACCCAGACTCCCGCCAGGTCCCAATTACCGCTGTGCGGCAGGGCGAGCACCGCGCCGGTGCCGCGTTCGACCGCGTGGTGGATGTGTTCGAGCCCGGTCGCCGAGGATTCGATGATGTCGGCCAAGCGGATCGGGTCCATCGTCGGCAACCGGAAGGCTTCGCGCCAGTACCGGGCATAGGAGCGCAGGCTCGCCAGGATCAGCGGCTGCGGCACCTCGTCCGGCGTGGTGCCCAGCACCCGGGACAGGTTGCGGCGCAACTGATTCGGCCCACCATCGCGAGCCGCGCGTTCGGCTCCCACGTCGAAGAGACGGACGGCCAGCGGTTCCGGCATGGCGCGCACCAGCCGCCAGCCCGCGGCGTAACCGAGATCCCATGCGGTGGCGGCCGGCTTCATCGGTCACCCGTCGGCGGCCTGCGTCGTTTCGTCGGTCGCCATGGCGGGCGTTGCGGTGACGGCGTCGCTGAAGACGGGCAGATGGACCGCACCGGGCGCGGGCGCGCCGGTCTCCACCGGCTCACTGCGATGGCTGAACAGGTCAGATGACGGTCGGTTACTTCGATACATTCCGGGGTTCTCCGCTCACTCGCGATCGATGGCACCCGACTGGGTGGCGTACCGCGAAGACACGATCGCCGCCGCCGTGAATTCGGCGGTCACCTCGAGACTCCACACTACGCCTACCCAGATCAAACGGAACGGTTTTTTCGGAACTGCAGCCACCGTCGACGACCCTGTGGCTGCGTCGATGGGTCAATGACACGATCACGCCAATCGGCGTTCATCCCTGGACAGGCGCACCCCCGCCGAGGCAGCGTATCGCCCTGAGTCGCTGGATCGACGAATCAGCGGACGTATCTTCACTCGAGCAGTACCAGAAAACCTCAAGGAGAACTGGTTATGCAACGACTGAGTTTTACGCGTCGCCTCGCTACCGCCATCGCCGCCTCGGCGGTGTTCGCAGCGCCGTTCGCCGGACATGCCGCCGCCGAACCCGCCGGGGTGGATTGGTCCGCCGCCGCACAGCAGCTGCGAGCCGCCGCATCCGGCAATCCGGCGGCGGAGCGGGCGGTGGACCGGCTGATCGCCTCCGGACAGCTGGCGAAGGCGGGCCAGGTGGCCTTGCCCGCGCAGCCGTTCCAGATCCCCGCGCAGTCGGACATCGGCCGCGGCGAGGGCCCGGGCGTGTACGGATCGGGAATCGCGCTCGGCATGGACGGATTCCGCATCGGATTCTTCGGCGGACCCGGCACCATCTCGCCGAACCAGGGCGGCGCGAAGCTCGAGGCGCTGTGGATCAATCTCGCGAACGGACGCAGCGGCACCGAATTGCTCTACGAACACAACGACGTTCCGGTGGACACCACCATCCGCACCCGCGCCTTGGACACCGGCGCGGGCCCGGTGGTCGCCGCGGTGTACGGCTCGCTGTGGCACCGCTGGTCGGTGCCGGTCAGCGACCAGAACCCGGACGGGTACGCCTACCGGCTGGGCACGATCTCGGTTCCGTCGTTCGGCGCCGTCTACAACTGAGCGCCGCGGCTCCGGCTCCCGCCGCCACGGGAGCCGGAGCCTTCGGTTTGTCGGAAGGTGGGTCCTTCCGTAGCTTTTGGGTTCGTGAGTCTGGAAGACCGGGTCGCCGAACTGGAGCGGCGGCTCAGCGCGCTGGAGGAAAGCATCCGGCCCGATGGCCTCCCACCGGGGGCCGAGCAGTGGGCGGTGGCTCGTTTGCGGGAGGAGTTCGCCGCGGCCGACGAACCCGACGGCGGCGTCGTGTTCGCCGGGTCCGTGCGTCTGCCCAACGATCAGCAGCGCGAGTGGCAGGCCCGGTTCACCACCGGCGACCTCATCGAGGACGACTGGGCCGAGACGGCGGAATGCCTTGCCGCGCTGGGCAGCCCGGTCCGGCTGCGCCTGCTGCGCGAGATCATGGGCGGGCGGCGAACCGCGGCCGAACTGGCCGGAGTCGACGGTGTCGGCGACTCCGGCCAGATCTACCGGCATTTGCGGCAACTGGCCGCGGTGGGCTGGCTGCACACCGCAGGGCGCGGGCGATTCGAGGTGCCCGCCGCCAGGGTGGTGCCGCTACTGGTCGCCCTGGCCAGCGCTCGCCGCTGATTCCGGCGGCGTCGCGGCGGCCACGTATCCCGCGGTGGCGAGCATGCCGCCGATCTGCTCGTAGGTCGCCCGCTCCCGTGGCGCGACCGTCGCCAGGCCGTCCACATAGCGGTTGAACATGCAGAACGCCGAGGCGACCAGGACCGCGTCGTGGATGTCCTCGTCCTTCGCGCCCGCGGCGCGCGCGTTCTCGATGTCCTCCGGCGTCACCTCCAGCCCGGACCGGCGCACCTTGTCGGCGATACGCAGCAACGCGCGCAGTTTCGGATCGATCGCGGCGGAGTCCACGTCCTCGATGACCGCGTCGACCAGTTCGCGGCCGCCGTCCACCAGCGCCGCCGCGGTCGCCGCGTGCGACTGGGTGCAGAAATAGGTCTGGTTGCGCGAGGACACGTACGCGGCGATGGTTTCGCGCTCTCCCGGCGTCAGCGGCGACGACCCGCGCAACAGCGTCTGCGCGAATTCGCTGAGCGCCATTCCGGTTTCGGGCTTGAAGGCGAACAGACCCCGGATGCCGGGCAGATCGCCGGGAATGTCGATGAATGGTGCACGGTCCTGCGGATCGGACATCGGCCGCGGCTCCCTTCGAGCGGTCTCGAGACGTTGCGAGGGTAGCGCTACCGGCCGGTAACGGCGGGCGAAAAGGGCGAAATCGGTCCGACGGCCGTTCCCAGCTGGGACGGAAGCCACCGAACCGAGACGGATTTGTCCGTTTCTATTGTGACCTGTCACACTCCGCACTGCTACGGTGGCAAGTCAACACGCCGTACCGGTTCGCTAGGTCGAGGACCGACGCGAGGGTTTTGTGGAGGTAATTCGACATGAACTTGGCCCACACGCTGGAGGCCGTGAAGGCGCTAGGGGTGCTGCGGAGCCGGGGTGTCACCGACCCGAAGAAGCCGCTGGAGACGCTGCGCACGATGCGGGAATCGCGCATCCTCGGCCCCCAGGCGACGCTGATCCGGCACTCCGCGCGGGTGGCCCCGGACGCGCCGGGCATCGTGGACGAGGCAGGCACGCTGACCTACCGGGAACTGGACGACCGGTCGACGGCCGTCGCGCGCGGCCTGCAGGCGGCGGGCATCACCGAAGGCCAGGTGATCGGCCTGCTCGCGCGCGATCACCGCGGGCTGATCATCGCCATGGCCGCCGCGGGCAAGCTCGGCGTGCGGGTCGCGTTGATGAACACCGGGTTCGCCAAGCCGCAGTTCGCCGAGGTGTGCGTCCGCGAGAAGGTCAAGGCGGTGCTGCACGACAGCGAGTTCCTGGGCCTGCTCGACGCGCTGCCCGCCGACTTGCCGCGCTACCTCACCTGGGTCGACGAGGGCACCGCCCTGCCCGAGGGCGCGCAGACGCTCGACGACTTGGTCGCGGCCAACTCCACCGAGCCGCTGCCTGCGCCGAGCAAGCCCGGCGGCTTCATCATCCTGACCAGCGGCACCACCGGCCTGCCGAAGGGCGCCCCGCGCACCAAGGTGACTCCGCTGTCCACGGCGCAGATGGTCGACCGCATCCCGTTCCCCCGGCGCGGCACCCAGGTGATCGTCTCGCCGATCTTCCACAGCACCGGCCTGGCCACCTGGCTGGTCGGCGCGGCGCTGTCGAACAAGGTGGTGGTGCGCAGGCGGTTCGACGCCGAGGCGACGCTCGCCCTGGTCGCCGAGCACCAGGCCGACATGCTGGTGGCGGTGCCGACGATGCTGCACCGGATGGTCGAACTCGATCCGGCGATCCGGGCCGAGTACGACACCTCCTCGCTGAAGGCGATCGTGCTGGCCGGCTCGGCGCTGTCGCCGGAACTGACCATCAAGGCCACCGAGGCGTTCGGCCCGGTGCTGTACAACCTCTACGGCTCCACCGAATGCGCCGTGGCGACCGTGGCCAATCCGGAGGACCTCGCGCTCGCGCCCGGCACCGTCGGGCGGGCGCCGATCACCTGCGAGGTGCGGCTCTACGACGACAACGACCAGCGCGTCACCGCCGTCAACACCACGGGGCGCATCTTCATCCGCAGCGGCGCGCCGTTCGAGGGCTACACCGACGGCAGGCACAAGCAGATCATCGACGGCTACATGTCCAGCGGCGATGTGGGCCATTTCGACGAGAACGGTCTGCTCATGGTGGACGGCCGCGACGACGACATGATCGTCTCCGGCGGCGAGAACGTCTTCCCGCAGGAGGTGGAGAACCTGCTGCTGGAACGGCCCGACATCTTCGACGTCGCGGTGGTCGGGGTGGACGACGTGGAGTTCGGCAAGCGCCTGCGCGCCTTCGTCGTTCCCGAGCCCGGCTCATCGCCCGACGGTGAGGAGATCAAGGCGTACGTGAAGAACAACCTGGCGCGCTACAAGGTGCCGCGCGAGGTGGTGTTCCTCGACGACCTGCCGCGCAACGCGACCGGCAAGCTGCTGCGCCGCGTGCTGGTGGAGTACGAGGTCAAGGCCTGACCGACAGCGGGCCGGGCCACCGCGCCCGGCCCGTTACCAGCGGGTATCAACCCGATGAGATACGTGACACAACCGGTTACACACGCTTGCTAGTGTTAGCACCAGCACTGGGTATATCGAATTGCGGTCCGCACCACCCGGAGGATCACCGGGTGCCACCGCCGGAAGGTTGTCGTCGATGTCTCTTTCCCTCCCCGCGTTGGGCGGCGCCGCCCGCAAGGCGGGCGATCTGGCCCTTGGCGTGAACGTGATGGTCAAGCGGCGGCTGTTCAATCCGCTGCGCCCCGACCATGCCGCACGGTCGGCGTTCAACATCTTGAAGTTCGGTCCGTTCGCCGGTGTCGTCATGCACGCCGCGCAGACCAGGCCGCACGCCGTCGCGATCGTCGACGAACGCGGGGAGCTGACCTTCGGCCAGCTCAACGAGCAGTCCAACGCCCTGGCCCGCGGGTTGCAGGCCAAAGGCATCAATCCCGGTGACGTGGTGGCGATCCTGGCGCGCGACCACCGCGGCATGGTGCTGAGCCTGCTGGCCACCGGCAAGCTCGGCGTGCGCGGGGTGCTGATGAACACCGGTTTCGCCAAGCCGCAGTTCGCCGACGTGGCCGAGCGCGAGAACGTCAAGGCGGTGCTGCACGACAGCGAGTTCATCGATCTGATGAGCGCCATTCCCGCCGCGATCCCGCGCATCCTCACCTGGGTGGACGAGAAGGACGGCGCCGATCCCGCGATCCCGACCATCGATTCGCTGATCAGCGGTCAGTCCGGCGCGGCGCTGCCCGCCCCGGCCAAGCCCGGCGGCATCGTCATCCTCACCAGCGGCACCACCGGCACCCCGAAAGGCGCCCCGCGCGACCGGGTCAGCCCGTTCGCCTCGGCCCAATTCATCGACCGGGTGCCGCTGCCCGCCGACGGCACCATGATCATGGCGGCGCCGATCTTCCACGGCACCGGTCTGTCCCAGTTCACTCTCGGCCTCGCGCTGGGCAACCGGGTGGTCTTCCAGCAGCGCCGCTTCGATCCCGAGCAGACCCTGGCGAATATCGAGAAGTACCGGGCGGATTCGCTGGTGGTGGTCCCGACCATGCTGCAACGCATCCTCGACCTGGACGCGGACGTGCTGGCGAAGTACGACGTCAGCAGCATCAAGGTGATCTTCGCGGCGGGCTCGGCCATCGCGCCCGACGTGGTGACCCGCACGCTGGACCACTTCAACGACAGCCTCTACAACCTCTACGGCTCCACCGAGTGCGCCGTGATGACCGTCGCGACGCCGGAGGACCTGCGCAAGGCGCCCACCACCGCGGGCAAGCCTCCGGTCGGCATCAGGATCGTGCTGCTCGACGCCGACCGCAAGCCGATCACCGAGCCGAACGTGACCGGAACCATCTTCGTGGACAACGGCTTCGCCTTCACCGGCTACACCGACGGCCGCACCAAGGAGATGGTGGACGGCATGATGTCCAGCGGCGACGTCGGGCACTTCGACGCCGACGGCCTGCTCTACATCGACGGCCGCGACGACGACATGATCGTCTCCGGCGGCGAGAACGTCTTCCCGCTCGAGGTGGAGAACCTGATCGCCGGGCGCGACGACATCTTCGAGGCCGCCGTGGTCGGCGTGGACGATCGGGAGTTCGGCAAGCGGCTGCGCGCGTTCGTCGTCCCGGGTCCCGAGTGCAAGCGCGACCCGCAGGAGATCAAGGACTACGTCAAGGCGAATCTCGCTCGCTACAAGGTCCCGCGCGAGGTGATCTTCCTCGACGAACTGCCCCGCAACGCGACCGGCAAGCTGCTGCGCAAGCCGCTGATCGAGATGGAGGTCGACGCGGGCTGAGCGGCGCGCGTCCACGGTCTGCTCGGCGGTGCGCGGGCCGCCAGCCTCGCGGGCCGAAGTAGGCCCAGTTGCAGCCGCATGTCGCACCGGATTTCGGTGCGTGCCGATGCGGTCGGACGCGTGCAATCGGTCCGCTATCATCAGCGGGTGAGTTACGAGTTCGACCGGTCTGCCGCGGGACGTCGCGGCGCCGTCGCGCGGGTGCGCGGTGGCTCGGCCGGTGCGATCTCGGGGGCCATTTCCGTCGCGGCGCACGGCTGGGCTTCCGGCGGCATGCTGCCGGGCACCACCGCGCTGGCCCTGCTCGCCGCCGCGTCCGCCGTGATCGGCGCGATGGTGGCGGGCCTGGCCCCGCTGCGCGAGACGTCGTCCGGGCTGGTCGCGGCGCTGGTCGCCGGGCAGCTGCTCGGGCACTTCACCATGGGGCTCGACTCGGGGCACCTGCATCACGGTGATGCCCAGCTGACTCCGGCCATGCTCGCCGCGCACGTGTGCGCGGCATTCGCGGCGGCCATCGTCATCCGGGGCGCGGAGGCCGCGTACCGGATCGCGACCGCGGTGCTGCGCCGCGTGCTGCCGGTGCGCCACACTTCGCCGATCGTCGCGGGCCGCGCTCCTTTGCGGACGGTCCATCGCGACCGGGTCGTCCTTCGTGTGTTCGCGGCCGAGGCGCTGCGCACACGTGCTCCGCCATTCGCGGTCGTTCGCTGATTCTTTCCACACCCGGTGCACGCGTGGCGTGAGTGTTGCTCATCGTCACGGTCTTTCGTGCGGCACCGCGTCGCCTCGCACCCTCGTGCCCACGCTGAGCGCGCGAACGCGACGTGTCGTCCCGGGTCGCGAATCCATCCCTCCGCCTGCGGCGGTGCGATCGGGCTCCCTCGAAGGAGCGCGTGTCCCGCCGTCGGAACAGTCGTATCCGCGACGAGCGCGTTCGATGTATGCGCTCTCGCCGTGGCGACCCCGTGCCCATGGCTATCGAAGGGTGGTGCGCGCCCCGACCGGGTTCCGCCGTCAGAAACGAAACGATCGTGAGTACAACAGAAACCATTTCCGACGCCGACTTATCGGCGCCGTCGGATTCCTCCGGCCCGCGCAGGGCCACCGCGCGTAACAGCCTGTACGCGCCGGCCATGCGCCTGCACTTCTACGCGGGTGTGTTCGTCGGGCCGTTCATCCTCATCGCCGCCGTCACCGGCGCGCTCTACGCGATATCGCCGACGCTCGAGTCGATCGTGTCGCGTGACCTGCTGACGGTCACCGAGACCGGAACGCCGAAGCCGCTGTCGGAGCAGGTCGGCGCGGCCGTCGCCACCCGGCCGGACCTGCCGCTGGCCGCCGTCGCCCCCGCCGCGGGCGCGCGGGACACCACCCGGGTGCTGTTCAACGACCCCTCGCTGGGCGAATCCGAGCGGCGCGCGGTGTTCGTCGACCCGTATACCGCGCAGCCGGTGGGCGATTCCGTCGTGTACGGCAGCTCGGGTGCGCTGCCGATGCGCACCTGGATCGATCGGCTGCACCGGGACCTGCACCTGGGCGAACCGGGCCGGCTCTACAGTGAGCTCGCCGCGTCCTGGCTGTGGATCGTCGGGCTGGCCGGGCTGGTCATCTGGGTGCGCCGGGTGCGCAGCCGCCGGACCCGCAACGGCTGGGGCTGGCTGCTGGCGGCCGATCGGTCGCAGCGTGCGCGAGGCCGCACCCTGAACTGGCACGGTGCGGTCGGGATGTGGGTGCTTCCCCTGGCGCTGCTGCTGTCGGCGACCGGCATGACCTGGTCGACCCACGCGGGTGAGAACATCACCGACTTGCGCGAGCAGCTCAGCTGGACCACACCGGCGGTCAGCACCGCATTGCCCGGTGCCGTCGCGCCGAGCCATGATTCGGGTTCCGATCACCACGGCGGCGGTCACACCGAGCACGCGCCCGCCGACCCGGCCGATCGGATCGCCCAGCTGGATCGGGTGTACGCGACCGCACGCGCCGAAGGCATCACACAGGCGGCCGAGATCGCCGTCCCGGCCGCGCCGGGCCGAGCGTTCGCGGTGAAGGAACGCCGGATGCCGGGCGTCTACACCGTCGATTCCGTGGCCGTCGACGGCGCGACCGGCGCGGTCACCGATCGTCTGCCCTACGCCGACTGGCCGCTGATGGCCAAGCTCACCAACTGGGGCATCCAGTTCCACATGGGCTTGATGTTCGGGCTGCTCAATCAGTTGTTGCTGCTCGCGGCGATGATCGGCCTGATCACCGTGATCGTGCGCGGCTATCTGATGTGGTGGCGCAGGAGGCCGACCCGCGACGCGGGGCGGTTCGCGCTGGGCCGGGCGCCGCGGCGCGGGGCCTTACGCAAGACCTCGCTGTGGCTGGTCGTCCCGCTGGTGGCCGCCGCGCTGGTGGTCGGCTGGTTCGTCCCGTTGGTCGGGCTGAGCCTGCTGGTGTTCCTCGCGATCGACGTGCTGCTCGGCCTCGCCGGACGGATGCGCGCCGCCGCTTAATCACATATCCACGGGCTGCGGCCCGTTACTTCCACGACCTACCGAACGTCACGGGTATGGCCGTCGCTTCGCCATGCCTCGAAAACCAAGGATTCCCATGCAGATCACGAAACTAGCCCTGGCCGCCGCGTTCACGACCGCCGCGGTGAGCATCGCCGCCGGCACGAGTTCCGCCGCTCCCGAGGTCGCCGCGGTGGACAGCACGTCCGTCGAGTCCACGTCCACCGAAGCCGCCGAGGCCGTCGGTTTCACCGCCCACGCCACCGAGACCGCCAGCGTCATCAGCATCGATTCCGGCTCTCTTGTGGTCGAGGATCACGTGTTGAAGGTGAAGGCCGCCGACGGCACCGTCGTCGCGGGCGCGCCGTTGACCTTCCTGGTCGACGAATTCGAATTCCCCATCGCCGCGGAGATCTCCGGCCGCACCGCGACCCTGACCCCGCAGTTCGACATGGCGCACGCGGTCTACAAGCCGGTCGCCCTCCCGTTCGAGGACAAGGCGCCGTGGAAGACCGAGTACGACCGTGAGCAGGCGGCCTGGTCCCGGATGACCAGCACCATCTCCATGGGCGCCACCATCGGTACCCTGGTCGGCGGCATCGGCGGCGCGGCGGTGGGCTGCGTGCTCGGCGGCATCGCCGGCGCGACCGTCGCCGCCGCCACCATCGTCGGCATGTTCGGCCCGTTCATCCCGGCCGCCGCCGTCGGCTGCCTCGGCGGCATCGTCGCCGTCGGCGCCCTCGGCACGGTCGCGGGCCAGATCCTGGTGACAGCGCCCGTCGCCATCGGCGCGGCGATCATGTACTTCTCCACGATCAACTCCCCCATGCCCGCTCCGCTCAAATGACCCGTTGACGCGAGTGGCACACCACCGAGAGTTCTGCCCGCGGTTCGCCGCAGTGGTGTGCCACTCGTGTTCGTCGGTGGGGGTCAGGCGCAGCAGGTGGCGCCGGAGGCGAGGGCTTCCTTCTTCGCCGCGGGGGTGCAGCAGGTGGCTTCGGCGGTGGGGCCGCAGCATGTCGGGACCGCGTCGGACGAGGTCGGTTCGGATGCGGTGCCGAAGGTTTCGCTGTCGGCCAGGACGGTGTAGACCTCCCAGCGCTCCTTGTCCGGTGCGGTGACCCAGACCTTGTCCTGAGTGGCGAAGCAACAGGTTGTGGCGAGCTGTTCTTCGGTGAACAACCCGGCTTCGGACAGGCGGGCGATCTCGGCGTGCACCTTCTCGGAGGTTTCGACCTCGACGCCGAGGTGGTTGACGCTGCCGCCGTGGCCGGGATTCTCGATCAGCACCAGTTTCAGCGGTGGATCGGTGACGGCGAAGTTGGCGTAACCAGGCTTGCGTTTGGCGGGCTCCGTCGCGAACAGGGTCGAGTAGAACGCCACGGCCTGGTCGATGTCGTCGACGTTCAGGGCGAGTTGGATGCGGGACATGACTACCTCCACTTGTGTGACATATATCGAAGAACCGGTTCGGTGCCGAGTCTGCCACCTTTTCGACATATGTCAATGCAGTCGGTAGAGTCGATCGCATGCCCAAGACGCTGCCCATGATCGATATGTCCGCCCCGGTCTGCTGCGCGCCGGTCGCGGCGGGGCCGGTCGACGACGCCGCCGCGCTGGCAGTGGCGCTGCGGTTGAAGGCGATCGCCGACCCGGTGCGGGTGAAGCTGCTGTCCCTGCTGCTGACCAGCGCCGCGGGCGAGGAGAACGGCGGCGACCTCGCGGCAGCGGTGGGTCTGTCGGAGTCGACGGTCAGTCATCACCTCGGCCAGTTGCGCAAGGCCGGGCTCGTGGAGTCCGAACGGCGCGGTATGAACACCTTCCACCGCGCCCGCCGCGATGCCCTGGCGGCGCTGTGTGTGGTGCTGGACCCCAACTGCTGCCGCTGAACTGCACCTGTCCTCGGCGTCGGTCCTGGCCGGGCGCCGCCGCCTTGGTGGCAGCCGGTAGCGGCGGTAGCAGGCCGGCGCGAGGAAGACGGCCGCGCGACCGGTGAAGACCCTGACTCAGCAGCCAGGTGCCGAGGGCGTTTCCACCGGGCCTGGTCCGCCTTCGTGCGGCGAGGGTGTCCAGGTCCGGCATGGCGGCTCCTGCGCCTACCCCGCCGGGACGGTGGAATGTCGGGCAGTTCAGCCGACCGAGAGTTTCACCACCGGATCGTGGCCCAGATCGGTGATGTAGATGTTGCCCGCCGAGTCGACCGCCACACCCTGAGGATTCTTCAGGCCGGTGAACGGTAAGGGGGTCGGCGTCGACGCGCCCGCCGCCAACCTCACCACCCATTTGTTACCCCAGTCCACGACGTACACATCGCCCGCCGCGTCGACCGCCAAGCCCTGGGGATCTTTGAGCCCGGTGAACGGCAACATGGTCGGCGCCGGCGCGCCCGCCGCCAACATCCGCACCTGCTCGGTACCCAGTTCGGTGACGTAGACGTTGCCCGCCGGGTCGACCGCCACACCATCGGGGCCTTGGAGCCCCGTCAACGGCAGCGTCGTCGGAGCCGACGCGCCCGCCGGCAATTTCAGCACCCGATCGTTGCCCCGGTCGGCGACGTACACGTCTCCCGCCTTGTCGACGGCCACACCATGGGGGTCCTTCAGGCCGGTGATCGGCAGCGGGGTCGGCGTAGGCGCACCCGCCGCCAATTTCAGCACCCGATCGTTACTCGTGTCGCTGACGTAGACGTTGCCCGCCTGGTCGACCGCCACATCCTGCGGATTCTTCAAGCCCGTGATCGGCAGCGGGGTCGGAGCCGACGCGCCCGCCGCCAATTTCAGCACCCGATCGCTATCCATGTCGGTGACGTACACGTTGCCCGCCGGGTCGACCGCCACACCGGTGGGCAGGCTGATGCCGGTGAACGGCAACGCAGTCTGTGACGAGTAGCCCGGGGCGATAAGCGTGGGTGAACTGCCACCTCCGCCCGATTCCCGTTGGACACCGAGGACGACGGCTACGGCGGCCACCACCGCGACCGCGGCGGCCAGCGCCCCGGCGGTCTTGGGCGACAATCCGAACCGCCGCCCCTGGCGCGCAGGCACGCCCACGGTGACGCCGGCCGAGGAATCGTCCACCGCGGCGCGGGCCGCCGCGGCCAGTTCACGCACGGTCTGGTAGCGATCGCCGGGGTCTTTGGCCATCCCCTTGGCGATGACCGCATCGAACGCAGCCGGTACATCAGGTGTGGTGGCGCTGGGGCGCGGCGGCGGGGTGTGCAGGTGATGGGCGATCACCCCTTGCATTCCGAAATCGCTCGCGAACGGCGGCCGACCGGTCAGGCACTCGTACAGCACGCACGTCAACGCGTACACGTCCACCCTGGCATCGGCCTTGACCTCCGCGCCGATCTCCTCCGGCGCCATGTAGGCGACGGTGCCGATGGTCTCGCCGGTCGCGGTCAGCGTGCGGTCGTCGGCGGCGTGCGCGATGCCGAAGTCGATCAAGGAGGCGAATTCATCGGCCCCCAGCAGGATGTTCGTGGGTTTGACGTCCCGGTGGACCAGCCCGGCGTCGTGGGCCGCCTGCAGCGCACCGGCCACCTGGGCGATGATCGCCACTGCCCGCCGCGGCGCCAAGGGGCCTTCGCGCGTGATCAGCGTGCGCAGGTCGGTGCCCTCGATCAGGCGCATATTCAGATAGAGCCGACCGTCGATGTCGCCGAAGTCGTGGATGGGGATCACATGCGGCTCGGTCAACTGCGCCACCGCGCGGCACTCCCGGCGGAACCGCTCGCGCAACTGCTCGTCATCGGCGAAGCGCTCGGGCAGCACCTTCAGCGCCACCACCCGGTTGGTCAGCGAATCGTGCGCCCGCCACACCTGGCCCATGCCGCCCTGACCCAGCAGCGACAACAGCCGATAGCGCCCGAACACCTCGGCCGACTCCGGCCCCCGGGCGGTGCCCCCGCCATCAACTGTCGCGTCATCCATGGTGCCGTCCCGTGACCACTTGTCTGGCTAACGGCCTCGCTCGCATCCCGACCCGCTCGCGAGCAGATAGCTCCACCCTAGTCGATCCGGCCAGGCCGGACGCCCGTAGTCGGGCAGGGAGGGCGGTGACGCATTCGTACATGTGGCCGTCGAAGGAGGTCATGGGGGCCACGCTCCAGAGCATGCCGGTTCCTCGAGGCTGGGGGTCCTCTGGTCGATGGTCTCGTGCGGTCGCCATGACGAATGCGTCACCGCCGCAGAGGCCAGGATCCCGCTCCGCGTTCTCGGGTGCCCTCGCACGTTTCGGGTGGTCCTCGCATCCGCTGCCGCGAGTGCGCGAAAGATGCCGTTCACAGCCGCCACGCGTCGCCGGCGCATCGGACGATGAGCGATGCCGAGACGGGCATCGCACGACGCGCAGTTTCGGTACCGGTGTCGAATGCCGCTTCGGCGCAACGGGTTACGGTGACGGATTTCACGGCGCGCCGCGGTCACATCACCCGGTTCGGCGTGATCATCGGCGAATTCGCGTTTCCGCCAGTTTCCGGTGCGCGTGACTCATCGGTCCGGATTTCAGCGTCGCTACCAGCGAAAATACGGCCGACCATGATCCGTGCCCGCACGTCGACCGGCCCTTCAGAGCGCGGGTGGCCCGACCGTCGCCTGTTTGCGCCCGAACCCCTCGGGTAAGCGACCAATGTCCCGAGTCGCCCCACAAGGGAGCGCTTGTCAACCGAGAGACGCCCGTCCGCGAATGACGCGGGCAGGCGAGGAAAGGGGTAGCAAGTGAGCACAATGGCCGCCACGGTGGACGTCGAGGTCCCGGTTCGCACCGCCTACAACCAGTGGACGCAGTTCGAGTCGTTTCCGCAGTTCATGGAGGGTGTCGAAGCGGTACAGCAGATCGATGACCGGCATATGCACTGGCGTGTCCATGTCGGCCCGTCGACGCGGGAGTTCGACGCCACCATCACCGAGCAGCATCCCGACGAACGCGTCGCCTGGAAGTCCGACAGCGGGCCCAAGCACGCTGGCGTCGTCACGTTCCATCGGCTCGACGACACCCACACCAGGGTGACCGCGCAGATGGACGTCGATCCCGAAGGCTTCGTGGAGAACGTCGCCGACAAGCTCGGTGTGCTCAAGCACCGGGTGAACGGTGACCTGGAGCGCTTCAAGCACTTCATCGAGCATCAGGGCCGGGAGACCGGCGCGTGGCGCGGTGACATTCCGCGTCCCGATGCCGGGAGCACCGCCACGGAGCGCGGCGCCGCTCCCCGCCCGGGCACGACCGGTACGCCAGGTGTGGGCGGAACCGGCATGCCTGGTGTCGGCGGAACCGGCACTCCCGGTGCCGGCGGAACCGGCGCCGGTGGAACGGGCACCTGGCCCGGCGGAACCGGCACTCCGGGCGTCTGACCCGTACGACAACGGTGCCCCCTGGGTCTTCCCAGGGGGCATCGTCGTGTCAGGCCGAGTCGCGCTCCTCCTCCGCGTCCGCCGGGCGCGATTCCGGCGGCACCTGGACCGGGCGCAGCACGGCCCAGGCCACGAAGGCCACCGCCACCACGCCCATGCCGAGCCCGGCCCAGAGGTTCACGTTCACTCCGCCGGTCTTGGCCTGCTCGGCGGCGGTGTCGTGGACCAGTCCGGTGACGACGAGAACGATCGCGTAGCAGCCGAGCAAGCCACCGACGATGGTGCGGATATCGAAAAGCATTGCGATGGTTCCTTATCCGACGAGGATGTTGAGCGCGATGACGAGCACGAGCGCGATGCCCGCGAGCAGGACCGGGCGCTGATACCAGGGCAGCGTGCCTGCCTCCGGGTCGGTGCGCACTTCCTTCGGCGTCTCCGAGTACACCAGCCCGATCAGCTCCGCCGCCGGTTTCGGCAGGGTCACCTGGGTGACCACGACGCTGACCACGATGTCGACCACGAACGCGGCACCGGCGGCGACGAAGCTCGCCCCCTGGCCGGACAGCTCGAAGACCTTCGTCTCGTGCAGGATGAAAACGACGATGGCGGAAGCGGTTCCGCAGACCAGCCCCATCCAGCCCGCCGTCGGCGTCATCCGTTTCCAGAACATGCCGAGGATGAACGTGGCGAACAGCGGCGCGTTGAAGAAGCTGAACAGGGTTTGCAGGTAGTCCATCATGTTGCTGAACCCGGAGGCGATGAACGCGGTGAAGATCGCGGCCACGGTCGCGCCGATGGTGGCCAGCCTGCCCACGCGCAGGTAGTAGCCGTCCGGGCGGTCGCGCCGCACGTACTGCTGCCACAGGTCGTAGCTGAAGACGGTGTTGAACGCCGAGACGTTGGCCGCCATGCCCGCCATGAACGCCGCGAGCAGACCGGCCAGCCCCACCCCGAGCAGCCCGTTGGGCAGCACATCCTTCATCAGGTACAGCAGCGCCTGGTTGTAGGTGGTGTCGCTCTCGAAGTCCGGATTCGCGGTCACCGCCGCCTTGTACTCCGCCATCTGCGGCACCAGCACCGCGCTGATCATGCCCGGGATCACCACGATCAGCGGGATGAACATCTTCGGGTACGCCCCGATGATCGGGGTGCGCCGCGCCGCCGAGATCGAGTGCGTCGCCATCGCGCGCTGCACCTCGACGAAGTTCGTGGTCCAGTACCCGAACGACAGCACGAACCCGAGGCCGAACACGATGCCGAGAATGGACAGGAAATCGTTGGAGAATCCGCTCAGCGCGTTACCCGGCCACGACTCCCACTGCGCCGCCCCTCCCGGTGACGCGGTCACCTTGTCCTGCAGACCGCTCCAGCCGCCGACGCGGTGCAACCCGACCAGAGTCAGCGGCAACAGCGCGGCCACGATGACGAAGAATTGGAGCACCTCGTTGTAGATCGCGGCCGACAGTCCGCCCAGGGTGATGTAGGACAGCACGATCACCGCGGCCACGATCACCGACACCCACAGCGGCCAGCCCAGCAGCACGTTCACGATGGAGCCGAGCAGATACAGGTTGACCCCGGCGATGAGGATCTGCGCGATGGCGAAACTCAGCGCGTTCACCAGGTGCGCACCGGTGCCGAACCGGCGGCGCATGAATTCGGGCACGCTGCGCACCTTGGAGCCGTAGTAGAACGGCATCATCACCACGCCGAGGAACAGCATGGCGGGCACTGCCCCGATCCAGAAGTAGTGGAAGGTCGGGAACCCGTATTCCGCGCCGTTGGCGGACATGCCCATGATCTCCACGGCGCCGAGATTGGCGGAGATGAACGCCAGGCCGGTCACCCACGCCGGCAGCGAACGCCCGGACAGGAAGAAGTCGATGCTCGAGGACACCCGCTGCCTGGCCAGCAAGCCGATGCCGAGCACGAACACGAAATACAGCGCCACCAGCGCGTAATCCACAGGCTGCGCGTCCAGGCGGAGGGTCTCGGCGGCTACCAGGGACGGTGGCGATGCGGCCGGGTGCGGGCCGGGCACGGCGGCGAGAACGGACGAATCGACGAGCGGCACAGCGTTCCTCCTGGCGGTGAAACCGGGGCGGCGAGCGAGGTCGTTCGTCGTGCGAGAGCTGCGCCGTGCTGGTCGAGCCCGGCGCGCGCGACCTCATCGTCGCCCGCCGAATGGTGTCGGCAGACACCACTCTGCGCGATCATGCCCGACCGGCGTGGCACATTCGCGCACAAATCCGGCCGGTCGCTCAGGCGACCCGGTGGGCTCCGTCGGCCGGGGCCACCGCGAAGGTCCGCGGGCCGGACAGATCCGCGTCGGCGAAACGCCGCCGCACCGACTCGGCCACCGCCTCGGTGCGGTCCCGGTCGACGAGCGCGATGACGCTGCCGCCGAACCCGCCGCCGACCATGCGCGCGCCGTGCGCCCCGGCCGCGAGCGCGGCCTCGACCGCCGTGTCCAGCGCAGGTGTGGACACCTCGAAGTCGTCCCGGAGCGAGGCGTGTCCCGCGGTGAGCAGCGGGCCGATGCCACGGGGGTCCACGCCCGCACGCAACTTTTCGGCAACCGCGAGCACCCTGGCGTTCTCCGTCACCACGTGCCTGGCGCGGCGGCGCAGCACGTCGTCGGCGATCCGGGTGGTGTCCGCGGCCGCTGCCACCTCACGCAAAGCGCCTACGCCGAGCGCCTCGGCCGCCGCCGCGCATTCCGCGCGGCGCTCTGCGTAGCGGCCGTCGGCCAGTTCGTGCGGTTGGCCGGTATCGATCACGAGCAGTTCCAGCCCGGAAGCGCCGAGGTCGAAGGGAATCTGCTCGGCGCAGCGTGGGACGTCGATGTCGGCGGCGAACGCCCGCATGTCCAGCAACAGCGCGTGCCCCGCGGTGCACAGCATCGCGGCCGATTGGTCGAGCAAGCCGGTCGGCGCGCCGACGTAGTCGTTCTCGGCGGCGCGGGCCACGTCGATCAGCCTGCGGTCGGTCAGCTCCGGTGCGAACAGATCACGCAGCGCGATCGCCACCGCGCAGGACAGCGCCGCCGAGGACGACAGTCCCGCGCCGATCGGCACCGCGCCGTCCACGTCGAGGTCCACGCCGGGGACCCCGTGCCCGCGCCGGATGAACTCGGCGACCACGCCGAGCGGGTAGCGCGCCCATCCCGGCACCCTGGCCCGCGCGCCGTCGAGGTCGGACACCGCGACGTGCACCGGCTCGCCGGGCCGCTGCCGCGAGCCGACCCGCACCAACCCGTCCGTGCGCCCCGCCGCCGCGCACCGCACCACCAGCGGCAACGCGATGGGCAGGACGTAGCCGTCGTTGTAGTCGGTGTGCTCACCGATGATGTTGACCCGCCCCGGCGCCACCCATGTCCGCACGCTCGCTCCTCGCTGTCCCGATCGCTGCCAGGGTACGAGACACGCCGCGCCGACTCCGCTTTCGACCCGCTGGGCTGCGGAAGGCGTTCGTGCCGCCCACCCGCAGTCGCCATCCCCCTCTGCGCCGGCCTGGCGGACATGACCGGGCGCGGCGACGCCGGCCGCAGTGGTGTGCCACTCGTGTTCGTCGGTGCGGGGTCAGGGTCGCGGTGCGGCCGGAGAACTGCGCGGCGATGGGGCTGGCTGCTGGCGGCCGATCGGTCGCAGCGCGCGTGAGGCCGCACCCTAACCGTGCCGTGGATCGGCCCGGACCATTTCGCGGCCCGCTCTCCCGAACCCGGGACGCGAACTACTACGCGGGATTCCCCCTTGTTGCGTCAAGTGCCCGCCAAGGGGCCGCGTTCCGTGCCATGATCAAATCAGTTGTCCAGATATTGGTTGCCGAGCGCGCCGCGGTCGGTTGGGACATCTGCTCGTACAACAACACTCGGTTCTCGTTCGCCGACAGCATCCGGGCGGTGCTCGGCGAACAGGCGAACGTCGAAGTCGCGGTGGAGGATTCCAGATCTATTACGCGGCCCGGTGCACCGGGGATGGAGCGACCAAGGGGGGCTGATGACACCCAGCGAACCGCCACAGACCAGCTGTCGGCGCAGCATCGGAACGGGTTGGTACGCGGCGCTTCTCGGGGGAAGCGGGGCCGCGATCGCGGTCTATCTGGCACTGGACTCGCAGGTCGCGGCGTTCGTGACGATGGCGGTCATCGTCGGCGAGACCCTCGCCATGATCGCCGTCGGCGTGCGCACCCACCGGCCGGCGCACCCGTTGCCGTGGTATCTGCTGTCCGGCTCGGCGGTGCTGTTCGCCACCGGCACCACGCTGCGCGACGTCTGCGACCACGCGGTACACCCGCTCGACGACGCGTTCACCCTGCTCGGCTACCTCGGCGTCGGGCTCGCCGCGCTGATCTGGTTGTTGCCGCGCCACGTGCACGGCGACTACGACCTGCTGCTGGACTCGGGCCTGATCGGACTCGGCGCGCTGCTCGCCTCCTGGACCTTCCTCATCTCCCCGATCCTGCAGGCCACAACGACCGGTCCGGACGCGCTGGTGGCGGCGACCTATCCGGTGCTCGACGCGCTGCTGCTCACCCTGGTGGCGCACTCGATGGCGACCTCCACGCGCGCGGAGACCTCGCTGTGGCTGCTGCACGCCGGACTCGTGGCGGTGCTGCTCGGCGACCTGGGCTACAGCTTGGAGACGGCGGGCGCGACCGCGCTCGGGCGCGGAGTGCTGCTCGCTCCCCTGCTCGCCGCCTACGCCACCGTCGGTGTCGCGGCGCTGCACCCCACCATGACCTCGCTCGGCGCGCCGCGGCGCATCCATCCGCACCACTCCAGGCAGCGCGCCAGCCTCATCGCGATCGCGCTGATCGTGGCCTCGCTGGTGCCGGTGGTCGGGTCGAGCCTGCGTCCGCTGGACCGCGTGGTGGTGTCGTCGCTGTTCGCGCTGTTGCTGATCGGCATGCTGGTGCGCAGCGAACGCGCGATCGTGCGCAGCGCCCGCAGCGAGCGGCGCGCGCAGTACCAGGCCGACCACGACATACTCACCGGATTGCTGAACCGGGCCGCGCTGCTGCGCGCGCTGCGGCAGCGCGGCGAACAGTGGGCGGAGCAACCGATCTCGCTGCTGTTCATCGACCTCGACGGCTTCAAGCGGGTCAACGACAGCTACGGGCACGCCGTCGGCGACGAGCTCATCGCGACGGCGGCCGGCCGGATCCGGCGGGTGGCGCGCCACGAGGACGTGGTGACCCGCTACGGCGGCGACGAATTCGTCGTCCTCGCCCGGCTGTCCCGGCCGGAGGCCGCCGTGCTGGCCGAACGGCTGCTCGGCGCGTTCGTCCGGCCGTTCGGGCTCAGCGCAGGGGAGATACCGATCACGGCGAGCGTCGGCGTGGCGTGCGTCGGTCCGCGCAGCTCGGACACCGACATGCACGGCCTGCTCCGGGAGGCGGACGCGGCCATGTACCACGCGAAGCAGCACTCGCTCGGTTACGCGTTCCACGACGACATGCGGCGCACACCACCCGGCACCGAGCGCCGGATCTGGCGCACGGCCGCCCGATCCGCCACTCCCGCCGTGTGATTCAGTCGCTCAGCTCGTCCAGCAGGCGCTTGGCCTCCTCGAGCTCGGCCTGTAACTGCTGCACCTTGGCCTCCTGCACCCCGCGCAACGCCTCCAGGACGCCCGCGACCACTTCGGCGACCTCCGGATGCAGGATCTTCGCCGCCTGCGCCACCGCCGAACCGGCCACCGGCAGGCCGCGCAGGGTGCGCTTCTTGCCGCTGACCACGTCGATCGACCACTCGCCGTCGGAAGTGCCGGTGAGCGTCACGGTGACCTCGGGCGCCTTGGCCTTGCGGGCGGCGGCCGCCTTGGCGGGTTTCGGCGCCGGGGCCTGCTTGGCCGCGCTGTCGGCTCGGCTCGCTTCCGCGGCCGCCTGCGCCGGCTTCGGGGCGGCCGACGGCGCGGGCGCGCTCGGCGGCGCGGGCTCGGTCGTGGCGCTCGTCGTGGTCGACGACTGGGTCACAGGGGATTCCTTCCTGGTTGACTGCTTCGGCTGGGCGGTGGCGCCCGCCGCCCCTCGCGGCGGCTTGGTCAAGGTCACCTCGGTGGGAGAGAAGGACAGTACATCCTTCGATCCGGTCGGCCGGACCTGCAAGAAATCACCGTCGGCAGGGTCGCCGAGCGAGATCACCTTGCCCGAGCGCCCCTCCGGCACGCCGACCGCGGCGGCGGTGAACCACACCATGGGCGGTCGGCCGCCGGCGATCTCCGCGGCGATCTGTTGAATCTCGCTGTCGGACAAGGGCTGCGGCTTGGTTCGTGGGGACGGCATGGGTAACTCCGAGCGATTCGTGGTTGGCTGCGTGCACAGATGATGCCGCACGACGCCGACACATTCGCGGGCCACCATCGAATACGGCCCGTCCAAGCCAATGTTCGAGCTCTCAGCGAACGATGGGCAACATACGCGGTCGGCCCGCGCTCGGTTCAGCTCGCCGTCGTCGGCGCGCGCAGCGCGGGAAACCAGATGTCGGTGAGCACTTCGACGGCTTGGTCCACCGAGACATCGATGGTGCCCTGCATCGCCCATCGCGTGAAGAATCGTTCCAGTTGCGCGACCAGCAATTCCACGCGCAGCCGCGCCTCGTCGCGCCGGTCGTCGGGCCACCCGGCGAGGTAGGCGGTCATCGCATTGGGCAACGCGAGGATCCCGGTGCGGGCGATCTCGCGGAACTCCGGCTCCAGCGCGGTCGCTTCGTCCCAGGCGGGCAACAGGTCCTTGTATTCGTGGAACCACTCGATGGCGCGGGTCATCCATCCGGAGAACTCGGCGCGCGAACCGGTCTCGAGCACCCGGTCGAGATCCTGATAGAAGTGCAGCACGGTGGGCACGGTGCCCTGCTCGGCGATCGCGCGCAAGATCTCCTGTTTCCCGGCGAAGTGCAAGTAGAAGGTGGCGCGGCTGCAGCCGACCGCGGCGGCGATGTCGTCCACCCGCACGGCCGCGTAGCCACGGGTGGCGAACAGCTCCTTGGCGCCCTCCATCAGCCGGGCCCTGGTCTGCTGCTTCTGCTCGTCCCGCAGATTCGTGCTCGCGTTCGTACGCATGGTGGACAGGTACCTCATATCCGTTGAAAAGAGGGCTCGACGTGCGGCTGCGCCGACCGAGTCTACGCGCGAACGATCTCGATGGACAGTGCGTCACTCACTAGACGTACTGTCTACCGACTGTTATTTTGTTGCCTACGTCACTCCGGCGCGCGAGCCGCGCCGGACGGTTCGGCCGTCACCGACGACGGCCTCCAGCACGAGGACAGTGAATGACGTCAACCGCACTCCCCCGCGTCTGCGTGATCGGGGCGGGCCCGTCCGGGATCACCGCCGCCAAGCGCCTGAACGACCACGGCATCCCGTTCGACTGCTACGAGGCTTCCGACGAAGTCGGGGGCAATTGGTACTTCAAGAACCCCAACGGCATGTCGGCCTGCTACCAGAGCCTGCACATCGACACGTCCAAGTTCCGCTTGGCTTTCGAGGACTATCCTGCGCCCGAGGAGTGGCCGGACTTCCCCCACCATTCGCAGCTGTTCCAGTACTTCCGCGACTACGTCGACCATTTCGGCATCCGCGATCGGATCGTGTTCAACACGAAGGTGACCGCCGCCGAGCGCGACGCGGACGGCCGCTGGGTGATCACCACCGGCGACGGGAGCACCAAGGACTACGACGCGCTCATCGTCTGCAACGGACACCACTGGGACCCCCGCGTCCCGGACTATCCGGGCGAATTCGACGGCACGCTGCTGCACAGCCACGCCTACAACGACCCGTTCGACCCGGTCGACATGCGCGGCAAACGCGTCGTCGTGGTCGGCATGGGCAACTCGGGCCTCGACATCGCCTCCGAGCTGTCGCAGCGGTTCATCGCCGCGAAGCTCTACGTCTCCGCCCGGCGCGGGGTGTGGGTGCTGCCGAAGTACGTCAACGGCAAGGTGGGTGACAAGCGCTCGATGCCGCGGTGGATGCCGCCGAAGCTGGGTCTCAAGCTCAAGCAGCGTTTCGTGCGCAAGTTCCGGGGCAACATGGAGGACTACGGCCTGCCCGAGCCCGACCATCTGCCGTTCGAGGCGCATCCGTCGGCGAGCGAGGAGTTCCTGCACCGCGCCGGCTGCGGCGACATCACGTTCAAGCCCGCGATCACAGCGCTGGAGGGCCCGCGCGTGCGCTTCGCCGACGGCAGCGCCGAGGAGGTGGACGTGATCGTCTGCGCCACCGGTTACCGCATCAGCTTCCCGTTCTTCTCCGATCCGGAACTGCTGCCCGACGCCGACAACCGTTTCCCGCTGTTCAAGCAGATGGTGAAGCCCGGCATCGACAACCTGTTCTTCCTCGGTCTGGCCCAGCCGCTGCCCACGCTGGTGAACTTCGCCGAGCAGCAGAGCAAGCTGGTCGCCGCCTACCTGACCGGCCGCTACCACCTGCCGTCGGCGCAGGAGATGCGGGCGGCCATGCGGTCGGCGGAATCGGCCAGGTCGGGCCGTTACTACGACTCACCACGGCACACCATCCAGATCGAATTCGAACCGTACGTGCGCGACCTGCGACGGGAGCTGGCACGCGGAGCCAAACGCGCCGCCGCCGCGGGGAACGCGCTGCCCGTTCCCGCTCGCACGCCCGAACATGTGTGAGGCGGCGATGACCACCACCACGGGCACCGCCACCTCGGGATTCTGCGCCGAACGATTCGCGCGCGTGCGCACGGAACTGGAGAACCGGCTCGCCTCCGGCGACGAGCTGGGCGCGTCGATCTGCGTCACGGTCGACGGCGAAACGGTCGTCGACCTCTGGGGCGGCCACCGCGACCCGGAACGCGCCGCGCCGTGGACCGAGGACACCTTGGTCAACGTCTTCTCCATCACCAAGACCATGACCGCGCTGAGCGCTCTGCTCCTGGTCGAGCGCGGCGAACTGGACGTGCACGCGAAGGTGGCCAGGTACTGGCCGGAGTTCGCGGCGAACGGCAAGGGCGGCATCGAGATTCGCCATCTGCTCGCGCACACCTCCGGCGTCTCCGGATGGCAACCGCCGATCGAGCTGGCCGACATCTACGACACCGAAGCGTCGGCCGCCCGCCTCGCGAGCCAGCCGCCGTGGTGGGAGCCGGGCACCGCGTCGGGCTATCACGCGCTGGCCTACGGCCACCTGATCGGCGCGGTGATCCGCCGCGTCACCGGCCGGTCGCTGGGCGAGTTCTTCGCCGAGGAACTGGCCGGGCCACTGGGCGCCGACTTCCACATCGGCACCGCGCCCGAACACCACGGGCGGATCGCGACCTTGATTCCGCCGGAGATGCCGGAATTCGACCTGGCCGCGCTCGACCAGGACAGCGTGCTGGTCAAGACGCTCACCAGCCCGCTGCTGGACATCGCCGCGACGGCCAGCGCCGAGTGGCGTCAAGCCGAGATCGGCGCGGTGAACGGCCACGGCAACGCCAGATCGGTGGCGCGGGTGCAATCGCTGGTGTCTTGCGGCGGCGAACTCGACGGGCGGCGGCTGCTGTCGGAGCGGACGATCGAGTTGATCTTCCAACAGCAGTCCGACGGTGTGGATCTGGCGCTTCTGACGCCGCTGCGGTTCGGCATCGGTTACGGTCTGCCGCAGCGGCAGACCGCCCCGGAAGTGCCCGACGGCCGGGTGTGCTGGTGGGCCGGGTACGGAGGCGCGATGGTGGTCAACGACCTCGAGCACCGCACCACGTTCGCCTATGCCATGAACCGGATGGCGCCGGGTCTGATCGGCTCCGACCGCGCCGACGCCTATCTGCGCGCGACGTTCGCGGCGGTGCGCGGATGATGCAGGCGCTCCAGCTCACCGAGCCGGGTGTGCTGGAACTGCGCGAGGTGCCGATACCGCGGATCGGTCCCACCGATCTGTTGCTGCGCGTGGGCGCCGCGGGAATCTGCCATTCGGATCTGCACGTGCTGCACATCCCCTTCCGGATGCGCGAGGAGCCGTTGACCCTCGGCCACGAGATCGCGGGAACCATCGAAGCCGTCGGCGACGGAGTCGACGGCCGCAGGCCCGGCGAGCGCGGCATCGTGTATCTGTGCTGGTCGTGCGGCGTCTGCCGGGAGTGCGCCGCAGGCAACGAGAACGTGTGCCTTGCCGCGGGACGCACCGCCATGCCACCGTGCCCCGGGCTCGGACCGGACGGCGGGATGGCCGACTACGTGCGGGTGCCTGCCAGTTCGTTCGTGCCGATCGGTGACCTCGACTTCGCCGAGGCCGCTCCGCTGGCCGACGCCGCGCTGTCGAGCTATCACGCCATCCGCGACGCTCGTGATCGGCTGGGGCCCGGGTCGGTGGCGGTGGTCGTCGGGATCGGCGGGCTCGGCCACCTCGCGGTGCAGATCCTGACCGCTACCACCGCGGCGAGGGTGCTGGCCGTGGACGTGAGCGCCGAGAAGCTGGAGCTCGCCGCGCGCTGCGGTGCGGCGGAAGGACTCATCGCGAGCGACGGCACCGCGAGCGAGATTCTCGCGCGGACCGAGGGGCGGGGCGCGGACGCGGTGTTCGACTTCGTCGGCGTCGACGCGACCGCGCGCCTGGCGGTGGAATCGGTAGCGCCCAACGGGGCCTACCGCATGGTCGGCCTCGGCGGCGGCGCGCCGGAGATCACGGCGGCCCCCGCCACCGGCACGGGCTGGCCGTGGGGCGCCACGGTGCGCAAGTCCTACGGCGGCACCAGATCCGACCTGATCGACTCCGTGGCGCTGGCCGCGGCGGGCAAGCTGCGCGCCGAGGTGGAGCGCTACCCGCTCGCCGAAGCACGCGCCGCCCTCGACCGGCTGGAGCGCGGGCTGGTCACCGGGCGCGCGGTGCTGGTCCCCGAGCCGTGACGAATCATCCCTGCGCAGTGACGAGGAAGTATCCGATATGACAAAGGCCATCGACCAGCAGGCGTTCGCGGCGCAGGCCGCGAGCAGGCTCACCGGACCCGGCGGTCGATTCGAGATGGTGGTCGAGGACGTGCTCGGCGCACCGATGCCGGTGGTGCGCCGTCGCAAGTCCTCGCTGCGGGAAGTGCTGGTCGCCGCGGCCGCGCACGGTGATCGGGACTACCTGGTCACCGCGGACCGGACGATGTCGTTCACCGAGCACGCCGCCGCGGTCGCCGCGCTGGCCACGGCCCTGCGCGACCGCTTCGGCGTTCGCAAGGGCGACCGGGTGGGCATTCTCGCCGCGAACACGCCCGAGTGGGTGCTCACGTTCTGGGCGGCCCAGGCGCTCGGCGCGATCGCGGTGGGCTACAACGCGTGGTGGGCGCCGCGCGAGGTCGCCTACGGCGTCGAACACACCAGCCCCACGGTGCTCGTCGTCGACGCGAAACGCGCGGCGCTGGTGGCGGAGCTGGACCTCCGGGTCCCGGTGCTCACCATGGAGCACGACGTACCCGCGCTCTTGACCGAATACCGCACCGCCGAGCTGCCCGACGCCGACATCGACGAGGACGATCCGGCGGTGATCCTGTACACCAGCGGCACCAGCGGACGACCCAAGGGCGCGGTGCACTCGCATCGGAACCTGGTGGCGGTCACCGACTATCACGCTTTCAACGACGCGCTGGCCGCCGCGCTCACCGGGGCGGCCGAACTGCCCAGCGGGCGGCGTTTCCTGCTCACCTCGCCGCTGTTCCACATCGCCAGCCTGCACAACCTGGTGGTGCCCCGGCTGGTCACCGGCGACGCGGCGGTGATCCACCAGGGATCGTTCGACGCCGACCGGGTGCTGCGGCTGATCGAGGCGCAACGGGTCACCAACTGGGGCGCCATGCCCACCATGGCGACCAGGATGCTCGAACTGGACCTGTCCGGCTACGACTTGTCCTCGCTGGCCGCCTTCTCCCTGAACTCCGCGCCGTCGTCGGCCGCGCTGCAACAGAAATTGCGCGATCAGCTGCCCGTCGCCCGAAACGCGCTGGTGACCAGCTACGGGCTCACCGAGTGCAGCACGGCCGCGACGCTGGCGAGCCCGGCCGAGCTGGCGGCGTACCCGGACACCGTCGGCCGCCCGGTGGTCGGGGTCACGCTGGAGATCCGCGACAGCGCGGGCAACACCCTCCCCGACGGCGCCGAGGGCGAGATCTGGGTGCGCAGCCCCTACGTGATGCTGGGGTACTGGCAGGACGAGGCCGCGACCGCGGCGGCGATCACCGCCGACCGCTGGTTGCGCACCGGTGACATCGGTGTGCTGGAGGACGGCAGGCTGCGCTTGTCCGGGCGCCGTTCGGATCTCATTCTGCGCGGCGGGGAGAACGTCTATCCCACGGAGATCGAGCAGTGCCTGGAAGAGCATCCGGCGGTGCGGGAATGCGCGGTGCTGGGGGTGCCCGACGCCGACCTCGGACAGCAGGTCGCCGCCTTGGTCGTGGTCGAAAGCGCCACGGCGACCAGCGAAGAGGAGCTGCGGGCGTTCACCGCCGAGCGCCTCGCCTACTACAAGGTGCCCGCCCGCTGGCGGCTCACCACCACCGCACTCCCGCGCAACGCGACCGGCAAGGTCGTGCGCGCCGATCTCGAGGTGTAAAGCCATGTATGACACCATCATCGCGAACGGCCAGTGGTTCGACGGCACCGCAGCGCCCTCGGCGATCCGGCACCTGGGCATCCGGGACGGGCGCGTCGCGACCGTCTCGGCCGACCCGATCGAGGATCCCGACTGCCCGGACGTCGTGGACGCCACCGGGAAATGGGTGATCCCCGGCATGCTCGACATCCACACCCATTACGACGTGGAAGTGCTGCAGCATCCGGCGCTGACCGAATCGGTGCGGCACGGCATCACCACGGTGCTGCTGGGCTCGTGCTCGCTGTCGACCGTCCACGTCGACGCCTCCGACGCGGGCGACCTGTTCGCACGGGTGGAGGCGATTCCGCGCAAGCACGTCCTAGCCGCGGTCGGCGAGCACAAGACCTGGCGCTCGGCGCACGAGTACGCCGCCGCGCTGGAACAGCTGCCGTTGGGGCCGAATGTCGCCGCGTTCATCGGTCATTCGGACATCCGGGCCGCCGAACTGGGTCTGGATCGCGCGACCCGCACAGACGTGCGGCCCGATGCCGCCGAACTGGCGGGGATGGAGGCGAAGCTGATCGAGGCGCTGGACGCCGGATTCGTCGGCATGTCCTCCCAGCAGTTGCTGTTCGACAAACTCGACGGTGCGGTGTGCCGGTCGCGCACCCTGCCGTCCACCTACGCGACCACCCGGGAAAGGCGCAGGCTCAACGCCATTCTGCGACGGCGCGGCGGGGCGCTGCAGGGCGGACCCGACGTGTCCCGGCCGCACAGCCTGGTCACGATGGCGGCCAGCAGCCTCGGCCTGTTCCGCAGGCCGTTGAAGGTGAGTTTGCTCTCGGCCGCCGACCTCAAGGCCATTCCCGGCATCGTGCACCTGTTCCCGCTGATCGCGCGGGTGCTCAACGCGCTGGGCGGCAACTTCCGCTGGCAGCATCTTCCGGTGCCCTTCGAGGTCTACGCCGACGGCATCGACCTGGTGGTGTTCGAGGAGTTCGGTTCCGGCGCCGAAGCACTGCACCTCGCCGACCAGGTGGACCAGCGCCGCGAACTGCTGCGGGACGAGCGGTACCGCCGTCGCTTCCGCAAGGATTACGACAAGAAGTTCGGTCCCCGCGTCTGGCACCGTGATTTCTTCGACGCGCAGATCGTGGAGTGCCCGGATCCGGGCGTGATCGGCAAGACCTTCGGCGAGGTCGGCGCGGAGCGCGGCGGCACGCACCCGGTGGACGCGTTCCTCGACCTCGTGGTCGAGCACGGCACCAAGGTCCGCTGGCGCACCACGATCTCCAACCATCGACCCGAGGTGCTCGACCGGCTCGCCGCCGATCCTGGCGTGCAACTGGGCTTCTCCGACGCCGGGGCGCATCTGCGCAACATGGCGTTCTACAACTTCGGGCTCCGCTTCCTGCGCCGGGTGCGCGACGCCGCGAACGCGGGCCGTCCGTTCCTGTCGGTGGAACAGGCGGTGCACCGGCTCACCGGCGAACTCGCGGACTGGTACGGCTTGGACGCCGGGCACCTGAGGGTGGGCGATCGAGCCGATGTCGTGGTGCTCGATCCGGCGCGCCTGGACGATTCGCTCGACGCCTACCACGAATCCCCGATCGCGCCGTTCGACAACCTGTCGCGCATGGTGAACCGCAACGACGAGACCGTCACGGCGGTCTTCGTCGGCGGCGTGCCGGTATTCCGCGACGGCGTCCCCGCTCCGGTGCTCGGCGCCCAGCGGACCGGCCGGTTCCTGCGCTCCTCGACCGCCGTCGGATAGCCCCAATCACCCGCTCGGGCCGGCCCCGCCCACGTAAAATCGCTGCTACCCGGCGGTTCGCTCGCCGGTGGTTCGCAGGGAGTCGGCGTGCGCGTATTCGAACATCGGGGCAGGTCCGTGGTCTTCGACCGGACCGGCAGCGGATCACCGGTCGTGCTCCTGCACAACGCGGGCACACAACGCCGCATCTGGGACGACCAGGTCGCGGCGCTGCGGGGCGGACACGAGGTCTTCGCGCTCGACCTGCCCGGCTACGGGCAATCCGACCGGCCCGCGACCGGCTACCGCCTGATCGACTACGCCGACATGCTCGCGGCGTTCCTGGACGCTCACCGGCTCACCGACGTGGTACTGATCGGCAACTGTCTCGGCAGCGCCACCTCGCTGCGCTACGCCATGGAGCGACCGGACCGGGTGCGCGCGCTGGTGCTGATCAATCCGCTCACCTTGGACACCGTCAGTTCGGGGCAGTCGGCGGGCCTGGCCTGGCTGGACGCGCGGTTGCCGCTGGCTCCGCTGGCCCGGCGGATCAGCCTGCCGAACCCGGTGGTCTCGCTGATCGTCGGCAATCAGCTCGGCCCCCGCGGCCGGGGCAAGCGCGACCAGCACGACCCGCGGGTGCGGGCGCACTGGACCGATCGGGGCAGACTGGAAGCGCTGCACGGCTTGGTGCAGGACTTCCCGTCCTACCGCGCGTTGGACACATTCGAACCGCCCTCCGGTTTCCCGCCCATCTGCACGATCTGGGGGCGGCGCAACCGCATCCTGTCGGCGAAGGCGGGCGGGCGGCTCAACCGTGCGCTGCGCCCGCACACGGCGGTGGAATTACCGGACTGCGGTCATCTTCCGATGGTGGAGGCCCCGGAACGGGTCGCGTCGATCATCACCGGCTTCCTCGCCGCGATCGACGCGCCCCTGCCGAAGCCCACCGGCGGCTGAACCGCGCTCAGAGCGGAGCCGCGGTCGGGCAGAGTTCGGCGAAACTGGCCGAGTGCACACCGCATCCGACGCATTCGAACACCACACCCATGTCGAGCATCCAATGGATGCGGGTATGGCAGGTCTCGCACAGGAAATCCACGCCCGCCGGATGGCAGCAGGACCGTTTACGGATGAACCATTCCGCCCGATGACGGCAGGGCACCGAATCGAAGCGGAACGTGCACTTCGGCGCGGCGGGCAACTCGGCGACGACGGCGTCGAACGCCGTTGCGGCCGTACGGGTGTTCACAGCAGATACCTTCCGGCGGAGCAGGGCGGGAAAACGAGCGGTGCGGCGGCGCCTTCACCCCCCAGATCGATTTCTCTCGATTAGCTGTTACCCGGATGAGGCGGCCTTCACACGGCGGCGGACCGGCGTGTTTGGCCCCGAACCGCGCGGGAATCCGAATTGTGACGCCATCAATGGAAGGGGTTTCGTCATGTTGTTGCGCCGACTGGCCCGGCCGCTACTGGCCACCGCGTTCGTGGTCGACGGGGTCCATACGCTGCGGCACCCGGACGAGCGGGTCAAGTCCGCGAACGCGCTACTGGAACGGGGACAGCGGCAGCTCCCCGAAGAGATCGCCGCGAAGTTGCCGTCCAATCCGTCGACCGTCGTGCAGGTCAATGCCTTCGCTCAGGTCGGCGGCGGTGTGCTGCTGGCCCTCGGCAAGGCGCCGCGCCTGGCCGCGCTGGTGCTCGCCGCGACCGTCGTGCCCGCGGCCGTCACCGAGCAGGACTTCTGGAACGAGCAGGATCCGGCCCGCAAGTCGGCGAAGCGGAACGCGTTCCTCAAGGATGTCGGGCTGCTCGGCGGACTGATGATCGCTGCCGCCGACACCGAGGGCAAGCCCTCGCTGGGCTGGCGCGGCCGCCGCGCCGCCCGTGACGCCGCGGCCGCGGTGACCGCGGCGCTGCCGTTCGGCGCGGCCTCGGACACCACCGGCGCGGCGCTGCGCAAGCACGCGCACGAAGCCGCGGACAAGGCGCGGGCGCTGGGCGCGGTAGCCGCGAGCAAGGGGGCCGAACTCGCCGAAACCGCCCAGCGGCACGGACCGGGGTTGGCGGACGCGGCCAAGGAACACGGCAGCGAGCTGGCCGACACCGCCAAGACCCACGGGCAGGAATGGGCCGAGATCGCCAAAGAGCGCGGCGCGGAATGGGCCGGAATCGCGAAAGAACGCGGCTCCGACTGGGCCGAGATCGCCAAAGAGCGCGGCGCGGAATGGGCCGAGATCGCCAAGGAACGCGGCTCCGAATGGGCCGAGATCGCCAAGGAGCAAAGCGCGCACCTGGCGGATCTGGCGAAGCAGCGCAGCGCCGAATGGGCCGACCTCGCCAAAGAGCGCGGACCTGAACTCGCCGAAACCGCCAAAGAGCGCGGGACGCACGCGGTGGACGTGGCCCGCGAGCGGGGAGCGCAGACCGCGCAGGCGGCGCGCGAAGCGATCGAGTCGCGTCGCCGCTGACGCGGCCAGGATCGGTGGCCCGCCGAACGACGCGTTCGGCGGGCCACCGGTGTGGGTACGACCCGGAACGCCACGACGCGCAGGCCAGGGTCGGTGGTCCACCGGCCGGTTTTCCGGCGCGGACCCTAGAGGTGCTCGCGCTCCCGCCGCAGGAGATGGTGACGGCCTCCCCGTTGAAGTGACGGCCGTGCTCGGAGACCAGTAACAGCATGGCCTCGGCCACCTCGGCGGGCTGGATCAGATCGCCGTTGGGCGGCCCTGATTCGATGATCGCCATCCAGTCCTCCCTGGTGGGATTCTCCTTGCCGGGCACCATGAGCCGCCAGGTCGCCGGGTTCTGGATCATGTCGGTGTCCACGCCGGAGGGCAGCAGCGCGTTCACCGTGATGCCGTACTCCGCCACCTCCAGCGACAGCGACTTCACCAGGCCGAGCACGCCCCACTTGCTCGCGGCGTAGTGCGCCGCGTTGCGCACGCCCATCTTCGCCACGATGGAGGAGGTGGCCACCACGCGACCCCAGCGCCGCTCGATCATGTGCGGCACGACCGCGCGGAAGCTGTGGAACACCCCCGTCAGATTGGTGTCGATCATGTCCTGCCACAACTGCTCGTCCATCTCGGCGACGGGCGAGTTGGACGCGATGCCCGCGTTGGCGATGAGGATGTCGATGCGGTCGAACTCCTCGAGCGCGCGCTCGGCGACCGTCCGCATCTGTTCCAGGCTGCGCACGTCGGCCCGGACGGCGACGCAGCGGCGGCCGGTCCGCTCCACCAGCGCGGCGGTCTCGGCCAGGTCGGCGGGCGTGCTCAGCTCGTAGGGAAGGCCGGACAGCGGTGCGGCGATATCGCACACCACGATGTCGGCCCCGGCGTTCGCCAGCGCCAAGGCGTGCGCGCGCCCCTGTCCGCGGGCTCCGCCGGTGATCACCGCAATCCGGTCGTCGAGGTTTCCCATGGCGGGCCTTTCGTCGGTCGCTGCCTGCTTCGGCCGTCACCCATCGTGTCACGGACGAACCGGCTGAGCTCCCGGTTTTGCGGTCGGCGGCCCGGAGGCGCGATTTCCCAGAATTGGGAACGGCCGGGACCTGACGGCGGGCGCGGCGGGCGCCTCTGCGCGCCGCAACACGACCACCACCTGCGCTGACGCGCCCGTTTTGCCGAATTGCCCTGGGACAGTGGAACAATGGGCACGATCTCCGCGCCGGAGCCGGCGCGGCCACGGCACGGACGAGCCGACCCGACTGCGGCACGGAGATCACCCGCACCCATTCCGACCCGGTACAGCGACCGACCAGTTGCGATGTACGCTGCGCCCCGGAACGATCTCGCCCGTGCCCACACAGTCGTTCCAGGCACGAGCGTCGCATGCACATGGTTTCCTGGGGGCCCGATGACCGATTGTGAGTACCTTCCCGTGAATCTCGACCGACAGCTCGACGCCGATCCGACCGAACACGACAGCACCCTCGTCGACCGCCTCGCCAGCCCGCGGTTGCGCAGGCTCCTGCACACGGCCATCGGCCTCTCCGAGGACTCCGTCGATCTGCTGACGACCATGACCACGCGCCTGCGTGCGGCCGAGGGCATGATCCTGCGCGACCCGCTCGACGACTGCTGACCTACGGGCCGGCGACGGCCGCGGTCGGCAATCGGTTGCCGAAGCGGCAACGATATTTGCCGTTTCGGCCGGGCCGATGGAGGGTGGGACACATGAGTGCGACACCCCATCACCACGCCGACCGGATGACCTCGACGACCGTCGAGTACTGGGAGGCCTTCTACCAGGAGCGCGAGCGGGTCTGGTCGGGACGGCCGAACTTCCTGCTGGTCCGCGAGATCGAGGCGCTCGCGCCCGGCACCGCGCTGGATCTGGGCTGCGCCGAGGGCGCCGACGCGATCTGGCTGGCCGAGCGCGGCTGGCGGGTCACGGCGGTCGACGTGTCGGAGACCGCGCTGGCCCGCGCCAGGACCAACGCGGCCCGGCACGACCTCGACGGCGAAATCGATTGGCAGCGGCACGATCTGGATCACACCTTCCCCGCCGGACGTTTCGACCTCGTCACGGCGCAGTATCTGCACTCACCGGCGGCCGAGGACGGCGAACGGACGCGAATCCTGCGCCGCGCCGCCGAGGCGGTGGCCCCCGGCGGGGTATTGCTGATCGTCGGGCACGCGCAATGGCCTTCCTGGGTGCTGGAACCACCCGCCGACGTGCATTTCCCGACCACGGCCGAGGTGCGCGCCGGTCTCGCGCTCGACCCGGCCGAATGGCGGGTGGAAGTGGAGGAGGAGGTCGAGCGCGAACACGCCGGACCGGAGGGCCAGCCCGGCACCAGAAAAGACAACATCCTACGAATTCGCCGCGGCTGACAGGTCTGCAAATAACGGGCGAATCTCCTTGCGGCCGAGGGAAATTCGGCGAAACAGCGGGTGAAATTAACTCCGATATTACTCAGGATTCATGGCGTCGATACGGCTTTCTCGCTACTGTGGACGAAGCCTACAACGCGGTGGCAATCGAGAATCTCACGTCGGTCGGGGGGACATTCGCCCGTAGGAGAGTTCCCAGTGAAGTATCCAGTATGCGCTCGCGTGCTAGGCCCGTTGACGCTTGCTCTGAACAATCACAACGCGACGCCGACTGCGCAGAAGCAGCGGCAGTTGCTGGCATTACTGTTGGTTCGGCACGACACCGTCGTCCCGGTGACGGCCCTGATCGAAGAACTGTGGAACGACGATCCGCCGCGCAGCGCGGTGACCGTCGTGCAGACATATGTGCTCGGAATTCGTAAGAAGATGGCGGAGCAGCTCGGGATCGGACAGGCCGAGGTAGCCGAACGCTTTTTGCGCACGTGCAGCAAGGGCTACTCCTTCGACGTGCGGGACTGTGTGTTCGACCTGCGCGACTATCAGTCCATGTCCGCTGCTGCCCGCTGCGCGGCCAAGACCGGCGACGACGAGCGCGCGGTGGATCTGTTCAGCGCGGCGGAAGCGCTGTGGAACGGTCCGGCGCTGGTGGACGTGGAGGGCGGCATCCCGCTCGCCGCGGAGATCTCGCATCTGGACCACCTGCGTCTGGCCAACATCGAGCTGCGGGTGGAGGCGGAATTGCGGCTGGGCAGGCACCGCGAGGTGTGCCCCGATCTGGCGCGGCTGACCATGCAGCATCCGCTGCACGAGCGGCTGCAGGCGTACTACATGTTCGCCCTGTGCCGGTCGGGACAGCGCGCCCGCGCCTTGGCCTCCTATCAGCAGTTCAGCAGGTCCATGCAGGACGAGCTCGGGCTCGACCCGTGCCAGAAGCTGCGGAAGCTGCACCAGGACATCCTGGCCGCCTCCGACGACTCGGTGAGCGCGATGCTCAACAGCTGTCACGCCGGTTACCTGATCGGCTGGCACTCCCCCGAGCTCAGCGCCGCCGCCGAGCCCGCATGACGCGGCCGCGTCCGAGCCCGGCCACGCTCGATGACGCGGGGCCGGGCAACGGTCCGGTGCGCTCATTCCCGTCCGAGCAGTTCGTCCACCAACCCGGTGGTGTGCGTGGCGGCGCGCATGGCCGGGTGGTCGAGCACCTCGTAGAGGAAATCGCGGGTGGTCGCGACGTGGGCGCCCGAGATCCGGAATTCCGCCAGCGCCCTGCGCATCCTGGCCAGCGCCCGGTCGCGATCGGGCGCCCACACCACCAATTTGGCCAGCAGCGAGTCATAGTTCGGAGGTATCGAATAGCCGGCGTGGGCATGGGTGTCGACACGGACGAACGGACCGCCCGGCGGGGTGAATTCCGTCAGGATGCCGGGAGCGGGCGCGAATTCGGCCGCAGGATTTTCGGCATTGATCCGGCATTCGATCGCCGCGCCACGCAGGACAATATCCTCCTGCGCGAGGCCGAGCGGTTCTCCCGCCGCGACGCGAATCTGCTCGGCGATGAGATCCATACCGGTGACCATTTCGGTCACCGGGTGTTCCACCTGAATTCGGCAGTTCACTTCCATGAAGTAGTAATCGCCGTCCCGATCGACCAGGAATTCCACGGTGCCCGCGCCGGTGTACCCGGCTTCGAGCACACCGTGCACGGCGGACTCGCCCATTCGCTGGGCCAGGCCGTCCGGTAACAGCGGCGCAGGCGATTCCTCGATCAGCTTCTGGTGCCTGCGCTGCACCGAGCAGTCGCGTTCACCCAGGTACACGCCGTTGCCGAAGGCGTCGCACAGCACCTGTATCTCGACGTGCCTGGCCGCGGCGAGGTACTTCTCCAGATACACTCGGCTGTCGCCGAACAGCATCCGCGCCGTCGCCCTCGTCTCCTGATATGCGCGCGGGAACGCCGCGCTCTCGTGCACCACCCGCATGCCGCGCCCGCCTCCGCCCGCGGCCGCTTTGACGATCACCGGATAACCGATCGAATCCGCGAGCGCGTGCGCCTCGTCGAGTTCGAGCGGATCGAGGCTGCCCGGCAGAAGGGGCAGCCCGGCCTTCGCCATCAGCGTGCGCGCCGACTGCTTGTCGCCGAGCTGGGCCATCACGTCGGCGGGCGGCCCGATCAGCGTTCTGCCCGCCGCTCGGCACGCGTCGGCGAAATCCGGCGACTCGGAGAGGAATCCGTAGCCGGGATGGATCGCGTCCGCGCCGGTGAGCTCGGCGGCGGCCAGGATCGCCGCGGCGTTCAGATAACTGCGCTTGGCCGCGGACGGGCCGATCTGCACCGCCTCGTCGGCGAAACGCACCACCGCCGACTCGGCGTCGGCGACCGAGTGCACCGCCACGGTGCGCACGCCGAGTTCGCGGCAGGTGCGCGCGACGCGAAGCGCGATCTCGCCGCGATTGGCGATCAGGATTTTCTCGAACACGACGCCACTCCTACGCGACCGACCGGACCAGGACCTGCTGCCGCGCGCCGAAGCGCCGGAACCGGGCGCGGCGTTCGTCGGCCAGCTCGGCGCCGCCGCGACCGGCGAGTTCGCCGAGGGTCGCGGCCAAGGCGCGGCGCAGTCGGTCGGCCGCGGCCACGGGAGCCGCGCCCACATCGTCGTCCGGCTCGGGCAGCACCGCGTCCACCACCCCGAGACGCAACAGGTCCCGGGCGGTCAGCGACAGCGCGGCGGCGGCGTCGGGCGCGGCGGCGGGATCGTTCCACACGATCGCCGCGCAGCCCTCCGGGCTGATCACCGAGTACGTGCCGTTCGCGAACATCAGCACCCGGTTGGCCACACCGAGCGCCAGGGCTCCGCCGCTGCCGCCCTCGCCGATCACCACACTGACGACCGGCACCCGCAGGGCGGACATCAGCCGGATGTTCTCCGCGATGACGATCGCCTGCCCCTGCTCTTCGGCGGTCGCACCCGGATATGCGCCGGGCGTGTCGATCAAGGTGACGACGGGCAGCCCGAGCTTCTCGGCCAGCCGCATCAGCCGCGCCGCCTTGCGATACCCGGCCGGGGTCGGCATGCCGAAGTTGCGTTCCATCAGTTCCTTGGGATCGTGTCCCTTCTGGTGGCCGATCACCATGACCGGCCGCCCCCCGAGCCACGCCGTTCCGCCGACCACCGCGGCGCAATCGCCGGAGATCCGGTCGCCGCGCAGCTCGCGGAATTCGTCGAAGGCGAGGGCGAAGTAGTCCATCGCGGTGGGCCGCCGCGGTGATCGAGCCCGGCCTACTTGCGTCCAGGGATCGGTCACGGGGACGCGGGCCGGATCGGTGATCGTTCCCGCGTCGGCGGGGACGAAGGTGTCGGCGGGATCGACCGGACTTGCGGCCCGCAGCAGCGAGCCGAGCGCCTGGCGCAGACCCGCGCGCGGGACGATCAGGTCGATGAGCCCGCGTTCCAGCAGGAATTCGGCGGTCTGGAACTTCGGCGGCAGCTCCTGGCGGATGGTCTGCTCGATCACCCGCCGCCCGGCGAACCCGAGGCGCGCGCCCGGTTCGGCGATCAGCACGTCGGACAGGGTGGCGAAGGAAGCCGCGACACCGCCGTAGGTGGGGTCGGTGATCAGGGTGACGGTGAGGATGCCCGCGCGGTCGAGTTGTTCCAGCGCCGCACTGGTCTTGGCCATCTGCATCAGCGACAGCGGACCCTCCTGCATCCTGGCGCCGCCGGACGCGGTGACGATGATCAGCGGAAGACGCCGGGCCAGCGCGGTTTCGGCGGCCGCGGTGATCATCTCGCCGACGGCGGTGCCCAGGCTGCCGCCCAGGAAGCGGAAGTCCATGGCGGCGATCACCGCCGGCCTGCCCTCGATCGTGGCCACCGCGCACAGCACCGCGTCGTGCATGCCGGTGTGAGCGCGGGCGGCGGCCAGCCGGTCGGGGTAGGGCTTGGTGTCGGTGAACGTCAGCGGGTCTTCGTCGGTGGCGGGGACCGGCAGCGGCTCGAAGCGGCCATGGTCGGCGAGCTGCTCGATGCGCTGGCGCGCCGTGATCGGCGTGTGCCTGCCGCATTCGCCGCAGACGCCGAGGTCGCGGGCGAACCGCTTGCCGTACAGCGGGATCAGGCATGCCGGGCAGAGCACCCAGTCCGCGGCGCCGTCTCGGCCGTGTGCTGACTTCATCACGCGTGTCTCCTGTGCTCGGGAACGGGTGATCGATCCGGGCGGCGCCGGCCGAATGATCACTGCGACAGCCTGCGCCGCACCGCTAGAGAACAGCTCGACTCCTTCGCTCGAGCGAGGTTCGAGGGCCGTCGCCGATGCTCGATCGCACCATCGAAGGGAGAACGCCATGAACCTCAACGCATCCGGTGGTCCACGATGAGCCGCCGCGTCGTCGTCACCGGGCTCGGCGTCCGCGCGCCCGGGGGGTCGGGCAAGGACGAGTTCTGGAAGCTGCTGTCGGAAGGCCGCACCGCGACGCGCCGGATCTCGTTCTTCGACGCCTCGCCGTACCGGTCCCAGGTGGCCGGCGAAGCGGACTTCGACCCGGTGCGGGAAGGGTTGTCCCCCCGAGAGATCCGGCGCATGGACCGTGCTGTGCAGTTCGCCGTGGTCTGCGCGCGGGAGGCGGTGGCCGACAGCGGGATCGACCTCGCCGCGGTCGATCCGCACCGGCTCGGTGTGAGCCTCGGCAGCGCGGTCGCCGCGGCCACCAGCCTGGAGCGTGAGTACCTGGTGCTGTCGGACTCCGGGAAGAACTGGCTGGTCGACGAGACGTATCTGTCCCCGCACATGTTCGACTACATGATTCCCAGCGTGATGCCCGCCGAAGTGGCTTGGAGCGTCGGCGCCGAAGGACCGGTGGCGATGGTCTCCAACGGCTGCACGTCGGGACTGGACTCGGTGGGCCACGCGGTGCAGCTGATCCGCGAGGGATCGGCCGACGTCATGGTGGCGGGGGCGTCGGACACGCCCATCACACCGATCGTGGTGGCCTGTTTCGACGCGATCAAAGCGACCACCCCGCGCAACGACGAGGCGGAGGTGGCCTCGCGTCCGTTCGACAACTCGCGCAACGGATTCGTGCTCGCCGAGGGCGCCGCGATGTTCGTGCTGGAGGAGTACGCGAGCGCGCGCAGGCGGGGCGCACACATCTACGCCGAGATCTCCGGGTACGCGACCCGGTGCAACGCCTATCACATGACGGGACTCAAAGCCGACGGCCGCGAGATGGCCGAGGCGATCCGGGTCGCGCTCGACGAATCCAGGATCGACCCGACAAGCGTGCACTACATCAACGCGCACGGCTCCGGAACCAGGCAGAACGACCGCCACGAAACCGCGGCGGTGAAGCGCAGTCTCGGCGCGCACGCCTACGCCACGCCGATGAGCTCGATCAAGTCGATGGTCGGGCATTCGCTCGGCGCGATCGGCTCGGTGGAGATCGCCGCCTCGCTGCTCGCGCTGGAATACCAGGTGGTGCCGCCGACGGCGAACCTGCACGAACCCGACCCCGAATGCGATCTGGACTACGTGCCGCTGGTCGCCCGCGACCACCGGATGGACACCGTGCTCACCGTGGGCAGCGGGTTCGGCGGCTTCCAGAGCGCGATGGTGCTGCGCAAAGCGGAAGCGGTGGCGGCATGATCCTCGTGACCGGAATGGGCGTGCTCGCGCCCAACGGCACCGGCGTGGAGCGTTTCTGGGACGCCGTGCTGGCCGGGCGCGGCGGGGTCGCGCCGCTCACCCGGTTCGACACCAGCCGCTCGGCGGCGCGCCTGGCCGGCCAGGTGGCCGATTTCGACGCCGGTGCCCACCTGCCGAGCCGGCTGCTGCCGCAGACGGACGTCTCGACCCGGATGGCGCTGGTCGCCGCGCAGTGGGCGCTGGACGACGCGAAAGTCGACACGGCGGCGATGACCGACTACGACATGGGCGTGGTCACCGGAAATGCCTCCGGCGGCTTCGAATTCACCCATCGGGAGTTCAACAAGCTGTGGTCGCTCGGCTCCGAGCACGTCAGCGTCTACGAGTCCTTCGCGTGGTTCTACGCGGTCAACACCGGCCAGATCTCCATCCGGCACGGCATGCGCGGACCGAGCAGCGCCTTGGTCGCCGAGCAGGCGGGTGGCCTGGACGCGATCGGTCACGCGCGGCGCACCGTGCGGCGCGGGACGCCGCTGGTGGTCACCGGCGGCGTCGATTCGGCGCTGGATCCGTGGGGGTGGGCCTCGCATCTGTCCAGCGGTGCGGTGAGCACCGCGACCGACCCCGAGCGCGCGTATCTGCCGTTCGACGCCCGCGCCGCCGGGTACGTGCCGGGCGAAGGCGGCGCGATGCTGGTGATCGAGGACGCCGCCGCCGCGCGGGCTCGTGGCGTGCCGAAGGTGCACGGCGAGATCGCTGGGTACGCATCGACCTTCGACCCGCCGCCCGGTTCCGGCCGGCCCTCTGGCCTGCGCCGCGCCGCCGAGCTCGCGCTGGCGGACGCCGGGATGACGCCCGGCGACATCGACGTGGTGTTCGCCGACGCCTCCGGCATACCCGATCGCGACCGCGACGAGGCCGCCGCCATCGAGGCGGTGTTCGGGCCCGGCGGCGTTCCGGTCACCGCGTCGAAACCGCTGACCGGGCGCCTGTTCTCCGGCGCCGGCCCGCTCGACGTCGTCACCGCGCTGCTGGCGATGCGCGACTCGGTGCTCCCGCCGACCGCGCACACCACCACCCTCGCCGAGGACTACCGGATCGATCTGGTTCTCGGCGCCCCGCGCTCCGCCACCGTCGGCGGCGCGCTCGTCCTTGCACGCGGGCGCTGGGGTTTCAACTCCGCGGTCGTCGTGCGCGCCGTATCCGATCGAGATCTGCCGAGGAGCGAATCATGACCATGACCATCACCGATTTACGCCGCATTCTGGTGGACTGCGCCGGCGGCGAAGACCTCGCCGAACTCGGCGGCGACATCGCGAGCGTGGAATTCGAGGAGCTGGGCTACGACTCGCTCGCGCTCATCGAGACCGCGGCGCGCATCCAGCGCGACTTCGGCGTGACAATCCCCGAGGAACAGCTCATCGAGGTCAAGACGCCACAAGAGCTGGTCGACATCGTGAACACCCAACTGCGCGGTGCGGCATGAGCGCGGAAGTGATGTCCCACTCCAGGGTGGTGCGGGCCGCCCCGGACGTCGTCTACGACCTGGTCGCCGACGTCACCAGGTGGCCGGTGATCTTCGAGCCGAGCGTGCTGGTGCGGCATCTGCACCGCGGGCCGGACGAGGAACGCTTCCGGCTGTGGGCGACCGTCGGCGGCGCGGTGCGGAACTGGACGTCGCGGCGGGTGCTGGACGCCGGACAGCGCCGCATCGCCTTCGAGCAGGAGCGCAGCCAGGCGCCGATCGCGTCGATGGGCGGCGGCTGGTCGTTCCGCGAGCTCGGCCCCGGCACGACGAAGGTGGTCTTGGACCACCACTTCACGGTGGTGGACGGGGCCGATGCCGCGCAGGTCGCCGCCGCGGTGGATCGCAACAGCGTGTCCGAGCTCGCGGCGCTGGCCCGTATCGCCGAACTCGGTCACCCGGCGCGCGAGGTGGTCCACACCTTCGAGGACACGGTGACGCTGGACTGCTCGGCCTCCGAGGCATACGACTTCGTCTACCACAGCGAACGCTGGCCCGAGCAGGTGCCGCACGTCGGCCGCGTAGAGCTCACCGAGGACGCCGACGGCGTGCAGCTGATGGAGATGGACACGGTGACGGCGGGCGGCCTCCCGCACACCACCAAATCGATCCGGGTATGCGTCGCGGGCGAACGGATCGACTACAAGCAGCTGGTGCCGCCCGCGATACTGTTCGGCCACAGCGGCGGGTGGGAGTTCGCCGACGGACCGGGCGGCGCGGTGGTGACCGCGCGGCACACGGTCGCGATCGATCCCGCGGCCGCGCGCGAGATCCTCGGTGCGAACACCGATCTCGCCGATGCCCGCGCGTACCTCACCGAGGCCCTTTCCAGCAACAGCCGCAACACGTTGCGGTGCGCGGAACGCCATGCCGCGTCGACGAAGTCGCCGACATGACCGCCACCGAGACGGCCGCGGCACCGCGCGTGCACGAGATCGCCGACGGCGTCTACGCCTACACCCACAGCCGCGGCGGCTGGTGCGTCAGCAACGCCGGTGTGCTGACCGGGCCGGACGGCGCGGTGGTGATCGACACGCTGGCGACGGAAGGGCGCACCCGGGCGCTCGTCGAGTTCGTCGACGGGCTGGGCGCCGGCCCGGCCCGCACCATCGTGAACACCCACCACCACGGCGACCACAACTTCGGCAACCACCTGTTCGGACCGGCGGCGGTCGTGGTCGGCCACGACCGGATCCGGCCGGAGATGATCGAGACCGGCCTGGCGCTGACGAAGCTGTGGCCGGACGTCGAATGGGGCGATGTGCGGGTCACGTTGCCCAGCATCACGTTCAGCTATCACCTCACCCTGCATCAAGGCCGGCGCCGGGTGGAACTGCTCCACTTCGGCACGGCCGCGCACACCACCAATGACGTGGTGGCGTGGCTGCCCGAGGAACGCGTTCTGTTCGCCGGGGATCTGGTGATGTCGGGCGCGGCGCCGTTCTGCCTGATGGGGTCGGTCAGCGGGGCGATCACCGCCGTCCGGCGGCTGGCCGCGCTGGGCGCGGAGACGGTCGTCGCCGGGCACGGCCCGGTCACCGGGCCGGAGATCTTCGACCAGACGCTGCGCTATCTGCGCTGGGTGCAGGACCTGGCGGTGGAGGGACGCGCGCTCGGGCTGACGCCGCTGGCGATCGCGCTGGAGGCCGACCACGGCGAGTTCGCCGACCTGGTGGATCAGGAGCGGCTGGTCGGCAATCTGTATCGCGCGGACGCGGAACTGTCCGGCGGCGAGCCCGGTGAGCCGCTGGATGTCCTGGCGATCTTCGACGAGATGGTGCTCTACAACGGCGGGCAGGTGCCGGCATGCCTGGCGTGAGCACCGAATCGGTGCGGGTGTGCGTGATCGGCGGCGGTCCGGCGGGGCTGATGACCGGTCTGCTGCTGGCGCGCTCCGGCGTACAGGTGCTCGTGCTGGAGAAGCATCCGGACTTCCTGCGGGATTTCCGGGGCGACACCGTGCACACCTCGACACTGCTCGCGATGAACGAACTCGGCCTGGCCGAAGAGTTCCTCGCGCTGCCGCACGTCGAGCTGCCCCGGCTGCCGATGGCGACCGCCACCGGGCCGGTTGTGTTCGCCGATTTCAGCGCGCTGCCAGGGCCGTTCCCGTTCGTGGCCTTCATGCCGCAGTGGGACGTGCTGAACTTCCTCGCCGAAGCCGGTCGCCGCTATCCCGGTTTCCGGCTGGTGCAGGAAGCGGAGGTGACCGAGCTCATCCTGCGCGACGGCAAGGTGACGGGCGTACGCGCCGAGACCACCGACGGCCCGCTGGAGGTCGCCGCGGATCTGGTGATCGCGGCCGACGGGCGGCATTCGATCGTGCGCCGGTCGGGGCTGCTCGAGGTCGCCGCCGCCGCGGCGCCCATGGACGTGCTGTGGTTCCGGGTCGGCAAGCCGGAGGGCGAGCGCCTGCCCACGGTGCGCAGCGGGAAGGGCTTCTTCATCGTCTGTATCGATCGCGGCGACTATCTGCAAGTCGCCTACATGATCCCGAAGGGCGGTTTCGCGACGATCCGGGCGGCGGGGCCGGCGCGGTTCCGTGCGGATCTGGCGGCCATCTATCCCGTGCTCGCGCCACGGCTGGACGCGGAGATTTTGGACTGGGACGACGTGAAACCGCTCGACGTGCGGGTGGACCGGCTGCGCCGCTGGTACCGCCCCGGACTGGTGGCGATCGGGGACGCGGCGCACGCGATGTCCCCGGCGGGCGGAGTCGGCATCAATCTCGCGGTGCAAGATGCCATCGCGACCGCCCGGCTGCTGGCGCCTGTCCTCGCGGCGGGCGTGAACCCGTCAACGGCCCAGCTGCGCACCATTCAGCGCCGCCGTGAATTGCCCATGCGCGTCGTGCAATTCGCGCAGCTGCACTTGCTGGCCGACCTCTACCCCAGCGCGGGACGGCCAGGCACCGACAATCCGCTGCTGGTCCGGCTGCTGCGCCGTTTCCCGCGCCTGCCCCGGCTGGTGGCCCGGGTGATCGGCCTCGGCATCCGGCCCGAGCCGGTGCCGCCCGCGACCGGAACCGTCACCGCACTGACGAGACTCAGGGAGAACTGATCGTGTCGACCTACTTGCTCATTCACGGCGCCTTCCACGGCGGTTGGGTCTGGCAGCGGGTGACTCCGCTGCTGGAGGACGCGGGGCATCGTGTCCTGGCCCCGTCGCTGGTCGGTTTGGGCGACCGCGCGGACCTGCTCACCGCGGATGTCGGCCTCGACACCCACGTCGAGGATCTGATCGACCTGGTCACCGCCGAAGATCTGACCGACATCGTCCTGGTGGGGCACAGTTACGCGGGCATCGTCGTCACCGCGCTGGCCGACGCCGTGCCCGACCGCATCGCCGAACTCGTCTACATCGACACCTTCGTGCCTCGCGACGGCGAGGCGGTGGCCGACATCATGCCGGGCATGGTCGAGGCCTTCGCCGCCGCGGCGGCGAAGGCCGGTGACGGCTGGCTGGTGCCGCCGCAGACCGAGCCGGCCGGCGACGGCGGACTGTACGGCGTCACGGAGGAACCCGATCTCAGCTGGCTGGCGTCCATGCAGACGCCGCAGTCGCTGAAGACCTTCCAGCAGCCGATGGTTCTGACGAACCCCGAGGCGCTGGCGGCGATCCCGGTGCGGCACGTCCATTGCGGCGAAGGCGGCGACGACTTCAAAGCGATGCGCGCCGCCATGCCCCGCACCCTGCCACCCGCCGATCTGCCCGCCGATCGCCTGCACGTCCTCCCCACCGGGCACGACTGCATGATCACGATGCCTCGCGAACTGGCCGGATTCCTGCTCACCGTGGCGCCGCGCCCGACATCCGCCCGCTGACCGCGGATCAGCTCACTCGCTCCCCCGCGTCGAAGGCGGCGCGCGCCGCGAGAACCTCGCCGAGATGCTCGGCGGACCAGGCCACGATGCTGCCGAACACCGGAGTGAGCGTTCTGGCCAGCGGGGTCGCCTCGTATTCGACGCGCGGCGGGACCTCGGGGTAATAGGTGCGCGCGACCAGGCCGTCGCGTTCGAGCTGACGCAGGCGCTGGGTGAGGACCTTCGGGGTCAGGCCGGGAATGCGCTGTTGCAGTTCGGTGAAGCGCAGCGTGCCGTCGTGGGTGAGCACCCACAGCACCTGGGTGGACCAGCGGCCGAACACCAGGTCGATGACGGGCGTGATCGGACAAGGATCGACGGGCTCCGGCACGGCTGGCATACGTCCTCCTGGTAAGTCACTTTCCCCTTGGTTACTACTATACTTTGGAAAGTAATGTGTTTCCAGGGGTCGCGAGTACGCGAAAACCGAAGGGAGCACAGTCATGACGACAACAGTGGACGGCCGCCTGGACCTGCCGCGCCGCTCCGGCGAGCGGCCGCGCACCCGGGAGCACAACCCACACCAGCAGCTCGACCAGATCGCGCCGCCCGAGTTGCAAGAGGAGCTGTGGTCGCGGATGACCACGCTCGACGGCGTCCTGCTCGGCCGCAGTGGCGTCTCCCTGCCCGACACCCGGGCGCTGCACCTGCGACCGGGGATCGCCCGAGGGCCGCGTGCGGCGTACCTCGCCGGCACGGAATTCGCCCACCTGCACGGGCACGGAGACGGCAGCCTGCACATGTGCCTGCCGGAAGACGTGGTGGCGCAGGCGGTTTCCCGAGGATGGGCGGAGGCGCATCCGATGGCGCGGCAGGGCTACCTGCCGGGGACGCTGGTGATGGTGTACGGGCCGCGCGATCACGCGGAGCTGGAGGTCGTCTGGCAGCTGGTGCGGATCAGTCACCGCTTCGCCGCCCGACCGGCTACAGCGTGATTAGAGCGGCGGCCGCCATCGTCGGTGTCATGAACGCATCCGATCTTGTCGGCACCTGGGAACTGGTGTCCTACTACGACATCGACGAGCAGGGCGTCACCAGCGAGGGACCGCTCGGCGACGCCCCGCGCGGCCTGCTGATCTACGGCGCGCACGGCTACATGTCCGTGAGCATGATGCGCACGGACGCAGCCACGGGAGCCACCCCGTTCATGGGATACGCGGGCACCTGGCGGCGCACCGGCGCGGAGGTGGTGCACGCGATCAGCGTGTGCTCCAACCCGGCGTGGGCGCGGACGGAGCAGGTGCGGCAGATGTCGCTGAACGGTGACGTGCTGACGCTGATCGGCGCCGCACAGGTCGGCGGGCGGACACAACGCCGGGTGCTCACCTGGCGTCGCGGCCGCCCGCCGGAATCCGGCCGTCATTCCGCGGTATACGAGAACAAGGGCTCGTCGAATTGAACCGGTTCGCCGTCTTCCTTCAGTATCCCGGTGATCACGCCGCCGGCCTGGGTGGTCACCGGGATCATCAGCTTCATCGCCTCCACGATGCCGACCTGCTGCCCGGCGCCGACCCGGTCGCCGACCGTCACGAACGGGTCAGCGCCCGGCTCGGGGCATCGATAGAACACGCCGACGCTGGGCGCGCGCACGACCGCGCCGAGCGCCTCCGGAGCGGCGACGGCTTCCACCCCGGCCACCGCGAGCGGGGCGGTCCCGACCGGGCTCGCTTCGGCCCACTCGGCCTCGACGGTCACCTCCCCCACCTGGAAACGCAGCGCGCTCGGCTGCCGCGGAAAACCCGCGAGCAACTGCAACGCGCCGGACTGGATCGCTTCCAGCACACGCAGATAGTCCTCGTGTCCGGTAGCGGGAGCGTTCTCCTCCACTGCGGTCATCGCCGTCACTCCTCGTCAGTAATTGCCCAGTCCGCCACAGACGTTCAACGCCTGCGCGGTGACGGCGCCCGCCCCGGGACCGATCAGATAGTCGACCATCGCCGCCACCTCGAACGGCTGCACATAGCGGCCGATGGGCACCCGCGCGCTGACCCGCGCGTGCACCTCGTCGGTGTCGACGCCCCACAGCCCGGAATACACCTCGCGCACCCGCTCGGCCATCGGCGTCTCCACGAAGCCGGGGCACACGGCGTTCACGGTGATCCCGGTCTTGGCCAGTTCGAGGCCGAGCGCCTTGGTGAAGCCGACCACGCCGTGCTTGGACGCGGAGTACGGAGCGCCGTGCACCACGCCCTGTTTGCCGCCGGTGGAGGCGATGTTGACGATGCGGCCGCTGCCGCGTTCGAGCATGCCGCCCGCGTTCAGCACCGCCTTCGTCATCAGGAACACGCTGTTGAGATTGGTGTTGATCACGTCGAACCACAGGTCGTCGGGCACCTGCGCGGTGACGCCGCCGCCGCTGCGGCCCGCGTTGTTGATCAGGATGTCGATCGGGCCGTAACGCCGCACACCGGCGTCGACGTACTCGCGCACCTGCGCGGCGTCGGCGACGTCGCAGACGGTGCCGTCCACCTCGTGGCCCTCGTCCTGCAGGCTCTTCACCGTGTCGGTCACCCGCTGTTGATCGCGAGCGCAGAGGAACACCGCGATGCCCTGGGCCGCAAGGCTTTTGGTGATCTCCAGGCCCATTCCGCTGGTCGCTCCCGTGACCAGCGCGACGCGCCGATTTTCCGCCATGACTCCTCCATCGGTCGAACTTCCGAACCCGCCGGGCTTCTCGACCACCAGGGTCGACCCGCGTCCTATAGATCCGGTCAACCGCGCCCGTGCCTCGGCTCAACCGAGGCTCTAGCGGCGTGCACCACGCTGGCGTGCAGCCGAGCCCCGCCGCGACCACAGGAGCAACCATGACCACCGTCGCCAGCCGCACCGAGTTGTACGCCGAGGTCCAGCAGTTCTACGCCGAGCAGATGCAGCGGCTGGACAACCGCGACATCCCCGGCTACGCCGCCACCTTCACCGAGGACGCGGAATTCGAGCACACGCCGGGCATTCCGCCCGCCCGGACCAGGGCGGGGATCATCGCCGACCTGGTCGAGTTCCACAAGCGCTTCGACACCGACCCGATGCAGCGCAGGCATTGGTTCAACATGATCAACCTGCAACCGCAGGACGACGGCACCATCGTGTCCACCGCCTACTGCCTGGTGGTGAAGATCCGCCCGAACAGCAAGCCGGAGATCGCGCCGAGCTGCGTCGTGCACGACGTGCTCGTCCGCACCGACGGCGGGTTGCTGACCCGGTCGCGGCGCGTCGTCCACGACTGATCCGACCACCCTTCGAGGAGAACCCGTGAACTCCGTTCAGCCCGCCTTGCTCACACTCGCCGCCGACGCTCAAGACCTGCTGTTCCGCGAGGCCCGCACGGCGAACGCGTTCACCGACGAGCCGGTCACCGACGAGCAGATCCGCGAGATCTACGAACTGGTGAAATACGGACCCACGTCGATGAACCAGCAGCCGCTGCGGATCGTCCTGGTACGCAGTCCCGAGGCGCGGGCACGGCTGGTCGGCCACATGATCGACAACAACAAGCCGAAGACGGCCGCCGCGCCGCTGTCGGCGATCCTGGCCGCCGACCTGAATTTCCACCAGCACCTGCCCAAGGTGTTCCCGCACGCGCCGGAGGCCAAGGACTACTTCGCCGACCCCGGCTATCGCGCCGAGTCCGCGCGCTTCAACGCGTCGATCCAGATCGGCTACTTCATCCTCGGCGTCCGCGCCGCCGGGCTGGCGGCGGGGCCGATGAACGGCTTCGACAGCGCGGGTCTGGACGCGGATTTCTTCCCCGGCGGGGAACACACCGGCCTCGTCGTGGTCAACATCGGCAAACCCGGTCCGAACGCCTGGTTCCCGCGTTCGCCGCGACTCGAGTACGCGGAGGTCGTCAGCACGGTGTGATCCGGGCGAGCGCTGCCCGGCCGCACAGCGCACTCCCAGCTTTGCCCCAGCTTGCGGGCAGCCCGCCTTCCTAGCCTTCGAGCAGAGGTTGACGAAAGGAAGGCGAAATCATGGCGCTGATCACGAGCGTCCCGCCGGGCGTCGAGGCCGACGAGCGACTCGTCGGCGCCCATCGCGCCCCGGCCGGACGGTCCTGGGCGGATCGCGTGTTCTTCGGGCCCGCGACGCAACCGCGGTGGGCGCGCCCGGCGCTGCTCGCGCTGCTCGTCGCGACCGCGGTGCTATATCTGTGGAATCTGACGGTGTCCGGTTGGGCGAACGAGTATTACGCCGCGGCGGCGCAGGCGGGCACGCAGAGCTGGAAGGCGCTGCTGTTCGGCGCGCACGACGCGGGCAACGCGATCACGGTGGACAAGCCGCCCGCGGCGCTGTGGGTGATGGGGCTGTCGGGGCGGCTGCTCGGGTTCGGCTCGTGGTCGCTGCTGGCGCCGCAGGCGTTGATGGGCGTGGGCTCGGTGGCGCTGCTGTATGCCGCGGTGCGGCGGTGGAGTGGGCCCGGCGCGGGCCTGCTCGCGGGTGCGGCGTTGGCGGCGACGCCGGTCGCCGCGTTGATGTTCCGCTTCGACAACCCGGACGCGCTGCTGACCCTGCTGCTGATCGCGGCGGCCTACTGCACGGTGCGGGCGATCGACTCGGACGCCCCGCGCTGGCGTTCGGCGAGTACCGGCTGGCTCGCGCTGGCCGGTGCCGCCATCGGGTTCGCGTTCCTGACCAAGATGATGCAAGCGTTCCTGGTGCTGCCGGCGCTGGGCTTGGTGTTCCTGGTCGCGGGAGCGGGCGGATTCTGGTCGCGCGTCGGCAAATTGATCACCGCGTGCGCGGCCATGGTGGTCGCGGGCGGCTGGTACGTGCTGCTGGTCGAGTTGTGGCCCGCTGATTCGCGCCCGTACATCGGCGGATCGACCGATAACAGCCTGTGGGAACTGGCGCTCGGTTACAACGGCATGGGCCGGTTGCTCGGCGGCAGCGGCAATCCGAGCGGCGGCGGCTCGGGCGGCCCGGGCGGTGGCGGCATGGGCGGGGCGTTCGGCGGCGAGACCGGACTGGCCCGGCTGTTCAGCGGCACCATGGCGACCGAGATCTCCTGGCTGCTTCCGGTCGCGCTGATCGGCTTGGTCGCCGGGCTCTGGCTGAGCGGCCGCGCACCGCGCACCGATCGGCTGCGGGCGGCGATGGTCCTGTGGGGCGGCTGGCTGGTCGGCACCGGCTTGGTCTTCAGCTACATGAGCGGCATCATCCACCCGTACTACACGGTGGCTCTCGCGCCCGGCGTCGCCGGTGTCGCCGCGATCGCGGTGACGCAGCTGTGGTGGCGGCGCGGACACGTGGCGGCCAGGATCACCTTGGCCCTGCTGTCGGCGGTCACCGGCGCCTGGGCCTTCGTACTGCTGAACCGCACGCCGGACTGGCTGCCGTGGCTGCGCTGGACGGTGGTGGCCGTGACGGCGATCGCCGCGGTGGCGCTGCTGCTCGGCGCGCACCGGTCGCGCCGGATCGCCGTCGTGATCGCGGCCACGGCGTTGCTCGCCGGATTCGCCGGATCGACGGCCTACGCGATCGAGACGGTCACGCACGCGCACAGCGGCGGCATCCCCACCTCCGGACCCGCGCAGACGGGGTCGATGGGCGGGCCTGGTGCACCCGGCCGGGGCGCGGGAGCCGACGACGGCCGCGCCCAGGCCGCAGACGGAGCGTCCGGGACCGGTCGGCCGACCGGAGACTCGGCCGGCACCGGCCAAGCAACCGGCGACGCGGCCCCCACCGGCACCGGCCAAGCAACCGGCGACGCGGCCCCCACCGGCCAGCCGACCGGCGACGCGGCTCTCGCCGACGGCGGCCTGCCGACCGGCGATGGGGCTCCCGCGAGCGGTCCCGGCGGCGGCGGACCTGGTGGCAGCGCCGACAACGCCGAGTTGGACGCCCTGCTGGCCGACACCGACAACCGGTGGTCGGCGGCGAGCATCGGCTCGGGCACCGCCTCCAGCCTGGAACTGCGCACCGGCACGTCGGTGATCGCGATCGGCGGCTTCAGCGGTGGCGACGACGCGCCGACGCTGGCCCAGTTCCAGCAGTACGTGGCGAACGGCGAGGTGCACTACTTCATCGCGCAGGGGCAGGGCATGCGGCCCGGCTCCAGTGGCGAGAAGTCGGCCGCGGACCAGATCACCGAGTGGGTGAAGGCGCACTACACCGCGAAGACAGTCGGCGGCGTCACGGTCTACGACCTGACCGCACCGACCAGCTGACGATTCCGGTCCGCGATATCGCCGCGTCCCACGACGCGGCGATATCGCGTTCCGCGGGTTCGAGGGCCGCGCGGCATCACTGTCCACGACCGCCCGGCAAGGCCAGCCGGGCGTTGCCCACGCACGTCTGCGGTGATCCCCGTTCACAGGAAACGTCCAGCTTGCTCGCAGGTTGCTCAGCGCTTGCGGCGCAACCATGGGTGCATGACCGGCACCGAACCCGAAGCCCGCGTCCTCATCGTGGACGACGAACCGATGATCATCGAACTGCTCGCCGTGAGCCTGCGGTTCCAGGGCTTCGAGGTGGCCACCGCGCTCAGCGGCACGCAGGCGCTGGACCGGGTGCGCACCTTCCGGCCGGACGCGCTCATCCTCGACGTGATGATGCCGGGCATGGACGGGTTCGGGATGCTGCGGCGGCTGCGCGCCGACGGGGTGAGCGCCCCCGTGCTGTTCCTGACCGCACGCGACGACGTCGACGACAAGCTCACCGGCCTCACCCTCGGCGCGGACGACTACGTGACCAAGCCGTTCAGCCTGGAGGAGGTCATCGCGCGTCTGCGAGTCATCTTGCGCCGCAGCGGAATACAGTCCGTCCAGGAGAGCGCCAACCGGATCGCGGTCGGCGACCTGGTGCTCGACGACGACAGCCACGAGGTGTGGAAGGCGGGCGCGCCGGTGTCGCTGTCGCCGACCGAGTTCACGCTGCTGCGGTACTTCATGGTCAACGCGGGCAAGGTGCTGAGCAAGCCGAAGATCCTCGACCACGTCTGGCGCTACGACTTCGGCGGCGACGCGGGTGTGGTCGAGTCGTACGTGTCCTACCTGCGGCGCAAGATCGACACCACCGAACCGAAGCTGCTGCACACGCTGCGCGGGGTGGGCTACGTGCTGCGTGAACCCCAGGCGAGCCGGACGTGAGCGCACGGGAGGAACTCGCGCGGCGGGTCTCGGCGGTCCCGCTGCGAATCGGGCTGGTGATCGTGCTGCTGCTGCTGACGGCGGCGGCGTTGTTCGCCTCGGGCGCGGCGGTGACCTCGGCGCTGAGCCGGTCGCTCACCCAGCGCACCGACGAGCAGCTCTACGACGCGGCGCGGTCCTGGGCGCAGCCGCGCCCGATGCGGCAGGTCACCACGAACGACGGTCGCACTCAATGGATTCCGGCCGACCTCCCGGCCGTGCCGGTGCAGCCGAGGTCGGCGGGCGAGCAGCCGCGCCGCTTCTTCGAACTGCGCACGGGAGCCGACGGGCAGGTGTACCAAGAGCTACCGGGCGCCAACAACGCCGCGGGCGCCCCTGAACTCGACGGCGCGAACACCCGCACGCCGCGGACGGTGGATTCCGCCGACGGTTCCTCGGTGCGCTGGCGTGTCCTGACCACCACCAACCAGTACGGTTCCACCACCATCGGCCTGCCGCTGACCGACAACCAGGAGACGGTCTCGCGGCTGATCTTCTTCGAGATCGGCACGGGAGCCGCGGCGCTGCTGGCCCTCGGCGCCGTCGGCTACCTGGTCATCCGGCGCAGCCTGCGGCCGCTGCGCGAGGTGGAGCAGACAGCGGCGGCCATCGCGGGCGGCGACCTGCACCGGCGCGTGCCGGTGCGCGGCGTCGACACCGAGGTCGATCATCTGGCGCGGTCGTTGAACGAGATGCTGGCGCAGATCCAGCACGGCGTGGCCGCGACCGAGGCCTCGGAGGAGGCGGCCCGCCGATCGGAGGCGCGGATGCGCCGCTTCGTCGCGGACGCCAGCCACGAACTGCGCACGCCGCTGACCACGATCCGCGGCTTCGCCGAGCTGTACCGCCAGGGCGCGAGCAGCGACGCTGGGATGGTGGTCGGCCGGATCGAGGCCGAGGCCGAGCGAATGGGACTGCTGGTCGAAGACCTGCTGTTGCTGGCGCGGCTGGACGAGAAACGGCCGCTGGAGCGCAAACCCGTCGACCTGCTCGCGCTCGCCGGTGACGCCGTGCACAACGCCAGGGCCATCGCCGCCCGCCAGAAACCCTCCCCCGACGCGCCGGATCGTCCGATCACGCTGGCGCTCGGCGACGGCGAGGGGACCATGGACGTCGTCGGCGACGAGGCCCGCCTGCGCCAAGTACTGAACAACCTGATCGGCAACGCACTCACCCACACTCCGCGGGAAACACCGATCACGGTGCGGCTCACCCCAGCGCCCGATCGCGTCCGCATCGACGTGATCGATGCGGGCCCCGGCCTGTCCCCCGACGCCGCGGCCCGGGTGTTCGAACGCTTCTACCGCGCCGACGCCTCACGCACCCGCGCCAGCGGCGGCACCGGCCTCGGCCTGTCCATCGTCCAAGCCTTGGTGACCGCCCACGGCGGACGGGTGTCGGTCGACAGCGAACCGGGACGCGGGGCGACCTTCACCGTGGTGCTGCCTCGGGAGCCCGTCGACACCGCCGGCGCGGTGCCGGCGCGGTAGGCGAGCTTCCGCGCCGAAGCCCGCCGCCGAGCCCGCGCTCGCCAGGTGTCGCCGTCGAGGACCGGTCGGCTTCCCTGTCGGCCCACAGGCCAGCCGGCGTGGTCCATCGGTACCACCGGAACGCGCAGGTCCACCGCAGAAAGGCGCCGGTCCGCCCGGGTCCACCGCGGAAGGAGCCGGTCCACCACAGGAACGCGCAGGCCCGCCGCAGAACGACCCCGGCCCACCGCGACCCGCCGACGATCGTACGGCTCGGATCGGCGACCGCGATCGCATCGCGACCTGCGATGTAGTCGAATCGGCCTGGATCACCGACCCCTCGGCACCGCGCGCGTAGCGAGGTGGGGTCGCGGGTGGTCTCGGCACACAGGTCGGCTCGTCACGAACCTCCGCACGCGAACCGCTCAGCGGGAGGCGGGCCGGAAGATGTCGTCGAGGGGAGGGCCGGAGGTAGGGGTAGCGCCTTCTTCGGCGTACCACTCCCACCGTATGACCCGGGCCAGCACCGGGGTCGGCATGCGCAGCAGCACCTTGGCGATGGCCGCGAAGCGGCTGGAGCCCTCGATGATCGACCGGTGGGCGGCCAGGGCGGTCTTGCGGCGGGCGGCGTGGCTGGAGACGTCGATGCGATGGGTGATCGCCGCACGCGGACTGTACAGCGAGTCCAGAACCGATGAGTCGTAGCGGAAAGGAAAGCCCAGCCGTGTCAGTGAACGGACGAGGCGGGTGTAGCCATCGCGGGGCAGGGTGGCGTCCAGAACCCGCGCCACCCCGGCCAGTTCGGCCGCGCGCTTGCCCACCTGGTGCACGCGGACGTGGTCGCGATGCCCGTACCCGCCGTTGGAGTCGTAGCTGAGCAGGATCTCCGCGTTCTCCTCGCGCAGGATCGCGGCCAGCCGCCGCGCCGCGTCCTCGGGGTCGGCGCGGGCGAAACGCGTCCGGTCCGGCGGGTCGGCGTACAGCACCGCGCCGTGCCCGCTGTCGGCGTAGCCGAGGTGGGCCACTCGGTGCACGCCGAGGGCGGCGGCGCTGGCCTCCAGCTCATCGAGCCGCAGCGCCTTCCGGCCGTCCAGATCGGCCATGTGGCCGTCGGTGGCCACCACGATGACGGTGCGGTGCCCGGCGGCGGACAGCTCGGCCAGCGTCCCCCCGGTCAGCAGCGTCTCGTCGTCGGGGTGCGCGTGGAATGCCACAACGGTCGCCATCGCAACAGTGTGCCAAAGACATTCACACGAGGTCCCTTGCCAGCCTGGTCGCGCCGACCAGCATGTACCCGCCGGTCAGAGCGACCAGCGCGACCGCGGTGGGCCGGGGGACGTCGCCGCGCACGAGGCGCACCCCGCCGTGCGTCGTGTCGAGGATGTCCACCAGCAACGCCAGGCGCTGCCAGCGCGGCAGCTCCTCGGCGGGCGCGGTCAGATATCCGAGGCCGAGCGCGATCGCCCGCGCGCCGAAGATCCGGGTCATGTAGTCGAGTTCGGGCGTCGGCCGCACGCCCAGCGCCCTGCTCAGCGTCCGCGGAGCCACGAGCGCGGCCGAGCCGAGCGCGACCCGTCCGAGCGCAAGGCCGCGCAGCGCACCGGCCAGCGCCGAGCGGTGTTGCCGCATGCTGTTCGTCACCATGGTCCCGAGCCTGGCCCACAACGCCGATCAGGTCGATTACCCGCGAGGTAATCGACCTGATCGGCGGCGAGTCGACGGACTCAGGGCAGCGGGATCCACTGGTTGAAGAACCAGAATCCGTGCGGGCTCGGCTGCGGGTCCTGGTGGTGCTGTTCGGGAACCGGGCCGCGGCCGCGGTCACGGTCGTCGTGACCGGGATCCGCGCTCGCGACGCCCGCGCCGACGCCGACCGCCGCCAGAGCGATGCCTCCGACCGCCGCGGCCTTCGCCACCTTGGACTTCAACGCCTTCATACTCGTTCTCCTAGGTCCGGGCCCCTCGGGCCGCCGGCCGGACTTCGACCGTGAGAACGATCCTCGGCGCGGGATCTCGAGAGATCCCGGTAGTGCGCTGAGAAGTAGCTGACAACCGGGGCCGGTATCTCGAGCCAACGCACAGGCTCGGCAGAGCCGCCGGGGCGGATCCGGACGCGATGATGAATCCGAACACCGACCCGGCCGTCGGCGCGCTCGCCACGGCCTACCCTGAGGTCTTCGGCCAGCCATCCAAGGAGAGGACACCCGTGAAACTTCTCGTCACCGGCGGCGCCGGCTACATCGGCAGCGTCGTCGCGCACCAGCTCGTCGAAGCAGGCCATGAAGTGGAGATACTCGACGACCTGTCCACCGGCTTCGCGTCGAACCTCCCGCCGCGCGCGACGTTCCACGAGCTGTCGATCCACCGCGTCGCCGACGTGCTCACCCCGGCGGCAGGCTTCGACGGCGTGCTGCACTTCGCCGCCAAGATCGAAGTCGCCGAATCGGTCGCCAACCCCGAGAAGTACTGGTGGAACAACATCGAAGGCTCGCTCGCGCTGTTGCGCGCCGTTCGCTCCGCCGGCACCCCGCGCCTGATCTTCTCCAGCACCGGGTCGATGTACACCGGCGACGGCAGCACACCTTTCGACGAGAACGCCGAAGTGCGTCCGGCCAATCCCTACGCGGCGACCAAGGCGACGGTGGACATGATGATCGCGGGCGAATGCGGCGCGAGCGAGCTCGGCGCGGCGTCGCTGCGTTACTTCAACGCCTCCGGCGCCGTCGTCACCGGGGACGCGCGGCTGGGCGAGCGGCACGAGCCGGAATCGCACCTGATCCCGATCCTGCTGCAAACCGCTGCGGGACAACGTGATTCGTTCACTCTCTACGGGACCGACTACCCGACGCCGGACGGCACCTGCATCCGTGACTACGTGCACGTGGCCGATCTGGCCGCCGCGCATCTGCTGGCGCTGGAGGCCATCCGCCCCGGCGAGTACGAGGTGTACAACCTCGGCAACGGCAGCGGGTACTCCAACCGGCAGGTGCTCGACACCGTGCGCGAAGTCACCGGGCGCGATTTCCCGGTGCACTACGGCCCGCGCAGGCCGGGTGACCCGGCCGTCTGCGTGGCCGCGAGCGGCAAGGCGGGCGCCCGGCTCGGGTGGAAGCCACAGCGTCCCGACCTCGCCGACATCGTCGCCGACGCATGGGACTTCCACCGGTCGGGCTACGGCGGCTGATCGATCGGGAGGACGATCCGGCGAAGCTCCGTAATTCCCGGGCAACCTCCGCCGGCGAGCCCGGGAAGCACGGGTCGCTCAGAGAATGAGCAGAATCAGCGCCTTCTGCAGAGTGTCCACGATGCGGCCGATGGTGATCGCGATTTCGACGGTGCCCATGACAGGCCCCTTTCCTCCGATGCGGCAAATCCTCGACATCTCAATTCAAACCCGCGCGAACGGTATTCGCCAAGCTCACGCCGCCACACGTGTGGTCCAGGAGGGTTGATCCGCGCGGCCGTGCTCTTCGAATCATCTGTGTCGCGGCGCCTGCCGCGACCGTGGGGCCGATCATCGCCGCGCGCACGCCTTTCGATCCACCGTCAGGAGCACCTGTGACGTCCTCGCAACCGTTGGCCCGGAAACCCTCGCACGACTGCGCTCGGCATGCGGCGAGCACGGTCGGGCAAGCCACGGCGATCCTCGGCATGCTCCATCTCGTTCCCGCCGATCACGCCGCCGTTTACGCCGGGCTCGCGGCACTCGCCGAGGACGACACGTGCGAGCCGGACTGCGATCTCACCCGCGCTCTGCGCGCCGTGGTCGTCCATCTCGGGACGACAGCCGAGCTGACACACCGGCACAGTGTGACAGCGCTCGCGGACGAACTCGCCGAGCTCATCGGCATCGTCGAGGATTGCGGCCGGAGCACGGCCCGATCGTTCGCGGCGCCGTTGGATTCCGTTGGCGCGCAACGCTACCGCGCCGAGATCCTGCGACTCGCCCGCGATGCCGACGACGCGTTCCGCCGCTTGTTCGCACGGTGGTACTTCGACACCGACGATCCGGCGGCGGTGGCCGGGATGCGCGACATGGGCGACGAACTGGAGAACGTGGTGCGAGCCTTCGAGTCGGTCGCCGACGCCGTGCGGCGACCGAGCGCGCCGCGAAGGTGATCCGGGGCCGTCACATCCCGGCGACGTCGATGATCGGCGCCGGATAGTCCGCCGGATCGACCTGTTCGCGCCACGGCCGGTGGACGCGCGCCCCGGGCAGATGCGCCAGCTCGGGGATCCAGCGCCGGACGTACGCGCCGTCCGGGTCGTAGCGCTGCGCCTGGCGCAGCGGATTGAGCACCCGGTTCGGCCTGGTGTCGGTGCCCGTGCCCGCGACCCACTGCCAGTTGAGCTGATTGTTCGCCAGATCGCCGTCCACCAGCCAGCGCAGGAAGTGCTGCGCGCCCACTCGCCAGTCGATCCGCAGCGACTTGGTCAGGAAGCTGGCCGTGATCAGGCGGGCCCGGTTGTGCATCCAGCCCTCCGCGCGCAGCTGCCGCATCCCCGCGTCCACGACCGGGTGCCCGGTGTGTCCCTCCCGCCAGGCGTCGACGGCCTGCTGGTCGTCGCGCCAGCGGATCGAGCGGGGGCGATAGTCCGACCAGGCCGCGGACGGGCGAGCGGCCAGCAACTGATGGTGGAAGTCGCGCCAGGCCAGCTGCCGGGCGAACGCGTGCCCGCCCTCGGTGGCCATGTCGACCCGGTGCGCCAGCTCCACCGGCGACACGCAACCGAAATGCAGATACGGCGACAGCCGCGAGGTGGCGTCGGCGGCGAGGTCGTCGTTGTCGCGCGCGTAGTGCTCGACCGGCCCGGACAGCCAGTCCCGCACGATCTTGCGGCCCGTCGTCTCACCGCCCACGGCCAGTCGAGGCGACGTCGGGCCCGCGCACAGTTCGGCCGCGTCCGGCAGCGGCAGGCCGGCCACCGGCGGCACCGTGAGGCGGCGCGGCCTACCGAGCGGCTCGCGCCGCGGCGCGTCGGACCAGCGCCGGAAATACGGGCCGAAGACCGCGAAGTGATCGCGCCCGGTGGCGGGCAGCAGGGTCGCCGGATCGGCGACGGTGACGGTGGCGGGATGGGTGTGCAGCAGGCAGCCGCGGCGGGAGAGAAGCTCACGCAGCGCGCGTTCGCGCCTGCGGCTGTAACCGCTGACGTCGGCGGCGACGTGCACGCTCTCGGCGCGCACCTGCGCCACCAGGCGATCGACCTCGGCGGCCACGTCGCCGCGGCGCAGGACCAGGGCGCCGCCGACGGCGCGCAATTCGTCGTCCAGTTCGGCGAGGGCGGCGGCGAGGAACCGGGCGCGGTTCGGCGCGGCGAAGCGGCCGGAGAGGATGGCGTCGTCGAGGACGAACAGCGGCACCACCGCGGCGCCCGCCCGGTGCGCGGCGGTCAGCACGGGATTGTCCCGCACCCGTAGATCGCGGGTGAACAACGCGATCGTGACGGTCATCGCGCACGCTTCCGCAGCACGGCCCGGATGGTCATCAGCAAGTCCTTTCGCCGGAACGTGCTCGGCGCCCGTGAGGGCCGCGCCGCGGCGGCATCGGGCGGCTCAGCCCTACCGTCTGCGACGCGTCCCTCGCGAGCGCCGAGCACGCCGGATCAGCTCGCGCAGAGCGGGACGATGCGCGACTCACCGCCCGTGGTCGGGGAGGTCAGATACAGGCACGGGTTCTGTCCTGCCGCGACGATCGCGGCGCGCACCTGCTGCCATGCGTCCGCGTCGAGCGACGCGGCGCGCGCGAGAACGAATCCGGATGTCCGGCTCGGGTCGGTGACCACCGCCCACGAATAGTCCGGGCCGAGCGCGGTGACGATGTAGTTGGTCGGCCCGTCCAGGCGGTCCTGGGTCGGCACGCCGGGGAAGCTGACGTGCAATTGCGCCCCGGTCTCCCGGTCGTTGACCACCGCGGTGCCGGTGATCTCGTTCCGCGTGTTCGACCACGTGGTGCAGGTGTTGCGCACCGCGATGTTGCCCTGCGGATCGAGCGCGTAGTTCGCCTGCGTGTCGCGCGCGCAGGCGAGATTGAAGTACTGCGGGACGGCGGCGAGCTGACGCCACGTGCCCAGGTACCGGTCCAGTTCCAGGCGCGGCACCGGCGCGGGCCCGGCGACCGCGCCCGGTTCACCGGAGGCGCCGCCCGCGGCCAGCGCCGTGACGGACAGCGCCGACACCACCCCGACGAGCAGGCGGGTCGACGTACGCAGCAGGTTGCGACGGTGCACGCTGACTCCTCGTAATCGGCGACGCTGACCACACTAGCATAAACGATGCATAATTGATGCATCCAGTCCTTCTGGAGGAACGATGACGCCGACAGCAGCGCCCCGTCTCGCGGGCACGGCCGGGCTCGGACGCCCGCGCCGCTGCGCCACGCCGCAGGCCGACAACCTCGGCGCACCGCAGCCACCCCGTCGGCCATCCACCGTTCTCCGGCGGCGCCGCGTCGGCGCGAGGACCGTTCTCCACCGAGAGTCGCCGGTCCTAGTCGCTGCGATGCTCGGATGCCGTCGCACCGGGGACGCCGCCGCACTCCACTGCCGTGAACCGCGGTGGCCGCCGCGCATTCGCGCGCAACGGCTCGCCGCGCGAGCGAGGGTGACGTGACGCCGCCGCCCGGGCCCACCGACCGGCCGGGTGGAACGGATCTCGTCGGCGGCGGGCAGAATGGGGCGATGCCCGCCGGTCCCGTCCCCGTGTCCGACGCGGCCGGATACACGGTGCGCGCGGTCGCCGAACGTCTCGGCATCCCGACCGCGACGCTGCGCAGCTGGAACCGCCGCTACGACATCGGCCCGCCGCAGCATCGCCCGGGGAAACACCGCTTGTACACCGAGGCCGACATCGCCATGCTCGAGCGGATGCTCACGCTGATCCGCACGGGCGCGAGCCCGGCGGGAGCGGCCGCCGCGGTGCGCGGGCCCGCACCCGCTCTCGGCCGCCGCGAAGCGCTGCTGGAGGCGGCCTTCGCGTTGGACACCACCGCGGTATCCGACCGGATCGAAGCGCACGTCCGCGCGTTCGGCGTGGTGGACACCTGGAATCTGTTGTGCCGTCCCGCTTTCGCCGACATCGTCGAGCGCCAGCTCAGCGGTGAGGGCTGCATCGATGTGGAGCACTTGCTGTCCTGGTGCGTGATCTCGGTGCTGCAGCGGACGAATCCGCCGTCGGCGCCCGCCGGGACTACGCCGGTGGTGCTCGCCTGCACCAGCGGAGAAACGCATTCGCTTCCGCTGGAGGTGCTGCGCGCCGCCCTCGCCGAACGCGGTGTGGGGGCGCGGATGCTCGGCGCCGACGTGCCCGCCGCCGCGCTCGCCGACACCCTGGCCCGATTCGACCGCCCCGCCGCCGTGCTGCTGTGGTCGCAGCAGGAGTCCACCGCGCTGACCTCCGCGGTGCGCGCCTGCCTCGGCGCGGGCGCACGCGTCCTGGTCGGCGGCCCCGGATGGGAGGCGGTCTTCCTCCCGGACGGCGTGGAACGCGTCGACAGTCTCCTCGACGCCGCGGATCTGCTCGCTGTGCGCGCGTCCGACGGATGACGCCGGGCCGAACGACCGCCGGACGTCTCGCTGCGACATCGTCGTCGCAAGTCGGCTCGATGGCCCATGCCCCAGCAACTCACGCGGACACAGCCGAATCCCGCCGATAGTTTCCGCCGGCTGTCCGGCTACGCCCGGCCGAATCCAGAGCGCCCCTTCGTCCAGCGCATCCGGCTTCCACCCCTGATCATCGCCGTGGTCAGTCCGCAGTCCTGCCGAGCAGATGCCGCAACGCCGGTTCCAAGGAAGGGGTACGGAACCGGTGACCGGCTGCGGTCAGCCGCGCGGGCACGACGCGCTGACAGGCGGACGCCACCTCCCGGTTGCCCTCCCGGCCCAGCAACAGCGCCGGACCGAAACCTGGAACCGGGAACAGCGCGGGCCTGCGCAGCACGCCCGCGAGGATCTCGGCGTATTCCGCGTTCCGGACAGGTTGCGGCGCAACGGCATTGACCGCCCCCGACAATCCGGTGTCCCAGAGCGCCCGATGGTAGACGTCGATCAGGTCATCGATCCCGATCCACGACAGCCACTGCCGACCGCTACCGATGCGCCCGCCGAGCCCGGCCGCGAACAACGGCCGCAACAACCGCAGCGTGCCCCCACGCGGGGACTGCACGATCCCGGTACGCACACGCACCACCCGCACCCCCGCTTCCGCCGCCGACGCCGTCGCCGCCTCCCACCCGTCGACCACGCCGGCGAGGAAGCCCGCACCGCGCGCCGACTGCTCGGTCAGCGCCTCGTCGCCCCGGTCGGCGCCGTAGTAGCCGATCGCGGAGGCACTCACGAACACCGGCACCCCCGCCGCGGCCGCTACCTCGGCGAGGCCGCGGGTTGGGCCGATCCGGCTGTCGGCGACGGCACGCTTGTGCCCCTCGGTGAACCGGCCGGCGATGGAGGCTCCGGCCAGATGCACCACCGCGTCCACCCCGTCGAGCAGGTCCGGCGCGGGATCGGCTGTGTCCCAGCGCCTTTCGTTCCCGGCGCGGGGCGGGTGCCGGACCAGCCGCAGCACGCGGTGCCCTCCGGTGGACAGGAACGCGGCCAGCGCCGAACCGACCATGCCGGACGCTCCGGTCACCGCGATGGTCTTGGACACGAAACCTTCCCGCGCCGCCCGCGCGTGCGCCGCGAGATCGTCGGCGAGCTGACGGTGGCGGTAGGCGAACATGGGCCGCAGCACCGCGGCGGGCACCGGCGCGTCCACCCGGTCCACCACCCGGGTGCGCGTCTCGTCGACGACCTCGAAATCGTGGGTGTGCCGCCACGGGAGCAGTCCGGCGGGCAGCGACCCGATGCCGTCGACGGTCACCGCGTCGACGAACCGGCGTGGCGGGTCGTACTCGCGGGAGTCGTGCCGCGCCACCCAGCGCAGCCCGCCGGGCAGTCCGAGCACCGCCCGCCCGTCGCAGAGCGAGTCCGCTTCCGCGCGCGGCGACACCGGTTGCCATGGCGGGGCAAGGCGAGTGAGAGCGCCGGGGCGCGCGTGCCAGGCGAACACCTCGGAGCGGGGTAGATCGATGACGCTCGCGTACTCGATACCCATGTCCCGACTGTAGTCCGAACCCGACTCGATGCAGCGTTCCCGCATCGTTTCTCGCCGTCGAGACGCCGGAATTAGAACTTGTTCTACCATTGGTCCAGACCTGATCACGTCGACGGAGGTTCCGCCATGCCGCTGGATCATTCGGGCGCAGCGCTGCTGACGGCCGTCGAAGCGTCGCCACGAGCGGTCGCGGCGCACGACAAGTCCGCGTGGGTCGGCCTGTTCGCCCCGGACGCGGAGGTCAACGACCCGGTGGGCTCCCGCCCGCACATCGGGCGCGCCGCCATCGAACGCTTCTACGACACCTTCATCGGGCCGAATACCATCGCGTTCCGGGTAGACCGCGACCTGGTCCATCCGCCGATGGTGGTGCGCGACCTGACCATCGTCACCACGATGTCGACCGGCGCCACCGTCTTCGTCCCGATGCATTTGCGCTACCGGCTCGTCGAGCAGGACGGCGTCTGGAAGATCGCCTACCTGGCCGCGCACTGGGAGCTGGCGGGCATGATCCGGCAACTGCTGCGCACCGGGCTACCCGGCATCGCCGCCGCGGTGAAGCTCGGGCCGCAACTGGTCGTCAATCAGGGCGTCGGCGGAGCACTGGGCATGCTGCGGGCGCTCGGCGGCGTGGGTGGTCGCGGAAAGCGGGCTACGACAAGGCTTTTCGCCGCCGCGGCGAGCACCGACCTGAGCCGTGTGCGCGAGCTGCTCGGGCAGCGGGCCGACATCGAACTGCCCGCGGGCACACCGGTGTCGGTGGAGGAATTCACGAATCGAGCTCGCAGCATGCGCTGGAGCAAGGTGATCGCGGCCGGGCGTACCGTCACGGCGAGTGTGCGGCTCGGCGCGGTATCCGGAGTGGCGGTCGTGGAGTTCGCTCAGGGCGGCGACGGCATCGCGAGTCTGCGGTTCTACCTCGATCCCGCCTGATCCGGGCTGAGGTCACCTGCGGCACGCGCTCGGCACGCCGGAGCCGGACGGCTCGCACCGCCCGGCTCCACAGCGGTCGATCAGGACGCGAGCTGCACGGCTGTGACGCGCTCCTCGGGCGACGGCTCCGCCACCGCGGCGGGCGTCGCGGGGTGCTCGGTCCAGCCGGGCGGGCCGAAGATGTACCCGAGCCGCCCGCGCCAGGTGCTCGCGCCGCGCACGTCGCGGATCAGCGCCGCGAGTTCGTGGTAGTTGACCTTCAGCGGATTGTCGGTGCCGATGTTCTTGGTCAGGCCGTAGCGAACCGGTTCGGACTCGGCGGCGAAGCTGCCGAACATGCGGTCCCAGATGATGAGGATGCCGCCGTAGTTCTTGTCGATGTAGGGCTTGTTCGAGCCGTGGTGCACACGGTGGTGCGAGGGGGTGTTGAACAGGAACTCGATCGGGCGCGGCAGCGTCTTGACCCGCTGGGTGTGAATCGGGAACTGGTAGAGCAGCCCGATGCCTTGCAGCAGGAAGATCATCCAGGCCGGGAAACCGAGCAGCGCGGCGGGCACCCACGCCAGGCCGCGCAGGATGTTCGGAACCGGATGCAGCCAGGAGAGGCGGATCGCGGTGGAGAGGTTGAAGTGCTCGCTGGAGTGGTGCACGTTGTGCGCGGTCCACATCAGCCGCACCCGGTGATCGGCGCGGTGGGCCCAGTAGTAGCACAGATCCGTCACGATCAGGCCGAGCACCCAGACCCACCACGATCGCGGCGACAGGTGCAGCGGCGTGACCGCCGCGGCGACGACCACCGCCGAGAACGGCACCACGTACTGCATCAGCGGCTTGGTCAACCGGCCCAACGTGAACGTCGCCACGTTGGAGGCGGTGTCGCGGGCCGAACCTCCGTTGCCGGATCGGTCGGGATCACGCCGGTAGGCGATCCACTCGACCAGCATGAGCACCGCGAATGCTGGTATGGCATAGCTCAGCAACTCGAACTCCACACGGCCCATGGGTACTCCTTCGTCGTCTGCCGTCGGCCTCCGACGCTACGGGCTCGTGCCTGGGAAAACATCGCGCCGCCGAGGGACTTCGCGTCCCCCGCGCGGGGGACGCGGGCGCGCAGGCGCACCGGCAGAGTTGTCGACCGTGCGTCGTCTTCCGGGGAGGTTCCGATCATTAGGATCACCCTCAGGACGGGCACCGGAACCAGACGGAGGCGGTGACGAACTGTTGGACGTGAGCAGGTCGCTGGCGCGTCAGTCGGTGGTCGTCGCCGTGGTGGCCGCCGCCATCGACGCGGTGGTGCTCGGCCTGTGCGGCGTGTTCGCGGTGGCGCCGTGGCAGACGGTCGCCGCCATCATCGCGATCGTCGCCGCCGATCTCGCCTTGGCCGCGCCGCCCCGCACGGCGGGCGTGGTCGCGGTCGTGCAGGTGCTGGTGCGCCTGCTGGCCGCGCTGCTGCTGTACCGGCACGGATTCCCGGTGCGATTCGCCGACGTCGGGTTCCTGGTGGCCGGATACCGCGCGGGAGCATGGCTCGCCGGGCCGACTTCCGTGCTCACCATGCTGCTGCTGTGCGCGGGAGTCGCCGGGGCGCACCTGCGCACCGACAGCGCCGCGGCGCACGACTGGAGGATATTGCTCGCCACGACCGTCTCCGCCGGTTGCGTGCCCTGGCTGGTCGGCCGCTATACGGCGGCGCGCGGCTCCTACATCGCCGATCTGGAGCAGCGCGCCCGGTTGCGGCAGCAGGAGCACCGGACGGCCGTGGAGCGCGCGGTCACCGAGGAACGGGCGGCCATCGCCCGCGACCTGCACGATGTGATCTCCCATCACGTCAGCGCGATCGGCATCCACGCCGGTGCGGCGCGGCTGGCGCTCGGCGGCACGGCGAACGCGGCCGCCGCCCGATCGCTGTCCGCGGTGGAGTCCAGCAGCAGGGCCGCGATGGTGGATCTGCGCCGCCAGCTCGACCTGCTGCACGGCCGCGAGGACGAGGGGCAGCGCCAGCCCGGCCTCGCCGACATCGACGGGTTGATCGAGCACGTCCGCGCCGCCGGGTTGGACGTCGAGACGAACCTGCGCGGCGAGGCGGTGGAACTGCCGGATTCGCTGAACATCACCCTGTACCGGATCGTGCAGGAGATGCTGACCAACGCGCTGCGGCACGGGGACGGCACGCACGCGCGCCTGGAGGTGGAGTACCTGCCGAAGCGGGTCGTGCTGCGCGCGACCAACCCCCTCGCTCCCGGACCGGTCACCACCGGCACCTCGGTGCCGCGCGGCCTCAACGGCATCCGCCGCCGCGCGGAGTTGTTCGACGGCGAAGTGGACTACGGCCGCGACGCCACGCACTGGCAGACCACCGTGTCGGTGCCGATCGGAGGATCGTGAACCCGCCCATCCGCGTCCTGATCGCCGACGACCACAGTGTGTTCCGCTCCGGCCTGCGCGCCGTCGTAGACAGCCAGCCGGACCTGGATTGCGTCGCCGAGGTGAGCGACGGCCGCGCCGCGATCAGCGAGACCGCCCTGCTGCGCCCGGACGTCGCGATCCTCGACGTGCGGATGCCGAAGCTGGACGGTCTCGCCGCCACCGCCGCGATCGTCGCCGCGGGCGGCACCCACGTCCTTGTGCTCACCACCTACGACAGCGACGCCAACCTGTATCGCGCCCTGCAAGCGGGCGCGAGCGGGTTCCTGCTGAAAAGCCTGCCGCCGGAAGAACTGGTCACGGCCATCCGGATCGCGGCGCGCGGCGACGCGCTGATCGACCCCTCGATGACCCGCCGCCTGGTCTCCCGCTTCGCGAACACGCTCGCACCGCCGCGCACCCCGCCGGAGGTCCAGCAGCTCACCGCCCGCGAACTCGAGGTGCTGCTGCTGCTCGCCGACGCGCGCAGCAATGCCGAGATCGCCGCGCAGCTCGGCGTCGGCGAGGAGACGGTGAAGACCCACGTCTCCCGTATCCTCGCCAAACTCGGCGTCCGCGATCGCATCCACGCCGTGGTCTACGCCCATCAGCACGGCCTGGTGTCGCCGGGATCGGCGCGCTCCGACTGACCCGGGTATACCGGCCGTCGCCCGGACCTCGACCAATCGCCGCACCCGTCGGCACGAGCGTCGTGCACGAGTCGTGTCGACCGGGCCCTACGCTCTCTCGCCGCGAGCCGCGGAGCCCGTCGACACCCCCGCCGAAACCACGATTGCCGCGGCGGCGACAACCGAGCGCGGCGGCTCGGGTGTGGCCGCCGGACGACTCACGCGCCGGTCGGCGGCTCCCCGACGGTCCTGGTCGGATCGATGACGCCGAACACCTCGCCCTGCGGCCCCTGGACGATGCCCATGCGGCCGAAGGGGCTGTCGTCTGGCCCGGTCATGACGGTGGCGCCCAGATCGCGCGCTTTGGCCAGCGCGTCGTCGGTGTCGCCGACCTGGAACCAGGCCAGCCAATAGGACGGATTGTCGCCCGGCATCTTCGTCGAATCGTTGATGCCGCCGACGGCGTCGCCGTCGGGCGCCAGGCTGAAGGTGGAGTAGACGAAGTTCTCGCCGTCGCCGATCTCGGTGTAGTGCCAGCCGAACACCTCGGCGTAGAACTGCTGAGCCTGCTTGTAGTCGCTGGTGTGCAGCTCGTTCCAGCAGTAGGCGCCGTGCTCGTTGTAGATCCCCGCGCCGCTGTGGGCCTTGGCCTCCCAGATGCCGAAGACCGCGCCGGTGGGGTCGGCGCCGACGACCATGCGGCCGACATCGAGCACGTCGAACGGTTGCATCATCAGCGAGCCGCCCGCGACGTTCACCTTCTCCGCGATGGCGTCGGCGCTGTCGGCGGCGAGGTAGGTGGTCCACACCGACGGCATCGGCATGCCTTCCGGCTTGGGCCCGATGCCCGCGGCCGCCCGGCCGTTGCGCATCGCCATCAGATAACCCCCCGCCTCGGGCGGGCTGTCTTGAATGTCCCAGCCGAAGAGTTCGCCGTAGAACTCGCGGGCGCGTGCCGGGTCGTCGACCTGGCAGTCGACCCAGCACGGTGTTCCCTGCGGCCAGCTTCCGTCATGAGTGGGCATTGCGGGTGCCTCCTGATACGGGTTGCCGATGTCCGGCCGAGACAGCCGGCACACGGCTAGTCAACCATCAGCATTCCGTTGGAGTGGGCGATTCGGCCGAGCACTCCGGTCCAGTTCGCGAGCCTGGAAACCCAGGCGAAAGACCCCCTACACAGATCAGTCCCCGGTAGTCTTCGTCGTTCCGTGAGCCTCAGTCGTCGCTGACGGCTCCGGTCTTCGACTGGCTTGCCGGGGGCCTAGCCGGATCCCGTATCGGTGTCTTCACTGCCTGCCGACGTCTCAGCTGACAGTGCGCTCACCGACCGTTGTTCCGGTGTAATGACCAGTTTCCTCCACATTTTCTGCTAGTCAAGAGGTCGGCGGGGCCAATTCTCCGGCGGAGAGCGGGCGCCACCCACGGCAGCGCGGACATCCTTCAGCACAGCGGATCGCGCCGTGCGCGCTCGGCATCCCAACCGAGAGCGCGGGACAGGTACGCCATCTCGCCTACCAATGCCGCCCTGTTCGCCGGCCGTCCCGTCGGAGGCTTCACGGCATGCCTTCCCCCTTCGGGTTCGACGCAGGGGACGCGTCCGAGCACCCCGCCGCAACCACCCCGCCATCGACACCGGATCCGCCGCCGCCGAGACAAGACGACGCACTTCCAGATCAAACGCAAAACGGCCCCGGAACCAGTGTTCCGGGGCCGTTCCTAGTAGCGGGGACAGGATTTGAACCTGCGACCTCTGGGTTATGAGCCCAGCGAGCTACCGAGCTGCTCCACCCCGCGTCGGTGAACACAACATTACACACGGGTTCGCGAAGTCTGCAAATCGCCAGCTCAGGGACGGTTTCGAGGAGTTGAACAGACCACGCGACATCCCCCGCGGCCCCGTCTCCGAGCCGGAAAGGCCCTGCGGCAATCCGATGGCGGCGATATTCCCCGCCACGGCACCGCGCCCACAAGATTCACCACTGAATACCCACTTCAAACGTGACCTATTTCACCATATCGTGGTGATCTCACTCACATAACGATGCGATAACTTCACCAGGATTCAGCGTGTTGACAGCGTTTCCCAGCTGGTAAAACACCGATATTCGGGTTATTCGCTTCATGCAATTCCGGCGTTATCAAGATGTGATCTGCTGAGAATTCTTCGTTACCGTCACTCCACGGCCCGGATCATCCGAGACGGGCTCGAACTCGAACCGCCGAACACCGGTGACCCTGTCCCGCGGTTCGAGGATCCCCGACGACCTGGGGACAGGGGCACGGCAAAAGCTTCGATCGCCGTGCCGGCGGGCGCAGGGAGGGAAACGACCATGACCGAGAACCGGAAGATCAGCACCCGCGCCATCGGCTTCGCCGCCATCACCGGCGCTCTTGTTGCCGTCCCGTTCGCATTCTCCACCGCTTCCGCCTCTGCGGCCACCCACGATTGGGACGGCGTCGCGCAGTGCGAGAGCGGTGGCAACTGGGGGATCAACACCGGAAACGGCTACTACGGTGGCCTGCAGTTCTCGCAGAGCACCTGGGCCGCCAACGGCGGCCGGGGCTCGGCCCACACCGCCAGCAAGGAAGAGCAGATCCGCGTGGCGGAGAACGTGCTCGCCACCCAGGGCCCCGGCGCGTGGCCGACGTGCGGCAAGTACCTGCGTCCCGGCACCTCCGAGCCCGAGCCGCTGGTCCGGGCCGAGGAACTTCCCACCGTGCCCGAGCCCGCCCAGCCCGCCGTGAGCGCCGCGCAGTCCCTGGTCGAGCAGGCCCAGTCCGCCGCAAGCGAGCTGGCCGAGCAGTACGGCTTCAAGGGTCAGGTCGAGCAGATCCTGAGCCAGAACAGCGCGCTGATCGACTCCCTCGGTCGCTGACGCGTTCCGCGCCGAACGAAAGACGCCGCCATCGCGATGATGGCGGCGTCTTTCGTTGTGCCCGTGGAAACGGCGCTACTCAGCGACCGGCGTCCTGGTAGGCCTTGACGGCGGCTTCCAGCTCGTCCAGCGCCCGGCCGAAGTCCTGGAAATTCCCGCTGCGCATGGCATTTCGCACATTCTCGATCTTGCGGTTGAGTTCGGCCGCGGCGGCGTCCTTTGCGGCGGACGAGCCCGTCGCCGGCGGCTGCGCCGAGGCGGGCGGCGGCGTCGAGGCGTTACTCGTCCCGTTGTTGCCCTGCTCGGCGGGCGCCGGAGTGGTGCCGGACTTGGGCCTGGTGCCGGAGTCGCCGCCGAACGGCGTCGCCAGCGCGCCCGCGCCGGGGATCACCTGGTTCAGCGCGTCCGCCAAGGTCGAGGCGTAGCCCACCTTGACGTTGCCCGCCTCGTCCCGATAGCTCACCAGCACCCGCAGCAACTGCGGGAAGGTCGCGGTGTTCGGGCCGGTGTTGCGCTCGTTGTAGAACGGCTCCACATAGAGAATGCCGCCGTCGGCGACCGGCAGGGTCAGCAGATTGCCATATTTGATCTTGTTCGAATTGGACAGCAGCGTTTTCTCCCGCGACACCTCCGGCGATGTCGTCATCCGGTTCTGTGTCTGCTGCGGACCCAATGTCTGTGTGTCCGTTGGCAATCGAAGGATCGTGAATTTACCGTAGCCGTCCGGGTCGGAACGCACCGAGATATAGGCCGCGAGATAGGGCCGGTTGTAGCCGGTCATCGCGCTGGTCAAATTGAACGTGGGCTTGTTCGTTTTCGGATCGCCCAGCAGCACGTAATACGGCGGCTGGTTGGCGGTGGTCCCGCCCTCGGTGGTCGGGTCGGCGGGAACCGACCAGAAAGCGTTGTTGGTGAAGAACTCTCGCGGATCGTCCACGTGATACTTCGACAGCATCTCGCGCTGAACCTTGAACAGATCCTCCGGATAGCGGAAGTGCGCCCGCAGTTCCGGCGAGATCTCGCTCTCCGGCTTCACCGCGCCGGGGAACACCCCGCGCCAGGCCTTCAGCACCGGATCCGACGAGTCGACCTCGTAGAGGGTGACGCTGCCGTCGTACGCGTCGACCGTCGCCTTGACCGAGTTGCGGATGTAGCTGACCGCCTTGCGGGGCAGCAGCCGCCCGGTCTTCTTGTCGATGCTGTCCTCCAGCGCGCCCTCCAGCGAGGTGGTCTGCGCGTAGGGGTAGTTGTCCAGCGTGGTGTAGGCGTCCACGATCCAGACGATCCGTCCGCCGACCACCGCGGGGTAGGCGTTGCCGTCGGTGGTCAGCCAGGGCGCGACCTTCTGCACCCGCTCGCGCGGGCTGCGGTTGAAGATGATCTTCGAGTCGTCGCCGATGGCCGAGGAGAACAGGATGTTGCGCTCGGCGTACTTGGCCGCGAAGGCCAGGCGATTGAACCAGTTGCCGATCGGTACGCCGCCCTTGCCGGTGTAGGTGTACTGCGCGGTGTCGGAGTCGTACTCACGCGGACGCTGACCGTCCATCGCGCCGACGATCGCGTAGTCCGGGTTGGCCTGCGAGATCAGTTCGCCGAAGTAGACGCGCGGCTGGTCCACCTTGATCTGCTGCTTGTCCGCGGGGGTGAACAGGTCGCTCACCATGAAGATCGGATAGCCGCCGTCGCCGCTGCCACCCGCGGCGTTCGGATCGTCCGACGGCGGCTTGTTCACCCGGTTGGCCGGCGCGGCGACGAAGCCGTTGCCGTGGGTGTACACCGTGTGCCGGTTGATCCAGTCGGTCTGGTTGCCACTCAACGCCGCGGGCGAGAGCTCCCGAGCGGCGACGATGTAGTCCTGCACGTCACCGTCGAGGTTGTAGCGGTCGATGTCCAGCGACTCCGGGAAGCCGTAGAAGTTCTTCAGCTGGCGCAGCTGGGTGAAGGTGGGCGAGAGGATGTTCGGGTCCAGCAGCCTGGCGTTGCCGATGGTCGCGGCGTCCACCGGCACCTCGAGCGGGCTCTTGCTGCTCTCGCCCTTGTAGTCCTTGTAATCGATCCTGTCGTCGGTGATGCCGAACGCCTGCCTGGTCGCGGCGATGTTGCGTTCGATGTACTCGCTCTCCTTGTCCGCGGCGTTCGGACGCACCGAGAACTGCTCGACCACCAGCGGCCACACCGCGCCGACCAGGATCGAGGACAGCACCAGCAGGGCGGCGGCCATCGCCGGCACCCGCAGATCGCGCAGCACGATGCCGGCGAAGAACGCCAGCGCGCAGATCACCGCGATGGACAGCAGGATCAGCTTGGCGGGCAGCACCGCGTTGATGTCGGTGTACGAACCGCCGGTGAAGGTGGGTTCCTTGCGGCTGCTGGAGAGCAATTCGTACCGGTCGAACCAGTAGGCGATGGCCTTGAGCAGGACGAACAACCCGGCCAGCAGGGCGAGCTGGATGCGCGCCGGGCGGGTGAGCGTGCCCTCGCGGCCGCTCAGGCGCAGCCCGCCGAAGACGTAGTGGGTGACCAGGCTGGCGAAGAACGCGATGACCACCGCGACGAAAAGCCAGTTCAGCACCATGCGGTAGAAGGGCAGGTCGAAGGCGTAGAAGCCGACGTCGAGGCCGAACTCCGGGTCCTTCTCGCCGAACGATCCGCCGTTGAGGAACAGCTGCACCGTCACCCAGTTCGACTGCGCCACCAGGCCCGACAGCAGGCCGAGCAGCACCGGGATGCCGACGCCGAACAGCCGCAGCCTGCTCATCACGGTGGTGCGGTAGCGCGCGATCGGATCGTTCGGGCCCGCCACCGGCACGAACACCGGCCTGGAGCGGTAGGCCAGCAGCAGCGCCAGCCAGACCACCAGTCCGACGAAGGCCGCCACCACGAGGAATAGCAGCACCCGGGTCCGCAGCACCGTGAGATACACGTTGCGGAAGCCGACCTCGCCGAACCACAGCCAATTCGTGTAGGCGTCCGTCAACCGCGGCCCGAGCAGCAGCAGCGCCGCGAGCACGATGGCCGCCACCAGCAGCACACGGCTGCGTCGGGACAGCGAAGGTAAGCCGGTGGGGGGCCGCATGCCCACGATGCCACTCTCCAAGGTCCGGCGACGCTCGCACCGAGAGGCCCGGCCGATGCGCCGCAGTCCGATGTTGCGGGTGGTCCTTCCGGACCGTCCCGGCCCACTCTACGGAAATCGGACACCATGCAGCTGGCAGGGTTGCGCTTGCCGCGCCGGGGAACCGTTCGCCCGGGTTTGCGGCTGCGCTCACCGGCGGTTTGATTGGATGTTCGGGTGACCCCAGACCTGCACGCCGAACTCGTCCTCGCCCGATCCGTCCGGGAGGTGGCGGAATTCGTCGACGCCGAGGGGTGGGGCCGTCCCCCGCAGATGTTCGCCTTGGTGCCGACCGCGGACCTGGTCGCGGCGCAGCCGGAACTGGAGGAGCAACTCGACGAGGGCGGCGAGCTGACGCCGGTCGCCCAAGAGGCGTTCCCGGACGACATCACCGGCGGCTCGATCGCCTTGGACGAATTCCTGGCCACCACCAGCTGGCCGCCCGCCGTCCGCGGTTGCGTGCTGGTGCAGGAGATCGTAGTGCTCCCGCCGGACGCCGAGTCGACGCTCGACGACGCGCTCGCCCCGCTGCTGGCCGACCACGAAGCCGCCGACGCGGCCGCGCGCGCCGCCGCCGAAGCCCACCCGGAACGCAGGGAGGCCAGGTTGTTCGCCGCGGTGCTGCGCGACGGCGCGTCGCTGTGCCTGTTGCAGCTGCGCCCCGAGGACGACGCGGACGATTTCGGCGACCTCGACCTGCGCACCTACCCGAACCTGGCGCCGAATCTGGTCGAGGCACTGCACCACACGCTCGAATGAACTACCGGCCTCGCAGACCACGGCACGACGCCGCTGCATCACGCGCAGACAACGCGGGTCGTTCGCCTGCGCGGGGATCACGCCGTGGCCGCGGTGAGCGCCCGGGCAGATGCGCGCGGCTTCCGGTGCGGATCACCGCTCCGGCGTCACCCGCAGCTGACCGGTTCTTTGCCGGTGTTGATCTCGTTGAGCGACTGCACCGCGCCGGTGAGGTTCTCGATGCGCACCAGCCGCAGGCCGTCGGGAGTCCGCTGCCTGGCCTCGTCGCAGTTGGCCGCGGGAACCAGGAAGGTCTCCGCGCCCGCCTCCCGCGCGGCCATCATCTTGTATTGGATACCGCCGATCGGCCCGACCTTGCCGTCTTGATCGATGGTCCCGGTACCCGCGACGAACTTGCCGCCGTCCAGTTCGCCGGGGGTGAGCTTGTCGATCAGGGCGAGGCTGAACATCAGGCCCGCCGACGGACCTCCGATGTCGGCGAGGTTGAACGCGACCTCGAGCGGCGGCCGCGCGCCTTCGCCCGGCGTCACGCCCAGGTAGCCCTTGGCCGGGTCGTCGGGGCGGGCGCCGAGCACGATCGTCGCGGTCTGCTCGGCGTTGTCGCGGCGGAACACCACGGTCAGCGTGCTGCCCGGCGCCTGGGATCCGACCGCGGTGACGACGTCCTTGGGCGTCGTCACCGGCGTGCCGTTGATGCTGATCAGTTCGTCACCGGCGCGCAGCGCGTCGCGAGCGGGCCCGTCGTCGGCCACCTTGCGCAGCAGCACGACCGTGGGCAGGTTCAGATAGTGCAGGGCGGCGACCTCGGCGTTGCCCTCGGAGTCCTTGAAGTCCTCCTGGTTGGACTTGTCGATCTCCTCGCGCGAGACGCCGGGCGGGTAGACCTCCGAGCGCGGCACCAGGCCGTGCTTGCCGCTGGCCCAGAAGCCGAACGCCTCGAAGATGCTCAGCCCGTCGCGCACCGACACCGTGGTCATGTTGAGATGGCCCGTGGTCGGATCGACCTCGGTGCCTCGCACGTCGACGACGTCCTTGCCGTCCACCGTGCCGAGGGTGTTGAAGGTGGGGCCGGGCCCGAGTGCGACGTACGGCACAGTCAGCACACTGCCTACGACACCGAGCACGAGGACCGGGATCAGGGCGGCCACCAGGGTGAGGATCCGACGATTCACCTGGACCACAGTAGTGACAGCCCGCGGCGCGAGTGGCCGGAGGCGGTCGTTTCGGCCCGCCGCGCCGCCGCCGATTTCGCGCCGCGCGAACAGAGGGATGCTGTGCTACACGCGTAACGTAAAGAACATGAACGACCTCCCCTTCGGATTCTCCAACCGCGACGACGACGATCGCAAGCGCGGTGACGAGCCGAGCGGTCCCGGCCCGAACGACCCGTTCGGTTTCGGTATCGGTGGGTCCGGCGCGGGCGGATTCGACCCGGCGCAACTCGGCCAGATGCTGACCTCGCTCGGCCAGATGCTCAGTGGCATGGGGCAACCGGGCTCGGCGCAGGCCGGGCCGGTGAATTACGACGTCGCCAAGCGGCTGGCCCGCCAGCAGCTCGGCTCGTCCGTCGCCCCGGTGAGTTCGGGCGCCGCGAGCGCGGTGGCCGACGCCGCGCACCTCGCCGAACTCTGGCTCGACAGCGCGACCACCCTGCCCGCGGGCGCCGCCAAGACGGTCGCGTGGACCGCCAACGACTGGATCGAGCAGACCCTGTCCACCTGGCAGCGGTTGTGCGACCCGGTCGCCGAGCAGATCTCGGGCATGTGGACCGCGGCGCTGCCGGAGGAGGCCAGACAGTTCGCCGCGCCGATGGTCGGCATGCTGGGCCAGATGGGCGGCTTGGCCTTCGGATCGCAACTCGGCCAGGCGCTCGGCCAGCTCGCCAAAGAAGTGCTGACCTCCACCGATATCGGTCTGCCGCTCGGCCCCACCGGCACCGCGGCGCTGCTGCCCGCGGCGATCTCGGAGTTCAGCGCCGGGCTGGAGCAGCCGGAGAGCGAGATCCTGGTCTTCCTCGCCGCGCGTGAGGCCGCCCACCAGCGGCTGTTCGCGCACGTGCCGTGGCTGCGTCAGCAGGTGCTCGGCGCGGTCGAGGACTACGCGCGCGGCATCCGCATGGACTTCTCCGCGATGGAGCAAGCCGCGCAGAACATCGATCCGATGTCGCTGACCGATCCGGCGAAGCTCGAGGAGATCCTGGCCCAGGGCACCTTCGAGCCGCAGACCACACCCGAGCAGAAGCAGGCGCTCGAGCGACTGGAAACGCTGCTGGCGCTCATCGAGGGCTGGGTTCAGGTCGTCGTCGCCGACGCCGTTGGCGACCGCCTGCCCGGCGCGGGAGCGCTGGCGGAGACGCTGCGCAGGCGGCGCGCCACCGGCGGGCCCGCGGAACAGACCTTCGCGACGCTGGTCGGGCTGGAGTTGCGTCCACGCAAGCTGCGCGAGGCGGCGGCGCTGTGGCGCAGGCTCACCAGCGACGCGGGCATGACCGCCCGCGACCGCGTGTGGGCGCACCCGGACCTGCTGCCGGATTCCGACGACCTGGACTCCCCCGCCGGTTTCATCGACTCGGTCATCGGCGGCGCCGCCACCGTCTTCGACGACCCGCTGGCGCAATTGGCCGAAACCGAGGCTCGCGAGCGCGCCGCCCGCGAGGGCAAGGACGACGACAGCGGGGCCGACCAGGGCGAAGAGGGCGGCGCATCGTCCTGATCCGGGTTGTGGATGACGCGAAATCCTGTGGATAACCGAGGATTTCGGCACCGGTAGCACATCGCGCGATCCGCATACTGATGACATGACAACGATGTGTCGCGGTCCGCGATTGCGCCCGAGGGTGACCGTCCTGGTCCGCCCGACCGGTGTCGTCCAGCTCGGGTGCGATCCGGAGACCGCGGTGGTGCTCGATCCGGACGGCATGGACGCCGAGACCGTCGTCGCTTTCCTGCGTCTGCTCGACGGTCTGCGCACCAAACCGCAGATCATCTGGCGTGCCGGAGAATGCGGCATCGATGCCGAACGCGCCGTGGCATTGCTCACGCTGGTCGACGAAGCCGGACTGCTCGACCACCCCGAGGAGCGGGCCGGGCATGTGCGAACGGTGCGGGTGCACGGTCTCGGCCCGCTGTCGGACGCGGTGTCGGCCGGTTTGCGGGCGCTCGGTATGCGGCCGAGCCGTTCCCGGGACTACCCGTCCGGTCCGGCGACGGTGCGGTCCTGGGGAGCGGATCTCGTAGTGCTAGCCGACACGCTGATGCCCGATCCCCGTCTGGTGAGCGACCTGGTCCTGCACCGGATACCGCATCTTCAGCTGCGCATCCGAGACAGCAAGGGCGTCGTCGGCCCGCTGGTGCTCCCGGGCGTCACCAGCTGCCTGCGCTGCGCCGACCTGATCCGCGCGCACAACGACACCGACTGGCCCCACCTCGCCGCCCAACTCCTCGGCCGCGTCGGCCACGCCTCCCCCGCCGGAATAGCCGCCACCACGGCAATCGCCCTGGCCGAACTAGAGACGATCATCGACTGCTCACCCCGGCGAGCCCCCGCCACCTTGAACGCGACCCTCGAACTGGACCTGGATTCCCACACCCTCGACCGCCGCGGATGGGACCGCCACCCCGCCTGCGGGTGCGCACACGTTTCGGCCGAACATGACGCCGGAATCCGGAGGTGATCGAAGATCGGCGTGGTTGGGCCCCCTCACCCCGCACCCGGATCTACGCACGTTTCCGCAGGACACGGCACCCGAATCCGGGCGTGATCAAGATTGCCGTGGCCGACCGGCCGGTCCTTCCGCCATGATGGGTACGTGTCTGAGATCGTGCGCCGTCGCTCGTCCCGCAACGCCAAGTTGGCCAAGATTCCGCTCGGCATAGCCGGACGGGCGGCCGTGGGGTTCGGCAAGAAGCTCGCCGGAGGCGACAGGTCCGAGATCAACGCGCAGCTCAATCAGAAGGCCGCCGAGCAGCTGTTCACAGTGCTCGGCGAGCTCAAGGGCGGCGCGATGAAGTTCGGGCAGGCGCTCAGCGTGATGGAGGCCGCGGTCCCCGAGGAGTTCGGCGAGCACTACCGCGAGGCGCTCACCAAGCTGCAGGCCGCCGCGCCGCCGATGCCGGCCGCGACCGTGCACCGCGTGCTCGACCAGCAGCTCGGCACCCAGTGGCGCACCCGCTTCCGTGAGTTCGACGACACTCCGGCCGCGTCGGCCAGCATCGGGCAGGTGCACCGGGCGGTGTGGTCGGACGGCCGCACCGTCGCGGTGAAGGTGCAGTACCCCGGCGCCGACGAGGCGCTGCGCGCGGACCTGAAGACACTGAACCGCATGTCCGGTCTGGTCGCTTCGGTGATCCCCGGCGCGGATGTGAAACCGATCCTCGCCGAGATCACCGAACGCACCGAAGAAGAGCTGGACTACCGCAACGAAGCGGCCAACCAGCGCGCTTTCGCCAAGGGCTTCGACGGGCACGGTGAGATCGTCGTGCCGAAGGTGGTGGCGAGCGCGCCGAAGGTGATCGTCACCGAATGGCTCGACGGCGTCCCCGTCTCCACGATCATCAAGCAGGGCGCCGAGGATCCGGAGGGCACCCGCGCGTTGCGCAATCGCGTCGCGGGGCTGATGGGGCGGTTCCACTTCTCCTCCCCCGAGGTCGTCGGACTCCTGCACGCCGACCCGCACCCGGGCAATTTCATGATGCTGCCCGACGGCAAGCTGGCGGTCATCGATTTCGGCGCCTGCGCGCCGATGCCGGACGGTTTCCCTCCGGTGCTGGGCCGAATGCTGGCCCTCGCGGTCGAGGAACGCTTCGCCGAACTCACCGAGCTGCTCTACGACCACGGCTGGGTGATTCCCGGCCGAGTGGTCACCCACCAGGAGATCGCCGACTACCTGCGGCCGTTCACCGACCCGATCCAGGCCGACTCGTTCCACTTCACCCGCAGGTGGATGCAGCGGGTGGCGGGCAAGGCTTCGGAAATCTCCAGCCCCGAGATGAAAACCGCACGCGCACTGCAACTCCCGGCGCAATACGTGATGATCTTCCGCGTACTCGGCGGCTCCGTCGGCATCCTGGCGCAACTCGACGCCGAACTGCCGTTCATGCAACTGGTCCGCACCTGGATGCCCGGCTTCACCGAGGAACGCACAGCCTCCTGAGCCGAATCCCCACCACTCGGTCGAAGCGGCAGCCCCCGCGTTGAATCGCGCACTCAGGCCGCTCCCGACCCCGGCGGGTGCGAGTCTTACGAGCGCCGTTCGCGGCCCGTCTCGCGTCCGAGTGACCGAAGCGCATGCGACGCAGTCGCGAGTCTCGGTCGCTCGGACGCGAGACTTCCCGGGGCCGCGAACACGCAGCGCCGCAGGCGCTGCAAAACCAACACCAACACAGCAGACCAGCCGCCCACCATTATGCGGTGGGCGGCTGTTCCGCTTTCTCGTTCGTTGGCTCGGCCCGTGCCGGTACCGACCGAATCGAGCACATCGACCGGAGGGAGGGAAGTCACTCCCCGGCTCATGCCGGGACCGCGACCTTGCGCGGACGACCGCGGGGACGCTTGCGGGCGATCACGACACCCTGGTCGAAGATCTCACCGCCCCAAACACCCCATGGCTCACGACGATCCATGGCGGCGCTCAGGCAGCCTTTGCGGATCGGGCAGGTCGCGCACAGCGCCTTGGCCTGCTCCAGCTGGACCGGGCTCTCGGCGAACCAGAGGTCCGGGTCTCCAGCACGGCAGGGCAGGACCTTGGTGATCTCCTGGGTCCGAGTAGTCGACGCCACGGTTCGGCATGTCACGTCAGTAGTGGCCTGCGGCCAACCCTGTGCGGTGAACACGTCGTTCTCCTTCAGCTCGTTTGCAGCGGTTCGTTTGTTGTGGCGAAACCGGTGCCGGTGGCTGAAGGGCCGGAGAATACTGGCCACGGTTTCGCTGTCGTGCGATCCGTGGCCAGGAGGTCGGGGAGGAGTTCCCTACCTAGGTCGACATCTGTGTCGAGTCCTGTTCACGGTCGCTGGGTGTGCGGTGCGGAGGCGTGCTGCCCGCGGGGCCGCCGGATCGAAGCCGGCTTCATCCGCGAAGACACCGACTGCTGCCTCGGCAGCCATCGGGCGCCAGCCCACGCTGGGCTTGTCCTGGATGTGGGTACGCAGCGACGCATGCATGGCAGCGCAATTCACTCGCGTGCCGGACGTGCCGAACGCACCGATTCCGGACAGACCGATCCCCTGCAAGGCGAGGATCCCCCGGGAGGCCGCCATGGGCGCATAGACCGCAACGCCACTGGCGCCGAAGTTCATGATGTTGTCCACTGCTCTGCCTCCCTCCTGTACTCGTTGTGTGTCGGTAACTGTGCGCGCCGAGATGCCCTCCCGGTGCGTGAAATACACCATAGGCAAGATCGCCGAGCGGGACAACCTATTTTCTACCTGCGGTTTTGTGATGTGGATCGAAGCCGGGACGCGACGATGGCGAGCACCTCGGCGCCGAACTGATCGATCTTCTTGGCGCCGATGCCCGCGATCGCGGCCAGCGCGGCGTCGTCGGCGGGCAGTTGTTCGGCGATCGCGGTGAGCGTGGTGTCGGTGAACACGACGAATTCGCGCACCCGCAGCGCCTCCGCCTTCTCCGCGCGCCAGTCCCGCAGTGCCGCAAGCAATTCCGGGTCCAGTTCGGCCGGACAGCGACGGCACCGGCCGAGCATGGTCGCGTAGGTGCCGATCAGCGGTTTCGCGCAGACCCGGCAGGTCGGGCGGACGCCGTTGGGCGCCGACGGCGGCGCCGCGATGCGCGAGGCAGGTGAATCGTCCGGAACCAGGCCGTTGAGGAATCGCGAACGCCGCCTGGTGCGCCTGCCGCCTTCGTTCCTGGCCAGCGCCCAGGACAACCGCAGATGTTCGCGTGCCCTGGTGACGCCGACGTAGAGCAGCCGCCGCTCCTCCTCCAGCGCCGCTTCGTCGGCGACCGAACCGTCATCGGCGAGAACGTGCGCGATCGGCATGGTGCCGTCGGACAGACCGACGAGGAACACCGCGTCCCACTCCAAGCCCTTGGCGGCGTGCAGGGAGGCCAGGGTGACACCCTGCACCGTGGGTGGGTGCCTGGCCTCGGCGCGGGCCGCGAGTTCGCGCAGCAGTCCGGTGAGGTCGAGCCGCTCGTCGTGGCCGACCAGTTCCTCGGTCAGCCGCACCAGCGCGACCAGCGAGGTCCAGCGTTCGCGCGCCTGGGCGCCCGCGGGCTCGGTGGCGGTCAGGCCCAGCGGGGCGAGCGCCGCGCGGACCAGCGCGACCAGGGAGCTGCCGCTGCGTGCCTGATCGGGCAAGTCTTCGCGGGCGGCGACCTGCCGCAGCGCGTGCACAGCCTGCCTGACCTCCGCGCGCGCGAAGAAACCCTCGCCGCCGCGCACCTGGTACGGGATGCCGCGCTCGGTGAGCGCCTGCTCGTAGCTCTCCGAGTGGGCGTTGATCCGATAGAGCACGGCGATCTCCGCCGCCGGTGTGCCCGCCGCGATCAACCGGCCGATCGCCTCGGCCACCGCCGCCGCCTCGGCGGGCACGTCGTCGTATTCGGCGAACGCGGGCTCGGGTCCGTCGGCGCGCTGGCCGATCAGTTGCAGCCTGGTGCCCGCGATACGCCCGCGCGCCGACCCGATCACCCGATTGGCCAGCGACACCACCTGCGGAGTCGAGCGATAGTCGCGTTCCAGCCGGACCACGGTGGCGTCGGGGAAGCGCCGGGAGAAGTCCAGCAGATAGCTCGGCGTGGCTCCGGTGAACGAATAGATGGTCTGGTTGGCGTCGCCGACGACGGTCAGGTCGTCGCGGTCGCCGAGCCAGGCGTCGAGCACGCGCTGTTGCAGCGGGGTGACGTCCTGGTATTCGTCCACGACGAAGCTGCGGTAGCGGCCGCGGAACTCGTCGGCCACCGCCGGATAGTCCTCCAGCGCGGCGGCCGTATGCAGCAGCAGGTCGTCGAAATCCAGCAGCAACCCGTCCGGTGTCGCCTTCAGCTTCTCGTAGCCCGCGTAGACGTCCGCGACCCGCAATGCGTCGTAGGGCGTCTCGCGCCGCTGCTTCGCGACCGCCGCCGTGTAATCCTCCGGCGCGATGAGCGAGGCCTTCGCCCACTCGATTTCGCTCAGCAGGTCGCGCACGCTGTCGGTGGCCGTGGACAGCCCGGCCCGGTGCGCGGCCTGCGCGACGATCGGGAACTTGGCATCGATCAGCCGCCACGGCACATCGCCGACGATCTGCGGCCAGAAGTACTTCAGCTGCCGCAGCGCCGCAGCGTGGAACGTCCGCGCCTGCACCTGGGTCGCTTCGCCGCCGAGACCGAGCGCGCGCAACCGGGTGCGCAGTTCGCCCGCGGCGCGCGCGGTGAACGTCACCGCGAGCACCTGATCGGCCTTGACGTGCCCCTGTGCGATCAGATGCGCGATGCGATAGGTGATGGTCCTGGTCTTGCCGGTGCCCGCGCCCGCGAGCACGCACACCGGGCCGCGCGGCGCCCGCACGGCGGCGGCCTGCTCGGGATCGAGGTCGGCGAGGTCGAGAGCGGGCACGCGGTCCATCATGACAGCGCCCACCGACAAGCCGCCGGTCGCCATGGCGGGCGCCACGCGCCGGTGGGTCGGCCGCACAGTAGGGAAGGCGCCGGGGTGCCGAAACCGCCCAGCGCAGTCCATGCCGCAGTAGCCCGAACGGTGGTGCGGCCCGTCGGCGAAACCTTGGATGTTCCATGCGGACGCTCGAGCAGTGTTCGGTGGTGTACCCAGGCATCGTCTGCGTGGCCGCTCCGGCTCGCGAGTTGGAGGAAGTTGTCGCCGCGATCAGCGTGGCCGGCCCGCCCCATCGATTCCAGCCCAGGACCGGCCCGGCATCGGCCCGCGCGGCCGCCGACGGTGCTCGGCTGTGCAGACAGGGATGCCCGCGGCGCCGCCATGCGCGATCTCGTCGTTCGGACCGGGCATCACCATCGGACCGGCACCGCGCGGCCGCCGACGATGCTCGGCTGTGCAGACAGGGATGCCCGCGGTGTCGGATGCGCGATCTCGTCGTTCGGACCGGGCGTCATCATCGGACCGGCGAGCCGGGCGTGCGCGGCGTTCAGCGGCCGCGTAGCTGCCGCAGGGAGCGGGCGAAGGCGCCGTCCTCGGCACCCAGCGGCGCGAAGAACTCCGCGTCGCACGTCTCCACCGCGACGATGGCCCGGTTCACCAGCGCCACGCCCGCTTCGGTGGCGACCAGCGCCTTGGCCCGGCGATCGCTCGGGTGGTCGCGGCGTTCGATCAGGCCCTTCTGCGCCAGCGCGCGCAACACCTGGGAGGTCATCATCGGATCGGTGGCGGCGTATTCGGCCAGGTCACGCTGCCGCACCGGATCTTCGCGGCCCGTAGCCAAATAGGTGAGCGAAGCCAACAGCACGAATTGCACGTGGGTCAGGTCGAATGGCGCGAGCGCCGCCCGCTGCGCCGCCTGCCAGCGATTGGTCACCTGCCACAGCAACAGGCCGGGACTTTCCTCAGCCGCGCGAAATCGGGAACGCAGCCGCCCGTCTTGCGCCTCGCGCATCGGCCTCCCTCACTCGTCGGTCATCTCTCGCGCGATCAACGCGTAATCGTGCGGGCTGAGTTCTATCAGGCCACGGCGCAGGACCATGCCCCAGTTCGGCACGCTGGTGAGGTCGAGCTCGGCACGCAGCGTGTCGATCGGGGTCTCCCGCGCTTCCGCTCGGTAGCTGACCGACCGGCGCCACGGCCGGAAGCAGCCGCCGTCCTGCGGGTCGGCCTGCCAGGCCGGGCGGTCGTCGATGGTGCCGATCGCGGTGAACGAGCGCACCGGCGCTCCGGCGCGCATGCCCTCGCGCGGCGAGTAGTACACCAATCCGTCGCCGGGCCGCATGCGTTCCACCGCCGCCCGCTTGCCGTGGTCGGCCTGGGCGATGCCCAGCCGCACGCCGCGCCGGACATGCTCCCTCGAGACCACGGCCAGCCAGTACTTCGCGCTCGATCCGGTCGCGCTCATACCGCAACCCCCTCGGCGACGGCCACCAGTGCGTCCAGGTCGGGCTGCACGGATTTCGCCAGGTCGGCGCCCAGAATCTTCGTCCACAACACCCGCAGCGGCCCGTCGATCGAGACGGTCACGGTGACCGTGGTGCGGCCGTCCGCGACGGCGACCTCGTGGGCGAAGGTGAGCCGCGCGCCGAACAGCCGGGAGACGTCCACGAACTCGCGGTCGGTCAGGCGGGCGACTACGAACCGGACCTTCGGGCCGCCCTTCGGCCGCAACGTTCCGGTGGCGCCCTCGGCGAACGGTCCGTCCAAGCGCACCCACTCGGTGTCGGTGTTCCACTCCGGCCAGGTGGCCACGTCGGCCCAGCGGGCGAAGAAGGCGGTCGGCGGCGCACTGGAGATGGCGTGCGCGCTGGCGATGATCGTCATGCATTTAGTATGCGCGCATATTAAATGTCGCGCAAGGTCCCGGATTGTTCGGGTCGGAACAGTCAGCGGTCGTCCGGCGTTGCAGTGTCCGTGACTGACGCGAACCCCACCCTGACGATGTACTCGACCACCTGGTGCGGCTACTGCCGCAGGCTCAAGAAGCAGTTGGACGAGGCAGGCATCAGCTACGTCGAGATCGACATCGAGCAAGACCCCGCGTCGGCCGAGTTCGTCGGCAGCGTGAACGGGGGCAACCACGTGGTGCCCACCGTCAAGTTCGCGGATGGCTCCACCGCGACGAACCCGTCGCTGGCTGCGGTCAAGCAGGTCCTCGCCGGTCTGTCCTGAGCAGCCGTCGCGCGCGGGCCGGCTTCGGCCCGCGCGTCAGTCGATCGCGGCCCAGGATTCGATGATCGTGCGCGCGATGGAGATCGAGCCGGGCAGCAGCAGCCGTGAGCCGCCGTCCCGGTTGGACCAGTCGCCCACCGCCAACGCTTCCCGCACCTGCGCGCGGGTGAACCACTCGGCCTCGGCGATCTCACCGTCGGTGAAGGTCAGCGGCTGAGCGGGATCGGCGACCGCGGCGAAGCCGAGCATCAGTGAGCGCGGGAACGGCCACGGCTGGCTGCCCAGGTAGCTGATCTCGCGCACGTCGAGACCCACTTCCTCGCGCATCTCGCGCTCCACGCAGCGCTCCAGCGACTCTCCCGCCTCGACGAACCCGGCCAGCAGCGAGAACAGCGACTTCGGCCAGCTGCTCTGGCGGGCCAGCAGCACCCGCTCGCCGCCGTCGTGGATCAGGCAGATCACCGCAGGATCGATGCGCGGGAACTCCTCGTAACCGCTCTCGGTGATGCGCGACCAGCCCGCCTTCGCCGACGTGGTGACAGCGCCGTCCGCGCCGTGGAAGCCGGCCTTGTCGTGCCAGTTCAGCAGCGCGATCGCGGTGGAGAGCAACCCGGCGGTGCGGTCGTCGACGGCGCCGCCGGCCAGCGCGCGCAGATCGGTCAGCGCCCCCTCCAGCTCCGGATCGCGCACCGCCCACAGGTGCACGCCCTCCTCCACACCGAGGAACACCGCGGCAGGACTCGGCTCGGCGGAGAACTCCACGGCCGCTTCCAGGACCAGGGCGCCCTCGTCGAAGCGCACCTGTCCGCGACGGTTGACCCGCAGAAGTTTCGCTTCCGCCCAGCCCTCCTTCAGGGCCTGGGCGTCACCGCGGATGTGCTCGGCCCGGTCGATGACGGAGCGGGAGAGCAACGGAACACTGTTGAGCTGAAACGCCGGCACGGTTCGAGACTATCGCGCCCCGAGCAACAACCTGGTTCGCGCCGGGTCACTTGCCCGCTCGACGGATGTACAACAGCTTGTCGCCCGCGTCGACCGCGTCGACTTCCGGCTCGCCCACCCGGTAGAGCACCCCGTTGCGCACCACGCCCAGGACGATATCGCTGAGATGCCGCGGCGAGCCGCCGATCTCGGACGCCTCCACCTCGCGTTCGGCGACGGCGAAGCCCTCCTCCGGGGTGAGCAGGTCTTCCATCATCTCCACGACCGTGGGCGTGGTGGTCGCGATGCCGAGCAACCGGCCCGCTGTCTCCGAGGACACCACCACGGAGTTCGCGCCGGACTGCCGGACCAGATGGGTGTTCTCCGCCTCCCGGATCGAAACCACGATCTTGGCGGCCTTGTTCAACTCCCTGGCGGTAAGGGTGACCAGCACGGCGGTGTCGTCCCGATTGGTCGCGACCACCACCGAGTCGGCGTTCTGCACGCCCGCCAGCCGCAACACGTCGGATTGGGTGGCCGAGCCGTGCACCGTGACCAGCCCGGCGTTGGCGGCCGCCTCCAAGGCGACCACGTCGGTGTCGACCACGACGATGTCGGCGGGCTGCACTCCGTCGCCGAGCATGGCGTCGATCGCGGTCCGCCCCTTCGTGCCGTATCCGACGACCACGGTGTGATTGCGCACGGTGTGCCTCCATCGCTGAATCTTGAAAGCCTGCCGGGAACGTTCGGTCAGCACGCCCAGCGTCGTTCCGACCAGGACGATCAGGAACAGGATGCGCAGCGGGGTGATGATGATGATGTTCGCCAGCCGCGCCTCGGGCGTCACCGGGTGGATGTCGCCGTATCCGGTGGTCGACAGCGACACCGTCGCGTAGTAGAACGCGTCCAGGAACGACAGCTCATTGCCCGAGTTGTCGTGGTAGCCCGCGCGTCCCAGGTACACCACCATCGCGGCCAGGAACAGCAGCGCCGTCGCGAACAGCACTCTTCTGGTCAGCGAAATCCATGGGCTGGTCTGCACTTCCGGGATGCGCAGCACGCCGACCAGGGCGAAATCGGGGCGACTGGCCAAGCCGAGGCCGCGCGCTCGGTCACCGAACACCGGGCACACCTGTCGTCGCGTCGGTCATACCCGGTAATCCTTGTCCCTCCGGCACACCGGGGAGCCTACTGTGTTTTATTTGCCGCGACTGCGTCGCGGCGTGTTCGCGGCCCCTTTATGGCTCGCGTTTGCGCGAACGGCGGATGCTCGGTCTCGCTTCGCTCGAAAGTCGTGGTGGAGGTCGGCTGGGCACGTCGGCGTTCGAGCGCACGATCCAGCGCGCGCCGCACGGCGACGAACGTCGAGTCGGCCGACTCCGCGACGCCCCGATACGTCCCAGCCGATCGGAACCGCGGCCAGGCCGCGAACTGCGCATGCTCGCGGTCACTTCGCGCGCAACACGAGGCCGGGCGAGCCGCGCAACACGAGGCCGGGCGAGCTGAGCACGTTCGCATTCGAACTCACGAGTCCGGCGCGCCTCCTGCGAGCGGCCATCCCGCCGACCGACACCACCAAGGCCCGATTCGCCCCAGCCGATCGAACCGCAGCCAATCCGCGCACAGTGCATGCTCGGGCCGCTTCGCTCGCAACACGAGGCCGGGGGAGCTGAGCAGGTTCGCATTCGAACTCACGATGCGGAGCGCTCCTCCACGGCGACCGACCGTCGGGCGACCGGCACTCACGAATCGCGGGATTATCCCGTTCGATGGAACTGGAGCCAGGCCGCTACTGGATACGCCTCTCCGCTGGGCTCGGGTAAGTGCTCGGACTGAGTGTGGGGATGTCGGGGCCGCCCGGGGTCGACGGGAAGCGGAGTAGATGTAAGGGTGCCTGCATGGCAGAAAACACGCTGACGTCCGGGTCCGATGGTGGGCGGCGGCCCGCGCTGGCTCTGGCCGCCATTCTCTTCGGGGCCGGGGTCCTGCATTTCGTCTGGCCGAAGCCCTTCGATTCGATCGTGCCGCGCTTCCTGCCGGGACGCGCCCGCGACTACACCTACGCCTCCGGCGTGGCCGAGATCGGCGTCGCGGCCGCCCTCGCCGTTCCGCGCACCCGCGGGTTCGGCGGACGGCTGGCGGCGCTGCTGTTCATCGCGGTGTTCCCGGCCAACGTGCAGTTCACCGTGGACATGCTGGCCAGCGAGAAGGCGCCGCGGCTGCTGAAGATCGGGTCGGCGCTGCGGCTTCCGCTGCAGATTCCGCTCGTCATTCAGGCGCTGGCGGTGAGCCGGCGGGCGCGGCGTTCCTGATCAGCTCCGCCAATTCGTCCGGACCGGCCAGGTTCGCCGGCGCGATGGTGCGCCCGGTGCGCACGTAGTGGAACGCGGCCCCGATCCGAGGGAGCATCTCGTGCTCGGGCCGTCCCTCGCGCGCGGCCATCAACCGCGCCCACGCCAGGCGATACACGGCCAGCTGCATGGCGACCGCGGGCTCTTCGGCGGCGCTCGGCTCGGCGCCGGTCTTCCAGTCGACCACGATCCAGCGCCCGCCGGGTTCGGCGAACACCGCGTCCATCCGGCCGCGGATCACGGTGCCCGCGATCGACGTCTCGAACGGAATCTCGACCTCGATCGGGCTGCGATCGGCCCAGCGCGAGTTCAGGAACGCCTCCTGCATGGCACTCAGCTCGGCGTCCGAGCTCGCGTCGGCCGCGCCGCCGTCGGCCGCGCCGGGCAGTTCGTCCAGACCGAGCAGACGGGTCGAGCCGAACCAGCGCTGCACCCAGGCGTGGAACGCGGTGCCCCGGCGCGCCAGCGGATTCGGCGGGTAGGGCAACGGACGACGCAGGCGGGCAGCGAGTCTCGCCGGGTCGGCGCGCAGCTCGACCAGGGCGGTCGCCGCGATCTGCCCGGGTAGCTCGACCGCTTCGTCGGTGACCGCCGCCGCGTGGTGTTCGGCGAGCAAGGCGTCGACATCGGCGGCCCAGCCCTCCGGATCGTCGGGGTCGGACACGGGGTGGGCCTGCTCCGGCCGGTACAGGTCCTCCGGCGGGGGCGGGGCGAAGCCGCTCGCGGCCAATGCCGGTTCGTCGGCGGACAGATACTCCTCCACCGGGTCCGGCGCCGTACCGAAATAGGGCTCGATATCGGCATAGGGATCGGCGTATTCGATCGACGTGACCTCGGATTCGTCCGCGAAATCGTCGGGGGGGTAGTCGTCGTCGGGTGGGTAGTAGGCAGATTCGTCCGCGAAACTCGGCTCGTCGGCGGGCGGGTGGTGACCCGTTTCGTCTGCGAACCCCGGACCCTCGCCGGGCGGCATTTCGGCGCGGACGGACCCCGCGCTGTGGTTGCGAGCAGCAGCATCGGACAGCCCCCTGCTATCGGCGGGACGGGCGCGCAACTCGGCCAAGGCCGCGCGGACGAGGGCGGCACCCTGTTCGATGGGGTCGCGGCGGGGGCCGAGAGGATCGCGCGGCCACTCGGCGGTCGCCGGGTTGTCGGTGAACGGGTTGACGGCGGCGGCGGCGGGCGGGTCGTCCCAGCGGTCGATCGCCAAGACGCCGTACGCGGGGCTGCCGGGGTCCTCGTGCGCGGCTTTCAGCTCGAGCAGGAAATCCGACGGGCCCTTCGGGGCGCTGCCGGTCTCCGCCCAGTAGTGGGCCGAAACGAGCAGCACGCGTTCGGTTCTGGTGAGCGCGACGTAGAACAGGCGGCGTTCCTCATCGATCCGGCGGCGCTCCAGCGCCTCCTTGTGCGCCTTGATCGCCCGATCGAGGTCGGCGCGGTCGTACAGATCGGTGAGTTCGAGCACCGGCACGCCTTCGGCAGCGTCGTCCTGCTGCCGGTCACCCCGCAGCGACGTGGGCAACTCGGCGAGCGCGCCGAGCCACGTGCCGGAGCCGACCTTGGACGGGAACACGCCGTCCACCACGTGCGGCACCGCGACGATCTCCCATTCCAGGCCCTTGGCCGCGTGCACGGTCAGCACCTGCACTCGATCCTTGGCGACCTCGACCTCGCCGGGTTCCAGCCCGTTCTCGACTTCTTCCGCGGCGGCGAGGAACCCCAGCAGTCCGCCGAGCGAAGCGCCGGTTTCCGCGGCGTATCCGGCCACCACTTCGGCGAACGCGTCCAGATGCTCGCGGCCGGCCCCGGTGCCAGCCATGGCCCGCCTGGTCTGGGTCTCCACCCCGACGCCGATGGTGCGCTCCACGTCGGCGACCAATTCCGCCAGCGGCTGACCGCTGCGTTCGCGCAACGCGGCCAGCTCCCGTCCCAGCGCCTCGATGCGGGCGAACCCGGAGGGCGAATACCGCTCGGGCGGACCGGGATCGGCGATCGCGTCGGCCAGCCCGGCCTGTTCGGCGGGTTCCGGGGCCACTTCGCGCAACGCCTCGTTCAGCGCGGCGCCGTCGGCGATCTCGGCCGGGCTCTCCGAGCCGGGACGCCGGATGGACAGGTCCCTGGCGCGGCGGGCGAGCGCGGCGATGTCGGCGACCCCGATGCGCCACCGCGCGCCGGTCAGCACGCGCATGGCGGCGCTGCCCGAACCCGGTTCGGCGATCAACCGCAGGGTGGCGACGACGTCGGCGACCTCCGGCGTGGCGAGCAGACCGCCGAGCCCCACGATCTCCACCGGAAGGCCCTGCGCCCGCAGCGCTTCCGCGAGCGGAGCGGCGTCGGCGTTGCGGCGCACCAGAACGGCGGACGTGGGCGGCTGCTGCCCGTCCGCACGCCGGGCGGCCCACTCCGCGGCGATTCGCTCGGCCACCCACTCACGCTCATCGGCGACGGTGCCGGTCAGCGCCAGCGCCACCACACCCTGACCCGCGCCCGGCTTGGCCCGCAGAGCGTCGACCGTCACCCCGCCGCCTTCGGTCGCCTTGCGCCGCAACGGTTGCGCGACCAGATTCGCCAATGCCAGCGCCTCCGGCGGATTGCGCCAGCTGGTCAGCAACGACAACGTGGGAGCGGGCACGCCCGGCGCACTGGGGAAGTCGGTGGCGAACCGGGGCAGGTTCGCCGCCGAAGCGCCGCGCCAGCCGTAGATGGACTGCATCGGGTCGCCGACGGCGGTCACCGCCAGGCGTTGCGTTTCGTGCGAGTGCTGGTCGCCTCGCCTCGCCACGACGTGCGGGTCGTGTGCGCCGGCGAACCGCGCTTGCCCTTCGGGGTCGTCCACGCCGACGCGCGACGGTGTGCCCTGCAGGGAGTCGTCGTCAGCCGACGGCCTCCCACCGGACCCGCCCGCACGGGAGGACGGACCACCCTGCGCACTCGGATTCGCCGCCGCGCCACGCGCGAGCGACTCGCCGCCGCTTCCCGGACCATCTGCCCGAGCCGCCCGCTGCGGACCGCTGTGGATGTCCGCGTGTGCCCGATCATCATCGTCGTCGCGAGAATCGTCCGTTACCGAACGAACGTCTCCCGACGCGCCCCCGAACAACGCGGAGAGCAGGACCCGCTGGGCGTGGCCGGTGTCCTGGTACTCGTCGAGCAGGACCAAGCGGAAGCGGGCGCGTTCGGCCGCGGCGACCTCGGGATGCTCGGCGGCCAGCCGGGCGGCGAGGGACATCTGCGAGCCGAAGTCCAGCGCGCCCCGTCGACGCAAAGCCTCGGCCAACTGCTGCACCAGCGGCAGCAGCGCTACCCGTTCCCGCTGCACTTGGACGATGTTGAGCAGCGCCTGACTCGGCCCGCCACGCTGTCGCGGGCCAGGCGGCAGCGTGTGCACCAGCTTCGCCAGTTCGGTGTGCGCCTCGGCCAGTTGCTCCGGCTCGACCAGGTGCTCGGCCAGCTGCCCGGACAGCGCGAGCACCGCCTCGGTGACCGACACCGGGGTGCGATCGGTCTCCAGGTCGCCGTCCCAGGTGCGAACCACCTGGTGGGCGAGCTGCCAGAGCTGGGTCACGGTCAGCAGCGTCGCCGACGGTTCCACCGGGAGCAGCAGGCCGTGTTCGGTGAGCAACCTGCCCGCGTACGAGTGGTAGGTGCTGATCTCCGGCTCCGCGCCGGTCAGCTGGGCGCGCAGGCGGCCGCTCGGGTCGAGTTCACGCAGCAGCGGCGCTCCGGCGAGCCGGGCCAACCTGGTCCGGATCCGGGCGGTCAACTGCTGGGCGGCCTTGCGCGTGAAGGTCAGCCCGAGCACCTCGTCCGGCAGCACGAGACCGTTGGCGACCATCCACACCACCCGGGCGGCCATCGTCTCGGTCTTGCCCGCGCCCGCGCCCGCGACCACGAGGGTGGGGCCGGGCGGCGCCGCGATCACGGCGGCCTGTTCGTCGGTCGGCGGCGGCAGGCCGAGCGCCTGCGCCAGCTGATGCGGCGTCACCCGGCCCGTCACGGCGGCGCCCCGGCGACCGGCGGCGGGACCGCGAGCGCGCTCACTCGTCGGTCACCTGCCTCCCGCTGTCCTGCACGGGGCAACTGCCCGCCACCGCGCAGTGGCGGCAGCCGTCGTTGCGCATGGCGAGATAACTGGGGCCCTGCGTGGACGACGCGGCCTGGTGGATCGTGTCGCGCCAGTGCTCGAGCGCCTCGGCGTCCAGTGGCGGCTGCATGCGCTGGGTGGCGCCCTCCGTCTTGCTCGGCTTCGCGACGTAGACCAATCGCGCCCCGCCCGGTTCGCCGGATGCCGCTTCGGCGGAGCCCGATTCCGCCGCCGCGTCGAGAGCTCCCGCGGCGGCCGCCACCTGGTAGGTCGCCAGCTGCGCGTGCTCGACGGCGGCCTGCTTGCTGATCGGGGACTTGCCGGTCTTCACGTCCACGATGACGAAACGGCCTTGCGCGTCGCGCTCCAGCCGGTCGACGCGGCCCCGGATCCGCACGTCGCGTTCGTCTTCCGTGCGCGCGGGCAGCACGCAGTCCACCGGCACCTCGACCCCGGCCTGGGTGAGTTCGCCGCGGGTGTTGCGCACCCAGGCCGAGAAGGTCTCCAGCATCGCCTCGGTGCGGCGCAACTCCTGGCGGGAATGCCAGCCGGTGCCGGGATCAACGGCCCGCCAGGCGCGTTCCAGCGCGGCGCGCACCTGGTCCTCCGGCACTTTGCCCGCCAGCGCCTGCACGAGCGTGTGCACCAGATTTCCCTTGACGGCGTGCGGGTTGTCGCCGTCGGTGCCGCCGTTGCGTTCCAACGCCCAGCGCAGCGGGCAGGTGCGCAGCAATTCGACGGTGGAGGGCGACAGCGCCACCGCGCCGTCGTCCTCGGCCCACAGCGGTCGCCGCGAACTGAGTTCCGCGGTGCCGTACCAGTCGTCGGGATGGGCGCCACGCACGCCCGCGTCCGCCAGTCGCGCGAGCTGGTGCGCGGCGCGGCGCCTGCGCTCCTGGTCGGCGTCGGGATCGCAGACCACGCCGCGCAATTCGGCGACCAGCGCGTGCATGACCAGGGCGCGGCCGGGATCGAGCACCGGGAGCGCACCGGGCTCGCCGTCCTCGTCGTGCCCGAGCAGTTCGGCGAGGAAGCGCGACGGGACCAGATCGCGATCGCCCGCGACCGATTCCACGGCGGTGACCAACAGCGACCGCCGAGCCCGGCTGCACGCGACGAGCAGCAGCCTGCGCTCCTCGGCGAGGATGGGCGCCGCACGGCTCACCCGCTCCCCCGCGTCGGACACCCCGGCGGTGAGATCGACCAGATCCTCGGTATGCAGCAGGGTGCCGCGAACGCGCGGATTCGGCCAGATCCCCTCTTGGACGGCGGCGACGGCGACCACATCCCACTCCCGCCCCGCGGCGGCGTGCGCGCTCAGCAGCGCCACCGCTTCACCCGCCAGCGTGCGCGGCGCCGCGTCCTGCGGGATCTCCTGCTGGGTCAGGTATTCGACGAACCCTTCGATGCTCGCGCGCGGCAGCCGGTCGACATAGGCGGCGGCCGCGTCGAACAACGCCACGGCGGCGTCCAGATCGCGATCGGCCTGCATGCCCACCGCGCCGCCCCGCTCCGACTGCGCCACCCAGCGCCGCTCCAACCGGGAACCGGTCCACAGCGCCCACAGCACGTCCTCCAGGCCCGCCCCCCGCCCGCGCACCTTGCGGGCCCGGCGCAGCGTGTCCAGCACCCGGCGCAACGGCGCGGCCTCGACTTCGGTGAGCCGGTCCAGGATCACCGGATCGCCGGTTCCGATCAGCAGATCGCGCAGCATCAGCGCGGAAGGGCGGTCGATGTCCGCATCGGGAGCGGGTGGCGAGTCGTCGCCCTGGTCCGGTGACTTCGCCCCGGCGCGCACCGATTCCAGCACCGCGCGCCGGATGCCGCGGCGCAATCGGCGCAAGGCGATCTGATCGGCGCCGCCGAGCGGTCCGGACAGCAGGTCGAGGGCGTCCTCCGGCTCGAACGCCGGTTCCGCGTCCCGCGACGCCGCCTCCCCCGCCAGAATCGCGCGCAGGGACAGCAGCATCCATGCCGCGCCGCGCCTGCGCGCCAGCGGCGTGTCCAGCGCGGGCTGCCGCACCGGCACGCCCGCGGCGAGCAGGGCGCGGCGCAGCGGCGCCAGCGACAGCGGCACCGAGCGGACGATCACCGCCATCCGCGACCACGGCACGCCACCGGTCAGATGCGCGCGGCGCAAGTGGTCGGCGATGAGCGCGGCCTCCTTCGCGGGCGTGGCCAGCACGCGCACCCGCACCTCGGTGCCGTCCTCCCGCGGCCCGGTGTCCTTCGGCACGGGGATGCGCTGCGGCGCAGTGCCGGGCAGACGTGCGGCGATCCGAGCCACCGCCAACTCGACCTGACCGCCGAACCGATGGTTGTCGCGCAGCACGACGCGCCGCTCGGGCGGCACGTCGAGTTCGGCGACGAACCGCGCGTCGGCGCCGCGGAAGGTGAAGACGGCTTGATCGGGATCGCCCGCGATCACCGTGGTCCGCGCGCTGTGCCCGATCGCCTTCACCAGGATCGCGGCCTGCGGGTCCAGGTGCTGCGCGTCGTCGACCAGCAGGTATCTGATCCTGGCGCGTTCGGCGGCAAGCAGATTCGGGTCGGCGGCCAGCGCGTCCAGTGCCGCGCCGACCAGTTCGGCGGCGTCCAGCGCCGGCGCGGTGGCCTCCGGCGCCTCGACGCCGACCGACCAGCGCAGCAGCATCGTCTGCTCGTAGCGGAGCGCGAACCGGCCCGCCGCCACCCACTCGGGCTTGGCGTGCTCGCGGCCCAGCCGCTCCAGGTCCTCCGGCCCGATGCCGCGTTCGGTGGCCCGGAGCATGAGATCGCGCAACTGCTCGGCGAACCCGCCGAGGGCGAGCGCGGGCCGCAGCCGCTCCGGCCACAGTCCGCGCGCGCCCTCGGCCATGTCGGCCAGATCGCCGCGCAGCATCTCGCGTACCACCGCGTCCTGTTCGGCTCCGGTCAGCAGACGCGGCGGCGGGTTGCCGTGCGCCATCGCGTGCCTGCGCAGCACGGAGAAGGCGTACGAGTGCAGGGTGCGCACCAAGGGTTCTCGTGTGGCGCCGGGCACACCGCCCTCCGCGCCGGGCCCCGGACCGCTCAGCCGCGTCGTGATGGCATCGCGCACAGCGCCCGCTGCCTGTTTCGAATGGGTCAGTACCAGCACCGATTCCGGATCGGCTCCGGCCGCGATGCGTCCGGCGGCGATGTCGACCAGCAGGGCGGTCTTCCCCGAGCCCGGTCCGCCGAGCACCTGCCACGGCCGCCACCCCGGACGGGCGGGACCGTCCGCGGCCGCGGCGTCCAGCAGCACGCGAACGTCGGCCCCCCAGTCTCGCGGCCGGGGCGCCACCACATTCCGGCGAACCAGTCGCACCGCGCCATCCGATCGCACCACGCGGGCTATTGCAACAGACACGACCGACACGCCGGTACACGCCTCCGCCCGACCGGCACTGCGGCCGATCGCGGCGCAGGTCAGAATGGACCGGTGTCTGTTCTGAATGTCCATCGGTTCGGTCCGGCGACGGGACCGGTGGTGCTCGCCCTGCACGGTGTCACCGGTCACGGCAAACGCTGGGAAGACCTGGCGACCCGGCACCTGCCCGATGTCAGGGTGCTCGCGCCGGATCTGCGCGGGCACGGTCGCTCGACCTCGCTGCCACCGTGGAACTTCGAGACCATCGTCGACGACCTGGTCGAGTTGGTCACCGCCGAAGCGGACGGCCCGGTGGTGGTGGTCGCGCACTCCTTCGGCGGGGCGTGCGCGCTGCACCTGGCGCACCGGCATCCGGACCTGGTGCGCAAGCTCGTGCTGCTGGATCCGGCGATCGCGCTGGAGCCGGAATGGCTCAACGAGATCGCGCTGTCCACCCTGGTCTCGGCCGACTACGACAGCGTCGACCAGGCGCGTCAGGACAAACTCGACACCGGCTGGGGCGACGTCGAGCCCCGGTTGCTCGAAGCCGAGCTCGACGAACACCTGATGCCCACCGCGGACGGGCGCTTCGGCTGGCGGATGAGCCTGCCCGCGATCAACTCCTACTGGGGCCAGCTGGCCCGCCACTGGGTGCTGCCGCCCGCCGATCTGCCGACCGTGCTGGTGCAGGCGATGAAGGTGGACCCGCCGTTCGTCACGCCGGAGTTCCGCGCGGCGCTCACCGAACACATGGGCGCCAGCTTGACGGTGCTGGAATGGAACTGCGATCACATGGTCGCCCAGGCGTATCCGGCCCGGACCGGCGAACTCGTGCGATCGGTGCTCTGAGCCCGATGCCGACCAGCGATGCCCAGATCGAGCAGGTGCACGCCTTGGTGGCGGCGATCCCGCCCGGCCGGGTGGTCACCTACGGCGACATCGCGGCGGCCGCCGGTCTGTCCACCCCGCGCACGGTGGGCTGGATCATGCGCACCGACTCCGCCGACCTGCCCTGGCACCGGGTGCTCGGCGCCGGCGGCAAGCCCGCCGCTCACCTTGCCCATCGCCAGTTGCGCTTGCTGGCCGAGGAGGGCGTGCCGATCCGGGACGGGCGCGTCGATCTGCGTGCCGCGCGCTACTGCTTGCCCGATCTCCCCGGTGACTGAGCGCCGCTGTCCGAATCGGCTCCGTGCCGCGAGGACGGCCAGTACCGTGGATCTATGCCCACCCGCCTGGCATGTGTCGTCTTCGACGCCGACCGGCCGCGTTCGGTCGCGGATTTCTGGGCCGAACTGCTCGGCTGGAGCATCACCGTCGACCGTCCCGACGAGGTCAACGTCGCGGCCCCCGATGTAGACGGTGGCGACCTGGCGCTGACCTTCCTGCCCGCGATGCGGGCCAAGATCGGCAAGAACCGCCTGCACCTCGATCTGGCCACCCGCTCGCTGGACCACCAGCGCACCCAGGTGGACCGGGCGCTGGCCTTGGGCGCGCGCTCGATCAACATCGGGCAGGGCGCGGTGCCGTGGGCGGTGCTCGCCGACCCGGAGGGCAACGAGTTCTGCGTGCTCGAACCCAGGGAGGAGTACGTGGACACCGGAGCCGTCGCGGCGATCGTGGTCGACACGCGCGATCCGCAGCGGCTCGCCGAATTCTGGTCGGCCGCCACCGGCTGGCCGTCCATGCGGCGCGGTGAGCGGCTGGCCGGACTGCGCGCGCCGACCGGCCTCGGTTCCTGGCTGGAGTTCGTCCGCACGCCGGACGCGGGCACCGGCCGGACCAGACTGCGCCTGGATCTCACCTCGTTCCCGGCCGACGACCGGGCCGCCGAGGTGGCCAGGCTGCACGCGGCGGGCGCCACCTCGATCGACCGCGGCGCCCCGGCTCCGGCCAGGGACACCGACCTCGTGCTCGCCGACCCGGAACTCAACGAGTTCCGGCTGCTGCCCCCTGCGCGGTTCTGGTCGAACGCCTGATCGGCGCCGTCCGCTCCCCGGCTTCCCTGCGCCGACGAATTAGCATGGCCGCCATGGTGTACCTAGCTCCGGGTCGTGGCGTGTGACGGCCGCCGACGCGATCGTGCTCGCGGGCGGGCGGGCCAGCCGGATGGGCGGCGTGGACAAACCGGCCATCGTCATCGGCGGCCGTTCCATGCTGGAGGTGGCGCTCGCCGCCGTCGCCTCGTGCGGGCGGACGGTGGTGGTCGGGCCGCACCGCCCCGAGTTGCCGCCGGAGATCATCCAGGTGCGCGAGGTGCCGCCCGGGTCGGGCCCGGTGGCGGCGGTCGACACCGGGTTGCGTGCCCTCGGCTCCGCCGCACCGCTAATCGTGGTGCTCGCCGCCGACCTGCCGTTCCTGTCGCCATGGGCGGTCGCCGAACTCATCCGGCACGCCACCGAGTCCGGCGCGGACGCGGTGTTCGCGGCCGACGAGTCCGGTCGCCCGCAGTACCTGATCGGGGTGTGGCGGCGTTCGGCGCTCGCGGCCGCGCTGGACGGGCTCGACGCGCTGATCAACCAGCCGATGAAGGCGCTGGTGCCCGCCGCCGCCGCGATCATCCCGCTGTCCGGCGTCGGCGATTGCGACACCGAGGAGGAGGTGCGGCAGGCCAGGGCTGCGGTCGACGCGCCACGCCGGCAGCCGCCGCTCGAGCTCGACGAGGCACGGAACTCGCTGCGCTCGCAGCTGTCTCGGCTCACCGCGTACGAGGCCGATTTGCGTTCGGTGATCGGGGCCGCGCTCGCGAGTCCGCTGACGGCCGCCGGGCCGCTGCCGCGCTTCGACGTCTCGGCGATGGACGGGTACGCGGTAGCGGGCGACGGACCCTGGCGCCTGCGGCGCGACATCGGCTTCGCGGGCGGACGGCGACCGGTGGGGCTGCTGCCGGGCGAGGCGGTGCGCATCGCCACGGGCGCGCACGTCCCCGACGGCACCACGAGCGTGCTGCGCGACGAGTTCGCCCACGTGGCCGACGAAACGCTGTACCGCCTGCCCGACACCCCGCTGCGCGACGACATCCGCCGCCGCGGCGAGGACCGCGGCGCCGGTGATCCGATCGCGCCGGAGGGCACGCCGGTCACCCCGGCGCTGGTCTCCGCGGCCGCGAGCGTCGAGGTCACCGCCGCCCCGGTGCGCGGGCCGGTCCGCGCGCGCGTCGTCATGACCGGTGACGAGATCCGCAGCGAGGGTCCGCTCCAGGCGGGCCAGACCCGCGACTCGATCGGCCCGATCCTGCCGGAACTGCTGTCCCGGTGCGGCATTCGCACCACCGACCGGGTGCACCTGCGCGACACTCCGCACGGCTTCGACGAGGTCCTCACCGCCGCGCCCGAGTGCGACCTGCTGGTGATCGTCGGCGCGACCGGCGGCGGGGCGGCCGACCAACTGCGTGCCGCCCTGACCCGGGCGGGCGCTTCGATCGTGGTGCCCCGGGTGCGGCTGCGGCCGGGCGGTTCCACGGTCGTCGCCCGGCTCGCCGCTGGCACCACGGTGCTCGGCTTGCCCGGCAACCCGTTCGCCGCGGTCGCGACGCTCATGGCGCTCGCTCCCGCGATCGTCGAGGGCCGCACCGGCGCGTCCACCGCGCGCCCGCTGCGCGGGCCGCTGCGCAACGCCGCCGAGATCGCCGGACAGGTGACGCGCATCGTCCCGGCTCGCCTCGCCGAGGAAGGCGGATGGATCGGCGACCCGACCATCCGGACGGCTCATCTCGGCGGCCTGGTCGATCGCGACGGTCTCGTGATCGTCCCGCCCGATGCGGGGGACGGCGCGATCGTCGAATTCCTGCCGCTGCGCTGAACTCCTCGGTCGCGGTGTTCGGAAGTCGTTGCCGCACTTGAATTCATCGATCAATAGGCACGAGCAGAAGACGACAGTATGCCGACACGCAGCCGATCTCGCCCGAAACCATTGCACTCCAGCGATTTCGCCTGGACCGCGCCGAGCCGCGCGCAATCCCATACGACAGCGGAGCCGAATTCGACGCGAGTGCGCCGAGAACGCGAACCGAGAGGAAATAAACGAACGCATGACCGCGATGTTTTGATCGGTCCACTTCCTCCCTCGACGCTGCTCAACCGACCGGAAGAAAGGTCCGCACCGGACTCCAGCTGAACTGGATTCATTACTGCATCCAAGCACCAAAAACGTCTCTACCTGGAGTAATGCAACACCCCGGCCGCTCGGAGCCATATTTTCCATTTCCCCTTCCACGGGCCATATCCGCTCGCTATCGTGTGTTCGTTAGGCGAATATCAATCACCCGGAAAGGACCGAGTGGAGATGGCTGAAAAGTCGAAGAAAACGCCTAAGAAAATGCCGAAGCAGATGCCGAGGCAGCAGCAGCAACAGCGCCAGGAGCAGGACATGCGTGAGGGCGCTGACATGGAAGGCCGTCGGGGCAACCGGTCCGAGATGCCCGACCGGCGCGGCGAGCAGGAGCGCCGCCGCTAGCTGATCTGCGCCACCCGCGCCGCCGGCCCCCACCTCCTCCCGGGACCGGCGGCTGCGGTCGTTCCGGGGGCCGTGCGTTTTACCCGACAGGTAATTGTCACCCCGCGCCAGGCGAACCTACCGTCGGTTCGACGTCATCCCCGGTGTCATCGAACGAAGGAACGCCACACCATGTCCGCCTATGGCTTCGCCCATCTCCGTAGTCGCAGGCCGCATCCCGACATCCTGGAATACCTCGAGCGCATCCAGGCCACGCTGGACCCGTTCGGCGGCCGCTTCGTCATCCACGGGCCCCCGGCCGAGGTGGTGGAGGGCAGCTGGCCGGGCAGCATGGTGCTGATCGAGTTCCCCGGGATGGCCGAGGCGCGGGAGTGGTACCACTCGCCCGCCTACCAGGAGATCCTGCCGCTGCGCGCCGATCACATCGACGGCGACCTGCTGCTCATCGAGGGCGTGGGCCCCGACTACGACCCGCGCGAACGCGCCGCCAAGCTGCGCGCCGGGACGGCCTGACGCGATTTCGGCTCGCCGTCCCCGGTCCGATACCGTTGACCAGGCACGACCCGGTTCGACGCGAAGGATGCGCCTGATGGACGACAGCTCACTGGTCTGGGACGACGGCGCGCTCGTCACCATCGACCAGCGCGGACTGCCGCACGACGTGCGTGAACTGCGGTTGAGCACCGTCGACGAGGTCATCGACGCGATCAAGACGCTGGCCGTTCGCGGCGCGCCCGCCATCGGCATCGCGGGCGCGTTCGGCGTCGTCCTCGCCACCGCCGCGCACACCCTCGACGGCGTGGTGGACGAGGCGGCCGTGCAGGCCGAGGCGGACCGGATCGCGGCGGCGCGGCCGACGGCCGTCAACCTGGCCTGGGCGGTTCGGCGGGTCAGGGCGAAGGTGGGCCGGGGCGCGGATGCGGTCCTCGCCGAGACCCTCAACATGCTGGCCGAGGACGGCCGGGTCAACCGGGCCGCCGCCACCAACGCCGCCGACCTGGTACAGCGCCTGTGTCCCGACCGGCCGCTGCGCATACTCACCCACTGCAACACCGGGCGCCTGGCGACCAGCGCGTTCGGCACCGCCATCGGCACGCTGCGGGTGCTGTCCGGGCGCGGCGCGATCGAGCAGGTACTGGTGGACGAGACCCGCCCGCTGCTCCAAGGCGCGCGGCTGACCACCTGGGAACTGGCCGAGGCGGCCATCCCGCACCGGCTGACCATCGATTCCGCCGCCGCGTGGGCGATGGCGACCGGCCAGGTCGACTGCGTGCTGGTCGGCGCGGACCGGGTCACCGCCAACGGCGACGTCGCCAACAAGATCGGCACCTACGGTCTCGCGCTCGCCGCCCGCCATCACGGCATCCCGTTCATCGTGGTGGCTCCGGAGTCCACCCGCGATCCGAAGACGGCCACCGGCCGGGAAATCGTCGTGGAGGAACGCGCGGCGGCCGAGGTGACCGGATTCGGTGGTGTGGCAACGGCTCCCGCGCACACCGAGGTGTTCAACCCGGCCTTCGACGTGACGCCCGCCGAATTGGTGACCGCGGTGGTCACCGAGCACGGCGTCGTACACCGCAATGATCGCTCCCACGAAGCGTCGATCGCGGATCCATCCCGCGAACTCCGAACCGATCCCTCGCACGGCACGGCGATCGCGGACATAGCCCGCGAGCTCTATCGACGCGGCTGGATGCCCGGCACGGCGGGCAACATCTCGGTGCGCACGGGCGTGACCGCCGTCGTCACCGGCAGCGGGCTGTCCAAAGGTGAACTCACCGAACGCGACATGGTGACCGTGCGGGTCGCGGATGCAGCGCCGGTGTCCTGCTCCGGGCGCAAACCGTCGGCGGAGACCACGATCCACACCGCCGTCTACCGGGCTCGGCCCGCGCAAGCGGTGGTGCACATCCATCCGCCGTTCGCCACGGCATTGGCTACCCGCTCGGCGGCGCCCGGCACGTTCGCCACGCTGCGGATCACCGACTACGAGCTGATCAAAGGACTCGGCGGTGGCGACCCGGCCGTCGCGGACATCCCGGTCTTCCCGAACTGGCCCGAGGTGCCGCGCATCGGGGCCGACATCGAGCGCTACCTGCTCGACCATCCCGACGCCCTTCCGGTCCTGGTCATCGCCGGGCACGGGATCACCGCGTGGGGCGACGATCTCGCTCAGGCGCGCGATCGCGCCGAATGCCTGGAAGCATTGTGTGAGCTGGTGTCCCGCACCGGCAGTCCGGCGGCGTTCGGACCGCGCGACGACTTCTCGAGATTGGACTGACATGACCCTGCTGCAGGTGATGGCCGCCGGCGACGCGGCCGACGTGCGCGTACGCACCAGCGACGACGAGGTGATCGGCGCCGAACTGGCCAAGCACGGCATCACGTTCGGCCGCTGGCCGGTGGTGGAGAACGCCGCCTCGGTGCCGTCGGAGCAGTTGCTCGCGCACTACGAGAAGAACGTCGCCGAACTGAACGAGTCCGGACGCTACAAGCACATCGACATCGCGCGCATCCACCCCGACGACGCCGACCCGCGGTGGCCGGAGATCGCCGAGGGCGCGCGCGGCAAGTTCCTCGACGAGCACCGGCACGCCGAGGACGAGGTGCGCTTCTTCGCCGCCGGGCGCGGCTGCTTCTACTTGCATCTGGGCGAGGAAGTACTCGCGGTGGTCTGTGAGGGCGGCGACCTGCTCTCGGTTCCCGCGGGCACGCTGCACTGGTTCGACATGGGCGAGCGCCCGGACTTCATCGCCATCCGCTTCTTCGAGGAGGAGGACGGCTGGGTCGGCGACTTCACCGGCGACAAGATCAGCGCGGGCTTCCCCACCCTCGACCAGCTGCTGACCGCGCCGTGACCGACGCCGTCGTCGTCGACATCGAGGGAACCACCAGCCCCACCACGGCGGTTCGCGAGGACCTGTACGGCTACACCCGTGCGCGGCTCCCGGAGTGGTTGGCCGAGAACAGCTCCGGGGACGCCGCGCCCGTGCTGGCCGCGACCAGGGAGCTGGCCGGGCGGCCGGACGCGGACCCGGCCGAGGTCGCCGCCATCCTGCGCGGGTGGCTCGACACCGACGTCAAGGCCGAGCCTCTGAAGACCGCGCAGGGCCTGATCTGCGCGGAAGGCTTCCGCAGCGGCGCGCTGCACGGCGAGTTCTTCCCGGACGTGCCACCGGCTCTGGCCGCGTGGCACGCCGCTGGTCTCGCCTTGTACGTCTACTCCTCGGGATCGATTCGCAATCAGCAGGATTGGTTCGCCTTCGCGCGCGGCGGCAGCCTGTCCGGCCTGATCAGCGGTTACTTCGATCTGTCGACAGCGGGCGGCAAGCGCGAGTCGTCGTCCTACGACAAGATCGCGGGAGCCATCGGCGCCCCCGCCGAACGCATCTTGTTCCTGTCCGACCACCCGGACGAACTCGACGCCGCCGTCACCGCCGGATGGCGCGTCGTCGGTCTCGCCCGCCCGGGCGAGCCCAATCCCCCACGGCCGCCCCACCATTGGGTCGATACGTTCGCCGCCATCGATCCCGTCACCCCCGCCTGAACCGGCGGCGGGCACCTTGATGGCCGGTGCCGCAATCGTTCGAGCCGGGTACGCCGCCCGAACAACCGGTCGACGGGTAGCCGAATCGTGTGACCCGAGCGTCCACCGTCGGCGGGCACGGCGGCCCCCGTTGACGAAGCCGCCGTCCGTGGAGAGCAGGGATTCGACGGCGGCGGGGCCCGGGAGCCCCACCCGGTCACGGGAATTCATCGGCCATGGCGAATTCCCGGCGAATTGTGATTGCGCTTACAATATATTGCCGGGAAGTCGACGCAGAAACCCGTCGGATCGGATAAACGCAGCGCCGCCGACGGCTCATCGGATGTGTTAACAAATGTAAATCACTGGAGAACCCGCCGTTTCCAAAGCATCACCGGCGCGGGTGCGAGCGGACTCCTCGGATCCAGTTCTCTCCAGTTCAGAGCGGGTTCCCCCAGGTCGACCCCACGGACGACGCCCGGCAGCCGCCCGTCACCGTGACCGTGACGTTGCGCCGATCTCACAACTCACCACGTGTGCGAATGGGCTGTGAGAAAGATGTTTGGTCAGTTGTGCGCGCCTCTTTACAGTCGGAACATCCACCCGATCGCACAGCTCGAAGGGGACCTCGTGGTTAATTCGCGTGCCCAGGGTCGTACACCCTCCGGCCCGGCCACCGACGCCGGGGACGCGCTCCTGCGGCTGGGAAAATATTTCCACCGGGGCGAGGTGTCGTCCGATCAGCGGACGCTGCACAAGGTCGGCGGGCGCAGCGCCGACGAGTTCTACCGGGATCGCTGGTCGCACGACAAGGTGGTGCGCTCCACGCACGGCGTGAACTGCACCGGATCCTGTTCGTGGAAGATCTACGTCAAAGACGGCGTGATCACCTGGGAATCGCAGCAGACCGACTACCCCTCGGTGGGCTCGGACAAGCCGGAGTACGAGCCGCGCGGCTGCCCGCGCGGCGCGTCGTTCTCCTGGTACACCTACTCGCCCGCCCGGGTGCGTTACCCGTACGTGCGCGGCACGCTGCTGGAGCTGTACCGCGAGGCCAAGTCCCGGCTCAAGGACCCGGTGCTGGCCTGGGGCGAGATCGTCGAAGACGCCGAGAAGGCGCGCAGCTACAAGGCCGCGCGCGGCAAGGGCGGCTTCGTCCGCGCCGAATGGTGGGAAGCGGCCGAGATCGCCGCCGCCGCACACGTTTACACGATCAAGCAGTACGGCCCCGACCGGGTGGCCGGGTTCTCGCCGATCCCGGCCATGTCGATGGTCAGCCACGCCGTCGGCGCCCGCTTCATCTCGCTGCTCGGCGGCTCCATGCTGTCGTTCTACGACTGGTACGCCGACCTGCCGGTGGCCTCGCCGCAGGTGTTCGGCGACCAGACCGACGTGCCGGAGTCCGCGGACTGGTTCGACGCGGGCTACCTGATCATGTGGGGCTCGAACGTGCCGGTCACCCGAACGCCGGACGCGCACTACATGACCGAGGCCCGCTACCGGGGCCAGAAGGTCGTCGTGGTCTCCCCCGACTACGCCGACAACACCAAGTTCGCCGACGAGTGGGTGCCCGCGCGTCCCGGCACCGACGCCGCGCTGGCCATGGCGATGGGCCACGTGGTGCTGAAGGAATTCTTCGTCGAGAAGTCGACGCCGCGGTTCCTCGACTACATCAAGCGCTACACCGATCTGCCGTACCTCATCACGCTGGACGAGCGCGACGGAGCGTTCGTGCCGGGCAAGTTCCTTACCGCCGCCGACCTCGGCCGCACCGGCGAGGGCGTCGAGTTCCAGACGGTGCTGCTGGACGCGCAGGCGCAGCCGGTGGTGCCGAACGGGTCGCTCGGACATCGGTTCGGCGATGCGACAGCCGGGCGCTGGAACCTCGATCTCGGGGACGTCGATCCCCTCCTGAGTCTGTACGGCCGCACCGACGACGCTGCGGCTGTACAGATTCCCCGCTTCGACAGCGACGTTCCCGGTGTGCTCGTGCGCGGCGTGCCGACCGCGACCGTCGCGGGCAGGCGCGTCACCACCGTCTTCGATCTGCTGCTGGCCCAGTACGGCGTCGGCCGTGACGGGCTGCCCGGCACCTGGCCCAGCGGCTACGACGACGCGGCCGAGCCCTACACCCCGGCCTGGCAGGAGGCCATCACCGGCGTGCCCGCCGTGCAGGCGCAGCGCATCGCACGGGAATTCGCCGACAACGCCGATCGGTCCGGCGGCCGCTCGATGATCCTGATGGGCGCGGGCACCAACCACTGGTTCCACTCCGACCAGATCTACCGCGCGTTCTTCACGCTCACGTTGCTGACCGGCTGTCAGGGCGTGAACGGCGGCGGCTGGGCGCATTACGTCGGACAGGAGAAATGCCGCCCCGTCACCGGCTGGTCCACCTTGGCCTTCGGCCTGGACTGGCAGCGTCCGCCGCGGCAGATGCAGGGCACCGTGTTCTGGTACCTGACCAACGACCAGTGGCGCTACGACCCGTTCACCGCCGAGTCGTTCGCCTCGCCGCTGGGCACCGGCAAGTTCGCCGGACGCACGGCCGCCGACAACATCGCGCTGGCCAGCAGGCTGGGCTGGATGCCGAGCTACCCCACCTTCGACCGCAACCCGCTCGACCTGGTGGACGAGGCCGAGGCCGCGGGCAAGACCGCGCCGGAGCACGTGGTGGACGGGCTGAAGTCCGGCGAGCTGAGGTTCGCCTGCGAGGACCCGGACGCGCCGGAGAACTTCCCCCGCTGCCTGACCGTGTGGCGGGCGAACCTGCTGGGCTCCTCCGGCAAGGGCAACGAGTACTTCCAGCGCCACCTGCTGGGCGCCGACTCCAACCTGCAGGCCGCCGAGGCCGCCGGCGTGCGGCCGCAGGAGCTGAACTGGCGCGACACCGCCGCCACCGGCAAGCTGGATCTGCTGCTGTCGCTGGACTTCCGGATGACCAGCACCACGCTGTTCTCCGACATCGTGCTGCCCGCCGCCACCTGGTACGAGAAGCACGACCTGTCCTCCACCGACATGCACCCGTTCGTGCACGCCTTCTCCCCGGCCATCTCGCCGCCATGGGAGGCCAAGACCGACTTCGACGCCTTCCACCGCATCGCGCGCGGCTTTTCCTGGATGGCCGAGAAGCACTTGGGCAAGCGCAAGGACATCGTCGCCGTGCCGTTGCAGCACGACTCGCCGGACGCGACGGCGCAGGCGGGCGGGCGCGTGCTGGACTGGAAAGCCGGTGAATGCGAGCCGATTCCGGGCAAGACCATGCCGAAGCTGGTGGTGGTCGAACGCGACTACCCGAAGATCGCGGAGAAGATGGCCGCGCTCGGGCCGCTGGTCGACACGCTCGGCGTCACCACCAAGGGCGTCACCACCTACCCCGACCAGGAGGTCGAGTACCTCGCCGGGGTGAACGGCACGGTGGTGTCCGGCGTCGCGCAGGGCCGCCCTTCGCTGGCCAAGGACACGCACGCGGCCGAGGCGATCCTCGCGCTGTCGGGCACCACGAACGGCCGCCTCGCGGTGGAGGGCTTCCACGCGCTGGAACGCCGCACCGGAACGAAACTGGCCGATCTGGCCGCCGAGCACGAGGGCAAACGGATCACCTTCGCCGACACGCAGGCGCGTCCGGTGCCGGTGATCACCTCGCCGGAGTGGTCGGGCAGCGAGACCGGCGGACGCAGGTACTCGCCGTTCACCATCAACACCGAGCGGCTCAAGCCGTGGCACACGCTCACCGGGCGGCAGCACTTCTACCTCGATCACGACTGGATGATCGAACTCGGCGAGCAGCTGCCGATCTTCCGGCCGCCGCTGGACATGACCGCGCTGTTCCGCGAGCCGTCGATCGGCGCGGTCGGCGAGCAGGGCGTCACGGTGCGCTACCTGACGCCGCACTCGAAGTGGTCGATCCACTCGGCCTACCAGGACAACCTGCACATGCTGACGCTCTCGCGCGGCGGGCAGACGATCTGGATGTCCGATCGTGACGCGGCGAAGATCGGCGTGGGCGACAACGACTGGATCGAGGCGATCAACCGCAACGGCATCGTGGTCGCCCGCGCCATCGTCAGCCACCGGATGCCCGAGGGCACCGTGTTCATGTACCACGCCCAGGACCGCGCGGTGGACGTGCCGCGCATCGAGGGCCTCGGCGAGGACACCAAGGGCCGGGGCAAGCGCGGCGGCATCCACAACGCGCTCACCCGCATCATGATCAAGCCCTCGCATCTCATCGGCGGCTACGCCCAGCAGTCCTTCGCGCTGAACTACCACGGCCCCACCGGAAACCAACGCGACGAGGTGACCACGATTCGCAGGCGCTCGCAGGAAGTGGAGTACTGACATGGGCGACGGCGGCACGGCACCATCCACCGACGCGAGAAAGCGGTACTGACATGCGCGTCATGGCACAGCTGGCCATGGTGATGAACCTGGACAAGTGCATCGGCTGCCACACCTGCTCGGTCACCTGCAAGCAGGCGTGGACCAATCGCGGCGGCACCGAGTACGTCTGGTTCAACAACGTGGAAACCCGCCCCGGGCAGGGGTATCCGCGGCAGTACCAGGACCAGGAGAAGTGGAAGGGCGGCTGGACGCTGAACAAGCGCGGCAAGCTGACCCTGAAGTCCGGGTCCCGGCTGAAGCGGCTGCTGAACATCTTCGCCAACCCGGATCTGCCCACGGTAGAGGACTACTACGAGCCGTGGAGCTACGACTACGACAACCTGCTGTCCTCCCCGCCGGTGGACACCACGCCGGTCGCGCGGCCCAAATCGCTGATCACCGGCGAGGACACGAAGGTCACCTGGGGCGCGAACTGGGACGACGACCTCGGCTCCGGCCCCGAGCAGGTCGGCAGGGACCCGCTGCTGGCGAAGCTGTCGGAGCAGGTGAAACTGGAGTTCGAAGAGACCTTCATGTTCTACCTGCCGCGCATCTGCGAGCACTGCCTGAATCCCTCCTGCGCGGCCTCCTGCCCGTCCGGCGCGATCTACAAGCGCGCCGAGGACGGCATCGTGCTGGTGGATCAGGACAAGTGCCGCGGCTGGCGGCAGTGCGTGTCGGGCTGCCCGTACAAGAAGATCTACTTCAACCACAAGACGGGCAAAGCGGAGAAGTGCACCTTCTGCTACCCGCGCGTGGAGGTCGGCATTCCGACGGTGTGCTCGGAGACCTGCGTCGGGCGGCTGCGCTACATCGGCGTCATGCTCTACGACGCCGACGCCGTGCTCGAGGCCGCCTCGGTCACCGACGACAAGGATCTCTACCCGTCGCAGTTGGGGGTGTTCCTCAATCCCCATGACCCCCGCGTGATCGCGGAGGCGGAACGGGCCGGCATCTCGCCGGAATGGATTCAGGCGGCGCAGGATTCGCCGGTCTACAAGCTGATCGTGGACTACCAGATCGCGCTGCCGCTGCATCCGGAGTACCGCACCATGCCGATGGTCTGGTACGTGCCGCCGCTGTCGCCGGTGGTGGACGTGCTCAGCGAGACCGGTCACGACGGCGAGAACGTGTCGAATCTGTTCGGCGCCATCGACGCGCTGCGCATTCCGGTGGAGTACCTGGCCGAGTTGTTCACCGCGGGCGACGTGGGGCCGGTGCGAGCGTCGTTGCAACGCCTCGCGGCCATGCGCTCCTTCATGCGGTCGGTGAATCTCGGCGAGGAACCGGACCCTTCCATCGCGCCGTCGGTGCGGCTGGAGCCGGAAGAGATCGAGGCGATGTACCGGCTGCTGGCCATCGCCAAGTACGAGCATCGCTACGTCATTCCGACGGGTGCGGGAGCTCGCGCGCACGAACTGGACTCGCTGGCCACCGGGTGCAGCCTGGACACCGACGGCGGTCCCGGCATGACGGCGTTCGACCAGATGGTGGAGAAGTTCCACCTCACCGACACCAACGGCGCCGCGCCGGAGCAGAAGTCGGGCCGGATCAACCTGTTGAACTGGGACGGCAAGAGCACCGATGGCCTGGTGCCGAGCAATGGCGCCGCGAACGGCAACGGGCACGCCGACGGCACGAGCAACGGGCACGCGGGTAACGGACACGCGAACGGCGCGGGCAACGGGGTCGCAGGCAACGGGCACGGTGCGGGCAGCGTCGCGGGTGACCCGGCCTCCGCGCCGAGCGGAGCGGGGCGATGAGCCTGCTGAAGTTGCGCCGCCGCCCGGAAGCGGTGGTCGAACTCGCCCAGCGCGACCGCCAGCTGGTGTGGCGCATGGCCGCATTGCTGCTGGACTACCCGAGCGAGCAGACGCTGGCCATGATCGGCCAGTTGACCAGCGCCGCGACAGGTTTGCCCGACGAGGTGCGCGCGCACCTGGACGAATGCCTCGACTACCTGCGGACCACCCCGCCGCTGGAACTCGCGGCCGCCTACGTCGCGACCTTCGACATGCGCCGCCGCGCCAGCCTGCACCTGACCTTCTACGCCTACGGCGACACCCGCAAGCGCGGCATGGCGCTGCTGCGGTTCAAGCACGCCTACCGGCACGCCGGTGTGGAACTCGGGGACGAAGAGCTGCCCGATCACCTGCCGGTGCTGCTGGAGTTCGCCGCGACCGTCGACCCGATCGGCGGCGAACGGCTGCTCGGCGAGCACGTTCCGGTGCTGGAACTGCTGCGGCTCTCCTTGTCGGACAACAACTCTCCCTACGCGGGCGTGCTGGCGGCGATCGGGGCGACGTTGCCGCCGCCGACCACCGCCGACCGCAGGCGCATCGCCGAACTCGCCGCCCAGGGCCCGCCCGAAGAGGAAGTCGGGCTGGAACCTTTCGCGATGGACCCCTCCCTGTTCGACGGATCGGAAGGCCGACGATGAACGCAACGCCGCATCTGCCCGTCTCGCTGTGGCTGATCCTGCCGTACGTCGCGTTCACCTCGTTCCTGCTCGGGCACCTGTGGCGCTACCGCAACGACCAGTTCGGCTGGACCACCCGCTCCTCGCAGATCTACGAGAGCCGCCTGCTGCGGCTGGGCAGCCCGCTGTTCCACTTCGGCATGGTCGGGGTGTTCGGCGGGCACGTGCTCGGCGTGCTGATCCCGGAATCGTGGACCTCGGCGATCGGCATTTCCGAGCACGTCTACCACGTGATCGCCGTCGGGGCCGGCTCGGTGGCCGGTCTGGCCGTGCTGGCCGGCGTCGGCATCCTGCTCTACCGTCGCTTCACCGTTCCCGCCGTCCGCAAGGCGACCACGGGCAACGACAAGCTGATGTACGTGCTGCTGGCCGCGGCGCTGATCACCGGTCTGCTCAACACCTGGGGCAGCAATCTGCTGTGGGGCACCTACAACTACCGCGAGACGGTGTCGCCGTGGTTCCGCAGTCTGTTCACGCTCAGCCCGCGACCGGAGCTGATGGTGGACACCCCGTGGACCTTCCAGCTGCACGGGCTGGTGGTGCTCGCCCTGATCGGGCTGTGGCCCTACACCCGGCTGGTGCACATGTTCAGCGCACCGGTCGGCTACCTGGTGCGGCCGTATGTGGTCTACCGCAGCAAGGAATACAACGCTCCGGACAAGCGCCGCTACGCCCGTGCGTGGGACGCCCCCGTGACGCCCGAACACTGGCGCTGACGACGCCGCGAGACCCCGCCCGGACAACGGCGTCCCGGCGGGGTCTTCGGCGTTCGCGGCGCGTGATCAGGCGTTGTCGTAGGCGTTCTGGAGCGCCGCGAGATCGAGCTTGGACATCGACCGCAAGGCGGTGCCGACCGCGATGGTCTTGGCCGGATCGTCACCGCCCATCAGCTTCGGCAGCGCCGAGGGCACCACCTGCCAGGACAGGCCGTAGCGGTCCTTCAGCCAGCCGCACGGGCCGGGCTCGCCGCCGTCCGCGGTGAGCGCGTCCCACAGTCGGTCGACCTCGTCCTGGGTGTCCACGACCACTTGCAGCGACGCGGCATCGGTGTGCGGGTGATCCGGTCCGCCGTTCATCAGCGTGACCGCCTGACCGTCCAGGTCCAGCGAGACGATGAACGCCGAACCGTCGGAATCGCGGGAGACCTCGACCACCCGCGAGTTCGGGATCACCGCGGCGTACATGGCGGCGGCTTCCTCGGCGGCGTTGTCGAACCAGAGGAACGTGTTGACGGACATGATGTGCTCCTGTGCTGTGGTGTGACTTGCTGTCACCTACCGGTCGGAGCCGCCCGCTCGCCTTCGACATAGTTCGCGAAGATTCCCGAACTATTTTTCCGGCAGTGTCCACTGCTCTCTGCCAAGTGGTCGCTGACCAGCCTCGACAGACCCATCTGATCACCAGTTTTCGCAGGCAAAGACATCGACCTCATCGATAACCAGGCATACGCTGAAGTTTGGCCGCCGCAATGTGGTCTACCCCACTTCTGGGGACGTCAAGTCTCGACGCCCCGGCTTCGCCGGTGCGGTGGCAGTCGAGGCGAGCAAGGAGTGAGTGATGAAAGGCGGAGGAAGAATTGCGTTAGGGGTCGGCATCGGTTACCTGCTGGGCCGCACCCGCAAGATGCGCTTCGCGTTGTCGCTGGCGGGCGCCGCGATGGCCCGGCGGTCCGCGGGAGGGCCGGGGGATCTGATCGGGCGCGGGACCGAGTTGCTCAAATCGACGCCGGAGTTGACCCGGATCACCGACACCGTGCGTGACGAACTGCTCGGCGCGGCGCGCGCGGCAGCGGTCACCGCGGCGAGCAATCGCATCGACGCGCTCAGCAACCGGTTGCAGCAGGGGGCGACGCTCCTGGCGGACCAGGATCGGGGCGGCTCGCGGGCGACGGATTCCGACGAGGGCGAGTACGACCAGGAGTCGGACGAGTACGAGGAGGAAGCGCCCGAGGACGAGGACGAAGAGCAGGCTCCGGAGGACGAGTACGAAGACGAAGACGAAGACCAGGGCCCCGAGGACGAGTACGAAGAGGAGAACGAGGCCCCCGAGGACGAGGACCGGGCCCCCGACGACGAACTCGAAGACGAATACGAGGACGAAGACCAAGCGTCCGACGAGGAAGACTCCGACCGAGACGCCGAAGAAGAGGACGCCGAACGGCCCGCCGCGCGGGGGCGTGCTCGCCGGTCGAGCACCGCCGCCAAGCGCGGAGCGGGTTCGCCGACAGCGGATCGCTCGTCCGACTCCGCGGACCGCAAGCCGTCCGGTACCCGTGGCCGCCGAAGTCGCGCCGAGGCCGGTCAAGCCCCCGTGCGCCGGACGAGGAGGTGACCGGCGATGGCGAAGATTCTGCGTGACGCGACGGCTGGTGTCGGCAAGGTAGCCGCCGACACCGCGAGCCGGGCCACCCAAGCCGCGACCGGAGCGGGATCATCCGCGAAGAAGGCGGGAGCCTCCGCCAAGAAGGCCAGGTCCTCCGCCAAGAAGAAGGCGCCACCTCCCCCGACCGGCCTCTTGCAGCAGTCGGTCCAGAACCTCACCGGAGCATTGGCCGAACGTGCGGTGGCCGGGCTCACCAACCAGGTGTCGAAGACCGCGGGCCGGTTGACCGAGTACGCCGAGGGCAGCGGCGGCGGGAACCTGCTGTCGGCGCTGACCGGCGTGCAGAAGCTGGGTGAAGGCGCCTCGCCGTTGAGCGCGGTCATGAGCATGGGCAAGACCAAGATCGGCCACTCGCTGCGCGAGCAGTTCGACACCGTCAAGCAGTCGCTGACCGGCGGCAAGGGCAAAGGCGGCGGCAAGAAGATCAAACTGACCAACATCGTCGAGCACATCGACGTCGGCGTTCCGGTCGATCTGGCCTACGACCAGTGGACCCAGTTCGCGGATTTCCCGAAGTTCACCAAGAAGCTCGAGCAGGTGGAGCAGGTCGCCGACGAGAAGCTCAGCTGGACCGGCAAGGTGTTCTGGTCCCGGCGCACCTGGGAATCCACGATTCTCGAGCAGGTGCCGTTCGAGCGGATCATCTGGCGTTCCAAGGGGCACAAGGGCTACATCGACGGCGCGGTCACCTTCCACGAGATCGCACCGGAGTACACCCGCATCCTCGTGGTGCTGGAGTACCACCCCCAGGGAGTCTTCGAGAAGACCGCCAATATCTGGCGCGCGGCCGGCCGCCGCTGCCGCCTGGAACTGAAGCACTTCCAGCGGCACGTGATGACCGAGTCGGTGTTGCACCGTGACGACATCGTCGGCTGGCACGGCGAAATCCACGAAAGCAAGGTCGTCAAGGACGACGAGACCGCACGACGCGAGGAACAGGAGAACAGCGAGCAGGACGAAACGGATCGGGAACCGGACGAGGAAGAGCAAGACGAGACCGACGAGCAAGAGACGGACGAGCGAGACGAGGACCGGGAAGCCGGAGAGCGGCGTCCGCGCCGTCGACCCGCCGCCCGCCGCAGCACGGTGACCCGCCGGTCGCGTGAGAAGCGAGGAGCACACGCATGACAATCGAACCCGCAGGCGGCGGAGGCGGTGGCGGAGCGGGCACGATGGCGCGCCCGAACTCCTCCAGCCTGGCCGACGTGATCGACACGATTTTGGACAAGGGACTTGTCATCGACGCGTTCGCACGCGTGTCGCTGGTCGGCATCGAACTGGTGACCATCGACGCCCGCGTCGTGGTGGCCAGCGTCGACACCTATCTCCGTTTCGCCGAGGCCGTCAACCGGCTCGAGATCTCCACCAGCGAACCGAAGGGTTTGACCGACATCGTCGGCGACGTCACGCAGGGCGCGGCGAAGCACAAGACACAGGGCGCGCTCGAGGCGGCGGGCGAGAAGGTCATGGACTTCCTCGGCGACGTGCAGGACAAGCGCCAGACGGCGAACAGGCCCAAACGTAGGGAGGGCTGATGACCACCGGTCAAGCCGCCGTATACGTCTACGGCATCGTGCCCGCCGACGTGGAGCCCGAGCCGCATGCCAGCGGCGTCGGCGATCCACCCGGCGAGGTGGGAGTGGTGCGGCACGGCGAGATCGCCGCGTTGATCAGCAGGCTCGAATCCGATCGACCGCTCGGCACGCCCGACGACCTCACCGCGCACGCCGAGCTGCTGGACGGCTCGGCTGCCGTCGCTCCGGTGCTGCCGCTGCGCTTCGGCGCGGTGATGACCGACACCGAGGCGGTGGAGAACGAATTGCTCGGGGCGAACGAAGCCGAGTTCCGCTCCGCTCTGGAGCAGTTGGAGGGCCGCGCGCAGTTCGTGGTCAGAGGCCGTTACGTCGAGAACACCATCCTCCGGGAACTGCTCGAGGAGAACGCCGAAGCCGCCCGGCTACGCGACGCGATCCGCGACAAACCGGAGGACGCCACCCGCAACGAACGCATCGCGCTCGGCGAGATGATCAACCAGGCCATCGAGTCCAAGCGCGCCGCGGACACCCGCAAGGTGGTCGACGCGCTCGAGCGGTTCGAGCCGTTGGTCAACTACCGCGACCCCACCCACGAGGAGGAGGCCGTGCACATCGCGCTGCTGGTCGAACTGGAACGGCAGCAAGAGCTGGAGGAGACGCTGCGCGAGCTCGGCGAGGAGTGGGACGGCCGGGTCGAGCTGAATCTGCTCGGCCCGATGGCGGCCTACGACTTCGTGGCGAAGCGCGGACCGGAGGGGTGAGGACATGTTCGGCGTGGTCACATCGATTCTGTCGTTGCCGTTGGCGCCGGTCCGCGGGGTGATCTGGCTGGGCGAGTTGATCCAGGACCAGGTGGACCAGAAGATGCACGATCCCGCCCTCATGCGCCGCGAACTAGAGGAGATCGATGCGGCCGCGGCCGCCGGTCGATTGTCGGAAGAGGAACGCAGACAAGCGCAGCAGGCGGTGCTGGACCGCATGACCGGTCGGCAGGCGTGACCGCCACCGGCCGGAAGGAGTGATCCGTGTGGCACGCAAGACCACTTCCGAGGACGTCCATTCGGGCTCGGACGAGCCGCCTCCCGCCACTCCGGCGCAAGCCGCCGCGGTGGCGGTCGGACACCTCGTGGACCTGACATCGAAACAGGTCGAGGGCGTCACCTCGATGGAACCGACGGAGGACGGCTGGGTGGTGGAGGTCGAGGTGCTCGAGGACCGCCGCATCCCGTCGTCGGCCGACATCCTCGCGCTCTACGAAGTAGAGATCGATCTCGACGGAAACATGCTGGCCTACCGCAGAACCAGGCGCTACGGGCGCGGTAGCACCGACATCGGGGCCCGGTCATGACGGTGGCTCCCGGCGGATCGTCCGCACCGCAGCCGCTCGGCGGGCATTCGTCGACGAACCTCGCCGACATCCTCGAACGAGTGCTCGACAAGGGTTTGGTGATCGCGGGCGACATCCAGGTGAACCTGCTCGACATCGAACTGCTCACGATCAAACTGCGGCTGGTCATCGCGTCCTTGGAGACGGCCAAGTCCGTCGGCATCGACTGGTGGGAGAGCGATCCCTGGCTCAACAGCAAGGCCCGCACGCTGGAACGGCAGGATCGCGATCTGGAACTCGAGAATCAGAAGCTCCGCGACCGGATCGCCGAATTGGAGAGCGCGAAGCGGCAACCGCAACCCATCGAGCGTCGCCGCCAGCCGAGGGAAGAACGCTCGTGACGGATCTCGGGGTCTGGCTGTACGCGGTGACACCCGGCCGCGAGGCGGAGGAGCTGGGCGGATTGACCGGCGTCGCGGGCGAGCCGGTGCGCGCGGTGGTCGTGGACGGTCTGACGGCGATCGTCGGCTCGGTGCCGCTCGAGGTGTACGGCGAGCAACCGCTGAAGGCGCGGCTGGAGGATTTGGATTGGCTGGAAGCGACGGCCCGCGCGCACGACGCCGTCGTCTCGGCCATGGTGCGCCGGGGTCCGGTCGTTCCGCTCCGGCTGGCGACCGTGTTCCTCGGTGACGATCGGGTCCGCGATTTGCTGACCGAACGGCGAGCCGACTTCGCCGCCGCGCTGGAGCTGGTCAGCGGCCGCACCGAGTGGGGCGTGAAGGCCTACGGCGATCGCGCCGCCCTGACCGCCGCCGTGGCCGAGGCCCGCACCGCGAGCGAAGGCAAGGGCGCGGGAGCGGCGTATCTGGCGCGGCGGCGGGCGCAACTGTCGGCGCAGGAATCCGTGGAACGCGACGCGGCGCAGCGTGCGGAGCAGATCCACAACCGCCTGCTCCGGCACGCCGCGGCGGGACGACGCCAAGCGCTGACCGACCCGGCGCTGAGCGGCCGCCGGGATTGGTTGGTGCTCAACGGGACCTACCTGGTGGACGACGATCGCACCGACGATTTCGCCACCGCGGTCAAGGCGCTCGGTGACGAGTTCCCCGGCATCCGCCTCGAACTCACCGGTCCGTGGCCGCCGTATTCGTTCGCCGGTGTGGAACGAGAACCGGCATGACGGTCGATGAAGAGCGCCGCGTCGCGCTGGTCGATCTGCTGGATCGGGTGCTGGCCGGCGGCGTGGTGATCACCGGGGACATCAAGCTCGCCATCGCGGACGTGGACCTGGTCCAGATCTCGCTGCGCGCACTCATCTCCTCCATCAGCACCCTGTCCGGATCACTCGGACCCGCGACGCATCCCGCGCTGGAGCCCCCCGGCGATGACTGAATTCGGCGGCATCCCACCCCGTATCGACACCGAGCCCGAATCCGTAGAGCGCGGTTTGGTCAGCCTCGTCCTCACCCTGGTCGAACTGCTCCGCCAACTCATGGAGCGTCAAGCGATCCGCCGCGTCGACGCCGGCGACCTCACCGACGCCCAGATCGAACGCATCGGCACCACCCTCATGCTCCTGGAACAACGCATGGAAGAACTACGCGACCACTTCGGCCTCACCCCCGAAGACCTCAACATCGACCTGGGCCCACTCGGCACCCTCCTCCCCCGCGACCCACCCTGAACATCAAGATCAACGGCACATGGTGGAGAGCTCTTCTCGGCAAACGCCACAGCCATGTGCCGTTGATCTTGAAGGCTTAGAGGGTCGCGGTGAAGGCGTCCCACGCGGCGGGGGTGAAGACCAACGCCGGGCCGGTGGGGTTCTTGGAGTCGCGGACGCCGACCATGCCGCCTGCCAGATGGGCGACCTCGACGCATTCCTTTCCCCCACCGCTGCGGCTGCTCTTGAACCAATTCGCATTCGACAGGTTGACGTGCACGTTTGTACTCCCCTATTGGTGTAAGAAGCTGGCGAGAGCGACTACCGCGCACCATGCATCGGTCTACGAGCGGTCGAACTCGCCGCACACGAGACCGCTGGTGAAGGCATCCCAGTCGCCGGACACGAAGATTAACGCCGGGCCAGTCGGGTTCTTCGAGTCTCGGACACCGACCATCCCGCCTGCCAAGTGCGCGACCTCCACGCATTCCTGGCCGCCGCTGCTGTAGCTGCTCTTGAACCAATGCGCCTTCGACAGGTTGACGTGCACCTTCGTACTCCCTGCTGGTGAATGAACCGGATAGTGTGTGCGCGAGAGCGGCTGGCTTTCCCCGCCTCCAGCTACGAGCGGTCGAACTCGCCACCCACGACACCAGCGGTGAAGGCGTCCCACTCGCCAGGCGCGAAGACCAGTGCTGAGCGGGTCGGATTCTTGGAGTCCCGGACAGCGACCATCCCGCCTGCCAGATGGGCGACCTCCACACAATCTTGGCCGCCGCTGCTGTGGCTGCTTTTGAACCACTTTTCTCCGGATAGGTCAATGTCCACGTTCGTACTCCTTCGCCAACTGACGCAACAGATCTCGGCTGGGTTGAACATCGAGCGCGGCTCGGTGGATCACCCAATATGCGTCACGGTACCGGTCTATATCACTGACCCGCTCCAGGAAGAGCCCTCCTGTGAAGCTTTCGACGTAGACGACACTGGGCTCCTCCGGCTGACCCTTCTTGTCCGTATCGAAGTCCAAGATCAGGAACGGGCCGGTGGATGTTCCGACCGGCAACCCGGCTCGGAATGGCAACACCCGAATGTCGACATTCGGAAGAGTGCTGAGATCCGCAAGGTGGCGCGACTGGGCAGACATCACCTTCGGTGAGCCGATCACCGTTCGCAGCACGGCCTCGTGCAGTACCGCACTGAACGTCGCCGGACGACGCCTCCGAGCAACCAGCCCCTGCCGACGTAGACGAAGCTCGACGCGGCGGTCGATCTCCTCTTGCGAGTCATTGGGGAAGTACAAGATGTCGAGAGCACGAGCATAGTCCGCGGTTTCCAGCAGGCCAGGTACGACAGATGGTTGGAATTGGGTGAGCTGAGCCGCCGAAGACTCCAGTCCCATGTACACATCGAACGCCGGTGTGATCAACGATCCATAGTCGTGCCACCACGATTTCACCGGTATCTGTTCAGCCAGCGACAGCAGGTCCGCAGTCCGCTCCTCGCCTAGCTGGTACTGCTCGCATAGCAGCCGGATGTCGTGCGACCTGACCTTCTCCGTCTGTCCCTTCTCCAGACGTTGCAGCGTGCTCTTGCCCCACTCCATGAGCTTCGCGGATTCGATCAAAGTCATGCCGAGCGCCTCTCGCGCGTCGCGCAGATGGCGGCCGAGTTGGCGACGCGGCAGCGTGCTGCCGGTCTCGTCCTCTGACAAGCCTTCCCTCCCGAGGTCGTCCGAGTTCCCTGTCGGGGAAATGGTGACACCTCTCATGGGCAACCTGCTGGGAAATGGGCTGTCTTTCTTGGGTTCCCACATTACTTCTCCCAGGACCAAGCACTTCTCGTCTGCTTACCCCGCGTCTTGGCGAGAGCGATTTCTCCCCACCGAGGAGACCTCTCCAAGTCTGGGCGCATGACCAGCAACAGATCCGAGGGGAGCGCCGATGGCGATGCAATCGTTCGGGGACACACCGCGATCCAGGTGTCAGTACTACCGGCGCGAGTGCGATCTACCCGCCGTGATCGACCCGCCCGAGTTGGGGCGGATCGTCCTGCGAGCCGGGTACGTGTCCGGGGTGACGATGCCCACCCGCCTGGGGCAAGCCGTGAAAGCTCATATGCAGAGTCGGAACATCACGCTCGGACCCGTTGTGGCACATCCGCGTTCGGGTCGCTGGACGTTCCTCGTCGTCGCGGACCTGCCCGAGGACGACCGGCTGTTCGCTGAACTGTTCCGGCTGGACGTGAGCGTGTCCCGGTGCGGAGCGACGATCGCGCTGCCCTCGCCCACTGCCTCGTCCGGCGCGATCCGCCAGTGGATAGTGCCGCCGCGCGGACCGCACCGGCCATCGGGGCGCGTCGTGCTGGAAGCCATTCGCGCATGGGCTGATCAGATGCCGGACCGCCGTCGCGGGCTCAGGGCGGTGTCCAGTGCGCGATGACCGTGTCATCGTCCCCTTCCGCACCGATCGAACGCTTCCAGTGCGGTCCCGGTTCGCCCACGACAACCCGCACTGGCCGGTGTCCGGCCGCAAGAACGCGATACGAGCCCTCGACCTCCACTGTGACTGCGACTATCACACCTGCTCCACCCTCGTCGCCGCCGTGATCGTGAGCCGAGAGGATTTCCGCTACTTCCGCGACCGCGAATCGGAGCGCCCGTGACCTCCCCGCGCCCCGACGAACCCGATGTCCGCCTGTCCATATTCCTGCACGGCATGCGCTTCGACTTCGTCGCCTGCCTCACCGCCGCCCTGCTGTTCGTCCAGGAACACCAGACCCGCCGCTACACCGATGCGGTGACCGTAGCGATCACCGACACCAGCGGCCTACGCCGCCTACCGAACGAACGACTGTATCTGGAACCCTGAATCGACGGCAGCTCCTTCGATCACCAGTCGCACGCCCACCAGCTGAACAGTGCGCCCCTGACCAGGCGCAGGAAACCGGGTACAGACCCCGCCGGTTCGCGACCGGGTTTCCACAGAAGCGCGGAGATTCGGGATTCACACCCCGGTCGGCCACCGCCGATAGCTCAAACCGTAGAGCCCCGCTTCGTGATCGTGCCCCCGTACTCCGGCGGCGGGCACTCTGCGCCCTCGACGCGAACGTCCGGCCAGCTCGAGGCAGGATTGCGGGCAGCATGACGGACAACGACGGCACCTTTCGCACCGGACGACGGCGGCACATCGCGCGGCTGGCGCTGTTCGTCGTGTTCCTGTTCGGAATGTTCTATCTGGTCGCCGTCGCCGGAGTGATCGACGTCGAACGTGTGCGCGACGCGATCGCCGCGACCGGACCCGCGGCCCCGTTCGCCTATCTGGTGGCCTCGGCGGTGCTCGGCGCGATCTTCGTGCCCGGCCCGATGCTGGCCGCGGGAAGCGGTCTGCTGTTCGGTCCGCTGGTCGGGACGTTCGTGACGCTGGGCTCGGCGGTGGGCACGGCGATCATCACCAGCTTCCTCGGGCGGCGGGCGGGCCGCGAAAGCGCGCGCGGATTGCTCGGGGCGGAGCGCGCCGAACGCATCGATGCGCAGATCGAGCGGCGCGGACTGTGGGCCGTCGTCGGCCAGCGCTTCGTGCCCGGCATCTCGGACGCGCTCGCGTCATACGTGTTCGGCGCGTTCGGAGTCCCGCTGTGGCAGATGGCCGTCGGAGCGTTCATCGGATCGGCCCCGCGCGCCTTCGTCTACACCGCGCTCGGCGCGTCCATCGGCGACCTGTCGGCCCCGCTGGCCTACACCGCCATCGCGGTCTGGTGCGCCACCGCGATCATCGGAGCCTTCGCCGCCCACCGCGGATACCGCAGCTGGCGGGGCGGCGCGAACCGCGAGCCAGAAGCTGCGCCGGATCGCTGCGGGGACTCGAACAAGTAGACCTACCTGCGCCGACTGTTGCGATTCCCCCACACGATGTGGCCCTACGCCTAACCCGGCTCGGACACCGAGAAAAAACGATCGGTCAACCGTTACGTCCCTCACCGCTTGCCCATTGCTGACGCGAGACGGCAAGCGCCTCTTCCAAATACGCGACCCCGATGACTCCAAGCGCATGCTGCTGCGAAGCTGTCGGCGTGCTTGCTAGCGTTTGTCGCGAACGTTTCGTTCCGGCCGACGATCCGGGGGTGCGGCTTGCGCAGTGACGATGTGGATGAAATCGCGGTGCCGGCTCGCTGGGCGGTGCTCGCGCTCGCGGGCGGCGTGTGCGCGCTGATCGTCCAAGCGGTGTTGGTCCCGTTGTGGGCAGCTCCGCAATTCGGATTGCTGGTCAACCAAGGCGATCTGGAGATCTACCGCAGCGGCGCTTGGCAACTGCTGCATCGGGACCCGCTGTACGCGGCTCCGGTGCCTCCGGGTGGCTGGTTCACCTATCCGCCCTTCGCGGCGATGTGTTTCGTTCCGCTGGCGCTGCTCTCGTTCGACACGGCGCGGATCGCGGGGTTCGCGATCACCTGTTTCGCCTTGTTGGCCACCGTCTGGCGGTGCTGGCGGGTGCTCGGCTACCGCGGCGACGCGCGCCTGGCGGTGTTCTGCCTGGGCTTGGCGGCGGTCGCGGTGGACATCGAGGCCGTGCGGGGGACGTTGTGGCAGGGCCAGGTGAATCTGGTGCTCATGGCGATCATCGTGTGGGATTTGACGCCTCGCAGGTCAGCGCGTTTCCGTGGGTGGTCGGTGGGAGTGGCGACCGGCGTGAAACTGACCGCGATCGTGTTCGTCCCCTATCTGATCGTCACGCGACAGTGGCGGGCGGCGGCCACGGCGCTGACGACCACGGCTGCCACCATGCTGCTCGCTTGGCTGGCGGCGCCGTCGGACTCCCGTGAGTATTGGTTGCGCGCGGTGCGCGATACCGATCGGATCGGGCCGGTGACGCATCCGGGCAACCAATCGATCAACGGGGTCTTGGCCAACATCTGGGCACCGGCCACGGTGCCGATCTGGACATGGCTGCTGTGCGTATCGATCGCGGCGGCACTCGGTTTCGCTGCCGCGTGGGCGGCCCACCGACTGCGCCAGGAACTGCTCGGGTTGGTCGTGACCGGACTGATCGGCTGCGCGATCCCGCCGTTGGCTTGGGGGCATCACTGGGTATGGTTCGTGCCACTGCTGATTCTGCTGTCGCACTGTGCGATTCGCGAGCGTTCCCGTATCCGGACAGTTCTCGCGGCGGCCACGGCGACGAGTGCCGCCGCCGCCTCGATGTGGTTCACCACCGTCGTTTTCACCGAAATCGAACGACTCGACCTCACCGGCGCACCGAGTTACATCCCGGCCATGAACGCCGCGGTGGAACGAATGCCGCAGTGGTTCCGGGCGGTCGTCTGCGGTGTTCCGCCCGCGATCTATCTCGCGGTGGTGACCGCCGTCCTCGTCTCTTGGCTCCGCTCGCGCCGAGCCAGCAACACCGTCGGCACACAGCCGCCGATCCCGGTCTCGAGCCACAACTAGGGCACGTTCGAAAATCCCCGATCGTCCCTGTGCCGGTGTTCAGGACCACTGCGGCGCGGTACTTTCGGCCCGGTGAGCAACCGGGAGCCCGATGGCCGGGCATTGGTAGACCAGGATGAGCCGAACAGGGCTCCCGGGCCGATTCACCTGGCATTCACCTTCGTTCCAGTCGTTGTGTTGGTGTGCGTCTACTACGACTGGTGGCCGTCCCGCTACGGCTGCTTCGCCTGGGCCGATCCGCTGTTGTTCGGCGCTGCGGCCGTACTCGTGCTCCTCATCTGCGGTGCGGTATGGGCGGTCCGAACGCTGTATGTCGTAGGTAGGCGCCGGACATGGTCATGGTGGATCGCGGCTGCCCCCGCGATGATCTTCGCGGTCGCGGGCACCATTGCGCTCCTGCCTCGCCCGTCGTTCGAAGACACCCGTCCGCAGTTCGAGCAGGTGGCCCTGGACCTACTGGCGAGCTCGGAATCTTCACGCTCCCGTTTCGAAATCGGCCGGTTCGACATCAGCTATGCCAGGAAAGACCCCGACGGAGCCGTGTACTTCATCGAGGATGGCGGGCTCGGGCTCACGGTGAGCAACGGGTGGGCGTACTCCCCTCATGGCACACCGGTCGGCTTCGACGACTTCACCGCAACTCACCTCGGCGGCCCGTGGTACGAGTTCACCGCTGTGTGGCGTAGCTGACGTCGCCGCCTGCTCACCCCTGGGAGCATCGAGCATTCCAGACCAGCTGGTATGACAGGCTGTCCGTCATGTCCACCCGGGCCTCCACCTCGCCGAACCTCACCGACCATGGACGTACCGCCTCGATTCTGCGGTTCACCACCGAATTGATCGCCTGGATCGCCACCCCGCTGGCACTGGCCGATCACTCGCTCGTGCTCGCGGTCGCGGCGTTGGTCCTGCTCATCGGGCTGCCGACCCTCTTCGCCACCCCTGGCGACAAGAAACAGGTCCTCATCCCTGTCCCCGGCGCAGTCACCATCGGACTCGTCGTGCTCCAACTCATCGCCGCCGTACTCGCGTCCTGGGCCACCTGGCCGGCCTGGCCGGCCGTCGTCGTCACCACGCTGACGGTCATCACGACGATCACCGAACTGCCACGTTGGCGCTGGCTCCTCGGGGCGTCGGCCCATCCCGCCGGTCGGTAACCCTGGCACGGGTCGAATTCTCGGCTGCCGACACCGTTGCGGTGCCCGCGCCGCCGGATCGCCCGACCGCCGACACCCCGACGCCAGCGGGTCGGACAGCCGCCCATGCGACCGAAGGTCCTACGCGCAGGCCGGGGCTGGTGCGTCGACGAACAGCGGTTCGCCCGTGGGCGGGGCGTAGACGACGTCGAGGACCAGCGGCTCCGCGCCGAGGTTCCGGCCGATGTGCACATTCCATTCACCCGCTGGCTCGTAGATGAACTCGCCGGTGCGGTAGACCGGAGCATCGCAGTCGGGGCCAGGATGGGTGAGCGTCCCCGAGCGGACGAAACCGAAGACCGGGCCGAGATGGTAGTGCCAACCGGTGGAGCCGCCGGGGCCGATGGTGATCTCCCGAACGACCAGATCGGTGCCCGCGACGAACGGCACCAGCCCGGCGGGGATCTGCGCCTGGCCGAGGGTGACGGCGGTGATGTCGCTACCGGGCGTCGCGTCGGCGGGCGCCGCGCTCACCAGCGCACCGGCGAGCGCAACCGGCATCGCGGCGACGCGAAGAAAGAGCGTCATCCTGGCAGCTTAGCCACGTCGGCGGCAGCGGAACGCCCGTTCGCCGAACGCCGCCGCGGCGACGAGCACCCGCGCCGCGATCCTGGATTACCGTACGTACGTGGCCAGGACAGACGAAGCGGATTCCACGGCGAACATTCTCGACGCCGTGGTGTCGCTGCTCGAATCGGACGGCTACGACGCGGTCCAACTGCGTGCGGTCGCCCGGAACGCGCACGTCTCCCTGGCCACGGTCTACAAGCGATACCCCACCCGCGACGACCTGATGCTCGCCGCCGTCGAACGATGGATGGCGACCAATACCTACGCCACCCCCGCCCCGGCCATCGAAGGCGAGAGGCTGGCCGATGGCCTGATGCGGTTGTTGCGCTACGTATTCCAACCCTGGGAACGCAATCCCCGAATGCTCGAAGCCTACTACCGCGCGCGCTCGGGCCCCGGCGGCCGGCGACTGGACGCGCAAGGCTTCGACGCCGTGCTGCCCGCCGCGAGCGCTCTGCTCGCCGATGCCGATCCGGACTACGCCGCCGATATCGCGCTGGTGCTGACCAACATGATCTACGCGCTGATCGGCCGCTTCGCCCACGCCGATCTCGACATCGCCGAAATCCTGCCCGCCATGGAGCGCACTGTGCTCAGGCTGACCGGGAACAACGAACCGCTGGCGGCTGCCGCCGGGTCCGCGCGACCGGGCGCGCCGCAGTTCCCGTGGAGCGCTTCGCTGGTCTCCCCGTTCTCTCCAGGTCCTCCCCGGGATTCGAAGCAATCGCCGGAACCGGAATAGCGAAACCGACTGTTCACGAGGTATTCCCGCCCGCGGCGCGATGTCGAGTTGCTCCGCGCGCCTGCCCGGTAGAGCATCTGCCGTATGCCGTCCACACCGCTGAATCCAGCAGGCGACATTCCGGACACCGGAATTCCCGGCCGTCTCGCTGCCCACATGACCATGACCGAGCAGCACGAATGGCACCGCTCCTACCTGCGCCGTCGCCCGGTGTCGCGGCGCAACATCCTGCGCGGCGCCGCCGCGGCGGCAGCGGTGGCCGCGGTCGGCACGACGCCGTTCGGCAGGCGCGCCTACGCCGAGGAGGCGCAGCTCGCGGTGGGCGGACGGCGCGTCGCCTTCGGGCCGGACGCGGCCAGCCAACTGCGGTTCGCGGCGCAGCTCTCGCGGCGTCCGGCAGGCGCCACGGTGTATCTCGACCACGGACCGACGCCTGCGCTGGGCGCGACGGTCGAGGCCGAGGTGCGCAACCTGCTCACCCAGCTGCCCACGGCCGACGGCGGCGTGCTCGCGGCCGAACAGTTCTACGTCCACGCCCCGGTGGACGGCCTGCCCGGACGGGTGCCGCACTTCTACCGGTGGCGGACCTCGGACGGATTCGTCGGCGACATCCGCGCCGCCGCGCCCGCGATGCCCAGCGCACGCCCAGCGGTCCTTCCGTTCCGGTTCACCATGATGGGCGACCAGGGCACCGACGAGACCCCGGCGTTGCCGGAGGGCGTCGCTCCCGGCGACTACGACGACAAGTACTACAGGGCCGACAACGATCCCGCCGCCCCGCACGCGAGCAATGTGCTGCGCCAGATCGCCGCCGCACGTCCGGATTTCCACATCCTCGCGGGCGACATCGCCTACGCCGACCCCTCCGGCGCGGGCAAGCCGGGACAGTTCGCCGCGCACGGAGCACGACCGGCGAGCGGTTTCGACAAATACAACCCCTACGTCTGGGACGTCTACTTCAACGCCATCGAGCCCAGCGCCGCCCAGACGCCGTGGATGTTCGCCACCGGCAACCACGACATGGAGGCGACCTACGGCGACCACGGCTACGGCGGGCATCTGGCGCGCCTGGACTTCCCCGGCAACGGTCCGGCGGGCTGCCCCTCGGCGTACACGTTCACCTACGGCAATGTCGCGGTGCTCTCCCTGGACGCCAACGACGTCACCTACGAGATCCGGGCGAACAGCGGCTATTCCGGTGGGGCGCAGACCAGTTGGGTGGAGCGCACCCTGGCCGCCCACCGCGCCGACCCCGACATCGATTTCATCGTCTGCTTCTTCCATCACTGCGCGTATTCGACCACCGAATCGCACGCCAGCGACGGTGGCGTGCGCGACGCCTGGGTCGGGCTGTTCGACCGGTACCAGGTGGACCTGGTCCTACAAGGCCACAACCACGTCTACGAGCGCACCGATCCGCTGCGCGGCGGACAGGCGACGAAGGTCGCGGGCGACAACTCGATCGTCTACCCGGAGACCGAGGGCACCGTCTACTACACCGTGGGCGGCGGCGGGCGCCCACGCTACGAATTCCAGCCCGGATCGCAGGAGACCTTCCGCGGCAACGAGCTGGCCGACACCTCGGTGCCCAACAGTTATGTGTGGACGCCGGGCGGCGGCAAGCAGGACGAAGCCGCGCCGTGGTCACGGGTCCGCTTCCGCAACTACTCGTTCCTGCGCGTCGACGTCCGGCCGGGCGTGTTCGCCAGTGAGATGGACGTGGTCGCGGTGGACGAGTACGGCCGCGAATTCGACCGCGTGCTTTTCCGGCGGCAGGTCAGGGCCTGATCCGGGCTATTTCTTCTTGGGCGGTAGGGTCCGGGCGTAGGCGACGCCGCGCTCGACCCATTCCCGCAGCACCTCCTCGTCGTCGACGGCGGTGACCCGCAGCCAGCCGGCCATTTCGCGCCCACCCATGACCATGGGCTGCACCGCGTCACCGACGAGCCGCTCGCCCTCGTCGGGGTCCACCCGCACCAGCAGACCGCCCTGCCCGCTGGCGGCCACCGCCATATTGCCGCCGATCAAGAAGGCCAGGCCGCCGAACATCTTCCGCTCGGTGAGCTCGGGGCCGGGCGCGATCAGTTCCCGGATTCGCTCGGCCAGCTCCTCGTCGTATGCCATGACGGCATTGTTCACCTGCTGTCCGACAGTCGGGTGATCCGCGACCGGACACGGCCCCGTGTCCTCGTCCCCGGGCGCACACCGATGACGAGAGATGCGCCCACCGCGTGAAATACCTTGCATTCCAATGACTTCGACGCACACCACCAGTGGGCGAACGAGGTACGTACGTACACTCCCGAGCCGCCTGGATGTCATTGGACGTTCAAGCGGATGTTTCCGTCCCTGTCTGTAATACAGGCGTGAGACGGGGGCGAGGTGCCATCGGCGTTCGCGCGCAACCCGTTTCGGTAGTCGCAGTAGACCGCGCCCCCACAGACGGGACGAAGGACCCTTTCGTGCACATCTGCCTTCCGGCGGTGCGACCACGCACTGTCCGCCTCAGTTCGACCGAGCGGCATTCGACAGGAGTCCTGCGCGAGTTCCCCATAACTGTATTGCTCACCCGAGCTGCGCGCTGGTGGCCGCTTTCCCGGGCGAGCGCGTGGCGGCGACGGGCGTTCTGGCTCGCGCTGAGCGTCTTCGCGCTCTTCGTCTTCCCCGGCTTCCTCGGTGCGCTGGCCTTCGCCCAGGACGCGGCGGGCGGCACGTCCGGAACCTCCGGCATCGATGGGCTCAGCTGGATGAACATCCACGACTCGTCGGGCATCCCGCTGTCGGACTACCGGTTCGCCACCGGTGACGAGAGCCTGCTGAAGCCGCGCACCACCATTCTGTGGGCCGTGCTGGGCCTGGAGTTCATCGGTTACATAGCCATCGTGACGACCGCCATCTGGTTGATCGGTTACGCGCTGAGCTTCCGGTGGCTGGACATGTTCAGCTCGGCCCTGCACGGCGTGGCCGACGCGCTCACCGCGCAGATCGCGACACCGATCATGCTGGTCACGGCGGCCACCATCGGCGCGGTCTGCGTCGGATGGTTCGTCGCGCGCGGCTACCACGCCAAGGCCACCATGCAGGTGGTGACGATGGTCGGCGTCGCGCTGCTGGGTCCGTTGTTCCTGGCCGAGCCTCTGGCGGACGTGCTGTCCTCGCACGGGTTGCTGGCGCAGGGCCGCGATCTCGGTATCTCGGTGGCCGCCGGACTGAACGGGAACGCCGACCCGAACCCGACCCAGTTGGTGGCCACGATGCAAAGCGATCTGGCCGACAATTTCGCCCGGCAGCCACTGCAGGTGTGGAATTTCGGGCACACCGTCGACCAGCGGCCCGCCTGCCGATCGGCGTGGTCGTCGGGGGTGGCGGCAGGCGACGACTCCCGGGTGATCAGCGGCCTGAAATCCTGCGGCGACACCGCAGCGCACGCGAAGGCCGAGAATCCATCGATGGGACAGGTCGCGACCGGGCTGATGCTGTTGGTCTGCGGCGGCATTCTGCTGGCCTTCGCGATGTATCTCGGCATGAAGGTCATCAAGGCCGCGCTGGACACGATCTATCACGGGTTCATGTCGATATTCGGCTTCGCGGCGGGCGGATTCGTGTACGGCCCGACCCAGACGTTCCTGGTGCGCAATATCGTCGACAGCTTCGTCGCGGCGGCGCGAATGACGGCGTACACGATATTCCTCGGCGTCTACGTGTTGTTCATGGGCAATCTGTTCGCGCAGGCGCGCGGACAGGTCATGGCGGTGATCATCATCGCGGGCACCGTCGAGATCGTCGCCGTCTTCCAGCTCAAACGCCTCAGCAGCGGCCTCAGCCGGGGCAACGAGTGGATCGCCAATCGCTTCGCACTCGCGATGCAGGGCAGTGCGGGCAAGTCGGCGAGCGGCGGGACCGCCCTCGGGATGGGCGGTGGCGGCGGCGGTGGGAAAACCGCGCCCGGCATGGGGTGGGTGACCACGCTCGCCACGCTCAACACCGTCAACTCCTCGCCGGTGACGGCGTGGCTGGCCGGCGGGCGGGTCAATCCGTTGAATCCGCTCTCCGGCACCAGGAGGACGATCGAACGCTCCACCAGAAGGATCCTGGCCAGCCGCGAAGCGGGCTACGTCGAGCATCAGTTGTCGCGTACCAACTGGCGGGGCGTCGCGGTCGACGCGGCCCAGTCGGTCGGGGGCATACACACTCAGCTCGGTGTCTCACGGGCGTTGAAGGTGCTGCGAGACAACAAGGTTCCCGATTCGCGGGTGCATGCCGTGCTGCTGTCCTCCGGCGCGAGCCACGAGATGGTCACCCATGCGTTCACGGCACATTCCGTCCAGGAGTCGACGGCGTCGCAGAACCCGTACAGCTTCGCTCCGTTGCAAAAGGCGATCGCGGCGGCGTGGGCGGTGGACAACCACGTCGACCACGAGGCGCGCGACGCCTTCGCCGCCCAGGCGGTGATCGCGGCCGACAGCTTCGTCCGGCACAGCAACGCGCCCGCCCCCAACGCGAACATCGATCACGCGTTCGTGCGGCGGGTCGAGCGGAATTGGCATTCCGACCGCGCACTGCGAGCGGCGATCACCCCGGACGAGTGGGACAACGCGGGCCGCGACACCCGGTGGGCGATCGGCCACCGGGTCGCGACCATGCACCAGGAGGCCGCCCGCGAGTACTACGCGAACCCGAACAACATGACCCGCGAAGCCCTGATGCGGTCGGCCAGACGCGTCGCCAACCTCGACCACCTCGATCCAGAGGGCGGACTCGACCCGTGGAACCCGTGACGAGCCGGGCTGTCCCGTGCACGGGCTCCTACGGCCGCCACTCTTCGCCGGGTGCCCCGGCCCGCCGGACGACGCGGTAGCGTGACCGGATGCGCAGCGTCGAACTGCCCAGCCGCGTCATCTTCCTCAACGGAACATCGAGCTCGGGCAAGACGACTTTGGCGCGAGCCATCCAGGACGAGAGCGACATCCCGTTCGTCTATTGGGGGATCGACACACTGTTCCACCTCGTACCGCCGAACTGGGGCGGCGGACGTGGCGGTCCGCTCAGCCGGGAGGGCTTCTGGTACGACCGCGGCCGGGACGCGGACGGCAGCCCGAAGGTGGTCATCCGCTACGGCGAGGTCGGGTGGCGAATGCTGCGCAATGCCTGCGCCGCGGCCGCCGCCTTCGCCCACGGTGGCGATCACTTGGTGATCGACGAGATGTTGCTGACACCGGATCTGCTGCCGATCTGGATGGCCGCGTTGGACGGGCTGGAGGTGCAGCTGGTGCGCGTCACCTGCCCGCTCGCCGTAGCGGAGCAGCGGGAGCTGGGACGCCGCAATGAAAATGGTCTGGCGCGCGGGCATTTTCACCTTGTGCACCAGCACGGCGCCACCTACGACACGATCGTCGACACCAGCACGGGCGCCCCGGCCGAACTCGCCAGAGCCGTCCTACGACGACAGCAGTTCGCGGGGAAGGCGACGCCTTCCTGACCGATGTCCGCGCTCGCGGGCCCCACCTTGTCGGCGCAGACCTCGACCGCGGACCGCGCCGCCGCGAGTCACGGCGCGTAGGCCCGCATCGCGCTCAGGCCGCGCGCACCACCTGCGCGAACACGTCGTCCGGATCGGATGCCTTCAGGCCGAACGTGTCCCGGATGGCGGAGTCGTCGACGGTGAAGCGCGCGTGCGACATGTGATAGGTCTCGAACAGCTCGGCCCAGAACGGGTCGGTCAGGCCGAGCAGCGTCAGTTCGCGATCGCTCATGACCGCAAGTCGCGGCTCCGGCGCCCCGGCCGCCGCGGCGAATCGCCCGGCCAGCTCACGCGCGCTGGCGGTGATGACCGGCGCGTGCCAGGCACGGCCCCACGAGCGCTCGTCGCGGGCCACCGCGACCGCTGCCGCCGCGTCACCGATCGCGGTGTAGGCGTGCGGCAAATCGAGTTCCTGCGGCAGCAACGCCAACTGTCCGGCCAGGATCTTCGGCTGAGCGAGCAAGGAGAACAACGAGATCGCGCCGGGACCGACGAACTGCCCCGCCCGCACCTCGGCCACGCGCACCCGGCCCGCCCGGTGCGCCTCCTCGGCTTCCCGCCACATCCGCGCACGCACCCGCCCTTTCGGTCCGGTGGCCGCCAGCGGTGACTGCTCGGTGACCAGGCCGTCGGCCGGACCATAGCCGTACAGATTGCCGAGCATCACGTAGTTCGCACCGGTCCGCTCAGCGGCGGAACGAACGGAGCCGAACAGTGGCGGAACGGTCTGCGGCCAGGTGTGATAGGCGGGCATCGCCATGTTGAACAGTGTTTCGGCGCCCTCGGCGACGGCGGTCAGCGCAGCCGTGTCCAGAGCGTCCAGGGCGACTCGCTCGATGTTCGGGTGCTCGGGTCCGGCACCGCTGCGGCTGACGATGCGTACCCGATCGCCGGACTCGGCCAGTAGCGCGGCGGTGGCCGAAGCGGTCGCGCCACGTCCGACGATGACATGCGAAGGCATGCGACTTCCTCTCTAGGACAATGAGATTCACGCGATCATTGGCACCGGGCGCACCGTTCACCGATCGCGTGTCATTCAGCCTGCCGTGGCGCGGCGGGGTAGGCTACTGACCGGATTGCCAACTATCCCAAGGATCAGGCCATGCATACTGTCGCCGTCGTCGCGGTTCCTCCGGTGAAGGCTTTCGACCTGGCCATGCCGGAAACGGTGCTGGGCGCGGCGATGGTGGACGGCGAGCCCGGTTACCGCATCGTCGTGTGCACCGCCGTGCCCGGTGTGCTTCCCGCAGGGCTGGGTGGATTCGACGTGGTCGTCTCCCGGGGCTTGGAGGCGATCGAGGAAGCGGACATCGTCATCGTGCCGAGCACGGGCAGCCGCGCCGACGCGGACGCGGCCACGCTCACCGCCCTGCGCGGCGCGGTGGCCGCGGGCAAGCGCGTCACCTCGATCTGCAGCGGCGCCTTCGTGCTCGCGCAGGCGGGTCTGCTGTCCGGTCGCACCGCCACCACGCATTGGGCTCTCGCCGACGAACTGGCGGCGAACCACCCGGATGTGTCGGTCCGCAGCGACGCACTGTTCATCGAAGACGGTCCGATCACCACGGCCGCGGGCGCGGCGGCCGGAATAGATCTGTGCCTGCATCTGATCCGCGCCGACTACGGCGCGACAGTGGCGAACGCCGCCGCCCGCACCGCCGTCGTCACCCCGGTGCGACCCGGCGGACAGGCGCAATTCGTGGATGCCCCCTTGCCCGCGGAGAACGGCGTGACGCTGGCCGAGACCCGCGCCTGGGCGCTGCGCCGACTGGACCTTCCGCTGTCGCTGGACGACCTGGCCGCCCATGCCCGCGTCAGCGTGCGCACGCTCACCCGCCGCTTCCACGAGGAAACCGGCCTCAGCCCGCAGAAATGGCTGCTGCACCAGCGCCTGCAACGCGCGAGGGAACTGCTGGAATCCACCACGCTGCCGATGGATCAGGTGGCCAGGCACAGCGGCATCGGCTCGGCGGAGTCGCTGCGCCAGCACATGATCCGGCATGTCGGAGTGCCGCCGAGCAGCTACCGCGCGTCGTTCACCCGCTCGCCTGTGCCGCCCGACCGCGCGGGAACGGCGGCCGGCAAGTCGGCCGCCGGTAACCCGTGAAGGAGCCGTCACGCACGGTGCGCAATACGGCTGAGGGCAGTGGAAGGCTCCCTATGGACAGCGAGCTCGTGCAGGCCGCGCAACCCCCATCAAGGCGCTCCATTCGGTGTCGGTGAGATCGGCGCCCGCATGTGCGCAAGCGGTCCGGATCAGGCCGTCCGGTGAGATATCCCGTTCGATCAGCGTTCCATCGACGCCGCCGGAGAACGTCGGACCGGGGTTCACCGTCACGAGATACCGTCCGTCAGCGGACAAGGCGACGGCGGATGGGACGTGCCAAACGGAATCCGGCTGGAGTTCGCCGAGATTCGTGCCGTCGGTGAAGAGAGTGATATAGCCCGCCTGGTCCTTCGCGGCGACTACGGTAGCGTCCGCTGCGGCGGCGAGCTGAGCGGACGCGTTCCGGGTGCTGCGGAAAGGGATCGTCCGCTCACGATGCGAGCCGGTCCGATCCCATATCTCGATGCTGTCTTCCCGGCGGATCAGCAGATGTGGCCCGGCGAACAGCACCGCCTGCACGTCCTTGCCGTCGATGTCGTGCGTGTCCTGCTCTCCCGCCAAGTCGTAGACCGATATGTTGTCGGCGTCACGCATGACCAGGAACTCTCCGGCCGCGTCGATTCCCGCTTCCGCGACAGGGTCGGTGTCCACGGCGCCACCCAGCGGAACGAATTCCGTATCGATGTGGCCGGTGGCCAGATCGTGCAGATATGCCCGTCCCCTGCTGTCCACGGATACGGCGGTCGGTGACGAGGACGACACTCCGGCCGCCGCGACGCTGACATGCGGTGGCGGTGAGGACAGGACCGCCACCTCGAATGGAGTCTCGACCTGTGGCCGGTGGGCGGATACGCGTTGTTCGTTCCCGAACGCGGGATTCGCGGCGATAGCCAGCATCGCGCCATCCGCGCGCCATGCGGGAACACCGGACAGGCCGGGTATGGAGAGCCGCCGGGATGAGTCCGGCCTGAGCTGTTGCAGGATCACGACGTCGTCGTCCAGCGCCGAACCATCCGGATCCTTGCCCTTGCCGGTGATCACCGCGGTGCGTCCGTCCGGGGACAGCGACAAGCTGGGCGGGCAAGCATTGCATCCTTTGACGATCGGCACCGGAATGGATTTCGCCAGCCGGTCGCGCTGGGTGAGATCCCAGAGGGTGATCAGCCGCCCGGACGCCGAAACCAGTCGCGTTTCGGAGTTCCCGAGAAAACGCAGTAGCTTCCGGTCGAAGTCGACGGCAGTACCGGTGATCAGTGGAGGCTGCTCCGCAGGCGTTGGCTCGCTGGTCACGGGCGCGACATAGAACCCGGCGTCGGCGCTGGGCACCGCCGCTATCCGCCCCGAGCGGCTCAGCACGGCGGAAGCCGACCGCCTGGGCATCGCGACACCCACGTATTCCGGCTCCGGACGGACAGCGTCAGGCGACGGCCGCAGCCGGAAAACGGGCACGGGAATACCAGGCAAGACCGCGCAAGTGAACGATGACCCGTCCGGCGACAATTCTCCGACGTCTTGACCCACGCCGCAGGCGTAGTCGGTGGCGGTGTCGAGGGGTGAGAGATCGACGGTGGCGCCGTCGCGCAGCGAGACCTGCCGCACCCTGCCGTCGGTGCCCAGCAGACGCAAGGTCGTGTCGTCGACGAACACCATGCTGTTGATTGCGCGATCGGTCGGGCGTGTGGCGATGACCTCTCCAGAGGCGATGTCGATGATGTCGACCGTCCCGGAAGTGCCTTCCTCCGCATCGAGTCTGCTGCGGTGCACCGCACCGAACTTGCCGGACGCGGATATGGCGACGACTTTCATCGCGCCGGCATCGTGCACGCCGAAGTCCGGCCGAGCCGAGTTGCCGCCCCACAGCGTGATCGAGCCGCCGTCCGTCGCGAGTACCGTCCGGCCGTCCGCGGCGACGGCGACCGAGAGGACCTTGCCGGGCAAGCGCGCGACCGAAGTCGTCGCAGGCTCACCGGGCGCCCATGTCACGACTTGCCCGTCGGCGAGCCCGGCCACCACGGTCGTGCCATCGGCGCTGCTCTGCAAAGCGGTGACCTCCGCCGGTGCGGCGGCGTAGCGAGAAACGTTCGGACGGGCCAGATTCGCGCGCAGCAGAGCGGAATGGTGCGCGGGACTCGGGTCGAGACGGTACGCGGCGACGGCCAGAAGCAGGGCCGCGCGCACATCAGTGGCCATCTTGGTGTCGGCGACCGAAGCCATGAGCCGCGCCGTGGCGATTCTGGCCTCCGCCTCGGCGCGATTGCTCTGCGCCCAGGCGACGAACGCCGCGACCAGCGCGATGACCAACAGCATGGCCAATGCGCCGATGGCGATGTTCGCCACGCGCAGGTTTCGCTTGGTCTGTTGATAACCCTCGGATTTGAGATCCGCCTCGGATACGCCGCGAATGACCGCGGCGATGCCGACCGCGATGGCCTCGATGTCCGGGCGCGGGACGCCGGTCGAATCCGCACGCCATTTGATCGTCTTGTAGACGGGTTCGGAGGCGAAAACTCCGAACAGGCGTGGCGGCAGCGCGGTGGAGCGCGCTCGGTCCCAATCCCCGGCTGATTCATCCCAGACCAAGGATCCGGCGCTGAGGACCAGAAGTATCGTCTCGGGAGACCGATGCGCCAGCCACCACTCGATTTCGCGGTCCACCCACTCGGAGCTGGCAGCCTCGGGTGAAGCCACCACGACCAGCCACTGGGAACGCGACAGACCTGCGACGATCTTGTCCTCCAGGCCAGGACCGATCGAGACACCGCTGTAGTCGAGGAAGATTCGCATGCGCGGGAAGCGGTACCACGGCCGCGGCAGTTTCTCGATCGCGTTCTGCACCAGCGGGAGCACTGCCCGATCCCGATCGCCGCTATAGGACAGGAACGCGCCGTAGCCGGTGTCCGCGCGTGTAGTCCGCCGCCGCAGCGCCACTCTCACAACCGCGCCTCGCGTCCAGGCGTGTCCGGCGCCGACGTTCGCCACACACCATCACGAACTACGCCTTCCACCGGCATCAGGCCCCTCCTCCCGATTGTCGAGGCTCCCGCACTCGCCTCGACACCGATTCAACCATCGCACCGGCGGACGACGCCAGGAATACTCGCTGGCTCGCAATGGATTTCGCCGGCACCGGGACGTGGAAAGCGATTTCGCGGCGGCCCGAGCTGGGGCGGAATCCGAACCGGCTGTCCCTCCGTGCGGACGCCAGCGATCATATGCCAAGCCCGCACGCGAGCAGCGGCCGGTTCAGGTCAGGCCGACGTCCCTCGATTCAGCCGGCGCCGAGGGCATCGATGGCAGCGCGCAGGCGCGTGGTGGCGTCGGCAGCGACAGCCTGCAGTTCCGGTTCGTCGGTGACCTCGACCATGACTTGGGGGTTCATCGCTTCGACGCGAATGGCGTCGGCGTCGGCGGGATCGCGCCGGACCACCACGTTGCAGGGCAACAGCAGCCCGATCTGGCGATCGATCTCCACGGCGCGATGGGCCAGGGGCGGGTTACAGGCGCCGAGGATGCGGTAGTCCTCCATGTCCTGGCCGAGTTTGGCTTTCAGGGTGGCTCGCATGTCGATCTCGGTGAGCACACCGAAGCCTTGCTCGGCCAGTGCGGCGCGGGTGGCTTCCACGGCATCGTCGAAGCCGGTACGCAGGGTAGTGGAAATCGCCAGATCCATGCTGAATGCCTCCTTATGAGGATGGTCGGTCGGGCCATCGCGTGCACCGCGACGCATGCGTCACGCGAGGGTCAGAAACAATTTCTCCAATTGGTCGACGGTCATCGGATCGGCGGTCTCGGCGTCCGGGTTCACGAGGCATTCCCGCAGCCCGGTGGCGACGATCTTGAAACCCGCTCGGTCCAGCGCTTTGGAGACCGCCGCCAGCTGCGTGACCACGTCTTTGCAGTCCCGGCCCTGCTCGATCATCGCGATCACTCCGGCGAGCTGGCCGTGGGCGCGGCGCAGACGATTGAGTACCGAGGCGATGGCGTCTTCGTCGCCGACCATGATTTTTCTCCTTCTCTCACTTGCCAACCACCATACCCCTTGGGGTATCAGCCGACGGCTCGGTCGGCTCGTGGGCGAAACTGATGGTGGGCAGGATCCGGCGCAGCCAAGCCGGGGACCACCAGGCGCCCCGACCGGTCAGGCGCAGCGCGACCGGCAGCAACACCAGGCGCGCCACCACCGCGTCCAGCAGCACCGCGACGCCGAGGATGACGCCCATCTCCTTCGGCGGAAGCGGATCGGCCAGCGCGAAGGTGAAGAACACCGCGACCATGACCGCGGCTGCGGCGAAGATCACCCGGCCGGAGTGGGCCAGCCCATCGATGCCCGCCGTGCGGGGATCGCGCGAGCGCTCGTAGTGTTCCTTGGCCGTGGCCAAGAGGAACACCGTGTAGTCCATCGCGATGGCGAAGATCATCGCGAAGAAGAACACCGGCCCCCAGCCGTCGAGGAATCCCTGGGGAGTGAAGCCGAGCAGGCCCGCGCCGTGACCGTCCTGGAAGATCAGCTTCGCCACACCGAACGCGGCCGCGGTCGACAGCAGGCTGACCAGGGTGCCCAGCGCGGCGATGAGCGGAGCTTGCAGCGCCACCAACAGCAGGAGGAAGCCGAGCACCAGGATCACCCCGACGACGAGCGGCAGGTAGTCGTCGAGCGCCTGTTGCAGGTCGAGGTTCTCCGCGGGCGCGCCGCCGACAAGGGCGTCGGCGGGCAGTCGACCACGCAGGTCGTCGAGGATGCCGCCCAGCCGGTGATCGGAAGGATCGACCGCGGGCAATGCCTGCATCATGACCAGGCCGGAATCATCCGCGGCCGCCACGGGCGGAGTGACCATGGCGATGCCGTCGGTCGCGCCCGCCGCCTCGGCGCCGCGAGCGGACTCGGCCGCGGGAACGATGATCTGCAATGCGCCGGGCGCTCCCTCGCCGAGCTGACGCTGCACCAGTTCATAGCCTTGCCGCACGGGTGCGTCTGCGGGCACCACCTGGATCGACGGCATCGCGACCCGCAATCCGGCAGCAGGCAACGCCAACGCCACCAGCACTCCGAGCCCGGCCAGGGCGAACGGCCACGGATGATCGTGCAGTATCTCTCCCCAGCGAGCGAAGCGTGGCGAGCGATGCTGCTGCCGGGTCGCGAACGGCAGTGCCGCGGCGTTGATCCGGCCGCCCAGCGCGCCCAGCGCGGCAGGCAACAACGTCAGCGTGGCGGCGAGCACGAATACCACCGCGAGCATGATCCCCACGGCCATGGTGCGCACCGCGGGCGCCGGAACCAGCAGCACCGCCGACAGGCTGACCAGCACGGTCAACCCGGAGAGCACGACAGCCTTGCCCGCGGTGGCCATGGTCTCGGCCACCGCCGAACCGGCATCGGCGGACTTGGCGAGCGCGTCACGGAAGCGCGCGACCAGGAACAGCGCGTAGTCGATGCCCAGCGCGAGAGCGAACATCATGGCGAAGTTCATCGCCCACACCGAGATCGGCGTGAGGTGGTTGAGCAGCACCAGGCCACCCGCCGAGGCGACCAGCCCGGCCACGGTCAGCAGGAGCGGAAGCCCGGCCGCCACCAGCGAGCCGAACGCCAGCACCATGATCGCCAGCGTGACCGGCCAGGAGAACAACTCGGCCTCGAGCATCGCGTCGTGGTTGGCCTTGTTGAAATCGCTCCACAACGCCGACGCACCGGTGGGATAGACCTCGATTCCGGCGCCGGACAGCGCGGTCAGCGCCGCCTTGTGCTCATCGACGGCCTTGACCATGTCGTCGGTGGAGGCGTTCGCGCCCGCGATCAGGATGCCGGTGTGGCCGTCCGGACTGATCGTCATGCCCGGCTGCGGCGGGACGACGGCTCCGAACCGGGAGTCGTCGGCGAAGATCGCCGAGACCCGGCCCAATGTCTGCCGCATCGCCGGACCGGCCACGGTCTCGGTGTCGGAGTGCACCACCACTTGCACCGCCGCCGAGGAATTCCCGCCGAAGTGCTGCTGGGCCAGCTCGCGGACCCGCACCGACTCCGAACCATCGGCCTGCCAACCCGCGCCGGCCAGCGAGCTGAACACACTCGGCGCCGCTGCCCCGAGCGCCACCAGCAATAACAGCCACACACCGAACACAACCCGGGCGCGCCCGGTCATCGTCGCGCCCCAGCGCGCCAGCAGTCCGCCGGATGGCCACCGGTCCCCAGCGTCCACCCCGCCTTCCCCCACGAATGTCGTCGGCCGCATCGACGCTCCCTTTCCCTACTTGTACGAATCGCAGCGCTCACCCTGCCTTGCCATACCCCGGGGGGCATCACCGACTATACCCCTGGGGGTATTATGAGTAGAGTGCGATGCACCACAGCCGTTCCGCGCTGTTCTCATGAACCGAAGCGACACCGACCGAAAGGAGCCGATCCCTGATGGCTGACATCGATCTCTATCTCGACCCGGTATGCCCCTTCTCCTGGGTCAGCGCCCGCTGGCTGCTCGAGACCGCGGGCGAGGACCACCAGGTGACCTTGCGACAGATGAATCTCGCCGTGCTGAACGAAGGAACCGAGGTGGACGAGAAGCAACGGCCGATGCTGGAACGCTCACGCCGCCTCGGCAGGCTCTGCGCCGCCGTCACCGACCGCCACGGACGCGACGCGTTCGCCCGGCTCTACGCCGCGTTGGGCTCCCGCATGCACGTCGGCGGCGCGCACGACGACGCGGTGATCGCCGCGGCGATCACCGAAAGCGGACTCGATCCGACCCTCGTCGAGACGCTCGACGACGCGAGCCTCGACCGCCTGGTCAGCGCTACCCACCACGACAGTCAGCAGGTTCTCGGCGCCACGAACGGCGCGCCCATCATCGTCGTCGACGGCCACGCGTTCGCCGGACCTGTCCTCACCGGTCCCCCGGCTCCCGATCGGGCACGCGCCCTGCTCGAGGCGCTCGTCACGCTCACCACCACGGCCGAATTCGCCGACCTGCACCGGCCCTACCAGGGGCCACCCACCATCGCGGGTAGGCAGAAGTAATTTCCCGCGAGGTTCAGCCGAGCGCGCGCCCAGTTCCCATAACCGGACAGCGCCCGCCCCGGCTCGCCGCTACGACCTGGCGCTCAGCGAACCCGCCGCGACCTGACAGCGCCCCCCGAACCCTTCCGACCTGCCCACCGCGACCCGACAGCGTGCAGCGAAGCCTCCAACTGCCCACCGCGACCCGACGCGCGCAGCGAGGCCACCAAGTCCTCACCGGGACCGGATAGCGTGTGGCGAAGCCCGCGCCCACACCCCCACGGCTATCCGTCAGGCGCAGCGAAGCCCCGCCAACTCCCCACCGCGACCCGACAGCGATCCCGGACCGGCACCAGCTAACTCACCCGACCCGATAACGCTCAGCGAACCCGCGCCGGCTCCCCCGCCGCGACCCGGTAGCGCTCGGCGATCAACCGGACCACCGCAGGGTGTACGCCGATGGGCCCGGCGACGCCGTCGGCGCCCGACTCGTGCAGGCGCTGCTGGAACAGGCCGTGCGCGAGCAGATACGAGGCGACGAACACGCGGCCCGCCCCCGCCTCGCGAAGTTCCGCGACGACGTCCGGCACGCGCGGCGCGCCGGTCGCGACGTAGCCGATGCGAACCGGGGCGCCGAGACGTTCGGCCAGCAGCGCGGCCGCGCGGCGGACGTCCTGCCGGGCGCGGGCGTCCGACGAGCCCGCGGCGGCGAAGACCACGGCGTCACCCGGGCGCCAACCCGCCGCGCACAGACGCATCGCCATGATCCGCGCCAGCGCCGGATCCGGCCCCATGGCCGGCGTGACCGTCACCGCGGGATGCCGGCTCTCGGCGACCTCGCGCGGCACGTCCTGGTAGACGTGGTACCCGGAGGCCAGAAACGCCGGAACCACCACCGCCGGAACGGATTCCCCGGCCGGGGTCACCAGATCGCGCAGCACTTCCGAGGGCGAAGGACCGAGCACGTCCACGAAGGCCGTTCGCACCCACGGTGTCTCGGTGCCGGGCCCCGAAATCCCGGCACCGAGCTCCTTCGTCACGGCCTCGGCGAGCGCCGCGATCATCTGCACGCCCTTGGTGCTGCGGGTCCCGTGGGCCACCAGCACCAGGGCCGGCGCGGTCACCAGCTCCCCGCAGCCTGGATGTACCGAGGTGCCCGGGTCGGAATTCCGACGCCGGGCACCTGCGGTCCTCCTGTCGCGGTGGGCCGTGGGTTGTTGTCGATACATTCCGCCGGGTCCAGCGCGAGCCGGTAGCCACGTTTGACCACGGTCTGGATCGCTTTCGGCGTGCCGAGTCCGGCGCGCAGCCTGGCGATGGCGGTCTCCACCGCGTGTGTGTCGTCCCCGCCGCCGGGCAGCGCGGCGAGCAGGTCCTCGCGCGAGACGACCCGGCCGGGCTGGCGGGCCAGCGAGCGCATCAGGGCCATCGGCGCGGGCGCCAGCTGACGCACCTGACCGTCGACCACCACGCACGCGCCGCGCACGCTGATGATGTGGCCCGCGGCGTGGATCCGGTTGGCCCGCCTGGGCAGTTCCTCGGCGACGTGGCGAGCCAGCGCGCCCAGCCTGGCCCGGCCCGGCATCGAGGTCGGCACCCCGAGTTCTTCCAGCGGCGCGGCCGTGATCGGACCGACGCAGGCGGGCAAGACCCGGCCGCGCAGCGCGTACAGCAGCCCTTCGAGCAGCCCGGTTTCCTTGGCGCGCATCAACATCGACGCCACGGCGGGGGCGCTGGTGAAGGTGACGCAGTCCATGCCGGAGGTGACGATGGCCTCGATCAGGTGGTCCATCGGCCCCTGGTCGTCCGGCGGCACCCAGCGGTACACCGGCACCGGCACGACATCCGCGCCCGCGCAACGCAATACCTCGCAGAAATCGGGCACCGGCTCCCACTCGGTGGTGGCCCCGTGCAGCTGCACGGCGATCCGCACGCCCTCCACGCCTTCGGCGAGCAGGTGATCCAGCACCTCGGCAGACGACTCGGAGGCGGGTGACCATTCCTCCCGCAGTTCCGCGGCGCGGATGGCGCCCTTGGCCTTCGGGCCGCGCGCGAGCATGCGGGTGGTGCCCAGCGTCGCGCGCAGGTCTTCGGCGAGGCCCCAGCCCTCGGCCGCCTCCATCCACCCGCGGAAGCCGATTCCGGTGGTGGCCACGGTGATCTGCGGCGGATCGGCGACCAGCTGCCTGGTCACGCGCTCCAGTTCGTTGTCGTCGGCCAGCGGGATGATGCGGATGGCCGGTGCGGAAACGATGTTCGCGCCCCGGCGTTCCAGCAGCGTGGCGAATTCCTCCGCCCGGCGGGCGGCCGTGATGCCCACCGTGAATCCGGCCAGGCTCGCGCCCGCGTCAACTGTTGTCATTGGCGTTCATCCATCCGAGGACGCGAGCGCGGTGGCGACCGGCTCGTTGGAAATCGAAACGATGCCGTCGTCCACGCGCACCGCGTACACCGGCAGCATCGCCGATTCGTCGTCCAGGCAATGCCCGTCGACCAGGGAGAAGGCCTGCTTCAGCAGCGGCGAGGCCACGACGGGCACCCCGCCGCGATCGCCGACGATCCCGCGCGACATGACCGCCGCCCGTCCGATCGGATCGATATTGCCGACGGCATACAGCATGCCGTTGTCCAGCAGGAAAAGCGCGGCCTGCCGGCCGCCTCGCAGCAACACCGCAACGCCGCGGCCGGGGATCAGGTAGTCGAGACGGCAAGCCTGCGTCCACCCCGTGGTGGTTGCTGCGGCGATGCCGGGGGTATCGATCACGGTCATCGGTGTCATCCTCCAAACGCCTTACTCATTGGTACCGACGTTCTGTTTCCAAGCGGTTAAGCGGTCATTTCCCCTGCGTGGCGACCGGAACTTCCGGCAGTCCGAGCAGGACGGGAACTTTCCGCTCCCCGGATTCGTCGAAGGAAATCGTCGGATCGGTCTCCTCCGGGGCGTTGACGAACGACACGAAGCGAGACAGCTTCTCCTCGTCGTCCAGCACCGCGGCCCACTCGTCGCGGTAGCCGGCGACGTGCTGGGCCATCGCCGCCTCCAGATCCTCGGCGATGCCGAGGCTGTCCTCGCAGATCACCTGCTTGAGGTAATCCATCCCGCCTTCCAGCGCCTCCTGCCAGGGCGCGGTGCGCTGCAAACGGTCGGCGGTGCGGATGTAGAACATCAGATACCGGTCGATGTACTTGATCAGCGTCTCGTCGTCGAGTTCACCGGCCAGCAGCACGGCGTGCTTCGGGGTGAGACCGCCGTTGCCGCCGACGTAGAGGTTCCAGCCGTTCTCGGTGGCGATCACGCCGACGTCCTTGCCGCGCGCCTCGGCGCATTCGCGGGCGCACCCGGAGACGGCCAGCTTCAGCTTGTGCGGCGAACGCAGTCCGCGGTAACGCTTCTCCAGCAGCACGGCCATGCCGACCGAGTCCTGCTGGCCGTAGCGGCACCAGGTGGAGCCGACGCAGCTCTTCACGGTGCGCAGCGACTTGCCGTACGCGTGACCGGATTCCATGCCCGCGTCGACCAGTCGCTTCCAGATCAGCGGCAGCTGTTCGACGCGCGCGCCGAACAGGTCGATGCGCTGACCGCCGGTGACCTTCACGTACAGGCCGAATTCCTTGGCCACCTCGCCGATGGTGATCAGCTGCTCGGCGGTGACCTCACCGCCCGGCATCCTCGGCACCACCGAGTAGGTGCCGTTCTTCTGCAGGTTGGCCAGGAAGTGGTCGTTGGTGTCCTGCAGCGCCGCCTGCTCGCCGTCGAGGATGTGGTCGCTCGAGGTGGAGGCGAGGATGGACGCCACGGTCGGCTTGCAGATGTCGCAGCCGGTGCCCTTGCCGTACTTGGCGATCAGGCCGGAGAAGGTGCGGATGCCGGTGACCTGGACGATCTGGAACAGCTCGGCGCGCGACTGCTCGAAGTGCTCGCACAGCGCCTTGGACATCTCCACGCCGGACTGCTCGAGCAGCTTCTTGAGCATGGGCACGCAACCACCGCACGAAGTTCCGGCGCTGGTGCAGCTCTTGATGGCCGGGATGTCGCACGCGCCTTCGGCGATCGCCCCGCAGATCGCGCCCTTGGACACGTTGTTGCACGAGCAGATCTGCGCGTCGTCGGGCAGCGCGTCGGCGCCGAGTTCGGCGCCCGCGGGCGAGATCAGCGCGGCCGGTTCGGCGGGCAGCGGGCGGCCGACCAGCGGGCGCAGCGCCGAGTAGGCGGTGGCGTCGCCGACCAGGATGCCGCCGAGCAGCGTCTTCGCGTCATCGGAGACGACCAGCTTGGCGTAGGTGCCCTTGGCCGCGTCGTGCAGCACGACCGACAGCGCGCCCTCGGTGACGCCGTGCGCGTCACCGAAGCTGGCCACGTCGACACCCAGCAGCTTCAGCTTGGTGGACATGTCCGCGCCGGGGAACTCGCCCGCGCCGCCGAGCAGGCGGTCGGCCACGATCTCCGCGGTGCTGTAACCCGGGGCGACCAGGCCGTAGCACACGCCCTCCACGGCGGCGCATTCGCCGATGGCCCAGATGTTCGGATCGGAGGTCTGCAGGCCCAGATCGGTGACGATGCCGCCGCGCGGAGCGATCTCCAGTCCCGCGTCGCGGCCGATCTGGTCGCGCGGGCGGACACCGGCGGAGAACACCACCAGCCCGGCCTCGATCACGCTCTCGTCGGAGAGGGTGACCTTCACGCCGTCGCCCGCGGCCTCGATCGAGGAGGTGCCGACACCGGTGTGCACGTGCAGGCCGAGGTCGGTGACCAGGCGCTCCAGGATGGCGCCGCCGCCCTCGTCGACCTGGGCGGGCATCAGCCTGGTGTTGTACTCGACCACGTGCGGGGTGAGCCCGAGCAGCCGCAGCGCGTTCGCGGCCTCCAGGCCGAGCAGGCCGCCGCCGACCACCACGCCCGCCGCGCCCGGACCGGCGGCTTCGGCGGCCGCGCGGATGCCGTCGAGGTCGTCGATGGTGCGATAGACGAAGCATTCCGGCCGGTCGTGACCGGGCACCGGCGGAACGAACGGGTAGGAGCCGGTGGCCAGCACCAGCGCGTCGTAGGCGAGGATGTCGCCCGAGGACGTGGTCACCTTGCGCGCCGCCCGGTCGATCGACTCGGCGCTCTGGCCCAGCCGCAGCTCGACCAGCTCGTCACCGGCGTACTCGTTGCCGGGCAGCGCCAGCGCCTTGGGGTCCCAGGCGCCGACGTAGGACGACAGGCCGACGCGGTCGTAGGCGGGCAGCTGCTCCTCGCTGAGGATGATCACCTGCCACTGGCCTTCGGTGTCGCGCGAGCGCAGCGCCTCGACGAACCGGTGCCCGACCATTCCGTGGCCGACGACCACCGCGGTCTTGCGAGCGACTGTGGGGTTCATCTGTTGGTCCTCCTGGACTGGATCGGGTGTCAGGCGCGGGCCGAGCCGGCGGACGGGGACTGGGACTGGCTGGCCTCGGCTTCGAGGACGAAGGTCTCGGCTTCGGCCACCACCTCGGAATCTGCGGGCAGGGCGCGCAGACCGGGACGGCGCAGGAACACCGCCCAGACCACCAGGGCGCACACCACGTAGAAGGCCATGAACACCCAGAACGCGGTGGTCGCCGACTTGGTGGACGCGTAGGAGGAGCGCAGCACCAGGTTGATGCCGACGCCGCCGAGTGCGCCGATGGCGCCGACGAAACCGATCAGCGCGCCGGAGGTGTTCTGCGACCAGGCCGCCTGCTGGGCGGGCGTGGCGTCCAGGCTCTTGGACTTCGCCTCGAACACCGACGGGATGATCTTGGTGACCGACCCGTTGCCGATGCCGGAGAGCACGAACAGGGCGATGAAGCCGATGACGAGCGCGGTCATCACACCGCCGCCGGCCACGCCGTTGTTGTTGTCGGCCAGCGTGCTGGCCACGGTGACCAGCACCGCCGCCGCCATCATCGCGCCGAAGACGTAGAGGGTCACCCGGCTGCCGCCGATGCGGTCGGCCCACTTGCCGCCGTACGGGCGGGCCAGCGAGCCGAGCAGCGGGCCGATGAACGCGATCTGCGCTGCGTGCAGCGTGGCCTGCGCGACGCTGTCGCCGCCGGCGCGGAAGCTGATCTGCAGGATCTGGCCGAAGGCGAAGCTGTAGCCGATGAACGAGCCGAAGGTGCCGATGTAGAGGAACGCGATCGCCCAGGACTGCGGCACCTTCAGCGCGGTGAGCATGTAGGAGAGATCGGCCTTCTGGTTGGGCAGGTTGTCCATGAACAGCGCGGCGCCCACGCCGGCGACCGCGATCAGCACCAGGTACACCGCGCAGATCAGTGAGGCGTAGCCGTTGCCGAGGGTCGCGATGACCAGCAGGCCGATCAGCTGGATCACCGGAACGCCGATGTTGCCGCCGCCCGCGTTCAGGCCGAGCGCCCAGCCCTTGAGCCGCTGCGGGTAGAACGCGTTGATGTTGGTCATCGAGGAGGCGAAGTTGCCGCCGCCGAAGCCGGCGAACGCGGCGATCACGAGGAACGTCGTGTACGAGGTGCCGGGCTGGTTGACGAAGTACAGCGTGAGCAGCGTCGGAATCAGCAGCATCACCGCGCTGAACACGGTCCAGTTGCGGCCGCCGAACCGCGCGGTCGCCACGGTGTAGGGAATCCGCAGGAACGCGCCCACCAGGGTCGGCATGGCGACCAGGAAGAACTTGCCCGCCGGGTCGATGCCGAACTTGTCGGTCGGCATGAACAGCACCATCACCGACCAGATCGACCACACCGAGAATCCGACGTGCTCGGCGAAGACCGACCAGATCAGGTTGCGGCGGGCGATGTCCTTGCCGCCCGCTTCCCAAGCGGTGACGTCCTCGGCATCCCAATGCTCGAGGCGCGGCCTGCGGATCTTCGTCCGTCCCAGCGCTTCCAGACGGTTACGCGTCAGCGTGCTCAACGGGGCCTCCCAAAGTCGGTTGGCCCCACGGTAGGAAATGGGTATTGCCGAAATGCTGCGCGAAATGACCGTCAAATCAACGGTTGCTCACGATTACCGGTGATCCGAGGTGAGTTTCGAGCGAATGTTTCAGGCATGTGACACAACGGTTTCCGTCCGTCACAAATAGGCCGATCTCGAATTCGACGGCCGGTGAGGTGTGACGCGCGCTACGTCGCGTAAATCGAATGCGCCAATCCTGGACCTGTTCGCACAGCCGCGCAACCGGAACTGTGAGATTTCCGGCCCGCGGCGGCGCGCGTCAATTCCAGGTGTCTTCGAGCACGCGCGGCTTGCACGCCTGCCACGCGCCCGCGAGCAGCACCAGCACGGCCACGCCCAGCATGGCGAACGGGACGAGCCAGCCGCCCGTCGTCGTGTGCAGCACGCCGAACAGCAGCGGACCCACGCAGGCCACCGCGTAGCCGACGCCCTGGGTGAAGCCCGACAGCGCGGCCGACCCGGCAGGGGTGCGGGTGCGCAGATTGATCAGCGTGAGCGCCATCGGGAACGTGCTGGGCCCGAGACCGAGCACGACCACCCACAGGATCGGCGCGGCCATCGGCGCGATCAGCAGACCGGCGAACGCGATGAAGAACAGCGCCGCGCAACCGACCACGACGGGGAACGGATTGCGGAACCGGGCCACCACCGTCGGCGCGGAGAGTGCGGCGACCAGGCCCACCACGGCGAACAGCCCGACCATGGCTCCGCCGTACGCGGCGCTCGCGCCCGCTTCGCTCAGGATCTTCGGCAACCAGGTGAACATCGCGTAGGTGGTGAGCGAGGTCATGCCGAACATGCCGGCCATGCCCCATGCGATCGGCGAGCGCCACACCCGCCCGTTGTGCGGCGGCTGCTCGGGCACCGCCGTGCGGTCGGCGCCGTCGTGTCCGCGCCGGCCGCGCAGCACCGCCAGCCACGGCACCGCCGCGGCGAACCCCAGCAGGCCCCACACGCCGAGCGAAACGCGCCAGCCGTGCGCGTCCGCGACCGGGACGGCGGTGAAGGCGGGCACCACCGTGCCGAGTTGCACCATCACGATGTACAGCGAGCTGATCACGGCGAGGCGATCCGGGAAGTACCGCTTCACCAGCGGCGGGATCACCACGTTGCCGATGCCCATGCCCGCGAGGGCCAGGGCGGAGAAGATCAGCAGTTCGGCGGTGCCCGACATCAGCACCCGGATCGACATGCCCGCGCCCGCCATCAGCATGGCCGTCAGCGCGGTGCGCTCCAGTCCGAGCCGGACCGCGAGAACCGGGGTGAGCAGCCCCGACAGCGCGAACATGGCGGTGGGCAGCATCCCGAAGACGCCGACAACGGCGGCGCCGTAACCGATCTCGGAGCCGATCCGCTCGGCAAGCGGGCTGAACGCGGTGACGGCGACGCGCAGCGTGAGCGCCGACATCACGATGGCGGCCAGGACCAGCACCCGGCCCTCGGTCAGCGCACGTCGACGGCGCTCGACCAGGACGGTTTCCTGGCGAGTCTCGGTTTCCGGAAGGGTCGCAGTCACCGAGAAATCATAGGATGACCGGATGAAGAGCGGCAACGATTTGTGATGGGCGGTACTCTGTCGAGGTGCAACCCGTCCGGCGCACCAGCCTCATCGCCCAGGTCACCGAACAGCTGCGTGCCGAAATCCGTTCCGGCCGTTGGCCGATCGGCTCCCGCATCCCGACCGAGCCGGAGCTCACCGAGCTCACCGGCACCGGCCGCAACACCGTGCGCGAGGCCGTGCAGGCCCTCGTGCACGCCGGCATGCTGGAGCGTCGCCAAGGCTCTGGAACGTACGTCATCGCCGCATCGGACCTCGGCGGAACGCTCGGCAAATATTTCGCCGACGCGGAGGAACGCGACGTGCTGGAGCTGCGCCTCGCGCTGGACGTCACCGCAGCGGGCCTGGCCGCGCGCCGCCGCGACGACACCGACATCGCGAACCTCCAGCGCCTGCTGGCCGAACGCGACAAGAAATGGGACGAGGACCCCACCGCCGCGATCGAGGCCGACGTCCAACTGCACCGCGCGATCGTCGTCGCCAGCCACAACGCCGTGTACCTCGAGTTCTACGATTCGCTGCTGCCGATCATCGAACAGGTCATCCGCGCGCGCACGGCCAAGTCCGACGACTCCTACACCGACGAGCACGCCGCGCTGGTGCACGCTGTCATCGACGGCGATCCCGAACGGGCCGCCTCCGCGACCCGCTGCTTCCTCAATTCGCTCATCGCGGAATATCCCGACGCGCGATAAACGCGTCAGGTAACCGAGTGGTCACCATTACCGGCCGCGTGATGTGAGTCGGAATTGCCGGGAACGTCATCGAGGGCCACGGGGACGCAACACGCGGCTCATACCTTTGTCTCGACCGTAGCTAGGCACTCGACAGCCGCCGGCGGCACTGCGCCGCGATGAGGGCCGGTCGAGCCGAATCGAGAGGAAGCCGATGACCGCCGTAGCAGCCACCGGCCAGCAGTCGCAGACAACGACTTTCGAATATCAGAAACGTGGACGCTGGCTCGACCACTGGGATCCGGACAATCCGACGTTCTGGGCCTCCGGCGGCGCGAAGACCGCGCGCAAGAACCTCATCTTCTCCGTGTTCGCCGAGAATCTCGGCTTCAGCATCTGGGTCATCTGGGGCACCGTGGTGACCAGCATGGGCGCCGCCGGATTCGACTTCCTCGCCGGTCTCGGCAAGGGCAACCCCACCGCGGTGAGCAACGCGCTACTGCTGACCTCGACCCCCACCTTGGTCGGCGCCGCGCTGCGCATTCCGTACACCTTCGCCATTCCCCGGTTCGGCGGGCGGGCGTTCACGGTGTTCAGTGCGGGAATGCTGCTGCTGCCCACGCTCGGCCTGGCCTACTTCGTCAACCAGCCGGGCACCCCGATGTGGGTGTTCCTGGTGCTCGCGGCGCTCGCGGGCGTCGGCGGCGGCAACTTCTCCTCCTCGATGGCCAACATCAACTTCTTCTTCCCGGAGGGCAAGAAGGGTGCGGCCCTTGGCATCAACGCGGCGGGCGGCAACCTCGGCGTCGCCCAGACCCAGCTGATCCTGCCGCTGGTGATCACCCTCGGCACCCACATCATGGCCAAGGACCCGGGCGGCTATCGCTTCGGCATCACACTGTCGGTGCTGGTCTGGGTGCCGTTCATCCTGGCCGCCGCGTTCGGCGCGCTGCGCTACATGGACAGCATCGCCACCGCCAAGTCCGACGGGAAGTCCTACCGGCTCGCGCTCACCAACCGGCACACCTGGGTGATGGCGATCCTCTACATCGGCACCTTCGGCTCGTTCATCGGCTTTTCCTTCGCCTTCCCGACCCTGATCAAGGCCAACTTCCCCGACTTGGCCAAGATCGGCTGGATCACCACGCTCGGCAACCTGGCGTTCCTGGGCGCGCTGGTCGGGTCGTTCAGCAGGCCGTTCGGCGGCTGGGTGTCGGACAAGGTCGGCGGCGCGAAGATCACCCTGTACGTGTTCGGCGGCATGGCGATCGCGGTCGCGCTGATCATGGCCGCGCTGGAACTGAAGAGCTTCCCGCTGTATCTGGTCGCGTTCCTGCTGCTGTTCGTGCTCACCGGCATCGGCAACGGCTCGACCTACCGGATGATCCCGACCATCTTCAGCGCCGAGTCCAAGAAGTACGCCGCCGAGCACGGCATCGACATCGCCGAAGCCGCCGTCTCCGCCAAACGCCAAGCCGGCGCAGCGATCGGCGTCATCGGCGCGGTCGGCGCCTCCGGTGGCTGGCTGTTGCAGCAGGCGCTGCGGTTGTCCAACACCCACCTGCACAGCATGGCTCCCGCGTTCTGGGCCTACGCCGGCGCGTTCCTGGTGATGGCCGCCGTCACCTGGTGGTTCTACCTGCGGTCCTCGTTCGCCATCCAGCGCGTCCCCTCGCTGGCCTACGCGAACGTCTGACCATCGCAGCCTGTCCCGCGGTCCGGACCCCGCGGGACACGGGCGTCGCATCCGCCGTCCCCCCTCCGGCGGAGCCGACCCCCACCACCGAACGTCCGCTCGTCGCCCGGGTTGATCCGGGTCCCGGCCTGCACCGAGAAGACGGGCGGACGTTCGGTGTCGTCGTGCGACGCTGCAGTGATCGACTCTCCGACCCGATTCAGGACCGCGGGTGCCGACTTCGTTCCGACCGCAGGCCACCTGCCCCCATCTGGTTCAGAATTCGAGTTCGGACCAGGGAATGGCGATCGGGAACGGGAAGTCGATCTCGATGCCGCCCGAATCACCGGGTGTCCATTCGCCGACCATGAGGTAGTTGGACGCGTGGAGCGGATGAACCCCCTCCGGAAGCTGAGCATGCCCGGTCTCGACCGCGTAGGCACGCACAATGGCGATAGCGCTCGCTTCGCGAGCCAGAGTCACACGGAATTCCGGCGCTCGCGTATCGAACCTTCTTCGCCTCGATATCAGCCTGGGTGTCGGACGGCGACAAAACCTCCCCGACCAGCGAGACGTCGCCGCCACGGACATCCTGGTACGGGGTTTCGAGACACCTGTGCGCGAGAAAGTCGGGAGTAAGGAAATCGGATTTACCACTGCGGCCCAGAAAGACATTCGTCTCCGTCGTGACACGCCAGCAATGCTGTGTGCGCACGGACATGTCTTGCCCGGCACAGCGGCGCAAGGCGCTCCACATCAAATTGGTGAACGTTTGATGTTCGGAGGGACCGCGGCGAACCCAGACCACGCGACCGTTCCACAACTCGATCTGACTCGCGATCTCCTCGGGGAGTCGCTCCAACTCCTCCCAGATCATGTACTCGGGAAGGTCGGGCCGCTCGGGCATGCCGCAATAGTAGATGACCTGCCCGGCCACTCCGGTCAATACGGTAGGTGGACGCCGCCGCGCACTTCCTTGACGGTTCTGACGATCATCTGTTGCAAGGTGGCGGCGATGCGCTCAGGGGTGGTGGGTTTGATCGTCAGCAGGTCGGTGCCGAAGGTGACGTAGCGACCGTCGTTCTCGACGTCGTTGAGCTGGAAATCCTTGCGGCCGTGCGTATGCCGGTTGTCGACGCTGCCCATCGCGTAGACGCCGACGTGCCCGATCAAGGTCATGGCGCGGGTGAAGAACCGCTCGAACTCCTCCCGTGGCGTCGGCCGCCACGCGTCCCGGACCGGCGGTCTCGGCCGCGCCAACTCCTCGGTGGAGGCTTGCAATTGCTTGCCCTTCCCCGGAGCACAGGCGGGAAACACGTCGACCACAGCTCGCGCCACCGCACCGGCGGGCAGCAACGTCAGCACCACGTCACCGCCGTGTCCGGGTTCCGGTCCTGGTTCCTGCACCGCGATCGCGCCGTGTTCGTAGTGCACCCCCGCATGGGCCCGCAGCCTGCGGTCGCGGCGTCTACCGGCGAATCCGGCCACCTCCACCCTCGCCTCCGGAGCCAGCAGCACTTCCACCGCGCGCAACAACTCGTCATCGATGCGCGGGCGCAGCGACTGCGCGGCGGCCTGCCGCAACCGCAGACTCTCCGAGCGGAACTCGGTCGTGTACTGGTGCTGCAAGGGATACGGCAGCACATCCCGTCCGGTGGACTCCCACAGTGTCCGGAATTCGAGCGCGGTGAATCGCCAGTTCTGCACCTCGGGCATGGGTGAGGTCCTTATCGCGGGTTGTCGCCGATGACCGGCGGAACCGTCCTCGGCAGCTGGTCCAGCCCCGTGAGCTCGTCGCCGTGTTCCTGAGTGATCAGGTAATCCGGGATGCCCTTGGTCGATTCCTCATCGGATTTGCCGCCGCGCGCACCGGGCGCCATTCCGCTCATGCCGCTGGCACCGACGCGGCCGGGCGAGGCACCCGTGCGTGCGGCTGCGGCCGAGACGGCGTTGGGATTGCTCGGCGTGCCTTTGGACGGCATCGAGACACCGGGTCCGCCCGGCGTTCCGGGATTACTCGGCGTGCTCAGGTGCGGGCTGCCAGGACTGTGCGGCGATGTGCTCGGCGCAGGCGTCGTGGACGCAGGCGTTGTCGAAGCCGGAGTGGTGGACGCCGGGGTCGTCGATTCCTGCGTAGTGGACGCCGGGTCGGTGTCCGTCGACTCCGGTTTCTCCGAGGCGATGTCCGAGGGTTGATCGCTGGACTGAGTCGCCGGATCCTCGGTGGGATTCTTGCCGGAAGGCTCCGAGCTGGGCGACGAAGTCCCTGAGGGGTTCTGACTGCCGCTGTTCGTCCCTCGCGGGCTGGTGCCGTCGTCTGCGCCGCCCGGATTCGTGGTGGAAGCCGGACGCGGAATCACGGGCACGTTGGTATCCGATTCCATGACAACCGGGGCGTACACGGTTCGCAGCACCCGCAATGCTTCGGTCTTCGCGTTGTACTCGGCGACGTCGTCGTTGCGCCATCCGCGTCCGGCGACGAAGGCGAGGGCGTTGCCGATTCCACTGCGGTGCTCCGGCGCGTGCGGGACCAGTTGCTTGGTCGGTTCCAGCCCGGTCAGCAACTCGGACAGCTTGTTGCCCGTCAGCCGGGCCGCATTCGAGACCTGCGCACCTTGGGCGGCATAGTCGGCGACCGCACTGGCTGCGGCGTTGCGCGACTCACCCCGCCACACACTGCCATCGGTGGCCCGCGCCATCGCCTTCGTGAAGGTATCCAGAGAGGTTTGGTGCCGATCAGCGATGGTGTTCCACGCGGTTACCAGATCGGTGACCGCTTTCAGATCGATCTGATCGACCTTGCCGCGCAGCGTCGCGACATCGTGCCGCTCGAACTCGTCGGCGTCGAGAACCTCCCGCGGCCGGAATTCGCCCTGGAACCCGACACCGGCCGCTCGGCTGCGCACGCCGTCACGCTGCTGGTTGTACTTGTCCTGCACCCCGGCCACATTCACCTCGGGCTGCAACTCTTCACCCGAGATCCAATTGGTGACGTTGCGCAGCACAGTCGAACCGAGCTGCCCGTAGTCGAGTTCCAGAACTTTCAGTCTCTCGAACGGATTGACCATCAGCGCACCTGCTCGGTGGTGTTCGCGAACTGCGTCGCGTTCTCGATGTCCTGCCCGGTGATGCGCTTGAACGAGATCGCCATGACCTCACGCATGTTCTTCACGGTCTCGATGTGCTCGAGGATGATCTGATCGATCGAATTCGGGTCACCGCTGGCCTGCTTCAGGAACTTGCCGACCAGCTTCTCCGCCATGGCAAAGTCACCGAAGCCCGAAACGCTCTGTGCGACAGCGGTAAACCTCCGCATTTCTTGCAAGTCGGCGATACGCTGGTCACACGCCTTCGCGCAGTGATAAGCAGCGCTCTCGTCGTCGAGGTACAGCTCTCCGGCTCGGGCTCGGCCCGCCAACCCACTCCACAGGTCCGCATTGTTCTCGCTCATATGAACCCCCTGATCAATGTGGTAGCGCAGGCACGATCGAGATGCCGACCCGTCGCAGGATTACGCAAGGATCCTCGAGTCCGTCCATACCCGCCCGGTTCAAGACCTTCAGCTGCACGACCCCTTGTGCAGCCGGAAACAGCACATCGCAATCGAGGTACTTCGAAGCGCCCTCGACCCGGAATTGCCGCCCCGTGCGACCGGCCACTGTGACGTCCTGGAAATCGACGTTTCCTGGCTTTTTCTCGAACTCCGCAACCGTGCGGCCAGTGGAAAAAACTGTGATGAAGTACTTGGGTCCATCCCAGTTACAGATTTCCCAGCCAGACTGGTGTACCCCGGCGATGCCGGACTCTTCTGTGGCTGGATCGACGCCAGCCGCCCGCAGCGCCTCGTCGGGGATCCCCGTGCACGGGTTGAACAGAGCCTGTGCCGTAGTGCTGACCCCCGTCGTGGGCGATCCGGTCGTGGTGTCCTCGCATCCCACGGTTCCGGTCGCCAGTGCACCGATGAGCAGTGCCAACAGGATTCGACGACTCATCCCCACCCTCTCGACCCGTGACGACTCAAGTGCGCCAACAGTAGCAGACGGCATGTCCGGCGCTCTTTGGTCGCGCTGGTCAGCGGGCGCCCTGATCTCGGGCGCGTGGGGCAGCGGTGGGCTGGGGGGCGGCAGGGCTCTCCGTAGTCGGGCGTGCGGGTTTGGAGACGGATCTATGGTGGCAGGGCAGTAACGAGATGGACGAAAGCTAGGACATAGGACTGAGTTCGACGCAGATTCGAAGGGGTTGGAATCATGAAGTTCGGCAAGATCGTGGCCGGGTTCGCGCTGGCTGCCGCCGCAGTCTCGATCGCTCCCGCCGTCGCCTCCGCCGACGATCCGGAGTTCCCGCGCAACGGCGTCATTCCGCCGGGGACCTACCACATCGGGAGAGGCCCCTCCAACGTGATCGGGTCGCCGATCGAGAACTGCGACCTGCAAGTCTTCGGGGATGGCAGCACTGTGACGCTGATTTGCGGCGCCTCCAGCCGAAGCGGGCATCAGACGCCGGTCGGCCCGGACGAGACCTATGTTTCGTTCGACTTCGTGCCGCTCGGCCTCGACCTGCATGACATCGACCCGCGGCAGGGGCTTTGGAGCGGAACGGTGAATATCGCCGGAACTCCGATCATCGCCCCGTACCCGCTGGCAGCGGTCTGGCTCAGCCGCCGCTGAACCGGATGCGCCGGTAAAGCGCTACGTCGCTCACGTCGCGATGGATACGGCCTGGACTTCGGCTGCGGAGCAGAAGTCCAGGCCGTCTGTCGGCTACCGCGAGGTCACATATCAAATGCCAGGTCGAACCCGCCCGCGCCGACGCTGGCCGTGAAGGCGTCCCATTGGTCCGGCGTGAAGACGAGCGCTGGCCCGATCGGGTCCTTCGAATCGCGGACACCGACGTGGCCAGCCGCGAGCCACGCGACTTCCACGCATGCATCGGCCTCACCACTGTGGACAGACTTGAACCACTTCGCTCCGGATAGGTCGACCTTCATTATTCGTATCTCCTGGCCATATTCCTGAGCAGATCTCTCGATCGTTGCTCGTCGAGTGCAGCACCATTGACGGCTGCGTGGATCACCCGGAAGCGGTTCACATCGTCCGCTTCCTCGAAAATCATTGTGCCTATGGCACCTTCGGTGTAGACGACAGACGGCTCGTCATGAGGGAAGTCGATGATGATGTACGGCGGGACCGCCAACCCGCCCGGGAAGCCAGCAGCGAAGGGAACTACCCGGATCGAGACGTTCTCCCGCGTACCCATGTCGGCAAGATGACGATATTGCGAAGACATGATCCGGGTAGAACCGACGACGGTACGCAGAGCCGACTCATGCACCAGGAATTCAGCCTGCATCGGCTTGTGCTTGCGAGTGAGTATCGCTGATCGCTGGATTCTCCGTTCCACCAGCCAGTCGACCTCTTCGGACGAGCCCCTTGATGCAGAGGATCGCACACTGCGGGCATAGTCGGGAGTCTGCAAGAGGCCCGGTATGATAAGCGTCTGGAAGAAGTGCAAATCTGTTGCCGCAGCCTCTAATTGCAGATACGTGTTGAACCCGGGCCGCACCAGATCCCGGAAGTCCTCCCACCACGGTTTCACACGCGCGTGCTCGGCCAGCGATTTCAAGTACTCGGTCCGCTCGTCCGGCAGCCCGTAGTACTGGCAGATGTACTCGATGTCCCGAACTTTGATCTTCTCGTTCTGCCCCAACTCCAGCCGCCCGAGCGAGGATCGGCTGATCTCCAGGACTTCGGCTACCTGCTCGAGGGTGTAACCGTTGGCCTGACGCGCGTCGCGCAGTGCGCGTCCCAACTGGCGACGCGGCAGCGTCGTCCGGCTGAAGTCCGACTTGGTACCGACCATTTCCGTTGCGTCCTCCCCTGCTATCCCACGGTGTGACCTGCTTTTTCCCACGGCGAGAATCGATGTCCGCCCACTCGGGAGGCGATCAGCGCGTACGCGCCGATTGCTGGGCACCGGCCGATTCGAGCTCCCCGTCGTGAGCACGTTCGCAGCATATGCACATGACCGAACAACCTGGAACGGAACTCGAATTCGTCACGAATTCCCGCGCGCCGGAGCCGAATACGCATGATCTACGGTCGACGGTTCCCGGCACCGGATCACACCGGCACGGAGTGACGGAGGGCCTGTTCGTCCCGCCCGGAATCTGCGCGCGCGCCGACGTCCGGCTGGCACACGAGCAGATGCGGGCGCACCTGACCTGCCGGATCGAGCGGTGCGCGTGGAAGGCGGCGGCGTACCGCACGCTTGTGATCACGGGACGGCTGACACCGCAGGCGGTGAGCCACCGGGAACGCGCCGCCGCGCGCGGGATCGGGTTCCCGTCACAGGACGACAGCGGCGACACCGACCATGTGCTCGACGTGCACACGATCCAAGCGGTGCTGGAGCAGTTGTCGGCGTTGGCGGCCCCACCGGACGCGGCGCGGGGGTGAGCCGTTTGCATCGCACCATGATCGGAGCCGTACAGGCTTCCTGGCGGGTGGTGGGAAGTCGCATCGAGATCGTGTTCTTCCGCGACGCCTCCGACCCCACGCCCGCCTACCGGCTGCGCAACAACGGCGACACGGTGCCGGTTCCGCTGGGCCAGAACGGTTTCGTCGCCTTCGACGAGCGCGCACTGCCGGATCTGGCGCAGGTCCGTGAATGGTTCCCGCGCCACTTCCGGCTGTGGGACGCGGTCCGCGCCGAGTTCTGGAATGTTCTGCTGCCCGCCCACGGGGCGCGCGCCGCGGACCTTCCCGTCCCGCGCCGGCCGGATGAGACGGCCTGATCCCCTACTTCGCACAGGTAACCGAGAGCCGAATGTCCAAGCGCCGAAATCGACGACCCGAATCACGCAAGCCGACGAGTGCCGCCATCCGATACCCACCCAGGACCACGATCGACGCCATGCTCGCGGCCATGCTCGCCGAGCGCCGAGCGGACGCGCCCGATATCGACACCGTGCACTTCTGGGGATTCGCCCGCACCGAGAACCCCACCGCGCACGACGCGGCACACACCCCTATAACCCTCGATCCCGATGCCGAACGCTCCCCCATCCTGGATTCGGCCGAAGGGATGATCCGGAGATTCACCGGCCGCATATGGGGTTTCGGGTTCGCCTACCTGACGGTGGGCGAGCTGTTCACCGACGACGTCCCCCAAGACGCGATTCAGGCCGCGCAGGCCGGCCGGTTGAGCGAACGCCCCACAGCCGACCGGGTCTGCGCGGCAACCATATTCGATGCCCGAGCACGCGCCTACACGTCGCTGACCTACACCCACCTGCCCGAACTGGGACCGACACCCACCTGGGTGAGCGACACCCGCGACTCCACCGACGCTTGGGTAGCCCTCTTCGACCAGCGCGCCGTCGCGGCGCACGTGTGGGCGGCGGCCATAACGCTCGATCCGTCCGCGAACCGCGCCGCCATAGCGCGTCTACGGGGGCGGTGAAAATCGCGTTGGACTCGTCCGGGTGCGTTGTTATGGTGAGGTCGTGAATTCTCCGGAGGCGTCCAGACGGTAGCCGCCCGGCATCCGTGCCGGGCGGCGTTGTGAATGCGCAACCGCCGGCCGAAATGCGGCCCGTGGGTATTTCGCGACGCCGGACAATGCTGGTTTCTCCGCATCGGGTGACGGTTCTCCCGATTGCGCGACCATCTCGGGCGTCCTGGCTGCTGCGTGGCGCCCTCTCTTCCGGGGAGTTCCTTTCATGCCCATTGTGGTGTTCGTGCTGGCTGTGGCGGTGTTCGCGCAGGGCACGTCCGAATTCATGGTGTCCGGCCTGTTGGAGCGCATCGCCGCCGACGTCGGGGTTTCGCTCGGGGCCGCCGGTCTGCTGACCTCGCTGTTCGCGGCGGGCATGGTGCTCGGCGCGCCGCTGATGGCGATGGCGGCGGGCAGGTTGCCGGTCCGGCATTCGGTGGCGGCGTTCTTGGCGGTCTTCTGCGTCACTCATGTCGTCGGCGCGGCGACCAGCGATTTCACCGTGCTGCTGATGACCAGGGTCGTCGCGGCCGTCGCCAACGCCGGATTCCTGGCGATCGCGCTGGCCGCTCTGCCGGGCTTGGTCGGCCCGGGCGTGGTGGGGCGCGCGACCTCGGTGGTGGTGTCCGGAGTGACCGTCGCCTGCATCGCGGGCGTTCCGGCCGGCACTGTGCTGGGGCAGCTGTGGGGATGGCGTGCCGCGTTCGTGGCCGTCGCGATCGTCAGCGGTGCGGCGGTGATCCCGGTGTGGGCGATGGTGCCCGGTGCGCTGCGCGCCGATGATCGGCCGATCGCACCGCAACCCTCCCTCCTGCGGGAGTGGACCGTGCTCGGCGAACGTCCGGTCCGCGCCGCCGTCCTGGTCGCCGTCCTGGTCAACGCGGCGACCTTCGCGGGGTTCACGTTCCTCGGTTCGGTCACCACCGGGCTCGCCGACGCGGGCGCCCGCTGGGCTCCGATCGTGCTGGCCTTGTTCGGCCTCGGCTCGTTCGCCGGCGTGACGCTCACCGGCCGATACAGCGACCGTCATCGCGAAAGGATCGTCGCGCTCGGAACGATGGGGCTCGTGGCCGTGTGGCTGCTGGCGGCTCTGACCGCCCATACCCTGCTCGGCGTGGCGGTCATGGCGACCGCGTCCGGGGCGGTCGCGTTCGGAGTGGGATCGACACTGATCACGACGATCGTGCAGGCCGCGGCGCCCGCCGCGCCGCGGATCGCCGGTGCGTTGGCCACCACCGCGTTCAACATCGGCGCGGTTCTCGGCCCCGCCGCCGCCGCAGTCGTCGTCGGCCACACCGGCCGGCCCGCGCAGGCGTTCTGGTGCGGCGCGGTCTTCGCCGTCGTCGCGGCGACGGTCGTCCGGACCACCCGGAAACCGGCCGCATCAGAGGCCGCAGCGGCCACGGTGGAGTAACCCTGGCGAATTACCGCTAATAGACTTGACGAACGGTGTAGCCAGATGTCACTATAAATACGGGAAGACACAAGAAATCATGTGTCTATTTTTTGATGTCCTCGACATCGGTCTAATTCGGGTGTAACTTAGGACGTCGCGCCGGGTCGCGTGCTGTCCAACTCTCGAAATACGAATTGACTGTGGAAGCGGCACAATCTGCGTGCCGCCTTCCACCCGTTGTTGTCGAGCCACGTTCGGACACTGTCCAGCACGGTGCGCCATGAGAAATACCGACCACAGGACAAGCAGATACCGTGACGCCCACGCGACCGTGTGGGCGTCACGAGGTGCTGGAAGGACGCATCTTGACAGTCTCGAGTCAGACCGACGTCTACACCGCGACGCCCGTCGATGCCGGAGTCTCCCGCGCGCCGAAGCGCCTGTCGTTCGCGAAGATCCGCGAGCCACTGGAGGTTCCGGGCCTGCTGGAAATCCAGACCGATTCGTTCGAATGGTTGATCGGCGCGCCCGCCTGGCGCGAACGGGCGACCGCGCGCGGGGAATCCGGCGCGGGTGGACTGGCGGAGCTGCTCGCGGAAGTCAGCCCGATCGAGGACTTCGCGGGAACCATGTCGCTGACGCTGTCCGATCCCCGCTTCGAGGAGGTCAAGGCCTCGATCGATGAGTGCAAAGACAAGGACATGACGTATGCGGCTCCGTTGTTCGTGACGGCGGAGTTCATCAACAACAACACCGGTGAGATCAAGAGCCAGACGGTCTTCATGGGTGATTTCCCGATGATGACCGATAAGGGCACGTTCATCATCAACGGCACCGAGCGGGTCGTGGTGTCGCAGTTGGTGCGTTCGCCGGGTGTGTATTTCGATCACACGGTCGACAAGGGCACGGAGAAGGATCTGCACAGTGTGCGGGTCATTCCGTCGCGTGGTGCGTGGCTGGAGTTCGACGTGGACAAGCGCGACACCGTGGGTGTGCGCATCGACCGCAAGCGCCGCCAGCCGGTCACGGTCCTGCTGAAGGCGCTGGGCTGGACGAGTGAGCAGATCGTCGAGCGCTTCGGCTTCTCCGAAGTGATGATGACCTCCCTGGAGAAGGACGGCACAGCGGGCACCGACGAGGCGCTGCTCGATATCCATCGCAAGCTGCGTCCGGGTGAGCCGCCGACCAAGGAGTCCGCGCAAAACCTGTTGGAGAACCTGTTCTTCAAGGAGAAGCGCTACGACCTGGCGCGCGTCGGCCGCTACAAGATCGACAAGAAACTCGGCATCCGCACCGGCGGCGGCTCACTGGCGCTCACCGAGGACGACATCGTCACGATCATCGAATACCTGCTGCGTCTGCACGCGGGCGAGAAGACCATGACCGCCCCGGGTGGCGTCGAGGTCCGGGTGGAGGTCGACGACATCGACCACTTCGGCAACCGCAGGCTGCGCACCGTCGGCGAGCTGATCCAATCCCAGATCCGGCTGGGGCTGTCGCGGATGGAGCGTGTGGTCCGCGAGCGGATGACCACTCAGGACATCGAGGCGATCACGCCGCAGACGCTGATGAACATCCGCCCGGTCGTCGCGGTGCTCAAGGAGTTCTTCGGAACCTCGCAACTGTCGGTGTTCCTGGACGAGCGCAATCCGCTGGCGAGCCTGACCCAGAAACGCCGCCTGTCCGCGCTCGGTCCCGGTGGTCTGTCCCGGGAGCGCGCCAGCCTCGAAGTCCGCGATGTGCACTACAGCCATTACGGCCGCATGTGCCCGATCGAGACCCCGGAAGGCCCGAACATCGGCCTGATCGGTTACATGTCGGTGTACGCGCGAGTCAATCCGTTCGGCTTCATCGAGACCCCGTACCGGAAAGTGGTCGACGGCCGCGTCACCGACGAGATCGACTATCTCACCGCGGACCAGGAAGACCTGCACGTCGTGGCGCAGGCGAACGAGCCGCTCGACGCCGGCGGACGGTTCGTCAACGCGCGCATCCCGGTGCGCCGCAAGAACTCCGAGGTAGAGCTCGTCGCCTCCGCCGATATCGACTATATGGACGTTTCGCCGCGTCAGATGGTGTCGGTCGCGACGGCCATGATCCCGTTCCTCGAGCACGACGACGCCAACCGCGCCCTCATGGGCGCGAACATGCAGAAGCAGGCCGTTCCGCTGATCCGATCGGAAGCGCCCCTGGTCGGTACCGGTATGGAGTTGCGCGCGGCGATCGATGCCGGAGATGTGGTCGTCAGCGAGAAGGCCGGTGTGGTGGAAGAGGTTTCCGCCGACTACGTCACCGTGATGGCCGACGACGGAACCCGGCGCAGTTATCGGATGCGCAAGTTCGCTCGGTCGAATCAGGGCACGTGTTCCAACCAGCGTCCGATTGTGGATGAGGGTCAGCGGGTGGAGCGTGGTCAGGTGCTGGCCGATGGTCCGTGCAC
>NZ_JBIRYN010000002.1:0-1162404 GCF_044389845.1 Nocardia sp. NPDC019323
CCCCAAAACCCGCAGCGGCAAAATCATGCGCCGCCTCCTACGCGACGTCGCCGAAGGACGCGAACTCGGCGACACCTCCACCCTCGTCGACCCGAGCGTCTTCGAATCGATCCGAGCGGGCAAGAACTGACCGCACAGCACTGAACGCGGCCGGTGGCGGGATCCGTCACCGGCCGCGGCCGTTAAGATTGCCTAAGGTGTGCCGGGAAGTCTGGTCGGCGAGCGGTCGCGCACCCGTTCAGCCGACTCCGGTGGGGTGCCGCCTCCGCGTCCGCCCGACCACCGGCCGAAAGGTTTCCCGTGATCACGCAAGTGCGCTCGGAACTGTCCCGTTACCTCCGCACGGAAACCTTCGGCGGCGCACTGCTTCTGATCGCGGCGGCGATCGCGTTGCTGTGGGTGAACTCGCCCTGGGGTGCCAGTTATCTGACGGTCACCGAGACGGTCCTCGCCATACCGCCGCTGCACTTGGACCTGACCCTGGCCGAGTGGACCGAGGACGGTCTGCTCGCGGTGTTCTTCTTCGTCGCCGGGCTGGAACTCAAACGCGAACTGGTCGTCGGCGAACTCGCCGACCGCAGACGCGCCGCGCTTCCGGTGGTCGCCGCGGTCGGTGGCGTGCTGACTCCCGCGCTGATCGCGGCGGTGGTCGGGTTCGGGATACCCGGCATGGAGCGCGGCTGGGCCATCCCGGTCGCCACCGACATCGCGTTCGCGCTCGCCGTGCTCGCGCTGACCGGTTCCCGCATCCCGGCGGGCGCGCGGGTGTTCCTGCTCAGCCTCGCCGTGGTCGACGACCTGATGGCGATCATCCTGATCGCGGTGCTGTTCACCACCACGGTGTCGCTGCTGTGGCTGCTGGTCGCCGCAGGATGCTTCGCGGGGTGGGCGTCAGGGCAACGCGCCCGCATCCGCACACCGTTGCTCTATGTACCGCTGGCGCTGGTGTCCTGGTACGCGCTGCACGAGGCCGGTATCCACCCCACCTTGGCCGGCGTCGCGCTCGGCCTGCTCACCCGGGTGCGTCCGGATTCCGGGGAACCCGAAGCGCCCGCCACCCGGCTCGAGCACATCTTCCAACCGGTGTCGGCCGGATTGTGCGTTCCGCTGTTCGCCCTGTTCGCCGCGGGGGTCCCGTTCAATCCCACGGTTTTCGGCGATCTGTTCACCGATCGGCTCGCGCTGGCGGTCATGCTGGGCCTGCTGGTGGGCAAGCCACTGGGGATCTTCGGGATCAGTTGGCTGGCAATCCGCTCTGGCGTCGCGACGCGCCCCAGCGGTCTCGGCTGGCGGGACATGTTCGCCCTCTCGGTGCTGGGCGCGATCGGGTTCACGGTTAGCCTTCTCGTGGCGGAACTCGCGCTCACCGATGTCGCGGGCGAGTCGGCCGTCGAGTTGGCGAAGGCCGCCGTGTTGGTGACATCAATGGCGGCGTCGCTCGCCGGTTCGGCGCTACTGTTGCGGCGTGGGCGTGTCCACCAGGCTCGGCGGGACGCCCGTGCGCTACAACGTGAACAAGACGGCGGCGCGAGCGATCCGCCCGGAGGCGGTAGCCTGCGTGACCACGGAGGGCACCGGGAGCACCGCCGATCGAACGGGAGTTGAAGCAGTGCCGGGACAGGGAGAAGGGTCGACCAAGTGAGTTTCAACCACGGCGGTAACGGGAGCGACGCGCAGGGCGGTCGGACCGTCACCTCCATTCCCCTCACGGATGCCGATCCGCTCGGCAACGCCAGTTTCGGGACGCTGGTGCGCGACGCCGCCGAGCAGATGTCGACCCTGGTCCGCGCCGAGGTCGAACTGGCCAAGGCCGAGGTCACCGGCGAGATCAAGAAGGGCCTGCAGGGCAGCGTCTACTTCATCCTCGCGCTCACCGTGCTGCTGTTCAGCACGTTCTTCTTTTTCTTCTTCCTCGGCGAACTGCTCGATGTGTGGCTGGCGCGCTGGGCGGCCTTCCTGATCGTCTTCCTGCTGATGGTCGTGGCCACCGCGGTGCTGGCGTTCCTCGGCTACCGCAGGGTGAAGAAACTGCGCGCGCCGGAGAAGACGATCGATTCGCTCAAGCAGGCGCGCACGGTGCTGCCGCACGGCCTCGGCGCCGCCGCGCACGACGACCGCCTCGCGCTGGAGAAGCGGACTTCGTAGGCGCGCGTTCGCGAGCCGGTACGGCGGCTACTAGGCTCCATCGGCGTGTCGGCGAACTTGCTTCCGGATCCGTCCAGCGTCCGTTACGACGGACCGTGGACGCATCGGGACGTGCACGCCAACGGCATCCGATTCCACGTCGTCGACGCGGCGCCGGAGCGGTCCGATGCTCCGCTGGTCGTGTTGCTGCACGGCTTCGCGGACTTCTGGTGGTCCTGGCGGCACCAGCTCACCGGCCTGGCCGAACTCGGCTACCGCGCCGTGGCCGTCGACCTGCGCGGCTACGGCGACAGCGACAAGCCGCCGCGCGGATACGACGGCTGGACGCTCGCCGGTGACGTCGCCGGGCTGATCCGGGCGCTCGGCTACACCGAGGCGACGCTGGCCGGGCACGCCGAAGGCGGGCTGGTCTGCTGGACCACGGCGGTGCTGCATCCGCGGCTGGTCCGCTCGATCGCGCTGGTCGGCTCGCCGCATCCGTCCGCGCTCAAGAGCGCCGTGCTGCGCAACCGCCGCCAGCGCGCGGCCTGGCTGCCGAACTTCCTTCGCTACCAGCTGCCCCGGTACGGCGAGCACTTGCTGACCACCGACGACGGCTTCGAAGTGGAACGGCTGCTGCGCCAGCGGGTGAGCGCGGGATGGGCGGGCACCGAAGAATTCATCGACACCGCCCAGCGGATGCGGTCGGCGATCCGGATCCCCGGCGCCGCGCACTGCGCGCTGGAGTACCAGCGCTGGGCCTTCCGCAGCCAGTGGCGTCCGGACGGCCGCCGGTTCATGGCGACCATGCGTGAACCCGTCCGCATCCCGGTCCTGGCCATGCGCGGCGAATTGGACCCGTATGTGCTGCCGGGAACTTTCCGTCGCGACCCGCACCTTTCGCCGGAACGGCGGCTGGTGGGCATCCCGGCGGCCGGGCACTTCGCCCACCAGGAGAACCCGGACGCCGTGACCAAGCGACTGGCCGAACTCCTCGGCTGAACCCCTTCGCGATGCACTCCCGGCCGCTGGGTTCACGGCCGGGGTCGCAGCGATCCCCGCGTTCGCCGGTCGCTTGCAGTCTCACTGCCGCCGAAGGAGTTACGCGGTATCAGCGCGACGCCACCGCACCATTCCAGTGGTACGGCCTGCCGTCGCGCTGAGCACCGCCGATCAGCTCAGCACGCACGCTCCGGTGGCCACCGGACCGTCGGAACGCTGCGAAGCGTCGAGTTCGGAGCGGATCTCGTTGAGCGTCAGCACATAACCGGTGTCGTTGTCGGTCACCGCGGCGCCGAAGACGACCCCCAGCACCTGCCCTTCGGTATCCACCAGCGGCCCACCGGAATTGCCCGCCTGCACCAGGCCGCGGACGGTGTACACCTCCCGCTTCACCGTTCCGTCGCGATAGATATTCGGTCCGGTCAGGTCCAGAGTCTCGCGAATCCGGGCCGCGCTGGCGGTGTACCGGCCACCACCCGGATAGCCGAGCACGATAGCGCTGTCGCCGGTACGAGCGGGTGACGGCGCCTGGGGCACGACCGGAGCGGTGAGGCCGGGCACCGAGAGCACCGCGACATCCGTGAACGGATCGAACAGCACCACCGACGCGGGCAGCGAGCCGTAGGCGGTGTCCACGTCGACACTGGTGGTGCCCGCGACGACGTGGGCGTTGGTCATCACGCGCTCCGGGGCGATCACGAAGCCCGAACCCTCCAGCGCCCGCTGGCAACTCGGCGCGACACCGCGGATGCGCAGCACACTCTGCTGCAGCGAGGCCGCGACCGGGCTGGCCAGCACGCTCGGATCGGGTGGTTCGACGGCGGCGATCGGCGCCCGCCCGAACGGTCCGATCACATCCGGCAGACCGGAGGTGTTGAGCAGTTTGGAGAATTCGTTGGGCAGCTTGCGCAGCCAGTTCGGCGCGACGTCGTTGACGTCGGCGAGCACCCGTGAGCCGTTGATCGCCGTGGCGATGGCCGGCTGCGACGACGTGGCGAGCGGCAACGCCAGCAACCAGGCGGTGACCAGCACGGCGACCGCCTGCAGCACCGCGCCGACCACGCTGTCCACGCTGCGGGTGAACGGATGACGCATGCCGCTGCGCGCGGCGCGCCCGAGCACCATGCCCGCGACCTCACCGACGATCACCAGCACCACGATCAGCAGCACGCCGGTGAGCACCCTGGTGCGGCCCTCGTCGACGTGCACCAGGATGTGCGGCGCGATCAGGATGCCCGCGACCGCGCCGAGCACCACGCCGAGGAAGGCGAGCGCGGACGCCACCGCGCCCTGCCGCCACCCCGACGAGGCGGCGAGCAGGGCCAGCAGCACGACGGCGATGTCGAGCCAGGCCGATGAGCTCATAACGTCATTCCTACGGCGGCGAGTGCGGTCTCCAGATCACGGACGTCATCGTGGTCCCACTCGCGATCCCAGCCGGAGGCCTTGCTGATCCCGGCGATGATGCCGCCGGTCAGGCCCCAGACCAGCATCCCGTCCACCTGAAACGCCGGGCTCTGATAACCGAGCGGACTGCGGACCAAGAAGCGGTTGGCCGGATCCAGCAGCTGCGCGAGCGGAACGCGCACCACCCGCTCGGTCTCGCTCTGGTCGACCACCCCCACCGCGCCCGGCGTGCGCCAATACGCGAGCACCGGCGTCACGTCGAATCGGGACGGCGGCACGAACAGCTTCGGCAGCACCGCGAACGGTTCCACGCCGGAACGGTCGAGCCCGGTCTCCTCGCACGCCTCCCGCAGCGCGGTATCGATCGGCCCGGCATCGCCCGGGTCCGCCGCGCCACCGGGGAAGGCCACCTGACCGCGATGCTGGCGCAGGGTCGAGGCGCGCTGGGTGAGCAGCACCTCCGCGTCGGCGGGCAGTCCGCCCGGCGCGTCCGGGTCCGGCTCCGGCGAGCCGCCGAACAGCACCAGCACCGCCGCTTGGCGCGGCTTCGAGGTCACGGTCATGGCGCGGCGCAGCGCACGCGCCCTGGTCAGGGTGTCGGCGCTGTCGGGGGCGGGTTCGGCCGAGCGGGTCAGCCATTCCGGGATGCCGGGGGGCATTTCGATGGTCATCGCACACCTCCCCCGCGCATTCGCCCACCGACCCGCGTGCACGCCCGCACCGTCACCTCCACCATCGATTCGTCCACCCGCATCGTCACGCGGCTACTCCGAGCTTGCCCGCGACGGTATTCGCGATGTCATCCACCCCGTCGAAAGCGCGCACCTCGACGCCGGCGATCGAGCCGTCGGCCCGCACCAGCACCGAGATCGGCAGCACCGCGGGGGCGCCGACGGCGGTGCGCACTCGCGCGTCGGCGTCGAGCACGCCGGGCAATCGAACGTCCAGTCCGCGCAGACGGGACAGTGCCTTGGCCTCATCAGGGTCGCTGTGCACGGTCAGCACCGTAATCGCGTTTCCGGCGCGTTGGGCGTATTGCTGCAAATACGGCAACTCCTCGGCGCACGGTGCGCACCAATAGGCCCAGAGGTTCAGCAGGGCGGGCTTGCCCGCCAGCGCGGCGGCCAGGTCGACCGGCCTGCCGTCGGCGAGACAGCTCAGCGTCATCCCGGACAACGGGCCGCTACCGGAGGCCGCGCCGCTCGGGCAGTCGGGCAGATGGGCCGCGGCGCGCAGGTCGGCGGAGACGCCGGAGGCTACGGAAGCGGGGTGTTGCTCCTGCGTCCGGTCGTCCCCGCCGCGCGGCCACACCGCGACCGCAAGCGCGACCACCACGATCAGACCGGCAAGCGCCCAGCGCCACGCATGTCCCGCTCTCCTTCGGCCCGAGGGCTCCGAACTCACCGGCCCACCAGCTCGAGCAGATGCTCCCGCTCCGGCCCCTTCACCAGCTTGGCCGCGGCTTCCGGATCGGTCGGCCCGATCCCGAACGACGGACAGTCCTTGGCCAGAACGCACGCGCCGCACGCAGGCTTGCGGGAATGGCAGACGCGTCGCCCGTGAAAGATCACCCGGTGCGAGAGCATCGTCCATTCCTTGCGCTCGATCAGCGCGCCGACGATGTGCTCGACCTTGACCGGGTCCTCTTCCTCGGTCCATCCCCAGCGGCGCACCAGGCGGCCGAAGTGGGTGTCGACCGTGATGCCAGGCACCCCGAACGCGTTCCCGAGGATGACATTGGCGGTCTTGCGCCCGATGCCGGGAAGCTGGACCAGTTCGGACAGGGTGTGAGGCAATTCACCGTCGTGACGTTCCAGCAACGCCTGGCCGAGTCCGATCAAAGAGGAGGTTTTGTTTCGGAAGAATCCGGTCGGCCGGATGTATTCCTCCAGCTCCGCCCGATTTGCCTCGGCATATGCACGCGCGTCCGGGTAGCGGGCGAACAGCGCGGGCGTGGTGAGGTTCACGCGCTCGTCGGTGCATTGCGCAGAAAGTATTGTCGCGACCGCCAATTCGAGCGGCGTGGTGAAATCCAGCTCACAGTGCGCGTCGGGGAAGGCGGTCGCCAGTTCCCGGTTCATCCGGCGCGCGCGGCGCACCAGCCCGAGCCGGGTTTCCGCCTGTCGCGCCCTTGTTTTCCGTTTCGGAGCCGCGGCGGCGACCGGCGGCGTTCCTGCGGGCTCGGAGCCGGGCGCAAGCCCGTTCCCGGAGGCGGTGGAGGGGGAGACACGCACGCGTCCACCATACGGAACCGCCGGACAACGTTGCCCTTCCAGTTCAGTTGCCGTGTTCCATCTGAGACCTCGACGGTGTTTACTGCTCGTCATGCAAGGACTCGCTGTGGTGCTCTTCCCAGTGGTGCTGATGCTGTTCGCACTGGGCATGGAGCGGGTCGAGAACCGGCTCCGCAAACTTCTCGAACCCGACGAAGAGGTTCAGCAGTACCTGGACAAGGCAAGCAACGCCGAGGTGAAGGAGCTGACGAAGCTCGGTCTGCCCGCCGCCGTTGCCCGGATGCGCAAGCGCCGCTCCCGCGGCGATGAGATGGATGTGGCCCGCGCGAGCTGATCCGGCGCGAGTGTCGCGCAATCCACTCGTTACGTGGTGTCCGTCACTACGCTGTAGTGACGCCGCGTAGACTGCGCTGTTGGCCGAGTCGCTTCGGTCCGGTACAGAGCCATTTCCCTAAGGAGCACATTCGTGGACGAGGCCCTCGCCAGAGCAGGCATCTTCCAGGGCGTCGAGCCCACTGCGGTGGCCGCCCTCGCCAAGCAACTTCAGCCGGTGGATTTCCCGCGCGGTCATGTCATCTTCAACGAGGGTGAGCCGGGTGACCGGCTGTACATCATCACGTCAGGCAAGGTGAAGATCGGACGCCGTTCGCCCGATGGGCGCGAGAATCTGCTGACCATCATGGGCCCGTCCGACATGTTCGGCGAGCTGTCCATCTTCGACCCCGGTCCGCGCACCTCCACCGCGACCACGGTGACCGAGGTGCGCGCGGTGACGATGGACCGCGACGCACTGAAGGGCTGGATCGATCAGCGGCCCGAGATCGCCGAGCAACTGCTCCGCGTCCTCGCCCGCCGCCTGCGCCGGACCAACAACAACCTGGCCGACCTGATCTTCACCGACGTGCCGGGCCGCGTCGCCAAGGCTCTGCTGCAGCTCGCACAGCGCTTCGGCACGCAGGAAGCGGGCGCGCTGCGGGTCACCCACGACCTGACCCAGGAGGAGATCGCCCAGCTGGTCGGCGCCTCCCGCGAGACCGTGAACAAGGCGCTCGCCGACTTCGCGCATCGCGGCTGGCTGCGGCTGGAGGGCAAGAGCGTGCTCATCTCCGACTCCGAGCGCTTGGCCCGCCGCGCCCGGTAACACTTCTACGACGAGAACGCCGGGTTCAGCGCTCCACTGAACCCGGCGTTCTCGTCGTTCCGGCTAGCCGTGCACGCGCAGGTAGTCCAGCTGCGCCTGCACCGAACTGCGCGCCGCGGGCCACAGCCGCTCGTCCACATCCGCGTACACGCGCCGGACGACCGCCATCGCGTCCGCGTCCGACCCGAGTATCCGCAGCGCCTCCCGCACCTGATCGAGACGCTCGTGCCGGTGCGCGATGTAATACCGAGCCACCGGCTCGAGATCCGGATGGTCCGGGCCGTGCGCGGGCAGCAGGGCCTTGCCCTTGCCCGCTTCGACCAGCCGGTCCAACGAGGACAGATAATCGGCCAGCGCGCCGTCGCCCGGGCCGAGCACGGTGGTGCCCGCGCCGAGGATGGTGTCGCCGGTCAGCACCGCGTCGTCGAGGACGAAACTCACCGAGTCACCGGTGTGGCCCGGCGTCTCGAGCGCGGTGATCCGCAGTCCGGCAGCCTCGATCACCTCGCCGTCGGCGAAGGCGGCGGCCGAGCCGCGCAAGAAGCGGGAGTCCTTGGCGCGCACCGTTGTCCCGGTCAGTTCGACCAGTCGGTCGATGCCGCCGGTGTGGTCGTGATGGTGGTGGGTGATCAGGGTGAGAGCGACCCGGCCGCCGGTGGCCTCCGCGATCGCGGCGCTGTGCGACTCGTCCTCCGGGCCCGGGTCGATCACCACGCAGTCCGACCGCCCCGGCGCGCGCAGGATCCAGGTGTTGGTTCCCTCCAAGGTCATCTGGCCCGGATTGGCGGCCAGCAGCACCGCCGCCGTCTCGGTGACCTGCCGCAGTTGCCCGTAGGCGGGGTGTGTCAACGTCATCGCAAAACCTCGGGTAGGAACGGAGCCGACAGTTCCGGTCTAGCGCACCTCGGCGATCAGTTCGACCTCGACCGGAGTGTTGCGCGGAAGCTCGGACACGCCGACAGCCGAGCGCGCGTGCTTGCCCGCGTCACCGAACACCTGACCGAGGAACTCCGACGCCCCGTTGATCACCACCGGCTGGTCGCCGAATCCCGGTGCCGAGGCGACGAATCCAACCACCTTCACGATCCGCACCACCGCGGACAGCCCGACCAGGTCGTGCACCGCGGCCAGCGCGTTCAGCGCGCACAACCGGGCGGCTTCCTTGGCCGCCTCCACCGAAACCTCCGCGCCGACCTTGCCGACCGCGGACAGCTCGCCGTTCACGAACGGCAGCTGACCGGAGGTGTAGACGAGCGACCCCGTGCGGATCGCGGGAATATAGGCCGCGACCGGGGCCGCGACCGGGGGCAGGGTGATTCCGAGCTCGGCGAGGTTCTTCTCCCACTGGGTCACTGCGTCACCCTCCTTCGCTACTTGGGCCGCTTGAGATAGGCGACGTGCTGCTCACCGGTCGGACCGGGCAGCACGGTGACCAGCTCCCAGCCGTCGGCTCCCCACTGATCGAGAATCTGCTTCGTCGCATGCGTCAGCAGCGGCACGGTCGCGTACTCCCACAAGGTCGTGTCACTCATGTGGTGAGCGTAGCTGTGTCTGATTTGCAGCGCCTTCGGCGCTGCGTGTTCGCGGCCCCTTTGTGGCTCGCGTTCGAGCGACCGCCGCTTGCTCCTTCGTCGCGTACGCGGCGGCCGCTCGAACGCGAGCCGAGCCGCGAACGGAACAGGCTCGGTCTCGCTTCGCTCGAAACCTGTGGTCAGGGTGCGCTGGGCACGTCGGCGGTGAGCACTCGCCCTGGCGTTTGCCTCACGGAGTGACCGGGTCCGGCTCTATCGGCGCGCCGGCGCAGAACCAGGCACGCTTCACCCGAAACCCGGGGTGGCGGGCGCTCAGCACGCAGGCGGTGAGCGCTCGCCCTGGTGTTCACCTCCGACGGTGACTGGGTCCGCTCTTCCGCGCGTAGGCGCAGGGGTTCGGGCTCGTTTCGCTCGAGACGGTGGTGCGGTGCACTGGGCGCATGGGAGGAAATCGCGCTGTCGGAGGTTTCGCGGTTTCCCTCGGGGTCGGCGGGCGCATCCCTCGGTGTCATCCGGACACGGCGGCCGTGCGGTGTCCGAGGCGCGCTGCGAGGAGCGAAGATCGTTTCGCCCTGGCGGACCAACCGTTGCCCAGGCCTCCGCAGGCGCGGCAGTCGGGCGAATTCGACCGCACCGCGAACGAGCACGGTCGGTCTCGCCCGGCTCGGCGGCGTCGGATTGATCACTGGCTGCCGCCCACGTATCACCCCCGCCGAATCCGTGGTTCGGTTGCTGATTTCGCACGGTGATCGGGGGCTTCGGCGGGTGGGCTCGCAACTCGTGGCGGGGGTCGGGAACCGCTTGGGGATCAGCCCGTCTGGTACGGCCTGTGCCCGGCGGCGGCGAACCAGTTATAGGCTCGCGATCGTGGGAGTACCAACTGCAGTGCCGCTTTCGGAGGAGCCCGGAATGGGCGCAAGGTGGCCGAAGCGCGCTGAACAGGCCCGTTTGCACTACGTCTCCGGTAAGGGCGGCACGGGCAAGTCGACGGTTGCCGCAGCGCTGGCGCTCGCCCTTGCCGCGGGCGGGCGACGGGTGCTGTTGGTCGAGGTGGAGAGCAGGCAATCGATCGCGCAACTGTTCGATCTGCCGCCGCTGCCGCCGACCGAGACACGGATCGCCACCGCGGACGGCGGCGGCGAGGTGGTCGCGCTGGCGCTGGACATCGAGCACGCCTTCCTCGAATACCTCGACATGTTCTACAACCTCGGCTTCGCGGGCCGCGCGATGCGCAGGATGGGCGCGATCGAGTTCGTCACCACGATCGCGCCCGGTCTGCGCGACGTCATCCTGACCGGCAAGATCAAGGAGTGCGCGGTCCGGGTGGACAAGTCCGGTAAGCGCGTCTACGACGAGATCGTGGTCGACGCACCGCCCACCGGCCGGATCGCGGGCTTTCTCGACGTCACCAAGGCAATGGCCGAGGTGGCCAAGGGCGGGCCGATCGCCTCGCAGGCCGAGGGTGTCTCGCAGCTGCTGCACTCCGACCAGACCATGATTCACCTGGTCACGCTGCTGGAGGCGCTGCCGGTGCAGGAGACGGCCGACGCCGTCGCCGAACTCACGGCCGCGGACCTGCGCATCGGCACCGTCATCGTGAACCGGGCGACCGAGGGCCAGCTCCCGCCCGAGCTGCGCGCCAGGGCCGCTCAGGGTGATCTGGACGCCGACGCCATCCGCGCCGGCCTGGACGCCGCGGGGATCAGCCTCCCCGACAGCGACTTCCAGGGGCTGCTCACCGAAACGATCGAGCACTCCGCCACTCTGCAAGCACAGGACGACAGCGCCGAGGAACTGGCGAAGGTCGACATCTCCCGGCTCTACCTGCCCGCCCTTCCCGACGGGATGGACCTGGGCGGGCTGTACGAACTAGCCGAACACCTCACCGCACAGGGAGTCCGATGAGCGAGCGAACCATCGACACAGCCACGCCCGTGGTCCTGTCGGAGCCGAGCGAGGCGCGGGCATGAGCACGCCGGCCCATCCCCTAGCTGCCCCCCTGGACATCTCGGGGATCATCGCCGACCCATCCGCGCGGGTGGTGGTCTGCTGCGGCTCCGGCGGCGTCGGCAAGACGACCACCGCCGCCGCCATCGCGTTGCGCGCCGCCGAACAGGGGCGCAAGGTCGTGGTGCTCACCATCGACCCGGCGCGCAGGCTGGCTCAGTCACTGGGCGTCGCCGACCTCGGCAACAACCCGCAGCGGGTGGCGCTGGGCCCGGAAGCCAAAGGCGAACTGCACGCGATGATGCTCAACATGCGCCGCACGTTCGACGACATGGTGCTCGAGCACACCAGCGGGGAGAAGGCGGCGCAGATCTTCGCCAACCCCTTCTATCAGACGGTCGCCTCGTCCTTCGGCGGCACCCAGGAATACATGGCGATGGAGAAGCTGGGCCAGCTGGCCCAGCGCGGCGAATGGGACCTGATCGTGGTCGACACCCCGCCGTCGCGCAACGCCCTCGACTTCCTGGACGCTCCCAAACGACTCGGCAACTTCCTCAACGGCCGGATGATCCGGGTGATCATGGCTCCGGGCCGCGGCGTGACCCGGCTCGTGACCGGCGCGATGAGCCTGGCGGTGCGCGGTGTGTCCACCGTCGTCGGTGGCCAGATGCTCAAGGACGCGTCGAACTTCCTGCAATCCTTGGAGTCGCTGTTCGGAGGCTTCCAGGAACGGGCCGAGCGGACCTTCGCGATGCTGTCGAAGCCGGGCACGCACTTCATCGTGGTGGCCGCGCCGGAACCGGACGCGCTGCGCGAGGCCTCGTTCTTCGTCGACCGCCTCTCCACCGAGCGCATGCCGCTGGCGGGGCTGGTGCTCAACCGCACCCACCCCGTGCTGAGCTCCCTGCCCGCCGATCACGCGCTCACCGCCGCCGACCAGGTGGCGGACTCCGATCCGCTCACCGCGGCGGTGTTGCGGGTGCACGCCCGGCGGGTCGCCACCGACAAGCGCGAACAGCATCTGCTGCACCGGTTCACCGGCGCGCATCCGCGGGTGCCGATCGTGTCGGTCACCGCGCTTCCGTTCGAAGTGTCCGACCTCGACGCGCTGCGCGCCGTCGGCGATCAGCTGACCGGCACGGCACGCGCGACCGCCTGATACTTAGGCGTATCCGCTATTGGTCGGACGGAAATAACAGTCCTGAAACGAAACTGAGCCCGCTTGCGCGGGCTCTGTTTCGACGTCGCCGGGCCTACATCGCCACCTGATGCTGGCGCTGGGCCTGGAAGAAATCGGCCCACGAGGTCACTTCCGGATGCTGCTTCAACAGGGCGCGACGCTGCCGTTCCGTCATGCCGCCCCACACACCGAACTCGACGCGATTGTCCAGCGCGTCGGCACCACACTGCATGAGCACCGGGCAGTGCCTGCAGATCGTCGCCGCTTTGCGCTGCGCCGCGCCGCGGACGAACAACTGATCGGGATCCACTTCCTTGCATCGGGCCTGGGCTACCCAGGCGATCCTCGCTTCGGCCTGCTCCACGTCCAATCGAGCGATGGGGGTTGTCATGTGCATTTGGTGTGCCCCTTTGCAGTCCGAACACCGGGTCAACGGCGCTCCAGAATCGCGTTGTCACCACGCAGCACCCAAACCCCGCTGCGAAGTGCACCACATTCCACTTTGAGTGTTAGCTCTATCACACTGGGTTCTCAATCTAGGTAAAGGTATGGCGCTTGCGCAAGACCACCTCGAGATTTTTTGGTACGTCCGTCCATGCAAAGCCCGGCGCGCACTGGACGGGCAGGCAGATTGCGTGCGGGCCCTCTTGCGACACGCCGTGCGCGATCGCGCGACACGCCCATTCCGGCTCGTGAACAACCAGTTCCGCGCTTCGGACAAATGCCGCCAAGAACGCCGGAATGGCAACCCGTAGTCTTGATTCGTGCCGATCACACATACGCTCGCGCGGCTGGCCGGTAGCTGCGTGCTTGCCTCCGTGCTCGTCGCCGGGTTGTTGTTCCCGCTCGCCGGCGGCTTCGGGTTCGTCTCCAACCGCGCCGCCGACGCCGTCGACAACGTCTCCTCGGAGCTGGTCGAGGGAACGGTGCCCGCGGTGTCGACCATGGTCGACGCGGCGGGCAATCCGATCGCCTGGCTGTACGAGCAGCGCCGATTCGAGGTTCCGAGCGACCGGATCTCCAACGACATGAAACTGGCGATCGTGTCCATCGAGGACCGCCGCTTCGCCGAGCACGAGGGCGTCGACTGGCAGGGCACGCTACGCGCGTTTCTCACCAACTCCGCCAGCGGCGAGGTCCAGCAGGGCGCCTCGACCCTGGACCAGCAGTACGTGAAGAACTTCCAGCTGCTCGTGGTCGCCAAGACCGACGCCGAGCGCCGCGCCGCCATCGAGACCACTCCGGCCCGCAAGATCCGGGAGATCCGGATGGCGCTGACGCTGGACCGCGAGCTGACCAAGGACGAGATCCTCACCAGGTACCTCAACCTCGTCCCGTTCGGTAACTCGTCCTACGGCATCCAGGACGCGGCGAAGACCTACTTCGGCGTCGACGCGGCCGATCTGAACGTCTCGCAGGCCGCGATGCTCGCGGGCATGGTGCAGAGCTCATCCAAGCTGAACCCCTACACCAATCCCGACGGCGTGCTGGCCAGGCGCAACACGGTGCTGGACACCATGATCCAGAACATCCCCAGCCGCGCCGACGAGTTCCGCGAGGCGAAGACCAAGCCGCTGGGCGTGCTGCCGGAGCCCAAGGGCTTGCCGCGCGGCTGCATCGCGGCCAACGACCGCGGCTTCTTCTGCGACTACGCGCTGCAGTACCTGGCCAACGCCGGGATCAGCCGCGAACAGATCGAGAAGGGCGGCTACCTGATCAAGACCACCCTCGATCCGGCCGTGCAGGACTCGGTGAAGCGCGCGGTGACCGACGCGGCGAACCCGAACCTGGACAACATCGCGGAAGTCATGTCCGTGGTGGGGCCTGGTCAGGACACCCACCCGGTGCTCGCGATGGCGAGCAGCCGCACCTACGGCCTGAACCGGGACGCGAACGAGACCGTGCAACCGCAGCCGTACTCCATGGTCGGCGACGGCGCGGGGTCGATCTTCAAGATCTTCACCACCGCGGCGGCCATGGAGAAGGGGCTCGGCATCGACGCCCAGCTCGACGTGCCCGGCCGGTTCGAGGCGAAGGGCATGGGTAACGGCGGCGCCCGCGGATGCCCGCCCGCCACCTACTGCGTGGAGAACGCGGGCCGGTACAAGTCGCCCATGTCGGTGACCGAGGCGCTGGCGACCTCGCCGAACACCGCGTTCGTCAAGCTGATCCAGGCCGTCGGCGTCACCCCGACCGTCGACATGGCGGTGCGGCTCGGCATGCGCTCGTTCACCGAGGCGGGCACCTCCGGTCACGGCAACCAGAGCCTGGCCGACATGATCAAGGAACAGAACCTCGGCTCGTTCACCCTGGGGCCGGTCGCGATCAATCCCCTCGAGCTGTCCAACGTCGCGGCGACATTGGGCTCCGGCGGCCGGTGGTGCCCGCCGAACCCGATCAAGGAGGTCGTCGACCGCCAGGGCAAGCAGGTGCCGCTGACCCAGCAGGCCTGCGAACAGGTCGTCGAGCCCGGCCTGGCCAACACCCTGGCCAACGCCATGAGCAAGGACGACACTTCCGGCACGGCGGCGGGCGCGGCCCAGTCGGTGGGCTGGAACTATCCGATGTCGGGCAAGACCGGTACCACCGAGAGCCACCGCTCCTCGGCCTTCCTCGGTTTCACGAACGCGCTGGCCGCCGCCGTCTACGCCTACGGCGACAGCCCCACCCCGGGTGAGATCTGCTCGTTCCCGCTGCGCAACTGCGGCGACGGCAACCTGTTCGGCGGTAACGAACCCGCGCGCACCTGGTTCAACGCGATCAAACCGGTGATACCGCTGTTCCCGCCGCCCGTGTTGCCCCCGCTGGACAACAAGTACGTGCGCGGCGCGAACAACGCGCAGGTACCGGATGTCGTCGGCATGACACAGGGTGAGGCCACCGCGGCGCTGGTCGCCGCGGGCTTCCAGGTGTCGCCGGTGACCGGGGCGGGCGATCGCCCCAAGGGGACCGTCATGGGCACCGCGCCCAACGGGTCGGCGATCCCCGGTTCGGTGATCACGCTGTACATCAGCGACGGCACCGTCCGGGCCGCGCCGCCGCCGGGGCCGCCCCCGCCGCCGCCGGGCATCCCGGGGCTGCCCGTGCCGCGGCTGCCACCGATCCCCATCCCGATCCCGATCCCACGCTGAGCAAGCAAAGGGGCCGCGAACCGTACGGTTCGCGGCCCCTTTCGCGTCGCCGTCCTACAGCCGCGCCTTCACCGCGGCCGAGATGCGCGAGCCGTCGGCCTTGCCCTGGGCCAGCCCGGTGGCGATCTTCATGACCTGACCCATCTGGCGCATGCCGGGACGCTCGCCGATCTCCTCGGCGACCTGCGCGATGGCGGTGTCGGCGAGATCGGCGACCTCGGCGTCGGTGAGCTGGGTCGGCAGGTACTCCTCGATGATCTGCGCCTCGGCGCGCTCGTTCGCCGCCAGTTCGCCGCGCCCGGCCTGCGTGTAGACCTCGGCGGATTCGCTGCGCTTCTTCGACTCCTTCTGCAGCACGGAGACCACCTCGGCGTCGGTGAGTTCACGGGCCTGCGAGCCGGCGACCTCGGCGTTCTGGATCGCCGACAGCAGCATCCGCAACGTGGAAAGGCGCAGCGTGTCCTTGGCTTTCATCGCGGCGGTGAGGTCCGCTCGCAGCTGCGATTTGAGTTCCGACATGCCGCTCACGGTAGCCGCTCGGGCACGGCGGTCCCACTACATTTGCCGCGCGGCCCGATTTCCCGCCGGAAAAACGGGCGCCTGTGCGGAAACACACTCGGCGGTCCTGCGCGAGGTCACCTATGCTGGGCAAATGCCCGTGATCTCGACCTCTGCTGTACGCACGACCGCGCTGGGAGCCGCCGGGGCCGCGGTGGCCGGAATCGGCTACGCCTCGCTGGTCGAACGCAACGCCTTCGTCCTACGGGAAGCGACCATGCCCGTGCTGGCGCCGGGGTCGTCGTCGCTGCGGGTGCTCCACATCAGTGATCTGCACATGATGCCGGGCCAGAAACTCAAGCAGCAATGGCTGCGGGAACTGGACCGGCTCGAGCCCGATCTGGTGATCAACACCGGCGACAATCTCTCGCACCAGAAGTCGGTGCCCGCGGTAGTCCAGGCCCTCGGCGGGTTGCTCTCCCGTCCGGGCCTTTTCGTTTTCGGCAGCAACGACTACTTCGCGCCGGTGGCGAAGAACCCGCTGAAGTACTTCAAGAAGGATCACCGCCGCACCTACGGCGCCCCGCTGCCGTGGAAGGACCTGCGCGCCGCCTTCACCGAACGCGGCTGGCTCGATCTGACGCACGTACGCCGCGACCTGGAAGTGGCGGGCATCCGCATCGCCACCGCAGGCGTCGACGATCCGCACTTGCAGCGCGACCGGTACGACACTGTCGCCGGCGCTCCGAACCCGTTGGCCGACCTGCGGCTCGGCCTCACCCACTCCCCCGAACCCCGTGTGCTGGACCGCTTCGCCGAGGACGGGTACGACTTGGTCCTCGCCGGGCACACGCACGGCGGCCAGTTGTGCCTGCCCGGCTACGGCGCCCTGGTCACCAACTGCGGGATCGACCGATCCCGGGTGAAAGGGCCGTCGAAGTGGGGGGCGCACACCCAGTTGCACGTCTCCGCGGGTGTCGGCACCTCGCCGTGGGCGCCGTACCGATTCTGCTGCCGCCCCGAGGCGACCCTGTTGACGCTGGTGGCCGCGCCGCCGAAGCGTCCGGGAGCCGACACGGGCCACGGAGTGTCGGCATCGGAGGCCGTCGCCCGCTAATGTCCCCTGCCGAGACGTGTGGCAGGTAGGGGACAACTGTGAGTGGATTCGACGACCGGCGCGACCCGACTACTCCGGGAGGGCCCGCCGGGCCGCCGACTCCTCGGCAACAACCCTTCCGCGCGTTGCGTTCCGTCCCTACCCCGCCGGACGATGACGACCGCGCTCGGCCACCGCACGGCGGAGCGCATCCGGGCCGAACCGGTGACTCGGGACGCCCTACCGGCACACCGTGGCAGCGGGGCGACCGGTCTTCCGGGCCGGCCCCTGGGCAGCAGCCTCCGGACTCGACCGAGAACGGCGCGATGTCCCAGTGGTGGCAGCCCGACCCGGCCACGCAGTGGCAGCCGTATCAAGAGCCGGCGCCAACGCTTCAGTGGCAACCCGGCTGGCAGAGCGACCCGGCGCTGGGTTGGTCCCCGGACGGCGGTTCGCCGTCGGGCACGCGGGACGATCCGACCATGCTCGCCCCCTCGCCGGGACGTCCCGCGCAACCCGGGTCGCCGGGCCGCGATGATCCCACCATGCTGGCCCAGTCTCTGGGACACACACCTCCCGGGCAGTGGCCACCACAGGCCCAGCCCGGTACCGGCGGACGCAACGATCCGACCATGCTCGGCCAACCGCTCGGCGCGCTCGACCAGCCCGTCCCCTTCGGTCGCGGGAGACCGGGTCCCACACCGGCGCAGAACGATTCGGCGCCGACCTTGCTCGGCTATCCGAGCGCCGATCGGTTCGGTCAACCGGCGCAAACCCCGCAGTGGCAGCCGGTCGGCGGGTCCGGGCCGTACGGCACCGCGCCGGACAGCCGGCACCAGCCGGGCTACGGTCCACAGGCGGGCGGACCGCCGCCGCACAGGCCCGGCGGGAGCGGAAAGGTCATCCTGTCGGTCGGACTCGCGGTGCTGCTGGTAGCCGGTCTCGTGGCCGGTGCGGTGGTCCTCAGCCGGATGAAGACGAACGATCCCGCGCAGCAGACCGCGCCGTCGATGGTGAACGCGCTCGGCACGACCACAGCGGGCGCGCCCGCGCGGACCACGACCAGATCCGCCCCGACGACCACCGCACGGGGTTCCGGCGACAAGAATCCGGTCGTCCCCGGTTATCAGGTCGTCCGGGCGCCCGACAGCGGCGCCGCCTACGACGTGCCCGCCGACTGGACGGTCGCGCCGCCGGGCACGATCGGCGGCTTCGGCGAGCCACCGAACGCGGTCGCGGGCAAGGGCTTGGCCAGCGAGGGCAAGGGTTACTGCCCCGGCTCGACCCGGACCGTAGCCTTCCTGACCGGCTCGAACACCGCCGACCCGGGAAAGGCGGCCACCGAACTGGGCACGAGAACCGCCACACTCGCCTACAAAGGAACGACCGGCGGCACAGCCGGCCTGCCCATGCCGCTGGCATCGCTGGACGGATCGCAACACGGCATGTTCGTGGAGACCAAGGGCACCGTCTCCGACGCCAAGCCCGGCTGCGCGAAGGCTTACTCCATCTACACCGCCGCCTTCCCCAACGACCAGGGGAATTTCGTCATGGTGATCGCCGCCGACACGGGTGTCCCGCACGCACTCGACGCCGAGACCGCCAAGCGCATCTTCACCAGCATCCGACCCCTCGAAGGGTGACTGACCTGCCGGTTTAACGTCTCGGGCACCCCTGTTGTAAGCTACTCCAGGTCCACTTCACGGGGTGTGGCGCAGCTTGGTAGCGCGCTTCGTTCGGGACGAAGAGGTCGCAGGTTCAAATCCTGTCACCCCGACTCGTGGTTGAGACGACGGGAAGGCCCCTGACCAGTACGCATGGTCAGGGGCCTTCTCCGTTGCCCGGACGTGGGAGCCGAGACACTCTGCGTAGGCTCGACGCATGCTTGCCCTCTACAGTGCGGCGGTCGCGATCGTCACGGGCGCGACATCGGCCTGGATCGGCTACTACTTCAGTGTCCGCAAGGACCGGTTGCAATGGGACCGGAGTCACGCGACGCGATGGGACAGTGCGCGTCGCGAGGCTTACGTCGCGTTCGCGGCGGCGATCAAGCGCGAGGTCCGCTTACATGTGAAAATGGCCGCCGCGCAGCATCCGGACGTCTGGCCAGGACATGAGACGTTGTCGATGGAGGAAGGCTGGCCACTGCTCGCGGCAGCCGAGGACGCACGTGCCGACCTCCTGGAATCCATCCTCTTGCTCGCCGACGGCCCCACTGTCGAGGCGGCACGCGAGTGGCAGCAGAAGGTCTGGGAATTGCGTGTGCTGCATCGAGATGCGAACGCCTCCGTGGAGACGATCCGCCAGGCGCTGGCCCGGGCATCGGACGCGCGGGACCGCTTCTACGCGTGCGCTCGACCGGACCTCGGCATTCACTCCGCGCTTCCGGGACCGCGGCCATTGCTCGCCATCGCCGATGAACCCGACACCATGGTCGGCGCCCGATCGTAGGTTGGTCCGATCGTATGCGGGAATATCATGCCTAGAACCGATTCCCCGCAATCGACGAAAGGTCGGCAGATGAGCAAGCCCGTCGATGGCGTGCCCGCGGACAGACCACTGTCCGGGAAGACCGCGCTGGTCACGGCGGCCTACACCGGAATAGGCAGGTCGATCGCGAAAACGCTTGCCGCGCAAGGAGCGAAGGTCGTGGTGCAGCATCCGCACTTCCCCGAGCCCGCCGCGGAGGTGGTCAAGGAGATCACCGAGGCGGGTGGCGCGGCGCTGGCGCTCGCGGCCGACATCGCCGATCGCGACGAATACGAGGAGCTGGTGCAGGCGCTGCTCGAGGAAGGCGGCGGGTGGCATGTGCTGGTCAACACCGCCGCGGTGCCGGAATCCGAACCGTTCCCGAAGCTCAGCTCCGAGGCGTTCGACAGCAATTTCGCGGCCACGGTGAAGGGCGTCTTCCACGGCCTGCAACTGGCTTTGCAGCACTTGGCCGACGAAGGCCGGGTCGTCAACGTCTGTGATCCCGCCGACCCGGGCAGCGCGGTGCACGACGCGACGCGCGGCGCGGTCGAGCAACTCGGCCAGGCCGTCGCCCCGGATTTCACGTCACGGCGGATCACCGTCAACACGGTCAGCTACGGCGCGGGCACGACCGACAACGCGGAGCTCGAGACCGCACTCGCCTCGTTGCGGCCGGCCGAGCCGGGCGCGGTGGTCGCCTATCTGGCCGGTGCCGCGGCGAGCACGGTGAACGCCCAGGTCATCCGGCTCGACGGCACGAGCGGCCGGTAGCAGGAGCGACTACGACCGGCGCGCCCGCGGTCGGCGAGCACGCCGGTCGGACGCTCAGGCGGTGACCGTGCCGCCGTAGGAACTGAATCCGCGGCCGAGCGCCTGGCAGGTGAAGCTGCCGTGGAAGCCGACCTGGCACGTCGCTCCGGCATGCTCGATGATGGGGCCCCACTGGCCGGAGCCGGTTTTCACGTCGTAGATGCTGGGATTGCCACCCGGCAGGGTGTACGACGTGGCCGGGTCGAAGGTGGGATGCGCGGGCAGCCAGGCCTGGTCGATCACGATTTCGTTCACCGTCACCGGCACCGGGATGTAGGTGCCGCCGACGTAGTAGCTCAGGTGCTGGGGATAGCCGAAATCGCATCCGACGGAGCCGTTCGCGAAGATCGCGCAGTTCGTGCTGCCCGCCGAGAAGTAGACCGTGCCGGTGTCGGCCTGGGCGCTACCGGCTGCCAAGAGCGGCGCCATCGCGGCGGCGGCGAGTACTCCGGCGAACTTCGTGCTGCGCTTCATCTTTTCTCCTCGATCTTCGCTGATGGACAACCGACTCGATGACTCTGTCGAGCCCGCGCGGGATTTCGTTTCGTCCCGAGTACCCACACAGCCGCCGACCGACGCGGTGAGCAGACGCTAACGCGGCGATAACTTGCGGTCACTCCGCCGAAATGCGAGGTCAATAGCGTATACAGCCATGTCGACACGGATAGCAACCCTGGCCGACGCGGCGGGCAAACCCCTGCGCGACGTGGTGTACGAGAAGCTGCGCGGCGAGCTCATGAACGGGGACATCAAGTTCGGCGAGCGCCTCACCGAGCCGAAACTCTCCACCCGCTTCGGCATCTCGCGCACGCCGATCCGCGAGGCGCTGACCGTGCTGTGCTCGGACGGACTGCTGCAACGCGAAGAATACGGGTTCAGCCCCGTCCGGCCGAGCATCCCGCTGATCCGCGACCTGTACGAGTTGCGAATCACCCTGGAGCTGGGCGGTCTTCAGCGCGCGATGACCAACCCCGCGGTCACCCACGATCGTGCGCTGCTGGAGGCCGAGCGAGCCGCCTGGCTGGAACTGCGCGCCGACCCGCCGGAACAGGAACCGGGCTTCGTGGTGCGCGACGAGGAATTCCACGTCACCCTGCTGACCGCTGCGGGCAACACCGAGATGGTGCGCGCGCTCAAAGCGGTGAACTCCCGCATCCGCCACGTGCGCATGTACGACTTCATGGTCAACAACCGGATCGAGACCACCATCGCCGAGCATCTCGGAATCCTCGAAGCCGTTCTGGCCGAGGATCTTCCGCTGGCGTATCGGCTGCTGCACACGCATATCGGCGAATCGCTGGACGTCGTGCTCGAACGGGTCACCCGTGCGATCGCGGCGATGTCGCTGGCCACGGAATAGCAGGGAGCGGTAGTGAGTCTGGAATTCGACACGGTGCTCGTCGCCAATCGCGGCGAGATCGCTTGCCGCGTCATGCATACCGCCCGGCGGCTGGGGCTGAAGACGGTGGCCGTGTACTCCGATGCCGACGTGGGCGCGGCGCACGTCGAGATGGCCGATGTCGCCGTGCGCCTGGGGCCGGGACCGGCCGCGCAGTCCTACCTGCGCGCCGACGCGGTGGTGGAGGCGGCGCTGGCGACCGGAGCGGGGGCCATTCATCCCGGCTACGGGTTTCTCTCGGAGAACGCGGATTTCGCCACCGCGGTCGAGAAAGCGGGCATCGCGTTCGTCGGACCGACCGCCGAGCAACTCCGCGTCTTCGGTGACAAACACACCGCCCGCATGGCCGCCCGCGCGGTCGGCGTGCCGCTGATCCCCGGCAGCGACCTGCTCGAATCGGCTGATCACGCCGTGACGGAGGCCGAGCGGATCGGTTTCCCCGTGATGCTGAAGGCGGTCGGCGGCGGTGGCGGCATCGGCATGCAGGCGTGCTTCGGCCCGGACGAGGCGCGCGCGGCCTACGAGCGGGTGCAGCGCATCGCCACGGCGAACTTCGGTTCGGCGGGCGTCTTCCTGGAACGTTTCGTCGCGCGGGCCAGGCACGTCGAGGTGCAGCTGTTCGGCGACGGCAACGGCCGCGTCGTCAGCCTCGGCACCAGGGACTGCTCGCTGCAACGCCGCAACCAGAAGGTCATCGAGGAGGCGCCCGCGCCGGGGCTCGCCCCGGAGCAGTCGCAGCACCTGCTGGCGGCGTCGCGGGAGCTGGCCCGCTCGGTCGGGTACCGCTCGGCGGGGACGGTGGAGTTCGTCTACGACACCGACAGCGGCGCCGCGTCCTTCCTGGAGATGAATACGCGCCTGCAGGTCGAGCATCCGGTCACCGAGGCGGTCACGGGCGTCGATCTGGTGGAGTGGATGCTGCGCCTAGCCGGCGGCGACACCTCGATGGTGGACCAACAGCCCGAGAGCGGACCGGTGATCACCGGCCACGCGGTGGAGGCCCGGGTCTACGCGGAAGATCCCGGCCACGAGTACCGCCCGAGCGCGGGCCTGGTCACGGCCGCGCACTTACCTGGTGACGTCCGGGTGGACACCTGGGTCGGTACCGGTTCGGAGGTCAGTTCGTATTACGACCCGCTGCTGGCGAAGGTGATCAGCAGCGGCGAGAATCGAGCCGACGCTTTCGCCGCCCTGCGCACCGCACTCGATGCGACCCGGATATACGGGGTGCAGACGAATCTGCCCCAGCTGCGTCAGGCCGTGGCCGACGGCCGGGTCCTGCGTACCGAGCACACCACCACCACGCTGGCCGACATCCGCCCGGTCGGCCGCCGCATCGACGTGCTGCGCGGCGGAACCATGACCACGGTGCAGGATCATCCGGGCCGGATAGGTCTGTGGGAGGTGGGCATTCCGCCGTCCGGCCCGATGGACGACCTCTCCTTCACCCTCGCCAACACCGCGGTCGGCAACCCGGTCGGCGTCCCCGCGCTCGAGTGCACCTTGCAGGGCCCGCGGTTGCGCTTCTCCGACGCCACGGTGGTGTGCGTGACCGGCGCCCCGGCTCCGGTGACCGTGGACGGCCGTCCGGTGGCCATGTGGGAGCCCGTCACCGTGGCCGCCGGCGCGGTGCTGGACATCGGCGCGCCGACCGACACCGGCCTGCGCACCTATCTGGCGGTGCGCGGCGGCCTCGACGCGCCGCTCTATCACGGCAGCGCGTCCACCTTCACCCTCGGTGGATTCGGCGGTGTGACCGGCAAGGCGGTGGCCACCGGCGACGTGCTCGGCATCGCCCCCGCCGAGGCAGCCACACTCGGCGCGCCGGCCGCCGTAGCGCCGGGCGACCGGCCGCAATTCACCCACGAGTGGCAGCTCGCGGTCGGTGTCGGTCCGCAGACCTCGCCCGCGTACTTCACCGACGCCGACATGGACCAGTTCTGCACGCACCCGTGGCGAGTCGGCAGCCACGCCAACCGCACCGGCATCCGGCTGGAGGGCCCGAAGCCGGCGTGGTCGCGCACCGACGGCGGGGATGCCGGTCTGCACCCGTCCAACCTGCACGACAACCCCTACAGCGTGGGCGCGTTGAACGTCTCCGGCGACACCCCCATCCTGCTCGGTCCCGACGGCCCGAGCCTCGGCGGGTTCGCCTGTCCGCTCACCGTCGTGTCCGCGCATCGCTGGCGGATGGGTCAGTTGCGTCCCGGCGACTCGGTGCGGTTCGTGCCGGTCGACGACGACAAGGCAGCCGAGTTGCGGGCGTCCAACGGCAGCCGCGTGCCGGATCTGGTGACCGATTCCCGCGCCGCCCGGCGCGATCGCGGCGTGCTCGGCGGCGTCGAGGCGTCAGCGGACCGCCCGCGCGTGCGTTACCTGCGCGGCGGTGACGACAACGTGCTGGTCGAATACGGCGAGATGGTCCTCGATCTGGGCTTGCGTATGCGGGTGCACGCCCTGGCCGAAGCACTCGCGGCCGTCCGGCTGCCCGGCGTTGTGGACGTGACCCCCGGCGTGCGGTCCCTGCACGTCCACTTCGACCCCGAGGTGCTGCCGCAGTACCAATTGCTGGGCACGCTGACCGAACTCGAACTCGACCTGCCCGCCACGACCGACCTGGTGGTGCCGAGCCGCACCATCCGGCTGCCGCTGTCGTTCGACGATCCCTCGATCGCCGAAGCGATCGACCGCTATCGCAGCGGCGTGCGCGACACCGCGCCGTGGCTGCCGTCGAACACCGAGTTCATCCGCCGCGTCAACGGGCTCGACAGCGTGGACGAGGTACGCGCGACGGTTTTCGACGCGGAGTATCTGGTGCTCGGCCTCGGAGACGTGTATCTCGGTGCGCCGCTGGCTGTTCCGCTGGACCCGCGGCACCGCCTGGTCACCACCAAATACAACCCGGCCCGCACCTGGACCCCGTCCGACGCGGTCGGCATCGGTGGCAAGTACCTGTGCGTCTACGGGATGGCCTCGCCCGGCGGCTACCAACTGATCGGCCGCACCGTGCCGATCTGGTCCAGCTACCGGCAGTCCCCGCCGTTCGAAGCGGGCACGCCGTGGCTGTTCCGGTTCTTCGATCGCATCGTGTGGGAACCGGTGGGCCCGGAGCAGTTGCTCGAACACCGCGCCGCGGCCGAGGCGGGCAGATTCGACGCCGAGGTGAGCGAGGGCAGTTTCGCGCTCGCCGACCATCTGCGGCTGCTGCGCACCGAGGCCGAGTCCATCGCCGCGTTCGAAACCAGGCAGGCCGTCGCGTTCGAAGCGGAGAAGCAGGCGTGGCGGGCGGCGGGCGAATTCGCACGCGACACCGTCGCGCCCGTCACCGCGCCGGTCGACGACCCGCTGGCCGGACTGCCCGCCGACGCGACGGTGGTGACCGCCCCGATGATCGGCAATGTCTGGCGGGTAGAGGTCGCACCGGGGCAACGGGTCGAGGCCGATGCGCCGGTGGCCGTCCTGGAGGCGATGAAACTCGAATTACCCGTGCACAGCCCGTGCCCGGGCACCGTTTTGAAAGTACTGACCACGCCCGGCGCGAAGGTGGAGCCGGGCACGCCCCTCGTAGTGATCGGAGTCGACTGAATGCCCCTCCTAGGTGACACGGCAGCCGACCCTGTCGAACGCGTGGCGGCCGCCTATCGGCGGATCGCCGAGGTCGATCGGCCGGAAGTGTGGATCACCCTGCGACCGGAACCCGAGGTCGCCGCCGAAGCGGCCGCGCTCGCGCGCAGGCTCGCCGCCGGAGAGACCTTGCCGCTGGCCGGAGTCCTGGTGGCGGTGAAGGACAACATCGACGTGGCGGGGCTGCCGACCACCGCAGCTTGCCCGGAGTTCGCCTATCTGCCGGAGGTGACCGCGGCGGCGGTCGAGCGGTTGCTCGCGGCGGGGGCGCTGGTGCTGGGCAAGACGAACTTGGACCAGTTCGCCACGGGACTGGTCGGGACGCGCAGCCCGTACGGCGCGGTGCGCAACGCCCGGTACCCGGAACTGGTGTCGGGCGGGTCGAGTTCCGGTTCGGCGGCGGCGGTGGCGCTCGGGATCGCGGATATCGGCATCGGCACCGACACGGCCGGATCCGGACGGGTGCCCGCCGCGCTGCACGGGATCGTCGGCATCAAAGCCACTCTCGGGGTGATCCCGGCGCACGGGACCGTGCCGGCCTGTGCGGACTACGACGCCGTGACCGTCTTCGCCGCCGACCTCGACTCGGCGGTCTCCGCGGCGGCGGTGATGGCGGGCCCGGAGCCGCGTGACCCGCGCAGCCGCACGTGGCCCGCCGATGTCCGGCTGGCCGCACCGCTCGCACCGCGCATCGCCGTGCCGCGCCCCGAGGACTTGGCCGCGCTCAGCGAGCCGTACCGGGACGCGTTCGCGCGCACCGTCGCCTTGGTCGCGGAGACGGGCGCGAAGACCGAGGAAATCGACATTTCCGCCCTGCTCGACGCCGCGCTGTTGCTCTACGACGGCGCACTCGTCGCCGAACGCCATGCCGCGGTGGGCGCGTTCCTCGACACCGCCCCCGCCGGGGCCGATCCCACGGTCGCCGCCATCATCGGCGCGGCGCGGGAGAAGACCGGTCCGGCGTTCGCCGCCGACCTCGACCGGCTGGCCCGCGCCAAGGCGAAGGCCGCCGAACTGCTGCACGGCTTCGACGCACTGCTGTTGCCGACGACCACCGAGCATCCGAGCATCGCCGCGGTGCGGGCCGATCCGGTCGGCATCAACCGGCGGATGGGCACCTACACCAACTTCTGCAACCTGCTGGACATGGCGGCCGTCGCCGTGCCCGGAGCGCCCACCGCCGACGGTGCGCCGTTCGGCGTCATGCTGGTCACCCCCGCCTTCGCCGATCAGGTGGCGGTCGATCTCGCCGCCCGCCTGCTCGGTCTCGACAGCGCGCCGCTGCTCGTCGACCAGGGCGCCGACCTGGCCGTCTTCGGTGCGCACCTGCGGGGGCAGCCACTGCACTGGCAGCTCGAGCAACTCGGCGCCCGCTTTCTCGGCGAGATCCGGACGACCGACGCCTACCGCCTGACCGCGCTGGACACCACCCCGCCCAAGCCGGGACTGGTGCGGCACGGACCCGGCCGCGGGGCTCCGATCGAGGGAGAGCTGTTCCGCGTCGCCACGGCCGGGCTGGGTCGCTTCCTGGCCGAGCTGCCCGCTCCCATGGCCCTGACCCGCATCGAACTCGCCGATGGCCGCGAGGTCGTCGGGTTCGCCTGCACCTACGACGCCGCGCGCACCGCCACCGACATCACCCACCACGCGAGCTGGCGCACATACCTCCAACATCGCTCCTAGCTGCTGCGATTCGTCCCCGAGCCCATGGCCGCGAGCACCCGTCGCCGCCATGGGCTTTCACTTGCGAGCCGATTTAGACATTCGTGCTAGACATCCGTACCACCGCATGTTAGACATATGTCTAAGACATTTGGTCAATCCAGTGGGAGTCGAGGAAAGTCATGAGCGCCAAGTCCGTAAGCCAGCTCCGCGTGCTCGTCGCAGGCGGCGGCATCGGCGGCAACGCCGTCGCGCTGCAACTGCTCCGGTCCGGCATCCGAGCCACCGTGGTGGAGCGCGCCGCAGCGCCGCGCCCCGGCGGGCAGGCCGTCGACCTGCGCGGACCCAGTCGCGAGGTGGCCGAGCGGATGGGCATGATGCCGGGCATCAGGAAATATCAGCTCGACGAGCGCGGCATGAAGTACGTCGACGACGCGGGCCGCGAGATCCTCCGCATGTCCGCCGAACTCTTCGACGGCAAGGGCGCGGTCGCCGAAATCGAGATCACCCGAGGCGATCTCAATCAGGTGCTGCTCGGCCTGCTCGACGCCGAGGGCGGCGTCGACTACCGCTACGGCGAATGGATCACCGAGATCCGGCAGGACGGCACGGGCGTCGACGTGACTTTCGCATCCGGCGCCGCCGAGCGATTCGACCTGGTGATCGGCGCCGACGGGTTGCACTCCGCGACCCGAAGGATGGTGTTCGGCCCCGAGGAGCAGTTCGCGACCTACCTCGGCGGATACATGTCGTTCTTCACGCTGCCTCGACCGGAAGACCTCGAGCCCCACTGGTTCACGATGCACTCGCTGGTCGGGGGCACCGGCTTGGGCATGCGTCCCGACGCCGACCCGGCCACCTGCAAAGCACTCGTCGTGCTGCGCGCGGCGGCGGACCCCGCGCTGCGCCGCGACGTCTCGGCACAGCAGCGGTTCATCCAGGAGCGCCTGGCCGGCGGCGGATGGGAGTCCGCTCGCATCGCCGCGGCGATGTCCGACGCGCCGGACTTCTACTTCGACGAGCTGGCCCGCATCGACATGCCGAGCTGGGTCGAGGGCCGGGTTGTCCTGCTCGGCGACGCCGGGTACTGCGGTTCCCCGCTCACCGGGCAGGGCACCGCGATGGCGCTGGTGGGCGCGTACGTGCTCGCCGGTGAGCTCGCCGCGCACGCCGACGACCTCGGACAGGGCCTGGCCCGCTACCAAGAGGTGCTGCGCCCGTTCGTCGAGACGGCCCAGCAGTTGCAGCCGGGCGGCCTGAACGCCATGACGCCCAAGTCCCGCTTCGGCATCCGCGCGGGCCACGCCGTCAGCAAACTGATGATGTCGAAGGCGATGCGACCGGTCATGATGCGGATGCTGAGCAAGACCGAGACCTACGATCTGCCCGACTACTCGGCGGCGACCGTCTGAGCCCGTGGCGCACACGTGGACCGGAGTCCCGCGCGGCTCCGGTCGACCGGCGTCAGTCGATCACGGTCCGGTGGTCGAGCAGGAACGGCAGCACGAAGGTGCGCAGCATCCCGCGTTCCTCGTCTTCGCCCGCGCCGGGCAGCGTCAGCAACGACACCATCGCGCGCACCACCCACCGACCGACCCGCTCGGCCGCGACGGAGGACAGCCCCGGACGGAATCCGGCGACGAAGTCGGTGGCGAGCGCGTCGATCACACCCGGCGAATTCGCCAGCTGGGCAACGATTCCCACGTTGGACGGTTCGAACCAGACCGCGAGATGCGGCGTTTTGCGCACCTCGGCCAGCAGTGCGGTCAACGTGTCGAGCAACTGCTCCCCCGGCTCCGTGTTCGCGGGCGTGGCCCGGTCTCGCCAGACGCGCTCCACCAACTGCCGCGCCTCCCGGCCCGCGAACGCCACGTAGAGCGCCTGCCGGTTCTCGAAGTAGCGATACAGCGTCGCCCTGGAACATCCTGCGGCGTCGGCGACTTCGGCCATGCCGACCCCGCTGACGCCTTTGTCGATGAACAGCGCGCGCACCGCGTCGAGAATGCGCTCACCGGCCAGTTCGGCGCGGCCGTCGGCCAGCCAATCGCCACTCATGCCGTGTCCCTTCCCGTGCTCACGCCCCGCACCGGAACGGCACAGTAGTCGGCCTGCGGACGTACGGCCCGCTCGCGTACTCCACCGCGTCGATGTCGACGACGTACTCCGGGAACCGATCGAGCAACTCTTCGAGCGCGACCCGGGCTTGCATCCGCGCGGCCGCCGCGCCGAGACAGTGATGCGGCCCGTGCCCGAAGGTGAGGATGCGCTGCGGATTGCGATCGATGTCCAGCTCGGCGGCATCGGGGCCGAACGCCCGCTCGTCGCGATTGGCCGACCCGAACACCAGCAGCGCCTTCCGTCCCGCGGGCACCGTCTTCCCGGCGAGTTCCACGTCACGCGTCACGGTGCGCGCCAATCCCTGCACCGGTGCGGTGAGCCGGGCGAACTCCTCCACCGCGACGCGAATCCGATCCGGTTCCGCGGCCAGCGCGGCGCGCTGATCCGGGTGTTGTTGCAGCAGCTGGACGGCGCCGCCCAGCAGGCCTGTGGTGGTGTCGTTGCCGCCCGCGACCATGGTCCAGGTGTAGGCGAGGATCTGGATCAGTCCGCGCACGTCCGTGTCGTCGGCCGCCATCCCCGCCTGCACCAGCAGGGACACGGTGTCGTCGCCGGGGTCGGTGCGCCTGCGTTTGATCAGTTCGGCGAAGTACCCCATCATCTCCGCCGACGCCGCTCGCGCCTTGGTGTTCGTCCGGTCGATGCTGCCCGCGACGACGGCGTCGGTCCAGCCGTCGAATCTCGCCCGATCCTGCTGCGGCACCCCGAGGTAGTACGCCACCACCATGCTCGGCAGCGGCTTGAACAGTTGCTTGACGATGTCACCGCCGCCTTGCGCCGCGATGGCATCGAGCCGGTCGCGCACGAAGCGGCGCACCACCGGCTCCACGTCCTCGACCTGGCGCGGGGTGAATCCGCGAGCGACCAGTTTTCGGAAGTCGGTGTGCTGCGGCGGGTCCTGCATCACCAGCGGGGGGTTGTCGGTCAGACCGAGTTCGTCGAGTTCGCCGTATTCCACCGTCAGCCCGTCCCGCGAGGAGAACGTCTCGCTGTCGCGCGCCGCCGCGTAGACGTGCTCGTGCCGAGTGAGCACCCAGTAGTCGTGTTCGGGCCGCGCGGCCGGGACGACGTGCTGCACCGGATCGTGCTCCCGCAGGGCCGCGTACATCTCCCACGGCGAGGCCCAGGTGGGGCCGGAGCGAAGTTCGAAGACCGGGGGCCGATACGACACGTGCGTCATGTATCGACCGTAAGACAATTTACCAAAAGTGTCTAGAACCGGTTTCAGTTCGGTGGGCCGATCACCATGACGACCAGCCCGGCCGCTTCCGCCCCGCGTGGAACCCGGCGCCGCACACTCGTGGGTTACCTTCGGCAGCGGCAACGCCGTCTCGTTGCCGGTCAGCTCCAGGAAGAGCCAGCGCGAGCGACCGCTCCGCGTCCCGCGTCCGCCGGGCCGGCCACCCCTCGTAGACCGGCCCGGCGGACACCCACCCCCGAGACCCGGCCTGTCACCCCTCGAGACAGGCCGCTTCTCGGTTCGCACCTCGCGGTGCTGGGTATGTCCCTCCCGCGAGACAAACAATGCAGGCACGGGCTTGGCGCGCTCTTAAGAACACCTTGCAAGATCGAATTCGCAGGTGAGCGGGATTCACCAGGTGGTGACCCGGCAAGCGCCTACCGCCCGGCGGCGGAACGCGGGATGATGGTCACGAGTGCGCCAAAATGATTGGGAGCGACGATGGAAACCGTGGTGGTCTGGATTCTGGCGACCCTGCTCTACTGGTGGGGTCTGCTGTAGGTGTCCGAACCTGGCCGCCTGATCCGGCCAGGTCTACTACAGGTCGTCGTTATTCGCTCACTCGCCGCGCCGGTCAGCGAAGACCGTCCAGACCACCCGAGTCACGTCCACCAGCAAATCGTTGCTCACCTCGGCATCGGCACTTGGCTTGCGGCTCATGATCGCGATCACGATCGGCGCCCGGCCACCGTCGGGCCAGACGATCGCGACGTCGTTGGCACAGCCGTAGGAGCCGGTACCCGTCTTGTCGCCGATGACCCACTCGGCGGGCAACGCCGCACGGATGCGCTCGCCACCGGTCGTGTTCGCCTTCAGCCAGGCGACCAACTGATCGCGTTCCCGTACGCCGAGCGCGTCGCCGAGCGCCAAGGCGCGGTAGTTCGCGGCGAGCGCGGCCGGAGTGGTGGTGTCCCGTTCGTCACCGGGGATCGCGGTGTTGAGTTCGGTCTCCCAGCGGTCGAGCCTGCTGGTCGGATCACCGAGCGTGCGGAGAAACGCCGTGAGCCCTTCCGGGCCGCCGATCTCACGCAGCAGCAGATTGCCCGCAGTGTTGTCGCTGCGGGTGATCGCGGCCTCGGCCACGCGCGCCAGCGTCATTCCCTCGGCCAACTCGGCGCCGGTCACCGGCGAATTGTCGACCAGATCCCCCTCATGGAAGCGGATCACCCGATCGAAGTATCCCGTGTCCAGCGGATGCGCATACAGGGCCGCGGCTGCCGCGAGCGTCTTGAAAGTGGACAGGAACGGGAAACGCTCGTCGGCGCGGTGGGTCACCGTCCTGCCGGTGCCGGTGTCCACCGCGAACAACCCGACCTGCGCGCCGTACCGAGCCTCCAGGTCCGCCACGCTCGTGTTCGCGGCGGGACCGGCCTGGACGTTCGACATGAGGGGATTCGGCCGCGCCGCATCGGTTTCCGCACCGCAACCGGCCAGCAGCGTCAGCGCGGCGGCCAGCGTCACGCGGTAGTCACGTGTCAGCCGAGACATGCCCACACTCTGGCACCCGAGCACTCACCGGGCGGACAGGATGGGCCGGACACGCCGAAGGCAGGTGCGCGATTCCGCACACCTGCCTTCGAAGTGAGTGATCAGCCCTGCGAGCCGTCGAGTCCGGCGCGCACGCCCTCCTCGACCCGCTTGCCCAGATCGGCGTCGACGTTCTTCCAGTACTGGAAGACGCGGCTCAGCACCGGCTCGCGGACGCCGCCGAGCACGTGGCCGACAATGTTGTCCACCAAGCGTTCTCGCTGCGCGTCGTCGAGCACCTCACGTACGAGGGTGCCCGCCTGGGTGAAATCGCCGTCCTCGGCATGCCGGATGTAGCCCGCGCGCACGATGGTCGGATCGAAGTCCCAGATACCGCCGTCCGCTGCCTTTTCCGGGTCGGCGTGCGGGCCGCCGAACGAATTCGGCGCGTACACCGGCACATTCGGATCGTTGTAGTGGTACCGCATGGCGCCCTCCTTGGAGTAGGAGTTCACCTCCGCGGCCCTGGCCTGGTTCGGCGGCAGCTGCGCGTAATTCGTGCCGATACGGTAGCGGTGCGCGTCGGCGTAGGCGAAAACGCGGCCGAGCAGCATCTTGTCCGGTGAGAAGCCGATGCCGGGAACGACGTTCGACGGCTCGAACGCGGCCTGCTCGATGTCGACGAAGTAGTTGCGGGGGTTGCGGTTCAGCGTCCACTTGCCGACCTCGATCAGCGGGTAGTCCTTGTGCGACCACACCTTGGTCAGGTCGAACGGGTTGAACCGGTAGCCTTCCGCCTCCGCGACCGGCATGACCTGGACGTACACCGTCCAGCTCGGGAAGTCGCCGCGCTCGATCGCCTCCCACAGGTCCTTGCGGTGGTAATCGGCGTCCTCGCCCGCGATCCGGTCGGCCTCGGCCTGGGTCAGGAACTCGATGCCCTGGTCGGTCTTGAAGTGGTACTTGACCCAGAAGCGCTCCCCCGTGGCGTTGATCCACTGGTAGGTGTGCGAACCGTAGCCGTTCATGTGCCGGTAGGTCTTCGGGATGCCGCGATCGCCCATCAACCAGGTCACCTGGTGGGCGGTCTCGGGACGCAGGGTCCAGAAATCCCACTGCATGTTGTGATCGCGAAGACCGTTGCCGGGCAGGCGCTTCTGCGAGCGGATGAAGTCGGGGAACTTGATCGGGTCCTTGATGAAGAAGATCGGCGTGTTGTTGCCGACGAGGTCGTAGTTGCCGTCCTCGGTGTAGAACTTCACCGCGAATCCGCGCGGGTCACGCCAAGTGTCCGGGCTGCCCTGCTCGCCGGCCACGGTGGAGAACCGCGCCAGCGATTCGGTGCGCGCACCGGGCTGGAACAGCTTCGCCTTGGTGTACTTGCTGACGTCGTTGGTCACGACGAGCTCACCGTAGGCGCCCGAACCCTTCGCGTGCACGATGCGTTCCGGCACCCGTTCGCGGTTGAACTGGGCCAGCTTCTCGATGAGGTAGTGATCGTGCAGCAGGATCGGGCCCTGCGTGCCCGCGGTGAGCGATTCGTCGTCGCTTTCGACCGGGATTCCGGTGTTCGTGGTTGTCGGTTTGGTCACGGAAGACTCCTCGGCTGGTGAACATCGTTTCCCGGGAGGGCTGCCCCGGGCGTATGGACCGCTACTCGGAACGGCAGGTCGGGCACAGCCCCCAGAAGACGACCTCGGCTTCGTCGACCACGAATCCGTGCGCGTCCGACGGGTCGAGGCATGGGGCTCGGCCCACGGCGCAGTCGACGTCGACGACCGCACCGCAGCTTCGGCACACCAGATGGTGGTGGTTGTCACCGATCCGGGTTTCGTACAGCGCGGACGAACCCGCGGGCTCGATCCGCCGCAGGATCCCGGCGCGCACGCACGCGTGCAAGACGTCGTAGACGGCCTGCGTGGACACCGAGCCCAGCGCTTCGCGGACGGTGGCGGCCACCGTGTCCGCGTCCGAATGCGGCCGTGCCGCGACCGCGTCCAGTACTGCGAGCCGTGGCGCGGTGACCCGCAAACCCGCTGCTCGCAGCCACTCGCGTGAGGCAGTGCCGTTGGTGTGCATACTTCGATTCTGACCCTTTTCTGGAACTAGTCAAGAAAAGAGAGTGGAATCACTCCAGAAAACACTCTGGTTCGGAGCTGCTCGACGAGTCGCTCCCGCAGGCGACCAGGCAGGATACGCAGTGGCGAGCGTCACAAATTATCGTCGGAATAGCTTCCGGCAGTATGTGGTTGAACCCCCTGTCGGCGTCCGGACAGCCCCGGGCCGCACCCTTCGTCGCTTCGAGCGACCACCCGCCGAGAGGCGCTTGTGGGACGTCGACACTCACCGTCGGCGTCCGGACAGCCCCGGGCCGCACCCTTTGTCGCTTCGAGCGACCACCCGCCGAGAGGCGCTTGTGGGACGTCGACGGCAACGACACCACCACGGTGTCCCAGCCAACAGCGCCGCCAGGTCATCCCGACCTGGCGGCGCTGTCGCATCCACCGGGCCGGCCCGGCGAGCGAAGTCGCGCTGCGGGGGCGGGGGTGGTGGGGGAGGATGCGGGTATGGCGTCGGTGGATGGGGAGTTGCGTCGGCGGCTCGGGCTTGCCGATTCGGTGGTCATCGGGCTGGGGGCGATGGTTGGGGCGGGAATTTTCGCGGCGCTCGCGCCCGCGGCGGCCGCGGCCGGGAGTTGGCTGCTGGTGGCTCTCGCGGTGGCGGCGGTGGTGGCGTATTGCAATGCGACGTCGTCGGCGCGGCTGGCGGCGCGATATCCCGTTTCCGGGGGCACGTATGTGTACGGGCGGGAGCGGCTGGGGCGTCTGTGGGGGTATCTCGCCGGATGGGGGTTCGTCGCGGGGAAGACGGCTTCATGCGCGGCGATGGCGCTGACGGTCGGTAGCTATGCCTGGCCCGAGCAGGCGCACGCCGTGGCGGTGGGCGCCGTGGTGGCGATCACCGCGATCAATTACACCGGCGTGCAGAAATCGGCGTTCGCGACTCGGGTGCTCGTCGGCGTCGTCCTCGCGGTGCTCGCCGCGGTGATCGTGATCGGGCTGCTCAGAACGCATTCGGCGGCATCCGCCCTGCCCAACCGGATCGGTCCGCGCGACGTGCTCACGGCGGCGGGACTGCTGTTCTTCGCGTTCGCGGGGTACGCGCGCATCGCCACGCTCGGCGAGGAAGTACTCGAACCACGGCGCACCATCCCCCGCGCCATCATGCTCGCGCTCGCGCTCGCACTCGCGATCTACACGCTGGTCGCGGTCGCGACGCTGAGCGTGCTCGGCTCCGCCGGACTGGCCGCGGCCACCGACCCGCTGGCGCGAATGGTCAGCGCGGCGGGCGTCCCCGCTGCCGCGCCGGTGGTGCGGATCGGCGCGGTGCTCGCGGCGGCCGGATCGCTGCTCGCGCTGATCCTCGGCGTATCCCGCACGGTGCTGGCCATGGCGCGGGACCGCTATCTGCCCGGAGCGCTCGCCGCGGTGCATCCGCGGTTCGGGGTGCCGCACCGTGCCGAACTGGTGGTCGGCGCGATCGTCGCCGCGGTCGCCGCGCTGTTCGATGTGCGCGCGGCCATCGGGTTCTCTTCGTTCACGGTGCTCTTCTACTACTTGATCGCGAACATCTCCGCGGCGACACTGACCGCCGAGGAGAATCGGCCACCCCGGTGGATTCCGGTGGTCGGCGCGGTCGGGTGCGTCGTCGTCGCATTCGCCCTGCCGCTCGGCTCCGTGCTCGCCGGGCTCGGCGCGCTCGCCCTCGGGGCAGCGCTGTATGCGTTGGGTGAGCGCTACCGCTAGCGGCCGCCCTTGTCCGCCCGACTCCGTCGTCAGCCGATGCACCGCCCCCAACTCGGCGCAGTGGTGTAGACACCGGGCGAGCGCAACCGCCGAGACGGTCGCGCAACGGGCCGATGGGAGCTGCTGTTGCCAAATCCGAGGGGGCGTCGGCCGTAACTTCTCCGGCAATCGCAGGGTCATGGAGGGGATGCTGCATTGGCTGCGCACACTGCTGGCCCACCATGTCCCCTGCGTCTATCGATCGGCAACAGAAATCGCGCGGTAGACGAACGCTTCCAGTTCCTCGGCCGCAGCCCGCAGATCGAACCCGGGTTCGGTCAGCCATCGGCCGACCAGACCGTCGATCGCGCCGCTGACGACCACCGCGGTCGTCTCGACGTCGAACGTGCGGAACCAGCCATCCGCCTGCCCGGCGGCCAACAGGTCCGCCAGTACTCGCCACCGGGACGAGTCCGCGCGGATCGTGCTGCGGCCGGCGGCTTCCGCGATCGCGATGACCTCGGTGAGCGCCCGGATATGGGACGGATGGGCGCTCAGATGGCCGAGCATCGCCCGGATGTACGCGCCGACCGCGTCGGCGGGCGTGCCAGCGCTCCGCACCGCCGCATCCACTTGCTCGACCAGGCCGCCGAGCACGCGGTCGAGCACCTGGTCGAGCAAGTCCTCTTTGTTCTGGAAGTGATACAGCACCGCGGCTTTCGAGACGCCCGCCTTCTCGGCGATCCGCGACAGCGAGGCACGAGCATGTCCTACCTCGGCGATCAGGGCGATCGCACTGTCGACAATCTGCCCGCGGCGTACGTCAGCCGATTCCACCGTCTCGGCGGTCACGAAATTCTCCTTCTCTCCCTGAGACCAGTGCGGGCAACCGATTCACGACCGCGAAACGGACACCGCCGGGGAGTAGACGCCGGTCAGATCACGACTGAACCCGAGGATGGTGTCACTATCACGCCTTCGGACCGTCACCGGGCTGCCATCCGCCGACAAGGTGCCGGTGGATCCCGGGATCGACAGTGCCTTCAGGGTGATCTCACGCCCCTTCGGATAGCCGATCACCAAGACATGGACGGCAGTGCTGTCACACGTCAGCCGGACCGGCAGCCCCTCGGCTGTCTCGCCCTCCGCTTCGTTCCAAGGGCTGGTGTCGTAGATCGCCGGGCCGTTGCGCCGCAGCCAGCTGCCGAAAGCCGCCAGCCGATCGAGTTGCGCTGCCGGGATGACGCCCGCGCCACCGCTCGGGCCGACATCGAGCAGCAGATTGCCGTTCTTGGCGACCGTGTCGGCGAAAGCCGGGAAGAGATCGTCCTCGAATGACGCGTAGTTCGCGTCGGCCTCGTCGCGGTTGAAACCGAACGAGTTGCCGATACCCCGGGTCGCCTCCCATTTGGCCGACTGGATCGTGTCGAACCGGGCGTACTCGCGAGTAGTGAAATCCGCGTGCGGGACCGCCTGCGGCGCCGCGGTGTGGAGGATGTCCGGGCGCGCGGCGAGCAACTGCTTCATCAGCAGGTCGAAACCGGCCCGGGCCGGTTTCCAGTGCATCACCTTCCTGACCCACGAGTCGATCTGCCAGCGATCGTTGACGACGCCGTCCGGCACCATGCTGTAATAGTCGGCGAACAACGAGAGCAACTGTTTCCGCCCGGTCGGCCACGAGATGTCGTTCCACAAGATGTCCGGCCGATAACGGGTCACGAGTTCACGCATCTGGGCGTCGGCGTAGGCGGGATAGTCGCGGCCGTGCGGTGAATAGATGTAGTCCCCGAGAGTCTTCATCATCTTCGGCTGGAAGGTCCAGTCGATTCCGCCGGAATAATAGACACCGAATCTCATCCCGCGCCCGCGCACCGCGTCCGCGAGTTCGCCGACCAAGTCGCGTTCGGTGAACCATCCGGCTTTGTGCGGGTTTCGCACACCGGTCGGCCACAACGCGAATCCGTCGTGATGCTTGGTGACCATCACCACGTATCGGGCGCCTGCCTGCTGGAACGTCTCAGCCCACCCGTCCGGGCGCCAATCCTCCAGCCCCTGCTCGAACATCGCCTTGAAACCGTCGTACGGCAGATCACCGAAGTGCCGCCGGTGGAACGCGGCGGTGGGCGAGCCGGGATCCTTCATCGCGTTCGCGTATTGCTCGGCGTAGGGATTCCTGGTCATGGCGTGCCCGTAATCGTCGCGCAGCACATCGGCATAACGTCCTCTCGGCGCGAATCCGGGCACCGAGAACAATCCCCAATGGACGAAGATCCCGAATTTGGCCTCCGCGAACCAGGTCGGTTCCCGGCGCGCCCGTGATCCCAGCGAAAGCCCGTTCCCGCCATCCGCGACCTGCTTCATCCTGCGCCTCTTCTCGTGTACGTGCAGGCCAAGGGTAGCTGACCGATCGGTCAGCCGCTGCGCGCCGCCGAGAGGCGATTACCTACCGAGCCGGATACGTCCTGACAGTGATCGTCGAGTGGCTCGAGTCATCGGGAAACCCGGCCTGGTCCAACAGCCCCATAACCCGACCGGCGAACCGACGGGAACAGACCACCGGATCAGCGACGGCTCCTCGCGCCCGGCTCGGCATCGGTGCCACCTGTGCCGCGCGGACCCGGCGAATGCCCGTGCCCGATCTGCGCCTCGTTGCGGATATCAGACGTCCAGTTCCCCGCCTGTTTACCGCGTGAACAGGACGAAGGGCGCTAGCCTTTTGCACATGGGGCGTTTCGGTGGATTCCTGGCGGGAATCGCGGCGGTTTCGCTGGTGGCGGGCAATCTCTTCGCTGGAAGCGCGGGCGCCGCGACCGGTGACGAGGCGCGGTGCGCGGTCACCTCGGGGCGCGATCTGGAGCGGGCGGCGCCGGAGCAAGTCGGGTTGGATTCCGCGAAACTCCAGGACGCGCTGACCTTCGCGGCCGGCCGGAACCGTTTCAACGTCCAGGTTTTCCGGCACAACTGCCTCATCGGCGAAGGGCCGACGAACGAGCAGACCGGCAACGTGGCGTGGAACATCTGGAGCGCGACCAAGAGCGTCGTCTCGCTGCTCGCGGGAATCGCCTGGGATCGTGGCGCACTCGATCTTCACGCGCCCATCGATCGCTATCTTCCCGCCGGACTCGGTGATGCCCAGCACCGGTCGATCACCGTCGAGAACCTGCTCACCGAGACCTCGGGCATGCGGGTCGGCGTGCTGACCGAGGGTGTCACCGGCGTGATCCCCGTCGACCCGGACAGCGCGGTGCAGGCGCTGGGCGTGCCGCTGGACAATCCGCCGGGCACCGTCTTCACCTACAGCCAGCGCAATGTCGACCTGTTGTCCTACGTGCTGGAGCTGGCCGTCGGCGAACCTCTGCAAGATTTCGCGCAGCGGGAATTGTTCGATCCGCTCGGGATTCCGCGCAGCGACTACTACTGGGCTCAGGATCGCTCCGGGCACACCTACGGCTACGCGCACCTGATGATCCCGCCGAACGATTTCGCGAAGCTCGGACTTCTGGTGAGCAACGACGGGCGCTGGGGCGAACAGCAGATCGTGTCCCGCGACTACCTGCGCAAGGCGCGCACGCCGTCACCGACGAACTCGTGCTACGGGTACCTGTTCTGGCTCGGCCGCGGTTGCGCGGAGATCGCCGATTTCCTGCCCGACGACGTGTACGCGATGGCCGGGCTCGGCATGCAGAACGTCTTCGTCATACCCAGCCTCGACCTCACGGTGGTGTGGACCGGCGTCTTCGGGAACGTCAGCAGCCAGGGCGTGTCCGGAGTCGTGCAGAACACCCAGGAATTGCCCTACGAATTCTTCCGCAAGGTGTTCGACGCGTTCTACGACCGGCCGGTACCCGACCCCGGTCCGTACGTCGAGCCGCCGCTGCGGCTCGATCCACGTCGTTTCGTCGACACGGATATCTTGATCGCCGTGTTCGGCCTCGGTCCCGCCGCCTATCCAGGCTGCAATGTCTTCGCCTGCCTGAATCACCCACTGGATCCGCCGTTCGCGGACACCCCGCCGGGTTGCGCCATCCTGGTCTGCCTCGGACCCGACCCGCGCACCCCGGCGATCCGCTGACCTGCCGCTACCGGGTGAGATCCGTGACCCAGCCGTGCACGTCGTCGGTGCGCAGCGCGGCGTGATGACGTTTGCGCAGCGCCTGGGAGATCGGGCCGGGAACCCCGTCGGCGACCAGGCGGCCGTCCACTTCGACGACGGGCGCGGCGCCGGATGACGTGCCGGTGACGAACACTTCGTCGGCGATGTACAACTCGGTGAGATCGACGGTGCGTTCCACCACCGGGATGCCGTCCTCGGCCGCCAAGGTAAGAACGGTCCTGCGGTTGATGCCGTCGAGAATGTCGCAGGAGACAGCGGGCGTGATCAACGTGCCGTTGCGGACGAGGAAGATATTCGCCGCGCTGAGTTCGCAGACGTGCCCGTTGCCGTCGAGGAAGACGCAGTCGTCATAACCGCTGTCGATCGCGTCCTGCTTGGCCAGCACCGAGTTGACGTACGCGCCGTTGACTTTCGCCCGAGACGGGATCGCGTTGTCCGGAATGCGCCGCCACGGACTGGATTTCAGGCGCATGCCGTTCTGCGGGACGATGGGCACCGCGTCGTAGACGAACATGCTGACCCGAATGGCACAGCCCCGCACCCGGGTACCCGGAATGGACTCGACCACGTGCACCGTCGCCCGCACGAAGACGTCCTCGCGCGGAGCGTTCGCCGCGACCAGTTCCACGACGGCCGCACGGAACCGGGCGTAGTCCCACTCCGCCGCGAACCGATCCATCCCGATGATCTTGCAGGATTCCTCGAGCCTGCGGAAATGGTCGTCCAAACGGAACGCCGTCCGCGCTGCCCCATCCACATGCACCGGGAAAACGGTGTAGACACTCAGTCCGTACAACACCGCCGACGATGCGACGCTCACCGTGGCAGCTTCGGCCGCAACGATCCGGTCGCCGAGATACACATGAGGATGAGGGTTCGCCATCGACGCAGGCTAACAGCCCCGCCGCGCGACGAGCGAGGCCTTTTCCGCGTGCGGCCCGCCGTCAGTCGTAATGCTTTCCGGCCTTGGCGATCCAAACCGCATCGTCGACGATTCGATAGACGAGCCGGTGCTCCTGCGTGATCCGGCGCGACCAGTACCCTGCCAAGTCGTGCTTCAAGGGCTCGGGCTTGCCGACGCCTTCGAACGGATCGCACAAGATGGCTTTGATCAGCACATTGACCTTCTTCAATACGAGCCGGTCACGCTGAAGCCAGGCCGCGTATTCCTCCCATGCGGATTCGGAGAATACGACCTTCATTCGATGAGATCGCGTTCGACGCCGCCACCACCCTCGAGCTCTTGAATCGAGCGGCGTAGGCGCGCCCCGTCGCGTCCGCTCAACAGCTCCACGGTTGTCATCAGCGAGTCGTAGTCCTCCTTGGACATCAACACCGCGTTCCCCCCTTTCGACACGATCTCGATCGTGTCGTGATCCTCGTTGACCTTCCGCACCAGAGGAAACAGGTTCTTTCGCGCCTCGCTCGCCGTGATCGCCGAAGCCATGGTTCCTCCTAGCAAGTCGTACAACATATGGTACCACTCGATTGGCATTCGTCCGCACCGCACACGGCTGCGCGGAACAGTGCGCGCCGAGTAGCAGCTCAGCTCGTGGCCAGGCGGGTGAAGCGGGCGGTGTCCATGTAGTCGCGGAAGAGCACCACTCGGCCGTCGCGGACCCGGACGACGTTCACCGAGGTGCGCACCCGGGCGCGACCGGAGCCGGGGACGGTCATGTCCACCTCGTTCTCCACGAGCAGCACCTCGGGGTCGGTGGTCTCGTAGATCTGGGGATGGATCGCGTGCACTTCGATCCCGGACAGGCCCGACCATCGTTGCGCCAAATGCTCGCGGATCGCCTCCCGGCCTTCCAGTCGCGTCGGAAGCCCAGGGATGGTGAACGGGATTTCGAAGACCGCGTCGGGCGCGAGCAGCGCGACGAACGCGTCGGCATCGCGCGCAGGCAGGTCGCCGAACAATCGCTCGACCAGCTCGCGCGGGCTCCGCGCGGACGAACCATCGGTCATCGGACACCTCCAAATAAGCGGAACGCAAGACCCGCTTATCATCTGGAACGCGCGCCCCGGTTGTCAACAGTAGACTCCTGACCCGTGACCGAACCCGAGCGCCGACCCATGCGCGCCGACGCTCGCCGCAATCGCGAGCGCGTTTTGGCAGCCGCGCAGGAAGCGTTCGCCGCGGAAGGGCTCTCCGTGCCGCTGGACGAGATCGCACGGCGGGCCGGTGTCGGCGCGGGCACCGTCTACCGGCACTTTCCCACGAAGGAAGCGCTGTTCGAGGCGGCGATCGTGGACCGGGTGGACCGGATCATCGCGCTGGCACGGCAATTGGCCGACTCCGCGGATCCGGTGCCCGCGTTCTTCGACTTCCTCGCCCGGCTCGTGGCCGAGGGCAGCGTCAAGCGGGATCTCGCCGACGCCGTCGGCGGCCAGGACGCCCCCGAATACCTGCGGCCCGTCCACGAACTCAACGCGGCCATCGGCACGCTGCTCACCCGCGCGCAGCAGGCGGGCGGCGTGCGCACCGACATCGAGGTCGAGGACCTGATGCGCGTCATCAAGGGCGCGTTCCTCGCCACCCACGGCACCGCAGCCACCGCCGCGCAGCGCGAGCGCGCCTTCGCCGTCGTCTTCGACGGTCTGCGCACCCACTGAGCCGTTCCCGAGTCGCCTCGCCTGGAATCGGCAGCGGCTCGGTCCCCCGCCTGGTCGCCCACCCGGGCAGCACCGATACCAGCGATACGAAGCCGACCGCCTCAACCGGCGGAGTCATCCGCGCACGATAACGGAGGAGGGAAACGACGAACGGGCCGCGAAACCCGCGGCCCGTTCGATCGAGTAGCTCTCAGCGCTCGCTGAGCAGCACCTCGGCGATCTGAATAGTGTTGAGCGCAGCGCCCTTTCGCAAGTTGTCGCCGGAGATGAACAGCGCGAGCCCGCGGCCGTCCGGCACACCAGGGTCCTGCCGGATGCGGCCGACGAGCGAATCATCGATGCCCGCCGCGGCGAGCGGAGTCGGCACATCGACCAGCCGCACACCGGGGGCCTTGGCCAGGATCTCCTTGGCGTGCTCGGCCGAGAGCGGCTCGGCGAACTCGGCGTTCACCGACAGCGAGTGGCCGGTGAAGACCGGCACGCGCACGCAGGTGCCGCTCACCGCGAGATCCGGGATGCCGAGGATCTTGCGGCTCTCGTTGCGCAGCTTCTGGTCCTCGTCGGTCTCGCCGGAGCCGTCGTCGACCAGCGAACCCGCCAGCGGAAGCACGTTGAACGCGATGGGCGCGACGTACTTGTTCGGCGCGGGGAAGTCGACGGCGCGGCCGTCGTGGGTCAGCTTCTCGGCGTCATCGATCACCGCGCGGGCCTGGCTTGCCAGCTCTTCGACACCGGCCAGGCCGCTGCCGGAGACCGCCTGGTAGCTGGAGACGATCAGGCGGCGCAGACCCGCGATGTCGTGCAGCGGCTTGAGCACCGGCATGGCCGCCATCGTGGTGCAGTTCGGGTTGGCGATGATGCCTTTGACCAGGTTGCGCGTCTGCTCCGGGTTGACCTCGCTGACCACCAGCGGGACCTCGGGGTCCTTGCGCCACGCCGAGGAGTTGTCGATCACCGTGACGCCTGCGGCGGCGAAGCGCGGCGCCTGCACCCGGGACATGGTGGCGCCCGCGGAGAACAACGCGATGTCCAAGCCGGACGGATCGGCGGTCTCGGTGTCCTCGACGACGATCTCGCGGCCGCGCCAGGGCAGCGTCTTGCCCGCCGAACGAGCCGAGGCGAAGAACCGCACCTCGTCGGCCGGGAAGTTGCGCTCCTCCAGCAGCTTCCGCATGACGGCGCCGACCTGCCCGGTCGCGCCGACGACTCCTACGCGAACTCCCATGGCCTATCGCCCCGTTCCCGCGTGGACCACCGCGACCTCGTCGCCGCCCAGGTCGAACGCCTTGTGCAGCACCTTGACCGCCTCGTCCAGTTCGGTGTCCTTGACCAGCACGGAGATGCGGATCTCGGAGGTGGAGATGAGGTCGATGTTGACCCCCGCCTTGGCCAGCGCCTCACAGAAGGTGGCGGTGACGCCGGGGTGGCTCTTCATGCCGGCGCCGACCAGCGACACCTTGCCGATGTGGTCGTCGTAGAGCACCTGGGAGAAGCCGATCTCGGACTGGCGCTTGGTCAGCATCTCGACCGCGCGGGCGCCCTCGGTCTTCGGCAGCGTGAAGGTGATGTCGGTCTTGCCCGTCTCGATCTTGGAGATGTTCTGCAGGACCATGTCGATGTTGATCTCCGCGTCGGCCACGGCGCGGAACACTTTGGCGGCGTAGCCCGGTTCGTCCGGCAGCCCGACCACGGTCACCTTGGCCTCGCTGCGGTCGTGCGCGACGCCAGTGAGGATTGCTTGCTCCAAGGGGATGTCCTCCATCGATCCGTAAACGTAGGTGCCCTGCTTGTCGGTGTAGGACGAGCGCACGTGCACGGGCACGTTGTAGCGGCGGGCGTATTCCACACAGCGCAGCATCAGGACCTTGGCCCCGCAGGCCGCCAGCTCCAGCATCTCCTCGTAGGAGACCTGCTCGAGCCGCTGCGCGTCGGGCACGATGCGCGGGTCGGCGGTGAAGACGCCGTCCACGTCGGTGTAGATCTCGCAGACGTCCGCGTCCAGCGCCGCGGCCAGCGCGACCGCCGTGGTGTCGGAGCCGCCGCGACCGAGCGTGGTGACGTCCCTGCTGTCCTGGCTCACGCCCTGGAAGCCCGCGACCAGCACGACCAGACCCTCGTCCAGAGCGGCGCGGACGCGACCGGGGGTCACGTCGATGATCTTCGCGTTGCCGTGCGCGCCCGTGGTGATCACGCCCGCCTGCGAGCCGGTGAACGACCGGGCCTCCGCGCCGAGCGAGTGGATGGCCATGGCGACCAGCGCGTTGGAGATGCGCTCGCCCGAGGTGAGCAGCATGTCCATCTCGCGGGCCGGCGGCGACGGCGCCACCTGCTGAGCGAGGTCGAGCAGCTCGTCGGTGGTGTCGCCCATGGCGGAGCAGACGACCACCACGTCGTGGCCCTGCTTCTTGGTCTCCACGATCCGTTCAGCGACGCGCCGGATCCGCTCGGCGGTCGCCACCGAGGATCCTCCGTACTTCTGAACCACGAGAGCCACGACAGGGTCCTCCAAGATCGACAACAAACTGGTAACAGTCATTCAGGGTACCGGCCGGGGCCAGCGGTTTTGCCGCTACCTACCCGGCTTGTGGAAAAGCACACAGCCGCATCCCATCCCGATCGCGCCGCGCGAGCCGCGGCGGATGGGGGACGATGGGCGCATGAAGAGCACACTGCTGGAGGTGCGAACAGGCCACAGTGAAGTGGTACAGGACATCACGCCGCAGTGCGCGGCCTTCGCGCGCGAAGCGGGCGGGGACGGGTTGCTGCACGTCTTCGTGCCGCATGCCACGGCCGGGATCGCGATCATGGAGCTGGGCGCGCGCAGCGACGACGACCTGCTGGCCGCGCTGCGCGATCTGCTGCCCGCCGATGATCGGTGGCGGCACGCACACGGCTCCCGCGGACACGGGCGCTCGCACGTGATGCCCGCCCTCATCCCGCCGTACGCGACCGTTCCGGTCCTCGGCGGGAAGCTCGCCCTCGGCACGTGGCAGTCGATCGCGCTGGTCGATCTGAATGTCGACAATCCGGACCGGCAGGTGCGGCTGTCGTTCCTCGCCGACGCGAGCTGAGCCGGGCGACGAGAAGCCGGTCCCACCGTCCCGCCTCGACCGGTTGCCGCTGCCCCACCTGTTCGCCCAGGTGGTTGTGACGCGCACCACTGGCGTCCGATAATGGGGCGATGATCGCACATGTAGGAGATCGACTCTGCGTGCACGGACACGTGGTGGGAGAAGGGGATCACCTAGCCGAGATCATCGAGGTCCGCGGACCGGACGGGACGCCGCCCTACCTGGTGCGCTTCTCCGACGGTCACGAGTCGCTGGTGTATCCGGGGCCCGACGCGATCGTCGAGCCCGCCGCATCGCAATGAACGTCGCGCCGGGTCGAGCGGCGGGCGGCCTCGCCGTCGCTCGGCCCGGCGCCCACCGACCGGAAACCACCCCCGCGCCGATCAGTCGCTTCGCCGGAAACGGCGGGTCAGCGCGAAGGCCAAGATGCCCGCGATCAGCACCTTGCCCGCCGTGTCGATGATCGCGTTGACGTCGACGGCCGGGTGCCAGGTCAGCCGGCCGTCGCGAAGCACGTAAGCGCCGACCGGCTTGGCGCCGACGCCGAACGCCGCGCCTTCACCCGAGCCCTCCCCGTCCGCGCCGTTCCCGGTGCCGCCGCCTCCGCCTCCGCCGCCACCGACCGACGCGGCGGGAATGACGATCGCCCCGCCTGCTTCGTAGGGGTCGCCGTAAACCCGGCGCACCGTGATCGCATCCCGTGCCTGCGCCAGCAGTTCGGCGTATTTCATGACGTCCTCCCGCGCGTCTCGACGGCGCCGGATACCGGCGCCCATTCGGATCCGATGGTAGGCGCGCAGGCCCCGGCGCGGACCCATCCTTCCGGACGGAAGTTGTTCCCGTGTTTGCCGATCGCCGATCTCGGGCAGATAACGGCATGTTATCCGGGTAACCGAGATCCCCTCTGGCACAGTCAGGTTGACGAACCGGACAAAACGCGGAGACAATCGGGCCGACTTGTCCATCCGGGGGTCGGAGGTATGCCATGCGCACCAAAACGGATATCCGATTCTTCGTCGACACCGATCCCGATCAGGTCATGGACGCCCTGCGGGACGTGGAATCGCTTCCGGAATGGTCGTCCTCCTACAGCGACGTCCGGGTCGCGACCCGCGACGCACGGCGAAGGCCGCGGCGGGTCTTCCTCAAGGCGGAGCTTCTCGGCAGTTCGGATCTGCAAGTCCTGGAATACGATTGGACCGACGACCGGTCGTCCTGGACCGTCGCCGACAGCACCAGGGGCGTGCGGGGCGGCGGTTTTTTCGAGGTGTCCGACAGCGTCGACGGCACGCACGTCTGGTACCACGTCGAGCTCTATCTGCCGCTGCCGGTGCCCGGATTTCTGCTCAAACGCACTTTCCGCAAGGCCAACGAGGTGGTCGTGGAGTGCTTCATTGATTTCGCCGAGCGGTTCCCGGAAACGGAGACCTATCAACCCGTATAGCCGGCAGCTGCGCTCTGCGCGAAATCGGCCGCCTGGCTACCGCGGGGAACCGGCGCGGAATCGGCCGGGGTGCGACGATGAGCGCATGATCGGTTCCAAACGGGCGCGGTTCCAGCCGATGGCGGAAGGCGCGTCGGTGACCCAGCTCGAGTTGTTCTTCGACCTGGTGCTCGTCTTCGCGTTCACCATGGTCACCGGCTTGGTCGCGGAGGAAACCAGCGCGAAGAACATGCTGCGCGGGCTGCTGGTGCTCGCGGTGATGTGGTGGCTGTGGATCGCCTACTCCTGGCTCGGCAACGTGGTCCGCGCCGACGAGGGCATCGCGCGGGTCGCGATGTTCGCCGCCATGGGCGGCGCCTTCCTGGCCGCGCTCACCATCCCGGAGGCGTTCGAGGACCTGGACGGCGGATGGTTCGGGCCGCTGGTCTTCGCCATCGCCTACCTGATCGTGCGGTTGGTGCATCTCGGGATGTTCTGGCTGGCCAGCGCCGAGGACCCGCAATTGCGCGGACAGCTGCTGCGCTGGGCGCTCGGGTCGATCACCCTCGGCACCACGCTGCTGGTGGTCGCCGCGCTGACCACCGGCCGGGTGCAGATCGCGCTGTGGATCGCCGCGATCGCGGGCGACTATCTGTGGACACTGTTCGCGGGCACCGATTGGCGATTGAATTCGGCCAACCATTTCGTCGAGCGATACGGGCTGATCATCATCGTCGCGCTCGGTGAATCGATCGTCTCGATCGGCATCGGAGTGGCGGGCCTGCCGATCTCCTGGCCGATCGCGCTCGGTTCGCTGCTCGGCCTCGCCATTTCCGGCCTGCTGTGGTGGGCGTATTTCGACGTCGCGGCCCTCGCGGTGGAGCACGAATTCGTCCACGCCGAGGGCAGGCGGCAGATCAAGATCGCGCAGGCTTCCTACACCTTCTGGCATTTCCCGATGATCGCCGGGATCATCGCGCTGTCGCTGGGGCTGAAGAAGGTCCTCTACTACGTCGGGGATTCCTCGCACCACACCTTGCGGGACGCGCTGTACGGAATCCCGCTCTACGCCCTCTACGGCGGCGTCGTGCTGTATCTGATCGCCCTGGTGGGGTTCAAGCACTACGCCACGCGCACCGTCACGGTGCCGCGCGTGTTCGCCGTCGTGGTGCTGCTGGCGCTCATCCCGCTGGCCTGCGCCCTGCCCGCGCTGGCTTCGCTGGCCCTCCTGTGTGGCGTCCTGGTCGCGCTGATCGCTTGGGAGACCGTGCGTTTGGCGCAGCCGCGGGATGCGATCAGGCACGCGGTACCCGAGTGACGTGATGCCGCACGCCGTGCTCGGCGGCTGTCGGCCCGTACGCGGACGGCGGTACCCGCACACCGTCGCGGACGGCGTCGCGGATCTGATCGATGTTCTCCCGCAGCACGTCCGCGACGAGTTCGTCGGTGCGCGGATCCTCCAGCACCTGGAACACGATGCGGAAGGTGGTGTCGGCGATCAGCCGGATGATCTCGTCGTGGAACGGGATGTAGCGCACCCGGCCCGCCTGCGGGTCCTTCTTGATCAACTCCAGGATCATCTCGTCCAGCTCGGCGCGGTTCTCCTCCAGCGCGGCCGCGATGTTGCGGGTGTAGTGGCCGGTGCGCAGCACCTCGGCCACCTCGTCCATCACCGCGATGGTCATCGGACGGCGAATGGTGTCGACGATGGTCGCCACGAACCGGTTCACCACCGCGGCGGTCACCCGGTCGCCGAACACCCGATCGGCCACCCGGGCCAGCCTGCCCAGGATCACCACGATGCGCAGCAGCCGGAAAGCGCGGAAGAACGGGCTGGTCACCGGGATCATGCCGAGGATCTCGTACCAATAGACGAACGGGAAGGTCCATGGCCAGCCCGCGCGACGCCAGCGCCACAGGAACTCGAGCGCGAAGACCGCGCACAACGACCAGTCGACCAGCACGATCGCGTGGTAGGTCTGCCCGGAGACCGGGAAGAACGTGATCCAGCTGACCAGCGCCACGGATACGACGGCCAGCGCCAGCATCAGGAAATCGGTCCACAGCATCGGCGGCTTGCGCGGATAGTCCTGCGGCTCCGGCGTTTCCGGCAGGCCGTATCGCTCGACGGATGAGCTCTCGATACCCGAGCTGGGAGCGGACACTGCGGATCCCTTCGACGCCGAACGGTGCCGCCGACATTAGTACGCGAAAAGCACGCTCGGCACGGATGGCGATACCACCGAAAGAAGGCGCCGGGCGAACGTCGCGCCCGGCGCCGTCGAATCTCAGCGACCGGCGCGAACGATTGCCTCGATATTGCGCTCGGCCAGCGCCGCGATGGTCAGCGAGGGGTTGACCGTTCCGGTGCTGCCGGGGATCGCCGCGCCGTCCATCACGTACAGGCCGGGGTGCCCGTGCACCCGGCCGTAGCCGTCGGTGGCGCGACCGAGCACCGCCCCGCCGAGCGGATGCGCGGTGAACAGCGCGTTCGCGTCGTAACCGAGAGCGCTGTACTCGACGAGGGCGTCGGCGCGCTCGGCGATCCGGTGATCGACGGCGCGCGCCGCCGCGACGGTCTCGTTCCGGTTCTCGACCGACCAGCTCAGCCCGACCCGGCCGGTGGCCCCGTCGTAACCGAACCGGGTGCGGGTCGGGTCGAGCACCATGCCGAGCGAGGCGAGCGCGCCGGTCTCGAACGGAATGCCGGGGATGTACCAGCTCTCCAGGGTCAGCGGCACGGCGGATTCGTCGAAGATCCGGCTCGCGCTCGGCACGCCCTGGCCCTGACCGGCCAGCGCGCTGGCGCCGCGGGCAAGGACCACATCCCCGTTGGTGCCCCAGCCGTCGCCGATGTGTTCGTTCAGGTTGGGCAGCGCGCCGGTGGCCTGCGCGCGGACCAGCAATTCGGAGCTGCCGATCGACCCGGCGCCGAGGAAGAGCCGGTCGCAGGTGAGGGTGCGGGTGGACAGCACGTCACCGGTCGGCGACAGCTTCGCCACGGTGACCGCGTAGCGGCCGCCGGATTCCTGCGCGATGGCGTCGACCCGGTGACCGGGGAAGACGCCGCAGCGGCCGGTGCTCTGCGCGTACGCCAGGTAGTTCTGATTCAGGTCGAACTTGGCGCCGTTGGAGTTGCCCAGATTGCTCCGCGCCGCCGTCGCGGAAGGCCTCGACGCTCCGGCCAATTCGGCGCGCAGGATGTCCCAGTTGAAGATCGAGTCGTTGGCCTGCGGCTGGTAGCCCGCCTTGCGCACTTGGTCGTCCCAGGCGCGGGAATGCGCGAACGGCGAGGAGTTGTAGATGTCTGCGGGCATCGGGCTCAGCCGCAGCATCTCGCGCACGCGCGGGTAGTAGACGCGCTCCATCTCGCCGTAGTCGACGAGGCCACCGAAGATGTGGTCGAAGAAGCGGCGCTCCGGGGCGATCATGGCGCCGCTGAAGATCACCGAGCCGCCGCCGACGGCGGCCGCGCGCCAGACGTCGATACCCGGGTATTCGGTGCAGTCCAGCACGCCGCCGAAGCTGGCGAAATGCATCGGCACCTTGGTGACGCCGGTGAAGTTGGTGCGGTGCCAGAAGCCACGGCCGTCGGGCAGGTCGTCGCCGGTGAAGATCTCCCGCCACGGGTCGTTCGGCCAGCGCGAACCGCGCTCGAGCACGGTGGTGGCGATCCCGGCCTCGGCCAGGCGCAACGCGGACACGGCGGCGCCGAAGCCGGAGCCGATGACGATCGCGGGCGAATGCTCCGGCGGATCGGGGATCGGGGCGAAGATCTCCGGAACCCAGGCGCGGAACAGGGCCTCCCACATCGGATTCGCGGAGGCCGCGGCCGTCCCCGCCATCGTTCCCACAGCACCGAGCAGGGCGGCCGTGCCAGCCGCCTTGAACAAGGCACGTCTACGCACCGGTCACCTTCCATCATCAGGCTTAGCGTGCGCAGATTACCGGTATTCCCGATTTGTGAACAGATATCCGATTTGGCTATCGCTCGAACGGCAGCTCGTCCGCGCGACAGGTCGCGCCGGGGGCAGGTAGCTGCAAGTCGACGAGATAACGCTCGCGCAACTTACGGGCACACTCGCCGAGCGGCGTGTGCCCGTAACCGCCCTCCACGACCACCAACCGGGCGTTGACCAGTTCCCGCTGCGCGCGCCGCGCGGCGCTGAGCGGGGTGGCGGGGTCGAAGCGGTTGTTGATCAGCAGAGCAGGGGTGTCCGACCGCAGGATCCACGGCCCGCCGTACCGCTGGGCGTACCCCTCCGGCGGAGACGGCCAAGAGGCGCAAGCCTGGTGCAGCCACAGCCAGAACGCGCCGTAAGTGGGGCTTACCCGCTCCAGATCCTTTGCCATCGCGGGCCATTGACCGGGGTCGCGCGGAAAGGTGTTGTCCGCGCACGAGATCGCGGTGTACGAGTCGAGGAAATCGCCGGTTTGCGCGGTGGCCGCGAGAATCTCGCTCACCGCGTCGGGATTACCCGCCGGACCGCGCTCCAGTTCGGCGAGCAATGCGGCCAGGGCCGGCCAGCCCTTCTCCGGGTCGTACAGCAACAGCGCCCGCGACGACAGCACCTCGGCGTAGGTGACGGTCCGCGCCCGTTCCCCGGCCCCCACGACCTGCGGCGCCTCGCGCAGACGTCGCAGGAGGGCGTCATCGCGCGCGCGCAGATCGACGGGGGTGCCGGGATCGCCCGCCCCCGCGCGCGCGACGGCCCCACCATGGCCGCTCGGCGCGGCGAAGGGGCAGCGCTGCAGGCCCGCGTCCGCGCACAGCCGCAGGAATTCACCGAGCACTTCTTCGGTCCCCGCGGCGGTGGCCTCGACGGCGCTGCGGGTGTCGTTGGTGTACGCGTGCGGGTCGATCATCGACGCCAGGGACAGCGCGCGCACCCGATCGCCGAACAGCGCGCCGTACACCTGGCCCAGATAGCTCGCGTAGGAACCGCCCGTATAGGTCAGCTGGGCGTCGCCGACGGCCCGGCGCAGCAGATCGAGGTCGCGCGCCACGTCGACGGTGGTCAAGTGGCCGAGCAGAGCGCCGCCGTGCGCCGCGCAACCGGCGGCCAGCTCGCGGCCGGCCACGTCGGCCGCACGCTCCTGCTCCGGGCCGACGGGCGGAAGCACCGCGCCGGACCAGAACCGCCGCTGCCGCTCGGCGTCCGCGAAACACCGCACCTGTCCGCTGCGGCCGACGCCGCGCTGGTCGAAGGTGATCACGTCGAAGCGGCGTGCGAGCTCGCCGCCGAGCAGTTCGCCTTCGGCCGCCCAGCGCAGTCCCGAATTCCCCGGACCGCCTGCGGCGGCGAACAGCGTGCCGATCCGTCGCTGCGGGTCGGTGGCCTGCTGACGCAGCACCGCCAGACCCAGGGTCGGGCCGTCGGGGTGCGCGTAGTCCACCGGCACCTGGGCGGTCGCGCAGTGGAATTCGCGCAGCTCCGGCTCTGCGCACTGCGCCCAGTCCAGCCGGGGCGTCGGCGCGGCGTCGGCTTGCGCGACCAGGTCCGCGACCGCCGACTCGTGTCGGCTCGGCGGCCCGCCGCAGCCGCTCACCACGGGCAGCGACGCGGCGAGCGCGGCGACTATGACGATCTTCCAGCTAGGCACGGCACTCATCCTGTGCCCCGTACACGGTGGCCGTCGTCAGCCTGAGGATTGACATCCGACCCTGATATCTCGCGGCACGGGTCCGTCCGCCACCTAGGACGTCACCAAGCGGATCACCGCGATGAGACCGACCACGACAATCACCGCGCGCAACAGGTTCGGTGGCATCCGCCTGCCCAGCCGCGCGCCGAGCTGCCCGCCGATGATCGAGCCGAGGGCGATCAGCGCCACCGCGCGCCAGTCCACATCGGCCACGACGATGAAGATCAGCGCGGAGACCGCGTTCACGATCAGGGCGAGCACGTTCTTCGCCCCGTTCAGGCGCTGGATGTCGTCGTGCACGAAAACGCCGAGCAACCCGATCAGCAGCACGCCTTGCGCCGCGCCGAAGTACCCGCCGTACACACCGGCGGCGTAGACCGCGGTGACCAGGATCGGTCCCCCGTGCTCGGGCACCGGTGCGCCGTCGTTCTCCCGGCGGCGCTTGACCCAGTTCGCGAGCCGTGGCTGCACGACGACCAGCACCAATGCCAGGATGATCAGGATGGGCACGATCGCCTTGAACGCTTCGGCGGGTAACTCCAGCAGCAGCACCGCGCCGGTGATGCCGCCGAGCAGCGACGCCGTGCCCAATCGCAGCAGCCGTTGGCGCTGGCCCGCCAGTTCGCGCCGGTATCCGTGCACACCGCTGATCGAGCCGGGGACCAGACCGATGGTGTTGGACACATTCGCGGTCACCGGCGGAAGGCCGAAAGCGAGCAGAACCGGGAAGGTGATCAGCGTGCCGGAGCCGACGATCGTGTTGATGCCGCCCGCCCAGATGCCGGCGCCGAAGACGGCCAGTTGCTCCAGCCAGGTCATTTGTCAATCCTTCTACGTCCCGTCGGACCCCGGGGTCCGTACAAGCGTCGTGCACTGCCGGACGAACGGTAGCGGGGTCATCGGATCACCCGACGACGGGACCTCCCTTCCCGGCGGTATGCCGGCACGGTAAACTCGCGGACATCATGCAGCGGGCACTTCTTCTCGACCGCCGCGACGGGGTCTGATCGGACCGGCTCCCGTCGCGGGGTTTTGCCGCGCCGGTCGACCAGCCCATTGGGAAAAACGACATCCTCGGGAGAACCGCCCATGTCCCCTGCTGACGCATTCGTATCCGGCGCGCGCACCATCACCGCGCCGAGCAAACCCGCCCCCGCCGACCAGCCCGGTTGGAACAAGCAGAAGAACTCCTCGATGCCGACGTTCCGTTACCGGCCGTTCGCCGAGGAGGTCGAGCCGATCTCGCTGCCCGACCGCACCTGGCCGGACAAGGTCATCGACCGGGCGCCCGCCTGGTGCGCGGTCGACCTGCGCGACGGCAACCAGGCGTTGATCGACCCGATGAGCCCGGCCCGCAAGCGCCGCATGTTCGACCTGCTGGTGCGGATGGGTTACAAGGAGATCGAGGTCGGCTTCCCGTCGGCCAGCCAGACCGATTTCGACTTCGTCCGCGAGATCATCGAGGACGGCGCGATCCCCGACGACGTGACCATCCAGGTGCTGACCCAGTGCCGTCCCGAGCTGATCGAGCGCACGTTCGAAGCCTGCGCCGGCGCGCAGAACGTCATCGTGCACTTCTACAACTCCACCTCCATCCTGCAGCGCAAGGTGGTCTTCCGTGCCGACCGCGAAGCGGTGAAGAAGATCGCCACCGACGCCGCCGCGCTGTGCCTGGAGATCGAGAAGCGCTACCCGGACACCAACTGGCGTTACGAGTACAGCCCGGAGTCCTACACCGGCACGGAGCTGGAGTACGCCAAGGAGGTGTGCGACGCGGTGTCGGCGATCATCGCCCCGACGCCGGAGAAGCCGCTGATCATCAACCTGCCCGCCACCGTGGAGATGGCGACGCCGAACGTCTACGCCGACTCCATCGAGTGGATGAGCCGCAACCTGGCCCGCCGCGACGCGATCGTGTTGTCGCTGCACCCGCACAACGACCGCGGCACCGCCGTGGCCGCCGCCGAGCTGGGCTACCAGGCCGGCGCCGACCGGATCGAGGGCTGCCTGTTCGGCAACGGCGAGCGCACCGGCAACGTGTGCCTGGTCACGCTGGGGATGAACCTGTTCTCCCGCGGCGTCGATCCGCAGATCAACTTCTCCGACATCGATGAGGTCCGCCGCACCGTCGAGTACTGCAACCAGCTGCCGGTGCACGAGCGGCACCCGTACGGCGGCGACCTGGTCTACACCGCGTTCTCCGGCAGCCATCAGGACGCCATCAACAAGGGCCTGGACGCGATGAAGACCGCGGCCGACGCCGCCGGGGCGGACGTCGACGACATCGTCTGGGAGGTGCCCTACCTGCCGATCGACCCGAAGGACGTGGGCCGCACCTACGAGGCGGTCATCCGGGTCAACTCGCAGTCCGGCAAGGGCGGCGTCGCCTACATCATGAAGACCGACCACGGGCTGGCGCTGCCGCGGCGGCTGCAGATCGAGTTCTCGCAGGCGATCCAGAAGATCACCGACGGCGAGGGCGGCGAGGTGACGCCCAAGGAGATGTGGGACGTCTTCCACGAGGAGTACCTGAGCCCGATCCGGCCGTTGGAGCGGATGCGCCAGAAGGTCACCGCGTCGGAGACCGACGGCGGGGTCGACTCGATCGTGGCCGTGGTGAAGGTCGACGGCGTCGAGCAGGAGATCACCGGCAAGGGCAACGGGCCGCTCGCCGCGTTCGTCGACGCGATCGCCACAGTCGGCTTCGACGTCGAGGTCCTGGACTACTCCGAGCACGCCATGTCGGCGGGCGACGACGCGCAGGCCGCCGCCTACGTGGAGTGCGCGATCGGCGACAAGGTGGTGTGGGGCGTCGGCATCGCCACCTCGATCACGACCGCGTCGCTGCGCGCGGTGGTGTCGGCGGTGAACCGGGCGCACTGACAGCGCGTCTCGGCACGCATCCGGACGGGCGCCGCGCGGGTTCACCGCGCGGCGCCCGATCTCGCTGGGGCAGACCGCTTGTCACGGGCGTCTCGCTCCCCATGCCCGGCACGCCTACCGCGACACGGGGTAGCGAACCCCGTGCTAGCGTTGGATTCGCACTCCAAGCGCCGAGCTCTCTGCTCGAACTCCCGAGCAGATGGGGGAACCGTGACAACAAACGACCACAATCCGACCTCTCCACCCTGGCTGCAGAGCCATTCCGTGGATACGGCCGAAGCCAGCGACGTGGAGTCATCGGCCAACGACCCGGCGGCCGAGCCGACCGGCGGCGCGGAAGCGAAGGAAACCGACGTGCCTGCCGGGGCGCCGCAGCCGGACGCCCAACTCGAACAGCTGGAGCCGCAAGGCTCGACGGAGCAGACCACGGCCTACCCGCAAGCCGCCGCACCGGTGCAGGCCTGGGCTCCCCCGCAGGACGGACCGGCCGAACCCTACGGTTCGTACGCCCCGCCTCCTCCCGGCGCGTATCCCCCTCCGTCGCCCTTTCCTGGAGAGGCGTTCGCTACCGGCGCATTTCAGCCGCAGCCGGGCCACAGCGGTAGCCATCCGGTAGCCACCCCGCCGGAGCCCAACCAGGGTTACGGGGACTACCGCCATGACATCGGCGGCGACGGCCTGGCCAGGCACGCGCCCATGGATTCCGCGCAGCCGGAACCTCCTGCGCCGCAACTTGATCAGCCCAGCGGCCCGATCTACAGCTGGGCGCCGCCGCCTCCGCCGGTGACACATCAACCTCCGCCGCCCGCCTATCAACCGCCTCCGCCGCCGCTGGGGCAGCCGCAGGGGCCGAGCTGGCAGGGCGGCCCCGGGCCGCACCAGTCCGCGCTGCCGTTCCAACCGCAGCATGTGCCGCAGCCCGGCCAGCCCGGACATTCCGTGAACGACCTGAATCTGCTCCGGCGTGCCCGCAGGGCGCCGCGCAGCGGTTGGCGCCGCGCGGTGCACAAGGTGTCCGGCGGCATGATCAATCCGGGCGAGTCGGCGGCCGACATCGTCTACCAGGACTTGGTCGACCGGGTGAACCAGCCCGTGCGCGGTGATTACCGAATCGCGATCCTGTCGCTCAAGGGCGGCGTCGGGAAGACCACCACTACGGTTGGTCTCGGCTCCACCTTCGCCTCGCAGCGCGGCGACCGTGTCATCGCGATCGACGCCAACCCCGACCTGGGCACGCTCGCGCACCGGGTGCCGCGGCAGACCCGCTCCACCGTGCGCAACCTGCTCGAAGATCAGCACATCACCAGGTACTCCGACGTGCGGGCGCACACCTCGCAGGCGCCGAGCCGCTTGGAAGTGCTGGCCAGCGAACAGGATCCGGCGGTCTCCGAGGCGTTCAGCGAAGCGGACTACCGCAAGGCGATCGGCATCCTGCAGTCGTTCTACAACATCATCCTGACCGACTGCGGCACCGGCTTGATGCACTCCGCGATGGCGGGCGTGCTGGATATGGCGAGTTCGCTGGTGCTGGTCACCTCGCCCGCCATCGACGGCGCGCGCAGCGCGTCGGCCACGCTGGACTGGCTCGACCACCACGGCTACGGCAAGCTGGTGGAGCGAACCGTGGTGGTGGTGAACGCTTCCCGGCGCGGCGCGTCCACCGTCGACCTCGACCAGCTGCGCAAGCTGTTCCTCGATCGCACCCGCGCGGTGCAGGTCGTGCCGTTCGACGACCACCTCGCCGAAGGCGCGGAAATCGATCTGGAACTGGTGAGCAAGCCGACCCGGCGGGCGCTGCTGGAACTGGCGGCGATGGTCGCCGACGACTTCGGTTACGTCAGTTCGCAGGCCCAGCACCCCTATCGGCACCAGCCGCCGCCGGGATACTGATCGTCGTCGGCGCCGCCGCGCGGAGTCATATCCGCGCGGCGGAGCCGTTTCCGTGCGCGGAGTCGGCGGTCGCCAGTGCGGCGGCCGATTCGAACGCCGTGAGCACGGCCGCGATCGCGGGCCGGGCATCGGCCCTGGGCCGGGTCGCCAGTTCGTATATCCGGGCGGCTCGCACGCCGGACAGCCGCAGCACCGTCAAGTCGGGATGGCCCACCGCGTAGCGGGGCATGAGCGCGACGCCGTATCCGGTGGCCACCAGCGTTTCGATGACGCGAAAATCGTTGAGGCGCTGGGCGATGCGCGGCTGCACGCCGGTCACCGTGGCGATCGAGCGCAACACGTCGTCCACCGGGAAGCCGCCCCGCACGCTGAGCCAGGTCTCCTCGGCCAGTTCCTCCGGTGCGACGGCCGAACGGCCCGCGAGCCGATGCGTCGGCGCCGCGACCACATCGATCGGCTCGCGCATGAGCGCCCGGGTGGTGACCCGCGGGTCGGCGATGGGCGCGGCGTGTTCGTCACGATGGGTCAGCACCACGTCGTAGTCGGCGAGCAGGCGCGCCACTTCCGACGGCGGCACGTCCTCGTCCCGCGCGATCACCTCGACTCCGCTGTCCACCATGCCGGGCAGCACATGCGGCAGCAGCAACGCACCGCCCGAGGGGAACACCGCGACGCGGACCCGTCCGCGCGGCGAGCCGCGGTAGTGCGCCATCTCGGCGACCGCCCGGTCCATGGCGGCGAGCACTTCGTCGGCGCGCACCACCAGGGCGCGACCGGCGTCGGTGAGCCGCACGCGTCTGCCGTCCGGTTCGAGCAGGGCCACGCCCGCCTCCCGGGCGAGCACCTTGAGCTGCTGGGAAACGGCGGAGGGCGTCATGGACACGGCGGCCGCCACGGCGGCCACAGTGCCGCGATCGGCTAGTTCGCGCAGGATACGCAGACGCTCCAATGCCATGGGCGGGCCGGACGCGACAGGTTCGGAGCCGAAATCCATTAAGCTAAACTACATCATTGATACAGAATTATTCGATTGTCCTGATCTTTAGCGGACCGCACGATGAAGGCGTGACCAACCGTGACCGTCTGCTCGGCCTGACCGTCGTCCTGCTGTGGGGAGTGAACTTCCTCGCCATCCGGGTCGGGCTCGACCACTTCCCCCCGTTCTTCTTCGCTGCGCTGCGCTTCGCGGTGCTGGCGGTGCCCGCGCTGCTGTTCGTTCCGCGTCCCGCGGTGCGGATGCGTTGGATCCTGCTGTACGGGATCGGATTCGGCATCCTGCAGTTCGCGTTCCTGTTCACCGCGATGCGGGTGGGGATGCCGACCGGGCTCGCCTCGCTGGTGCTGCAATCCTCGGCGCCGTTCACCGTGCTGCTCGGCACGCTACTGCTGCGCGAGCGGATGCGCCCGGTGCAGGTCGCGGGCATCGCCGTCGCGGTGGCGGGCATGGCGGTGATCGGCTGGGACCGGCTCGCCCACGCCACCCTGCTCCCGGTGCTGCTGACCCTCGCCGGCGGGCTGGGCTGGGCCTTCGGCAACATCGGCGCGCGTCTGGCCGGCACCGAGTCCCCCGGCGTCAATCCGCTGCACCTCATGCTCTGGACCACGGCCATCCCACCGGTGCCGCTGTTCGCGCTGTCGGCGGTCGTCGAGGGGCCGACCACGGGAGCGCGCGCTCTGGGTGCGGCGTTCACGCCGACGGGTCTGCCCGCGCTCCTGGCGCTCGCCTATATCGCCGTCCTCGCCACCGTGGTGGGCACGGGGTTGTGGACCTACCTGCTCGGTCGCTATCCGGCCGGGCTGGTCGCGCCGTTCTCCCTGCTGGTCCCCATCGTCGGCATCGCGGCGGCTTGGACTTTCCTGGGCGAGACTCCGGCCCCGTTGTCGCTGATCGGCGGGGTTGTGGTGCTGGCCGGCGCGTTCGCCGCCACGTCGAGCAGGCCACGGGCGAACGCCCACGTCGAGGCATCGGGAACTGCCGCGATGGTGGGCGCCGGTCGCCCGGCCTGAGCGACGGCAGCGGTGTTCACTCCGACACGAGAATCGCACTCCGCGCCGGTCGCCGCACGGGGTCGGTGCGAATTGATCGGATTGTCGCTCTACAGTAGTGCGCGGCGTGGAAGTTGGTCCCGAGGCTAGGCAGCAGAGCGGCGCATGGCAGACAATCAGTGGACCGTATCGCGAAGAGCACTGCTTCGTAACACGGTCGCGGCGGGGGTGGCTACGGCGGGGGCGCTGACGGCGGGTGCGCTGAGACCCACGCCGGCGAGGGCGAATCCCGGTGGCAGAAGAGTCGCGGTACTCGGCGGCGGTGTCGCGGGCCTGACCGCGGCACACGAACTGGCGGAACGCGGGTTCCAGGTCACCGTCTACGAGAAGCGGGCGTGGGGCGGCAAGGCCCGCAGCGTCGGCGTGCCCGGCACCGGAACGGAAGGACGGCCGGACCTGCCCGGCGAACACGGCTTCCGCTTCTTCCCCGGCTTCTACCAGCACATCCCCGAAACCATGCGCCGAATCCCCTTCCCGGGCAACGCGAATGGCGTATGGGACAACCTCGTCGCGGTGCCGGAAGCACGATTCGCCCGGCACGGCGGCGACGACTTCCGCGTCCCGCTCGGGCCGCGCTCCCGCGCCGAATTCTCTCCCGACAGTTTCCGCGAAACGCTCGGCGCGGCGCTGTCGACCGCACTGAAGATGCCGCCGCACGAGGGCGTCTACTTCGCCGAACGCCTGCTGGTCTTCAACACCAGCTGCGATGCCCGCCGCCTCGGCCAGTGGGAGCGCACCTCCTGGCACGATTTCGTCGGCGGCCACGCGCGCTCGCACGAGTTCCGCGCGCTGCTGTCGCGCACGCTGACCAGCATCATGGTGGCCGCGAAAGAGAACATCGCCAGCGTGCGCACCATCGGCACCATGGGCGAGCAGTTCCTCGGCAACCCCATGGGGATCGGCAACGACGGCAGCTTGGACCGGGTGCTCAACGGCCCGACCAACGCGGTGTGGATCGAGCCGTGGACGCAGCGGATCCGGGAACTGGGAGCGCAGTTCGTGCTCGGCGCCGAAGCGCGCGAGCTCGAGGTGCGTGACCGCAGGATCGTCGCGGCCCGCGTCGTGGACGAGACCGGCGCGCAGCGCACGATCGAGGCCGACTACTTCGTCGTCGCGTTGCCCGCCGAACGGGCACGCACGCTGTGGTCGCCGCAAGTGCTCGCCGTCCAGCCCGAATTGGCCGGGATGGACAACCTGTTCACCGACTGGATGAACGGCATCCAGTTCTATCTGCGCCGATCGGCCGACATCTCCCGCGGCCACACCGCATACATCGACGCGCCGTGGTCGCTCACCTCGATCAGCCAGAACCAGCTGTGGCGCCGCAAGCTGACCGAATTCGGCGACGGCGGTGCGCAGGACTGTCTTTCGGTGGACATCTCCGACTGGAACACCCCCGGCATCCTGTTCGGCAAACCCGCGAAGGAGTGCACCCACGAGGAGATCGCTCGCGAGGCGTGGGCGCAGATCAGAGCCCACCTGGACGATCGCGGCGAAGTGCTGGGCGACGCCGACCTGCACTCCTGGTTCCTCGATCCGGGCATCACCTGGCAGGAGGGCCAGCGGCGCAACGCCAACGCCGACCCGCTGCTGATCAACACCGCCGGGTCGTGGGAGCACCGTCCGCAACCGCACGGCGCGCTGGAAAACCTCTTCCTGGCAGGCGATTACGTGCGCACGAACATCGACTTGGCGACCATGGAGGGCGCCAACGAGTCCGCCCGCGCGGCGGTGAACGCACTGCTGGACGTGGCCGGCTCGAACGCGGAGCGCTGCCGGATGTACACCCTCTACCGCGCCCCCGAACTGGAACCCCTGCGCCGGATCGACGCCGACCGCTTCGCAGCCGGGCTACCGAACATGTTCGACGTCCCGGTCTGAACGGATGTGATCGATCTCCTCTCGCCCGAACCCAATTCGATCGTCATTCCCCAGGCCGTGGTGCTTGAATCGAACTATGCGCGAGAGCACCGCCAACGACATCACCGACCCGGCGGATCTGCGGGCACTGCTCGGCGAGGTGGCGCCGCGCGTCGCGACCAAGGAGCGTCCCGTCCTGCACGCCAGGGACCGCGAGTGGATCGCGCTGTCCCCGTTCCTGGTGATGAGCACCTGCGACGCGAACGGGAACTGCGACGCCTCGCCGAAAGGCGACCCGGCGGGCTTCGTGCGGGTGCTCGACGACACCACCATCGCCATCCCGGAGCGCCCCGGTAACCGGCGCGCCGACGGCTACCTGAATATCCTGTCCAACCCGCACGTCGGCCTGCTGTTCATGATCCCTGGCCGCCGCGAGACGCTGCGGATCAACGGCCGCGCGCGGCTGGTGCGCGACGCGCCGTACTTCGACGACATGGTGGTGCGCGGCCACCGCCCGATCCTCGCCGTCGAGGTGAAGATCGACCAGATCTTCTTCCACTGCGCCAAGGCGTTCATGCGCAGCCACCTCTGGGAGCCGGATCAGTGGCCGCAGGACACCTTGCCGAGCGCTGCGCGCCTGGTCAAAGAGGTGCAGACGAACGTGACCGAGACGGTGGAGGAACTGGAGCGCTACTACGCGCCGGAGAACTACGCGGCCAAGCTCTACCAGGCGTGAGCCGCGTGGCCCACGCCACCCGACCGCGGCGCGCCCGGATCGCGCGTCGAACATAGACTCGCGGCGTGGCAGAACTATCGGTGCGCGGACGGCTCGCGCTGGCGGCGGCGGCCGCGGCGTCCTGGGCCTCGCAGAAGGCGGGTCGCGGCAAGGGCTCGATGATCGGCGGCCTGATCGCGTTGAAGATCGATCCGACCGTCATGGATCAGCTCGGGCAGCGACGGCGCACCGTGCTGGTGACCGGCACGAACGGCAAGTCGACCACCACGCGGATGACCACCGCCGCGCTCAGCACCCTCGGCGCGGTCGCGACCCAGGCCGACGGCGCGAACATGGACGCGGGCATCGTCGCCGCGCTGAACGCGCACCGGCGCGCGCCGCTGGCCGCGATCGAGGTGGACGAACTGCATCTACCGCACGTCACCGATTCGCTGAACCCCTCGGCGGTGGTGCTGCTGAACCTCAGCCGCGACCAGCTCGACCGGGTCGGCGAGATCAACATGATCGAGCGCAAGCTGCGCGCGGGCCTGGCCGAGCACCCGGCCACCGTGGTGGTCGCCAACTGCGACGACGTGCTGGTCACCTCCATCGCCTACGACCATCCCAACGTGGTGTGGGTCGCCGCGGGCAGCGGCTGGGCGATGGACGCGACCAGCTGCCCGCGCAGCGGCGAGCCGATCGTCTGGGAGGGCGCGCACTGGCGCAGCACCGGAGCGGATTTCCAGCGTCCCGAGCCCGATTGGTGGCTCGACGGGGACGATCTGGTCGGACCGGAGGGCAAGCGTTTCCCGCTGCGCCTGGCGCTGCCGGGCCGGGCCAACCGCGGCAACGCCGCACAGGCGGTGGCCGCCGCTGTCGCGCTCGGCGCCGACCCGGAGCAGGCCGTCGCGGCCGCGGGCACGGTGCGCGAGATCGCGGGCCGCTACCGCACCGTGCAGGTCGGCGAGCACGACGCGCGGCTGCTGCTGGCCAAGAACCCGGCCGGCTGGCAGGAGGCGCTGTCGATGATCGAGCCGACCTCGGCGGGCCTGGTGATCGCGGTGAACGGTCAGGTGCCCGACGGCGAGGACCTGTCCTGGCTGTGGGACGTGCGCTTCGAGCACTTCGAAGGCGTGCAGGTGGTTGCGGCGGGCGAACGCGCCACCGACCTCGCGGTGCGGCTGACCTACGCAGGCGTCGAGCACACCTTGGTGCCCGATCCGGTGCGCGCCATCGCGTCGTGCCCAGCGGGGCACGTGGAAGTGCTGGCCAACTACACCGCCTTCCGTGATCTCAACCGTGACCTCGAGGAGCGGGCCTCATGAGTGAATCGACCTTCCGCATCGGCTTGGTGCTGCCGGACGTGATGGGCACCTATGGCGACGGCGGCAACGCCCTCGTGCTGCGCCAGCGGCTGCGCATGCGCGGATACGACGCCGAGATCGTCGAGATCAACCTGTCGGAGCCGGTGCCGGATTCCCTGGACGTCTACACCCTGGGCGGCGCGGAGGACTCCGCACAGCGCCTGGCCACCCGGCACCTACAGCGCTACCCCGGTTTGCAGCGCGCCGCCGGGAGGGGCGCTCCGGTGCTGGCGATCTGCGCGGCCATCCAGGTGCTCGGCCAGTGGTACGAGACCTCGGCGGGCGAGCGGGTCGACGGCGTCGGCCTGCTCGACGTCACCACCTCGCCGCAGCACAAACGCGCCATCGGCGAGGTGACAACCACACCGCTGCTCGACGGGCTCACCGCCGCGCTCACCGGCTTCGAAAACCACCGGGGCGGAACCAAACTCGGCGGCGACGCGCACGGCCTCGCCCGCGTCACCCGCGGCGTCGGCAACGGCGTCGGCGACGGGCTGGAAGGCGTCGTGCAGGGCTCGGTGATCGGCACCTACATGCACGGCCCTGCGCTGGCCCGCAACCCCGAACTCGCCGACTTGCTGCTGATGCGCGCCCTCGGCGTCACCGAACTGGCCCCCCTCGATTTGCCCGAGGTCGACCAGCTCCGCCGGGAACGCCTGCGCGCCTGAACCGGCGCATCACGGTCGGACCAGGCCACCTGAGCCGCCACCGGCGCTCCTCGCAGGGCGGGCGGCGGCACGAGGCTGGGTAAGCGCCGGTCGCGTCTTGTGCACGGTGGATTCTCCGGCCGTCCTAGCACCATGAGCCGGACTACCTTCGTGTGCCGATGACGCGATAGGAGAGGTGGGAAGGAACCGGACCTCGAGGTCGCCGATGGCTTCATCGCCCTGGTCGACGGTGAGTTCGAACCCGATCCGCCGGGGGGCTGGTGGCTTCTGAGCCCGGCGAAGCGCGCCACCGGTGGATAGCAGGTCGTAGTGCTCAGGCGTCCACCTCGGTGACGTCGACGGAGACGGTGATCGTGCTGTCCTTGGCGTCGGTGTAGATGATGCCGCGCAAAGGAGGAACGTCGGCGTAGTCGCGGCCCCAAGCCACGGTGATGTACCGCTCGTCGCCGAGCTGGTCGTTGGTGGGGTCGAGGTCGATCCACCGGCCCGAGCGGTCGGGTCCCGCGCCGGGCGTCCACACCGCCGCCCAGGCATGCGTGGCGTCGGCGCCGACCATCCGCTCCTTGCCCGGCGGCGGATCGGTGGCCAGGTAGCCGGACACGTACCTGGCGGCGAGGCCGTGCGACCGCAGGCAGGCGACCGCGAGGCGCGCGAAGTCCTGACAGACGCCTGCGCGGGCCGCGAACACGTCGGCCACCCGGGTGGACACCGTCGTGGCGCCGGAACGGTAGGCGAAGTCGGTGTAGATCCGCGTGTTCAGCTCGGTCACCGCGTCCAGCAGCGGCCTGCCCGGCCACAAGGATTCGGCCGCGTACGCGACGAGCTCGGAAGTGATCTCCTCAGGGTGCAGATCGAGGGCGAACTCCACGGCGAACGGCCCGTTCGCCCCCGTCGGGCGCGCGCGTTCCCACGGTTCCGCCGCCGGGCCCGCGTCATCGCGGAAGGGAACGTCCACATCGACGAGTGATTCACCGACGACCGTCAAAGCGCGATGCTCCGTGGTGACGTGGAAATAGCACGTGATGTTGCCGTACACGTCCGCCCCGACCGACCGGTCCGATGGAGCGGGGTCGATCCGGATCTCATGGGCGAGCAAGCGCTGGCCGGGCAGATCACGCGGCGTCAAGTACGCGCGCCCGTAGGAGTTGATGACCTCGCCGGAGTACGAGTACTTGGTGCGATGCTCCACTCGGTAGCGCCGGCCGGTCATCCGACGACCTGCGCGCTGCCCCACAGCGGCTGGATGTCCACCGGCAGCGACAGCGTCGTGGTCTCGAAGGACTCGGATACCGCGCGCAGGCGCGAGTGCACTCCCTCCAGCAGCTCCGCCAGTTCGGTGCGCCGGTCGTCCGCGTCGGTGACCTCGAGGTCGTCGGGGTCGAGGCGGCGCAGCATGCGGCGCGCGTCCGCCAGCAGCCGCTGTGGACGCGACGAGCCGGACGCGCCGGGCAGCGCCTGGAAATCGGCGTGCAGGCGGCCCAGCTGATAGGCCAGCGAGCGCGGATTGGCGGTGTCGAACAGCAGCAGCTCGGCGACATCCGATATCCGCACCGAATCCTGGTGCCGCCGACGGTAGCTCACCGACGACTCGGTGGCGCGCAACACCCATTCGGTGACCTCGCGCTCGATCTCCTCCGGGTAGCGCTGGGTCAGCGCGGCCGACAACACGGCGGTCAGGGCGAGGCCACGCTCGATCCGTTTGCCGATGTCCCTGACGTGCCACCCGGTGTCGCGGATCAGCGACTCGCCGTCGATCCCGGACAGCGCGAGCAGCCCGGCCAGGGTCCGCGAATGCACGTCCGACAGCTCCGCCTCCTGATCGTCCACCGCGGCCAGGTAGCAGGCCAGCGCGCGTTCGACCGCGCCGAGGATCATCCAGGTGTCCACCGACAGCTGGTCGCGCACGGCACGCGCGGCGTTGCCGTACCGATCGATGGCGAAGGCCAGTGATCCTGGCAGCTCCCGGTCGATCGTCAGCGCGACGAGGTAGTCGTGGCCCGCGCGGGACGCGCCCGGCACTCGGTGTGCCCGCGGGGCGGTGTCCTGCGCCGCACCGGTCGTCTCGTCGTCCGGTCGTTCGGCGACGGCCTCCATACCGGCCGTAACGGGTTGTGCCACACCGGCCACGGCTTCGTCCCTGGTCACGGCGGAGCGGCGTTCGATACCGGAATCGACCGCACGCCGAGCAGGCTCGGTGGCGGGAACATCCTCGGCCGACCGGCGACCGGGAGACCGCGACGCCGGGGTGCCCTCCGCGCGCTCGCCCGTACCGGGCAGCGCCGGTAGGGCATCGGAAGACCAGGCGGGCGAGCGCTCGTCCCCGTACTGCGTGACACCTCCATCGAGGCCTGCCCCCGACGGAGCGAGCATGCCGCGATCGGCCGAACTCTGCTGCGGCGCTGGGGCTCTCACCTCGGCGCCGAAAAGTCCGTCGGTCGGCGCAGGGGTGGCGGTGGTCCGGCCGAGCGCGGTCAGGAGGATCGGCAACGCGCCCGCGCCTTCCAGCCACGGCCGGTACCGGAACTCCTGGTAGCGCTCGTGGGTGGCGATGAGAAGCCGGGCGGTGTCCTCCGCGCGCTCGCCGTAGCGGCCGATCCAGAACAGGTCGTTGAGCACGCGCGGAGAGCTGATCGCCGCGACGACCGGAGCGGTGCGCCGCGGCTCGCGCGGCGGCTCGGTGCTGATCGCGGCGGCGGCCGTCGGCGCGGCGCGCACCCAGATGTCCTTGGCGGCGACTTTGCGCGCGACACGGTCGGTCGTGCGCTGCCGCACCTGGCCGAGACCGCCGGACAGCACGGTGTAGCCGCGCCGATGGGCGAGCGAGAACAAGCGCATGCCGACCGGAGCCGCGGCGAGGCCGGCCTGCTCGCGGACGGCGGGCGCGACGGAGAACTGTGCCGGTTCCTGGCCCACCCACTGCCATCCGTGCGCACCGATGCGCGCCTTCAGCTCGTCGCGCTGCTCCCGGCTCAGCTCGGGACCGAACAGCGCGGCGCCGTGGACCGCCGAACGGAGAACCAGCTTGTCCAGATTCGCGATCAGATGCTCCCGCTCCCGCTCCCGCCCGCCCCAGTACGAGGGCGCGCTGTCCAGCAGCAGGTCCTCACCGAGCAACGCGCGCGCCAGGGCGGGCAGGAATCCGGTCAGCGCGGGATTCTCCAGCAGTCCGCTGCCGAGCGTGTTCACTACGGTCACCGCGCCCCGGCGCAGCACCTCGACCAGGCCGACCACGCCCAGTCGCGAATCCGGCCGTAGGTCCAGCGGATCGGACAATTCGGCCTCGATCCGGCGCAGCACCACGTCCACCCGCTTCAGCGTGCCGAGCGAGCGCATCCACAGCGCGCCGTCGCGCACCACCAGGTCCGCGCTCTCCACCAGCGGAAAGCCGAGGGTGGAGGCGAGATAGGCCTGATCGAACGCGGTCTCGGAATGCACGCCGGGGCTGAGCACGACGACCACCGGCTCGTCGTCGTCGGTCTGCGCGGATTCGATCAGCATCAACCGCATCGCCCTGGCGAAAGGCGTCAGCGGACGGGGATTCGCGTGCTCGAACGCCTCCGGGATCGCCGTCGCCACCACCCTGCGGTCGGCCAGCGCGTATCCGACGCCGGAAGGCGCCTGCGCCCAGTCCGCGAGCACGCGGAAGCGGCCGTCGCTCCAGCGGCTGAGATCGCAGGCGTGCAGGAACAACTGGTGGCGCCCCGGCACGGTGATGCCGTGCGCGGCCCGCACGTAGCCGCGGTGGCCGAACACGATCTCCGGCGCGATCAACCCCGAGGCGAGCGTCCTGCGCGGCCCGTAGATGTCGGTGAGCACCTCGTCGAGCACGCGGGAACGTTGTTCCAGCCCGGCTTCCAGCCGGCTCCAGTCGTCCGCGGCGACCGGCAAGGGAATCGGATCGAGGCGCCACGGCGCCGGGGTCGCGGCTTCGGCCGACGCGCCGGCCTCGAGGTAGCTGATGCCGTCGTCATCGATCAGCCTGCGCACCCGGCTGTCCAGCCTGCCGAGACCGTCCTCGCCGAGTTCGGCGAAGTCCGCGGACAATTGCGACCACACCCGGCGCACCTTGCCGTCCACGTCGACCAGTTCGTCGTAATAGCCCGCGACGGGCGCGCCGCACTCGTCGTAGGCGGCGGTGGCGGCGGCCTCACCGCGATAGCGCGCGACCTGTTCGCGCACGGTGGTCGCGGTCACCCGCCGCTCATCGCGCAACGTCACCGCGCCGACCTCACTTTCGCCGCCGTCCGTGCCCAACGGTCGCCGAATGCTGTCCAGGCGGTCAGTACCGATCGCGCCCGGGGCACCGCAAGTGTGGGCTGTGCAGCCATTTTCGCATGTCACGGCTAGCGCACCTGGCACATCGGCGGTGCGTCCACGTCCGGTTGCACGATGTTTGCCCGATACTCGACTGTGCGACACACGGGCGCGGGTCCCACCGCGCGGCCCGCGCCGGTGGTATCACCGAACGACGACAACGATCTCGTCAGGAGGTCATATGCGTAAATCCAACTGCTCTTCTTGCGAATCCGCGTTCGACCACTGCCACGGCACCCTGATCGTGCACGTGAGCCGGATCGCCGAATGCACCGACGAGCACTGCCTCGAACTCGACCACGCCAGGCACGCCTTCGTCCTCGATTGCCGCGACCTCGCCGGCGGCTGCCGGTGCGGCGAGGACGAGACGGCCCGGCGCCGCGCCTGAACGGTTCCGTACTCTGGCCCGGTGAGCTATGACCACGTGTTGCTGCCGTCCGGAGTCGCGTCGTCGATCGCGGAGGTCGACGCCTACCTGAGCACTCAGCAGGGCGTCCCCGAGTCGGAGGCGGTCGCGCGGATCGCCGCCGAACTGAACAGACGCAACGCGGAACTGCCCGAGGAGGACAACTTCCTCAGCACCGCGCCGGTCGGCGGCGCGGCCACCGGCGCGGCACTGCACGTGGCCTGCCCCTACGACGCGATCGGCTTCGTCCGCCACTTGCTGTTCGAACTCGCCACACCGTTGAACTACGCCGTCTACGACCCGCAGCTGGCCTGGCTGATCGATCCCGCCGGGCATGTCAGGGCCATCGTCACCCACGGCGGCGCGGGCGAGTTCCCGTACCTGACCGAAGCGCTGGTCCAGCAGTGGATCCCGGAGCTGAGCCCGCCCAACCCGTATCTCGTCGTCGAACGCGGCGAGCAGTTCTACATACAGACCTACCGGGAGAACTCGGGCGCTTACACCGTGGAATACCGGGACGGCTCCCCCGACAAGCATTTCGGCACCACCGTCTCCGATCCCGCCACCGTGGCCGCGCTCATCTGGGGCTGGGCCAACGACGACCGCTCCCGCTTCACCGGCCTGCCCTGGGCGCGCGTCGATCTCTGAACCCGGTCACTGGTTCTGAACGGCCAACCGGCCCGCGAGCGCGAGGAACGAGGCGCCGAAGACCCTGCGCGTCCAGGTGACCACGGCTGGGCGGGAAACGACCTGATCGCGGACGGCGGCGGCACACGCGCCGTACACCGCGAACACCACCAAGGTGGCGAGCATGAAGATGCCGCTCAATTCGAGCATGCGGGCCAGCGCGTCCGGCGTGCCGGTGGGTACGAACTGCGGCAGGAACGCGAAGAAGAAGATGGTCAGTTTGGGGTTGAGCAGGTTCAGCAGCACCGCCGAGGCGATCACTTTCCGCACCGTGGGCGCGGTGTGCCCGGTCTGCTCCGGCACGGCGAGCGCGCCCTTGTCCCGGAACGTGGTCCAAGCCATGTACACCAGGTAAGCGACGCCCAGGTACTTCAGCGTCTGGAACGCGACCGCGCTGGCGTCGAGCAGCGCGGCCAGACCCGTGATGGCCGCGATCAGGTGCGGGACGATGCCGAGCGTGCAACCGAAGGCCGCGATCACCGCGGCCCGCGCACCGCGAGACAGCCCCGCCGCCAACGTGAACAGCACACCGGTGCCGGGGGTGGCGACGATGACGAGCGTCGTCAGCACGAATTCGATGCTCATCCCCGACACGGTAACGCACGCCCGGCGCGGCGCAATGCCCGTGCCGGGAGGCGCTTTCGGGAGCTACAGCGCGCGTCGGCCGGACAGCGCGCGCCCGAGGGTCAGCTCGTCGGCGAACTCGAGGTCGCCGCCCATCGGCAGGCCCGAAGCCAGCCTGGTCACGCTCAGACCGGGGAAGTCGCGCAGCATGCGGACCAGATAGGTGGCGGTGGCCTCGCCTTCGGTGTTCGGATCCGTCGCGATGATCACCTCGCTGACGTCGACGCCGTCCTCCTGATTACCGATGCGCGCCAGCAGTTCCCGGATCCGCAGTTGGTCGGGACCGATGCCGCTGAGCGGATCGAGTGCGCCACCGAGCACGTGGTATCGACCGCGGAATTCCCTGGTGCGCTCGATCGCCTGCACGTCCTTGGGCTCCTCGACCACGCAGATCATGGTCCGGTCCCGGCGCGGGTCGGCGCAGATGCGGCACAGCTCGCCGTCGGAGACCGTCCCGCAGCTCACGCAGAACTGCACACCGTCGCGCACCTTCTGCAGCGCGGCCTGCAGCCGGTCGATCTCCGGCGGCTCCACGTGCAGCAGGTGAAAGGCGATGCGCTGCGCGCTCTTCGGACCGACGCCGGGCAGCTTGCCCAATTCGTCGATCAGATCCTGGACCGGACCCTCGTACAACTGCTACCTCGGCTCAGAAACCGGGCAGCGAACCGCCGCCGAAGCCACCGGACAGCGGTCCGAGCCGTTCGGCGGCGATGCGCTGCGCGTTGGCCATCGCGTCGTTGACCGCGCCGATGACCAGGTCCTGCAACGTCTCGACGTCGTCGGGATCCACGGCCTTCGGGTCGATGGTCAGCGACACCACCTCACCGCTCGCCTTGAGCCTGACCTGCACCAAGCCGCCGCCTGCCGCGCCGTCCACCTCGGTCGCCGCGATCTCGGCCTGCGCCTCCATCACCGCCTGCTGCATCTGCTGCGCCTGGGCGAGCAACTGTTGCATATCGAACTGGCCACCTGGCTGCACGGGAGAGTCCTCTCTGGAGAAGGTGTCATCGGCCAGCCTAGTCCTGCCGCGGCGCGGCAACGGCGCGGCCCGACGGTCCCGGGTGCGCGGCGCATGGTGGATAACAGGTTGGGTAGTTCCGATTGGAACCGACCGATCGCGCCCTACCATCGACACCTAGTCGGAGCGCGGTGGGCAAACCTGGAGCCAAAGATGATCGCAGTTCGTGCACGTTTCCTGAGCACCCTGGTGCTCACGCTCGGTGTTCCCGGCATCTTTCTCGGCGCCGCGGCGTCCGCGGACCCGGATATCACCGATGCGACCGAGGTGATCGACACGCAAGAGGCCGTCGAGCCCGCGACCGCCCCGGCGGTCGCCGACTACGGGGGCGGCTGCGTCCTCTACCCCGACGACAAGGCGGCGACGCTCGATTCGCTGCGCTTCCGGTGCTCCCCGGAGCAGCAGGACGCCATCTTCCGCGCCGCGCCTCTCGGCGCCGTTCCGGTCGGCGTGAAATCGGGCTGGGTCACTCGTCCGCCGGTCATGCAGGCCGTCGCGCCACCGCTGTGGATCGGCAAGACCTTCTACACCGGCCCGGACGGCGGCTACCTGATGAACCGGATCACCGGCGCGGGCATCGAGGGCTGGCGCGCCGACGTCTACTCCGCGCCCGCCCTGACCGACGGGCAGCCCGCTTGGGCACTGAACTACGCACCGTCCCCGACGCCGCCGGTCTACGACGAGATCCGGGAGGTCACTCCCGGTGTGTGGTTCGGCTACTCGTGGTGGCGCGGCGCGTTCCAGACCACCCTGCTGCTGACCTTCGCGCTCGCCTGAACAACGGGTGTCGTTTGACCCTCCCGCCACTGGAGGGTGTTGGCTGATGCCATGACGGCGACCGTCCCCATCGGGGAATTCTCCAGGCTGAGCAATCTCAGCGTGAAGACGTTGCGCTACTACCACGAGATCGGCCTGCTCGCTCCGGCCGATATCGACGCGAGTTCGGGCTATCGCCGGTACGCGACGGCGCAGGTGACCCAGGCTCAGTTGATCCGGCGGCTGCGTGAGCTGGACATGCCGGTTCCGGAGATCCGCGCCGTGCTGGCCGCGCCGGACGAGAACGCGCGTGACGCCACGCTGCGCGCGCATCTGGAGCGTATGGAGGCCGAGCTGGCCCGTACCCGCGCGGTCGTGGCCTCGCTGCGCGCGCTGCTGACGCCGTCCGCTCCGATCACCGTGGAGTATCGCGCGGTCGCGGCGTTCCCGGCGGCGGCGATCGGCGCGACGGTGGCGCGCGAGCACATCGGCGAGTGGTGCGCTTCGACGTTCCAGGCGTTGTACGAGGCGCTGGCCGCCGCGAACATCGCGCCAGCGGGCGTCGGCGGCGCCACCTACGGCACCGATTTCTTCGAACAGGACGAGGGCGAGGTCGTCGCGTTCGTGCCGGTCGCCGACGCGGAGGTGGCCCTGCCCCCGCGGCTTTCGGCGATCGAGTTACCCGCGCGCCGTTTCGCCGTCGCCGTGCACGAGGGCCCGTTCGTCGATTTCGACCGCACCTACGGCGCGCTCGGCAGTCATGTCGCCGAACACGATGTGGCGCTGCCGGAGCCGATCCGCGAGATGTACCTGCTCGGACCGGACGTGTCCGACGATCCCGCCGCCTACCGGACCGAAGTGTGCTGGCCCGTGGCCCAGCCGTGAAAAGGAGATATCCATGACGATCTCGATCGCCCACGTCACCATCGATTGCGCGAATGCGGGCGCACTCGCCGAATTCTGGTCACGATTGCTGGACACGCCCGTCGATCCCGGCCCCACCCCGGAGTTCGCCACCGTCGGCCGTACCACGGGCGCCGCGACCCCGCTGATGTTCATCCGGGTGCCCGACAAGAACCCTGGCAAGAACGTCATCCACCTCGACCTGCTCGCTTCCGGCCGGGACGAGGTCGAACGCGCGATCGATCTGGGCGCGAAGCACGTCGCCGACTTCGACGAGTGGGGCATGAAGTGGACGACGCTGGCCGATCCCGAGGGAAACCTCTTCGACGTCGCGGCCGAGTAGACCGCGTGCAGACCCGCGACGACGGCCCGAACGGACCGTCGTCGCGTCCGTCCGATCAGGCCAGTTCGCGCTGCAGGTTGGCGAGCACTTCGGCCTGGATCTTCTTCAGCCCGAGCGGCGCGAAGATGCCCTCGAAGATGCCCGCGATGCCGCCAGCGCCCTTCCAGGTGGTGCGCAGCGTGACCCGCGCGCCCGTGCCCTCCGGGGTGACGGTCCAGGTGTTCACCAAGGTGGAGTTCGAGTCACGCTCGGTGACAATGGAATCGGACACCGTGACCACCGCGTGCACGTTGCGCGAGCGCTTCTCGGTGGCCTGCAACGTCCACTCCGCGACGGTGCCCGCGCCCTTGCCGCCCTCGACCACCTTGTAGTCGCGGTAGTGCGAGGAGAGGATGCGCGGACGCACCGTGTCGTAGTCGGCGATGGCCTCCAGCGCACGCTGCGGATCCGCCGCCACGTCGATCGAACTACTGGCGCTGACCTGTCCCACAATGAGCTCCTTGTCCGGATGCGGTGTCTCGACGGATCTCCATCCTGCCCTGCCCGCGCCGGAGCGAAGCGGCGAGGGCGCAGCGTGTGGCGAACTTCTCCGGACAATTCGGTATTCCCCTTCGCAACATATGCGTGACATTTCTCCACGACCGTGGCCGAGCGGTGGCCCCGCCGAATGGTCCGTACTAGCGTCGAGGGGTGGCAGTGAGTCTGTTGGGGAAGGCCGGACACCCACCGGCCGCACGCGAATCAGGATTTGCCGCGCATCGAGCGGGCGTGGACCGCCTCCTGGCGAGTTACCGCGCCATACCCGAGCACGCCAACGTCCGTTTGGCCAAGAAGACCTCGAACCTATTCCGCGCCAGGGCCAAGAACACCGCGCCCGGCCTCGACGTCTCGGGGCTGACCAGGGTGATCGCGGTGGACCCCGCCGCGAGAACCGCCGACGTGGCCGGCATGACCACCTACGAGGAGCTGGTCGCCGCCACCCTCCCGTACGGGCTCGCGCCGCTGGTGGTCCCCCAGCTCAAAACCATCACGCTGGGCGGCGCGGTCACCGGACTCGGCATCGAGTCCACCTCCTTCCGCAGCGGCCTGCCGCACGAGTCGGTGCTGGAGATGGACGTGCTGACCGGCGCGGGCGAGATCCTCACCGCCACGCCGGACAACGAACACGCCGATCTGTTCCGCGGCTTCCCGAATTCCTACGGCACGCTGGGCTACACGGTCCGGCTCAAGATCGAGCTGGAAGAAGTCCAGCCGTACGTCGCGCTGCGGCATCTGCGCTTCCGGGACCTGCGCGAACTGGAGGCCACCCTCGCGACGATCGTCACCGACCGGGTGCACGCGGGCGAGCCCGTCGACTATCTCGACGGCGTCGTGTTCTCCGCCGAGGAGAGCTATCTGACGCTGGGCCGCAGGACCGACGAACCCGGCCCGGTCAGCGACTACACCGGAATGGACATCTACTACCGGTCCATCCAGCACGACGGCGACACGCCCAAGCGCGACCGCCTGACCCTCCACGACTACCTGTGGCGCTGGGACACCGACTGGTTCTGGTGCTCGCGCGCCTTCGGCACGCAGAATCCGAAGATCCGCCGGTTCTGGCCGAAGCGCTACCGGCGCAGCAGCTTCTACTGGAAGCTGGTGGCCCTGGACCACAAGTACGACATCGGCGACAAGCTGGAGGCCCGCAAGGGCAATCCCCCACGGGAGCGGGTCGTGCAGGACATCGAAGTGCCGGTGGAACGCACCGCCGACTTCATGGAGTGGTTCCTGCGCGAGATCCCGATCGAGCCGATCTGGCTGTGCCCGCTGCGTTTGCGCGAGACCGGCGGCGCCGAACGCCCCGGCGGACGCACTTGGCCGCTGTATCCCTTGGAGCCGGGCCGCACCTACGTCAACGTCGGATTCTGGTCGGCCGTGCCCACCGTCCCCGGGCAGCAGGAGGGCGCGGCCAATCGCGCCATCGAGCAGAAGGTGACCGAATTCGACGGTCACAAGTCGCTGTACTCGGATTCCTATTACGACAAGGATGAGTTCGCGGCGCTCTACGGCGGAAACACCTACACCGAACTGAAGAAACGCTACGACCCGGACCAGCGCCTGCTGGATTTGTATTCGAAGGCGGTGCAACGCAAATGACGACATTCAAGGACCGTTCCGATGTCTTTGCCGATCTCGGGACCAAACTCAGCATTGCCGAGATCTTCGAGACCCTCGTCGAGGGCGAAGTCCCGATCCGGTTGACGGCCTACGACGGCAGCGCGACCGGCCCCGAGGACTCGCGGTTCGCCCTGGACATCCGGACCCCGCGCGGCATCAACTATCTGGCCACGGCCCCCGGTGACCTCGGCATGGCCCGCGCCTACATCTCGGGCGACATGACCGCCAGCGGCGTGCACCCGGGTGATCCGTACGAGCTCCTGAAGGCGATGGACGGGTTGAAGTTCCGCCGTCCGTCCGCGCTGGCCCTGGTGACCATCGCGCGCTCGCTGGGCTGGGAGCGGCTCAAGCCGGTCGCCCCGCCGCCGCAGGAGACGCTGCCGCGCTGGCGGCGGATCGCTTTCGAGGGGCTGCGCCACTCCAAGACGCGCGACGCCGAAGCCATCCACCACCACTACGACGTGTCGAACGCCTTCTACGAGTACGTACTCGGCCCGTCGATGACCTACACCTGCGCGGCCTACGGCGACGAGAGCTGGACGCTCGAGCAGGCACAGGAGAACAAGTACCGCCTGGTCTTCGAGAAGCTGCGGTTGAAGGAGGGCGACCGGCTGCTCGACATCGGCTGCGGCTGGGGCGGCATGGTGCGCTACGCCGCCAAGCGCGGCGTCAAGGTGATCGGCGCGACGCTCTCGGCCGAGCAGGCGGACTGGGCGCAGAAGAAGATCGCCGAGGAGGGCCTGGCCGATCTGGCCGAGGTGCGGCACTCCGACTACCGCGACGTGCCGGAGGGCGAGTTCGACGCGGTGTCCTCGATCGGGCTCACCGAGCACATCGGGGTGCACAACTACCCGTACTACTTCGAGTACATCAAGAACAAGCTGCGCGACGGCGGCCTGTTCCTGAACCACTGCATCACCCGCCCGGACAACACCCGCACCACCAAGGCGGGTGATTTCATCGACCGCTACGTGTTCCCCGACGGCGAGCTGATCGGCTCCGGCCGGATCATCTCCGAGATCCAGAACATCGGGCTCGAGGTGCTGCACGAGGAGAACCTGCGCGAGCACTACGCCCTGACCCTGCACGAATGGTGCAAGAACCTGGTCGCCAACTGGGACGCCTGCGTCGCGGAGGTCGGCGAGGGCACCGCGAAGGTGTGGGGACTGTACATGGCCGGCTGCCGGCTCGGCTTCCAGCGCAACGTGGTGCAACTGCACCAGGTGCTCGGCGTCAAGGTGCCGTCCGACGGCGACTGGACCGTGCCGCTGCGCCCGTGGTGGCAGCCGTGACCCGGTTCGTTCAGTAGATCTTGCTGCCCGCCTCGTTCAACAGTTCGTCCAGGAACGGGGCGGGCAGTTCGATGTCACCGACCTGCGCCGAGGCGGGCAGGTCGGTGCGCAGCACGCGCAGGATGCCGACCACGCCGGGGCCCGCGTCCAGCAGCGGCCTCGTCCAGCCGAGGTCGGCGCAGGTCGCGACGGCGGGCAGCAGCAGGTTGGTGGCCTCGCCCACCCAGCCCGCGGCGGCCAGGCATTCCGCGAGCAGCAGCGCGGCGTCCAATTGCGCTCGGGGGCGGTGCTTCTGGCGCGTGTGGTCGTAGAGCGCGCGAGCGCGGCGCACGGCGCGATCGTCGGAGCCGAGCCGGTGGTCGGCGAGCAGCGCGCGGATGACGGCGAGTTCCTCGGCCTCCGCGGTGAGCAGGGCGGCGCCGGTCAGCCGGTGCGCCGCCTGCAACGGCGTCGACTCGCTGAGATCGGTGTACCGGCGGTCCGCGGCCTCCAGCGGCAGCCCCAGACGCAGCCGTTCGGCCCTGATGTGCGCGGACAGCCGGGGCAGGCGGTTGTCGGCGGCGATGCGCGCGCCCTCGTCCAGCCGGGTGGCGGCGGTGAACAGGTCCCCGCGAACCGCCTTGACCCGGGCGCCGACGACGAAGGTGGAGATCAGGAAATCCACCGGTCCGACCCGGGTGACCAGCTGGTGGCTCTCGTCGAGCCGCCGGTCGGCGGTGTCCAGATCGCCTGCGCGGTAGCTCATCTCACCGAGCAACGCGGCGGCCACGCGCATCGCGTGCGAGCGCGGGCCAGAGCGCTCTCGCGCGGAATCCCACGCCTGCTGGAAACAGCGGGTCGCGGTGGCGACGTCTAGTTGTTCGTAGGCGGCCGCGCCTTGGCCGCAGCGGCCGAACACCAGGCCGAGCGAATCCTTCGAGCGTTCGTGATACTCCTCGGCCCATTCCTGGATCTCGCGCGCGCCCTCGAAGTCGAATCCGCACAGGCGAACGAAGGAGGTGAGGTTCGCCGCCGTCGAGACCGTCCACGCGGGTAGATCGTCCGGCTCCCGCAGACAGTCGGCGACCCGGTCCAGCACGCCCTCGGTATGGTCGCGCGCGATCTGATCGGCGGCGGCGAGCACGGCCGCCTGGCAACGCTGCACGCGCACGTCGGCATCGCCGGTGGCGCCGCGGGCCAGGATGTTCGACAGCCTGCCCAGCGCGTTGCGCGCCGCGCCGGACTGCTGGAGGTTGACGTTCGCCCTCGCCACCGCCATCAGCAACTTCGAGCGCGAGGCCACCTGCTGCATCGGCAATTTCGACACGCTGCCGAGCAGGGTGGCTAGGCGGGAACCGTCGATCAGATCCATCCCGCCGCCCTCGAGCAGGTCCAGCGCCATCTTCAGGTCGGTCGCCGCCAGCGCGTGGTCGACCGACTTGCGCAGCAACTGGTGTTCGGCGTACCAGCGCGAGGCCTTGCGGTGCAGCGACTTCAGCTTTCCGGGGTGGACGCGCTCGAGCCGGGTCCGCAGATGCTCGGCGAACAGCGGCTGCATCCGGAACCACTCGGGGTCGTGCTCGATGCGCCGCAGGAACAGCTCGCGCTGCTCGGCCTGCTCGAGCAGCTGTTCGGCGTCCGGCTCCCCGGACAGAGCGGCGGCGAGCGAGCCGCACACCCGTTCGGTCACCGCGATCGACATCAGGAACTCGAGCATTTTCGGTTCCAGGGTGTCCAGAACGTTCTCCGCCAGGTATTCGCGGATGCCGTGGTTGCCCTCGGAGAGGGTGGCGATCAACTGGGCCGGGTCGGCGTTGCCGCGCAAGGACAGGCCGACCAGCTGGATGGCCGCAGGCCAGCCGTCGGTGGCGGTGTGGATCTCGGTGACCTGCTCGGGCGTCAGGTCGAACCCGTTGCGATCCACGAGAATCTGACGGGTTTCGGCTTCGGTGAGGCGCAGCGCGGCCGAGCCGATCTCGACCAGTTCGTCGTGCACCCGCATGCGGCTGGTCGGCAGGCCGGACTGCTCGCGGCTGGTCACCACGAAACGCAGGTGGTGGCAGCCGTTGTCCAGCAGGGCCTCCATCGCGCGATGCGCCCCCGCGTCGGTGATCCGCTGCCAGTCCTCGACGATCACCACCACCGTCTTGCCCGCCGCGTGAATCTCGTCGATGAGGGTGGGGATCACGAAGGCGGCGGCGTCGGCGGGCCGCTCCTCCAGCACCTGTTCCAGACCGGCGCCGACCTCGGGATGCACCCGCCGGATCGCCTGGATCAGATGGGCCAGCAGCCAGATCTCGTTGTCGTCGTCGCGGTCGATACCGATCCACGCGACCGCGACATCGCCTTCGGTGAGCTCGGCGCGCCACTGTGCGGCCAGCGTGCTCTTGCCGAAGCCCGCGGGCGCGTGGATCACCGCCAGCCTGCGCCGCCCGCCCGCCCGCAGGATGTCCAGCAGCCGCGGGCGCGCTATCGGCTCGCGCGTCGGCGTCGGCGGCCGGAACTTGGTCACGGCCGTCGGCGGCGCCGTCGGCACGGCCGTCGGATGCTGGGAGACGGCGGGCCGCAGCGTCAGCGGCCAACTGCGCCGCGCGGTGACCGCTGGACGCGAGCCCGTCCATGCCATGGTCGGATCGCCGACGGCGGCCGGGGTGGCCGGCTCCGGCTCCGGCGTGGTCTCCAGCAGGGCCATCTCGTCCGGCAACTGATCGTGTCCGCGCTGCACGGTGCGCAGCATTTCGCCGAACTCGTAGGCGCTGGCCGGACGATCCCGCGGATTCGGCGCCATGGCCTGTTCGATGACAGTGGCGACATCCGGTGGAATATCCTGTTCCCGCAGATCGGGCACCGGCTGGGTGGTGATCCGCAGGAACTGCGCGACCACCCGTTCACCCGCCTGCCGCTCGAAGGCCGCGTGCCCGGTGAGCAAGGCGAACAGCGTCGAACCGAGGCCGTAGACGTCGGAGCGGACGGTCGGCTCGTCGCCTTTGAGGACCTCCGGCGCGGTGAACGCGGGCGAACCGGTGATCATGCTGCTCGACGTCCGGAAGCCGCCCGGGATGCGGGCGATGCCGAAATCCGTCAGCTGCGGTTCGCCGTAGCCGCTGAGCAGCACATTGGCCGGTTTCACGTCACGGTGCAGAATCCGGGCGCGGTGGGCGCTCTCGATGGCGCCCGCCAGCTTGACCCCGGCACGTAGCGAATCCGCCCACGTCAAGGGGCCTTGCTCGCGAATCAGCTTCTCCAGCGACCCATGGGTGCAGTACGGCATGACGATGAGCGGCATGCCGGTCGGCGTCACGTCCACCTGGAGTATGTCCACGATGTTCGGGTGGCCCGACAGCCTGCCCATGGCCTGTTCCTCACGCAGGAACCGCTCCCGGCTCTCCTGGTCGATCTCCGATGGCAGCACCTTCACCGCGACCACACGGTCCAACGCGGTCTGGACGCAGCGGTAGACCACCCCGAATCCGCCGCGCCCGATCTCCACCGCACCGGACAGGCCCATCGCCTCGAGTTCGTCGGCGATGTCGACGGGCGTCTGCCGCTGCGTCTTCGCCTCGGCCGCAGAAGATTCCGGGCGCACCCGGCCCGAACGCGTCTGTGGATTCATGTGATCACCTCGAACACTCACATCGAATCGGCGACATCGGCGACCAATTCCGCGCCGGCTTCCGGACGCCGGGTCCGATATGCCTGCGCATACTCCAACGTAGCGCGGCCCGGTATCACGCGGGTGACGTTTCCGAACAGGTCGGGTGTGTTCCGCGTCCGCGTGTTCCGCGCCGCCGATCGTTCCGATCGGAACTCGTTGACCAGCGCGAAAAGGACGCTCCGGCGCACCTTTGCGAGTGCCGTCTCGAGTGTGACCATCGCCACGTCGGGTCTACCCGTGCGGATGCCCGGAGCAGTTGGGGCCAAGCACGCCGCCCATGATAGGTTACTTCTTAGGAGAGCTTTCTTCTTTACAGAACTCTCTTTACGAAAGAAGACGTTAGGTGCGGAGGAAACCGTGTCGACATCTGAACCCGGCCAGGAGTCCGCGGCGCGCGGCGTCCGCTCGGACGCCAGCGAGGTCTACCGGCGCTATCTGAGCGCGGTGATGCTGCACGGACAAGCGGGGGCGCGGGCGGTCGATCTCGGCGCCACCGATCTCTACGCGCTCAACATCCTCGAACTGGCCGGCCCGATGACGCCGGGCGAACTCGGTGCGCGCAGCGGACTGACCACCGGCCCGACCACGCGGCTGATCGACCGCTTGGAGGACGCGGGCTATGTCCGCCGCGCACCCGTCCCGGGCGACCGTCGCAAGGTGATCGTCGAATTGATCGGCAAGCCCGCCGATCTCGACGAGGTGCTCGCCCCCGCGCGGCAGCGCATCGGCGAGATCATCGGCGGCTACACACCCGAACAGCGCGAGGTGCTGTTCGACTACTTCACCAGGGCGGCCGCCGCGTATCAGGCCGCCGCCGAGCAGCTGCGGCCGACGGATTAGGCCACCGCGAGGGCGATGACCTGGGTGATCTGGCGGCTGTCGAAATTGTCGTCGCTGACCAGCACCAACGTCCGCTCGCCGGACGGCAGGCGCGGACCCCAGGTCATGCCCTCGACATTGTCGACGGCGGGGAGTCCGACGTCGTCGAGATCCACCAGCAACCGCTTGGCCGCCGGGCGAGCCGCGCCGATCGGGGCATCGATGATGTTGGTCGCGGCGCTCAGGTCGGCCTCGTAGAGGCGGATCTTGTTGGGCGTCCCCGGCGAGAAGGATCGTTCCAGCACAAGCACTTTCGCGGGGTCGAGCGGATCGGCGGCGAGGATGGAGGCGATCCCGTTCGATCCGCGACCTGGCTCCGGCCGCGACTCGGCGAAGACCGGGTCCAGCGGATACGCGTACTGGGCCAGCACCGGCCCGGATCGAGCCTGGACGGTGATCCGAGTGAGAGACCCGCTCGTCGTAGTCGCCGCAGGACCGTCCGGCAGCAGCGACTCTTCCGTCGCGGTGGCGAACAGTGTGCCGCCCGCGAGGAAGGTCGCGCCCTCCAGCGCCTGATTCTGGCGCGGCCCTGAGCCGGGGAGCATCCGCTCGTTCTCCGGAATAGGGAGCTCACCGGCGTAGGAGCCGTCCGGGTGCGCGATCCGCACCGACGGGTCCTGCAGCACGGCGCCGTCCCGCTCACCCTCTTGCGTCCAGTAGTAATCGCCGGCCCACGGGTCCACCCGGATCTCCTCGGGGTCCACCGACATCGGCGCGTAGGGCACGCCCGCCGCGGTGAGCAGCGGCCGGGTGCCGGTGAACGTCACCGGCCCGACTCCGCCCTCGCCCACCTCGAAGCGCGCGGTGTAGTACCGCGCGGGGTTCTTGTTCGATCGGTCGTCGCTGATCAGCACGAATTCGCCGGTACGCGGCGAGTAATCGATGCCGGAGAGGCCGCCGACGGCGGTGCCTGCGAAATTCACGCCCGATGCGACGACCTGCTCGCCCAGCAAGCGCACCGATGGCGCCGCCCCCGGATCGGCAACCGCCACCGGGGCCGAGGCGAGCGCGAGGGCGCAACTGGCGATCAGAGCATGGCGACTACGTCTCGGCACGTCTGCCAACTTATCGCGCCGAACGGACGCGAAGATTCACGGGCGGGAACACAGCGGAAGCCCGCCACCGCGAAAAGCGATGGCGGGCTTCGCCGCTGCGTTTGCGTCGCGCGACTACTTGCGCAGCGAGGCCGGAACCTCGAAGCGCTCGCCGTAGGTCTTGGCGAGGTAGTCGGCGCGCTCCACGAAGGCCTCCTGGCCACCGGGGTAACCGACGATGAACTGGTGCACACCACCGGTCCAGGCCGGGAAGCCGATGCCGAAGATCGAGCCGATGTTGGCGTCGGCGGTGGAGGTGAGCACGCCCTCGTCGAAGCACTTCTGGGTCTCGATCGCCTCCGCGAACAGCATGCGGTCGATCAGATCCTGCAGCGGGACACCGAAGTCCGCCGTGGTCTTGAAGTGCTCACGCAGGCCGGGCCACAGACCGGTGCGCTTGCCGTTCTCGTCGTACTCGTAGAAGCCCGCCTTCTCCAGGCGGCCCGGACGGCCCTCGGCCACCATGTAGTCGATGACGTCCTGCGCCGGGTGCCGCTTGCTGCCGAGGGTGGTGTCGCCGGACTGGGCGGCCTCCTCGGTCTCCTTGGCGATCTTCTGCATGAGCTTCATGTTCAGCTCGTCCGACAGCTGCAGCGGCGCGGCCGGGTAGCCCGCCTGCAGACCGGCCTGCTCGATGGTGGCGGGCTCGATGCCCTCCTTGAGCATGGCGATCGCCTCGTTGACGAAGGTGCCGATCACGCGAGAGGTGAAGAAGCCGCGGCTGTCGTTGACGACGATCGGGGTCTTCTTGATGGCGAGGGTGTAGTCGAACACCCTGGCCAGCGCCTCGTCCGAGGTCTTCTCACCCTTGATGATCTCCACCAGCGGCATCTTGTCGACCGGCGAGAAGAAGTGGATGCCGATGAAGTCCTCCTGGCGCTTCACGCCGGTCGCGAGACCGGTGATCGGCAGGGTGGAGGTGTTCGAGCCGAGCAGCGCGTCGGGGGTGACGATGTCCTCGATCTCCTGGAACACCTTGTGCTTGAGTTCGGTGTTCTCGAAGACGGCCTCGATGACGAAGTCGACGCCGGCGAAGTCGGCCGCGTCCGCGGTCGGCTTGATCCGGTCCAACAGCGCCTTGGACTTCTCCTCGGTGGTCTTGCCCCGGGAGAGGGCCTTGGCCTCGATCTTCTCGGAGTAGTTCTTGCCGCGCTCGGCCGCCTCGATCGAGACGTCCTTCAGCACGACCTCGTAGCCCGCCTTCGCGGAGACGTACGCGATGCCCGCGCCCATCATGCCCGCGCCGAGCACGCCGACCTTCTTGATCTCCTTCTTCGGCACGTCCTTCGGACGCGAGCCGCCGTTGTTGATCGTCTGCAGGTCGAAGAAGAACGCCTGGATCATGTTCTTCGCGACCGGGCCGGTGAGCAGGTGCACGAAGTAGCGGGACTCGATCAGCGACGCGTTGTCGATGTCGACCTGCGAGCCCTCGACCGCGGCGGACATGATCGCGCGCGGCGCGGGCATGTTCGCACCCTTGATCTGCTTGCGCAGGTTCGCGGGGAACGCGGGCAGGTTGGCCGCGAAGGCCGGGGAGGACGGGGTGCCGCCGGGGATCTTGAAGCCCTTCTTGTCCCAGGGCTGCACGCCGGCCTCGGGGTTGGCCTTGATCCACGCCTTGGCGGCGGGAACCAGCTCCTCGATCGAGCCGACCAGCTCGTCGATCAGGCCGATCTCCTTGGCCTTGGCCGGCTTGTTGCGCTGGCCCTGCAGCAGCACCTGCATCAGGGCGTTCTGCAGGCCGAGCATGCGCACGGTGCGGATGATGCCGCCGCCCGCGGGCAGCAGGCCGAGGGTGGCCTCGGGCAGACCGATCTGCGAACCGGGCACGTCCGCCGCGATGCGGTGATGGGTGGCCAGCGCGATCTCCAGGCCACCGCCGAGCGCCGCGCCGTTGATCGCGGCGACGACCGGCTTGCCCAGCTGCTCCAGGCGACGCAGGGCGCTCTTGATCTCGGTGAGCTCCTCCATCAGCGCCTGGGCGTCGTCCGGGCCGACCTTCATCATGTTCTTCAGGTCGCCGCCGGCGAAGAAGGTCTTCTTCGCGGAGGTCAGGACGACACCGGTGATGTTGTCCTTCTCCGCCTCCAGCCGGTCGACGGTGGCCGTCATCGACTTCTTGTACAGCTCGTTCATCGTGTTGGCGCCCTGGTTCGGGTCGTCCATCGTCAGCACGACGATGCCGTCCGAATCCTGCTCCCAACCGATCATGTTGGTTTCGCTCACAGCTCTGTGTCTCCTAAGTGAATTGGCGGCGTTCGCGGCCCTACGTGGTTACGCAGGCTGCCGCCTCCGGGCCTGACGCTCACGCCGCGTGAATTCTCAGCTGTCGGTTGGGGCTCAGACCCGCTCGATGATGGTGGCCACGCCCATGCCGCCACCGATGCACAGGGTGATCAGCGCGTAGCGGCCGTTGCGGCGCTCCAGCTCGTCGACCATGGTGCCGGTGATCATCGCGCCGGTCGCGCCGAGCGGGTGGCCCATCGCGATGGCGCCGCCGTTGACGTTCAGCTTCTCGTCCGGGATGTTCAGGTCCTTCTGGAACTTCAGCACCACGGAGGCGAACGCCTCGTTGATCTCGACCAGGTCGATGTCGTCGAGGGTCAGGCCCGCCTTGGCCAGCACCTTCTTCGAGGCCGGGGTCGGGCCGGTCAGCATGATGGTGGAGTCCGCGCCGCTGGTGGCGGTCGCGACGACGCGCGCACGCGGGGTCAGGCCGGAGGCCTTGCCCGCCTCTTCCGAACCGATCAGCACGAGCGCGGCGCCGTCGACGATGCCGGAGCTGTTGCCGCCGTGGTGCACGTGGTTGATCTTCTCGACGAAGTGGTACTTCTGCAGCGCCACCGCGTCGAAGCCGCCCATCTCACCGATCACGGCGAAGGAGGGCTGCAGCTTGGCCAGATCCTCGGCGGTGGTGCCGGGGCGCATGTGCTCGTCCTTGTCCAGCACGACGATGCCGTTCTGGTCCTTGACCGGAACGATCGACTTGGCGAAGTAGCCGCCGGTGGTGGCCTTGGCGGCCAGCTCCTGCGAGCGCACCGCGTAGGCGTCGACGTCGTCGCGGCTGAAGCCCTCGATGGTGGCGATCAGGTCCGCGGAGACGCCCTGCGGGACGAAGTAGGTGTCGTAGTTGGTGGCCGGGTCCAGCGCCCACGCGCCGCCGTCGGAGCCCATCGGCACGCGCGACATCGACTCGACGCCACCGGCGATGACCAGGTCGTCGAAGCCGGAGCGCACCTTCTGGGCGGCGAGGTTGACCGCCTCGAGGCCGGAGGCGCAGAAGCGGTTGAGCTGGAAGCCGCCGACGGTGTCGGGCAGGCCGGCCACGGTGACCGCGGTACGGGCGATGTCCGCGCCCTGGTCGCCGACCGGCGCCACCACGCCGAGGATCAGGTCGGAGATCCGGTCCTCGTCGAGGTTGGGGAAGCGGCCGCGCAGTTCCTGGATCAGACCAACAGTCAGGTCGATCGGCTTGACCGAGTGCAGCGAGCCGTTCTTCTTGCCACGGCCGCGCGGAGTGCGGATGGCCTCGTAAATGTAGGCCTCTGTGGTCATGGAGTGTTCCTTCCTCAATTGCGGCGGCCGGACGTTCGTCCGTCCGAGCGCTCCTGTGCGGTCGGCCGGTACGTTCGTCCGTCCGAGCGCTCCTATGCGGCGACACCGCGGGTGCGGTATGGCTGCGGCTGACCTCGCCGACCGGCCTTGCGGCCGACCGTTCCTAACGCTGTACAAAACCAGGCAGGCAAGGACGAACGCACGGCCAGGTCGCCCGTACGCCTGGGCATACCATAGAACGTCGGCGTACCGAAGCTCCCGGCTACCCGTCCATACTACCGTGGAGTGCGAACTCCGGTTAACTTAACGTCGTGAGAGCGGTGGTTGTCAACCATCCAGCCGTGTGGCACCAAGCTCACTCTTCAGCAATTCGAGGGCGACCTCGTCCGGGTCGCGCCGGTCGCCGGGAGCCACCGGATCGGCCGCGGCGGCCATCATCTCCTGCTCCTCTTCCGGGGTCGAGGCGGGAATGACCCGGGCCCGGTCCCATTCCAGGTCGGCGGCCGCGACGTCCGCACTCGGCGCGGCGTCGTAGCGCGGATAGTCCGCGGGGCCCGGGTCGTCGGGTAGGTCGGGGTAGTCGGGCGGCGGGATGTCGTCGTCCGCCGGATACGGGCGCTGATCGGCGCCGCCGGGCCGGGAACGCCCCGCGCCGCCCGCCTTGTCGGCGTTCTTCGCCTGGCTCGGGCGGGAGAAGCGAGGCGCGGGCGCGGCAGTTCCGCGGCCTGCCGCGTTGCCGGATTCACGTCCCGGCTGATTGGCCGCCTGCCCGCGGGTCCGGTTCGCGGCGGCGCCCGATCGGGGAGCCGGGGCCGGCCGTTGCGGCGCGCCACCCGCTTCCCAGCGCACCTCGTGGTCGCGGCCGAGCACGGCACGCACCGCCGACCGGACCGCCTCGAGATTGCGCGGATCGGACAGGCGCTGGGCCAACGGCGCGTGCTGGTGCGCGAAGACGATCACCTCGCCCTCCACCCGGGCGACCGACGCACCGGCGAGCATCGCCTGCACGGCCGCGCCGAACTCACGCACCTTGGCGCGAATGTCCGCCCACGCGGATTCCACCTCGCGCAACAGATCACCGCTCGGCACGGGAGCGGGCCCGTCGGCAGGCTCCGGCGCGGACGTGTTGGCAGCCGGTGCGCCGGATCGATCCCGGTCGGCCTGCCCGGTGACAGGAGCCCGGGCGGCAGAAGACTCGACGGCCTGATCGCCCCGGGCCGCGGCATCCCGCGCCGCACCGGAGTCGGCGTCGCCGTGATCACGCCGGGCCCCGATAGGCGACCCCGCACCGGAGTCGGCAGCACCCTGATCACGCCGGGAGGCCAGATCGGCGGTAGGCGACGCTGCCTGCGCGCCCGCGACCCGAGAACCCGTTGCTTGCGCCGACGGCCGCCCGGCGTCGGAAGGACGTTGCGCCGCTGCCGATTCGGGAGAGTCTGCGCGGCTCGCTGCGTCACCGGCCGGCCCGAAGGGCGCGGGCATGGAGCCTGGCGCGTCGGCCGTCCCGACCGTCGAGGCACTCGGCTCAGCGGTCGCGCTCGACCCTCCCGCCGACATCCTCCCGGCCGACCCACTGTCGAAGAGCGCAGCGGACTCCGGTTCCAGAACCGGAACAACCGGATCCGTGCCGCCTTCCGCCCCCGCAGCCGACGCGATCGAGGCTGCGGAGGGCGCACCACCGGCAGGCGTCGGCCGACTCGCGGGTTCCCCGCCACCGGCACCGGGTCCACTACCTGGCGCCGCGACACCGGAGCCTGCCGCGCCGCGCACTGGCCCGTCACCGACCTGCGCTGAGCGCTCAGCGGCGTCAGCGGACGATCCCGCGGCGGACACCGGCCCCTCTGGACCACCGCTCTGCGACGGACCGCTCGCGGGAGCGCCGCCACCAGCTCCAGCCGCACCTCCCGACTGGCCGCGGTTCTCGCGACGAATCGCGGCCAGCGCCTCAGCGCCCCGGCGACGCGGCGGTTCCGACGGCGCACCGGCCGCCGATGACGGCGCGGGAGCGGACGACGCGGCGGAAGCCGGCGCGATGCAACCACCGGCCAGACCGCGTTCGAGCCGTTCCAGCCGTTGCAGGGTGGCGGATTCCGCGTCCGACACCGAGGGCAGCAGCATGCGCGCGCAGACGACTTCGAGCAGCAGTCGCGGCGCGGTGGCGCCGCGCATCTCCCCGAGACCTTCGTGCAGCAACTGGGCGTAACGGGTGAGCGTGGCCGAACCCAATCGCTCGGCCTGGCCGCGCATCCGGTCGAGCACGTCGCCGGGGCCGGTGACCAGGCCGCGTTCGGTGGCGTCGGGCACCGCTCGCAGCAGGATCAGGTCGCGGAAGCGGTCGAGCAGGTCGGCGGCGAAACGGCGCGGATCGTGACCCGCCTCCATCACCCGGTCGACGGTGCCGAACAGCGCGGCGCCGTCGTCGGCGGCCAGCGCCTCGACCGCGTCGTCGATCAGCGCCACGTCGGTGACGCCGAGCAGCGAGACCGCGCGGGCGTACGTGACGCCCTCGGGGCCCGCGCCCGCGAGCAGCTGGTCCAGCACGCTCAGGCTGTCGCGCGGCGAACCGCCGCCCGCGCGAATCACCAAGGGGTACACCGCTTCTTCGACCGGCACGTGCTCCTGCTCGCAGATCCGCCCGAGCAGCCCGCGCATGGTGGCGGGCGGCAGCAGCCGGAACGGATAGTGGTGCGTGCGCGAACGGATGGTCGGCAGCACCTTGTCCGGCTCGGTGGTCGCGAAGATGAAGATCAGGTGGGCCGGCGGCTCCTCGACGATCTTGAGCAGCGCGTTGAATCCCGCCGTGGTCACCATGTGCGCCTCGTCGACGATGAACACGCGGTACCTGGACTCGGCGGGCGCGTAGAAGGCGCGATCGCGCAATTCCCTGGTGTCGTCGACGCCGCCGTGGCTCGCGGCGTCGAGTTCGATGACGTCCAGGTTGCCCGGGCCGCCCGGCCCGAGCGCCACACACGACGGGCAGGTGCCGCACGGCGTCGAAGTGGGCCCATCCACGCAGTTCAACGAGCGGGCGAGAATGCGCGCGGAGGACGTCTTGCCGCAGCCGCGCGGACCGGAGAACAGATAGGCATGACTGATCCGCCCCGTGTCGAGCGCGGTACTCAGCGGGTCGGTGACGTGCTCCTGACCCACCACCTCAGCGAACGTTGCCGGTCGGTACTTCCGGTACAGAGCCACGGCCAGAGGTTACCGGCGACCACCGACAATGCACATTCCCGCCTACCGCCCCGGTCAGCGGCCCACCGGACCCCAGGAATGTGATGCACGTCACAACAGACGCACTGTCTTCTTCAGTGGCCGACCGGGATATGCATAACAGCAACCTCAGAGCTATCGCTCATGCTGCACGGGCGAATACCGGACGCACCCGCCGCGGCATCCCGGCTGGGCCGGAAAAGATGGACTCACACCCCGATTTACCTCGACTTTTTGGAAATAACGAAACCGTCACCATGGGTGACATAGACGCAATCGTCTGGCTAACGTGGCAGACGGCAACTTCGGTAGCCAAACCTTCATCAGGTTGGTGACCCCGGCCGGTCCCTCATCCCGACCGGGGCACAACCAACAAAGCTCGGCCCACGGGTGACCAGCGCCAATTCCCCCACTTCCACCGGAGGATTGTCCACCGTGTCGTGTGACGACATCGCCGCTGCCTGGCTGTCCAGCACCGATTTCGCCGGCGACCGCTCCGCCGTCGCCCTCTTGAGCCGCGCCATCAGTCCCCAGGAGTTCGCGATCAAGCGCGACTCGCTGCCGGTGACCGCGGCCGCCGATCCCGCCACCGCCGCCGCCATCCTCGAACTCCTCGAACGCGGCCAAGTGCCCACCATGGCGGCGATCCGCACGCTGACCGCGCAGAACGAGATGCGCCGCGAGGCCGAGCGCATCGAACGTCTCGGCCGCCGCGCCCAGCGCAGCATCGACGACTTCGGCCGGGTGCTCGCCAAACTCGCCGACGCGCACTGGACCGCGCACGGCTACGGCCCCACCCGCCGCGACGTGCTGTGCACCGAGCAGATCATGACGCTGATCCGCACCCGCGTCGGCAATATCGCGCCGTCGGCGGTCAAACACCTCTGGCTCATCGAGCGGGCCCAGCGCGCGGGGTGGATCGCCTCCAACGCCAATCCCCGGTCCCTGTGCGCCGGGCGGCGCTTCTACGCCGCCCAGTACGGCAATCGGGTCTCGCTGCGTCCCGTGAACACCATCGGCACGGCGATCGCCACCTATCTCGCGGACTACCAGGCCGAACACGGCCGTCCGCCGCGCTGGTCGGTGGTCGCCCAAGAACTGCGGGACGACCGGGGCCGCCGGATCTTCCACAACACCGCAGACGCTCGTGCGCAGCAACTGTGGCTGACCACCGCGGAGTGGGTGGAGATGCGCGACGACCTTCCCGTGCCCGGCCGAAGAGGTCTGCGGGCGATCCGCAAGTCCCGCGGCTGACCTCGGGCGCACCGTGGCAGTCGACACCATAGGTTAACGGCGTTACTCTAACGCCGTTAACCTAGCGAGCGGAGCCGCGATGCTGACCCGGATAGCCCGATTCATCACCCGATCTCCGCGCGCCGTGCTGGCCGCCGCGCTCGCCGTCGCCGTGCTGTGCGGCGTCTTCGGCGCCACCGCGCCCGCGCACTTGAAATCCGGCGGGTTCACCTCCGAGGACGCCGAGTCCGCCCGTGTCGCCCGACTGATCGCGGACAACTTCGCCGGCGCGGCGCCCAACTTCGTCCTGCTGGTCAGCTCGGACGCCGGTGCGGAGGATCCGGCCACGAAGGCGGTCGGCGCCGGCCTGGCCGACGCGCTGAAATCCCGCGCGGATGTGCAAGGCGTCCAGTCGTACTGGACCACGCCGCAGCCGCTGGCGAACGCGTTGCGCAGCACCGACGGCAAGAGCGCCCTGGTGGTCGCCTACATCGACGGCGACGAGACCCAGGTGCAACAGACCGCGAGCGAACTGGAACGGCAATTCGCCGGCGAGGCGAACGGCATCACGGTGCGGCAGGGCGGCATCGCCGCGATCTATCACGACGTCACCGAGCAGACCACCCGCGACCTCGCCCTCGCCGAGGGCGTCGCGGTGCCGCTGTCGATGATCGTGCTGGTCCTGGTGTTCGGCAGCCTGGTCGCCGCGTCCCTACCGCTGGCCATCGGGGTGTTCGCCATCCTGGCGACGCTGGCGCTGCTGCGCATGTTCACACTGTTCACCGACGTCTCGATCTACGCGCTGAACATGACCACGGCGATGGGCCTCGCGCTGGCCATCGACTCCAGCCTGTTCATCGTCAGCCGCTTCCGGGAGGAACTCGCCAACGGCCTGGATCCGGCCGCGGCCACCGTCCGGTCCGTGCAGACCGCGGGGCGCACCGTGCTGTTCTCCGCGCTCACCGTCGCGCTGTCGATGGCCGTGCTGAGCGTGTTCGACCTGTACTTCCTCAAGAGCTTCGCCTACGCGGGCGTCGCGGTGGTCGCCGCCGCCGCGCTCGCGTCGATCGTGGTGCTGCCCGCGGCGCTGGTGCTGCTCGGCCATCGGGTGAACTCACTCGACCTGCGCGCTCCGTTGCGTCGCCTGTTCGGTCGCGGCGCGCCCGCGCCCGGCCCGCAGGCGCCGGAGGACACCGGCTGGTACCGGCTGGCCGAATGGGTGATGCGGCACGCGGCGCCGGTCGCGGTCGCGATCATCGCGCTGCTGCTCGCGCTCGGCGCGCCGTTCCTTTCGGTGAAGTTCGGCTACCCCGACGACCGGGTGCTGCCGGACTCCGCCGCGAGCCGCCAGGTCGGCGACGCCCTGCGGACCGAGTTCCCGCAGGCCGATCCGGTCGCCAGCACCACGATCGTGCTGGACGGTTATCGCGGCGACAGCGCGGCTCTGGGCGGATACGCCGCGGAACTGTCCAAGGTGCAGGGCGTGCCTGCGGTGCTGTCCGCCGCGGGCGTCTACGTGACCGGCGCGCGAGTCGCGCCGCCGCCGCCCGGAATGAGCAACGACACCGGCACCTACCTGAGCGTCGCGACCAAGCTCGATCCCTTCTCGCCCGCCGGTGACCGGCAGCTGAAAGCGATCCGGGCGATCCCCGCTCCGGGCGACGCGCTCTACGGCGGCGCCGCGGCCGCCAACGCCGACTCGCTTGAGGCACTGGCCGCCCGGCTACCGCTCGCCGCCGCCTTGATCGCGCTGGCGACGTTCGTCGTGTTGTTCCTGTTCACCGGCAGCGTCGTGCTGCCGATCAAAGCGCTCGTGCTGAACACGCTGTCGTTGGCCGCCGCGTTCGGCGCGATGGTGTGGGTGTTCCAGGAAGGCCACCTGTCCGGCCTGCTGGGCTTCACCGCGGTCGGCTACTTGGTGCCGACCATGCCGATCCTGATGTTCTGCCTGGCCTTCGGCCTGTCCATGGACTACGAGGTGTTCCTGCTGTCGCGGGTGCGCGAGGAGTGGCTGGCCACGCACGACAACACCCGCGCGGTCGCGATCGGCCTTGCCCGCACCGGCCGCATCTTCACCGCCGCCGCCGTGCTGATGGCCATCGTGCTCGGCGCCCTGGTGACGGCGAAGGTGTCGTTCATGCAGCTGCTCGGCCTCGGCCTCACGCTGACCGTGCTGGCCGACGCCACGCTCATCCGCGGCCTACTCGCGCCCGCGCTCATGCGCCTGCTCGGACCGGCCAACTGGTGGGCGCCCGCCCCGCTGGCCCGGCTGCACGCCAAGATCGGGCTGACCGAAGGCGAGGAGGACGCCGCCGCACGCCCGCTGGAAACCGCGGGCCGCGCATGATCGGTGGCAGGCGACCGCGCTCGCCCCGCGGTTCCGGAGCCCAGCTGCGCGAGGAGATCCTGCGGGCCACCGCCGAGTTGCTCACCAGGACCGGGCACGCCGAAGCCGTCTCGATCCGGGCGGTGAGCAAGCTGGTCGGGGTGAGCGCGCCGTCGATCTACCGGCACTTCGCCGACAAGGACGAGCTCATCGAGGCGGTGGTCGCCCAGGTCTTCGAAGACCTCGCCGACGCGATGCGGGCCGCCACCGACACCTCGACCTCCCCGCTGACCCAGCTGCACGACCAAGGCATGGCGTATATCCGCTTCGCCCTCGAGCATCCCGAGCAGTACCGGCTGGCGACCGCGCCCACCGAGACCGGAGGCGCGGTGGACCAGGTCCTCACCAGCGGGGCTTTCCAGCATTTCGCGGCCACGGTGCGCAAATGCATGGACGAGGGGACGATCGCGCCGCGCGACCCGCTGCCGATCGTGCTGGAACTGTGGTCGGTGGGCCACGGCATCGCCTCCCTGCTGCTCGCCAAACCCTTCCTGCCCTGGGGTGACGCGGAAGCGACCGCGTCACGTGTGATGGGCGCGGCATGCATCGGCTACACCGTGCTCGACCTGGTCGGCGCGGATCCGCCCACACCGGACGCCGTGGCGGCGTGGCTGCGGGGTATTCGCGAGGACCGACCCTCCCCTTGACCGATCGGCCGTCGGCCCGCGAGCGACCATTCGGTAACCTCGCAGCGCACGCGCGCCGAAGGAGTAACCCCGTGTCATCGACCATCGACCCCGCGGCCACCGCCTGGCTGCTGATCAGCACGGCGCTCGTCCTGCTGATGACCCCCGGCCTTGCCATCTTCTACGGCGGGATGGTGCGTTCGACCGGCGTGCTGAACATGCTGATGATGAACTTCATCGCGATTCCGCTGGTCACCGTGATCTGGCTACTTTTCGGCTACAGCCTGGCGTTCGGCGCCGACGCCGGTGGCGGCCTGATCGGCGGCCTCGATCACCTGGGCATGGCGGGCATCGATCCGAGTTCGGTGCACGGCTCGGTGCCCGAGCTGTTGTTCGTCACCTTCCAACTCGCCTTCGCCGTCCTGACCGCCGCGCTGATCAGCGGCGCCATCGCCGACCGCGCCAAGTTCTCCGCGTGGATGATCTTCGTACCGGTGTGGGCGCTGGCGGTGTACGCGCCGATCGCCCACTGGGTGTGGGGCCCGGACGGCTGGCTCGCCCGCTTCGGCGCGCTGGACTATGCGGGCGGCCTCGTGGTGGAGATCGCCTCCGGCGCGTCGGCCCTGGCCTTGGCGCTGGTGCTCGGCCCCCGCATCGGGTTCCGCACCGATGCCATGCGTCCGCACAATCTGCCCTTCGTGCTGCTCGGCGCGGGCCTGCTGTGGTTCGGCTGGTTCGGCTTCAACGCCGGTTCGGCGCTGGCGGCCAACGGTCTCGCCGCCGCCGTCTTCCTGAACACACTGGTGGCCGGCTGCCTCGGCATGCTCGGCTGGCTGGCGGTCGAGCAGATCCGCGACGGCAGGCCCACGACCTTCGGCGCCGCCTCCGGCGTGGTGGCCGGGCTGGTCGCCATCACTCCCTCCTGCGGGTCGGTCAACACCCTCGGTGCGGTGCTGGTCGGGCTGGCCGCGGGCGTGGTCTGCTCGTTCGCGGTGGGCTGGAAGTTCAGGGCGGGCTACGACGATTCGCTCGACGTGGTCGGCGTGCACTTCGCCGGTGGTGTGGTCGGCACCGTGCTGATCGGCTTGCTCGCCACCGCGGTGATGACCGGCGGCGTCGACGGCCTGTTCTTCGGCGGTGGACTCGCCCAGCTCGGCAAGCAACTGGTGGCGGTGCTGGTCGTCGCGGCCTACGCCTTCGGCGTCTCGTTCGCGCTCGGCAAGGGCATCGACCGGCTCGTCGGCTTCCGGGTCAGCAAAGAGGACGAGACCGCCGGGATCGACTTCGCCCTGCACGCCGAGACGGCGTACGCCGAAGGAGTGCACGGGCACGCGCCCCGCCGCCTCGGCGAAGGTCACCTCGGGCGTCCGCACACCGATCGCGCGGTGGAGGACGATCCGAAGTCCTGACTGGCGGTCAGTACCCGAACCGGCGGCGCGATCACCTGTTCGCAGTGTGCCGCCTGGTTTCGCCGAAACGGTTGCCGATCCTCACTCGCCGTTGTGGTTTCGTCGATCCGAGATGGTTCGTTCGGCCGCCACGGGCTTCCGCCCTCAGCGAGCCGTAGCGATGGGCGGGGGCGTCGACGTGGGCGCTCTACCGCCTCGGCAAGCCATCACCAGCGTCGATGCTCGCGCTGGAGACCGTCTCCCGGAACGAAGGACGGGTGCGGGTGCGGAATCCTCGCGCCGGGGCAGCAGCAACGGGCTGGCGAGGATCACGGCATGGCCCGGCCGCACACCGCGCGGCCCATGTCAGCTCACCGAACTCGCCGACGCGGTGAACGTATTGCACTGCGCCGCACGGTTCTTGTCCAAGCCCGTCTCGAACCACTGACCGCCGTTCTCGGCGGTCCCGTGGTCGCGCATGTCCCCGGCCTGGTCGCCGCGCCCATAGGCGTCCTTGCGGGCCGCGGTGAGCTGCGGATCGGTCAGCGAGCCGCCTTTCGACGACGATGAGAGGTACATGCCGTCGAAACAATTGGCCTGCAATTCGACTCGACGGGACAATTCCAGTCCCTTGGCGGTGCGCGGTCCGGCGTCGGCCCGCTCGCTGTTGGCCTTGCGCAAGATGCCGGACATCGCCTGCACGTGGTGTCCGTACTCGTGCGCGAACACCGAGAGGTAGACCACCCAGTTGTCCTTGAAGTACTCCGTCTGCAACTGACTGATCGGCATGTAGATGGTCTTGTTCGCCGGGCAGTAGAACGCGGCGAAATTGCTGGTCGAGCCGGTGCACGGTGTGGTGATGCCCGCCGTGGTCGCGCTGACGTTCAGCGCCGGAGGCTGGAACGGCAGGTTCGCCTTGCGCAGCACGGGTTTCCATGCCGACTCCAGGCACGACGCGGCGCTTTCGAAGAACTTGCGGGCGGCGTCGACCTGGGTGCCCCACGGCGAGTAATCGCACCGCGCCGGAACGAGTGTCGCGCTCGGATCGGTGAGCAGCGGGTTGGCACCGGTCTCCGAGGGACCGGTCGCGCCGTCCGGCTGGGCGTCGAACGTGAAGCTTGGACGCGGGCCGGACGCGTCGCTGTCGCCGCGCCCCACCGAGATCGCGTTGCGCACCAGCCCCGCCGCGACCAGGAAAACGACGACGACCAGCAGCGCCACCCATCCGCCGCCACCGCGTTTGCGCTGCGGCGGGTAGGGAGGCCGACCGGGCGGCCCATAGGGCATCGGCGGCGGGACCGGAGGGCTGTAACCGGGTGGCGGACCGTAACCGGGCTGGGCATATCCCGGCGGCGGACGGTAACCGGGAGGCGGGCCGTATCCAGGTGGCGGACCGTAACCGGGACGCGGTCCATGGGGCGCACCGTAGCCGGGCGGCGGAGGAACCGGACGCCCCTGGTGCGGGACCGGTCCGTGTCCGTACGGTGGTTGTGTCACGCCCCCGTACCCCCTCGTCTCAGTGATCGCCGACAGCCGCTGACGCAGGATAGCAAGCTGTCTAGAGTAGGCAGCCATGCTGACTTTTCGGGGGGCCGCCCTAGGCGCGCTGCTTCTCGCCGTCGCGGCAATGTTCGCGGCGGCCCCGGTCGCCGAGGCCGAGCCCGTGCCCGACGGCGTGACCATCACCGCCGATCTGAAGCTGAATCGCGAGGGTGTCCTCGAAGTCGTCGAACAGATCTCGGTGCCGCCGGACGGATCGTTCCGGATGTCGCTTCCACTGCGGCTGAAGGTGAGCGACGACGCCGAGCGCGTCTTCCGGGTCACCGATGTGAACACCGAGGGCGCCGGGACCGCGACCGTCGCGAACGACCAGTTCACCATCGAGGCGCGGCCGGGCGAGTCCACCTTCCAGTACTCCGTGCGGAACACCGTCAGCGACGCGCCGGGCACTCAGGTGTTCCATTGGCTCGGCGTGCTCGGCGCCGACATCGCGTCCATCAGCGCCTCGCTGATCAGCCCGAGCTTCGAAATGGGCATCGTGGACTGCAAACTCGGCCCGCCCGGCAACACCAGGCCGTGTGCCGACGTCAAGATCGAGTCCGACGGCGTCCTCTTCCTCGAGCAGACCGACCTGCACAAGGGCGACGCGATCGACCTGACGCTGCAGCTGCCGCCCGGCACCGTGCCGAGCAACGCCGACGTGCGCGGCGGCGACGACGCGGGCGCGTTCGCGATCACCGCCCCGGTGCTCGTCGCGTTCGGCGTGCTGCTGCTCGCGCTGGCGGGGCTGGTCGCCTTCGCGCTGCGCGCCCGCCGCAACGACTCGATCGTGGGCGGTGGTTCGGAGACGATCGACCCGCTGCTGCGCGAAGGCGATCGAGTGCAGTTCACCTCCCCCGATGGGGCGCTGCCCGGCGAGGCCGGTCTGCTGCTGGACGGATTTGTCGATCCGGTCGACATCGCCGCAACGGTGGTGGATCTCGCGGTGCGCCGGTACATCCGGATCGCGCCGCTCAGCGACAGCGACTGGCGGATCACCCGGGTGAATACGCCCGACGATCAGCTGCGCGACTACGAGAAGGCGGTCTACCAGGCCTTGCTGCCCTCCGGCGCCGACGCGGTGACACTGGGCGAGCTGCGCAAGCCGGGGCGCGTTGCCTCCGGTCCGGTCCGCGCCGCCATGATCGCCGACGCCGTCGCCCGCGGCACTTTCCTCGATCGCCGCCGTCCCGGGCTCGCGGTGTGGCTCGGTGGGGCGCTGGTGGCCGCCGGCGTCGCGGTGACCGTGGCGCTCGCGCTCACTTCCGGACACGCCTTGGTCGGTGTCGCCATCGCGCTCGGCGGTGTCGCGACCCTGCTCGCACCGAAGTACCTGCCGGTGCGTACGGCCAGAGGCCTGGAACTCGCCCGGCAGATCCGCGCGTTGCAGCGTGGCTTGGAAAACATTCGGCGCGAACAGATCCCGCCGATCGACCAGGAGACGGTGTTCTCCCGCGCCCTGCCGTTCACGGTGCTCGGCGCGCGTGCCGACAATTGGATCCGCGTCTTCCGCGACCTCGATCCCTCGGCCGACGCGCAACCCGGCCTCTACTGGTTCGGCGGCTTCGAACGCGACCGCAACTTGCAACGCTTCGCAAGCCACTTCCCGTTCTTCATCACGGCGTTGGAGGGCCTGTTCGCGACCGCGGGCGACCCGCATCGATAGACGCCGTAGACGCACGAAAAGGGCGACCGGACAGGGTGTCCGGCAGCCCTTTCGTCGTATTGCTCAGTCGATCGCCGCGGTGCGCCGGATCGCGGCCAGCGGATCGGCGTAGAGGACGCTGAGCGAGGTCACCACGGCGGCGTATTCCTGAACCTTGCCGCCGAATCCGCTGATCCGGATATCGGTGGGCGGCAGCGTCGAACCCTGGTTGAACGCCCGCGCCACATGCGCGACCGCGGGGCGGTAGCCGGTGAACGCCTGGCCACCGAGGATGACCCGATCGGGGTTGAGCATGTCGCGCACCATCGCCACGGTGTGGCCGAGGATGGTGGCCCGCTCGGCGAGCAGCTCGCGCGCGGATTCCGAACCGGCCTCCGCGGCGCGGTACAGATCCGCGATGGTCGAGCCCGCGGTCCCGTTGTGCGCCGGGATGATGCCGCGGCCGACGGCCCTGGAGTGCAGCGACCGATCACCGACAGTCACCTCCAAGCAGCCACGCCGCCCGCAGGCGCATTCCACGTCCGAACCCGTCGGCAGGTGCGCGATCGAGCCGGGGCCGTTGCTCGGCGTGTGCACGCGACCGTCCAAAGTCACTGCGATACCGGCGGTCTCACGCACGTAGAAGTACAGGCTGCTGCCGCGCTCGACGCGGGCTTGGTCCTTCGGCTCGACTGTGGGCAGCAACAGCTCCGAGCCCGCCATCGCCTCGACGTGCGGCGCCACCGAGACGGGCAACTCCAGCACCTCGCCGAGCACAGAACCGACCTGGGCGCCACGCCATTCCAGCTTCGGGTGGTCGACGACGCCGGTCAGCGGGTCGACCCGGCCACCGATCGCCACGCCGGCCCACAGCGCCTTGCGCCGGTGCCAGCGCTGCAGGAACGCCTTCGCGCTGCGGGCGACGGTGACGGTGGCGAATTCCTGGCCGGTCTGCGGGGTGGCGATGGCAAGGCCGCCGAGGATGCGGCCGCGCAGATCGGCGGCGACGATCTTGGTGACCGCGGCGCCGATGTGGATGCCGATGGTCAGGTACGCCTCGTGATCGATTTCGAAGGGGACGCGGGGGCGTCCTACCGCACCCGAGGCCGTCAGGTCGGGGCGCTCCCGCAGCAGGCCGGCCGCGAGCAGGGCGGAGACCTGGCGGTTGACCGTGGCGATGCTCAAACCCGTTGTGCGGGCGGCGTTGTCGCGGGAGACGGGGCCACCGGTCGCGGCGCGCAGCACCGCGGCCGCCGGGTTGTCGCCGATGCGCAGTTCGGGGGCGACAACGGGGCGCTGGACGCGGGTACGGCTGCCCGCAACCCTGGAGACGGATCGTTCGAGGGTGGGAAGGGACATTGTGCAGATCCTTGCTGAAGTCCCGTAATCGAACGGGACGTGCCTACATGGGCGGCGAGGCAGCAAACGAGCAGGAAAAACAGCTCAGCTGCAGCAAGAGAGACGACACAGTTCGCGTGTCAACGGCAGCCGCAGACCCAGCGCGGCGGTCACGTAAGTGACGCGCAGGAGGTTCGATCGGCCGGCAGACATGTCATTTAAATTAACACCGATATCCATGACACACCAACCCTCGACGCGCCGTTGTGTGCACCCGCACATTGTTTCCCCAGGTCGCGAGCACACAAAAAGACCCCGCTCCCCGGAACCCGGACGGAGCGGAGTCTTTTCACGCGGAAGGATTACTTCGGAGCGACGAACGGCTGATTGATCGTCGCGAAGTACTGGATCGCGGCGGCGACCGCCACCGGAGCGGTGACCAGGATCTGGCCCGCCAGCGTGCCGAGCGCGCCGACGGCGATGATGCCGCCGAGGCAGCCGATGGCCGCGGCAGGGATGAACGCGCCGAACAGTCCGACGATCGCTGCGGAGGCGACGGTCGCGCCCGCGATGCCGCCGAGCACGCAGCCGATGGCGCCGCCGGCCAGGCCGCCGACGAGCGTTCCGATGGTGGCTCCGGCGGAGATCGTGCTGGTCAGGCGAGTCCAAGCGGCGACCTCACGGTCGTACTCGGTCTTCCACGGCGCCTTGTCCTCGTACGGGAGGGCCACCGGCTTGTAGACCGCGTGTTCCCGGTCGAACACGGGCGTCAGCGTGGCGGTGCGGCCGGAAACCGCTGCTGCGATGGGGAATTCGAAGTCCTCGAGCTGAAACCTCAGCGGCTGCGCCGCGAGGACGGTACCGTTGGAGGCCTTGACCTCCAGCACCTCGTTCTCGACCACCAGCGAGCCCGCGTCGATTTCGATGATCGACTGGGTATCGGTCGCGTGCGCGGTGAAATTGATCGCGCTTTCCGTACTTTCTTCCGCCGGGGCAGCGCCGGATGTACCAGCGGCCACTCCGGTCGCAATGGTTACCAGCGCCGCCACCACGGCGAGCTTCCTCATCCTCATGTCCTGCAATCCCTCATCTCAGGTGGAGCCATACCAGCCAAAAGCATCGGGCAACGGCTCTGCGAGAACGAGGAAAAAACGCAGGGCGATTTCAAATAGGCAACCGGGGAGTTACGAGCACGGAACTACTTCGCTTTGGCCGCCGCTTTCGCCTGCTTCTTGAATTCCCTTACCTGCGCCAGGGATTCGGCGTCGGTGACGTCGGCAACCGAACGGCGCGAGCCCTCGTCGCCGTACGCGCCCGCCGCGGCGCGCCAGCCCTCCGGCCGCACGCCCCGCTGCTTGCCCAGGAGGGCCAGGAAGATCTTCGCCTTCTGCTCGCCGTAGCCGGGGAGTTCGCGCAGCCGCCGCAGCACCTCCTTGCCGTCGGGGTCGCCCGCGGTCCAGATGTTCTCGGTCTTGCCGTCGTAGTGCTCGATGACGTAGCGAGCCAGCTCCTGCGCACGCCTGGCCATGGACCGGCCGTAGCGGTGGATCGCGGGCGGGGTCGCGGCGAGTTCCTCGAACTCCTGCGGATCGGCCTCGGCGATGCGCTGGATGTCGAACCCGCCCATCCGGTCGGCGATCTTCTTCGGGCCCCGGAAGGCGTGCTCCATCGGGTACTGCTGATCCAGCAGCATGCCGAGCAGCGTGGCGAAATGGTCCTCGGTCAGTAGCCGGTCCGCTTCGGCGTCCTGCGCCAAGCACAGCGTGCGCGTCATGCCCTACCTCCTGCTCGGTGTGCTGGGACGGGTCGATCATCTCACCGGAGCCGACGGTGCGGCAGCACCCGGGTCGCCGCCGCCGGGCCTGCATAGTGACTCAACTCACAATGCCTACGCGCGGGTAGACGACCTGCCGCGTAGGCTCCAGGCCATGCCTCAGACGACGGCGACCCCCACCAAGACGACGCCAACGGCCAGGGATGGACACGGGCCCATGAACACCTACGCATTGCGCCCCGATCGATTCGACCGAGCAGGTCAGGACCAACTCGTCGACGTGCGCGACCTCCAGGCCGCGCTGCCGGGCATCCGCCGCTTGCGCACCTGGGCGCACGAAGCGCTCGCGCTGCGGCCCGGCGAACACGCCGTCGACATCGGCTCCGGTACCGGATCGGAGGTCATCACCTTCGCCGAGGCGGTCGGCCCGGACGGCAGCGCGGTCGGCGTCGAACCTGACCCGCAGCTGCTGGCCTCCGCCGAGCGCCGCGCCGCCCAGGCCGGCTCCACGGCCAGATTCCACTCCGGAGATGCCTACGGCGTGCCGTTCGGCGCGGACAGCTTCGACGCCGTCCTGTGCGAGCGCGTCTTCCAGCACCTCACCGCCCCGGGCCGCGCGGCCAACGAGATCGCGCGCGTGCTGCGTCCGGGTGGCCGCGTGGTCGTGGTGGACAGCGATTGGGACACCGCGATCGTGCACCCCGGTGACCGGCGGGTCGTCCGCGAGGTGATCGACACGCTCGTGTCGGCCACCACCAATCCGCTGTCGGGCCGTCGTCTGCCCGGTCTGCTCACCAAAGCGGGCTTGGTGGTCGACGACATCGGCTCGGAGGCTCTGGTGCAGGACCGCCGCGTCGGCGCGGGCTCGCTGATCACCAGGATCTCCGCGATGGCGGTCGCGCGCGGCGCGATCACCGAGGCCGAGCGGGAGCAACTGCTCGCCGACCTCGCGGCGGGCGCCGCCAGCGGCGACATCCACCTCTCGGTGACCATGTTCGCCGTCCTCGCGCACAAACCGCGCTGACCCGGCCGATGGCCGTCGATGTGGTGACCGACGTCGTGATCGACCGATCACGCGAGCTGGTCGCCGCGTATTCGGCCGATCCGGCGCACGCGCCCGCGTGGTACTCGCGCATCCACAGCGTCACCTGGGAAACGGAACCTCCGCTGCGCGTCGGCTCGCGGATGACGTTCGTCGCCCACTTCCTGGGCGGCAGGCTGACCTATACCTACGAGGTGGTCGACTACACGCCCTGCGTCCTGCTGGTGATGCGCACCGCACAGGGGCCGTTTCCGATGGAGACGACCTACACCTGGGCCGATACGCCGGAAGGCGGCACCAGGATGACGCTGCGCAACCGCGGCGAGCCGAAGGGTTTCCGGAAGCTGACCGCGCCTGTGCTGGAAGCGGCCATCCGGCGGGCCAACCGCGCGGATCTGGCGCGGCTGAAGGAACTGCTGGAAACCGGATAGGCCGCGTGCCGACGCCGCCACCGGCTTTCGACACAGATGACAGCGCCCGGCACGGAAGCCGTGCCGGGCGGTCAGTCGTTCGCGGTCCTACTTGCCGAGCAGCTTCTCGGTGGCGGCCAGCAGCACGCAGGTGGCCAGGCCGTCCATCGCCTTCTCGAGCTCGGGCAGCTTCGGGAAGCTGGGCGCGATGCGGATGTTCTTGTCCTCCGGATCGTTGCGGTACGGGAAGGCCGAACCGGCCGCGGTGAGCGCGATACCCGCCTCCTTGGCGAGGGCGATCACCCGCGCCGCGGTGCCCTCCAGCACGTCCAGGCTGATGAAATAGCCGCCCTTGGGTTCGGTCCAGGAGGCCACCTTGGACGCGCCGAGGCGGTCCTCGAGGATCTTCAGCACCAAGGCGAACTTCGGCTCCAGGATGGCGCGGTGCTTCTGCATGTGCGCGCGCACGCCGTCGGCATCGCCGAAGAAGCGCAGGTGGCGCAGCTGGTTGATCTTGTCCGGGCCGATGCTCTTCTTCGAGGCGTGGCTCAGATACCAGTCCAGATTCGCGGTGGAACCACCGATGAAGCTCACGCCCGCGCCCGCGAAGGTGATCTTCGAGGTGGAGGCGAACACCAACGGACGGTTCGGGTTTCCGGCGGCGGCGGCCAAGCCGAGCACGTCGATCACCGGGGCCGCCGTGTCGGTGAGCGGATGCACCGCGTACGCGTTGTCCCAGAACAGCCGGAAGTCGGGCGCCGCCGCCGGCATCGAGACGAGTTCGCGGACAACGTCTTCGGAGAAGACGACGCCGGTCGGGTTGGAGTAGTTCGGCACCGCCCACAGGCCCTTGATCTGCGGGTCGCTCGCCAGCAGCTCGGCGATGGCGTGGGTGTCGGGGCCGTCGTGGCGCATCGGGATCGGGATCATCTCGAAGCCGAGCGCCTCGGTGATCGCGAAGTGCCGGTCGTAGCCCGGGGCCGGGCACAGGAACTTCAGAGTGTCCTCGGCGGCCCAGCGACGCTCGGAATCATTGGTGCCGTACAGCATCGCGTAAGTGATCACGTCGTGCATCAGCTCGAGACTGGCGTTGTTGCCCGCGAGCAGATTGTCCACCGGGATGTTGAGCAGCTCGCCGAAGATGGCGCGCAGTTCCGGGAGACCGTGCAGGCCACCGTAGTTACGGCAGTCGGTGCCGGTGCCGTCGCGGAAATCGCCGTCGCCGGGCAGGTTCAGCAGTCCGGCGGACAGGTCGAGTTGCTCCGGCGAAGGTTTCCCCCTGGTCAGGTCCAGCGTGAGCTTCTCGGTCTTGAGCGTCGCGTAGTTCGCGGTCTGGGTGTCGTGCTCGAGCACGAGCTCCTCATGGCTCATCAAACCGATCTGCGTTTGCCGGGGCATCCTGGGCAGCCTTTCAAGCAGCGAAGGGACGATGGGTTGGCCGGACCGATGTGCGGCGGCGACCGAACAGGTTGTCCGTGCAGACGCACGTGCATCCGCGGACGGTGTTCACGTTACCCGTGCGGCGCCCGGAATTGGAGGCGTTATCCGGGGATGGAATGCGGGGACCGCTGCCCCACCGGCTCGACGCAGGCGAGCCGCCCCGCAAGCCCTTCGAAAGGGGACCCCGCGCACCCGGCAGAGCCCGTTGACCCTTGCTGCCTTCCGGCCCTGGGGGGGTTCACAGGATGCGCGCCGCGCGGGATCCGTCGGCCAGTGTAGCGCCTCCGGCCCACAAACCCATCCTCCGGGTCCACCACCCCCACGCGACCAGGCACTTCACCCACGTCACCCCACCTATTTGGCGACCGGCCGGGGGCTACCGGTATGCTGCTCCACGGAGGATTCGCCTAGTGGCCTATGGCGCTCGCCTGGAACGCGGGTTGGGTTAACGCCCTCAGGGGTTCAAATCCCCTATCCTCCGCCAGAGAAGGGCCTGGTCAGGACGGTTTACCCCGTTCCGACCAGGCCTTTTCTCATCGGGGGCCGAACGCACTGAGAAGATGCCCGGGCGAAGCCCGTTCCCCACCATCCAGGGCCACCGATGCAAGCATCCGTGAGCGCAGCGCCCCAATGGCAACGTCTACGAGCAGGCCGCCACGCTGCATTGTCATCGGTGGGCCGCTGAAGGCCGACATGCGAGGGCCGCGTCCCCCCTGCGCAACAGAAACCAGCGAGTCGACCACGTAGCAGGGCCGCTACTGACAACAAGCAGCTTCATCGGAGCGAACTTAGCACTGGAGGATGGCGGGCCCGCTTTCTTTGCGTCCCTCGCTCGTACCGGTGTCCCAGGTGGCCCGCATGACGATCTTGGCCTGCCACACGCCCGGCAGGCAGTCCAGCGCCATCGCGGCCGTGTGGACGCTGGGGTCGGGGATCTGCGTGACTATGCCGACTGTCCCTTCGGCCGCGGGTTGCTGGTGCCCGACCGATGCCACAGCTGCAACAGTGCCGAGCCTCGACGCGGTTCGGCATCAGCGCCAACCATGTCGCGAGGAGATCAGCGAAGGTATACAACCACACGGGCGGTTCGGCGCGGTCGTCGAACCGCGGAGCGGATGGGGCCGCTGGTTGCCGCGACAGCATAGGAGAGCACATCGCATGGTGCGGATCGGTGTCACCGGGCATATGAACATCACCGCGGCTACTGAACCGTTGGTGTACGACGCGGTGCGTTCGCTGCTGGACAAGCACGATCCGAGCGAGCTGATCGGAGTGAGTTGCCTTGCGCGCGGTGCCGATTCGGTGTTCGCGCGGGCGGTACTCGATGCGGGTGGTCGGCTCGAAGTCGTGTTGCCGTCCCGCGATTACCGGGAGCGGAAGGTGAAGCCGGTTCACGCCGAGCTGTTCGACGAGCTGGTGCGGCGCGCGGCCCAGGTGCGGGTGATGGATTTCGACAACGCGGGTCGTGAAGCGTACGAAGCAGCCAACGATGCGGTGGTCGGGTCGGTCGACCGGCTGGTCGCCGTGTGGGATGGCGATGCCGGGCAGAAGGCGGGCACGGGGACGGTGGTGGAACTCGCGCGTCAGCGTGGCGTGCCGGTCGACGTCGTGTGGCCGGACGGCGCCGCGCGCGGCTGACGCCGGTCCACCGTCGGATTTCCTCCCGAGTTGCCGGACGAGCCGGATTCGCCCGATCTGGGCTGTGCGACTTCCCATTCCGATGGAATGATCTTCTCCGTGACTCAGTGGCTTCCGCTCTTCGGTTCTCTCATCGTTGCCATTGCGGCATTGGTCGGCGTGCTGGTCAACAACCGCACGAACCGGGCGGCGCTCACCGCCGCGGACGAGCGGAACCGGGTCACGCTGGACGCGGCGCAGCGCACCGTGGAGGCGACCAACGCGGCGGCCGAGCGGCGTGAGCACGACAAGTGGCGGCGGGAATCGGTGCTGACCGCGGTGTCGTCCGTGCTGTCCATCTCGAGCGATGTCCGCCAGCAGTTGCTGCACTGCGAGCACTGGGAGGCCGACGAACTCGATGACGTCGACGCGGAGATCCGGCAGCTCATCACCGGCTCGCGCGGCTACATCAGCAACCTGCGCGTGCTGTCGCATCGCAAGATCCCCAATCGCTGCGAGGACCTGATGCGCACGCTCACCGCGGCGCTGAACATCAGTTCACAGCGCCGCCGGATCGAACTCGACGGCGAGGCCACCGCCGAAGAGATCACCGAGATCCAGGCGCTGTGGTCGCGGGCGATCGAGAACACTGTCGAGGAAGAACGCTCGGTCATCAACGCCACCCGGCTCGAACTGGACATCAAGATCTCCGCCGAGGTGCACCAGGCCGCGGCGCAGCCCGCCCTCGCCCGTTCCTGACCGGCGGGCTCGTCACACCGATGGCGACGCCTCGACCCGCGTGCGGTGGGCTTCGCGCAGCGCGGCACCGAGGTGGGCGGCGTAGGCGTCCAGGTCGGGCAGCACGGCCGGGTCGGCGTGCAGCGAGATGGTGACGGTGTCGCCGAGGCCGTGCACGCCGTGGGTGAGATGCATGACGGAGCCGAGGGCCGGGAACCCGGCCGTGAAACGCACGGCGCCACCGCCGAAGGACAGATCGGCTGGGCCGCGATCGACGCTGGAGACCACCGTGTGGCCCGCGATCGAGTCGGGGACGGTGTCGAGGGGGTAGCGATCCACGTCCCGCCGCAGCAGCGGGGCCGGCATGGCCGCGGTGACCCGATCCTGCGCGGACAGCAGCGGGTGCAGCGCGCGGACCCGCCGGTCGGCGAGCGCGGCGGCGATCTTGTCGGCGCGCAGGCGCGGATCGGGTTCGTCGACGAAGAGATCGACGCCGAGGCTGCGATAGTTGTTGCGCGGGCGAGCTGCCTCGGGAAGAGCCATCGGCACCTGCGCACCCAGCCGCTCCACCGGCTCGCCACGCTCGGCCAGGTGGCGGGCCAGCGCCAGCGACACCGCGGTCAGGACGACGACCGTGACGGTGCGGCCCGGCACCCGCACGTCGGCGGACGGGAACACCAGCATCCGCGCTTCGTGTCGCGAAATGCCCTGCGGGGAAGATCTGTTCAGCACGGTTGGAAGGAAACCCTCTGCGGGCGGCGGCACTTCGCCCGACGCGGTCAGATCCGCCAGCCGCTGCTGCGCGCGAAACGCCTGGTAGCCGCGCATAGCTGTGACGGCTATCCGAACCGGCGCACGCAGTACGCCGATCGCCGAGTTCACCAGCACCCCGGCCGACGACAGGCTTGACGGCACCGCCTCGCCGATCGCCCGCCCCCGTGCCGCGAAATCTCGCGTGGACGGCCACCACGCGGAACCCCGCCGCCACGATCCCGGCGCGCTCGCGCACTCGTCCGCCGCTTGGACTCCACCGTCGGACACCGGCGGAGCCTCCGTGAACAGCGCCCGCGCGATCGCGGCGGCCCGCCGCCCATCGGCCAGGGCATGGGACATCTGGAGCACCGCCACCAGCGCGGGCTCGCCTTCCAGGCCGGGCGCGTCCTGGATCGCACGGAACACATGCAGCCGCCACGGGTGCACGGCGGCATCGACGCCGGTGCCGAGCAGGTCGCCGAGCGCCTCCAGCAAGCACGACCAATCGCGGTCCGGCAGTTCGTGTTCCATGAATTGCTCGGCGCCGAATTCGCATCGGGTCCAGCGCGGGTAATCGAGGTCGACGGGCAGTTCGCGCAGCCGGACCCGTAGGTCGGCGATGCGCGCGCTGCGTTCTGCGACGGCGGCCCGCAGTTCCTCCGTGGGGAGGCCGCGATCGGCGAAGCAATACAACAGAAAGAGGTCGTTGCGCGTGCGTTCGGACAGCCAATACATCGTCGCGTCCTGCGGTGCCATCGCGCTCACGAGTAAAACGATATCGACTCGGATCCGGTCACGTCCGCGGGGCCAGGCAATGTGAATGATCTTGTTCCACAATTCCGTCCGGAAAATCCCATCGATTCCGGCACGCGGCTCTGCTACCGTCTGTAGTAGGACCCGGATACCACTCACCCAGGCGGGGTGTCGGCCATGGCTATAGATCTAGCTCGCAAAATCGCCAACCAAGCCGATGAGGCGGACGAGCGGTACAAGGCCGCCGCGTTCGTGAAGCGGTCGATCAACAAGGTCTTCCCGACGCATTGGTCGTTCCTGCTCGGCGAGATCGCGCTCTACAGCTTCATCATCCTGCTGCTGTCGGGCGTCTACCTGACCTTGTTCTTCGACCCGTCCATGACGGAGGTCGTCTACAACGGCTCTTACCAGCCGATGCGCGGCGTGACCATGTCGCGGGCGTACGAGACGGCGCTGAACATCTCCTTCGAGGTCCGCGGCGGTCTGTTCGTCCGGCAGGTGCATCACTGGGCGGCGCTGCTGTTCGCGGTGTCGATCATCGTGCATCTGTTCCGGATCTTCTTCACCGGCGCGTTCCGGAAACCGCGTGAGGCGAACTGGGTGATCGGCTCGTTGCTGCTGATCTTGGCGATGTTCGAGGGCTTCTTCGGTTACTCGCTGCCCGACGACCTGCTGTCGGGCACGGGCCTGCGCGCCGCGTTCTCCGGGATCACGATTTCGATTCCGATCATCGGCACGTGGCTGCACTGGCTGATGTTCGGCGGTGACTTCCCCGGCGACATCATCATCCCGCGGCTCTACATCGCGCATGTGCTGTTGTTCCCGGGCATCATCCTGGCGCTGATCGCCGCGCACGTGGCGCTGGTGTGGTATCAGAAGCACACGCAGTTCCCCGGCCCGGGCCGCACGGAGAACAACGTGGTCGGCGCCCGGATCGTGCCGGTGTTCGCCGCCGACCAGGGCGCGTTCTTCGCCTTCACCCTCGGCGTCGTCGGCCTGCTCGGCGGACTCTTCCAGATCAACCCGATCTGGAACCTGGGGCCATACAACCCGTCGCAGGTCTCCGCGGGTTCCCAGCCGGACATGTACATGATGTGGACCGACGGCATGGCGCGCTTGATGCCGCCGTGGGAGCTGTATTTGGGCCGCTACACCGTGCCCGCCGTCTTCTGGGTCGCCATGCTCATGGGTCTGGTGTTCGCCGTCCTCATCGCCTACCCCTGGATCGAGAAACGGCTCACCGGCGACACCGGCGCACACCACAACCTGTTGCAACGCCCCCGTGACGTGCCCGTTCGCACCGCGATCGGCGCGATGGCGATCACCTTCTACGTGGTGCTGACGCTCTCGTGCGTCAACGACATCATCGCCTACAAATTCCAGATCTCGTTGAACGCGACGACCTGGGCAGGCCGCATCGGCATCCTGCTCGCACCGCCGATCGCCTACTTCCTGGCCTACCGCATCTGCCTCGGCCTGCAACGCAGCGACCGCGCGGTGCTCGAGCACGGCGTGGAGACCGGCGTGATCAAGCGCCTGCCGCACGGCGAGTACATCGAGGTGCACCAGCCGCTGGGGCCGGTGGACAAGCACGGCCACCCGGTTCCGCTGGACTACCAGGGCGCCCCCGTGCCGAAGAAGATGAGCAGGCTCGGCGCGGCGGGCAAGCCGGGGACCGGCAGCTTCCTGCGCGCGGATCCGCGCGACGAGAGCGTCAAGCACTTCGAGCTCGAGCACGAAGAGGAACGCAAGCAGCTCGCCGTGCTGCGCAAGGTGCAGGAACGGGCGAACGGAAACGGGAACGGTTCCGGGCACCGATGATCCGGCGGCCACCCGCGCCGGCGCACAATCCGCACAGAAAACCGCGAAGGCCCCGAGTCCATGCGACCCGGGGCCCGCTTTGCCTTGTTCAGGCGATTCCGGCGTGACTCAGCCGCGCCGGAACTCTCCCGTCGAGACCCCCACTAGGAATGCATCCCACTCGCCCGGCGCAAACGCCAAGACCGGGCCACGTCCACTGTCCTTGGTGTCACGAACCGCGACATTGCCGTCGACGAGAAAAGCGACTTCCACGCAGTTCCCATCCGGACCGCTGTATGTGCTCTTGCGCCACACAGCGCCCGTCCAATCAACCTCCACGGCACTAGCTCCTTTGCTGCGTCGAGAGCGAGATTTCTCCTGACATCGTTCCAGCTAGCATCGGTACCCGACTGGAAAGCCGAATCCCGTGGTGCACCCCGTGCCGGAGCGCACTTTCCCGGTGCGTCGATATCGCACATCGAGTTCGAGAGGAAATTAACCTCGCGCGGGGCCTGTCCCCGCGCGGTAACACTAGCAGGTCCTTCGAAAGTTTGCCCGGCTCTTGCCTATTCAATCATCGCAACCACACACGTTTGCGAAGCAACGGAGTTGCGGGAACATTGCCAACTCCCGGCATTCATTCCAAACACTGACGTACCACAATGTTTTTAACGGATGTGATTGCTCTGTTATCGGCCGACAATTCACCTCCCTCCGGAGGCCGCGTCGACGAAGGAGCGGCGGCCGTGCATGATGGAGCCTATGGTCGAACGCGATCGAGACGACGCAGGTCGCGCCCGTAATGCCCGTCCGCGCGACCGCCTCGGGCGTCCACTGCCTGCCGGCAGCACCGGAGTTGCCCGAATTCCGGACGATCTCGATCTTCCACCCCAGCAAACCTTGACCTTCGCCCAGCAACTGCTGGACGAGGGACTTGCATTCAACGCACACGAGGTTTTAGAGGCCGCGTGGAAGAACGGACCGTTCGCCGAGCGGATGCTGTGGCAGGCGCTCGCGCAGTTCGCTGTCGGTCTGACGCACATACAGCGCGGTAATCCGAAGGGAGCGCGTACACTGCTCGCCCGCGCGGTGTCGCGGTTGACGGCATACCGGCCCGAAGGCGAGCGCGCGCCCTACGATATCGACCTGCCCGGATTGGTCGCCCACGCCCGAGCCTTGCTCGCCACGCTGGAGGCGGGCGGCGAACCGGCGGACGACGACCTGCGGCCGCGTCTGCGCGGCTGACCGCCGTGACTTCTACCATGGCCGACGTGCGCATCTCATCGTCCATCAGGCGAGCCCATGAGTGAGCCGGGCGCGGGCCGGTATGCGCCGAGCCCGTCCGGGGACCTGCACCTGGGCAATCTCCGCACCGCACTGCTGGCTTGGGCGTTCGCTCGCTGCACCGGCCGCCGCTTCCTGCTGCGGATCGACGACCTGGACCGAGTGCGTCCCGGCGCCGAGCAGCGGCAGCTGGAGGATCTCGCCGCGATCGGCGTGGATTGGGATGGGCCCGTGGTCCGCCAGTCCGATCGGCTGCCGCAATACGAGTCGGCTATCGAACGCCTCACCGCCGCCGGGCTCACCTACGAATGCTTCTGCACCCGAAGAGAAATCCAGAAAGCCGCGACGGCCCCGCACGGACCGATGGGCGCCTACCCCGGCACCTGCCGCACCTTGCTCCCCGTGGAGCGCGAACGGCTGCGCGCGCAGGGCCGCCCGGCCGCACTGCGCTTGCGCGCCACGATCACCGAGTTCGAAGTGCGCGACGAGCTGCACGGTCGCTACCGTGGCCCGGTCGACGACGTGGTGCTGCGGCGCGGTGACGGCATCCCCGCCTACAACCTCGCCGTCGTGGTGGACGACGCGGCACAGGGCATCGACCAGGTGGTGCGCGGCGACGACCTGCTGCCGTCGACCCCGCGGCAGGCATACCTCGCGACGCTGCTCGATCTGCCGGTGCCGCACTATGCCCACGTGCCGCTGGTGCTCAACGCGGAAGGGCGGCGACTGGCGAAACGGGATGGGGCGGTGACACTCCGCGAACGATTGGCGCTCGGCAACACGCCGGAGGAAGTAGTGTCGGCACTGGCCGGTTCGCTCGGCTTCACCGCGACATCGTCGTCCGAGCTACTCGAGCGTTTCGACACCGAGCGGCTACCCCGCGAACCGTCGATATTCGACGTGGACGGGTTGTTGCGAAGCAGCCCATGTCCGTAACGTACGCATCGTCCAACTACTGATCAATCGACGAGGACAAACAACTATGACAAGCGGTGGGTACGACCCCAACCAGTATCCGCAGGGCGGGCAGCCGTACGGGCAGCCGTACCCACAGGGGGGCGACCAATACGGGCAGCAGCCGCAGTATGGCCAGCAGCCCCAGTACGGGCAGCAGCCTCAGCACGGCGGCCAGCAGCAGCAATACGGTCAGCAGCCCCAGTACGGGCAGCAGCCCCAGTACGGCCAGCAGCAGCCGCAATACGGGCAGCAGCCGCAGTATGGGCAGGAACCGTACGGCCAGTACCCGCAGCAGCCGGGGTTCAACAACTACGGTGGCCAGCCGGGCGACCTCGGCACCCGGATCGGCGCGCGTGTCATCGACGCGCTCATCCTCTACATCCCGTACCTCATCCTGTACACCCTGTTCAACAACTCGCTGGGCCTGACCATCGGCCTCAGCATCGTGTGGACCTTGGTCCAGCTCGGCTACTTCGTCGGCATGGAGACCTCGCAGGGCACCACGCTCGGTAAGAAGATCCTCGGTCTGAAGGTGCTCGCCCCTGGCGGCGCCGCGAAGATCGAGCCGGCCACCTCGCTGAAGCGCAACATCTTCGTCGCGGCCAACATCATCCCGTGCGTCGGCGGCCTCGTCTCGCTCGGTTTGGCGATCTACATCATGGTCACCATCTCGCAGGACCCGAACAAGCAGGGCTGGCACGACAAGTTCGCCGGCGGCACCCAGGTCGTGAAGGCCTGATCCGCCGCGGCGGGCACGAAAGCGGAAGGGGCGCACCCGAATGAGTGCGCCCCTTCTGCTTTCCGTAACCGGCTGCGCTACGCGCTGGTCGCCCCCGCGATGATCACCACGACGAACCACAGGATGCCGAGCACGATCGCGCCGACCCCGATCCAGATGCCGGCGAGCGCCATGCCGCGCCCCTCCTGGCCGGTCTGCTTGACCTGGTTCAACGCGACCACGCCGAGGATGATGCCGACGATCGACCCCAGTCCGCAGGTGACGAACCCGACCAGCGACGAGATCAGCGCGCCGATCGCCATGCCGTTGGTGCCTTGCGACGGGACTCCGTAGGGCTGGTAGGGCGTCTGGTAGCCGTACTGCGGCTGGGCGTACGGCTGCGCGGGCGGCTGGTAGGACGGGTACTGCGGCTGCGGAGGCGGCGTCATCGGCTGCGAGGGCGGCTGCACCGGGTACTGCGGCGCCGACGGGTAGCCCGACGGCTGCTGCTGCTCCTGGCTCGGATACTGCGGGACCGAACTCTGCGCCCCGGACTCCGGCGACACGCCTTGGCCGCCGTACTGCTTCCACCATTCGTCGGAGTCCCCGGGATTCGTCATTGCTACAGCGTATTCCACAACCTGGTTTGATGATGCGGGTGAGTGAGTCGAAAACCACGCAAGAGCACGGCGGGCCTGGACGCCCCGCGGACCATGCGGCATTTGCCCAGGTAGCGCGGGGGTACTACGCACCGATCGTGGCCCTGTTCACGGCAACCCTGATCATTTCCAACATCTGCGCCACCAAGGGGGTGGAGTTCTTCGGCGACCGGTCGGTGTCGCTGGGGCCGCTGCAAATCCTTCCGATCGCCACCGACGGCGCCTTCTTCCTGTTCCCGTTGGCCTACATCCTCGGCGATGTGCTCAGCGAGGTGTACGGCTTCCGCGCCACCCGGCGGGCCATCTACTACGGCTTCGCCGCCCTGCTGCTGACGGTCGCCTGTTTCGCCATCGCGATCCGGCTGCCCGCCGCGAGCTTCTACGACAACCAAGAGGCGTTCCGCACCGTCCTGGGGACGACGCCGCGGCTCGTCATCGCGGGCCTGGCCGGGTACTTCGTCGGCCAGTTGCTGAACTCCGCGACGTTGGTGCTGATCAAGGAGCGGACGAAGGAAAAATACCTGTGGGCCAGGCTGATCGGATCGACCATCGTCGGCGAGTTCGCCGACACACTGATCTTCTGCTCGATCGCCGCGGGCGCCATCGGCATCGATACCTGGCAGCAGTTCGTCAACTATGTGATCGTCGGCTTCATCTGGAAGACCCTCTGCGAGGTATTCGTACTCCCGATCACCTACCGGGTGATCGCGTTGCTCAAGAAGCGCGAACCGAGCTACGCACCGACCGAAGCGGATCCGCTGCACGCCTGACGAAGGTCCCGGCGACACCACGGAGGGCGCGGGCGACGAGAGCCGATCGGAGAGTCACCGATCCGCCTCACGCTCCGCGCCCTTCTTGCTTTTCCAGCGCCCCAGGGTCTCCGTTTTGTGCTCATCGAAGTAGCCGCCCTCGATGCTGTGGCGGATGCGATCGACCAGGCGGACCGTGAACCGCTCGTTGTGGATCGTGCACAGCGTGGCCGCGAGCATCTCCTTGGCCTTGAACAGGTGATGGATGTAGGCGCGCGTGTAGTTGGCGCAGGTGTAGCAGTCGCAGTTCTCGTCGATCGGGGTGAAGTCGCGGCGAAAGCGGCTGGTGTTGATGTTGAACCGGCCGGTGTCGACGTAGATGGCGGCGTTGCGGGCGACCCGCGACGGGTTGACGCAGTCGAAGGTGTCGGCGCCGTTCTCGATGGCGGTGAAGATGTCCTCCGGCTCGCTGATGCCGAGCATGTGGCGTGGCTTGTCTTCGGGCAGCTCGTCACTGCACCACCCGACGATGGCGCCCAGATTGTGCTTCTCCAGCGCGCCGCCGATGCCGTAGCCGTCGAATCCCGTCCCCGCGTTTCCGCGAATCGATTCCAGTCCGCGGCATGCCTTCCTGCGCAGGTCCTCGTACTGCGCGCCCTGGATGACGGCGAACAGCGCTTGGTAGGGACGGTGCGTGCGCGCGGCGGTCAGCCGCTCGTGCTCGTCGATGCAGCGCTGCGCCCACTCGTGCGTGCGCTGCACCGATCGTTCCTGGTAGGCGCGGGTGTTGAGCAATGTAGTGAGTTCGTCGAACGCGAACATGATGTCGGCTCCGAGCTGGTGCTGGATGGTCATCGACACCTCGGGCGTGAAGCGGTGCACGGAGCCGTCGAGGTGGGAACGGAACGTGACGCCGTCGTCGTCCACGGTGGCCAGCCGCTCTTTGCCCGGTGCGATCACGTCGTCGCTGCGCACATCGACCGCCTCCATCGCGAGCACCTTCTTGAAACCGACGCCCAGCGACATCACCTGGAACCCGCCGCTGTCGGTGAAGGTCGGCCCCGGCCAGTTCATGAACGCGCCGAGCCCGCCCGCCTCGTCCACGATGTCGGCGCCCGGTTGTAAGTACAGGTGATAGGCGTTCGCGAGCAGCGCTTGGGCGCCGAGTTCCCGCATGGTTTCCGGCAGCACCGCTTTGACCGTCGCCTTGGTCCCCACCGGGATGAAGGCGGGCGTGGCGATCGGCCCGTGCGGCGTGGCGATCACACCGGACCGGCCGTGCCGTCCGTCCAAGCGGGTACCGAGGGTGAAGGAGAAGGATTCGGGACCGGACACCCCGCTATCCTCGCAGTTCGGTGGTCGCCGCCCGAACCAGGCCACTGCTCGTCACAGGCATCAGCATGATTCGCCCGACCGCGAGACACGCTCGGTTTGCTCCTGGTGCACCCGCAGCGCGGTGCGCAGGAAGTCGAGTGCGATGCGCAGTTCGTCGGTGTCGAACCGTGTCAGAGCCTCGGCGCCCGCCTTCCCCACGGGTTCGAAGATCTCTCGCGCCACCTCGGCGGCCCGCGCGGTGGCTTCGACCAGGATCCGCCGCCGATTACCGGGATCTTGTGCGCGCGAGACGAATCCAGCCCGGGTCAACCGGTCGACGACGGTGGTGGTGGCGGCGGGACTCAGTCGCAGCGCAGCGCTGAGCTCCCCTGCCGTCAACGGGCCTCGGCTGAGCACGATGTCCAGGCAGCGCAGGTCGGTGCGGTTCAACCCCAGACGAACGGCCGCGGCCTCGTCGAAGGCGTCGAAGCTCTGCTGCAGCGTCCGCAGCTCTTGCGCGATCGCGCCGATCAACTCTTCTTTCGACATTCGAATCTTTCTGTTATCTTATATTTCGATAGTCGAATCTTAACACCGGAAGGCACCACCATGGACGCGACCCTCGACCGCACCGACGACCGCGCGCTGCGCAGCCTGTTCGACGAGCTGATGCGCACCTGGACCGATAACGACGCCGCCGCGTACGCCGCCCTGTTCACCGAGGACTCCGACTACGTCTCCTACGACGGCACCCGAGCCACCGGCCGCGGCGAGCATCAGGCCAACCACGAAAAGCTCTTCCGTGGAGTCCTGGCCGGGTCGGCACTGGTCGGCGATCTGGAGTCGATCCGCTTCGTCACCCCCGACGTGGCGATTGTGCACGGCACGGCATCGGTTCTGATGCCGTGGCGCTCGCGCCTCCCCCAGCGCCGGCTGTCCCGCCAAACGCTGGTGACCGTGCGCACCGACCAGGGCTGGAAGATCACCGCACTACACAACGGCCGCGTCCGCCCGGTACGCATCCCCGGACCGAACTCGTTCCCGTCGAAGATGTCCCAGCTCATGAGCCGCCTGTCCCACCGCCTCGGCCTCGGCCGGAAACGGTCGTGAGTGCGGGCCGACTGAGCGAGCTGTTTCGGCGCCCGTGCGAGCGCACCGAGACAACGATGCCGTGCGCGCGACTCCCCTGACGAGCCCAGCGCCGGCCCACCCACACCTGCGAACGAAGAGCAGCCAGAGCGAGCATCCGCCGGGCTCACGTTCGGTCCGAGCCGACAACGAGCCACTACACCGCGCACCTGGTCGCGAGCTTCGACCACGCCGCGCCGCAGGCGCGGCCGAATCACACAGCTCCAGCGAACTGGGCGTTGTACAACCGGTAATAGGCCCCGCGCTCATCGAGCAGGCGTTCGTGTGAGCCGTGTTCCACGATGCGGCCCGCTTCCATGACGACGATCAGGTCGGCGTCGCGGATGGTGGACAGGCGGTGGGCGATGACGAAACTGGTCCGGTCGCGGCGCAGGGCGGCGGTGGCGTGCTGCACGAGCAGTTCGGTGCGGGTGTCCACCGAGCTGGTCGCCTCGTCCAGGATGAGGATGGACGGCTTGGCGAGGAACGCGCGCGCGATGGTGATCAGCTGCTTCTCGCCCGCGCTGACGCCGGCGCCCTCCTCATCGATGACCGTGTCGTAGCCGTCGGGCAGCGCGTGCACGAAGCGGTCGACGTAGGCGGCGCGGGCCGCGGCGAGGATCTCCTCTTCGCTCGCGTTCGGGTTGCCGTAGGCGATGTTCTCCCGGATGGTGCCCTTGAACAGCCAGGTGTCCTGCAGCACCATGCCGATGCGCGAGCGCAGGTGGTCGCGGGTGATCTCGGTGATGTCGACGCCGTCGATGGTGATGGTGCCCGCGTCCAGTTCGTAGAACCGCATGAGCAGATTCACCAGCGTGGTCTTGCCCGCGCCGGTGGGGCCGACGATCGCGACCACGTGGCCCGGCTCAGCCACCAGCGACAGGCGCTCGATCACCGGCTTGTCGGGTTCGTAGCGGAACGAGACTGCCTCGAACTCCACGCGGCCGCGGTCGACCGGGCGCGCGTCGGCCATCACCGGGTCGGGGCTCTGTTCCTCGGCGTCCAGGATCTCGAAGATCCGCTCGGCGGAGGCGACGCCGGACTGCAGCAGGTTCGCCATCGCGCCGAGCTGGGTCAGCGGCTGGCTGAACTGGCGCGAGTACTGGATGAACGCCTGCACCTCGCCGAGCGAGAGACTGCCCGTGGCCACCTTCAGGCCGCCGACCAGCGCGACCAGCACGAAGTTGACGTTCCCCAGGAACATGATGGCGGGCATGATCAGGCCCGAGATGAACTGCGCTTTGAAGCTGGCCTGGTAGAGCTGCTCGTTGCGCTGGTCGAACTCCTTGCCGACCTCGCGGTTGCGGCCGAACGCGGTGACCACCTCGTGCCCGGTGTATGCCTCCTCGACCTGGGCGTTGACCAGGCCGGTGTACTTCCACTGGTCGACGAAGTGCGGCTTGGACCGCTTCGCGATCTGCGCGGTGACCACGATGGCGGCGGGCACGGTGAGCAGGGCGATCACCGCGAGCTGCCAGGAGATCCAGAACATCATGACCAGGATGCCGAGCACCGAGAACACCGAGACCAGCAGCTGGCTCATGGTCTGTTGCAGGCTCTGGGAGACGTTGTCGACATCGTTGGTCACGCGGCTGAGCACGTCACCGCGCGGCGCGGAGTCGAAGTACCGCAGCGGAAGCCGATGGATCTTGTCCTCGACATCGCTGCGCAGCCGCTTCACCGTGCGGTTGATCACGATGTTGAGCAGGTAGCCCTGCAACCAGCCGAAGACGGCCGCGCCGATGTACAGCGCCAGCACCAGGGCGAGGACCCGCCCGACCGCGCCGAAGTCCACCCCGACGCCCGGGACCACGTTCATGGCGCTGAGCATGTCGGCGAAGGTGTCGTCACCCTTGGCCCGCAGGGCCTCGATCGCCTGGTCCTTGGACACGCCGGACGGCAGTTGTTTGCCCACCACGCCGTCGAAGACCAGGTTGGTCGCCTTGCCGAGGATGTAGGGGCCGATGGTGTTCAGCACCACGGAGACGATGACGAGCGCGACGATCAGCGCGACCTGCACCCGCTCCGGCGCGAGCCTGCGCAACAGTCGTTTCAGCGAGGGCCCGAACGACTTCGCCTTGGTGCCGGGTGCGCCGGGGGTCGGCATTCCGGGTCTCATCGCGCCTCCTCGGCACTCAGTTGCGACTCGACGATCTCCCGGTACTCCGAACAATCCCGCAGGAGCTGATCGTGGGTGCCGATGCCGGCTATCGCGCCGTCCTCGAGCACCACGATCTGGTCCGCGTCCCGGATGGTGGCGATGCGCTGCGCGACGATGATGACCGAGGCGTCGGCGGTCTCCGGCTTCAGCGCCTCCCGCAGCCTGGCGTCGGTCGCCACGTCCAGCGCGGAGAACGAGTCGTCGAACAGATACACCCTCGGCTTCTTCACCAGCGCGCGGGCGATGGCCAACCGTTGACGCTGACCGCCGGACACGGTGGTGCCGCCCTGGGCCACCGGGGTTTGCAGCCCTTCGGGCATCTCGCGGACGAAATCGGCGGCCTGCGCGATCTCCAGCGCGCGCCACAGCTCCTCGTCGGTGGCCTGCGGGTTGCCGTAGCGCAGGTTGCTCGCGATCGTGCCGGAGAACAGGTACGCCTTCTGCGGGACGAGGCCGATCTGTGAGCGCAATATCTCCAGGTCGATATGGCGCACATCGGTGCCGCCGACATAGACCGCGCCGTCGGTGACGTCCATCAGCCGGGGTACGAGGTTGATCAGCGTGGTCTTTCCCGCGCCGGTGGAGCCGACGATCGCGGTGGTGGCGCCGGGACGTACCTGGAATCGGATGGCCTTCAGCACCGGCTTCTCCGCGCCGGGGAAGGCGAACTCGGCGAACTGGAAGTCGACGACGGCCGGGTCGTCGGTGAACGGCTGCGGCAGCCGCGGCGGGTGCACCGAGGACTCGGTGTCGAGCACCTCGCCGATCCGGTCGGCGGAGACCGCGGCGCGCGGGGCCATCATGGCCAGGAACGAGGCCATCATCACGGCCATCAGGATCTGCATGATGTAGGACAGCATCGCGGTGAGCGAACCGATCTGCATGTGCCCGGCGTCGATCGCGTGCCCGCCGAACCAGATCACCGCGACCGCGGTGACGTTGCTGATCAGCATGACCGTGGGGAACATCAGCGCCATCAAACGGCCGACTCGCAGCGCGGTGTCGGTGAGCTCGGTGTTGGCCAGGCCGAACCGCCAGGTCTCCTGGCGTTCCCGCACGAAGGCCCGCACCACCCGAATACCGGTGATCTGTTCGCGCAGAACGCGATTCACCTCGTCGATCCTGGCCTGCATGTCGCGGAAGCCCGGCACCATCCTGGAGATCAGCACGGCCATGGAAAGGCCGAGCGCGGGCACCGCGATCAGCAGCAGCCAGGACAGGCCGAGATCCTCGCGCAGCGCCATGATGATGCCGCCGACGCACATGATCGGCGCCATCACCAGGATGGTCGCCGACATCACGATGAGCAGCTGCACCTGCTGAATGTCGTTGGTGTTGCGGGTGATCAGCGAGGGTGCGCCGAACATGCCCACTTCGCGGGCGGAGAACGTGCCGACGCGGTGCAGCAGCGCGCCGCGCAGGTCGCGGCCCGCGCCCATGGCCGCCTGCGCGCCGAGATAGACCGAAGTGGCCGACGCGACGATCTGCACACCCGTGACCGCCAGCATCCACAGGCCAGTGGTCCAGATGTAGCCGAGGTCGCCTTTGGTGACGCCGTTGTCGATGAGGTCCGCGTTCAGGCTCGGCAGATACAGCATCGCGATCACGGAAATCAGCTGAAGCGCAACGACCCCCGCCAACTGGGCGCGATAAGGCTGCAGATGCGAGCGGAGCAGTTGGATCAGCATGATGAGTCGCAGGCTACCGGCTGTCGGCGCGATGCGCCCTGATGTTTTCTGACCTGCATGGATGCTCTCCCGTGGTGGTGTGCGGGGCTAGCGGCGCGCCCAGGCGCCCGGATCTTCGGTGAGCGCCCCGACGAATCCGGGCAGCCGGTCGCTCGCGATGTCGGCGATGGTGACGTTCTCCAGCACCGCGCGAATATTGACCCGCAGCGCGATCCACACCCGCTGCAACGGCTCGGCCGCACCGGCGTAGTGAACGTCCTCCGGGCGCGCGCCGCGCACCGACGCCAGCGGGCCCTCGATCGCGCGGATCACGTCGGCGACGGAGATCTCGGCGGCCGGCCTGGCCAGCCAATAGCCGCCGTCCGGCCCGCGCCTGCTGATCACGAGTTCGGCGCGGCGCAGTTCGCCGAGCACCGACTCGAGCACCTTGGGCGGGATCCGCTGGGCGGTGGCGATCGCTTCGGCCTTGACCATCGGCGCGGCCTGCACGGCGGCTGCGCCGAGCCCGACCACGGACCGGTTCAGCCGCGGCGCACTGGCGATTTCGAGCAGCGTCCGCACCGCGTAATCGATCTTCGCGGTGATGTGCACAGCGGCGACTCCTGGCGTCGAGGGGATGGCTCGAATCTACGCGGCGCCGCCGCCAGCGAGCACGCAGGTCGCGGCGTCCAGCAGTGACGATTCCACCAGCGAGTCGTCCGCACCAGGCACGAGTTCCTTGGACACCAGCGCAACACCGATCACCTCCAGCGCGGCGCAGGCGCGCAGATGCGCTTCCTCGGTGGCGTCCGGCCCGGCCAGCCACAAGCGCAGTTCCCGGGTGGTCTCCACCAGATCGGGGTAGCGGTCGGCCATGGCGTTCACGATCGCGACGGTGTCGCGCACGACCAGCGCCCCGGCGTCACGGTGATCGATCAGACCGCGCAGATATGTTCGCAGCACCCGGCGGATGCTCTCGCTGTCGTGCGGGACCTGGTCGAGATCGTTCACCACCGAGCGCATGTGATCGACGATCGGATCAATGATCGCCAGGAGCAGATCGAGTTTCGACGCATAGTGATAGTAGAGCGACGCCTTTGTGATTCCTACCGCATCCGCGACCTCACGCAGGCTCGTCTGCTCGAATCCTTTGGATCCGAAAAGTTTCACCGCGGCGTCCCGAATCGCGCTTTTGGTGCCTCCACCTGCGGCGACAGCGCCGGGTGTGTCACGCACAGCCATCCGATGATCCTCTCATCACCTTCGCATCGAGCGAATCTCGCCCGCAGAATAGAGGTTGTACCTCCGCTTATCCGCTGGGTAGTCTACCTACCGCACGGTAGGCAGAAAGCGTCAGTGGAGGCGGAGGCAGGCAGGGCACCTCCGCGAGTGCTGTCTACACGCAGAACCAGCACGATCCCAGTCATCGCTAGGAGTAACCACTCGTGTCCGTTTTTCTGTACAGATGGGGGAAGTTCGCCTTCCGCCGGAAATGGATAGTGCTTCCCGTCTGGCTCGTCTTGTTCGTGCTCCTCGGTGGCCTGGGCGCGCAGCTCAGCAAGCCGATGAGCGACGACTTCAGCATGCCCAACCTGCCCTCGGAGCGTGCCAACGAAATCCTCGACAAGCACTTCCCCGGCGCCTCCGCCGCGTTCCAGCTGGACGCGGTCACCGGCACCTACGTCGCGGCCGCGCCGGAGGGACAGACGCTGACCGATCCGGCGAACCGTGCGGCGCTGGACGCGTTCATCGCCAAGCTCGGCCAGCTCGACATCGTCGACCACAGCAAGCCCATCGCCAACCCGGTCGAAGCGGCCGAGAAGATGGGCTGCCTGAGCAACCCCGATCCCGCGCAGTGCAGTGGCGCCCCGCTGAACGTGCTCAGCAAGACCGCGCCCGCGACCGTGGCCGTGATCAATGTCCCGTTCACGATCGCGAAGGTCACCGACGTCACCGACGCCAACCGGGAAGCGGCCTACGACATCGCCGCCGACGCCCGCAACGCCGGGCTGACGGTGGAGATGAGCGGCTCGATCGCGCAGAAGCAGGAAGCGCCGAGCGGCAAGTCCGAGATGATCGGCATGGCGGTCGCGCTGGTCGTGATGGTCGTGGCGTTCGGCGCCATCGTCGCGGCGTTCGTGCCGATCGTCACCGCGATCATCGGTCTCGGCGCGGCCACCTCTTTGATCATGCTCGGCACCTCGGTGATCGAGATCCCCAGCTTCACCACCTTCCTCGCCTCGATGATCGGCATCGCGCTGTCCATCGACTACGCGCTGTTCATCGTGTCCAGGTACAAGCACGAACTGGCGGTGCAGGATTCGCCGGAGGAGGCCGCGGGCACCGCGCTCGGCACGGCCGGTTCCGCCGTGGTGTTCGCCGGCCTGACCGTCATCATCGCGCTCGCTGGTCTGAGCATCGTCGGTGTCCAGTTCATGACGTTCATGGGTCTGGGCGGCGCGATCGCCGCCGGTTTCGCCGTGCTCACCGCGATCACGCTGATGCCTGCGCTGCTCGGCGCGTTCGGCCGGTTCCTGTTCAAGCCGAAGCTGCCGGTGGTCGCCCAGCACGATCCCGAGGACGAGAACTCGGTCACCAACGGCATGCGTTTCGGCCGCCTGATCGGCCGCGCGCCGTGGGTCGCGCTGATCCTGAGCGTCGTGGTGCTCGGCGCGCTCGCCGCCCCCGCCGCCGGCCTGAACCTGGGCCTGCCGGGCGAGGACAGCATGCCGAAGACCTCCACCATCAGGAAGGCCTACGAGCTGCGGACCGAAGGCTTCGGCGAAGGCAGCAACGGCGTGCTGAACGTGGTCGCCGACCTGAGCGCCGTCCCCGCCGAGAACCGGGACGCCGCGGTGAAGGCGCTGCGCGACAAGCTCGCGTCCTACCCCGACATGGACTACGTGACCGAGCCGCAGTTCAGCCAGGACCAGCAGGGCGCGATGCTGAACGGCGTGCCGAAGTCCGGGCCCAACAACCAGGCCACCAAGGACCTCGTGCGCGACGCCAGGGAGGCCGAAGGCCAGCTGAAGGCCGAGTACGGCATCGAGTACGGCATCACCGGCACCACCGCGATCTACGCCGACGTGGACCACGTGCTGCTCAGCAAGATCGTGCCCTACCTGGCGATCGTGGCGGGCGCGGCGTTCGTGCTGCTGATCCTGGTGTTCCGGTCGATCCTGGTGCCGCTCACCGCGGCGCTCGGGTTCCTGCTGTCGATGGCCGCGACCTTCGGCGCGACCGTGCTGATCTTCCAGGAGGGCAAGCTCGGCCTGATCGAGGACCCGCATCCGCTGGTCAGCTTCATGCCGATCATGCTGATCGGCCTGGTGTTCGGCCTCGCGATGGACTACCAGGTCTTCCTGGTGACCCGGATGCGCGAGGAGTTCGTGCACGGCAAGTCGGCCAAGGACGCGGTGGTCGCCGGTTACCACCACGGCGCGCGTGTGGTGACCTCGGCGGCGATCATCATGATCTCGGTGTTCGGTTCGTTCCTGCTGGAGACCGACGTGACGGCGAAGTCGTTCGGCTTCGCCCTGGCGGCGGGCGTGCTGCTGGACGCGTTCATCGTCCGCATGGTGCTGATTCCGTCGCTGCTGGTGCTGATGGGCAAGTGGTCGTGGTGGATGCCGAAGTGGCTCGACCGCATCCTGCCCGACATCGACGTCGAGGGCACGAAGCTGCGTGAGTTGCAGCAACGTACCGCCGAGACGGCGAAGGTGCCGGTCGGCGTGAGCTGATCCGGAGAGCATCACCGGGCCCCGTATCCGTACTGCGGATACGGGGCCCGGTGCGTTTCACCCGCTCGGTTGGGGCAGCTCGCAGCCACCGACCTTGGGATTCACCCCGGCGTAGTTCAGCGGACCCGCGAGGGCGGTGAGACCGATCGTGCCCCAACCGGCGCAGTTGATCGGGGGGCCGCTGTCGAAATAATGCCGTTGACCGGCCGCGAGCAAACCGACCGCCAGCCAAGCCAGCAGCAGGAACCCGAATACCCGGGAGCCTGTGCCTGAGCCGCGCCCGGCACGCGCACGACGTTCGTAATCACGCCCCCGGCGTCCGTAATCACGCATCTCATCGGTCCCTTCCGTGCTCCCCGTCGAGCGGGGATACCCGGACACACCGACAGTTACCCAACAAATCCGAGGTACAGGCGACTCTTCGCGAGTTGGCAAATATCTAGTTCAAGTCTCGCGCGGACGAAAAGCGGACGGCCGGGTGGCATACCCACCCGGCCGTCCGCGGTCACTCGATCGAATTACGGGCTCGGTTGCGGGACATTGCAATCCGCGACCTTCGGATTGACGCCCATGTAGTTGAGCGGTCCGGCGATCACCGTGACGGCGATGGTGCCGAAACCGGCGCAGTTGACCGGCCCACTGTCGAAATAATGGCGTTGTGCTGCGGCTACCACGCCGATCAGCAACCAGATCAAGACGATTACACTTCCGATTCTCATGTTTCTCTCGCGCATCGCTCCCGCGCGGATCGTCCGACGGCGCATGTGGCATCGCGTCCTTCCCGCACTTTCCGTATCGGGCGTATACCCGCGATCGCCTCGGTTACCCGTCGCGAAGCGGGCAATTTTCACCCGGTTCGGCGGAAGCGCCTGCTGGTAGCTTCGTGACATGGCAGCGCTGTTCCAGTGGTCGATCCCCGGCTGGGTGATCCTGCTCGTGCTGGTGGCCGTCTACGAGATGACCGTGAACAAACGCCGCAGGCGCCGCCGCACCCCGATCTCCGGCACGTTCACCGACGAGTTCACGGCGCTGTTCTACGCGACCAAGCGCATGGAGCTGGACCACCGTGAATCGGTGTCGATGTTGCGGGACGAGCAGGGCCAGGGCGCGCCGCCGCTGGCCGCGGTCGATCTGGACGACCGGAAGGTCGTGCTGCGCAGGGCGAAGGACGACAACCCGTAGCGCTGCGCCGATTCTCAGCGCGGGCGGTCGGCGTCGGACAGAATGAGGCCCATGCGTGGCTCGATGAGTGAGAAGTGGCAGCGGTTCGGCGAACACCTCGAGTCCGCGCCGGGGCGGTTGCCGAGCCGGGTCCGCCGGGCGCTGAAAGCCGGGGCCGCCGGGACGACCGAGTCCGGCCAGGACGTGCCGGCGGAACTCGCCGCCTTCGCCGACCTGGTGGCCGAACGGTCCTACCGGGTCACCGAGCAGCAGATCGCGGCGCTGAAAGCGGCCGGGCACAGTGACGACGAGATCTTCGAGGCGACCGCGGTCGTCGCCTACGGTGCCGCCGACCGGCGCCTGCGCGCCGCGCGCCTGGCTTGGGAGGGGAACTGAGATGTGGCTCGAGGCAGTGCGATCCGGTCACGACCGGCCGACCAAACTCGTGTTGTGGACCATGCGGCGGTTCAGCGGCGTCGAGGTCCCCGCCGTGCTCAAAGTGCTGTTCTACCGGCACCGGTTCTTCGGTTCGCCGTTGTCGGAGCTGATTCAGGACATCATGCGCGGACCGTCGTACTGGACCGTCGCCGAGCGGGAGATCTTCGCGACGCACACCTCGCAGGCCAACGAGTGCCCGTTCTGCGCCACCTCCCACGAGGCGATCGCGGGCGCCTACATCGATGCCGATGTGGTGACCCGGGCACTGGCCGGCGGCACGGACTCCCCGCTGCGCCCGGAAGCGCGGGTCATGCTCGATTTCCTGGCCAAGATGGCTCGTGACCCCGACGGGTTGACCGCAGAGGACGCCGCGGTGGCCCGGCTGGCGGGCGTCTCCCGGGAGGCGTTCGACGAGGCCGTCTGGGTGGGCACCTGCTTCAACGTGATCAACCGGATGATGAACACGGTCGGAGCGGGTCCACTGGAGGATCGGCAGCGCGGCGTGAGCGCCCGATTCATCAAACTCGCCGGTTACCGTATGCCGCCTCCGGTGACATTGTTCTCGCGCGGCGTCTGAGCGCATTTCACCTGATCCGCTCGCGCGCCGGATCGATGTGTGTTTTGCTCGAACGGTGAGCCAAGTCCACTTGGGGCACATTTTCCACATCGCCGGAAGTCCCGCTTCCGGCGATGCGGCCGACGCTTTGACCGACGTGCCGGACGGGGCTCTGGTGATCGACGAGAGCGGCCGGGTCGCATTCTGCGGACCGCGCTCCGATATCCCGGCCGAACACCATTCCGAAAAAGTGTTCGATCACCGTCCAGGGTTCTTGCTTCCCGGGTTCGTCGACACACATATTCACTTCCCGCAGACCTTCGCGGGCGATGCCTACGGCGGCGGCCAGCTGCTGGAATGGCTTGAATTGTGCATCTATCCCGCGGAATCCCGCTACGGCGACCCGGAATTCGCGCGCTCGGCGGCCACCGAATTCTGTGCGCGACGCATCGCCGCGGGCACCACGGCGGCGATGGTCTTCGGCTCGGCGTTCCCGCACGCGCAGGACGCATTGTTCAGCGAGACCCGGCGGCGAGGTCTACGCATGGTCGCGGGGCGTGGCATCCAAACGACCGGAGCGGACGCGGCGGCCGCACTGATGACCACCGAGGCCGATGCCATCCGATTGACCAGCGAAGAGATCGCCAAATGGCACGCCGCCGACACCGGTGACGTGGACACGGCGCTACTGCACGTGGCGATCGTGCCGCGATTCTCGTTGGCGGTCACTCGCCAGACGCTGAAGAACCTGGGTGATCTCTACGATTCGGTGCGCGAACGCGGCGTCTATTTCCACAGTCACCTCAACGAGAACAACCGTCCCGGGACCGGCGAAGTCGACACCACCAAGCAGGCGTACGACGTCGCGACCTACCTCGACACCTACGACGGAAAGTTCCTGCCGGGATCGGCCGTTGGCGGCAAGAGCCTGCTCGGCAGGCGCAGCATCCTCGCGCACTGCGTGCACTGCCAGGACGTCGAGCTGCGGCGGATGGCCGAAACCGGCACGTCTGTGGCGCACTGTCCGGTCTCGCAGCAGTTCCTCGGCTCCGGCACGATGCCGTGGAAGCGGACGCTCACCTCGGGTGTCACGGTGGCCGCGGGCACCGATTACGGCGGAGGCGACGAGTGGCTGATTCCGCAGGTGCTGTCGGCCGCGTTCAAGGTGCACATCTCCGAACCGGGCGAGCAAGGTGTGTCGATGCATCCGGCCGAAATGCTGTTCACCGGTACGCTGGCCGGTGCGCGCGCCTTGGATATGGAGAATCGTTTCGGCAACTTCGACGTCGGTAAGGAAGCCGATTTCATCGTGATCGATCCGGCGCGGGTCCCGGCGCTGGAAAGCTCGCTGACATACGGCATTCGTTCCGACGACCCGGTACTGGCTCGGGATCAGACCCTGTTCGCGCTGCTGATGGGTATTCGCGAACCCGCGATCACCGAGGTCTATGTGCGGGGCCGTCGCCTCGACGTCACATAGCCCGATGAATGCCGCGGCTACCGTCGTAACGGTCTTTCATCGACCGGCACACGAAGCGGCATTCCGGGATTGGCTCGATGGACTGCGCCGAATCGCCTGCCGAATACAAGGATTCATGCATTCCTCGGTCGCGGTGACCGGAAGCCGGATGCTCGAAGCGGGATTCAGCGTCACGTTCCGATCCGAGTCATCGCTCCACGAATTCCTGGACTCGGCCGAACGGGCGGCCCTCGTGTCCGAGGGCGAATCTCGCGGCTTCCATTGCAAGAGTTCGGATCTGATCTTCGTGGCAGGCGAGGCCGCCCCGCCAGGCGTCTGCGTATTCCGGCACAGCGTCGCGCACGACAAGGAGGACGAATTCCAGGCGACCGAAGCGCAGCTCGTGGCGGCGAGTTCGCGATTCCCCGGGTTCGAAGGAGCCGCGCTTTTCCCCGTGGACGGCGGGCGCTGGTTCTCGGTGCTCAGATTCCGCACCCAACGGCAGCTGACCGACTGGCTGGGCTCGGACGAACGCGCCGCCGCCTTACCGGAATTGCGCGCGAAGCTGACCGAGGACTTCACCGTGGACGCGCACACCACACCGTTCGGCTCCACCGTGCGCACGGTCGACGGCGAAACCAGGATGACCCCCGCCTGGAAGACCGCCATGCTGGTGTTGCTGGTGCTGTATCCGACGGTGATGGTGCTGTCCCGATTCCTCGGCCCGGTGCTCGACCGGCTCGGCGCGCAGCCGTGGCTGGCGCTGTGGCTCAGCCAGATCGTGAGCGTGGGTTTGATGAGCTATTTCCTCTCGCCCGCCGTCGCTCGCTGGTTCCGCAGGTGGCTGGACCCGGTCGACGGCGCGAGTCCGCGGATCAGCGTCGCCGGGGCGGCGGTGATCGTCGTGCTCTACGCGCTGACGCTGCTGCTGTTCGCGTCCGTGCGCTGGCTGCAGTACTGGGACTACGACTGATCAGGACAGGTCGAGGTGGCGGTTCATCGACATCGCCGCCTCGGCCAGGTCGGCGAGTTCGACCACCTCGACACCCGCCCGCTGAAGTTTCTCCACGCCGACGCAGTTCGCCACGAACGTCGACGGCTCGCGCCACGCGATCACCACGACCGGAATACCTGACCGCAGTATCCGGTCGGTGCACGGCAGCCGGTCCTTCGTCCCCCGCTCCGAACAGGGTTCCAGCGTGCTGTAGATCGTCGCGCGCGCCAGCCGGGGATCGGCCGGGTCGAGCTTGCGAAGCGCGGCCTCCTCGGCGTGCTCCTTGGGATCGGACTCGCGGGAATAGCCGGTCGCGATTTCCGCCCCGTCGGCGACGATCACCGCACCCACCGAGAACGCACCCTCGGCCACCGGGCACAGACGCGCGAGCTCGATAGCGCGGTTCATCCAGTAGTGATGGTCGGGCTCACCCACCGGATCGACCTCCTTCGACTCGTCCTGCTGATCCACTCACCTCTCGGGCCTGAGACTAGCGCCACGCCATCCGACCGCGCGGAGACCGCCGGGTCGAAGTCGGCAAGACGATTCACCGGCCACGCTCGATCGCCCGACTCCGGTCCTGACTGTGCCAATAACCACGCTGCACCCGCGGCGCCGTGCCAGGAGGTTCCCGCACCGCCGCCGACGGCGGTTCCGCCTGACCGATCTGAAGGAGCTGCACCACCTCCGGCGGATTCCCCCGCGCCCGCAACCGCGCCCGCTCTTCCGCGCGTTCCTTCTCCGCCGCCTCACGCGCCTTGAAAGCAGCCTCTCGTTCCTTCTCGGCTGCCGCGCGGGCCTCGGCTGCCGAACGGTCGGCATCGGCAGCCTCAGCCCCTTCTCTCGCCGCCTGCTGCGCCGTGTCAACGGCTTCGCGTTCCTGGTACTGGCTGGGCGCCGGGAATTCCTGCGCCACCCGTTCGGCAGCCGCCCGTTCCATCCGTGCACGCTCATCGGTTACCCGTGCTCGCCTGGCTCGCTCGGCTTCTTCTCTGGCCTGCCGATCACGTTCGATTTTCTGCGGGGCTTCCGCACGGCCACGTGTCGCTCCGTCGCGAAACCTCAGCATGTTCCGGAACTTTTCGGCTCGCCCACGCGCCCGCGCGAGCTCGGCGATTCTATCTTTCCACTTCTGTAGCTCCTGAACCTTTCCCTGCCGAGCCTTTTCACGAACACCCGGCAATTCGAGCTGCTGCCCTTTACCGCGTTCCACCTCGAGACCTCGCGCCCAGATCTCGCGGGCATCGGCTCGCGCTATGATTTGGTGCGTGAACTGGTCCGGGAAGTCTTGGATCAGTCCGGCAATGAGTTCCTGCGCTTCTTTCGATATCGACTCACCCGCGACGGACCGCAGGATATGCTGATGTTTCTCATCCTCCCGGAGAAGTTCACGCACCGCCCTCAACTGCTTGAGGTCTTTATCACTCCTGATGACCCCTGATTTTTCCTCGATGGTGAAGGTTCGATCCCGATCCAACTTGATCTTGTCGAATTGAATCCTGTCTTTCCCCGCTTCATATGTCCGCGAGTGGACGGCGTATCCGTTCGCACGGTCCCGGAAAAACGATCGCAACCATTCTCGAATATACGTCCACGCTCATTGCTGTCGAATCCCCTACGATCACTGTCGTAACCGTCACCAGGCATGATGCCCGCCCCCCGGATCGGAAGTCTACAAAATCGCCATCATTCTTCAGTCACAGGAAAGGAGGATGATCAGAAAGATTCGCGCTCAACTCGGAAAACAGTGGGCCGTCATCTTTGCGCAGCCTCCAGAAGGCCACGGAAACCAGCTCCATCAGAGCGATGAATTCCTGCTCGACAACGAATTTTACGAGCAGTTCCGCAGTGCAGGTCTTCCAGTCCGGGAACCGGAAAGCCATACCGGGCCTGATGTCGTCGTATATGAGTATGCCCGCGAAGTCGTTGTACCCAGGGGGCATATCGGTCAGGTCGATCCATCGCGCATCGAGATAGCGAATAAAACACTCTCCGATGAAGCACACCAATTGGTCGGTGACATCCGCATTTTCGGGAAGTGTCACACTCTCCATATTCGGGAATATCTCCACGATCATGTCACTGATCTGAATTGCCTCGCGAGATTCGAAGTCCCATGGTTCTGGCGGCAAAGCGGAGAATCCGGCCCGCTCCAGAAATTTCCGTACCTGCGCCGCCCGCCGGTCAGGGTCGACCCATTTCCCCCATTCGGTTCGCTCGACGGGTACGCCGAGATCGATGGTCAGCTGCTCGTCGTTCCCCACGCCTAGCTCCTTCTCGTCATGTCCGAACAGGTCAGTGTCGCGCGTGCAGGGGCACCGGGCAAGGAAACTCCATCATCGCTCGATATACAGCCGTTCACACGGCAATCTGGGCCACCCTTCAGCACTATCGGCCAGCACGTGCACGGCGTCGACGTAATGCCGTTTCCGGTGCTCTCGTACGAACAGCACAGCGGCGGTGAAGCAGGCGGCGAAGTCGAACCGCGCGCCGTGCAGGAACACCGACAAGTGCACATCCGGTTCGTGCGGTAGCGGGGATGTCATCACATGCCCCGTTCCCGGAACCATCGGTAGCCGTCGCGGGTCACGATCACCGCCGTGACCCGCGTCGAACAACCCAACGGATCGCAACCCCCGTGCGCGTCCAGCGCCTTGTCCGCGGCGTCGCGGCTCATCAACGGCAAGGTCGGGTTGCTGTGTGAAGTCAACCGGGCATGCAACCGCGCCAACGCTGCCTCGACATCGAACCTGCCCGACTTGCCGCCTTGGAGCAGTCGCAGGGCAGGACGCTCGGGTTCGTCACTGTCCGGCATAAGCCAGTACCCGTCGACGCTGCGCCCGCTTCGCTTCCGCGATGTCCCGTATCGCCCGCACTATCAGCCACCCCGAAGGGCGAACATGGCTGTCCGGACGCACAATCCACGCCCGAAACGCGGTTCCGCGATCGGCTGGACTCGGCAACCCGATCGTTCCGCCGTCGCGCACGATCGAGACGTTGAACCGGAACATCTCAGCGAACAACCGCACATCGTCCGGCACATCCGGCCGGATGATGAACGTCCAACGCTGCGACCGTGGATGCGACAGGATCGGTCCCGGCTTGTAACCCTGGTTCTGCATCCACACCTTCACGTCGTGCCCCAGCACGGCGGGCATGGTGATCGCCCACACCGAGCCGCAACGGGCCACGATCCGGCCGACATGCGGAGGATCGACCCTCGCGGGTATGTCGCACACATTCCGGTAATAGGCACATCGGGACATCGGCGTATCCCCAAACGCTATGTGGCCCACACAGACCTCTACTCGTATCGGAGGGGCATCGAGGTGCGCCCGGTCCTCGACAACCCCCTGACCGGTACCCGAGGACGGAAGCGGATGCCTTGTGCCGCTTGCGGTTCCGCACTCCCTGCCGGGCGCACATCAACATCAGCACGGGCGAGTGCATCTGTGCAGGACTAAGCTGTTTTCAAAGCGACAGGTCCACATTTGAAAACACACGGGTGGGTGTGAGATGCCGTCAGCCGAGCAACAATTGTGCGGGATGGAATCGGACAGGACCGGCCGCATGCTGAGGCAGTTGCGGACCACACGCGGACTCACCCTGCGCGACCTTGCAGGGGCAACGTTTTGCGATTATTCCCAGCTCGCGAACATCGAAGCGGGCCGCCGCTGGCCGAAGGATCGCGGATGGGCCGAACGCGTAGACCGTGCGCTCAACGCAGGAGGCGCATTGATCTCGGCGTGGGATGCGGACCAAGCCGAGCACGCACGACGCAATGACACGTTGCGAATGCTCGACCAGGCGCGGCGAGAGTCCGAAGCGCTTTTAGCCCAACCGGACGCGTTGCCGCTGGACGATATGCAATCCGGCATCATCGACGTGGCGCGCAACGCCAGGTTCGAGTCATACGACCGCACCCTGAGTCGAGCGATGGACATCCGCGCGGAGTTGATGCGGCGTATCAAGTTGGGCGCCTACCGACCGGACGAGATAAGGGAATTGTATGTAGCGCTTGGCCGGGTGTGTGGAGTGTTGTCGTACCTGACGCTCGACCTCGGACAGGCGGACACGGCACGCGTTCACGCACAGGCATCGTTTCAACTGGGTGACCGGGCGGGCCACGACCAGTTGAGAGCCTGGGCGCGCGGCACACAAGCGTTGGCGTTCCGGTTCGTGAAGGATTTCGAGCGCGCACGAGACGCGGCAACGGATGGACTGAGGTACGTCACGCACTCGACCGGGACCGCCGAACCCCGACTCTTGTGTGGTTTGGCCGCATCGGTCGCGAACCTTGGCGACTCGGCGCGTGCGCTCGAACTGCTCGACCAAGCCGAACGTGCACGCGACGCAGCGGGACCCGACGAGATACCCGGTCTGTTCACCTTCACGCCAGCGAAACAGATCTACTACCGGGGGTTCTCGCTCATGTGGGCAGACGATGAGAAGACGCTCCGCAAGTCCGTGAAAGCGTCCGAGGAAGCGATCGACGCGTGGCAAGTGCAGCGATCGCCCGGTGACGAGATGTTGTCTCAGATCTACTTGGCGTCCGCGAGCGCACGTCTCGGAGACTTGGACGGCAGTATCGCCGCAGTATCGCCGGTTCTGGAGAACCCGATCAGCGCCCATTTCTCATGGGTGCGCAAGCGTCTCAACCAGCTGGAAAAGCTACTGGCAGAGAACTTCCCGGATTCCTCTGTCGCGGGCGACATGCGGGAAACCTTGGTGAGCTACGTACACTCGAACTAGCCCTCGTCGCTGCCGAGCGCAAACGCCGTTACGAAACGCGGAAAGCCCTTGCTGCTTCACTGGGGCGAGGATGGCGGGCTTGCGTGTTGTCGGCACGATGCGGCGTCGGGCGGGACGACTCCCCTGCCCCGCCGGTGACTGGCCTCCCCGCCGCGAGTGTGGGGCAGGTAGACGTAGTTGTCAGCGGCTCCCACCAGCAAGGGAAGGTCGTATGGCTGACGAAGTGTTCGAAGTAGTGCCGGTTGCGCACGTCGTAGGTGGCCGGCGCGAACCGACCGATGATCACTGGGGTGGCACCGAGGCGATCATCCGCGTCGACGACCCCCGGTTCACCGAAGAGTCGGTGCAGGGTTTGGAGGAGTTCAGCCACCTGGAGATCGTGTTCCGGTTCCACCTCACCGACCCGACAGACCTGCATTTCGGTGCCCGTAGCGCCCGCGACAATCCCGAATGGCCGAAGGTCGGCATCTTCGGGCACAGGAACATGCGGCGCGTCAACTGGCTCGGCGTCTCGCGATGCCGACTGCTCCGAGTAGACGGCCGCGACCTGCACGTCGCCGAGCTCGACGCCGTCGACGGCACACCCGTGCTGGACATCAAACCCTGGTTCGCGGAGTTCGGCCCGCGCGGAGACGTCCGGCAAGCTGCGTGGTCCACGGAAATGCTCAAAGACTATTTCTAATGACCGGGCCGCTGACTAGCCGTGCGCGGCGCTACCATGCCGGACGTGGCGCTCGACCGGTTTGAAGGCATTTCAGGGCTGGAGTACCGATTGTCGGACTCGCCCTATGTCGAGGGCGTTTACCGGGTGGCGCCGATCGGTGCGCATGGTGTCTTCGCACCGGAGCGCATGGTGTCGGTCGCGAACTCGAACTGGGAACTGCTGGTGTGGGCGTCGGATGGCGTCACCACCGTTTCGGTACGCGGTCCCGAGACCCGACCCACCGTGGTGCCGTTGGGTGGCGGGCTGGGCTGCACCTTCGGCGTGATCTTCCGGCACGGTGCCTTTCTCCGGAATCTGCCCGTGAGCGGACTTGTGGACGGCAGCGTGTCGAGCCCGTACACGACGCCGCGCTCCTTTGTGCTGCAGGGGAGCGAGTGGGAGATCCCCACCTACGAGAACGCGGAGACGTTCGTGGAGCGCCTGGTCCGGGCAGGGTTGCTGGTGCGGGACCCGTTGGTGACCGACGTCGTCGCGGGGGAGCGGCCGGTGCTGGTAACTCCGCGCTCGGTGCAGCGCCGGGTCGCCGCCGCGACGGGTCTGACTCAGGGCATGATCCGGCGGATCGAGCGGGCTCGGCAGGCCACGATGCTGCTGCGGCAGGGCGTGGCCGCGACAGATGTCGTGCATCTGGTCGGGTATCACGACCAGCCGCATCTGGCGCGGTCGCTGACCCGGTTCGTCGGCTTGACGGCGACACAGCTGCGGCGGCCCGCCGCTGAGGAGATCCTGTCGCTGCTGTACAAGACCGAGGCCGAGGTGCGGCCATAGGTTCGAAGTCAGCCGGACGGCCCGGCGACAAGAACCGAGGAATACCAATGGCTTTCACACAGATCTATGTCAACCTGCCGGTCACCGACCTGGAGGCGAGCACATCGTTCTACCTGGCGCTGGGTGGTGTGCTCAACCCGCAGTTCACCGACGAGACTTCCGCACAGGTCGCCCTCGGCGAAGTGGTGACCGTGCAGCTCATGACGCACGAGCAGTTCGCCGGATTCACCTCGCGGCCCATCGCCTCCGGTGCGATCGAGTCGATCCTCGCGTTGCCCGCCGAGTCGAAGGAGGACGTCGATCGGCTGGCCGACGCCGCCGTGAAGGCGGGCGGATCCGAGCCGCGCCCACCTCAGGACATGGGCTGGCTCTACAACCGTGCTGTGGACGACCCGGACGGCCACAGCTGGGAGCTGCTCTCGTTCGACGCGTCCGCGATGCCCGGCACGCCGGAATGATGAAGGCGCGGGCGGTTGATTCCCACCGCCCGCGCCGCGCCCCGCTAGCAGTGCGTTGTTCGGCGTGACGGTGATGTGTTCTGCTAGTGACCAGGCCGCTGACGGAGCCAAAGGAAAAGCCCTTCACCTGGGCTAACAGGTGAAGGGCTGGAGCGGTGGCGGAGGGATTTGAACCCTCGGAGGGGGGTTACCCCTCACACGCTTTCGAGGCGTGCTCCTTAGGCCGCTCGGACACGCCACCGCCGACAACCATACCGGACCGGCGCCGGATCGTTAAATCGCCTGTTGACCAGGGGTGGGTCAGCGCTGGGTGCGGAAGAACTCGTCGAGCAACGCCGCGCATTCGTCGGCGAGCACCCCGCCGCGCACCTCGGGCCGGTGGTTGAGACGACGGTCACGAACCACATCCCACAAGGAGCCGACGGCGCCGGTCTTCGGCTCCCAGGCGCCGAAGACCAGGCGGCCCACCCGCGCGAGCACCAGCGCGCCCGCGCACATGGTGCACGGCTCCAGCGTCACGGCGAGCGTGGCGCCCTCGAGCCGCCACCCGTCACCGTGGACGGCGGCGGCACGGCGCAGCGCCAGGATTTCCGCGTGCGCGGTCGGATCGCCCAGTGCTTCGCGCGCGTTCGCGGCGCGGGCGAGTTCTCTTCCGGCCGAGTCGAATACCACCGCGCCGACGGGTACGTCCCGCTCCCCCGCCGCCGCGGCGGCATCGATGGCCGCGCGCACCATGGCGGCATCCGAGGAGAACGGGTCGTCCGGCAGAACGCCCACGTCAGCGCGGCAGCTTGTCCAGCACCGCGGCGAATTCGCCGGCGAAGCCGAGGCGCTGGGCGATCATGCCCAGTTGCTCGTCCGGATAGAGATCGGTCTCGGCGAGGATGACGCTGAGCACAGGTTCGGGCAGGCCGAGATCGGCGAGCACGCCGAGGTCGCCCTCCTCCCACGGCTCCACGTCGTCCAGTTCGTCCGGATCGATATCGGGGATTTCCACGTTCAGGGCCTCCAGGACGTCCGCGGCGATGTCGTAATCGATCGCGGCCGTGGCGTCCGAGACGAGCATCCGGGTCCCGCTCGGCGCGGGCCGGAGCACGATGAAGAACTCGTCGTCGATGTCGAGTAATCCGAACACCGCTCCGGAGCTGCGCAAAGCCTTCAGTTCGTTTTCCGCGGCGGACAAATCGGTGAGCGCGTCCCGGCTCAGCGGACTGCACCGCCATTTGCCTTCTTCGCGGACAACCGCCACTGCGAACCCTTCCACGTCGTCGTAATCGTCCGACGCCGCCCTGTTCGTGCCCGAGCGCTGTGCTGCCATGGCCGCAACGGTAGTCTGCTCGAGCGGAAATGTTGAAGTCGTATGCGAATCTGTTCCGGTGACTTCGGCGAAGAAAGCACCCGTATGCGTCCTCGGGACCGGTTTGATCGGCGGGTCGCTATTACGCGCGGCCGTCGCCGCGGGCTACGACGCCTGGGGATACAACCGCTCGCCGGTGGGCGCGCGGGCCGCCCGTGCGGACGGGTTCGACGTCACCGAAGACCTACCGGCCGCGCTGCGGCGCGCTGCGGAGAATGACGCGCTGATCGTCGTCGCGGTGCCGATGCCAGCGGTAGATCACATGCTTTCGGCGATCGCCGACTACGCGCCGGAGTGCGCGCTCACCGATGTGGTGAGCGTGAAGGGACCGGTCGCGGCGGCCGTACGCGAGCACGGTCTCGCCGCGCGGTACGTCGGCGGGCACCCGATGGCCGGTACGTCCGAATCCGGCTGGGCCGCCACCGATCCCGTGTTGTTCCGCGACGCGGTGTGGGCGGTCGGCGTCGACCAGGGCACGCGGGCCGACCCGTGGACGCGCGTGGTGCGGCTGGCGCTGGACTGCGGCTCGGTGGTGGTGCCGGTGGCGGCCGCGGAACACGATCGCGCGGTGGCCCGCATCTCCCACCTGCCGCATGTTCTCGCCGAGGCACTGGCCGCGGCGGGCGCCATCGGAGGCGATCTCGCGCTGGGGCTCGCGGCCGGGTCGTTCCGGGACGGCACCCGCGTCGCGGGCACGGCGCCCGATCTGGTTCGCGCGATCTGCGAACCGAATTCGGCGGCGCTACTGGAAGTTCTGGACGAAACACTCACCGTGCTCAGCGCGGCGCGCGACAGCCTGCGCGACAAGCAGTCCCTCGCGGACCTGGTCGAAGCCGGACACGACGCGCGACAACGCTACGAATCCGCGCGACGCTGGGAGATCACCGGCATCCGTCCTGGCGACCACGAATGGCTGGAAGACCTGCGGACGGCGGGCGAGCGCGGCGGGGTCATCACCCGGCTGGACTGACCGCGCACCACGACGCTGTCGCCGGACTCCGATGAACGCGGTTTCAGATCCGTTCGGCCAGGCCCGGGTAATCCAGCAGGAAGCCGTCGGCGTCCACCGTGACCGTCGCGCTGGAGACCGGCGACAGCACGCTGATGCCGTCGGCGGCGCTGCTGTAGATCAGCGTGGCCTCCTGGACGAGCAGGTCGGGAAGGCGCACGTAGACCACCGGGACCTGCACGTCCTCGACCGCGTGTTGCAGGTCGTAGCGGCGGATCGGCAGGGTGTTGAAGAACGGGCTGAGCACCACGTCCACGTCGAGCGCTCCGGCGAACGTGGAGCGCACGTGGTTGCCGCCCGCGTCGATGAGCCAGTAGTTCTCCTCGTCGCGGGCGATGGAGGCGTGCCGCTCCCCGGCGGCGGTCGCGGTGCGCACCGACAACCGCTTCGTCACGCCGTTCTCATCGGTGACCAGGTCATATGACGCGCTGAACGCAGGGTGATCGGCGCTCGCGCCGCCGATCATGCGCCCGGCGGCGCGGATGCGGTTGCCGTTGAGCTGCACCCGCACCGACTCCATCCGGGTCGCGTCGTGGGCGCGCCAGGTGAGGATCGCCGGCCACCGGGATTCCTGCGTGCTCGCGGCGGGGCTCTCGGGGTCGGAGGATGGGGTCGTCACGTATCTACCGTAAGCGACATCCACCTCCGGCCCGTAGAACCCACCGCTCATCACACGAGCGACTCCCGCCACGCCGCGTGCAGGTCGGCGAACCGGCCGGTCCCTGCGATCAGGGCATCCGGCGCGCCGTCCTCGACGATCCGGCCGGACTCGAGCACCAGCACCCGGTCGGCGATCGCCACGGTGGACAGCCGGTGCGCGATGATCACCGCCGTGCGCCCGTGCAACACGGTCTCCAGCGCCCGCTGCACCAGCCGTTCGCTGGGGATGTCCAAGCTCGAGGTCGCCTCGTCCAGCACGATCACGGCCGGGTCGGCCAGGAACACTCGCGCGAACGCGACCAGCTGCCGCTGCCCGGCCGAGAGCCTGCCGCCGCGCTTGCGCACGTCGGTGGCGAAACCCTCGGGCAACGCCTGCACGAAGTCGTACAGACCCACCGCGCGCGCCGCCGCGAACACCTCCGCGTCGGTGGCTTCCGGCCTGCCCAGCCGGATGTTGTCGGCCACCGAACCGGAGAACAGGTAGGACTCCTGGGTGACCATCACCACGTTGCGGCGCAGGTCGGCGTCGGAGAGTTCGCGCAGGTCGATGCCGTCCAAGGTCACCACGCCGCCGGACGGGTCGTAGAACCGGGTCAGCAGCTTCGCCAGCGTCGACTTGCCCGCGCCGGTCGCACCGACCAGCGCGATGACCTGCCCGGCCGGGATGTCCAGGGTGAACTCCGGCAGCACCGGTCGCGTCCGGCGATCCGACCGCACTGGCGAGTCCGCGGACTGTATCGGCAGGGCGTCGGCAGGCGCGGCCGGTTCCGCCGCGACGGCGCTGCTCGTGGAGCGCTCGGCCACACCCGTGGACGCACCGGGCAAGGCATGCGAAGCGGCAAGCGGCTTGTCGGTCGGGGCGTCAGCCGGGCTACGCACATCCGACAGGCCGCCCGACCCGTCACCGGTCGCGGCTTCGGCCTCGGCCGGGCTTCGCACCTCCGACGTCCCATCCGGTCGGACCGCCGAATCACTCACCGCACCGGCATGACGGCCGCCGTCGTCCAGCTGGGCACCATCCGACTTCGCCGATGCGCCGCCGCTGTCGGCCGAGTAGCCGAACCACACCTTCTCCATCCGCACCGCGCCGGTCGCCTTCTCCAGCGCGACCGGTCGCGCCGGCTCCGGCACCGACGGCTCCTCCTCGAGCACGCCGGAGATCTTCTCCAGCGCGGCCGCAGCGGACTGGTAGGCGTTGAAGACCTGCGCCAGTTCGTCCAACGGCCCGTAGAACTCGTTGAGGTACAGCAGGTAGGCCGCGAGCACGCCGACCGCGAGGTCACCCTCGATCACCCGCCAGGCGCCGACCACGATGATGATCACCGTGGTCAGGTTGCCGAGCAGTTTGGTCAGGCCCGAGTAGTCGCCCATCCCGCGCATGGCCGCGATGGTCGCGCGGCGGTATTCGGAGTCCTCGACCGCGAGCACCGACTCGTTGCGCTGCTCTCGGCGGAACGCCTGCACCGCCCGCATGCCGCCCATCGACTCGACGAACTGCACGACCACCTTGGCGATCGCGGCGCGCGTGCGCCGGTAGCCCGCCCGCTGCCTGCGCTGGGCCCAGCGGGTGACCAGCACCAGCGGGACGAACCCGGCCAGCACGATCGCGGCCAGCACCTGGTCCAGGTAGATCAGCAGCGCCGCGATGGTCAGCACCGACAGGATCGCGCTCAGCGCCTGGTTGAGCGCGCTCTCCAGCAATTCCTGCAACGTCTCGATGTCGCCGGTGAGCCGCGCCACCACCTTGCCCGAGGTGTACTTCTCGTGGAACGCGACGCTGAGCCGCTGCACGTGCGTGAACGCGCGCACGCGCAGGTCGAACAACACGCTCTGGCTGAGCCTGCCGGTCACCCGCAGGAACGTGTACGTGCAGATCAGGCCGAGCAGGATCGAGCCGACGTATCCGGCCACGGTCCTGGTCAGCGGCGCCCAGTCGCCCGCGATCCCGCGCGCGATGCCGGCGTCCAGCGCGTGCGCGACGAACAGCGGCGCGGACACCTTCGCGACGTTGTCCAGCACGATGAGCACCAGCGCGAGGCCGGTGAGTTTCCGGTAGGGCTTGACCAGGTCGAGCAGCAGCCGCCGGGAACGTCCGGCCAGCACCAAGTTGCCGGTCTCGGTGACCTCCTTGTCCTCGCCCGCGATGCCGCGCCAGTCGGCCGCGGCTTCCGGGAGGGTCGAATCACCCTCCTGCGCTTCGTCTTTCGAGGTAATGGTCGTGGTGCTCACAGCTACTCACCTCCCATCAGTTCGCGGTAGGTCCTGCTGGTGCGCAGCAGTTGATCGTGGGTGCCCTCCGCGACGATCCGTCCGTCGGCGAGCACCGCCACCCGGTCGGCCAGCGCGGCCGTGGACGGACGGTGCGCGACCAGCAGCGTCGTCGCGTCGGCCAGCACGGTGCGCAGGCGTTCCTGCACCCGCTCCTCGGTCTCCACGTCGAGCGCGGACAGCGGGTCGTCGAGCACCATGATCCGGCTGCGCCTGCCTTCGCCCGCGCCGGTGAGCACCGCGCGGGCCAGCGCGAGTCGCTGCCGCTGGCCGCCGGACAAGCTCAGACCCTGTTCGCCGATCCTGGTGTCCAAACCCCACGGCAGGTCGTCGACGAACTCGGTGGCCTGCGCGACCTCGAGTGCGCGGCGCACATCTGCGTCGGTGGCGGACGGGTCGCCGAGCGCGACGTTCTCCCGCACACTCGCCGAGAACAACACCGGGTCCTCGAACGCGACCGACACCAGCGACCGCAGGTCGGCGAGCCGCATCGCCGCGATGTCGATGCCGTCGATGGTGATCGCGCCGCCGGTCACGTCGTACAAGCGCGGGATCAGGTTGAGCAGTGCGGTCTTGCCGCTGCCCGTCGCGCCGACCAGCGCCACCGTCTCACCGGGGCGCACCCGCAACGACACTTCGCGCAGCACCTCGTGCTCGGCGTCGGGGAACGCGAAACTCACCTGCTCCAGCCGTAATTCGCCGCGGATGCGGTCCGGCAGGAGCACCGGCTCGGCCGGATCGGTGATGTCGACGGGGGTGTCGATGATCTCCCAGTACCGGTCGGCCGCGGTGCGCGCGTCGTTCAGCTCCGCGAGCAGGAAGCCGGTCCAGATGATCGGCCACTGCAGGAAGGTCGCGAGCGTGATGGCCGCGATCAACGTGCCGAGCGTCATCGTGCCGTGCGCCACCGCGTAACCGCCGTAGCCGAGCGCGAACGCGATCGCCAGTTGCGGGATGCTCAACATGCTCGACCACAACGTCGCGTCCAAGCGCGCTTTCAGCAGCTCGGTCTGCCGCAGCTGCTGCGCCTGCGCGGTGAAGCGGCGGCCGAAGAACACGCCCCGACCGAACGCCTTGAGCACCCGCACGCCCTGCGCGGACTCCTCGGCCGTGGTGGCCAGGTCTCCGGACTGGTCCTGCGAACGCCGCGACGCCACCGCGTACCGGCGCTCGAAACGAATGCAGATGAACACCAGCGGAATGGCGATCACCGCGAAGATCAGGCCGATCTGCGGGCTCAGCCCGATCAGCACGAGCAGGCCGATCGGGATGATCACGCAGTGGATCAGCAGGAACGGCCCCGCGAAGGCGACGAACCGGCGCATGGTGGCCAGGTCGTCGATCGCGCGGGACAGCAACTGGCCCGACTCCCACGCGTCGTGCCTGCCGATCGACAACGCCTGCAGCTTGCGAAAGATCTTGGCGCGCAGTGTGATCTCGATACGCGTCGCGGGTGCGGCGATCAGCCAGCGGCGTCCCCACACGCCACCGGCCTCCACCAGGCCCAGCGCCAGGACCACGGCCACCGGCCCGAGCGCTCCCGCGAGATCGCGGCGGGCTATCGGACCGTCGATGATCCGCGCGATCATCAGCGGGATGACGACGGCCGTCAGGCCGGACAGCAGCGCCAGCCCGCTCGCGGCGAGCAGAATGCGGACGTGCGGACGCAGGTACGGCCAGAATCGGCGCAGGGAATGCAAGCGGCCCGTGGCGGCGGGCCGCTCCGATATATCGGCCTCCGATTCGGCCGACGACACGTCCACTGTGACAGACAAGACTCCCCCTCTGGTTGCTGGCGGCGGAGAACGGGACCCACGGTGATGTTCGCAGCGGGGTCCGACATCTCAGGGTCGCACCGCAACGCGCGCCGACCAACCGATTTTCCGGCGACCGCCGGGCATCACGGCTCGTCGCTGCGACGGATGCGGCACCCATCAGCCCAGTCCACAACCTCTAGCGGACTCGAGGTCAAGCCGCGCGGATCTAGACTCCGGACATGCTGATCGTCGCCGGATACCTGCGCGTCACCGATCGCGACCGCTACCTCGACCGCTGCCGGGAAGTCGTGGCGCTCGCCCGCGCCTGTGAAGACTGCCTCGACTTCAGCCTGGGCGCGGACCTGCTCGAACCCGATCGGGTCAACGTCTACGAGCGCTGGACGACCCGTGCCGCGGTGGAACGCTTCCGCGGCACGGGCACCTCCGGCGACCTCGACACCCAGATCGTGGGCGCCGACGTGCGGGAATTCGAGTACGAGACCGAGACCAGGCTCTAACCGACGCCCGCGGTTTCTTCCTCCCACTCCTGCGGCGCGTCCGGGAAAGCCTGTTGCTGGTGGCCGCCGCGCAGCGTGCCCTCCAGATAGGCCGCACGGCAGGCGCGACGGGCGATCTTGCCGCTGGATGTGCGCGGGATCGACCCCGCGGGCACCAACAGCACGTCGCGAACCGTGACGCCGTGGCGCTGGGAGATCGCCGCGCGCACCGCGTCGGCGATCGGCTGCGGCTCCAGCTTGCCCGCGCGGGCATTGCGCTCCGCGACGATCACCAACTGCTCGGAGGTGTCCTCGGCGTCGAACGTCAGCCCGGAGCGGCTGCCCCGCTCGAAGACCAGTGCGGGCAGTTCGTTGGCCGGCACCGAGAACGCCGCGACGAAGCCGGGACGCAGCGCCGTGCTCGATTCCTGGGCCGAGAACTCCAGATCCTGCGGATAGTGATTGCGGCCGTCGACGATGACCAGGTCCTTCACCCGTCCGGTGATGTACAGCTCGCCGTCGAGATACGCGCCGAAGTCACCGGTGCGCATCCAGTGGGCATCCGGCGGCGTGCCCTCCGCGTGGCTGCCCTCGGGCAATCGAGCGGTCAGGTGGGCGCGGAAGGTGGCCTCGGTCTCCTCGGCACGGCCCCAATATCCGATGCCCATGTTCTCGCCGTGCAACCAGATCTCGCCGACCTCGCCGTCGCGCCGCTCGGTGCCGTGTTCGGGGTCCACGATCACCGCCCACTGCGATCGCGCGACGTATCCGCAGGAAACCTGCGCGATCGCGTTGTCGGCGTCCGCGGCGACCTGAACCATGCGCCCCGCGTTCAGCTCGGCCCGGTCGACATGAACGACTTTCGCCTTGTCCTGGGCCCTGGTGGCGGAGACGAACACCGTCGCCTCTGCCATCCCGTAGCACGGCTTGATCGCCGTCTCCGGCAAGCCGTACGGCGCGAACGCCTCGTTGAACTTCTTCATCGACGACACCGACACCGGCTCGCTGCCGTTGATCAGCCCGATCACATTCGACAGGTCCAATTCCTCGCCCGGCTTCGGCTTGCCGCGCGCCGCCGCGTGCTCGAACGCGAAATTGGGTGCGGCGGCGAAAGTGCCCGCGCCGTCCGAGGCGGCGGCCAGTTCCTTGATCCAGCGATAGGGACGGCGCACGAACGCGCTCGGCGACATGATGGTGATGAATCCGCCGCCGACGGTCGGCAGGATCACGGCCAGCAGACCCATGTCGTGGAACAACGGCAGCCAGGTGACCCCGCGCGAATTCTCGGTGACGCCGATCGCGTCGATCATCTGCAGAAGATTCGTGCCCACCGCGCGGTGGGTGATCGCCACGCCGGCGGGGGTCCGGGTGGAACCCGAGGTGTACTGCAGATAGGCGATGCTGTCGATGTTGATGTCCGGGCGCACCCAGGATGCGCCGACACCGTCCGGGATCGCCTCCACCGCGATGATGCGCGGACGCTCCTGCGGTGGCAGGTGCCGGAAGAATTTCCGCACCCCGCCCGCCGCCGAACCCACCGTGAGGATCACCGCGGGCTTGCAGTCGCCGAGCACCGCGTGCAGCCGATCGGTGTGCCCGTGCTCCTCCGGATCGAACAGCGGAACCGCGATGTTGCCCGCGTACACCGCCGCGAACAGCGAAACGACGTAGTCGAGTCCTTGGGGCGCGAGAATCGCCACCCGGTCACCCGGCCGTGTGACCTGTTGCAGCCGGGCCGCCACCGCACGCAGACGCACGCCGAACTGCCGCCAGGTCAGTTCGTGGTATTCGCCGTCCCGCTCCCGGGAGTAGTCGATGAAGCGGTAGGCGAGGTCGTCGCCGTTCTCCACGCTGTGCTTGTCGACGAAGTCGATCAGGGTCTTGTCCCCGGGAATTTCGATATTGCCCTGATCGTCCAGATAGTCGTCGAAGGTTTCGTCGATCATCGCCTTATCCTTTTCCAGCGCACAGACACTCCGGCCGTGCAATGACACCGAACACAGGTCGATAACGAAGCGTCGGGAAGGCTAGCAGGTGTCCCGGCCACCTGGCGGTCAGTACCGGCCGAAGGCGAGCGCGACATTGTGCCCGCCGAATCCGAACGAATTGTTCAACGCGTAATCGATACGGCCTTGCCGCGGGCTGCCGTGCACCACATCCAGATCGATCTCGGGATCCTGGTTGTCCAAATTCAGTGTCGCGGGCACGATTTCGTCTCGCACGGTGAGCACCGTGAGCACCGATTCGAGCGCGCCGACCGCGCCGATGGAATGACCCAGAGCCGATTTCGGGGCGTAGACCGACGCGTGCGTGCCCACGGCAGCGCCGATCGCGCGCGCCTCCGCCGTGTCACCGATCGGAGTGGCGGTCGCGTGCGCGTTGACGTGCGTGACATCGGTCTTGGCCAGCCCGGCGGTCCGCATCGCCCGGGTCATCGCCCGCGCGGCGCCGGCGCCACCGGGATCCGGCGCGACCAAGTGGAAGCCGTCGGAGGTGACGCCCGCGCCCATCAGCCTGGCGTGGATGGTCGCGCCGCGCGCTTTGGCGTGCTCCTCGGTCTCCAGCACCATCAGCGCGCCCGCCTCGCCGAAGACGAAGCCGTCGCGGTCGGCGTCGAACGGACGCGACGCGCTCTTCGGCTCGTCGTTGCGGGTGCTCATGGCCCGCATCATGGTGAACGCCGCGATCGCGAGGGCCTGGATGGAACCCTCGACGCCGCCGGTGACCATCATGTCGGCGTCGCCCATGACGATCGTCCGCCACGCGTTGGCGATCGCCTCCGCGCCCGAGGAACAGGCCGACACCGGCGTCGACACCCCGGCCCGCGCGCCGAGCTCCAGCGCGACGCAGGCCGCCGCGCCGTTCGGCATCACGGCCTGCACCGTGTACGGCGACACCTTGCGATAACCCCCGTTGTGCAGCTTGTCCCTGGCGTGCACGATCGCCTCCGCGCCGCCGAGCCCGGTGCCGATGGACACCCCGAGACGGCACTTGTCCACCTCGGGGCTGCCCGCGTTGCGCCAGACCTCACGCCCGAGCACGACGGCCAGCTGTTCCACGTAGGAGAGCCGATGGGCCTCCACCGCGTCCAGATACACGGCGGGCGGGACCTTCAGATGCCCGCCGATGCGGACCGGCAGCTCGAACGTCTCGATGAAATCGTCCTCCAGTACGTCGATACCGCTGTCGCCGTTGAGCAAGCCTTTCCACGTGGAATCCACGTCACCCGCGATCGCCGTGGTCGCCGCGAGGCTGGTGACCACGACCGAGGGGAACTGTCCGTTTCTGGTGGAAGGCATCTGCATGTTTCGCTCACTTTCCCTAGCGTCGCTCTGGAACTTCGTCGAGCAAAAGCACTGCGAGCGCGCCACCAGGATCGTGGGCGGCCCGCACGGATGGCACTGGAGCGCAGGCGGATCAGCCGGTCATCACGTCCCGGTGCGACCACCCTTGTGCATTATTGGAAAAGCGCATCGATCGCACGGCGTGACACGCGGACCGTACCAGGTGCGGGGGGCGATGGTCGCGTTGTTCGGGGATCGCCTCGGACGACTCGAGTAACCTGCTCCCCGGGCACGGGGCGCGCGGGCGGCGTCCGGTGTGGACGCGAGAAAGGGAAGGGCGTTGACGGGCGCGCGGATGGTCGGGCTGTTCGCCGGGATCGGCGGGCTCGAGCTCGGCCTCGGCAGGCACGGCTGGCACACCGAGCTGTTGTGCGAGATCGAGCCGGGGGCCCAAGGCGTGCTCGCCGCCCGTTTCCCCGACGTGCCGCTGCACGCCGACATCACCCGGCTGCGCGCGATTCCGGCGGGAACGGAGCTGGTCGCGGCGGGATTCCCGTGCCAGGACCTCTCCCAGGCCGGGCGCACCGCCGGCATCACCGGCACGCGTTCGGGTCTGGTCGACGAGGTGTTCCGGCTGGTCCGCCGCAAGCGGGGCCCGCGCTGGCTGTTGATCGAGAACGTGCCGTTCATGCTGCAACTCGGCCGCGGCGCGGCCATGCGGCACATCACGAGCGCGCTCGACGACCTCGGATACACCTGGGCCTACCGCGTGGTGGACGCCCGCGCGTTCGGCCTGCCGCAGCGCAGGCAGCGGGTGCTGATGCTGGCTTCCCGCACCGAGGACCCGCGCGGGGTGCTGTTCGGCGAGGACGCCGGGCCACGCGCGATCGGCGACCCCGAGATCGATCCGTGCGGCTTCTACTGGACCGAGGGAGTGCGTGGACTGGGCTGGGCGGTGAACGCGGTGCCGACGCTGAAAGGCGGCTCCGCGCTCGGCATCGCCAGCCCGCCCGCGGTGCGGCTGCCGTCCGGGGAGATCGTCACGCCCGGCATCGCCGACGCCGAACGTCTGCAAGGTTTCGACGCGGGCTGGACGGCGCCCGCGACCGAGATGCCAGGCATCAGGAAAGGCCACCGCTGGAAACTGGTCGGCAACGCGGTGAGCGTGCGGATGGCGGCCTGGGTCGGGTCGCGGCTGGCCGCGCCGCTCGAACCGGTCTCCGGCGATCAACCCCTGGCGCCGGGTACCCCGTGGCCGGTCGCCGCGTGGGGCCACAACGGCGCCGCCTACCGGGTGCCGGTCTCCACCTGGCCGGTGCACGAGCCGTACGAAGACCTGGCCCACTTCCTCACCGACGCGCAGCTGCTGTCCGCCCGCGCGACGGCCGGATTCCTGCGCCGCACCACCATGGGCAGTCTGCGTTTCCCGCCCGGCTTCCTGGCCGACGTGGAAAGCCATCTCGATCGCATGGGTGGATGGGCGGCATGAGCGGCAGGCCGGAGACCGACGCGGCCACCAGCGCGCGGATGTCGCGCCAGCGGCGCACCGGAACCGATCCTGAGCTGGCTCTGCGCCGGGAACTGCACCGGCGCGGACTGCGCTATTTCGTCGACCGCGCACCGATCCGGGGCCAGCGCAGGCGCGCCGACCTGGTGTTCCCGCGCAGGCGCGTGGCGGTCTACGTGGACGGGTGCTTCTGGCACCGCTGCCCGCAGCACGCCACCGATCCGAAGAACAACGCCGAATGGTGGGCGGCCAAACTGGCGGGCAACGTGGCCAGGGACCGCGCCACCGACGCGGCGCTCATCGCCGCCGGGTGGCGCGTGGTCCGCGTCTGGGAGCACGAGGATCCCGTGCGTGCGGCCGACCGCGTGCAGGCCGAGCTGTCAGCGGTGACGCACCCGCACCAGTGAACGCGGAGCGTGCGCGGCCAGATAACCGGACACCACCATCACCGTCATGACGGCGATTCCGGCGGCGGCAGTCGCGAAACCGAGCATGGGGACCTCCTCGAGTTGCAGCTGTCGACCAGCGTGGCGGGCGAAGCTGACAAGACCCTGTGTGCCGGATGGTAATGACGTGTGCGGCCCGCCGCTGTCCGGCGCGCTCGGGCGACCAGCAGAATGAAGGCGTGACGAGTGGCCCGAAGATCTCCGTTCGGCGCCTGCGGCCGGCGACGGTGCTGGTCGCCGCGGCGATCGCGATCGCTGGGCTCTGCTACTCGTCCTGGGTGCTGCAATTCGTGTTGAGCATCGACCTCGACCCGGTCGATACGTTCCTCAGCGAATTGGACGCGGAGGGCAAGCCGTACCGGGAGGTGTTCGCGACCGCCGATCTGATCGTCGGCGTGGCGCTCGTGCCCGCGGCCCTCGCCGGGCTGCTGCTGTTCCCACGCCGCAGGCTGACCGACGTCGGCTGGATCGCGCTGTTGTGCTTCGGCGCGGCGACCGTCGCCGACGTCCTGCTGCCGCTGCACGACTGCGTCCCTGGTGAGAGCGGGTGCGGCGGTCCGAGCGAACTTTTCCCGCAACTGCATCAGCCACACGCGCTGACGAGCACGCTCGCGGTGACGTCCATCGCGGTCGCCGCCTGCGCTTTCAGCCTCGCCGCCTTCCGCTACCGGCGCTGGCGGGTACTGCGCGAGTTCGGCCTGGTCGTGCTGGTGATCGGCTCGGTAGCGACGGTGTGGATGCTGGTCGCCGACAATCTGCCAGGCAACTATGCCCTCGGCATCGCCCAGCGCATCCAGGTGGGGGCGATGTCGCTGTGGTTGATCGCGCTGGCCGCGGCGGTGATCGTGGAGGGACGGGAACCCAGCTGACGCGCCTCCGCGCCGTCGCGGGGCTCCGGCCGGATGGTCGTCTCGAAGATCGGCGGCGCGAAGTTCCGCTCGCTGACAGCACGCACTCAGGTCGTGCCGCGGCTACCGGACCGGGTGCCGTCAGCACTGCGCTGTCCGCCGAACGAACCGCGCCGAGTGCCGTGCGAAGCTGTCGCGCATGAGTGATCGCGTGAACATCGCCTCGGGTTCGGAGTTCGAAGACATCGTCGGCTACTCGCGGGCGGTCCGGCTCGGCGATGTCATCGCGGTCAGTGGCACCACAGCGTCGGCTCCCGGCGGCACGGCGATCGGCGGCGACGATATCGGCGAGCAGACCAGGGAAACCCTGCGACGCATCGCCTCCGCGCTGGAAGAGGCCGGCGCGAGCCTGGCCGACGTGGTGCGCACCCGCATCTTCGTCACCGACATCGCCCGCTGGCCCGAGGTCGCCAAGGCGCACGCAGAGGTCTTCGGCGACATCCGTCCCGCGACGGCGATGTACGAGATCAAGGCGCTGATCACCCCGGCTCTGCTGGTCGAGATCGAAGCCGACGCGATCGTCGGGGGGTAAGAATTCCCGCTGCCGAGGGTGCGTTCGGGTACGGCTCAACCGGGAAGCCGGTAGTGCCGCCGAACCGGACGGATCGTCGGCTTCGTGCCCGCAGGGACATCAGGCCGGGCGCGGCTCGTCGTTCGCGGCGGACCGGGCCTTGGCTCGCTAGGGTCGAACCGTGACCACCGCCTCGCAGACCCCCGTGCAAATCGACACCGTCGCCGAGGCGACCGCACGCCTGCTCGACACCATCCGCGGCCTCGACGAGCACGCCGTCACCGAACCCTCCCTCCTGCCCGGCTGGACTCGCGGCCACGTCTTGGCCCACCTCGCCCGCAACGCAGACAGCTTGGTGAATCTCCTGCTGTGGGCCCACACCGGCGTCGAAATCCCGCAATACGCCAGCGCTTTCCTGCGCGACGCCGACATCGAGGCCGGCGCGCCCCGCCCACTCGCCGAGCAACTCGCCGACAACGAGGCCGCCGCGACCCGTTTCCTCGGCCTGGCCCGCTCACTCACCGACGACGCTTGGCGCGCACAGGTCCGCACCCGCCAAGGCCGCCCCATCCCCGCGACCGAAGTCCTGTGGATGCGCCTGCAAGAGGTCGAAATTCACCACGTAGACCTCAACGCGGGCTACACCCCCACCAACTGGCCCGCCCCATTCGTCTCCCGCATCCTCCCCCAAGCCACCGCCGACCTCACCCGCCTCACCACCGAATCGCCCCTCCCCTTCACCATCCAAGCCACCGACACCGACTTCACCGCCCCCCTCGGCCCTTCCCCCACCCAAACCATCTCCGGCCCAGCCCCCTCCCTAGCCGCCTGGCTCCTCGGCCGCACCCCCGGCACCGACCTCACCGGCCCCCTCCCGCCCCTCCCAGCCTGGAAGTAGCCCTGCGGGTATCGGGTGTGTGCCCGAAGGGATTCGAACCGTTACCGCCGCTCAGCTCAGGGCGTAGCGACGGCAGCCGCGTGATTACTCAGGCGACGTTCACCTCACTGTGCGAGGCGTTCCCGTGGCAGTATCCTTCGCCGACGGTATTGCCGGACTTACGTGGATTTCCAGCGGGCTCGTTTTTCGTCGCCCCGCAACTCGAGGAGGACGTTCCGCCGTTCGGACGGCCAATCCGGCCAGGTTTCTCGCGGCATTGCAATCCCGGTCGAGCACAAGACCGCAATGCTCACAGCGAAACTCGCGCTCGCTCAGGCGCAGTTTGGCTTTCACCGCACCACAACGAGGGTTGGAGCATGTCTTCGATGACGGATACCAGCGATTGGCGACCACCAGTGTCCCGCCGTTCCACCGAACCTTGTAGATCAGCTGGCGCTTGAGTTCACCCCACCCCGCATCGGCGATCGAGCGTGACAAGCGACGATTGCGCAACATGCCTGCGACATTGAGGTCTTCCACGACGACCGTCCCGAAGCGGGAAGCGAGAGTTGCCGTCAACTGGTGCAGGCTCTCAGATCGTGCCTGCGTGATCTTGGCATGCAGCCGCGCGATCCGGCGATTGGTGCTCTGCAATCGCTTCGAAGGTTCTGTATTGGGCCGGGACTTGCCCGAAAGACGCCGACGAGCAGCCTGACGCTGCAACCGTCTCATCTTCTTTCGAACTCGGCCGAGATGCTTCGGGTTCGGCAGCATCCCTGCGGAGTCCGTCAGTCCACGCACTGGCACGGAAAGCACAGCCAGGTGTTTCACACCGAGATCCACGCCTACTATGCCGTCGATTCGATCAGGCTTGCGCGCATTTTTGGTCACTTCGACGGAGAACGACACGAACCATCGCCCGTGCCGGAAGGACACCGTGGCAGAGCGAATCCGCGCCGTGCCCGCGTCCAGCCGACGTGCCAACTTCCTGGTCGATTCGCAGGTCCGTACCGTACCGATCCGGGGTAGCTTCACATGCCGTCGGTCCGTAGTAGCCAAGCCGATCACTCCGGTGGTGAACCGGCACGAGGCATGGGTCTTGCGGCTCTTGAAGCGAGGAAAGTGGACACGCGGGCCACGTCGGTCTCCGGCAGCGGAAGTCGACCAGTTCGTCAAGGCGATGGATAGATTGGCGATACCGCTGGAATACGCTTCCTTGGAGTTCTCCCGCCACCATGGAGCGATCTCGGCCTTGGCTTGGTTCCACCGTTTACGCAGTTCATAAGCTGACCACCCCAGCGCGGGCGTCAGGTCGGACTCATCAATACCGTACGAACGCTCCGCCGCCCGCTGCCGAAGATTCGCGCTGATCAGGCTGAGCGCCCAGTTGAACGCGAAGCGCTGCGCCCCGCAGTGAGACCGCAGCATCGCCACCTGATCGACAGTGGGGTCAAGAGCGAAGCGGTATGCCTGCACGACGAAGGTCAGCGGCGCTTCACTGCTGACACTCATTCCCACCCCCGATCAACGAACTCGACGACAGTCCCGGCCCAAGGACTACCTTCGCATCCGGGTCCGACATGTAGCGAGACCACCAAGCGGTGGAGTATCGCGTGACCATGCTGCAGATGGCGCAGCGTCAGAGAAGCGAGAAGGTCCCTCCGCTGATTCCGGAGGGACCTTCTACTCGCGTGCGCCCGGAGAGACTCGAACTCCCAACCTTCTGATCCGTAGTCAGATGCTCTATCCGTTGAGCTACGGGCGCATGTGTTATTCAGTTGTACCCGGTTTCCCGGGCGTGGCGGAGGCGAGAGGATTTGAACCTCCGGTCCCCGTGAAGGGACAACTCATTAGCAGTGAGTCCCATTCGGCCGCTCTGGCACGCCTCCTGGAGCCTTCTCTTCGAGGGCACCGGTCCTTTCGAACCGCCGAGCAGAAAGGTTACAGCAGCTACGGACCAGATGACAAAACGGCTGGTCAGCGTAGGTTACTGTCGAACCAATCGAAGATTCTGGTCTGCGAATCGACCGCGTCGCCGTCGTCCGCCTCCGAGGTGTCGGCTCGGTGGTGCAGGCCGGGGTAGGTGACCACGAGGCTGGCGACCGCGGCGCGGGCGGTCGCGTCGCGTAGCTCGTCGACCTGGGCCGGCGGGGTGGCCGGATCGTCCACGCCGAACAGGCCGAGCCACGGCGCTTGCAAGTTGGGCGCGGCGCGCACGAGGGCGTCGGCCTGGGCGGTGAGCGGCTCGGTGATGCCGTGCGCCGCGACGCTCACCGCGGCGCCGATGGGGCGGTTGGTCGCGACCAGGAACGCGGCGGTGCCCGCGGAATCGAAGCCGAGCACGCCGATGGTGTCGGGGAACACCCCGCGCCGGGTGAGCCAGTCGAAGCAGGCGTCGAAGTCCGCGAACAGCTCGTCGCCGAAGACTCCGACGCCGGGGTCTTCGTCCGCCCGATGGAAGAGCTTGGGCGCGACCACGGTCCACCCCTCGCCGGCCAGCGCGTTCATCAGGTCGCGCAACGCGCCGGTGAACTCGCGCGACTCGTGCAGCAGCACGATGCCGCCGCGGGCGTTTCCTTCCGGCTCCACCACCGTGATGGGCACCTGCCCACCGCTGGTCGGCCGCTCGTCTTCCTGGTCGCTCGCCCGCAGCGGGGCCATATCGTCGTAGGTGCCCGACATGAAACCAGCGTAGGGCGAGTTGCTGATCTTCGGTAGAAATTGCACGTGAGGGCCTATATCCAAGAGAATTTCCGGTACGCCGATCGGGCTTTTTCCGGCGCGGATTAGGGTTGGAGTGTGACAGCGCAGATCCGGCCGGACCTCGAATCGATCCCGGCGTACACCCCCGGCCGCAGCAATCCAGGCGCGGTCAAGCTGGCCAGCAACGAGACGACCGTCGGTCCGCTGCCCGCCGCCGCCAAAGCCATCGCCGAAGCGGCCGAACTGGCCAACCGGTATCCGGACAACCAGTCCACCGAGCTGCGGACGGCGCTGGCCGAGTTCCTGGGGGTCGGCTTCGAGAATGTCGCGGTCGGTTGCGGCAGTGTGGCGCTGTGCCAGGAACTGGTGCAGATCACCTGCTCGTCACCGTCGGACGAGGTGCTGTTCGCCTGGCGCTCGTTCGAGGCGTACCCGATCGTGACGAAGGTGGGCAACGCCACCGCGGTGCAGGTGCCGCTCACGGCCGGTCAGGTGCACGATCTGGACGCGCTGGCGGCCGCCGTCACCGAGCACACCAAGTTGATCTTCGTCTGCAACCCGAACAACCCGACCGGTACCGCGGTCGGCCGCACCGAGCTGATCCGGTTCCTGGACGCGGTGCCGTCGCACGTGCTGGTGGTGCTGGACGAGGCGTACTACGAATACGTGCGCCTGGCCGACCACCCCGACGGCGTCGAGATCGGCCGGACCAGACCCAATGTGGTTGTGCTGCGCACCTTCTCCAAGGCCTACGGCCTGGCCGGGCTGCGGGTGGGCTACGCGGTGGGCGATCCGGCCGTGATCACCGCGCTGCTGAAGGTGCACATCCCGTTCAGCGTGAGCAGGCTCGCGCAGGCGGCGGCGGTCGCGTCGCTGGAGGCGCGCCACGAATTGCTGGATCGCACGGATCTGCTGGTCGTCGAACGCGAGCGGGTGCGCGACGCGCTGGTGGCGGCCGGGTACCCGGTGCCGCCGAGTGAGGCGAACTTCGTCTGGCTGCCGCTCGGCGCGCGCAGCGCCGAGTTCGGCGAGGCCAGCGCGGCGGCCGGGGTGCTGGTGCGGCCGTACGGGACCGATGGCGTGCGCGTCACCATCGGCGACCCGCACGAGAACGACCTGTTCCTGAGCTTCGCCGCCGAGCCGGAGGTGCTCGCCCGGTTCCTCGGTTAGCGGACGCCGATCGCGGGCGCGATGGTCGGCCAGGAGAGGGCGAGTTCGTCCTCCCAGTACGGCCAGGAGTGCGTGCCGGTGGCGCGGAAGTGCGCGGTGACCGGGATGCCGAGCGACCGCAGCCGGTCGGTGAGCCGCCGGGTGCAGGCGTTGGTCGCGGCCTCCAGCGGGCCGCCGAAGGTGATGGCGCTGGGCAGGTCGACGTTCGGCGTGCCAGGCACGTCGTGCACGCCGGGCAGACCGCTGCCGACCGAGAGGTAGATCGTCTTGCCCCGCAACGCGTCCGCGTGCAGGGTGACGTCGTGCGCCAGCCAGTCCGGGTCATCCTGCTTGCCGAACATGTTGTCCGGCTCGCCCATGTAGGTGGCGACCACGGCCCGCGCCTGCGCCTGGCCGATGTCGGTGCCCATGGAGAAGCAGCCGCTGTGCGCCCCGATCGCTCGGTAGAGCGTCGGCTGCCGGAAGGCGAGCATCATCGCGGCCTCCGCGCCCATCGAGACGCCCATGACCGCGTTGACGCCGTTGCCGTCGAACTTCGCGTCGATCAGCGGGGGCAGCTCCTTGGTCAGGAACGTTTCCCACTTGTTGGTGCCCAGCACCGGGTCGGGCTGCTGCCAGTCGGTGTAGAAACTGGCCGGCCCGCCGACGGTGAGCACGACGTTGACGTCCTTGTCGGCGTAGAAGCGGTCGGCGTGCCCGAGTTCGGTCCAGTTGTTGCTGTCGGGGCTCGCGCTGCGGCCGTCGAGCATGTAGACGGTGGGGCGCGGGCGCGACTGATCGCGCGGCAACAGCACCTGCACCTCGACCACCCGGCTCATCGCGGGCGAGGCGACATAGACCCGCAGCCAGCGATCGTTGATCGGTTCGATGCGCTCGATCCGCGGGGTCGACGGCTGTTTACTGGTCGGCTCGGCCGGGCCTGGACCGTCGGCGGATCCGGTGTTGACCGGTGGCGTGTTTCCGGGCGCCGCCGTGACCTGTGGAGCACCCAACGACACCACACCGGAGACGAGTGCGGCACTGATCAGGGCGCTGGAAAGCCAACGCCGCACCCCGCGGCGACAGAGCATGCGAACCATCCTGCCAGAGACATCGAGGGCCGACGGAAGGCCGTCGCCGTGTCCGAGAACTCACCGTGCGGCCAGACCGTCCTGCCAGCGCCGCTCCACTCCGGCGAAACGCCACACCGCGACGGCGATCGCCCAGGTGAGCACGAACAGCCCGACGATGATGTACCCGAGATCGCCCAGGTCGAGGTTCCCGATCCAGGCGACGACGCCCGATTCGACCTCCAACCGCTCGGCGAAGATGGAGACGATCTCCTGCCCGCCGATCAACAGCGCCACCGCCACCGACAGGCCGGTGATCACCAGGTTGTAGTAGATCTTGCGCACCGGTTTCGCGAAGGCCCAGTCGTAGGCGAAGCTCATGAACGATCCGTCCAGCGAGTCGAACAGCGCCATGCCCGCCGAGAACAGCACGGGCAGCACCAGGATCGAATACCAGGGCAGGCCGGTCGCCGCCGCGCCGCCCGCGATCACGAGCAGACCGACCTCGGTGACAGTGTCGAAACCGAGGCCGAACAGCACGCCCACCGGATACATGTGCCTCGGCCTGCGGACGAGGCCGAGCACCGGCCGCAGCGCCCGGTTGAGCAGGCCCCGGCTGTCGAGCTGCCGTTCCAGCTGCGCCTCGTCGAATTCGCCGCGGCGCATCTGCCGGAATACCCGCCAGATCCCCACCAGCGAGGCCAGATTGAGCAGACCGATCAGGATCAGGAACGTGCCCGAGACGCTGGTGCCCCACAGGCCGGTCCAGCGTTGCAGGGCCGAATCCTCGTCTTCCAAGCTGGACGCCAGCGCCCGCACCCCGAACGCGAGCAACGCCACGAGCGCGAACACCACGGTGGAATGGCCGAGCGCGAACCACAAGCCCACCGTCTGGACCTTCCGCTTGCCGCTCTCCGCCACCAATTTTCGCGTGGTGTTGTCGATGGCGGCGATGTGGTCGGCGTCGAACGCGTGCCGCATGCCGAGCGTGTACGCCGTCACCCCGAGGCCGACGCCGAAGACCGATCCGTCGATCACATAGTGGTTCGGCGCGACGAACAGCAGAAGCGTCCCCCAGCCGAGGGCGTGCAGGGCGACGACGGTGACGGTCATTCCGATGACACTGCGCACGAGTGAACCCCTCGACCCCCGAAACGACGACCTGTCAACGATACTCGACCGCACCGGCACGAGTCCGCTTCTCCGGGCGATCCAGCAAATCCAGCAAATCGTGGCACACCGTCAGCACACCCGCCGTACGCTGAGCGCCGGGCCTTTTCCGGGTATCGAACTAGGACGGGCATGATCGCGCATCAACGCTATCGGCGGCGAGGTCACGGCACTGCGCTTCGCCGCGCCGCACAGACCGGCCGCCCGGTTCGCAGCCGCGACGGTCCCGGCATCCTCTGAGTCGGTCTCGACGCAAAGCTATTTCGTGGCATCTATCCTGGGCGGTTTCCGCGACGAAAGCGTCGGCCGCTGCGCGCTCCGCGCGAATTCTCTGCTCGATTCGTCTGTTCCACCGCAGCACTCATGCCCGACCGGAGAACACCGTGAATCCAGTGTCACCCGTCTCGATCGAAAACGTATCGGATACGAAGTCTTTTTCAGCTGATCTGGACCGCCGGATGCGGGAGTGTGACGAGTTCTTCCGGCTGCCCGAATTGGCGCACCTGAGCGCGCAGCGCCGCCGCTGCGCACTGGAGCAGCTCGAACAAACCGGCTCGTATCTCCAGACCGCCGAGGAGATCCTGATCGGAGCCAAACTCGCCTGGCGCAACCACGCTCGCTGCGTGGGCCGCAAGCATTGGCGCTCGTTGAAACTGCTCGATGCCCGTCGGGTCCGCTCGGCGCGCGACCTGGCCGAGGTCTGCTGGCAGCACCTGCACATGGCGACCAACAATGGCGCCATCCAGTCGATGATCACCGTCGGGCCGCCGCGGCAACCGGACGGGCGCGAGTTCCGCATCGTCAGCCCGCAGATCATCCGCTACGCGGGCTACCGCAACGGGGACGGCACGGTCACCGGTGACGCCGCCAACGTCGAACTCACCGAGTTCGCCATGAAGCTCGGGTGGCGCGGCGCCGGAACGCCTTTCGACATCCTCCCGCTGCTGATCAGTACGCCGGACGAGCCGATTCGCTGGTTCGACATTCCGCCCGAGCTCGCACGCGAGGTGCACCTCGAGCACCCGGAGTTCGAGTGGTTCGCCGGTCTGGGCCTGCGCTGGCACGCGCTGCCCGCGGTGTCGAACATGAATCTCGAGGTCGGCGGCATGACCTATCCGTTCGCGCCGTTCAACGGCTGGTATCTGGGCGCTGAGATCGGCGCGCGCAATCTCAGCGACGCCAACCGCTACAACATGCTCCCGCTGATCGCGGAGATGATGTGCCTGGACACCAGGGCGGAGCGCAACCTCTGGCGCGATCAGGCCCTGGTCGAACTCAACCGCGCGGTGCTGCACAGCTTCCGCAAGGCGGGCGTGTACATCGTCGACCACCACACCGTCGCCAAACAGTTCTGCGATCACGTGAAGCGCGAGGAGGCCGCAGGCCGCCCCTGCCCCACCGACTGGTCCTGGATCAACCCGCCGATCTCCTCCGGCCTGACCCCCACCTTCCACCGCTACTACGACCCACCCGACCTGGACATCCGCCCCAACTTCGTCCGCAGGGACTTCCGCACCGACGCGGCCCTGTAACCAGCGCGGATTCGAAGCGAACGGTGCCGAACCATATTCGGCCCACCCATCAGCGAAAGTCCTGACGACAGAAGGCCCGGCCATCGGCAGGTGACCGCACCGCAGACCAGCGGCCGGGCCATCGGAAGTGACTCGACTGCCGGCCAAAGGCCCAGCCATCGGCAAGTGCCACCCATCAGCGGGCAAGCCCAACCACCAGCAGGCAAACCGACCCCAGCGGAAGTACAACAACCAGCAGGTGGCCCGACCACCAGCGGGAAGCCCAACGGCGAGCGGCCCGACCATAAGCGGGGGTCCGGGGGCGAAGCCCGCCGGGCGGGGTGCGGGGGTTGCACCCCCACAAAACATTGCGAAACGAGCCCCGGCTCATGCTCCATGAGCATGGCTCACCCAGCGAGTGGAGCGGAGACGGAGGGATTTGAACCCCCGGTCGCTCTCGCGACGCTCGCTTTCAAGGCGAGTGCATTCGGCCGCTCTGCCACGTCTCCAGGGACCTGATCGTAGCGGACGGCTCAGCCGGAGTGCTTGCCGATTTCCTCGTCGACGCGGCCGAAGACGTCGGCGATCACCTCGAGCTGGGCCGGGGCGAGTAGATCGATGAAATGGCTGCGGACGGCCTCGACGTGTCCTGGCGCGGCGGCTTGCAGGCGGCGCAGGCCCTCGTCGGTGAGTTCGGCCAGCACGCCGCGGCCGTCTTCGAGGCAGGTGTTGCGGCGGACCATCTGCTGCGCCTCCAGCCGCCGGATCTGATGGGTCAGCTTGCTGCGCGAGGACAGCACGCCGTCGGCCAGCTCGCTCATCCGCAACGAGCGGTCGGGCGCTTCGGAGAGCAGGACGAGGATCCGGTATTCGGCGACGGTCAGGTCGCTGTCACGTTGCAGCTGACGATTCAGTGCCGTCATCAGGCGCTGATGGCCGTCCATGTAGGCGCGCCATGCGCGCTGCTGGGCCGGGGTGAGCCAGCGCGGCTCGGCCACGACGCGACCGCTCGGTTCGGGATGCACGGTGGTCATTCTATGCGCGGCGAACTGCGGAAATGGGCAACTCTCGCAGGTCAGCGCACCGTGGACAGCAGTGCGCGGTTCACCGCGGCCGGGTTCGTGCACCCGGCGAGGCCGAGCGCGGAGTCGAAATCGGCGAGCAACGTGCGCAGCGCGTGCGTTACACCCGCGGCGCCCGCCAGGCCGAGTCCGTAGGCCCACGGCCGCCCGTACAACACCGCCTTCGCGCCCAGAGCCAGCGCGACCAGCACGTCGGACCCGGTGCGCAGCCCGGAGTCGAACAGCACGTCGGCGCGGTCGCCGATGGTGGCCACCACCGCGGGCAGCGCGTCCAGCGCCGCGATCGAGCCGTCCACCTGGCGGCCGCCGTGATTGCTCACCACGACCGCGTCGGCGCCCGCGTCCACCGCCTGGCGGGCGTCGTCAGGGTGCAGGATGCCCTTCACCGCGATCGGAAGGTCGGTCCATTCTCGCAGCAGCGCGAGGTCGGCGAGCCGTAGCGCGTGATTGCCGAACAGTCCCACCCAGGTGAGGACGGCCGCGCGCATCGCCTCCTCGCTCTCCTCCGGCGCGGCGGGCAGCTTGGCACGGAACACCGGATCGGACAGATAGTTGGCGATGCCCTTGCCGTGCAGGAACGGCAGGTGCGCCTGTTCCAGGTCGCGCGGCCGCCACCCCAGGACCGGAGTGTCCACGGTGACCACGATCGCCGAAGCACCGGCCCGCTCGGCGCGCCGGACGAAAGAGCAGGCCAGTTCCTCGTCCGCGGGCCAGTACAGCTGGTACCACCACGGCCCCGCCGCCGCGCCGACGTCCTCGATGGTCGAGGAAGCGGCGGTGGACAGCACCGTGCCGATGCCGAGTTCCTTCGTCACCTCGGCGACGATCACCTCGCCGTCTTCGTGCAGGAGTTCCAGGACGCCGATCGGCGCGGTGAGCACGGGTGCGGCCAATCTCGTTCCGAGCACCTCGACGGACAGGTCCCGCGCGCCGGGGCCGGTGGAGCCGCGCAGCATCCGGGGCAGGATGCGGTAGCGGTCGAAGGCGGACCGATTTGCCGCGGCGGTGCGTTCCGCCGAGGCGCTGCCCGCCACGTAGGCGAACGCGGCCGGATCCAGCCGTTGCTGCGCCAGCGACTCCAAACCCGCTGCGGTCATGGGCAATTCGGGTGTCACGCCACCCAGGCCGCCGAGGTAGATCTCGTTCTGGAAATCGATGAAGCCGCCACTCACCAACCGAACGGTAGTCCGTGACGCCGGTCACCGCAGGCCGCTTGCCGGATCGGTCCGGAAACGCCGGCTCGGGGGGCCAGCGCGCGGGTGTCGGTCCGCGCGGAGCACTATGGCACGGTGCGCGCGATTGATCTGAACGGTGCCGGCGGTCCCGAGGTCATGGTCTTGTCCGAGGTGCCGGAACCGAAACCGGGACACGGGGAAGTGCTCATCGAGGTGGCCGCCGCGGGCGTCAACCGGGCCGACCTGTTGCAACGTCAGGGTTTCTATCCGCCCCCGCCGGGCGCCAGCCCGCTGCTCGGCCTGGAATGCTCCGGCGTGATCGCCGGAATCGGCGACGGAGTACGCGACTGGGCGGTCGGCGACCGCGTATGCGCGCTGCTGTCCGGCGGCGGCTATGCCGAGCGGGTCGTAGTGCCCGCCACCCAGGTGCTTCCGGTCCCGGACGGTCTCGATATCGGGGCCGCTGCCGGGCTGCCGGAGGTGGCGGCCACCGTGTGGTCGAACTTGGTGATGACGGCGGGTCTGCGGGCCGGTCAGCTGGTGCTGATCCACGGCGGCGGCAGCGGGATCGGCACGCATGCCATCCAGGTCGCCAAAACCATCGGCGCGCGCGTCGCGGTGACCGCTGGATCGGCAGAGAAGCTGGCGCGCTGCGCGGAGCTCGGGGCGGACGTGCTGATCAACTACAAGCAGGACGACTTCGTCGCCGCCGTGCGCGCCGAGCGCTCGGGCGCGGACGTCATCCTCGACAACATGGGCGCGGCCTACCTGGGACGCAACGTCGACGCGCTGGCCGAGCACGGCCACCTCGTGGTGATCGGCATGCAGGGCGGGGTGACCGCCGAACTGAACCTGGGCGTGCTGCTGCGCAAATGGGGCACGGTCCACGCGACCAACGTGCGCGCGCGGCCCGCGACCGGCCCGGGCAGCAAAGCCGAGATCGTGGCCGAGGTGCGCAAGCAGCTGTGGCCGTTGATCGCCGACGGCACGGTGGCGCCCGTCATCGCGGCCGAAGTGCCGATCGAAGAGGCCGCCGAAGCACACCGGCTGCTGGATTCCGGCGAGGTGTTCGGCAAGGTGGTGCTGCGAGTGGCCGACCTGTGAGCGGCGCTCACTCCAGCGCCAGCAGCGCCCTGCCGAGCTGATCGATCTCGAACTTGGTGGTGTAGGGCGCGAGGCCGATGGTCACCGCGCCGCCCTCGTCGTTGACGCCGAGCGCGTCCAGCAGCCTGCTGCCGCCGTGCACGCCGCTCACCGTGCCGATCCGGTTGTCGGCGAGCTTCGCCGCGACCTTCTCCGCCTGCATGCCAGCGAGGGTGAAGCTGACCGTGGGAATGCGGGTGGACGCACGGCCGATCACGGTGAGACTGGGGATCGAGTCGAGCACGCTCATCAAGTGCTCGAACAGCTGGTCGTGGTAGTCCTGCAACGAGGTGATCGACATCTCCAGCCGCTCGCGCCGGGTGCCGTGCGCCCGCTCGTCCAGCCCGGCCAGGAAGTCGATCGAGGTGGTCAGGCCGGCGAGCAACGCGTACTGGTGCCCGCCGACCTCGAGCCGCTCGGCGCCCTTGGCGTAGGGGTTGAGCGACATGGACGGGATCCGGTCCAGGAACGCGGGGTCGCGGAAGACCAGCGCGCCGATCTGCGGACCGCCCCATGCCGGGGCGCTCAGCGCGACGACGTCGGCGTTCAGTTCCTCGATGTCGATCAGCGCGTAGGGCGCGGCGCCGAACGCGTCCGCCACCAGCAGGCCGCCCACCTCGTGCACCCGGTCCGCGGCCACTCGCACCGCGGGCGCCGAGCCGACGATGGGCGAGGCCGCGGTGAGCGCGACCAGGCGCGCCGTCGGTCCGATCAGCTCTTCGAACTGCCAGGACGGCATCTCGCAGGTCTCGATCTCCACCTCCGCCCAGCGCACGTGCGCGCCGTAGCGGTTGGCGATGCGCAGCCACGGCGCGACGTTGGCCTCGTCGTCCAGCCGGGAGAGCACGATGCCGGTGCCGAGGCCGAGACGGGAACTCAGGGATTCGGCGAGCCAGGCCAGCAGCACCGCGCGGTCGGGGCCGAGCACGACACCCGCCGGGTCGCCGCCGACCAGGTCCGCCACGGCTTCGCGAGCCGCGTCCAGAATCGCCGCGCTGCGCACGGCCGCGGCGGTTCGGCCGATATGGGAGAAAGAAGAGGTTCGAAAACCCGTGGAAACCGCTCGGGATACCGCGTCCGGGACCAGCATCCCCGCTTGCGGGTCGAGATGGATCCAGCCGTCGCCCAGGGACGGTATCAGGCCCCGAACCCGCGCGACGTCGTAAGTCATGCTGGCCACTCTAAGGGCAGCGGGCGAGCCTGTGTAACCGCGTTCCCCTCCACATCGTGGCGAGAGCACAGCGACCTGGGACTCAGCATGGCGACCGACTTTCGACAAATCCGAACCACACGACCCGAACAGAATAGAACGCCGGCTCGCACGGCGGTGCGTACCGGCGACACGCGCCGCACCCTGCCCGGTGCGCCCGCCCGCGGAGCACCGGCTTAGCGCGTTCCGAGCGAACACGACATGATAGGGACCATGACGCACTCGGACGAGGCACCGGACCACATCGTCGTTGTCGGACCCGACGGCAGGCCGTTGGCCATCCCCGCCGCTGCCGGATCGGAGGCGCCCTTCACCGCGCAGGTGGTGACCGACGATAACAAGGACAAGAAGGACGACCGGGACGACGCCGGCGAGTCGCTCGCCGACATGGTCGAGCAGCCCGCGAAGGTCATGCGGATCGGCACCATGATCAAGCAGCTGCTCGAGGAAGTGCGCGCCGCTCCGCTGGACGAGGCCAGCCGCAATCGCCTCAAGGAGATCCACACGTCCTCGGTGCGTGAGCTGGAGCAGGGCCTGGCCCCCGAACTGCGCGACGAGCTCGAGCGGCTCACCCTGCCGTTCACCGACGACGCCGTACCTTCCGACGCCGAGCTGCGGATCGCGCAGGCCCAGCTGGTCGGCTGGCTGGAGGGCCTGTTCCACGGCATCCAGACCGCGCTGTTCGCCCAGCAGATGGCCGCCCGCGCGCAGCTCGAGCAGATGCGTCAGGGCGCGCTGCCGCCCGGACTCAATGCCGCCGACCCGCGCGGCGGCCAAGCCGGTCACGTCACCGGCGGTTCCGGCCAGTACCTGTGAGACCGGCGACGCGCGTGTGCCACACGTGGGCGGGAAGCCGCCGGGGTAGTCTCGTGCACCGTGCCCGCCGCTGCCGCTCGCTCCGACTCGGTCTCCGAACCGGGTGCGGTGCGTCCTGAAGAGAGCTCAGTTGGTTCCGATGACCAAGCGCGTTCAGATGACAGCTCGCCGACCCCATCGGGCGAGCACACGGGTCCGTCCGGCGACGACGCACCGGAGGCCGCGGTGAGCGCGGCCGCACCGGAGACGCAGACCCTGCACGCCGGTGCCACCGAGGCGAAGATCGTGCCCGACTCGCAGACGTTCCGGCGCGCGTTCCAGGACTTCGCAGGCGGCTTCGCCCAGCGGGAGTTGTGGCTGTCGCTCGGCTGGCAGGACATCAAGCAGCGCTACCGCCGCTCGGTGCTGGGGCCGTTCTGGATCACCATCGCCACCGGCTTGCAGGCCGTCGCGATGGGTGTGCTGTACGCGGCGCTGCTCGGCCAGCCGCTGCGCGAGTACCTGCCGTACGTGACGGTCGGGCTGATCATCTGGAATGTGATCAGCGCGAGCATCCTGGAGGGTTCGGAGGTCTTCATCGCCAACGAGGGCCTGATCAAGCAGCTTCCCTCGGCGCTGAGCGTGCACGTCTACCGGTTGGTGTGGCGGCAACTGCTGTTCTTCGCCCACAACATGGTCATCTACCTGGTGATGCTCGCCGCGTTCGGGGTGTGGCGCCATCTCGGGGTGGCCAGCCTCATGGCGATTCCGGCGATCGCGCTGATCTTCCTGAATTCGATGTGGGTGTCGATCGTGTTCGGCATCTTCAGCACGCGTTACCGCGACATCGCGCCGATTCTCGGCAGCACAACACTCATGCTGTTCGTGCTGACCCCGGTCATGTGGACGACCAAGACGCTGCAATCGCAGATGGGCAACGGCGACCGCGCGAAGCTGGCCGAACTCGTGCCGACGTTCCACTATCTCGAAATCGTCCGGGCGCCCCTGCTCGGCGAACCGCAGGAACCGCGGCACTGGGTGGTGGTCGGCGTGATCACCCTGCTGGGCTGGATCGTGGCGATCCTCGCCATGAAGCAGTTCCGTTCGCGCGTACCGTACTGGGTATAGGAGCGCCCCGATGAGTCGTGTGAGTATCGAGACCCAGGAGGCCTGGGTCGAATTCCCGATCTTCGACGCCAAATCGCGGTCGTTGAAAAAGGCGTTCCTCGGCAAGGCGGGCGGCGCGATCGGACGCAACAAATCCGACGTCGTCGTGGTCGAGGCCCTGCGGGACATCAACCTGTCGCTGAAAGAGGGCGACCGGGTCGGCTTGGTCGGGCACAACGGCGCGGGCAAATCGACGCTGCTGCGCCTGCTTTCGGGGATCTACGAGCCCTCGCGCGGCAGCGCGCGCATCCGCGGACGGGTGGCGCCGGTGTTCGACCTCGGCGTCGGCATGGATCCGGAGATCTCCGGGTACGAGAACATCATCATCCGGGGGCTGTTCCTCGGGCAGACTCGCAAGCAGATGCTGTCGAAGATCGATGAGATCGCGGATTTCACCGAGCTCGGCGAATACCTGTCCATGCCGCTGCGCACCTATTCCACCGGTATGCGGGTGCGTCTCGCGATGGGCGTGGTCACTTCGATCGATCCGGAGATCCTGCTGCTCGACGAGGGCATCGGTGCGGTCGACGCGGAATTCATGAAGAAGGCCCGCAAGCGGTTGCAGTCGCTGGTGGCGCGTTCGGGCATCCTGGTCTTCGCCAGCCATTCCAACGAATTCCTTGCGCAGCTGTGCGATACGGCGCTGTGGATCGACCACGGCCAGATCCGGTTGCGTGGCGGCATCGAAGAAGTGGTGCGAGCCTATGAGGGGCCGGAGGCGGGGAATCACGTCGCGACCGTGCTGCGCGAGATGGAAGCCGAACGGGCCGAGAAGTCGGACGACCGAGAATTGGAGCGGAACCAGGCATGAGCGGTCAGGCCCGGAGGCGGCAGCGAAGCGTAACCACGCAGGGCCCCGCTCATGCCGACAACCGACACAGCATGAGCGGTCAGGCCCGGAGGCGGCAGCGAAGCGTAACCACGCAGCGCCCCGCTCATGCGACAAACCGACACAGCATGAGCGGTCAGGCCCGGAGGCGGCAGCGAAGCGTAACCACGCAGCGCCCCGCTCATGCAGGAAAGGCCGCAGCATGAGTGAGCCGACCGGGCAGGACACCCCGATCGACGAAGGGGCGCAGGCCCGGATCGGCTCCGTGCCGGAGGATGTCGTCGAACTCGCCGCGAAGTCCGTAGCGGCGGAGCCGAACGCACAGCAGCGCATCGTGGCCGTCGTGGTCACGCACAAGCGCCGCGAACTGCTCGCCGAGTCGCTGAAAGTCGTCACCTCGCAGACCCGGCCGGTGGATCACCTGATCGTGGTGGACAACGGCAACGAATCCGAGGTCGCCGATCTGGTGCGCGACCAACCGGTGGAGTCCACCTACCTGGGCTCGGCGCACAATCTCGGCGGCGCGGGCGGGTTCGCGCTCGGCATGCTGCACGCGTTGAGCATCGGCGCGGACTGGGTGTGGCTGGCCGACGACGACGGCAGACCCGAAGGCCCCGACGTGTTGTCCACGCTGCTGGACTGCGCGAGCCGGCACGGTTTGGTCGAGGTCTCACCGGTGGTCTGCGATATCGACGAGCCCGACCGTCTCGCCTTCCCGCTGCGCCGCGGCGTGGTCTGGCGCAGGCTGCGCTCGGAACTCGGCGACGACGATTTCCTCCCCGGCATCGCCTCGCTGTTCAATGGCGCGCTGATCTCCGCGCAGGCGGTGGACGTGATCGGCGTGCCCGACCTGCGCCTGTTCGTGCGCGGTGACGAGGTGGAGGTGCATCGCAGGCTGGTGCGCTCGGGGCTGCCGTTCGGCACCTGCCTGCAGACGGCGTATCTGCATCCCAACGGCGCCGCCGAGTTCAAGCCGATTCTCGGCGGGCGGATGCACACGCAATACCCCGACGATCCGGTGAAGCGCTATTTCACCTACCGCAATCGCGGCTACCTGATGTCTCAGCCCGGTATGCGAAAGCTGCTGCCGCAGGAGTGGATTCGCTTTTCCTGGTTCTTCCTCGTCACCCGCCGCGACCCGGCGGGCCTGCGCGAATGGTTCCACCTGCGCTCCCTCGGCCGGCACGAGCAGTTCGGCAAACCGGACTGAGGCCGGGTAGCGCATCGGCTCGATGCGCGAGGCCCGAAATTCGGTTGCGAGCGGCGGGGGGCGGATGCGAAGGTGATGGGGACTGCGAGAGAGGTAAGGAGGTGTGGACCGTGACGAGGAACGTTCGGGTTGCCGTGCTCAGGCGCGCTGACGTCCGTCATGCCGCCACACGAAACTCCCCCTCATTCTCCGCTCGCTGAACCCTCCGTCGGGTTCGGCGCCCGACGAAGGATTCCTTCCATCATGGTCGACCACGACCTTCTCGTCCCTTACGGCTGGACCGAAGCCGTTGCCTCGCATTACGCCTCGATGATCGAGGAAGACTGTGTGCCCGCGCGTGTGATCCGGATGGATCGCAGTGAATGCGACGTCGCCACGCCGAACGGGCTCACCCGCGCCCGTTGCCCGCGCCCCGATTCCGAGGTCGGCGGACTGTGCACCGGCGACTGGGTGACCATCGATGCCGGCTCCGCGGTGCGCCGGTTGCTGCCGCGCCGGTCGGCGATCACGCGGTCCTCCGCATCCGGCCGATCGCATGGCCAAGTGCTCGCCGCCAATGTCGACACCGTGCTGATCTGCACCGCCGCCGACGGCGACGTGGATCTCGGCCGCATCGAACGCATGCTCGCGCTCGTCTGGGAGAGCAACGCCCAGCCGATCGTGCTGCTCACCAAGGCCGACGCGGCCGAAGACCTTCCGCTCGCCCAGGTCCGCGCCGCGGCACCTGGCGCAGCCGTGCTCGAGGTGAGCGCGAGCACCGGCCTCGGGCTCGACGTGCTCACGGCGCTGCTCGACGGCACCGTCGCGCTGCTCGGACCCTCCGGCGCTGGGAAGTCCACCCTCGCCAACGCGCTGCTCGGCGCGGAGGTCTTCGCCACCAACGCGGTCCGCGACACCGACAAGAAAGGCAGGCACACCACGGTGCACCGGGAGCTGCGCCCGCTGCCCGGCGGCGGCACCCTGATCGACACCCCCGGGCTGCGCGGCATCGGACTGTGGGACGCGGGCGAAGGCATCGAGAAGACCTTCAGCGACATCGAAACCCTTGCCGCGCAGTGCCGTTTCGGCGACTGCGCTCACCACGGCGAACCGGGGTGCGCCGTGCGGGAGGCGATCGACAACGGCGAACTCACCCAGCGCAGGCTCGACAGCTACGACAAGCTGGCGCGGGAGAACGAGTGGATGCTGGCGCGCACCGACAAGCGGCTGCGAGCCGAACGCGAGCGAGCCTGGCGGGACATCACCAAGCACCACCGCAAGATGTTCCGGGAACGGAACTCGCGACGCTGATCGAGCGGGGGCACGGTAGGGTGCCCCTCGCATCGTTCGCTATCTGGGAGGGATAGATGAGTCAGCCCGGCGGGTACCCGCCACCCGGTCAGCAGCCCGGCCAATGGCCCGGACAGCCGACATTCGGTCAGCAGCCGCCAGTCGGCCAGTACCCGCCGCCGCAGGCGCCCGCGCAGTACGCGCCGCCCGCGGGGCAGCATCCGAGTCAACCGCACCTCGCCCAACCGCAGCCGGGCCAGCCGCCGTACGGGCAGCCTGCGCCCCAATTCGGCCAGCAGGCACCGCAGTACGGGCAGCCGCAGCCCTACGGGCAGCCGCCGTATGGCCAGCCGCAACCGTACGGTCAGCCGCAACCGTACGGTCCGCAGGGCTACGGCGCGCCCGCCGATCCGCCTGGCATCACCATCGATGCCTCGTATTCGCTCTGGACGTTCATGCTCGCGCTGACCAAGCCGAAGATCTTGGTCAACGGGCAGCGGGTGCCCAACACCCGCTGGGGCGCGAACCACATTCCGGTCGGCCCCGGCCAGTACCACGTCCGGGTCACCACCCCCTGGTTGTTCGACATGGGTCCGGCCAACGTGACCGTGCCGATCGCCGAGGGGCAGGCCACCCGGTTCTACTACAAGGCGCCGGTGGTGATCTTCCTCAACGGCGCGATCGGGCCGGTTCCGCAGAAGGCGCCGGGCATGCTGTTCCTGTACATCGTGTGGGCCCTGGTCGGCCTGATGTTCCTGCTGAACATCGTGCTGATCGCCGCGACGGCCTGAACCGAGAGAGGGCACCGGCGCGCCGGTGCCCTCTCTTCACACCTGCTATGCAACTGGTTGCATAGAGAGCGGGTTTACGATTGGTCTGCAAGCGCGTACAGCCGCGGGCTGCTGCCTGCGGCGGAAACGAAGGAGCAGGTCAGATGACGGAACCGGGATCCAAGCCGCTAGCCGGTCGGACGATGATCATGTCCGGCGGCAGTCGCGGCATCGGGCTGGAGATCGCCAAGCGGGCCGCGGCCGACGGCGCGAACATCACCCTGATCGCGAAGACCGATCAGCCGCATCCCAAGCTGCCCGGCACCATCCACACCGCCGCCGCGGAACTCGAGGCGGCCGGCGGGCAGGTGCTGCCGTTCGTGGGCGACGTCCGCGTCGACGAGTCGGTGGCCGAGGCCGTGCGCCGGACGGTCGAGCGGTTCGGCGGCATCGACATCGTGGTGAACAACGCCTCCGCGATCGACCTGTCCCCCACCGACGCGCTGCCGATGAAGAAGTACGACCTGATGCAGGACATCAACTGCAGGGGCAGCTTCCTGCTGTCCAAACTGAGCATCCCGCATCTGCGCGAATCGGCGAAGGCGGGGCGCAACCCGCACATCCTGACGCTGTCCCCGCCGCTCAACCTGGACCCCAAGTGGGCAGGCATGGCGCTGGGCTACACCATCGCCAAGTACGGCATGTCGCTGACCACGCTGGGGCTGGCCGAGGAACTCAAGGGCGACGGCATCGGCGTCAACTCGCTGTGGCCGCGCACCACGATCGCCACCGCGGCGGTGAAGAACCTGCTCGGCGGCGAGGAGATGATCTCCACCTCCCGCACCCCCGACATCTACGCCGACGCCGCCTACCTGGTGCTGACCTCGCCCGGCAAGGAGACCAGCGGCAACTTCTTCATCGACGACGAGGTCCTGGCCGCGCACGGCATCACCGACCTGGACAAGTACCGCGTCACCCCCGGCGACGGCGAATTGACCACCGACCTCTTTCTCTGACGCGCGCAAGATACGGGCATGCCCCCGGAACCGGTCAACGCGGTTTCGGGGGCACTCGGATCAGGCGCGCGGAGCGCCGGACTTCTCGATCCCGTACAACCGCTCCCAGTTCTCGCGGCTGGTCAGCTCGGGCATGGCGGCGCGGTACTGCGCCTGCAGGGCGGGCAGCTCCCGGCGCAAGCGCCGCAGCACACGCACCATGCGACGCAGCAATCGCAGCGCGCGGGCCTTGTCGCGCTGACGCACACGGACGCCGGATTGCGAGGCGTCGGTGACCACCACGTGGTCGAACAGCGAGACATGCCACCAGTAGGCGTCTTCCCTGGTGACGCCGATGATGCCGTGCTGGGTGCGGCCGAGCCACTGATTGATCGCGCGCTTGATCAAGACCAATTTCGCGCGACTGGGTTCGCCACCGGCACGGCGCAGCTGGATGTCCGCCGAGCGGACCGGCGGGGTCGCGGCCGGATGCTTGATCGTCTCCGGGTAGTCCGCCCGGCTGCTGCGCGCGGCGGCCAGCGCTTCGATCCCGCCGTCGTGCAGCACCTTCGGGCCTTTCAAGAAGTCTTCGATGCCTTGCAGCGTGGTGTGCACCAAGCCGTATTGCATCGCGACCAACTGCTCGGCCATCTCACGGAACAGCCTGCCCGCGATGTCCTTACCGTCCAGCTCGGTGTGCAGCGAGCCGACGATCAGCGAGTTGCGGGTGCTGAAGTAGCGCGCCCAGTCGTCGTAGTCCTTCCAGTAGAAGTCCGCGTGCCAGACCGCGGCGTTGGGCAGCGTGACGGTGACGAAACCGTGCTCGCGCGCCCGGATGCCGTATTCCACGTCGTCCCACTGGAAGAAGATCGGGATCGGCAGGCCGATCTTCGCGACCACCTCGGCCGGGATGAGGCAGGTCCACCAGGCGTTGTAGCCGGCGTCGACGCGGCGCTCCTGGTTCTTCTTCAGCATGCTGGTGTTGCGCAGCGCCTTGGGCACCTTCTGGCCGTGCCGCAGCCGGTTCAGGTGCACCTCCTCGGCGCCGACGTTGAGGTAATCGGGGTTGAGCAGGAACAACATCTGCGCGCCGACCAGAGTTGGCTCGACCGTCAGGTTGGCGAACGCGTTCAGGCGCAGCACCGTCTCCGGTTCGCACAGGATGTCGTCGTCCATCAGGATGACGTCGGCGTGCTCGTTGACCGCCGACACCTCGTATAGCCCACGGGTGAAGCCGCCCGCGCCGCCGAGGTTCGGCTGACGCAGGTAGCGCAGCTTCTCGCCGAAGACCGGCGCGACCTCCTGGTAGCGCGGCCGGTTCTCCACCAGATCGGTGCCCTGATCGACGACGTACACCGCGTCGATGGCGGCCAGCACGGTCGGATCGGAGGACAGCGCCGCGACCGTCTCGGCGCAGTCGGCGGCCCGGTTGAAGGTGCAGATCGCGATGGCGACCGGGCGGACGCGTTCCGGCGCGACGGCGCTCCAGGCCAGCTCCGCGATGCCGAGCGCGCCGCCGACGGCGTCGAACTCCAGCCACAGGGCGCCGCCGTCGACGTATTGGTCGAGCGGGGCGGTCAGGGTGACCGAACCGCTCGCGGCGACCCGCTGGGTGTCGATGATCCTGCGGTGACCCGCGATGTCGGAGGCCACCAGGCGGATGTTCGCCTTGGCGGCGACGTCGAGCACCATGGTGACCCGCACCTCGGTGACCGTGGTCCAACGCTGCCAGTAGCTGGCGGCGAACCGGCCGAAGTAGGTGTTTGTGTGCGCGCTCGCGCCCTTGTCCAAGCGCAGGGTCTGGCGGTCGCGGTGCGCGCCACCCTTCACGACGGCGTACAACTCGTCGCTCACCTTCGCCGAAGGACCGGTGAAGATACCGCGCTGGAGCACGAGCCGGTCCGGCGCCCGATGGTCGGCGCGCAGCGCGGCAGGCGCCTCAGCGGCCGTCGAGCGATCGTTTGTTTCGGTAACGGCCTCGATAGCCGACTGATCCATGAAATCCTCGAAATTCTCATTGTGCCGGACGGGACAGACACGCCCCTCGATGCCTTCACGGCGGGGGTGAGGATATCAACCGCCCTGTGCGGTTGCCCGCCGTACAGCCACGCCGACGTGTGCACGAAGCATTGCTAAACGTTCGCCGATTCGTTGTCGGTGGCACCGCCATCGCCCGCGCGCGCTCCGGTGAAGACGAACTTGTCGTAGGCCCAGTACCGGAAAATCACGGCCACGATCTGCCCGATCAACGTACCGGAGATGTTGTCCGACAGCGGGCTCGACAGGTCGAGCACGTAGCGGGAGAAGCCGAGACAACCGAGTTGCAGGCCGATCGCGATCACGTTGAACACGGCGTACAACAGGTACTCGCGCCCGGGGTTGTCGGTCTGTTTGTGCGCGAAGGTCCACCATTTGTTGCCGAAATAGGTCACCACCGTCGCCACCGCGATCGCGATGATCTTGGCAGGCAGTGGGTAGTGATAGAGCACGCCCTCGCCACCCCAGAAGACCAGGAGGTTGTACGTGCCCGCGTCGACCAGGAAGCCGACGGCGCCGACCACCAGGAAGGCCCCGCCTCGGCGCAGCGCGCTCAGCACCTTGCCGACGACCGCTCCGGTCTCCTGCGTCACTGGCTCGCCCGCTGGCGCGGTGGACTCACTGGATGGCACGGCCCGACGGTACCGCAGGAACACCCGAGCCCCCGCGCGGGGAAATTCCGCTCCCGCGGACGGTGAGGTCGGCCACGCGCAAGCTGTGAGTTCCCTGTACCCTCCCCGTGTTCCCACATTCACCGATCGCGAGGATTGACCCGGGTGGACTCCACCGAGCTCCGTATTGCCGCCGTGGTTCCGTGTCACAACGAAGAGGCCTCGGTCGCCAAGGTCGTGGCCGATCTGCAGGCCGCCGTGCCGGGAATCGTCGTCTACGTCTACGACAATCTGAGCACGGACAAGACCGCCGAGCGCGCCCGCGAGGCCGGAGCGATCGTGCGGTACGAGAACACCAAGGGCAAGGGCAATGTGGTGCGCCGCGCCTTCGCCGACATCGAGGCCGACGTGTACTTGATGATCGACGGCGACGACACCTACGAGGCGTCCGCCGCGCCGATGATGATCAAGACGCTGCTCGACGGCCCCTACGACCATGTGCTCGGCGTGCGCAAGCAGGACGAGGGCGCCTCGGCCTACCGCGCTGGGCACGAGACCGGCAACAAGGTGCTCAACGGCGTGGTCGGGAAGGTGTTCGGCGAGAACGTCGAGGACATGCTCTCCGGCTTCCGGGTGTTCTCCCGCCGCTTCGTGAAGAGCTTCCCCGCGGTGTCCCGCGAATTCGAGATCGAGACCGAGCTCACGGTGCATTCCCTGCACCTACGGGTGCCGCAGACCGCGGTGCCGGTCGGCTTCCGCGACCGTCCCGCTGGCAGCGAGAGCAAGCTGCGCACCTATCACGACGGCTTCAAGATCCTCGCCTTGATCATCGGACTGGCCCGCCACGAGCGGCCGGTCGCGTTCTACGGCCTGTTCGGCACGCTGAGCTGGCTGGTCTCGATCATCCTGACCATCCCGATCATCGTGGAGTTCTACAACAGCCACACGGTGCCGCGGTTCCCGACGCTGTTCCTCGGCTTCACCTTGCTGCTGCTGGGCAGCCTCGCGTGGACCGCGGGCCTGATCCTCGACGGCATCCGGCGCTCCAGGCACGAGGCCGCGCGCCTGGTCTACCTGCGCTACCACGCGGTGGGTGCGGAGGACCCGCACGGCAACGGCGGAGCCGAACGGTGACGACCTCGGCGGATCGAACCGCCACGCCGGAAGAGAATCCGGTCGAGCCATCGGACACCGCACCGCTACCCGCGACCGACACCGCACCGCTTCCCGCGTTGGACGCCGAAGAGGCGGCCAACGGCTCGGACCGGTCCGCGAAAGGCCGGGCGGCGCGCGTGGTGACGCGCTTGGGCGCGGCGACGATCGCCTTCACGCTGCTCGCGACCATCTTCGGCGCGCTGTTCACCGTTCTGGCCCCGCCGTTCTGGGGACATGACGAGATCACCCAGTTCGGTCGCGCCTACCAGGTCGCCCACGGCGGATTCCTGCCGCAGCGGATCCACGACGATCGCGGCATCGCCTACGGCGGAGACGTCCCGGCCAGCATCACCGAGCTGATGGGCTACGCCCTGCGGGACTACACCACCAACCCCGAAGAGCCGGACCCCATGGTGGCCGACCCGGCGCGCTACGACCAATTGACCGGCGCCGCGGTCTCGGACGCCACCGAACCGGTGTGGTTCACCAACACCGCGGCGTACTCGCCGGTGCCCTACATCCCGGCCGCCATCGGCATCCGCCTCGGCGAGCTCTTCGGACTGAACGTGGGCGGCCTGCTGCTGCTCACCCGGTTCGCCGGGCTGGCGGCCTACCTCGCCGTGGTCGGATTCGGCCTGTACGCCTTGCGCGCGCACCGGGTGCAGTGGCTGGCGTTCACCGTCGCCGTGCTGCCGATCGCGGTGTTCCAGGCGGGGACGGTCACCGCGGACACCATGACCAACGCACTGGCCATCCTGGTCTCGGCGCTGCTGGTGAAGGCCGTGTTCCTCGGCGAGCGCCTGAACCGGGCCGAGATCGGCGCGCTGCTGGGCGCGACGATCCTGCTGCCGGTGAGCAAGCCCACCTACGTGCTGCTCGCGCTGCTGGTCGCCCTGGTGCCCGCCGATCGGTTCGGGTTCAGCGGATGGCGGCGCTGGATTCCGTGGGTCTTCGCGGCGGCCGGAGCGCTGGCGTTCGCGGTGTGGATGAAGATCGCCGCGCCGACCGGCGACGGCATGGGCCTGATGCGGCCCCCGCACCAGTGGCATTCGGTGCGGCCGGGCGACCAGCTCAGCGGCATCCTGCGGGATCCGCCGGAGTTCGCGCACGTGTTCGGCGAGAGCATCGCCCTGCGCGACCAGCGCTGGTTCAGCCAGTTCTTCGGCGAACTCGGCTTCGCCTACGTCGACGTGCCCGCCCTGTCCATGCTGGCCTGCCTGCTGGCGTTCGCGGTGAGCATCGGCGTCGCGGAGCGGATGACCGCACCGGCTTTCCGCCGCACCCTGATCGTCGCGCTCACCATGGCCGCGAGCGTCGCGATGATCTACGTGACGCTCTACATGTCCTTCACGCCGGTCGGCTACTACATCATCGACGGCGTCCAGGGCCGCTACTTCGTTCCGCTGGCGATCGTCACGCTGGCGGTGCTGCTGCGCTGGCTGCCGTTGCGGCTGACCGACGCCACCGGAAAGACACCGTCGGTGGGCCCGGCCGTCACGGTGCTGGTGGCGACGACCGTGGCGCTGGTCGCGGCGGCGGCGAAGTACTACACCATCGTCTGGGGCTGAGCGGCGCGTCGCGCGGCTTCAGTCTCCCGTCGCGCTCAGCGTCCGCTCGCCCGCGTCGGCGTAGGCCCGCTCGGTAGCGGCTTTGTGCGGACGCCACCAGGATTCGTTGTCCCGGTACCACTGGATCGTCGCCGCGAGTCCGGCGCGGAAGTCCGCGTAACGGGGGCGCCAATCGAGTTCGGAACGCAGCAGCGTCGCGTCGATCGCGTAGCGCTGGTCGTGGCCGGGCCGGTCGGTCACGTGGTCGAAGTCCTCGGGGTCGCGGCCGAACTCCGCGAGGATCATCCGCACCACCGACTTGTTGTCGAGTTGACCGTCGGCGCCGATCAGGTAGGTCTGCCCGATCCGGCCCCGGTGCAGGATCTCCCATACGGCGCGATTGTGGTCGTGGACGTGGATCCAGTCGCGCACCTGATGTCCGGCCCCGTAGAGCCGGGGGCGCACCCCATCGATCAGATTGGTGATCTGGCGCGGGATGAATTTCTCCACGTGCTGGTAGGGGCCGTAATTGTTACTGCAGTTGGAGATGGTGGCGCGCACGCCGAACGAGCGGGTCCACGCGCGCACCAGCAGATCGCTCGATGCCTTGGTGGCCGAGTACGGGCTGGACGGGTTGTACGGGGTGGTCTCGGTGAAGGCCGGGTCGTCCGGGGCGAGGTCGCCGTACACCTCGTCGGTGGAGACATGGTGGTAGCGCACGTCGTGCCTGCGCACGGCCTGGAGCAGGGAGTAGGTGCCGACGATATTGGTCTGCACGAACGGCCACGGCTCGGCGAGGGAGTTGTCGTTGTGCGACTCCGCGGCGAAGTGCACCACCGCGTCGGCGCGGCCGACCAGGTCGTCCACCAGGCCGAGGTCGGCGATGTCGCCGTGCACGAACTCGATGCGGTCGGCCACCGGGTCGAGGGAGGCCCGGTTCCCGGCATAGGTCAGGGCGTCGAGGACGGTGACGGACGTATCCGGGTGGTCGGACACGGTCTGCTGGACGAAGTTCGCGCCGATGAAACCGGCGCCACCGGTGACGAGCAATCGCACCCCATGACTGTACGTGGGGCCACGCCGCCCGGGCGACGGACTCGAAACGCGGTGTCGTCTAACCGATCTCCATGGTTCCGATCTGTGACGTTCGTCTCATTGACTTCCCAGCGTTTGGAACTCCCGGATTTGTTCGCTATCGAAAAGGCCGGTCAGCACCCCTATTTCCGCGACCCCACCACGCCGTGGGTCACGACGGTGAACAAAATTTGAATAAACAGTCACAAAGGGTTCACCACGCGTTAGCTGCTCTAGATTTTGCTCGTCTAGTCCCCTCCGAACGCTTCAATAGAGGTTCCAAACAAAATGCTGATGAGGAAATTCGCCGCGACGTCGGCGCTGCTGATCGCCGCTCTCGGCGTCACCGCCGGCACCGTCAACGCGGCTCCGGCCTCCGAGGCCGACGGCGCGGTGAACTTCACCGCGCACGCGACCGACACCCAGTCCATCATCACGACCGATGCCGGTTCCATGGTCGTCGAGGACGGCACGTTCAAGGTCAAGGCCGCCAACGGTGACGTGCTCACCGGCATGCCGCTGACCTTCCGGGTGGACGACTTCGAGTTCCCGATCGCTGCCGAGATCGCGGACCGCACCGCCACCCTGACCCCGCAGTTCGACATGGCGCACGCGACCTACAAGCCGGTCGCCCTGCCTTTCGAGGACAAGGCGCCCTGGAAGAGCGAGTACGACCGTGAGCAGGCCGCCTTCAACCGCATGAAGGACACCATCTCCACCGGCGCCACCATCGGCACCCTGGTCGGCGGCATCGGCGGCGGCGCCGTCGGTTGCGTGCTCGGCGGCATCGCGGGCGCGACCGTCGCCTCCGCGGCCATCGTCGGCCTGTTCGGCGCGTTCATCCCGGCCGCGGCCATCGGCTGCCTCGGCGGCATCATCGCCGTCGGCGCCCTGGGCACCCTGGCGGGCCAGCTGCTGATCACCGCCCCGGTCGCCATCGGCGCCGCGATCCAGTACTTCACCACCATCAACCAGCCGTTCAACGCCCCGAAGTAATCCGCGGCCGAACGCACACAACTGAATCCATCGGAGGCCCCGCTCGCGCGTTCGCGCCGAGCGGGGCCTCCATTATTCCGTCGACGGCCGCGAAGTGAACAAATACTGAACAATATGGAACTTAGAAACTTCGCCGGGTGCTGACCTGCACTATCAAGAGCGAATAACTCTCAGGTGGAATCAATTGCGTCCAGCGCGGGCCGGCGCGGAATAGCTGAAAACCCGCACAGGACGCGAGCCCCGTCCCGGCCGAGTGCGGGGCGAGGCTCGCCTGGAAAGGCCGGACGGTCAAGCCGTCCGCGCCTGCTGGTCGTCCGCGATGCGGGCCCGCACGAACCGGGCGACCCGCGCCAGCGCCGCCCTGCTCTCCGGCAGATTCGGCGCGATGCTCATGAAGGCGTGTACCTGGCCGCGCCACAGTTCCAGCGCGTTCGGCACGCCCGCCGCGGTGAGCCGCTGCGCCATCAATTCCGAGTCGAAGCGCAGCACCTCGTCCTCCGCGGCGATCAGCAGCACCGGAGGAAGCGCGGACAGCACCGCGTTGACCGGCGACAGAATCGGATCGAGCGCCCCGTCGACCTCCGCGCCGATGCGCACCACGGCTTCCAGCGCCGACAGCGGGATGTAGGGATCCCGCGCGACGTTGACGTAATCGCGCTTCGCCCCGTAGTCCAGGTCCAGCAACGGGCTCAAGCCCACCAGCCCGGCCGGCGCGGGCAGCCCCGACTCCAGGGCCAGCAGCGCGGTCGCGAAGGTGAGGTACCCGCCCGCCGAATCACCCGCGAAGACGATGCGCGCCGGGTCCGCGCCATGGCGCAGCAGCCAGCGGTAGGCCGCCAGGCAGTCTCCCACCGAGTCGCTGATCCGCGTGCGGGGCAACTGGCGGTACTCGACGTTGATCACGGGCAAGCCGGTGCGGCGGGCCAGGCTCGCCGCGACCGGGCGGTGGCTGCGGGTGTTGCAGATCGCGAAGCCGCCGCCGTGCATGTAGAGCACCGCACCGTGGCGCAGCGCGCGCGACGCCCCCGCCGGACGGATGATCTCCAAGCGCATGCGGTGCAGCGTGACCTGCTCCCGGTCGATGCCGTGCGGCCGGGGACGCAACCTCGCCAGCCCGTCGACGGTGGCCGCGCCGAGGGGAATGGTCGCCTTGGTGACCGGGAGGGTGCGCAGCACCGGCCGGACCACGCCCATACAGGTGGCCAGCAGTAAGCGCGATTGCGCACTGGGTCCCCTGGGATTCATCACCACGCCGGGCTCGCCGTCTCTGGCCGTCATCGCGCACCTACCTCACAACTGGCGCGCCGAATCACGACCGGACCGAGCCCAGGCGAGCTGTCGGCGCTGACATCTCACACAGTGTTTTTTCAGAACACCATGCGCATCGTGACCTACGCAACAGAATCGCTCCAACCCGGCCGCGGCGAAACGCCCGTAACCGAATCGAGGACTACTCGGAACCTCACCGAATCCCGGAGCCGCGAAACTGGCAGACTCCATGGCATGCGCGGAATCATTCTGGCGGGCGGCACCGGCTCCCGGTTGCACCCGATCACGCGCGGGGTGAGCAAGCAGCTGGTCCCGGTCTACGACAAACCCATGGTCTACTACCCCCTTTCCACGCTGATGCTCGCGGGGATCAGGGACATCCTGGTGATCACCACGCCCGACGACGCGGCGGCGTTCCAGCGTCTGCTCGGCGACGGCACGCAGTTCGGGCTGTCGCTCAGCTACGTGGTCCAGCCCGAGCCGGACGGCCTGGCCAGGGCCTTCGTCCTCGGCGCCGATCACATCGGGGGCGATTGCGCGGCACTCGTACTCGGCGACAACATCTTTCACGGTCCCGGCCTCGGCACCAGCCTCAATCGCTTCCACGGCATCGACGGCGGCGCGGTGTTCGCCTACTGGGTGTCGGACCCGACCGCCTACGGCGTGGTCGAGTTCACCGAGGGGCGTGCGGTGTCCATCGAGGAGAAGCCCAAAACGCCGCGGTCGAACTACGCCATTCCCGGGTTGTACTTCTACGACAACGACGTGGTGGAGATCGCCAGGTCGCTGCGGCCGTCCGCGCGCGGCGAGTACGAGATCACCGATATCAATCGCGCCTACCTGGAACAGGATCGCCTGAGCGTGGACGTGCTCGCCCGGGGTACCGCCTGGCTGGACACCGGTACCTTCGATTCCCTGCTCGACGCCGCCAATTACGTGCGCACCATCGAGGAGCGGCAGGGCCTCAAGATCGGCGTACCCGAGGAGGTGGCCTGGCGGATGGGCTTCATCGACGACGAGCAGCTGTGCGCGCTGGCCGAACCGCTGGTCCGCTCCGGTTACGGACGCTATCTGCTCGACCTGCTCGAGCGCGGACGGGACTGGTGAGCATGGAGTTCCGGGAACTCGCGGTGCCGGGCGCGTGGGTGATCACGCCGCGCCAGCACGGTGACGATCGCGGCATGTTTCTCGAGGGATTCAAGGCCTCGGAGTTCGAGAAGGCGACCGGGCGGCCGTTCGATCTGCGGCAGGTCAACTGCTCGGTGTCGGCGGCGGGGGTGCTGCGCGGCATCCACTACACCGAGGACCCGCCCGGACAGGCGAAGTACGTGACGTGTGTGCGCGGCGCGTTCCTCGACGTGGTCGTCGACCTGCGTCCCGGCTCGCCGGCCTACGGCCGCTGGGACAGCGTGCTGCTCGACGACGTCGACCGGCGCTCGGTGTTCCTGTCCGAAGGGCTCGGCCACGCGATCCTCTCGCTGGAGGACGGCTCGACGGTCACCTACTTGTGCTCCCTGGAGTACCAGCCGGAGTTCGACCACGACATCGACGCGTTCGATCCCACGCTCGGCATCGAGTGGCCGAGGGTCGGTCGCGACGGCCGGGAGCTCACCTTCATCCGCTCCGCGAAAGATTCTGTGGCCCCGCCGTTTTCGTGAGCCGAACGAGCGAGCCGAACGTGATGCCGCTCTGAACAGAGCAGCCCGGCGCATCCGCCGGAATCCTCCGGTCCCACGGAATCAGCCGCATACGTCGAGCGCCGCCACCCGATGCTGGGTGACGGCGCTCGGTGTCGACCACTCGGTCAGCCGACGAGTTGCAGTTCCTTCTCCTCGTCCGCCGCCCGCTCCTGGCCGCGGAAGCGCGGTGCGAAGGCCAGCATGGCGACGAGCGCGCCGACGATGGACACGCCCGCGGCGAACTCCAGACCGGGACGGTAGGTGTCGAGCATCCCGGTGGCCGAGATGTCGGCATGCGCGCCGGAGGCGATGATCGCCGTGGTCACCGCGAGCACGATGGCCGCGCCGACCTGCATGGACGTTTGCAGCACTCCGGCGGCGAGACCCTGTTCCTCGTCATCGATGCCGTTGGTGGCCTGGATGTTGATGGCCGGGAAGCCGACCCATCCGATACCGATCAGCAGCACCGCGGGCAGCAGCATCGTCAGGTAGGAGGGCGCGGTGTCCAGCCGCAGGAAGAGCAGGTAACCGACGGCCATCACGGTCATGGTCACGCCGATCACCGGCCCCGTGCCGAAGCGATCGACGAGCTTGTCGGAGAAGAAGGCCGACAGCACGACCAGCAGTCCGACCGGCAGCAGCGCCATGGCCAGCTTCAGCGGCGACCAGCCGAGCGTGTCCTGCAGGTACAGCGTCACGATGAACTGCCAGCTGAAGTAGGAACCCGCCACCGCGACGATCGCGAGACTGGCCCGGACCAGCGAGGACTTGCGCAGGATCCCGAGGCGAACCAGCGGGTAGCGCACCCGCTTCTCCACCGCGACGAACCCGGCGAACAGCGCGGCGACCGCGACGAACGAACCGATGGTGCGCACCGACGCCCAGCCGGCTTCCGGCGCGGCGACCACGGTGTAGACCAGCAGCAACATGGCCGCGGTCGACAGCAGCGCGCCGAGCAGGTCGTGTCCGCCTTCCTCGGCGGGCTTGTCCTTCGGCACCAGCACGAAGGCCGCGGCCAGCGCGGCGAGTGCGATCGGCACCGGAAGCAAGAACGTCCAGCGCCAGCCCACACCGGTCATCAGGCCGCCGAACAGCAGGCCCATGGAGTAACCGCCCGCGCCGAACACCGTGTAGATGGACAGCGCCTTGTTGCGGGCGGGGCCCTCGGCGAAGTTCGTGGTGATGATGGACAGGCCGGTCGGCGCGGTGAACGCGGCGGCGAGGCCCTTGACGAAGCGGGTGAGGATCAGCAGCGGGCCGGAGCTGACCAGACCGCCGGCCAGCGAGGCGACCGCGAAGACCGCGAGCGCGATCAGGAAGACCTTGCGCCGCCCGAGCAGATCGGCGGTGCGACCGCCGAGCAGCAACAGACCGCCGTAGCCGAGGACGTACCCGCTGACCAGCCATTGCAGCGTCGAGGTTGACAGATCGAGTTCCGCGCCGATGGACGGCAGCGCGACACCGATCATCGAGACGTCGAGGCCGTCGAGGAACAACACGATGCACAGCGTGATCAGCATGCCCCAGAGCCGGGCTGACCATCTGGCCGGATCGCTCGCCTGAGCGGCCGTGAGCGTTGCTGGTGAAGTCATGCGGGGAACATTACATGCGCGTGCATTAAATGCCAACACATTTAATGCAGTTGCATGGACATGCTGGGCCCACTAAGATGGGGCCATGTCGAAGCCGACCACCGTGAGCACAGCCCAGCGCGCTCCCGCGCAGGCCGGGCTGGTTGGAGAGTGGCGCGAGCTGCTCGACCGGCACGCCGCGGTGAGTTGTGCGCTCGAGAAGGCGCTGCAGAACGGTCACCACATCGGGCTCAGCGAATTCGAGACGCTGGACCGGCTGGTCGACGCCAACTGCGGCGACTACCGGATGAGCGACCTCGCCAACGACATCTATCTCAGCCAGAGCGCGCTGTCGCGGGCCGTGGCGCGCCTGGAGCGCGACGGTCTGGTCCGGCGCACCATGTGCGAGCAAGACCGCCGCGCCGTGTTCGTCTGCCTCACCGAGAAGGGCCGCGAGGTCTACGAGCAGGCCCTGCCCACGCACCGTGCGGTCCTGAGCGACACCTGGGCTCTGCCGGGGCCGCCGAAGTGCTGACCAGCGTGGATGCGGTGGCCGGTCACAGCGCCTTCCGCGCGTCCTCGATGCGTTCGCGCGCGTCGACCGCCGCCGCCTCGACGCTCGCGAAAGCCGCTCGGAAACGGGCGATCTCCTGCCCTTTGTCCAGGTAGGCCGGCCCGGTGAACATCTCCAGGTAGACCACCGGCGGTTCCGGCCGCGCGTCGGAACCCGTCTCGGCGAACTCCAGCAGCACGAACCGGCCCGACGCCATGCCGTCGTGATAGCCGCAATCCGCGGGCACCACCCGGAGCCGAACGTTCGGCAACTGCGCCATGTGGAGCAGGTGGTCGAGTTGCCCGGCGGTCATCGCCGGGTCGCCGATGCGCCGCCGCAGCACCGCCTCGTCGATCAGCGCGTCCAGCCGCAGCGGAGCGTCGGCACGGGTGACCAGCGCCTGCCTGGCCTGACGTAAGCGCACCCTGCGATCGATCTCGTCGGCGGACAGCTCCGGATGCGCCGCCGCGCACACCGCGCGGGTGTAACCTTCGGTTTGCAGGAGGCCGGGGACGAGTTCGTTCTCATAGGTGGACACCCGGGTGGCCGCTTCTTCCAGCCCGATGTAGACGTCGAAGCCCTCGGGGATGACGTCGCCGTAGGCCGTCCACCAGCCCTTGGCCTTGGTGTCGCGTGCCAGCGCACGCAGCGGTTCGAGCAGGTCGGGCGGCGCGCCGTAGACCTTGCACATCGCCTCGACATCGAGACCGCGCAGCGAGGTCTGACCGGTCTCGATCCGCCAGATCTTCGCCTCCGACCACTCCAGCTGCTGCGCGGCCACCCGCGTGGTCATCCCGGCCCGGTTGCGCAGATCACGCAAGTGCCTGCCGAGTTGCCGTCGCGGCATGGTCGATCCGGTCGTTCCCTGCGGTAAAGCCATGCTTCCCCCCTGCTCGCCGTATACCGCCGCGCCGTGAACCCTGCTCGGTCGGCGGCGCGGCACGCCCTCGGACACCCGAGGTGGATGCCGGGTATCCGAACAGCATTGTTCACAGTGAAACTCGCAGCGGTCACGGCGCGTGTCTCAGCCAGGCCGATGACTCCTGCGAGTCAAACCACTTCCGCCCGCCGCGATTTTCGCTCTACCTGCGCTGGTTCCGCTTGCGGAAGCGCCAGAACTGCACGGCCCGTACGTCTTCGGACAGCTGGTTGACCGGCTCGGCGACGTCCGACAGCGCCTGGAACAAGTCGTCGGCCAGTTCGCTGATGTGCTCCACCCGCGTCGCCAGACGGGAGGCGTTCACCAGGAACTCGAGCATCAGGCGGACGGCGGCGGCGATGGTCAGGCCGAGCGGTACGCCCAGCACCGCGGCGAGCACGCCCAGCAGCGCCGACACCCGCCATGCCGAGACCGTCAGCGTGATGGGCACCGCGAAGGCGAACACCAGCCCCAGGATGTAGGCCAGCGGCAGGAGGGTGCGGGTGGCCGGGCGGTGGAACTGCACGTCGATCAGGGCGCGCGCGGCCGCGGCGCTCCACTGCGCGAACGCGCGCGGGCTGCCGAACGGCTCGGCGGGTTGCTCTTCCTCGGGAGCGGGGCCGGAGACGCGCGCGGCCATCGATTCTTTCCAGGTGAGCCAGCGCGACTCGGCCTGGTACTCGCCGACGTCCTCGGGGGCTTCGGTTTCGTTGGGTTCGTCACTCATGCCGGGCTCTCCTGCCTGCGTCACACGAGCCTGCACCAGGCCACATGCTCGTGCCGAATCCCGCTGCGGCGAGCATCCGTTCTCGGCGGATACGCCGGCTGCCCGCACCAGGTCCGATGTTCATGCCCAGAATCCTTCCTGCCCAGGGCGGGACGCATCCAGCCGGAAACGCACACCGCCGGTATGTTTTCGCACCCGCAACACCCAGCGCGCCCCGTCACAGCGACCTCACAGCTCCGGCGCAGCGAGCGGCCAGCTCAACGACCGAAAGTAGCTGCGTGGCAAGCCTGGCGAGCCACCTCGGGATGCCCGGAGGAACACGGACGAACCTCTCGGAAATGAGACGTAGGCGACACTCCGGAAATTCTTTCGGAGAACCCGTAACGCCGACGGCGTCCCCCGCCGATACGACCCATGAATGCAGGACCCAGAGATCTACCGGGGAATGGAGAAGACAGTGCGCACCACGTTTCCGACTTCCGTCACGGCGGCCGAGCTGACCGCCGCTGCGCAGGACTACAACCAGCGCGGGTGGACGGTCGCCGAAACGGCCAACGGTCTGAACCTGATCACCGACGACAACGTGTCCGGCATCGAGGTCACCGGCGAACTGGCCGGCGAGGTCCGCCGCTTCCTGCGGGCGAACAACCTGTCCGGCGCGGTGATCGAGTTCCCTGGCACGGAGCGGCGCGAGATCCACCTGGTCACCGGTGTACGCAAGGCCGCGATGGCGCTCGAGGCGCTGCGCGAGGCCGGCGCCACCGTGTACACCGACGGCGCGGGCATCCCGCTGCCGCCCACCCACCTGTCGGCCGGTTCGGCCTGCTGGGGCGTCGCTCCCGCCGAGGCCCGCTGGATGCCTCCGGTCGTCGCGATCGCCGCCGCCGTGCGCGCCGCCACCAGCTCGCGCCGCGCCAAGCTGACCATCGCCTGCTGAGCAACGCGCCCCTGATCGAGTTCACCTGCTGATCGCGGGCCGGGGCCGCGCTACCCGGCCTGTTTGCGACCGGTATCCGTCCCGGCGCTCCGGATCCCCACCCCGGAGCGCCGCCGGGTACCGGTCGTTCGGCGTTGCCGATATCAAGCGTTCTCTTTTCAGTTTCGCCGCCGGACGCCAAGATGGGGTATGGCCCCGATCACGCAATCGCGCAATCTGCTGCGGACCTGCCCGCTCTGTGAGGCGGTCTGCGGCCTGGAAATCACCCTCGACCCGGACGACCACGTGACCTCGGTGCGCGGCGACCGCAGCGATCCCTTCAGCAAGGGCTTCATCTGCCCCAAGGGAGCCAGCTTCGGCCATCTCGACGAGGACCAGGACCGGGTGACCGAGCCGCTGATCCGTGATCGCGCTACCGGCGCCTGGCGCGCCGCGACCTGGGACGAAGCCTTCGATTACATCGCCGAGCGTTTCCCCGCCGTCGTCGCCGAGCACGGCGCCCAGTCGGCCGCGGCCTACCTGGGCAACCCCAATGCGCACACCGTGGCCGGCACGCTGTACGTGCCCGCGCTGCTGCGCGCGCTGGGCACCAAGAACATCTACTCCGCGAGCACCGCCGACCAGATGCCCAAGCAGGTGGCCAGTGGGCTGATGTTCGGCGATCCGCTCACCGTGCCGGTGCCCGACCTCGACCGCACCGATTACCTGCTGATGCTGGGGGCCAATCCGCTGGAATCCAACGGCTCGCTGTGCACCGCACCGGATTTCCCTGGCAGGCTGAAGGCGCTGCGCGGCCGGGGCGGCCGCTTCGTCGTGGTGGATCCGCGAGTGACCCGCACGGCGAAACTCGCCGACGAGCACCTGTTCATCCGGCCGGGCAGCGATGCGTATCTGCTGTTCGGCATCGTGCACACGCTCTTCGCCGAGCAGTTGACCGATCTGCGCGTCGAGGTCACCGGCCTGGACGAATTGCGCACGGCCGCCGCCGCGTTCGATCCGGATACCGTTGCCACGCGCACCGGCGTACCCGCGTCGACGATCGTGCGGCTCGCCCGCGAACTCGCGGCGGCGCCGACCGCCGCGGTGTACGCCCGGATCGGCACCTGCACCGCCGAATTCGGCACGATCACGCAGTGGCTCGTCGACGCGATCAACGCGCTGACCGGCAACCTCGACTCCCCCGGCGGCGCGATGTTCGCCACCGCCGCGGCCGGCGGGATCTCCCGCACCAGGCCGTTCCGCCCCGGACGCTGGGCCAGCCGGGTGCGCGGGCTGCCCGAGGCGATGGGCGAGCTGCCCGTCGCGACGCTCGCCGACGAGATCACCACGCCGGGCGAAGGGCAGATCCGCGCCCTGGTGACGGTCGCGGGCAATCCGGTGCTGTCCGCGCCGAGCGGCGCACGGCTGGACGAAGCGTTCGCCCAGCTCGACTTCATGGTCAGCGTGGACAGGTACGTGAACGAGACCACCAAGCACGCCGACGTGATCCTGCCTCCGCCGCGTCCCACCCAGTCCCCGCACTACGATTTCGCGCTGCTGCAATTCGCCGTGCGCAACTACACGCGCTACTCGCGTCCACTGGTGCCGCTGGGTGACCGGCCCTCCGAGCCCGCCGTCCTCGCTCGTCTCGCCGCCGCGCTGACCGGCAGGCCGCACGACGGCTCCGACGGGATCGACCCGCTCACCGCCGTGGACGAGCTCGTCATCGCGGGCATGCTGCACAAGGCCGGGATCCCCGAGCGGCGCGGCGATCTGATCGGCGAGAACAGCACCGAGCAGCGGATCGATCTGATGCTGCGCCTCGGGCCGTACGGCGAATGGAACGGCGGCACGCTCAATTTGCAAGTGCTTCTGGACAACCCGCACGGCATAGATCTCGGCCCGTTGCAGCCGCGGCTGCCTGGCGTGCTGCGCACCGCGAGCGGACGGGTCGACCTCGCCCCGCAGCCGCTGCTGGACGACGTGGCGCGGATGCGAGCGCGGCTGTCCGACGCGGCGCCGGAGATCGTGCTGATCGGCCGGCGGCAGCTGCGCTCGAACAACAGCTGGATGCACAACATCGCGACGCTGGTGAGCGGGTCGAATCGGTGCACGCTGCACATCAATCCGGCCGATGTGGCGCGGCTCGGGCTCGGCGATCACGCGGTGGTGAAATCGGCCGCGGGAACGCTGACGGTTCCGCTGGAGCCGACCGAGGCCATCATGCCCGGCGTGGTGAGCCTGCCGCACGGGTGGGGTCACGGCGACAGCGCGCAGACCGTGGCGCGCACGCACGCGGGCGTCAATGCCAATGTGCTCACCGACGATTCGGTGGTCGATGTCCCCTCCGGCAACGCCGTGTTCAACGGTGTTCCGGTGACGCTGACTCCGGCCTGAGCCCGGACGAACAGATCCCGCAAATCCCGACCGGCCGGATATTATTCCGGCCGGTCGGCTTTTAGCTAACCGCGAGAAATACTTGCGCCACAGCCGAATCCGAGGCATCCTCGACGGGGATTTCGACGTTTTGCCGGGCGGTTCTCATCTAAACTGAACGCGATCTCGATACGACCGCGGTTCAACGTCGAGCCTGGTGGAATCCGCATTTCGGCGACCAGAGGGGGCGGCGATGCCCGGTGGACACAACGGCAGCGATGGCGAGCGTGAGCTGCAGGAACGGTACGGAACACAGGATCGAGCGGAGCGCTTCTACGACGACCAAGTGCTCGATCGACTCAATCCGGCGATGATCGACTTCCTCGGCCGGATGGATATGGCGTTCATCGCCACGGCGGACAAACGCGGCGAATGCGACGCCAGTTTCCGAGCCGGACCAGCCGGTTTTCTTCATGTGATAGACGACCGCACCATCGCCTATCCGGAATATCGTGGCAACGGCGTCATGGCCAGCCTCGGCAATATCCTGGAAAACCCGCACGTCGGGATCCTGCTCGTCGATTTCGTACGCGACCTCATCGGACTGCACATCAACGGCTCGGCCCGCATGGTGCCCGACCACGCGCTTCGCGCCACCGTGCCCGACCTGCCCGTCAATCACAAGGGCCGCGTCGCCGAACACTGGGTGGTGGTCGAGGTGGAAGAGGCGTACATCCACTGCCGCAAGCACATTCCACACCTGATCCCCGCCGCGCGCGAACAACGCGAATGGGGCACCGACAATGTCCGCGCCAAGGGCGGCGACTACTTCGGAGCCAAGGCGGAGAAGAGCGAGCTGGCCGACACGGCGATCAGCGGTTCCTGAAACCCTGCCGCGGACGGGCGCTCATCCCCGCTGATGGTGCGCGAGCAAGCGAGCGAGCAGCCGGGTCAGGTCTGCCCTGTCCTCGGCCGAGAGCGGTCCGAGTAGGTCGTCCTGCGCCTTGTCGAGCGCTCGGTCGATGCGCCGCAGTTGCCGCTCGCCCGCCTCGGTGAGGGTCACGATATTGCGCCTTCGGTCGTCCGGATCCGGCGTCCGCTCGACGAAACCCGGCCCGGCGAGTTCGTTGATCGCCGCCACCACATCGCTTCGGTCCATGTTGCACCGGCGACCGAGGTCGGCCTGGCTGGCCGCCCCGAACTCCTCCAGCGCGGCGAGGATGCGGAAGTGATACCCACGCGCGCCGGCCTCGGCGAAGCTGTCGGACGCCAACCGGTGGGCGTGTACGGCCAACTGGGTGAGCAGCCAACTCGGCTTCGCGGTCAGGCGTGCGGGTGTGTTCTCCACGACAGCAACCATACATCGTTGGCACAGCCAACCATTTGGCATATAGTTGGCCGGGCCAACATTGGCAGAGCCAACGAAAGGACCGTCATGTCCACGGATACCGCGATCGCCGACCGTATCGAGATCGCCGACCTGTTCACCCGCTTCGCACGCCTGCTCGACGAGGGACGCTATGCGGACGCCGCCGCCATCTACACCGACGATGTGGAGGTCGACTCGCCGCGTATCCGAGTCCGCGGCATCGACAAGGTCGTCGAGTACATGCGACAGGCCGAGGTCGAGGGCGAACACACCCAGCACACGACCACTGATCTCCTGGTGACGCTCGACGGCGACCGAGCCGCCTCCTCGGCGAACTCGCTGGTCTACTACTACCGCGACGGGCAACCACCGCACCTGACAAGCGGCCTGCGCCTGACCGCCACCACCGTCCGCACACCCGCGGGCTGGCGCCTGCGTAAAATTCGGATCACGCTCGCTTGGACGCGCAAGGAGTGATCCCCCTCCACGTGATCAGCGGTTGGGCGGCGGCCCAGGCTCGCGCCTGCCCACGAGTGGCACACCATGGAGACCTCTTCTCGAAAGACGCCGCAGCCGTGTGCCACTCGCATTGATTCGTCCGGCGATGCGGCAGGGTGGAAGGTGGTGGGGGGCAATGAGGTTCGTAACGGGGTGCGTGGTGCTACCGATCGGTCAGGTATGCGGCGATACGAGCCGCCATCCACAGCCACAGAAGAGGACACGTGATGAAGAAGCTCGTCGCCGTCACCGCCGTGATCGCGGGACTCGTCGCTCCGGTGGGTTCGGCCGCAGCGGAACCTGTCTCCACGCCCGCCGCCGCGACGTCGGCCGCGGCTTCCGTTGGTTCCTGGTCGGAGGACCTGTTCTGCGCCGTCATCGAATTCTTGAAGGGTGGCTGGGCGGGCCGTCCCACCGACTGCTCGTTCTGACGAGCCTGTCGAGATCACTGCCCTGACCCGAATCCCGCGGTGGAAGCCGGCGGCCGATCGAGTCGCCGTCCTCCTCTGCCACAAACGACGACGCGGCCAGTTCAGTCAGCCGCATGACGCCCACCCGCCGCCGGATCGCTCTGCCGTTCGTGAAAGCTGAGTTGCCCATCGGCGTACGTCCTACTTGCCGCCGAGCGCTGTTGCGAAAATTGTTGCTACTTCGCGAATTTGATCACACGCGGCCGGAACCGGAGCAGCGCCCGGGATCGCGGTCAGCGAGACTTCTAGAGTTCCGTCGGCGCTGCTGATTGCCGCATAGCAGCTACCGGGAAGCGCGGCCACTGTGTACAGAGCAGCCGCTCGTCCGTTGACAGCGTCGGTATTGAAAACGGCGTACTTGTCTGTGCTCTTGATCTGATCCAAGGGTGAGTTCGTGGAATGCACTGTGACATTTCCCGTGATGGTCTTCTGGCCGTCGATGACGGCGATGCGACGGAAGGAGCATCCAACAGCCGTCAGGAGATCGGTGACGATCTCTCCAGATGAACGCTGGCGCGTAGCCGGATCGAACCCGGCCTCGGCGACGAGATCGTCGCTCACTTCGAAACAAGGATCGAACCGCACCAGCTTCTTCGAGTCAGGTTGCGCTGGCGCCGGGGGTACAGAGGCGGCCATCGACGGGGTCGGGTGGACCGAAGTCGATGGCAGCCGGCTCGTCGTGGTGTCATCCGAATTGTCGGCGGAACAGGCGGCAAGCGATGTGACCATGGCAATGAGCGCGAAACCCGTGGTCAGAACTCGCTTCATTCGGCGCATCCCCTTTCGGTATCAAACCAACCATGACTTCCCGGAGGGGTAGTCGTCGAAGTCGTCGGGCCAGTCACTGGGGCCGACCACGTTGTCACGCGCAGAGGTGCGTCGCAGCGGCGGCGGGGTAGTCGGCGGCGGCGGTGGTTCAGGGTCCCACTTCCACTCGAACTGGGGAGAGTTCTTGAGCTCCGTGACCTCCGGCGGTACCGGCCTCGCGAGTTGTTCTATGTCAGACCATCGGCACTCGCCCGCACGGACGCGTTCGGCGTATGCCAGTAATGCGTCGGATGCCCCGGGAGCGGCCGCGAGGTTCGACATGAATTCCTCGGTCACCTCGGTGACTTCATGCAGCAGTGCCTGTACGTCGAGGTTTTCCAATTGGATACGCGCGGTCCGCAGTTCCTCCACTGCACCCATGACGCTGCGGACCAGAGCTTCGACAGCTGGGTCCAGGTTCGGCTCGCGCATGCTTCCCCACCGCGATGTCATGCGTCCTCCCAAGGCTGCCCGCCCGATCCGACCTCATAGGATTCCTTGGGGCGGTCCAAGGTGGAGTTGACCTGAGCTATCTTCGATATATCGGTGGCCACGGCGGTGGCCTTGGAGGCCTTCTCCAGCTTCTCGGTGAACGGCGCGATAGTCTCCTTCAATTTCTGTTCGGCGCCTTCCTTCAATTTACCGATCGGATCTTTTATGTACTCGAGTAGCTTCTTGACCTGATCGACCAGCTTCTGAATCTCGACTACCAGATCTATCGCTTTCTTCACGATATCGAATATCTTGATACCCAAATTAACGATCTCATAGACCTGCCCTACGACCGGTATTTTTCTGGCGATAGTCTTGAAGATTCCTTCGATACTTGTGAACTTGATCTGGTCGTTGAGGATGTCCCACAGCTTCGTCAGGATAGTTTTGACGGCTTGCCGGATCTCGTCGGCGACCACTCCGAGCACATCACTGATGATCCGGCCCACCGGGCCTTCCCATTTCATCGCGGAAATCTGCCGGTTCGCCCAATCATTGAAGGACAGCGCGGCCTTGCCATTCCAGTGCGGATCGACTTTCTTCAGGCCCGCTTCCAGATTATCTCCGCAGGCCTCCATTCCATTTCCGGCTGCCTTGTATGCCTCGCCGATCCGCCGAACCTCGCTCCAGTTACCGGGAATCGGCTCCAAGCACTTGCCGAGGGGGTCGATTTCATTTCCAGCCGTGCGGGTGATGCTTTTGATCGACTCGTTCACCTCACCGAGGATCGGAGCCACCTCGCCGATAAGGGCGACAGTATCTTCCTTGTTCGACTGCGGTTCCTGTAGCTCGAAGGATTTCGCCTTCGAATAGTCAGCCGAAGCAACGTATGCCGCCGTGGTTCCTTGAACCTCGATGTCGGCACCGACGGGGGCACCCGGCGCTACCGGACCGTTGAAGGTGTTCTGATTCAACGCCGTATAGTTCTTTTGGTCCCGGTCGTGATACATCCATGCCGCTTTGTTGAGCTCGGTACCGGTGGATGATGTAGTGGTAGCAATGGAGGCCATGCGCTGCTGCGTTGCCGCGGCCGCGTCCTTGACCGGCGCCACCAACTGATCGATGATCGGCCCTTGCAGCCAATCGGCGGGCATGCATTGCTTGCCGGCGAATTCAGCAGCCTTCGCAGCATCGGCGCCGATCTCGGAGACAAGTCTGCCGAAACCCGCGATCTCACCCGGTACCGCCAGCAAATTCTCACCCACAGCCCTACATCCTCACTTTGTATTTGTCTTGCCGATCGACTGTATTATCTTTTCGACCTCGTCGCGAGACAGCGACTCCGCCGAGTTCGTATAGTGCTGGATCATGAATATTGCCACTTCAGCCGAGGCATATGCCGCAGTCGCAACGATATCGAATTCCGCCGTTACCGGATCACACGAGGATTTTTTCGGAATATCGGTGACCACAGCGGTGTAGCGCGATGCAGGTCGGCCCGATATCTCGAAGGTGATCGGACCACGCAGCTGCACGGCAGGCATGTGATTCGTCTTCCTGTCCCCGAAGATTCGACTCGCCTTATCGACTTCATCGCGTGCCGCGGTGTCGATGTCGATTCCGTTGCGGCCGTCGACACCGACACTCGCCAGGACCGATCCCTCGGTCTGGCGGCAGTAGCCGATCCCATAGCGACTGACCGCTTCGTAGGAGGCGATAGTCGTGTGATCGACTTCGTCGTTCCACGCCATGATCGCATCGTTCGACGGAGACCAGCCGTCCGACGGAACGGTGTAAGTGAGACCGTATCGAGTGGGGACCGGCTGAAGCTGTCCATTGCCCACCTTCATCAACGGCGGCGGGAACTCCATCGACGGGAATCCTGAGGGAAGCGAAGGTTCCGGCGGTCCGGTAGGGCGCGGAGGCGGGTGCCACGACGAGGCCGCTGCCTCAGGCGGCTCAACCTCGTCCTGGTACGGATTACCGATCCACGTCGAGAGGGTGAGCACCGCGACCGCCGTGCAGAGCAGGAGTGCGATCTTGCCCAACTGGGTCAGGATGCCGTGTCGATAGAGCAGCCGGACAGCGCGATTCAGCCGGTCCACGAATGCGGACCCAGCCACGACCGGCGGTCGGAGAACGCCAGAGCTGTTGCCCTGCACAGTCTTGTAATAGACGAGCGTGTACTCATCGCGTGCGGCACAGTGATTACTCCCCTCCTGGTACTCCCGGGCTGGGATGCTAGGGCGGCTGAAAACGACTGTCAATCGAGGCGTCGCGCTCCACCTGCCTCGGCTGACGAGATCGTTGCGATGAACCAGTCGGTTGCCAGTTCGAAAAATCTCGATGTTCGGACGACGTCAGCGTGGTCGGACTTCTTGCGGGGTCACGCCGAATCGCGCTTTGAAGGCGGAGCCGAAGGTGCTGAGGGAGCGGAAGCCGCTGGCGTAGGCGATTTCGGCGATGGTTCGGGAGGGGGATTCGCGGAGGCGGCGGTGGGCGCGGTCGAGGCGGGCGCCGCGGATCAGTTCGCTTGGCGTGGTACCGGTGTGGTGCAAGGCCAACTGGACTTGGCGCAGGGACCAGCCGAGGGTGCGGGCGATCTCGGTGGGGGTCAGGTCGGGATCGTCGGCGTGCCGGAGGACGTGGGCGCGGACGGCGGCGTCCACCGTCGCCAGTACCGTCGGCGGCGCGGCGTGGCGGCGCATGCGGAGACGGAGCAGATCGACAATCGTGTCGCACGCGGAGGCGAATTCGGGTCCGTCGACGGCATCACGCTGCTTGCCGAGTTCGGTGATCATGCCGACGAGGACCGAGCCGAGTCCCTCCCGCAGGTCGATCAGCGCGGGTCCCTCGCCGAGTTGGAGCGGCAGGGCGCCCGCGGGGACGTTCATCACCCATCCGCGCGCAGCGGCGGGTTGGCCGAAATCCACGGGACGCGTCTTGGTGACCACCGCGCCGTGCCCCGGCAGCACTTCGGCGGTGGTGTCGTCCTGCCGGATGCGCAACGCGCCGGATACCGGGATCATCACCCGTAGGCTGTCGTCGCCGTCGTGCCGGATGTCGGCGCGCGTCCTGGCGTAGACGACGCGGTCCGACCAGAAGTCGATCAGCTGATAGCCCGCGTATCGCTGTACGGCCGTGGCTCCGGCGAACGGTGACCGGCTGTCGAAACGGCATTCCAACGTGCCCTGGTTACGACAAACATGCTCGGCCCAGAAGTCGGCCGATTCGCGGGCCGCGACCGCGGCGGTATCGACCCGTTCCACCAGGTACGGCTCGGCGATCGACACCGGCAACCTCCCGATCGGCGTGCGCGTTTCCGTCAGACCCGTGCGCGTATCAGGTCGAGCGCGCATCGGTCCGCGTCTTAACGTGATCCCGATCGTACCGATCACAGCCCGTCGCGCCGGTGTGTTGCTCAGCCATGGTCGAGGCTCGTGCGGCGCGGGCCCACTCGCGAGGAAGCACAGTGAAGAAGCGGACGCATACCCACGTACAGACCCGGCTCGGGCTGCTGCATGTCGTCACTGCCGGAAGCGGCGATCCGATCGTGATGTGGCCGAGCCTCCTGATGGACGCCGCGCTCTGGGACGCCCAGGTCGACCACTTCGCGGGGAACTACCTGACCATCGCGGTGGACCCGCCCGGTCACGGCAGGTCGAGCCGCCTCGAGCGGCGCTTCACTTTCCAGGAGTGCGCGGGCTGCGTGGTCGACATCCTCGATCACCTCGGGCTGCGGCGAACGCATTTCCTCGGGAACTCGTGGGGCGCCATGATCGGCGGCACCCTCGCGGCCGAATTCCCCGATCGCGTCGAATCCGCCGTGCTGATGAACGGCACGGCATCCTCGGCTCCGCTCGCCCAGCAATTGCAGTACCGGACGCTGCTGATGGTGATCCGGATGCTGGGCGGGATTCGCCCGCCACTCACCAAATCGGTGGTGCGGGCTTTTCTCGGACCGACCACCGAAAGCACCCGCCCGCAGGTCGTCCGGCAGGTCGTTGACATCGCCCGGGGCAATGATCCGGAGTCGATCGTGCACGCCGTGCGATCCGTGGTGATCGATCGGCCGGACCAACGAGACCTCTTCGCCTCGATCACCTGTCCCACGCTGATCGTCGGGGGTCGCGAGGACCGCACCTTCCCCGTGCCCGAGCTCCGGGCCATGGCGGAAGCCGTTCCGGGCTCTGAACTCGTGGTCATCGACGGGGCCGCACACCTCGCGGCCGCCGAGGTCCCCGACGAGGTCAATCGTCTGGTCGGGAACTTCCTGGCCGACCACGCCGCGACAAGTGATTAGCCCGGCAGCGCTCAGCGGAGCTTGAAGATCACCAAGCGCTGGACGATGAAGTTGATGACGGTCGCGGTGCCCTGGGCGACGATGAAGGCCAGCGGCTGACGCCACCACTCGTCGGCCAGGGCGAAGTACAGCAGGTTGTTGATGCCGACCTGCACCGCGAAGGTCACCGCGTACAGCGCCACCACCGCGAGGAAGCGGGCGCGGCTCGGCGGGGCCTGGAAGGTCCAGCGGCGATTGATCAGGTAGGCCGTTGTGGTGCCCGCCACGAAGCCGATCGACTTGGCGACCCCGACCGGCAGGCCGACCAGGTTGAGCAGCAGGCTGTAGAGCCCGTAGTCGACGACGGCCGAGAACCCGCCGGTGAGGGTGAACCGGATGATCTGCGTCTTGAGGTCGACCTCGGTGCCGCCCGGCTCGTCGACCAGGGGCAACTCGGCCGGAAGCGGCAGGTGTGGTTCGGCTTGCACGCCGACGAGCGTAGCGTCGAACGCGGCATCACCGGGATCCGGTGCTGAACCGACACGTACGTCACTACCCATGGGTAGAGCGACCCCGCTCCCATCTGGCGTCATACCTGTAGCCTCTATGCCGATGTCCACGAAAGCTCCGACCGCCACCAAGACAACCGGGAACGACGAAGGCGCCGGCGTCGCGAACGACGGCCCGGCCGCGGGCACCGCGTTCACGCTTCCGACGCGCACCCGTACGTTGACCGGGTGGGGTCGCACCGCACCCACCTCCTCCGAAGTGCTCTCGACCAGCGATCCCGAACTGATCGCCAAGGCAGTCGCCATGGTCGCCGAGGACAACGACAGCAAGCCCGCCCACCTGCGGCGCGGCGTGATCGCCCGCGGCCTCGGCCGCTCCTACGGCGATCACGCGCAGAACGCGGGCGGCTTGGTCGTCGACATGACCGCGCTGCACAACATCCACCGGATCGATCGCGACACCCGCATCGTGGACGTGGACGGCGGCGTCAGCCTGGATCAGCTCATGAAGGCCGCGCTGCCGTTCGGCCTCTGGGTCCCGGTGCTGCCCGGCACCCGCCAGGTCACCATCGGCGGCGCGATCGCCTCCGACATCCACGGCAAGAACCATCACAGCGAGGGCAGCTTCGGCAACCACGTGCGCTCGATCGATCTGCTCACCGCCGACGGGCAGGTGCAGCACATCACGCCGAAGCGCAACGCCAAGCTGTTCTGGGCGACCGTCGGCGGCAACGGGCTCACCGGCATCATTCTGCGCGCGACCATCGAGATGGTGCCGACGGAGACGGCCTACTTCCTCAACGACGGCGTGAAGACCACGACCCTCGACGAGACCATCGCCGCGCACAGCGACGGCAGCGAGGCGAACTACACCTACTCGAGCGCCTGGTTCGACGTGATCAGCCCGCTGCCCAAGCTGGGCAGGGCCACCATCACCCGGGGCAGGCTGGCGAAGGTCGACGAGCTGCCCAAGCGGCTGCGCAGCAAGCCGCTGAAGTTCGACGCGCCGCAGCTGATGACCGTCCCGGACATCTTCCCGAACTGGACGATGAACAAGCTGACGCTGATGTCCATCGGCGAGGCCTACTACCGGATGGGCGGCAACTACACCGGCAAGGTGCAGAACCTGACGCAGTTCTATCACCCGCTGGACATGATCGCGGAGTGGAACCGCGGCTACGGCTCCAACGGCTTCCTCCAGTACCAGTTCGTGGTGCCGACCGAGGCGGTCGAGGAGTTCAAGCGGATCATCATCGACATCCAGGCGTCCGGGCACTACTCGGCGCTGAACGTGTTCAAGCTGTTCGGCCCCGGCAACCAGGCGCCGCTGAGCTTCCCGATGCCGGGCTGGAACATCTGCGTCGACTTCCCGATCAAGCCCGGTCTCAACGAGCTGGTCGGCGAGCTGGACCGGCGGGTGCTGGAATTCGGCGGGCGGCTGTACACCGCGAAGGACTCGCGGACCACCGCCGAGACCTTCCACAAGATGTATCCCCGGATCGACGAGTGGATCAAGGTCCGCCGTAGCGTCGATCCCACAGGCGTTTTCATGTCCGATATGGCGAGAAGGCTGGAGCTGCAGTGATCAATGCCGTTGGCAACCCGCAGTCGATTCTGCTGCTGGGTGGCACCTCGGAGATCGGCTTGGCAATCTGCGCGGAGTACCTGAAGAAGGGGCCCGCGCGCATCACCCTCGCGGCGCTGCCCGGTGATCCGCTGCGGGAGGGCGCGGTCTCCCAGATGAAGGCCGCCGGCGCGAGCCAGGTCGACGTCATCGACTTCGACGCGCTCGACACCGAAAGCCACGCCAAGGTGATCGACGCGGCGTGGGACGCAGGCGATGTGGACGTCGCGATCGTCGCCTTCGCCCTCGACGGCGATCCCGAAGAGCTGTGGCAGAACCAGGCCAAGGCCGTGCGGGTCGCGCAGATCAACTACACCGCCGCGGTCTCCGTCGGCGTGCTGGTCGGCGAGAAGATGAAGGCGCAGGGCTTCGGGCGGATCATCGCCATGTCCTCCGTCGCCGGTGAGCGGGTGCGCCGCTCGAACTTCGTGTACGGATCGACCAAGGCCGGGCTGGACGGCTTCTACCTCGGCCTCGGCGAAGCGCTGCGGCCGTACGGCCCGCGCGTGCTGGTGATCCGGCCCGGCATGGTGCGCACCAAGTTCTCCGCGCACGTCAAGGAGGCTCCGCTCACCGTCGACAAGGAAGACGTGGCGGCGCTGGCGGTCGCGGCGTCGCAGCGGGGGAAGGAACTGGTCTGGGCGCCGGGAACCTTCCGCTACGTGATGATGGTGCTGCGGCACATCCCGCGCTCGATCTTCCGCAGACTGCCGATCTGATCGGCGACCTTCGGACGAAGTGCCCGCGTGATCGGTGATCGCGCGGGCACCTATCGTCTGACGGAGTGACCCTGTGAACCGGGAGGCGCCATGCGAGTAATCCAGTGCGACGAGCGCGGAGCGGTCCGTTGAGCACGGTGACCGCCGCGGACGAAACGCCGACGCGTCCGGTCGATCCGGCTCCGGCGCCGGGGCGCGGGTCGCTCGTGGCGCGGCAGATCGCCTCCGGCGTCGGCGAGGCCGCGCTCGCGGCGGTGGTCGCCGCCGTGGTGGCCGTCGTCGGGCTGGTCGCTTTCTCGCTGGTGCAGTGGCCCGCCTTCAACTCGTCGAACGTGACTCGGGCGCTGACCACGGTCGGACAGGTCGGCGCGGCGGTCGTGCTCGCGGTCGCGATCGCGCTGCTGCGGCTGCGCAAGTGGCCTTCGATCGCGAAACTGCTTTCCTGGGCCGGACTTTCGGCGTTCGTCACGTTCACGCTCGGCATGCCGCTTGCGGCGACGAAGCTGTATCTGTTCGGCGTCTCGGTGGATCAGGAGTTCCGCACCGAGTTCCTCACCCGGCTCACCGATTCCGCCGCGCTGCGCGACATGACGTACGCGGATCTGCCGTCGTTCTACCCCGCGGGCTGGTTCTGGATCGGCGGGCGGGTGGCGAATCTGCTCGGGATGGACGGCTGGGAAGTGTTCAAGCCGTACGCGATCACCTTCCTCGCCGTGGCCGCGGTGGTCGCGCTGGTGTTGTGGTCGAAGCTGATCCGCGCGGACTGGGCGGTGGGCGTCGCGGCGGCGAGTACCGCGGTCACCCTGGCTTACGCCGCGCCGGAGGCCTACAGCGCCGTCATCGTGCTGCTGCTGCCGCCCGCGCTGGTGCTCGCGTGGGGGGCGCTGCACCGGCCGGCGGTGCGCTCGTCGGAAGACGCCGAGCGCACGGCCGGCGGTTGGGGCGCGGTCGTCGGCACCGGGCTGTTCCTCGGCTGGGCGGCCACCTTCTACACCCTCTACTTCCTCGTGGCTGCCTTCGCGGTGGCGCTGATGGGGCTGGTGGCGGCCTTCCTCGCGGTGCGGGCACAGCGCGCCGCCGACCGTCCGCGCCGTGCCCGCCCCGCGACGGACTCGACCCTTCCCGTCTGGCGCGCGGCCCTGCCGCCGTTGGTGCGGCTCGTGGTGATCGCGGTGCTCGCGGGACTGGTCGCGCTGCTGGTGTGGGCGCCGTACCTGGCGAAGGCGCTGCGCGGCGCGACGGCGAGTTCCGGGACCGCCCAGCACTACCTGCCGGAAGCGGGCGCGGAACTGCCCCTGCCGATGTTCCATTTCTCCCTGCTCGGGGCGCTGTGCCTGCTCGGCACGATCTGGCTGGTGCTGCGCGGCGCGTCGTCGCGCAGGGCGCAGGCGCTCGGCATCGGGGTGGCGGCGATCTACCTGTGGACGCTGCTGTCGATGGCCGCGACCGCCGCGGGCACCACGTTGCTGTCGTTCCGCCTGGAGCCGGTGCTGCTGGTGCTGCTGTCGGTCGCGGGCGCGTTCGGGTTCGTGGAGGGCGCGCGGGCGATCTACCAGGCGTTGAACGAGCCCGCGCGGTTCCGGCTGGTGGCGATCGCGGTAGCGACGATCGGCGCGCTGGCCTTCGCGCAGGACATTCCGCACGTGCTGACGCCGGAGATCACCACCGCGTACACGGACACCGACGGCGACGGGAAGCGCGCCGACCAGCGCGACCCCTCGGCCGTGTCGCGGTATGCCGAGGTGGATCGGGCGCTCACCGCGCAGACCGGACGCCCGCGCGCGGACACCGTGGTACTCACCGCCGACACCAGCTTCCTTTCTTTCTATCCCTACTTGGGCTTCCAGGCGCTCACCTCGCATTACGCCAACCCGCTCGCGGAATTCGCGGGCCGGGCGGCGACCATCGAGCGCTGGAGCCAGCTGAAGACGCCGCAGGAATTGCTCGACGCGCTGGCCGCGAGCCCGTGGCGAGCGCCCGACGCGTTCCTGTTCCGGCGCAGCGGCGACTCCTACACGTTGCGGCTGGCCAAGGACGTCTACCCGAACGACCCGAACGTGGCGCGTTACTCGGTGAGCTTCCCCAAGGAGCTGTTCGCCGACCCGCGCTTCACCAGCACGGATATCGGACCGTTCACGCTGGTCACCGTCCACCGCTGAAATCGCCGCGGTTGAACTCGCGCGCAGTGGTTACCCCTTTCGTTTGTCGGTCCACGCACAGCGTGGTTGCTACGGAGGGCGCTGTCGAGGAGTGATGCCCGGGTGACACAGGCACAGGACGCCGAGACCGGCCTACCGGCGGAATCGGCGACGGTCGCGATCGCGGCGAAGCGGGCGACAGCGGCCGGAGTGCTCACCCGTCCGGCGCGTACCCGGCGGCCGACCGCGACGCGGGTCGCGGACTTCGCTGTCGGCGCCGGTTACCTGGCGCTGGCCGCGACCGTGCTCTCGGGCCAATGGCGTAATACCGCCAGCGGGTACCTGATCAAGAGCGGTCAGGACCAGACCATGTGGGAGTGGTTCTTCGCGGTCACGGCGCACTCGGTGGCCACTGCGCACAACCCGCTCGGCACCGATCTGCAGAATTTCCCGGCCGGTGTGAACATGATGGCCAACACGGCCATGTTCGGCGTCGGCGTGCCGCTGACGCCGGTCACCTTGCTCTTCGGGCCGACCGTCACGTTCGTGCTCGTGCTCACCCTCGGCCTGGCCGGGACGGCGTTCGCCTGGTATCGCTTGTTCGCCCGCGAACTGGTCCGGTCCAGGACCGCGGCGGTGATCGGCGGGCTGTTCTGCGGTTTCGCGCCCGCGATGATCTCGCACGCCAACGCGCATCCGAACTTCGTGGTGCTGTTGTTGCTTCCGATCATCGCGGGCAGGCTGATCCGGATGGCGCGGCGGGCGGCCACGGCGGAACCGGCACGGCCGCGCGGACGGGTTCGGGACGCCGTCGTGCTCGGTCTTCTGGTCGCGACGCAGATCGCTCTCGGCGAGGAACCGCTGTTGATCTTCGCCCTCGCGTTCGGCCTGTTCGCGATCGTCTACTACCTGCATACTCCGCGCACCGGGCTGCGCGTGACGCGCACGATCGCTCCCACCCTCGTGCTGGCCGCGGTGGTCACGCTGGCGCTGGCCGAGATTCCGCTGTGGTGGCAGTTCTTCGGCCCGCAGAGCTATCGCTCGATCGACCACGGCCCGATGGGCAACGATCTCGCGGCGCTGGTGCAGTTTCCGTCCGAATCGCTGGGCGGCGTGTTCGCTCCCGGCGCGAACGTGGCGATCAACCCGACCGAGCAGAACGCGTACTTCGGCTGGCCGCTGCTGCTTCTGGTCGTGTTCACGGTGGGACTGCTGTGGCGCGACCGCGTGGTGCGGGCCGCGGGCGTGGTGATCGCGGTGTTCGGTCTGCTCTCGCTGGGTGCCGTCGCGACCATCGGTAGACGGCCGACCGGCGTGCAGCTGCCGTGGCGCTGGGCCGAACATGTCCCGCTGTTGAACACGGTGCTGGAGAGCAGGCTGAGCATGGCCGCTGTCCCGGCCATCGCGGTGGTGCTCGCGCTGGGCACCGACCGCGCGGTGGGCACCTGGACGCGATCGGCGGCGGACTGGAAGCCGCTGGGCTGGTTCACCGCGGTGACCTGCGCGCTGCTGCCGCTGATTCCGACCATCCTGCCGGTGGTCGAGCGACCCCCCACACCGGATTTCTTCGCCGACGGCGCCGTCCGCCGCTACGTCGGCGACGGCTCGGTGGTCATGGTGCCCCCACCGCGTCCGCCCGACGCGCGAGCGCTGCGCTGGCAGGCCGACGCCGGTTTCACCTTCCCCTTGGCGGGTGGCTATTTCGTCGGCCCGACCGGCGCGACCAAGAAGGGGATCTACGGCCCGGAGGCCCGCCCGACCACCGCGCTGCTGGTCCAAGCCCAGGACACCGGGGTGGTACCGCCGATCGACGCGGGCGTGCGCGCCCGGGCGCTGGAGGATCTGCGGTTCTGGCAAGCCGACGCCCTGGTGCTGCCCGCGGCGAAGAACGGGGATGTTTTGCGGGAAACCGTGACCCAGCTGCTCGGATTCACGCCGACGCGGGTGGAGGACGTCTGGCTGTGGGACGTTCATACGCTGCGCTCGTCGGGGGCAGTCGGCGTCACACCGGGCGGTAGCTAGCATCAACCCCCGTGCGACCGGATCGATCTACTCGAGCGTTCACCCGTATCCGCTTGATCGCCCTGCTCTCCGGGCTTCTCGGATTCCTGCTGGCCTTGCTGACCCCGCTGCTGCCGGTGCGGCAGGACCGGGCGAGCCTGGACTGGCCCGAGTCCGGCGCCGCGAGCGTGGCGGCGCCGCTGGTGTCCTACGAGCCGCTGCGGCTGCACGCGACGCTGCCCTGCGCGCTGTCGGGAGAGCTGGGATCGGGCGGCACGCTGCTGTCCACCGTCCCGGTGGCCTCCGGCCAGGCGGCGAGCAAGGGCCTGGTGGTATCGGTCGCCGACGGCGTCCTCTCGGTGGTGCTGCGCGACATCCCGCTGCTGTCGGCCCCGCTGGCCGAGGTCGGTTCCTGCACCGCGATCGACATCGAATCGACCGCCGCCGCGACCACCGCCGAACTCACCGGCGTGACCCGGCAGGACGGCACACCGTTCCGGTCCACGGTCGGACGGGACATCCGGCCGCAGCTGGTTGGCGTGTTCACCGATCTGACGGCCGATCGGCTCGCCGGGGCGCAGGTGCACGCGGACATCGACTCGCGTTTCTCCTCCACGCCGACGCCGCTGAAGCTGGCCGCCATGATCGCCGCCGCCGTGTTCACGCTGATCGCACTCGTCGCACTGCATCTGCTGGACACCGCCGACGGACGCAAGCCGCGCCGTTTCCTGCCCGCGCACTGGTGGCGGGTCACCCCTGCGGACGGCGTCGTGCTCGGCACGCTCGCGCTGTGGCACGTCATCGGGGCGAACACCTCCGACGACGGCTACATCCTGAACATGGCGCGCGTCTCCGGGCACGCGGGCTACATGGCGAACTACTACCGCTGGTTCGCGGTGCCCGAGGCCCCCTTCGGCTGGTCCTACGAGGTGCTGGCCTGGATGTCGCGGATCTCCGACGCCAGCCTGTGGATGCGACTGCCCACGTTGCTGGCCGGCGTGGTCTGCTGGCTGGTGATCAGCCGGGAGGTGCTGCCGCGCCTCGGCGCGCGGGTGCGGCGCAACAAGGTGGCGCTGTGGACGGCGGGGCTGGTGTTCCTCGCGTTCTGGCTGCCCTACGACAACGGCCTGCGTCCGGAACCGCTGATCGCGGCGGGCGCGCTGCTCACCTGGTGCTCGATCGAACGCGCCATCGCGACCGGACGGCTGCTGCCCGCCGCGGCGGCCGTGCTGATCGCCGCGTTCTCACTGGCGGCCGGCCCCACCGGCCTGATCTGCATCGCGGCGTTGATCGCAGGCTCACGGCCGGTACTGCTGATCATCATCAAGCGGGCGCGCGGCGCCGTCCCGGTCCGCACCGGGCCCGACGCCGACGCGGCCGCCGCCGGTTCCGCCGCAGCCGCGGCCGCCGTGAACGCCCCCGCGCGGGCGCGGGAGTCGTCCCGGGCGGGCGCGGTGTTCCGGTTCGCCGCGCTGATCGCCCCCGGCCTCGCCGCGGGCACGCTGGTGCTGGTGGTGATCTTCGCCGACCAGACCTTGGCGACGGTGCTGGAAGCGACCCGGGTGCGCACGATCGTGGGGCCGAACGTCGCCTGGTTCGACGAGCGCACCCGCTGGGACTCGCTGCTCATGCTCTCGCCGGACGGTTCGCTGGCGCGGCGGTTCGGCGTGCTGGTGATGCTGTTGTGCCTGCTCGTGTGCGTGCTGCAAGTGCTGCGCAAGGGCCGGATACCCGGCACCTCGCGCGGCCCCTCGGTGCGCATCCTCGGCATCGTGTTCGCGTCGCTGTTCCTGATGATGTTCACCCCCACCAAGTGGACCCACCACTTCGGCGTCTACGCCGGACTGGCCGGATCGCTGGCCGCCCTCGCCGCGGTCGCGGTGGGCACCACAGGGATTCGCTCGCCGCGCAACCGCGCGCTGTTCGCCGCGGCCGTGCTGTTCCTGCTCGCCGTGACCTTCACCGGTCCGAACGGGTGGTGGTACGTGTCCAGCTACGGTGTCCCGTGGTGGGACAAGGCTCCGTTGATCGCGGGCAAGGGGCTGTCCACGTTGTTCCTCGGCCTCAGTGGCCTCGCGCTGCTGGTCGCCATCTGGCAGCACTACCGCGAGCCGTACCGGCGCGAGACCGGCGGCGGCCCACGGCGATTCGACCGATGGGCCTCGGCGCCGCTGACCGTGGCCGCCGCGCTGCTGGTCATCTTCGAGGTCGCCTCGCTCGCCAAGGCCGCGGCCACACAGTACCCGGCCTACTCGATCACCAAGTCGAACGTGGAATCGGTCGGCGGGGATTCGTGCGCACTGGCGAACGAGGTGCTCGTCGAGACCGACACCGCCGATTCGCTGCTGCGACCCTTCACCGGATCGCCCGCGGACGGATTGTCGGCGCAGAACAAGGGATTCACCCCGAACGGGGTGGCGCGCGACCTCACCGCCGACGCCGAGGAAACGGTCACCGGCGGCGCGAACTCGGTGGAGAAGGACTCGGAGAACAAGACCACCAACACCACCGGCGCGGGCACCGGAGGCGGCACCACCGAGCAGGCGGGCCTCAACGGCAGCACCGTCGCGCTGCCGTTCGGCCTCGACCCGGCGAAGACCCCGGTGCTCGGCAGCTACCAGGAGGGCGAGCAGCAGCAGGCGAAGCTGACCACCCAGTGGTATCGCCTCGACCTGACCGACAGCATGCGCGCCGACCCCGCCTACCAGGTGCTGGCGATCACCGCGGCGGGCCGCATCCGCTCGGTGGACGCCGACGGTGTGCTCACCTACGGGCAGGAACTGCACCTGGAGTACGGCGTCCGCGGCGCGGACGGCGAGGTGCGCACGCTCGGCTCGATCGATCCGCTCGACATCGGCCCCGCGCCGTCCTGGCGCAACCTGCGGGTGCCGTTGGACCGGCTGCCCGCCGAAGTGAACGCCGTGCGGCTGGTGGCGATCGACAACGACATCACCCCCAAGCAGTGGCTGGCCGTCACCCCGCCCCGGCTGCCCAAGCTGGCCACGCTGAACTCCGTGGTCGGATCGCAGGCTCCGGTACTGCTGGACTGGCATGTCGGTCTGGCCTTCCCGTGCCAGCGGCCGTTCGACCACAAGGACGGCGTCGGTGAGATCCCGCAGTGGCGCATCCTGCCCGACCGGGTCGGCTCCGACGCCTCCAACGCCTGGCAGGACGACATCGGCGGCGGCCCACTCGGCTGGACCGGCCTACTGCTGAAGTCCCAAACCGTCCCCACCTACCTCGACCGCGACTGGACCCGCGACTGGGGCTCCCTCGAACGCTTCACCCCCTACGCCCCCAACGCCGCCCCCGCCCCCATCCACGTCACAACCCAAACCCGCACCGGCCTCTCCACCGACGACCCCATCCGCATCCGCTGACCGCGAGTGGCACATGGTGGAGAGCGCTTCTCGGGTGGATTCGCCACAGCCATGTGCCACTCGCGGCGGGGTGTCAGGGGGTGAGGACGAGGCGGCCGCGGAGGCCGCCGAGGGCGAGGCGTTTCTGGGCTTCGGAGGCGGCGGTGAGGGGGTGGGTTTCCGCGACGCGGAGGGTTAGGTTGCCTGCGTCGACTTGGGATACGAGGTGGTCGAGTCGGGGGCGGTCGGCGCGGACCAGGACCGTGTGCACGGTGGTGCCGCGCAAGGGGATCGGGGTGTTGGGGACGCTGACGGATGCGAATCGTCCGCCGCCGCGTACCGCGGCGAGTGTCGCGGGGCCGAGGGCGGCCGCGTCCAGGGCGGCGTCGACGCCGCCGGGGACGATGGCGCGCACGGCATCCGGCAGGGACGCTTGGCGCGGAACGAAATCGGTGGCGCCCATGGCGCGCACCGCGTCCTCGTCGGCGGGTGACGCCGACGCGATCACCCGGACCCCGCGCGCCGCCGCGAGTTCGACGGCGAAGCCGCCGACCGCGCCCGCGGCGCCGGTCACCAGCAGTGTGTCGGTGGACGCGAGATCCAGCGCGTCGAGGGCTTGGAGCGCGGTGAGACCGTTGAGCGGGATGGTGGCCGCTTGCACCGGCGACACGGAAAGCGGGGCGGGCGCGACATTTCCGGCCTCCAGCACCACGTAGTCGGCCTGCGCGCCGAGGGAGACGTCGAGCCGGTCGCTGATACCGATCACCGCCTGCCCCACCGCGAACTCCGTCACTCCCTCGCCGATCGCGTCGACCGTGCCCGCGACGTCCCAGCCGACGCCCCATTGGTCGCGTGGCGCGGCGAAAGGCGTGCCGCCCACGCCCGCCCGCACCATCAGATCCACGGGGTTCACCGTCGCCGCCGCGACCGCGATGCGAACCGAGCCCGGACCCGGTTGCGGCGTCGGCACTTCCACGATCTCCACCACGGCTTCCGGTCCCGGCCGGCGGACCACCACTGCACGCATGACGTTCCTTCCTCTCTGCTGCCGACCAACCTAAAGCTGGTTACTATCTGATGGGTAGTAGTTACCTGAGAGTGCGTTAGAGGCAGCGAGGTGCTCCCGATGGCGACGAAGACCGCGACGCAACGCCGTGAACTGGCCAAACAGCGGTACGACGCGTATATCGCCGAGTGCCCCACCCGCCAACTGCTGGACCGGATCAGCGACAAATGGGTGAGCCTGGTCCTGGCCGCGCTCGCCGACGGGCCGTTACGCTACGGCGAACTGAACCGGATCATCGCGGGTGTGAGCCCCAAGATGCTCACCCAGACGCTGCGCGGACTGGAACGCGACGGGCTGGTGGAGCGACGGATCACCGCGGAAGTTCCGGTCCGCGTCGACTACGAGCTCACCCCGCTGGGGCACAGCCTCCAGCCGGTCATGAGCGCGGTGAAAGCCTGGGCCGAGACCCGCATGGACGACGTCATCGCCGCGCGGGCGCGCTATGACAGCAGCTCCCAGTAAACCGGTTGTCCGGTCTGAAAATGTGCTCCCACCTGTGGCTACGCATCGCAGGACGAATCGGGCCGGTGGCCTTAATCTGATTGCCATGACAACGGCATTCGATGAAATGGATCTGCGCGATCTTGTCGGACTGCTCAGCGAAGAGGAACAACGGGAGCTGCGACCAGCGGTGCTGCGCGTGCTCGGCCGCCTCCCTTCGCAAGAGGTGCTCCGGCGCGAGCTCGGTCTTCGGCTGAAGGTCTGAGCGCCCGGCATCGCACCGGCGAATACTCGGCAGGGCCGCCGCGCAGGATCAACCTGCGCGGCGGCCCTGCGTCTGGACACCTAGCCCGCCGCCGGCTCGCTGAACGCCACATCGGCGGGTATCGGCACGTCACCCGCTATTCGCGACGCTCAGCCATACCGCGGATGTCCTCAGCGCGTGAGGCTGCTCGAGCCAAACGCCCGTCCGTGGTGATCAGCGGCAAGTCCAGCTGTTCGGCGAGTTCGACATACAGGGCATCAGTCAGCCTGATGGCCGCGCGGCGAGCCCAAGCGCCTTTGGTCAGATTCATCAATGGATGGCGAGTCAATGGCGCGCCTGCGAGACGGCTCAGCGCAGTCTCGACGTCGGTGTCGGTCAAATCGCCGGCCCGGTTCAGCCGTCCCAGCGCGGACAGCACTTCAGCGTCGAAGTGCGCCGGGACGTGCATGACGGTTGGCGTGATTCGCTCGATCACGGCGGCCGTGCGATCGTTGCACACGAGAATGTCCACCATCGCGCTGGCATCCAGCACGATCTGTTCGGAAGAGGTCACCTGCCGAACTCGTCCCGAGACGAATCCAAAGCGGCGAGGGTGGCCTCGTGGGAGACCGCCGGTCGATCAGCGAACTCGGCCAGCCAAGCCGAGGTGGCAGTCTTCTCCAGTTCGGCGAGAATCGCGGCCTGAGTAAGTGCGGACACGTTCAGTCCACGTTCACGCGCGCGTTCAGCTAGTTCGTCGGGCACGTAGACATTGAGCCGAGCCATGCCTTAACTATACACACTTATGTGTGTATAGTTCTGCCGACAAACCTGACGGCTGGTGATCCGTGATGAAAAGGGCCGTCGCACAGCGTTCCTGCGCGACGGCCCGATAGCCGGACTGGTTCCGAACGAATGGTCAGAACACCCGCATGCTGCCCGGGGACCACAAGCCCGAGCGGGTGGCGGTGCCGGTGTCCAGCTTCGCCGGGACGGCGTTGCGGTCGTACTGGTCGTAGCGCTCCAGTGAGCCCCAGTCACGCGCCCAGTCGTTCTTCAGGTAGGTGGGCACGGTGGTGGACTTGGCCAGCATCTGCGTGAAGCCGAGGACGCCGCCGAACTCCTCTGCCTGCCAGGTGTTGGTCGAGCTGATGGCCAGCGGGCGGTCGGGCAGGATGCGGTAGCCGGGCACCTCGGCCACGCCGTTGCGGTGATCGAACGGACGCTGGCACGGGAATTGCAGGCCCACCGCCCAGTCCAGCAGGATCGGCTGCTGGGAGCCCAGCAGGCTGTTGAGCGTCTGCAGCTTCGGCATCCGCGGCGGCGTGAACGCCAGCCACTGGTCCCCGATGAGGATCGGGTCGTTGGCGACGATGCGCACCGCGTCGGCGTCGGGCGCGATCTCGTCCAGCGGCACCCGCAGGTTGCGCCAGGACGGGAACGGGCCGATATCGCGCGGCAGGTAGGTGCCGAGCTTCTGCACGCTACCGTCCGGCTGCCGCTTGCCGTAGTCGACAGTCAGCGACTGGCCGTACTTCATCGCACCGGTGTCGTCGAAGGACAGGATGCGGCCCGCGGCCGAGATCACGACCAGCGGCTTGTCCGCCGAACGCGCGGGCAGCTGGTACCAGCTCGACGTGACGTTCGCGGGCTGCTGCATGCCGTTCTGGTAGCTGCCGAGGATCGGCGTGGTCGCCGGGTCGAGACCGAACGGGAGGGCGACGGTGGAGCCGTTGACACCGCGCGCGCCCTGACCGCCGCCGGTGCCCGCGCTCTGCCCCTCGGCGAAGGCGGCGCCGACCGACTGGGTCGAGGTGTTACCGGTGCCCGGCTTCACCTCCACGCTGTCGGCGGACAGATCGTTCGGCACGCCGTTGGGGTCGAAGCCGACCGGATCGACGCCGGCGAGCGGGTCGGACGGATCGGTCGGCGGATGCGCCGGATCGATGATCGGCTCCAGCTTGCCCGCGTTCGGGTCCGGCTCCACCAGCACGTCGTTGGCCAGGCCGCAGGTGCTGCCGCCGAGCGCGTCGATGTTCGAGCGGGCCAGCGAGTACGCCGGGTACTGCGAGACCGCGCCCTTGACCAGCGAGAGCACCTCGAGCGCGACCATCAGCGCGGCGACCACAGTCAGCGGGATCGCGGCGAACCGGCGGATCCGCCTGCCGCGCGCCGTCTTGGCCGACGGCTGCGGCTTGGTGTAGTCCTCCCGCAGCGCGTACCACCCGACCAACGCCAGCGCCAAGCCGAACAGCACGAGCATCAGGGTGTTGGACTGGTAGCCGTGCAAAGAGACCCGCTTGTCGAACCACGGTACGCCGAAGCTGGACACATACCAGTAGCCGTTGATGCCGGAGAACGCGACCGCGAGCACGAACAGCAACCCGGCCAGGAAGATGGCCCGGTTCTTCCGCGCCCGCAACGCGCTCGCCGACACCGCGACCGCGGTGACCGCGGCCAGCGAACCCGCGATGCCCGCGTACGCGCCGAAGTGGTGGGTCCATTTGGTCGGGTTGAACATCATGAAGAAGATCGTCCCGAAGACCACGCCCATCAGCCGCCAGGTCGGCCCGCTCGCGATGCCCGGCACCTGCCTGCGCCGCAGCAGCACCAGCATGGTGGTGAACAAGCACAGCAGCATCACCAGGAAGGCGAAGCGGCGCGACAGCGACCCGTCGACGGTCTCCACGAACAGGTAGTAGTAGCGCAGGTAGTCCTCGTACCAGGCCAGGTTCGGCCCGGTCACCTGGCGCACCCGGTTGGCTTCCTGGATGCCGGCGAAGGTCTGGTCGGTGTAGACGGCCGTCAGCACGAGCACGCCCGCCGCGGCGATCGGCGCGAGCAGCGGCAGCGTCGAGCCCCACCGCCCGGCGCCGAGCGCGGCGAACTGCCGGTGCTTGCGCACCACGATGCGCACCATCGGACGGATACCGGCCAGCAGCGCGGCCACACACATCAGGCCGGTCGGCGCCGCCGCCAGCGTGAACGCCGCCACCAGCACGGACACCGCGGCGGGCAGCAGCCGTCCGGTCGCGATGGCCCGCTCGATCGACACCCAGGTCAGCAGCGCGCCGAGCGCGACGATCGGCTCGGAGCGCAGACCGTTGTCGAACGGCAGCCAGAACGCCAGGAACACCAGTCCGCCGGTCCACAGCGCCACCTTGCTGGTGCGCACCCCGCGGCCCAGCCGAGGCACCACCTCGCGGCTGATCACAAGCCAGCACAGGATCGCGCAGGCCAGCGCGGGCAACCGGACCCAGGGACTGGCGGTGGAGATCTCCGAGAAGATCTGGATCACGTAGTAGTACCAGCCGAACGGCGCCTCCGGCACGCCGTACCAGCGGAAGTAGTTGGCCATGTAGCCCGCGTGCGGCGCCACCCGCACCATGCTGAGGATGTAGCCGTCGTCGGAGGTGTTCGCGCCCGCGAAGTGCCACAGCAGCAGCGTGCCGACCACCGCGCCGTCCGCCCAGGTCGGCTTCAGCCAGTTCGCCGGCAGGAACCGGCGGTGCCCGCGCCCGTCACTGCTGTCGAGCCGGGCCAGCGCCGCCAGCGCGATCAGAGTGCACAGCACCGCCGCGATCATCGCGACCAGCTTGATCGCGGTCGGGCTGGAGGAGAAGCGGGTGTCCACCGTCATGGCGAACGACAACCCGTTGGGCGCCGCGCCCTTCAGGTCGGAGAACACGCCGACCACCTGGGGCCGCAGATCGCCGCTGAGCTGCCCCTCCACCGGCACGGTGACCAGCTCGGTCGCCCCGGGCGCCCCACCCTCGACCGGCCGCTCCACCTGCCTGGTGAGCCCGTTGAACCCGCTGTAGGTGCGTTCGCTGTCGGAGGTGATGCTCAGCGACGTGCACTCGCCCATACGGCTGCGGTCGGCCGACACCACCACCGCGTTGCGGTCGACCACGTCCACCGAGGTGTCCGAGACCCGCACGAACAGCGCTTCCAGCGCGGCCCGGTCACCCTGCGGCGGCGCGGTGGCCAGCAGCATGCCGCCGCGCTCGGGTAGCTGGGCGATCGTCTCGCACGGGATCGTCGCCTTCAGGTCGATCGGGACCTGCGACATCAGCGGCGCCTGCACGTTGCCGAGCGTCCCGCCCTGCGGCCAGTTCAGCACCGCGGTGGTCTGCGTGACCGGCAAGAACGGCGTCGCGAGCGCGAACAAGGCCCCGAGCACTCCGGCCACCAGCGCGATGAGCCGGGCGGTGCGGAAATCGTTCGGGGTCACCGCGGGGGCGGCGGGAGGTTTCGTCAGAACAGCGGTTGCGGCGTCGGGCACGATTGGCAATGCTAGCCGCCCGTCTGTCCGCACGGGCGTCGCGCCGCCGGGAGGAATGGCGCGTTCTCAGTATGTTCGGAGCCGACTGCCAGAATGTTGTGCCGACCAGCGAGAAAATTCACGCCGGAGGGCCGAATCGACCCCGTACCGCTGACCCGCGCCGACCACAATGGAAAGGTGGGGCGTATGACCAAGGTGAATCTCTCGACGAACTACGGATCGATCGTGCTCGAACTGGACGATCAGAAAGCGCCGAACACGGTGCGCAATTTCGTGGACTACGTGAACGCCGGCCACTACAACGGCACCATCTTCCACCGCGTCATCCCCGGCTTCATGATCCAGGGCGGCGGGTTCGAGCCCGGGCTGCGCCAGAAGGGCACCAACGCCCCGATCCAGAACGAAGCGAACAACGGCCTGAAGAACAACAAGTACACCGTCGCGATGGCGCGCACCAACGACCCGCACTCGGCCACCGCGCAGTTCTTCATCAACGTCTCCGACAACGATTTCCTCAACCACTCCGCTCCCACCCCGTCGGGCTGGGGCTACGCCGTCTTCGGCGAGGTGACCGAGGGCACCGACGTGGTCGACAAGATCGCGGGCGTCGCCACGTCATCGGCGGGCATGCATCAGGACGTGCCGGTCGACGATGTCGTCATCGAGTCCGCCACCGTCAGCTGATCATTCGAGAGGCGAGACCCGAATCGGGCCGCACCCCAAGGGATGCGGCCCGATCGTGTTCCGGTCGCTACAGCGGCAGCAAGTGATGCTTGCGCGGGTTGCGGGCAAGAGCTTTGTCCCGCAACAGGTGTAGCGCACGACGGATCTCCAGCCTGGTCGCCGCGGGCTCGATGACCGCGTCGATGTATCCGCGCTCGGCGGCCACCCACGGCGTCGCGACGGTGGCGTTGTAGAAGTCGATCATCTGCTGGCGAATCGCCGCGCGCTGGTCCTCGGGCGCGGCGTCGATCTGCTTGGCTCCGATCAGGCTGACCGCGCTCTCGGCGCCCATGACCGCGATCCGCGCCGTCGGCCAGGCCAGATTCACGTCGGCGCCCAGCTGCTTGGAACCCATCACGGCGTAACCGCCGCCGTAGGACTTGCGGATCACCACGGTGACCTTCGGCACCGACGCCTCCACGTAGGAGAACAGGAACCGTCCGCCGCGCTTGATGACGCCGATCTTCTCCTGTTCCACACCGGGCAGGAACCCCGGCGTGTCCACGACGAAGACCAGCGGGATCTCGAACGCGTCGCACAGGCGCACGAAATGCGCGGCCTTGTCCGAGGCGCGGGCGTCCAGCGCGCCCGCGTACACCATCGGCTGGTTGGCCACCACGCCGACGCTGCGGCCGTCGACGCGGGCGAAGCCGGTGATGACGTTGCGTCCCGCCGAAGCGCCGACCTCGTGGAAGGCGCCGTCGTCGAAGATGCGCAGCAGGATCTCGTGCATGTCGTACCCGGCGTTGTCGGAGTCCGGGACGATCGAGTTCAGTTCCAGGTCGGTGTCGGTGATCTCCGGCTCCAAGCCGGGATTCACGATCGGCGCCAGTTCCTGGCAGCTGGTCGGCAGGTAGCTCAGGTAGTCGCGCACCCACTCGAACGCGGCCGCCTCGTCCTTGGCCACGTGGTGGATGTTGCCGTATTCCGCCTGGCTGCGCGCGCCGCCGAGCTCTTCGAGGCTCACGTCCTCGCCGGTGACCTCCCGGATCACCTTCGGCCCTGTGACGAACATGTACGCCTCTTCGGTCGCCACCACCACGTCGGTGTTGATCGGGGCGTAGACGGCGCCACCGGCGCATTTGCCGAGGATCATCGAGATCTGCGGGACCAGGCCGGACAGCGGCTCCTGCCGCCGCCCCAGCTCGGCGTACCAGGCCAGCGAGGTCACCGCCTCCTGCACGCGCGCGCCGCCGGAGTCGTTGATGCCGACCACCGGGCAGCCCACCTTGGCGGCGTACTCCAGGATCCCGGCGACCTTGCGGCCGAACATCTCGCCGACCGAGCCGCCGTAGACGGTCTGGTCGTGCGAGAACACCGCCACGGGCCTGCCTTCGACCAGGCCGTGCCCGGTGACCACGCCGTCGCCGTAGAGCGCGGCGGAATCGCCCGGTTTGCGGACCAGCGCTCCGATTTCCACGAAGGTTCCCGGATCGAGCAGCATGTTGATCCGGTCGCGGGCGCTGGGGATGCCCTTCTTCGCCCGCTTGGCCACCCCCGCTTCACCCGCGGGCTCCTGCGCTAGTTCCAGGCGCTTGCGCAGGTCGGCGAGTTTTTCGGCAGTCGTGCTCACTTGGCCCCTTTCGCCTCGATCGCGGCGAGCTTCGCGGTCAGGTCGGCTCCGATCTTGCCGATCCGCGGTTCGTCGATGATCTGCAGGTGGTCGCCTGCGATGTGGACGACCTCCAGATTCGGGATGTATTCGTTCCAGCCGCCATTGGGCAGCCGGTCGGCGAAGCGCGGCTCCAGCTCGATCATCCCGTCGTGATAGCGATCGGCGAGGTACAGCACCACATTGCCGTCGTACTGGGACGGTTGGGTTTTGGCGAGCTCACGGCTCTCGATCCACGAGGTGCGCTGATGTTCGAGCACGCCCCCGGGGATCTTCGTGCCGCTGATCTTGATCAGGTCGCTGATCATCTTGAACTGCTCTTCGTCGGAGGCCGCGGCCAGCGTCTCCAGCTGTTCGCGGTCCAGTTCACCGTCGACGCCGTAGGTCTTCTTGGCGAAGGCCTGGTAGCGCTCGATCCGGCGCACCCGCTCCTCGGGGCTGTTGTCCTCGCCCTGCGTCGGAATGGCGAGGTCGATCAGTCCGACCACACGCACGTCCGCACCCTCGGCGCGGAGCAATTGCGCGGTCTGCATGGCCAGCACCGCACCCAGCGACCAGCCGTACAACACGAACGGACCATCGCCCTGGATCTTGCGCAGCTCGGGCAGGTACTGGCGGGCTCGTTCCTCGATGGAGCCTTCGACCCGTTCCATGCCGTACATCGGCGTATCGGCGGGCAGCCGCTTCAGCAGAGGTTCGTATACGAGCGTGTTCCCGCCGGACGGATGGAACACGAACACCGGCACGGCATTCGAGCCCTCCGCGCGCGCTCGCAGCGGACGAACGAAACCGTCCACGTCCGCGCCGCTGTCCTGCAAGTTGCGGACGATGTCGGCCAACTGCTCGATGGTCTCGCAGTCGAGCACGTCGTCCACGGTGACCTCGGCCTTGACCCGCTCGGTGAGGCGCGCGGCCAGCTTCTCCGCGGTGTCCTCGTCGAGGATCGGCAGCGTGTTGAAGATGCCTCCGGCCGATTTGCCGGTGACCACCGCCCAGGTGGCGAAGGTCAGGCGCTCGGCGGCGTCGCGCGGCGGGACATCGTCCTCGTCGGCGGACGACGGCTTGGCGCCGCCGCCGAAGACCGCCGCGACCTCGGCAACCGGTTGCGGGGTGGGAGTCGCGTCGCCTCCGGCGGCGTCCTCCGCGCTCGCGGGAACCGAATCGGACTCGGAAGCAGTGGTTTCCGACGACGTGGGCGCAGCGCCTGTCACCGCCGCGACCGGGTCGGCGCCGGTGGCCAGCGCAGCACGGGCCGTGGCGATGAAATCGGCGTCGACGGCCAGCTCGCCCGTACCGCCTGCGGCCTTGTCGGCGGCCTGCTGATCGGCCATCGCCTGCACCTCGTCGCGGTGCTCGATCGCGTACCGCAGCACCTTGCCGACCTCGTGCAGGCTCGCGTCCCGCACGGCCTGCACCTGCAGCTGCGGGATGTCGAACTCGTACTCGACGCGGTTCTTGATGCGCATCGCCATCAGCGAGTCCAAGCCGAGTTCCATCAGCGGGATCTCCATCGGAAGATCCTCGACCGCGTAACCCATGGACTCCGCGACGATCAGGGCGAGCCGTTCCTCGACGCTCTGCGTGCCGTTCGGATCCCACCGGTCGCCGAAGGTCTCGACCACCTCGAGGTCGGCGTCGCTCTGCGGCTGCGCGGCGACCGCCGCCTCGGCCACAACGGGTTCCGGCAGCGCGGCGCCGGAGGTCACCACGGCGTCGAACACCAAGCGGAAGGCGCCGCCCTCCTTGGCGTGCACCTGCACCGAGGCGCCACCGGGATGCGGGGTGAGCGTGGTGGTGAGCGTGCCTGCGGCCGGGATCGGCGCGTGCGGGATCGACGCGCCCAGCGACACGTCGCTGAGCACCTGTGCCGCCGCGGCACGCACGAGTCCGGCGAGATCGGTCACCGCGGACGCCTGCACTTCCCAGACGTGCCTGCCGTCCGGCAGCGCGACGTGCGCACCCGGAAGCCGGCCGTTGCCGCCCGAGGACAGCTGGACCTTCGGCCAGTACTCCTTGCGCACGAACGTGGTGCGCGGAACGTCGGCGTACTCGCCGGGACCGACCAGCGAGAACAGATCCACCTTGTGCCCGTGCACGTAGAGCTGGGCGAGCGCGGCGATCACACCCGCGGACTCGTCCTCCTTGCGCTTGAGCGTGGGGATGAGCTGCGCGTCGTGCACGCCCGCGGCGAAGGTGGTGCCGAGCACCTGCATCAGCGCGACGGAATTCGGCGCCAGCTCCAGGAATGTGGTGTGCCCTGCGTCCACCGCGAGCTTCACCGCGTTGGTGAAGTACACGCTGTGGCGCATGTTCTTGACCCAGTAGTCCTCGTCGTGGATCGGGTCGTGACCGGCGCGGAAGAACTCTTCCTTGTGCACCGTCGAGTACAGGCCGGTCTTCAGCTTGGTCGGCTCGATACCGGCCAGCTCCGCGGCCAGCTCGCCGAGCAGCGGATCCATCTGCGAGGTGTGGCCCGCGCCGCGGGTCTGCAGCACCCGGGCGAACTTGCCCGCCGCCTCCACCCGCGCGACGATCGCCGCGACCTGGTCCTGCGGACCGCCGATCACCGTGTTGGTCGGCGCCGCGTACACCGCGACCTCGACGTCCGGGTACTCCGGCAGCAGGTTCGCCACATCCTCGGCGCTGTACTCGACCAGCGCCATGTTGCGCACGTCGTCGTCGCTGATCATCTGCTCGCCCTCGCCCATGAGGCGGGAACGGGCGCAGATCACGCGCACCGCGTCCTCCAGCGAGAGCCCACCGGCGATGTACGCGCCCGCGACCTCGCCCATGGAATGGCCGACCACCGCTTCGGGTTCCGCGCCGTGCGCGCGCAGCAGCGCGGCCAGGCCGACCTGGATGGTGAAGATGCCGACCTGCGAGGTGCCGACGTTGTAGTCCTGGCTGTCGTCGAGGAACAGCTCGCGCACCGAGTACCCGGCCTCGTCCTGCACCAGCTCGTCGACCTCGTCGACGGCCTTGGCGAAGATCGAGTTCTCCAGGTACAGCTGCTTGCCCATCTTGCGGTGCTGCGCGCCGAAACCGGCCAGCACCCACATCGGACCCATGGCCGCGGGCGCGTCGGCGGTGAAGACGCCGGGCCCCGGCTTGCCCGCCGCGATGGCGCGCAGTCCGGCGATCGCCTCTTCGTGCGTCTTGGCCAGCACCACGCCGCGCGAACGCCAGTGGCTGCGCTTGGCCAGCGACCGCGCCACATCGGCGAGCGGCGTCTGCGCGCCCGCCTCGGACTCCAGCCAGTCGGCCAGTTCGGCGGCGGCGCGGCGGCGGCGCGACGGCAGATAGCCCGACACGGGCAGGATCTGCGGCAACGGGTCGGTGCGCTCGGCGGTCCACTCCGCGACGGCTTCCGCCACCTCGGCCACGACGTCACCGGCTTCGGATTCCGCCGCCGCGTCGGTGGTCTCCTCCACGGTGTCCTCGTCCAGCTGGGACTCCAGCTCGGAGAACGGGGCCTGGCTCTCGGCCGCCACGTACTCCTGGACGACGATGTGCGCGTTGGTGCCGCCGAATCCGAAGCCGGAGATGCCGATGGTCGCCTTGCCGCTGTAGCGGGGGAACTCGGTCGGCTCGTCGACGACCTTCAGGTTCGCCTGATCGAACGGTATGTACGGGCTCGGACCGGCGTAGTTGATATTCGGCGGGATGACGTTGTGCTGCAACGACATGATCACCTTGGCCAGGCTCGCCGCACCGGCGCCCGACTCCAGGTGGCCGAAATTGGTCTTGGCCGAACCGAGCAGCACCGGCTTGTCGGCCTCCCGCCCCCGGCCGACCACCCGGCCGAGCGCGTCCGCCTCGATCGGGTCGCCGAGCGCAGTGCCGGTGCCGTGCGCCTCGATGTAGTCGACGGTGGACGGCGGTAGGCCCGCGTCGCGGTAGGCGCGACGCAACACATCGGCCTGAGCGTCGGGATTCGGGGCGACGATGCCGTTGGAGCGGCCATCAGAGTTGACCGCCGAGCCCTTGACCACACCCAGGATGCGATCGCCGTCGCGCTCGGCGTCGGCGAGCCGCTTGAGCACCACCAGGCCCGCGCCCTCGGAGCGGACCATGCCGTCGGCATCCGAGGAGAACGCCTTGATCCGGCCATCCTTCGCGACCGCGCCGACGGAGTCGAAGCCGAGCGTGGCCATCGGCGCCAGCAGCATGTTCACGCCGCCTGCCAGCGCCAGATCGGCGTCACCGCTGCGCAGCGCGCGCACCGCCTGGTGCACGGCGACCAGCGTGGACGAGCACGCGGTATCGATCGCGACGGAGGGGCCGCGGAAATCGTAGAAGTAGGAGATGCGGTTCGGGATGATCGACGACGAGCTGCCGGTCAAACCGTACGCGGCGGCCGAAGCGGGCGCGGACGGGTCGTCCGTGCCGAGACCGAGCGCGGCGATCAGCATGAAGTCGCTGGTCGAGGTGCCGATGAAGACGCCGACCGACTCGCCTTTGAGCTGGCTGGCCGGAATCCTGGCGTGCTCTAACGCCTCCCAGGTCAGCTCCATCATCAGGCGCTGCTGCGGATCGACGCGCTCCACCTCGAGGGGCGACATCGCGAAGAACTCCGCGTCGAAGCCCTTGACGACGTCCTGGTCGAGATAACCACCGAGGGTGTTGCCCTTGGCGATCGCCTCGGCCGCCATCGGGTCGCCCGTGAACTCCTCCCACCTGCCCTCGGGCAGCTCCCGGATCGCGTCACCGCGGCCGATAAGGAAGTCCCACGTCGACTCGGGGGTGTCGCCCGCGCCGGGCAACCGCGTCGACAAACCGACGATCGCGATGTCGTGCGCCTCGCCGGGGCGGTAACCCGCGGTGTAGAACGAGTCGTCCTCGGTTTCCTCCGGCGCCTCCGGCTCGCCGTTGATGATCCGCTCGGCCAGCGCGGCGATGGTCGGATGCTGGTACACGATCGTCGCGTTCAGCAGCACGCCGGTCAGTTCCTCGATGTCCCCGCCGAGGGCGATGGCGTCCCGCGAGGCGAGCCCGAACTCCTCCATCGGCCGGTCCACGGTGATCTGCTCGATCGGTTGCCCGGTCGCTTCGGCGACCCAGCGCCGCAGCCATTCACGCAGCTCGGCGACCGACATGTCGGTCTGCGCGCCGCCGTTCGTTGCCTCGGCCGTGGCCGACGCGTCGGCGACTTGCTCCACGGCCGGGGTGTCGGTCGTCTGGGTGGGCGTGCCCTCGTTGTCAGCCATCAATTCCTCAAGCTACCTGTCTGCGTACCGGGCGTACCGTGAATTGACGCTCGGCGCGTGGGAAGCTCGGCGCCGAGCGTCGATGGTCGGTCCGAGGCCGCCCCTGGCAATTACTCTTCCGGTGCATCGGGGAAAGCCTGCTGGGTGTAACCACCCCGCAGCGTTCCCTCCAGATAGGCCGCCCGGCAGGCGCGACGGGCGATCTTGCCGCTGGATGTGCGCGGGATCGACCCCGCGGGCACCAACAGCACGTCACGAACGGTCACGCCGTGGCGCTGGGAGATCGCCGCGCGCACCGCGTCGGCGATCGGCAGCGGATCGGCCTTGCCCGCACCGGGACCGCGCTCACCCACGATGACCAGCTGCTCGGACGCGTCGTCGGCGTCGAACTGCAGACCGGAGTGGCTGCCCTGCTCGAACACCTCGGCCGGGAGCTGGTTGGCGGGCACCGAGAACGCCGCCACGAAGCCGGGACGCAGCGCGCTGCTGGCTTCCTGCGCGGAGAACTCCAGGTCCTGCGGGTAGTGGTTGCGTCCGTCCACGATCACCAGATCCTTCACGCGTCCGGTGATGTAGAGCTCGCCCTCGAAGTACACGCCGTAGTCGCCGGTGCGCATCCAGTTCGCGTCCGGCTCGGTGCCCTCGGCGTGGCTGCCCTCCGGCAGGCGCTCGGTGACCTTGTTGTGGAACGTCGCCGCGGTCTCGTCGGGACGACCCCAGTAGCCGATGCCCATGTTGTTGCCGTGCAGCCAGATCTCGCCGACGTGCCCGTCCGGCACCTCACGGCCGCCGCCGGACTCCACCGACTCCGGATCGATGATCGTCGCCCACTGCGAGAGCGCGACGTAACCGCAGGACACCTGCGCGATCGCGTCCTCGTGGCTCGGGTCGACCTTCACCATGCGCCCCGCGTTGAGTTCCTTGCGGTCGACGTAGGTGACCTTGGCCTCGTCCTCGGCCTTGGTGGCGGAGACGAACAGCGTGGCCTCGGCCATGCCGTAGCACGGCTTGATGGCGGTCTTGGGCAGGCCGTACGGAGCGAACGCCTCGTTGAACTTCTTCATCGACGAGGTCGTCACCGGCTCGCTGCCGTTGATCAGGCCGATGACGTTCGACAGGTCCAGCGACTCGCCGTTCTTCGGCAGTCCGCGCGCCGCGGCGTGCTCGAACGCGAAGTTCGGTGCGGCGGCGAAGGTTCCGGCGCCGTCGGAAACCGCGGCCAGCTCCTTGATCCACCGGTAGGGGCGGCGCACGAACGCGCTCGGCGACATGATGGTGATGTACTTGCCGCCCACCGCGGGCAGGATCACCGTCAGCAGGCCCATGTCGTGGAACAGCGGCAGCCAGGTGACGCCGCGCGAGTTCCAGTCCAGGTTGATCGCGTCGACCATCTGCAGCAGGTTCGTGCCCACCGCGCGGTGGGTGATCTCCACGCCCGCGGGCACCCGGGTGGAACCCGAGGTGTACTGCAGGTAGGCGATGTCGTCGATCGCGATGTCCGGGCGCACCCAACTCTCGCCGACGCTGTCGGGAATCGCGTCCACCGCGATGATGCGCGGACGCTGGGCGGCGGGCAGCGAGCGGAAGAACTGCCGGACCCCGGCCGCGGAGGAGCTCGCGGTCAGGATGGCCGAGGGCTCACAGTCGCCGAGCACCGCGTGCAGGCGATCGGTGTGGCCTGGCTCGTCCGGGTCGAACAGCGGCACCGAGATGGTGCCCGCGTAGATCGCGGCGAAGAAGGAGATCACGTAGTCCAAGCCCTGCGGTGCGAGGATCGCGACCCGGTCGCCCGGGTTGGTCACCTGCTGCAGTCGAGCGGCCACCGCGCGCAGCCGAATGCCGAACTCACGCCACGTCAACTCCTGCGCCTCGCCGTCGCGCTCGCGCGAGTAGTCGATGTAGCGATACGCCAGGGTGTTCGCGTCGTTCCGGGTGTGCTTCTCGACGTGATCAACCAGGGTGTGATCCTCGGGAATACGGATGTTCCCGGTTTCGTCCAGGTAGTCGTCGAAAGTCTCTTCCATTCCTTCTTCTCCTCCGAGGCACACGCAGCAAGACGGCGAGAACGCCGCTTTTACCTGTGAGGCCCCGACTCGCTTTCGCCCGCGGGTGCTCCAAGTGCAGAGCCAGCCTGCAGATTTTGTGCGGTCTGCGCGGTGACCGCTTATCGGCTAGATGTACTCAAACCAGAGTCATGTTACAGAGAAGACCGGCTCACTCGTCCCGCAGCAGGGGAATAACGGGGGCGAACGCGTCCATCTGGGTGGGGAATACACCGACATAGGACATCGAGGTGAGCTGCCGCACACGGCGGATCTGCTCGGCGATCTCCTCGAATGTGCCGATCGCCACGTAGGGCGAGTTCAGGATGTCCTCGACGGACAGCTGAACGTCGACCTCCAGGTTCGGGTGCAGTCCCCGGTCCAACGCCGACAGCGCCATCTCCGCGGTCTTCTCGCGATCGTCGGTGATCACGATGGCGGTGATGGCCCAGTTCAGCTCGATGTCGGCGAACCGGTCACCGGCGGCCTCCTTGATCAGATTCACCTTTTCCACGGCCTTCTCGATGGTGATGCCGGAGAGAAGGCCCTTGCCGTTCTTGGTGGTCACGGGAACGACGGAGATGATGTCGGCGTGCTTGGCGGCCAGCCGCAGCATCTTCGGACCGCCGCCGCCGGTGCAGATCGGCGGGCGCGGACCCTGGCGCGGCCGTGGGGTCCCCTTGACGCCGCGGACCTGGTAGTGCTTGCCCTCGAAGGTGCACTCCTGGCCGCGCAGCAGCACGTCCAGAATGGTCAGCGACTCGTCCAGCTTCTCCAGCCGGACACCGGGCGACTCGTAGGGGATGCCCGCGTTCTCGAACTCCTCCTTGATCCAGCCGGCGCCGACGCCGACCTCGAGCCTGCCCTTGGACAGCACATCGATCGTCGCCAGGTCCTTGGCCAGCACGACCGGGTGGCGGAAACCATTCGCCAGCACCGACGTGCCGAGCCGGATCTTCTCGGTGGCCTGGGTCAGCGCGCCGAGCGCGGCGATCGGCCCGATCTGCTCACCGAGGTGGTCGGGCACCACGAAGGTGTCGAAGCCGTATTCCTCGGCCTGCTGAGCGGTCTGCACGAACTTACGCGCACCGCCCTCCTGCTTGTTTCCTTCGCCGGCCGCCGCGAAGCGGAACGGACGCAACGGAGTGCCCAGCGCGGACAACGCAGCATCCGCGTCACGGCTCGCCGTGGTGGCCGGTGCGGCGGCTTCTGTCATGAACTCATGCTCCTGGCTGTAAGGAAAATACGGGCGCGACGCCCGCTTCCGGACTGCGCTGCGGTGGTGCCCGGCGTCGCGATCACCAGCGCACTTTACAGCGTGCTACCCAACTCGAGTTGCGCTTGTCACGCCAATCGGGTGCGGGGTATCTCACGGGCTGTGAATTTTCACGAATGGGCCGGATGCGGCGCTGCCTCGATGAGGCCCGCCGCCCAGTTCAGCGTCCACTGCGTCGCGGTGGTGCCGTCACCGTCGACGACGTAACTGTTGTAGAGGGTGTGCACCGGGTTGCCCGCGGCCCGGACCAGCGTGTTCACACTGCCCAGGATGTTGAACGGACTCAATGCCTCGCGGGGCGCGTCGCAGATCAGATCGCCGGGCGCGCACATGGTGTAGGTGCGGTCGGCCAGTGCGCCGAAGCCCCCTTGACGGGGGCCGGTCATCGTGATGCCGGGCACGTTCAACCCCTTCAGCGCGACTTCGGCACCGACGCCCGCCGGCGGGGTGCCGATCTGGATCGCCTGGCCGGGGCCGTCCTCGCCCGTGCGGCGTCCGTCGGCGATCAATGTCACGCCGAGCACCAGATCGGCGGGCACCGGACCGGCGCCCGCGCCGATCTGCGCGGCCACGTCACCCGCGATCACCGCGCCCTGGGAGAACCCCGCGAGCACATAGGTGGTCAGCGGGCACTCCTGATGACGCGCGGCCATGGCTTCGACCATCCGCTGGGTGCCCTCGGAGCGGCTGTTGTTGTAGGACTGCTGGCCGTCCGGCGGGATCGCGATCGGATTGGAGAACTGCGCGACGTACGGAACGGTGTAGACGTCCACCCGCTCGCTCGGGAACCGCTGGGCGATCGGGCCGGAGACGTTGAGCATCAGCGACACCGGGTTGGCGGTCGGGTTGTGCGGATCGTCGGCGCTGTTGGACTCCCAGGTTCCGGGCACCGAGATCATCTGCACGTCCGGGCAACTCGCGGGCTGCGAGGTCGGCCGTTCCGGCGGTTTCGGCCCCGGGCCGGGCGGGCGCAGACGCCCCGCCAGCAGATACCACAGCAGCAGGACCACCAGGACGATCAGCAGGACGGCGCCGATCACGAGCAGACATCCCGCCGGCTTGGACCGGCGGGAGGTCGAACGGACGCGCGAACTCACTGGCAGTACGTGGCGCGAGCGGTGGAGATGTAGATCTGCCCGGCCTTCTCCACCGGCATCTTCGCCGGGTCGAAGGAGGGATCGGAACCTGCCATGGCGTTGACGAAGGTCATCAGATCCTGGTCGGACGCGCCCGCGGCGGTGCCCTGGCAGACGTACGCGCCGATGCTCAGCGCGATGTCCGGGCTCGACGGGGTGACACCCTGCTTGGCCAGCTCGTCGAGGAACTTCTTGTCCTTGTCGGTGAGCTTCGAGGTGTCAGCGGGCGGGACGGCCTCGGTCGGCACCGGCTGCGGACGCTCGGGCGGCACCGACGTCGTCGGCTGCTCCGGCGCGGGAGCGGGCTGCCCGGTCTCGGCGGGTGTCGAAGCGACCGGCGAGCTGGTCGCCGCCGTCGTCGTGGTGCGGGTAGGCGATGGCGTGCTCGTGGCGGTCGAATCATTGTCGCCGCACGCGGCGAGCAGGCCGGTCGCGGCGATCGCCACAACCACGCCGACTACCTTTCCCGTGGTCCGATGCATGAATTCTTGTCCTCGATCTGTCACTGAGCGGGGTCGGGTCGCCCACCAGGCTAGCGGTGTTGAATTTGCCTCGCCTTCGCGCGGCGGTGTTCGCGGCCCCCTTGTGGCTCGCGCCCGAGCGACCGCCGCTGGCGACTTCGTCGCGGACGCGGCGGCCACTCGGACGCGAGCCGGGCCGCGAACGGCGCATGCTCGGTCTCGCTTCGCTCGAAAGACGTGGTTGCGGTGCGCTGGGCGCGTCAACGTTCCGGCTCGGACCTCGGGCGCGCGATGCCGCCCGCATCGCGAACGGCGCGCGTTCTCGCTTCGCTCGAAGTCGAGGGCTGGGCCCGACGTGTCGGTATCGGCGTCGTCGCACCACCTCGATGCGCGCCGGGCAGTGTTGGATTTCCGGCGCCTGACACCGTTTGTTCGTGGTCGATGCTCGTTCCCACTTCGCCCGGGAGATGGGGTTGAGGGGAGCTGGTCGCGTCGGTGTTCTTCTGGCTCGGGCCTCGTGCGCGTGAGGCCGCGGCGCAGCGATTGATCGGCCGCGAGTGGGCCGCAATCGGCGGCAGGCCAAGTCTCGCCACCACCGAAATCGGGGGCTCGGCCGACGTGCGGGTGTCCGCAGCGGCGCACGGTCTCGATGCGCGGGCGCAGACCATGAGGGAATCGTGGCGCGCTGAGGACCACACCGCCGAGGCCCGACTACAGCATCGACCGAGCCGAGATTCCGTCCCGCCTGCTCGGCTCCGGGAGTTGGGCCGAGGTCTTGGTACCGGCGGCACCTCACCATTCGCAGTCGGCGCATCGGTCGTGCTCAAAGGGCGTGGACTTCTGTTTTGCCATCGCGCAGTGTGATGAAACCGCCCTGGAAGTTCTGTTGCACGCCGTCGGAGATGGGGAACTCGTCGCCGGTGGGGAAGCCGAGTTTGCCGTTCTCGTAGCCGGCGTCGCGCCAGGCGTCCAGGATCGGGCCGTTGCGGACCGCCCATGCGCCGGAGACCGGGCTCCAGTAGATGGCGCCGCCTTCGAAACGGCTGAAGCGGCCCGCGTCCTTCACCGTCTGCTCCTCGGCGACCGGGAAGCCGAGGGGGCTGTTCTCGAAGCCCAGCTGGGCGTACTTGCCGAGGATCAGCCCTTGGACGCGATGCACGCCGGTGGCCTGGCTGTAGTAGAACGGACCGTTCTCGAAAGCTTGCACGGCGCCGTCGCGACTCGGCGTCTTCGCCTCCGGCGCTGTCGGGTAGCCGGCGGGGCCGCGCTCGAATCCCTGCTTGCCCCACTCGTCCAGGATCGCGCCGCGGACCATTTGAGCGCCGGTCTGCGGTGTCCAGTACAGCGAGCCGTGCTGGAAGGGCTGGAACCGGCCGCGGCCGTCCTCCAGCGCGCGTTCCTCGCCCGTCGGCAGGCCGAGCGGTCCGGCGGGCCCGCCCGCCGCCTGGTATCCCGGCCCGAAGACGCCGCCGACCGGGTAGGCGCCCCTGTCCGGCGTGAAGAACACCCGGCCGCCCTTGAAGTCCTGGGCGGTGCCTCCTGCCACCGCGTACTCCTCGGTGACGCATTCACCCAGCCAGCCCGCCGCGGCGGCCACCGGACCGATCGCGCCACCCGGCTGACACGCGGGCTTGCCCGGGTCGACGCCGAGCGCGGAGGCGGCCTGACTCCAGGACTGGCGCATCTCGAAATCCCAATACGGCCAGGAATGGGTGCCGGACGGGCGATAGTTCACCTGCGCCGGAATGGCCAGCTTGGACAGTTTGGTCACGAAGTTCTGCGAGGTGAGCCGGGAGAGGATCTCCAAGCCCATGCCCGCGACGTTGGTGCTCACGCCCGGAATGCCGAGAGCGCGGTCGTAGGGACCGATCGCGCCGCTGCCGCTGGAGACGTAGATGCTGATGCCCCGCAACTTGTCGGCCAGCACGTACGGGTCGTGCGCCTCCCATTCCGGCCCGGTCTGCGGGCCCCACATGGCGGCGGAGTCGAAACCGCCCGCGTCGCGCATGGCGAACTCGATGGCCTGCGGCATGCCCAGCGTCGTCGTGGTCAGGAACCCGGAGTAGGACGCGGCGTGCCGGACGAAGCCCGGATTGCGGGCGGCGAGGAACATCGCGGCCGTGCCACCCATGGAGAGACCTTCCACGCCGCGCACCGGCGTCGCGCGCCAATGGCTTTCCAGCAGCGGCGGAAGCTCTTTCGTCAGGAAGGTCTCCCACTTGTAGGTGCGGCCGTTGTCCGGCTGGAGCCAATCGGCGTAGAAACTGGACTGTCCGCCCACCGGCAGCACCACGGTGACGTTCTTGTCGGCGAAGAAATCGACCGCCCCCGCCTCTTTCGTCCAGCCGTTCTCGTCGTCGGTCGCACGCAGACCGTCGAGCAGGAACAGGACGGGGAACCTGGCCTCGGGACGGGCGTTCCAGTCCCTCGCCAGCAACAACTGGACCTGGATCGGCACCCCCATCGCGGGCGAGGTCACCCACAGCGCGACGCGGCGGTCGCTGAGCCACTGGACCCGCTCCAGGGCGGGCGCGGCCACGGCAGCGGTGGGCTCCGCGACGGCGGGAGCGTCGACGGGCACGCTCGCGGCTAGCGGGACCACCATCGCGGCGGCGAGCAGCATGAGCCGCTCGCGTGCCGAACGAGCGACGAGACGCCCGCGTATGCCACAGCTACCGCGCGTAATCCCTGCCACAAGAGCTTTGTACTCCCGTTATAGCGACGTTTACGGGAGACACGCGCTGTACAGCAAACTATGTTCGCTGCGATGCGATCGAGACTGCCCCCGAACGCAATTCAGGCCGCACCGAATCGGTGCGGCCTGAATGCGAGAGGCGGATCAGATCACCAGGAGCCGGTGGCGTCCAGGATCATGTTGCGCGAGGCGAACAGCTGGCCCTCCCAGTACTTCCAGGAGTGCGTGCCCGCGGCAGGGAAATCGAACCGCGCGGGGATACCCAGCGAGTTCAGGCGGGCCTGGAACGCGCGGGTGTTCACCAGCGAGAGGGCTTCCAGCGCCATCGCGTTGCCGGTGTTGAACACGCCGACCGCCGAGTTCGGCTGGTCGAACTGGCCCGGCAGGCCGCTTGCGGCCGAGATGTACATCGGCAGGCCGCGCAGCTGCGGCGCGAAGACGAACGGGTCCATCCGCAGCCACTGCGGGCTCCACGGCGCGGCCATCGCGTCGACGTTGAAGCGGCCCGCGTCCAGCATCGCGATGCGGATCGCCTCGCGCATACCCGGCGCGGAGATGTTCAGGTAGCCCGAGTAGGAGGCGGCGAACTTGAACTGGTCGCGGTGGTAGGCCGCGAGCGCCAGCGCCGCGCTGCCGCCCATGGACAGGCCGACGACCGCGTTGTTGGTGCGGGAGACGCCGTAGCCCTCGAGGAAGGCGGGCAGTTCCTTGGTGAGGAAGGTCTCCCACTTGTAGGTGGTCTTCTGACCGTTGGTGTTCGACGGCGCGTACCAGTCGGTGTAGAAGCTGGACTGACCGCCGACCGGCATCACCAGGGTGATGTTGTCGTTGGCGAACTGCTGCATCGCGTTGGTCTCGAACGACCAGGCGTTGCGGTCGTCGCGGGCGCGCAGGCCGTCGAGCAGGTACAGCGCCGCGTTGCCGCCGCGCGATGCCCACTGCACCTGGACCTTGATCGGGCCCATGCTGGAGGGGACCATCAGGTCCTCGTAGCCGCCCGCGGGCGACCGCAACACCGGCGCGTGCGCCGACGGCGCCGCCGCGGCGACGGTCGGGGTTGCCAGACCTGCGGCGATCGGTAGCGCCAGCGCGGCGGCACCGACAGCCAGAATTCGATTACGCCAACCGCGAGGTGCGCCTCGCCGTCCCGACGGTGTTCTCTTCGGCGCGGCGGCCCTGCCGAAACGCATGAATCCTGCTCTCTTTCTGCTGTTGTGGTGCCACTCGCCGCCCGAGGGGCGAAGCGGCACCCGTGTTGCCAACGAGACGCGCGTCACGGACATGGTCCCGACAATCCGATCCCCATGACGGCGCTACAACGATCTGGTCACACTTGCGCTCGCTGGACGATATTCGACGCCTCTCGCTTTAGCAAGATCCGGGTCTTTCCACTGGCCGAAATCCGTCCGTTCGCGCAAGGTAATGATGCGGTGACCTTATCGCGTTCTCCCGGTGATGTCGTGTTGGATCGCAAGAATATTCGCGCTCCTGGCGGGAACTGTCACCGATCCGAGATCTACGCAATCCAGACACCTGTCACCCGCCCCGACGGGCAGCCAACACGGGCTACCGGCAGAAGGAGAGCCCGATCGGCCAGTGACCACACCGTGATCGGGAGCGATATCTGCCGTGATAGCCATCGAGACGCTAGCGGGCAAACAATTCCGAACAGCCATAACCAAGCAACAGCTATCACATAGCAAACATGACTGCGGCTGCCCAGAACCCCGAAGCTCACCCCACGGCTCCCTAACTGCCCACCCCTCACTCCCCCACGCTCGGCAGCTGAGCCCCCTACATTCCTCCAACCTCGACGGCAGGCAAAACCACTACCGCCCAGCAACACAACCTCACAAAAGGCAAACAAAATGCCCCCGCCAGCCCCGGGCGCAACCACAAAGCGCAAGATCCCCACCCCCTGAACCCCCTCGAGTGCGAGTCTTACGAGCACCGTTCGCGGCCCGGCTCGCGTCAGAGCGGACGAAGCGCATGCGCCGCAGGCGCGAGTCTCGTCCGCTCTGACGCGAGCCAAAAGGGGGCCGCGAACACGCGGCGCCGCAGGCGCCGCCAAACAACTCAGCCGATGTTGGCCGACATATCCGGGATCATTCGCATCGCCTCGTCGGCCCAGTTGTTCCAGGCGTGGATGCCGAACGGCGGGAACGAGTAGACGGCGTTGCCGCCGCCCAGGGTCGCCATCCGGACCTGGAACGCGCGGGTGTTGGCCAGCGCGAGGGCCTCCAGCCCCATGCCGGTGAGGGTGTTGAAGCTCGGCGGGTCGCTGGCCGCGGGCAGGCCGCTGGCCGCGGCGATCCACAGGCGGGTGCCGTTGCGGATCAGGTTGGGCGCGAAGACGAAGGGGTCCATCCGCAGCCACTGCGGGCTCCACGGCGGGGCCATCGCGTCGACGTTGTAGCCGCCCGCGTCCAGCATGGCGGCGCGGATCGCCTCGCGCATGCCCGGCGCGGAGTTGTTCAGGTAGCCGGAGAACGAGCCCGCGAAGCTGAACTGGTCCGGGTGGTAGGCCGCCAGGGTGAGCGCCGCGCTGCCGCCCATCGACAGGCCGAAGGCGCCGTTGCGGTTGGGGTTGAAGCCGAGCCGGTCGCGCAGCGCCCAGCGCAGGTTGTTGGTCAGGAAGGTCTCCCACTGGTACCGGTAGCTCTTGCCGGGCCCGCCCGCGAACCCGTCCAGCCCGCCGGAGCCGGTGCTGGAGCCGGAGCCCGCCGGGATGCCGAAGAACTCGCTCGGCGCGATCCAGTCGGCGTAGAAGCTGGACATGCCGCCGACCGGCATGACCACGTTGATGTTCTGACTCGCCAGCACCTGCGGGATGTTGGTCTCGATCTCCCAGCCGTTCAGCGTCTCCGGCGCGCGCATGCCGTCCAGCACGTAGACGACGCGGTTGGTGTTGCCGTCGGCGGCACGCAGGATCCGGGACTTGATCGGACCCATGCCGGAATCGACCCAGAAATCGAAGGCCGCGGGGTCGAACGCCGCGGATGCCGTGGCGCCGGTGCCCGCGATGGTCGCCCCGAGCGGCAGCAGCATCGCCGCGGCGATGCCGAGGGCGGACCGCCGCAACCACGAACCCGCTGTTCGGGACCTCAGGGACCCGCGCTTCCCGCGCGCACTACGCATCACATCGACCTTTCCCTCGGGCGGCCTGGCATTGGCAAACTTCTAGCGATCTCCACCGGGCCCACATCGAGCACCGAGGCGCGACGCCCACCGCAGAAACGGACGAATCGACCTTGGCGCATGCTGTTCGGGTATCAATTGGAGACGAATGCCTTCATGTTGCTGGATGGTGATCCAGACCACAACTACCGAAGCCGTTTTCTCTTCATATTCGTTGCCTAAGTACCCCGCGGACGACCGGTTGAACGGCGAAAGGCCGCTCCGCGCCGATGGCGCGAAGCGGCCTTTCTCGCTGTGGCGGGACTACTACCCGATGTTCGCGGACAGATCCGGGATCATGCGGTAGACCTCGTCGGCCCAGTAGTTCCAGTTGTGCACACCCACGGCGGGGAAGTCGTAGGTGACATTGTTCGCGCCCAGGGTGAGCATCCTGACCTGGAACGCGCGGGTGTTGGCCAGGGCCAGCGCCTCCAAGCCCATCGCGTTGAGCGTGTTGAAGCTGATGCCGTCCGCCCCGCTCGGCAGGCCGCTACCGGCGGAGACCCACAGGCGGGTGTTGTTCGCCTTCAGGCGCGGCGCGAACACGAACGGATCCATCCGCAGCCACTGCGGGCCCCACGGCGGCGCCATCGCGTCGATGTTGTAGCCGCCCGCGTCGAGCATCGCCACGCGCAACGCCTCACGCATGCCCGGCGCGGAGATGTTCAGGTACCCGGAGTACGAACCGGCGTAACGGAACTGGTCGGGGTGGTAGGCCGCCAAGGTGAGCGCGGCGCTGCCGCCCATGGAAAGGCCGAAGACGCCGTTGCCGTTCGGGTTGAACCCGAGGCGGTCGCGCAGCGCCCAGCGAAGGTTGTTGGTGAGGAAGGTTTCCCACTTGTAGGTGCTGGTCTTGCCCGGCCCGCCCGCGGAACCGGTCAGCAGGCCGGAGCCGGAGTTCGCCGAACCGGTGGAGGACGAGCCCGCGCTGCCGAGGCCGAAGAAGTCGCTCGGGCCGTTCCAGTCCGCGTAGAAGCTGGACTGCCCGCCGACCGGCATGACGACGTTGATGTTCCACTTGGTCAGCTCGCGCGCGACCTCGGTGTCGATCTCCCAGCCGCTCAGGTCGGTGCGCGCCCGCATGCCGTCCAGCGCGTACACCACCCGGCCGGTGTTGCCGTCGGCGGCGCGGAAGATGCGGGACTTGATCGGCCCCATTTCGGAATCGACCCAGAAGTCGAAACCATCCGGATTGAACGCGGCGGACGCCGGGGCGGCAGGGCCTGCCACCGACACCCCGAGCGGTAGCAGAACGGCCAGCGATACCAGCATGGACCGCTTGAGCCAAGAACCTGCTCTTCGAGAATTAAGACGACGCCCGATCACGCCTCGCATCAGTTTCAACCTTTCGTTTGCACAGCGACAGCGGCAAGCCGTCCACACGGTAACCCGCCCATGCCCACGACCGGTGGACGCCAGGCCGGGCATACGGTCGTAGCGTATATCGGTATCGACACGGTGGCGTTACCAAAAAGAGATAAAGCGGCGTACGCCACTTTATCTACCTCGGAAAATGAGACCACTGGGCCCACCGTGCCAGGTGGGCCCAGTGTGATTCACGGGATCAGCGCTGCGCGACCAGCTGCGGGAAAGGATCTTCCAGTCCGCACCGCTGGATCTCGTACTTCGGCACCCGGTCGATGCGGTACTTCGCGAATCGCAGCGCGTTGCGCAGGTTGTGCCGGAAACGCTCGAAGGTGAGCGGATCGCGGTAGGAGATCAGCAGCGCCTGGGTGTCGGGGCACGACATCGCCGTCCGCGCCTGGGTGACCCACTTCTCGTCCAGGTACCAGGGCATCCACGGCTTCTTGTCCACCATGCCGGTGTCGACGACGACCCAGTCCGGGTACAGGCTCTTGTCGTGCCCGATCCGACCGTCGGTGAGCCGGTCGGTGTGCGCTGCCAGCGGGTAGGCCAGTCCCATCGGATCGATCACGGGCACGTCCAGCGGAACGTTCATGCTGGTCATCCCGAGATTCAGGAAGTAGACCGTGTGCCCGGCGCCACCGGCCGGAATCGGCTGGGGCGGCGGCGCGACGTACCAGAACATGAACGACGGCGAATTGAGCAGCAGCCCGCCGTTCGGGGTGTTGGTGATGTCGTCGACCATCGCGCGGATGCGCGGGTAATCCAAGTAGTCCTCGGCCAGGATCGGGTGGTCGTGCCCGGTGTTGAGCACGTAGTACACGCGCTCGTCGACGATGCCGGTGGAGGTGATCTTGGTGCCGGTCTTGATCGCGGTGGTGTTGGCCGCGAACAACGCCCAGCCCGCGACGCCGGCGAATGCCACGGCGAGCGCCGCCAAGGACCAATCGGCGGCGGTGGCCGCGCGCACACCGCCCTCGGGAGCCCGGATCGGCAGGACCGCGACCGGGAGCAGGAACAGGAACAGCTGGGGCAGCAGCATCCGGCCGTGCATGAAGTCGCCGCCGACCCGAAGCGCGTAGACAGTCAGGATGAATCCGCTGAACAAGACCAAAGCGACCACCGCGCCGGGTGAGCGCAGCCACTCCTGAATCCGGCCGATCGACCAGCCGCGCGCCTCTCCGTCACGGGCCGTCGTGGCCACCCCCGTGCGCGCGGCGAGTACGCCGGCGATCAGCAGCACCAGCAGCGGCGCCCACAGGAAGTAGGGGCCGACGAGATCCCACAGGTAGGTGAAGCCCTGGCCCCACTTGGCGCCGCCCGCGTCCTTCGCGACGGCGGTGTTCGGGTAGGGCAGGCCGTAGTAGCCCATCCGCCAGATCTGGTAGCCCAGCGGCACCAGTCCGGCCACCGCGACGATCACCGCGCGCAGCACGAGCGGCCGCAGCCTGCTCTCGGGCATGGGTGCGCAGAAGATCATCAGCAGCGCGAGCGCGCCGACCAGGGTCATCTCGGGACGGATCAGCGGGGCCAGCCCGGCGAGGAAGACCAGTCCGAGCAGGCCGGGCAGGCGCACCGATGCGGCCTGACTCCAGCGCATCAGCTGCCACCACAGCAGGCCGATCCAGCAGATCACCAGGCCGCTCTCCAGGCCGGAGGTGGCGTAGTCGCGGGCCGGGGGCAGCGCGATGTAGACCAGCACGCCCGCGGGCAGCAACAACCCGGTGCTGGTCCCGCCCCACAACCGGGCCGAGCCGAGCATGGCGAACACGACCGCGGCCAGCGACACCGTGAGCGCGACGCCGAGCACCACGTACTCGAGCCGCGCTTGGGTCAGCCAGCTGAAGAACCAGACCAGATAGGTCCACGCGGTGCTGGTGTTGGTTTCGACGCGCTCGCCTCGGTTGAAGACGGGGCCGTTGCCCGCGAGCAGGTTGCGCACCGTGCGCAACACGATGAGACCGTCGTCGGCGATCCACCGCCGCTGCCAGCCCCCGACCGCGAAAAGAACAACGGTGAGCGTGATCCCACCGACGAACGTGGCTTTGGACAGACGCGGGGACCGCTCCGCTACCAGCATCTCGTCAGGTGAGATAGACAGCGACACCTACCGCTCCGATCCAGGCGATTGCGAGCAGCTGCAGGACGCGGTCCCCCAGCGCGATCTCTTCCGGCTCCCCGGCCTCGCCCCCATCGACGTCCACCGCGTAACGCAGGATGGCGATGGTAAACGGGATCATCGAGATCGCGAACCAGTTGGTGTCCTTGATGCCGTCCTGCTGGAACGCCCACAGCCCGTAGAACACCACCACCGCCGTCGCGGCCAGCGTCCAGATGAAGCGCAGGTAGGTGGGCGTGTAGTACTCCAGCGACTTGCGGATCTTGGCGCCGGTGCCGAGCGCGATCTGCAGCTCCGCGTAGCGCTTGCCCGCCGCCATGAACAGCGAGCCGAAGGCCATGATGAGCAGGAACCACTGCGACAGCTCGATGTCGGCCGCCGCGCCGCCGGCCACGGCGCGCAGCAGGAAGCCGGAGGACACGATGCAGATGTCGAGCACGGCCTGGTGTTTGAGCCCGAAGCAGTAGGCCAGCTGGATGCCGATGTAGACCGCCATCACCACGGCGAGCTGCCACGACGCGAGGAACGATCCCGCGATCGACCCGGCCAGCAGCGTCGCCGACAGCAGGTAGGCCAGGTTCACCGGGACGACGCCTGCTGCGATCGGCCGGAAACGCTTGGTCGGGTGCGCCCGGTCGGCCTCCACGTCGAGCGCGTCGTTCACCAGGTAGATGCCCGAGGCGGCCATGCAGAACATCACGAAGGCGATGCCGACGTGCGAGAGCACATCGACGTCGGTGGCCGTGCCCGCGGCCAGCGGCGCGGCTAGCACCAAGACGTTCTTGACCCACTGCCGCGGACGGACTGCCTTGAACAGACCGCCGGCCAGCGTCTTGGGCGGGCCCTTGACTACCGCCTCGGCCAGGTCGGCGCCGGTCGGCTCTTCACTCATGTCAACGAAGGCTCTTTCTTGTGCGGTCACTGTCGAGTCTCTTTTCGGCGGCGAGCAGGGCGGCGGCGGACGCGGCGCCGAGCGCGGAACCGGCGAGCACGTCGGTGGGGTAGTGCACCCCGAGGACCACCCGCGAAAGCAGCATCGGGGGGACGAGCACCGCAGGCAAGGGTAGCCCGGTCAATCTGCCGAGCAACACGGCCGCTGCCGTCGTCGAGGTCGCGTGCGAGGACGGGAAACTGAGTTTGCTGGGCGTCCCCACGTTGACCTGCACCGACGGGTCGTTCGGCCGCGGGCGGCGGACGACGCGCTTGATGACGATCGAGGCCGCGTGCGCGCCGACGGCGCCGACGGCGACCCCGGCCCACTGCCTGCGCCGCGGCTTGTCCACCAGCCAGCCCGCGGCGGCGATGCCGACCCAGCCGAGCGCGTGCTCGCCGAAGTGCGACAGGCCCCGCGCCGCGGACACCACCGCGGGTTTGCTGCCCAGGGTGGCCTGCACGGCGTTGATGATCGCGACCTCCGGCGGCGTCTGCCCGGCCGCGGGCGGGTGCGCGGACACCGGACCGCCGTGGCCGTTGGCGCTGGGTGGCGGCGGCTGCACCGCCGCGTCGTCGGCGGCACTCGCTCCGAGACTCACTGCTGCCCATCCTTCGTGTCGATGCCGAAGACCTTCTCCCAGGCCGCGGTGCTGGTCAGCTGCGGGTGGGCGGCGCGGTAGCGCTGCTGCATCTCCGGGAAGCGGGCGGCCAGCTCCTTGCGCAGGCGCATGGCCTCCTTGAACAGGCCGAGCGCCTGGCGCGGGTCGCGCTTGCGGTAGACGACGCCGCGGCCGTCGGCCGTGGTGACGGTGACGCCGTCGACCTGCGAGAGCAGGAACCAGCGCGCGTCCAGCGTCGGCACGTTCAGCTGCGGGGTCTCGTGGTGCTCGGTGCGCGCGGGGCGGAAGTTGTGCACCACGCCCTTGGCCAGCCGGACCACCTTGGCGATCGGATTGGCCGGCTCGCCGACCGCACCGACGTCGATGTGGCTGGCCAGCGGCAGTTCGGTGGACGAGGGCAGGATCACCGCGTCCGGGTACTGCTTGCGCAGCTCGTGCACCGCGCCCAGCGCGCTGGGCAGCAGCTGGAACAGCCGCTCCGGGCCTGCGAGGAAGTCGCGGATGGCGAGGTTCTGGATCGCGACCGTCGAGTACTCCAGGCACAGCAGATGCTTCAGCGTCGCCTTGATCGTGTTGACGACCATGCCGCGCCCGTTGCCCGGCAGGTGCAGCGAGGCGACGACCAGGCGATTGCGCAGGTGGAAGTACGCCTGCCAGTCGATGGCGTCGTCCTTGTCGCTCCAGGCCATGTGCCACACCGCCGCGCCGGGCAGGGTGACGGTCGGGTACCCGGCCGCGCGGGCGCGCAAGCCGTACTCCGCGTCGTCCCACTTCAGGAACAGCGGAAGGGGCTGGCCGAGCTCCTCGGCGACACGCCGCGGGATGACGCAGGTCCACCAACCGTTGAAGTCGACGTCGATGCGCCGGTGCAGCAGCTTGGAGTTGTCCCGGTCCTTGAGCGGGTACTTCGAGAAGTCGTGGTCGTACTCGACGTTCGGCGCCGCGGTCCACATGAAGATGCCGCGATCGACCACCTCGCCCATGACGTGCAGGTGCGAGCGCTCCTGCAGATTGAGCATCTGGCCGCCGACCAGCACCGGCGACTTCGCGAAGCGGGCGAAGGCCAGCGCGCGCAGGATCGAGTCGGGCTCGATCTCGATGTCGTCGTCCATGTAGACGATGTATTCGGCGTCGGTGGTCTTCAGCGCCTCGTACATCACCCGGCTGTAGCCGCCGGACCCGCCGAGGTTGGGCTGGTCGTGGATGGACAGGCGATCCCCGAGCGCGGCCGCCGATTCGGCGAAGCCGGGTTCGTCGACGACCTTCTTCGTGCCCTGGTCGGGGATGATGACGGCCTGGATCTTCTCCAGCACCAGCGGGTCAGAGCCGAGGGCGGCGAGGGTCTTCACCGCGTCGGTGGGCCGGTTGAAGGTGGGCATGCCGACCGCGATGCTGCCATCGCCGGGCGCGTCGACCGGCGCGTACCAGCCGCCGGACAGCAGCGTGACCGCCGTGTCGGTGGTGATGTCGAACCAGATCCAGCCGCCGTCCTCGAACGGGCCGAGATCGGTCTCGAATTCGACGACCACCGAGTCGGCGCCGGACGCGACCGCGAATTCCTTGCCCTGCACGTGGATTCGCGAGCCGTCGGCCTTGGAGCGGTACACGTCCACCCGGCCGTGCCCGGCCAGTTCCAGCCGCAACACCACCGACGACAGGATGCTCCAGCGCCGCCAGTAGCTCGCGGGCAGCGCGTTGAAGTAGGTGCAGAAGGAGACCTCGGACTCCGCGCCGATCGACAGCGAGGTACGGGTGGTGGCGTGCGCGCGCCTGGCGTTGGTCGCCGATTCCTCGACGTAGAGCGTGCGCACGTCCAGCGGCTCACCCGGCCGGGGCAGGATGATGCGCTGCAGCAGCGACTTCGCGCGGGTCTCGGTGGTCATGTCTTCCAGAATGGATTGGGAGGTCATCGCGCTCCTACGCCTCCTGGTCGACCAGCGGCGCGCCGTCCGCCAGATGCGGGCGCAGCACGTTGTCGAACATGCTCAGCGCACTGCCGATCGCCATGTGCATATCCAGGTACTGATAGGTGCCGAGACGTCCGCCGAAGACGACCTTCGCCGCGGCGGTCTCCTGCTTGGCCAGCTCACGGTAGGCCAGCAGTTTCGCCCGGTCTTCCGGTGTGTTGATCGGGTAGTACGGCTCGTCGCCGGTCTGGGCGAACCGGGAGTACTCCCGCATGATGACCGTCTTGTCGGTGGGGTAGTCGCGCTCGGGGTGGAAGTGGCGCGGCTCGATGATGCGGGTGTAGGGCACGTCCGCGTCGTTGTAGTTCATCACCGAGGTGCCCTGGAAGTCGCCGACCGGCAGCACCTCGGTCTCGAAATCGATGGTGCGCCAGCCCAGTTCGCCTTCGCGATAGTCGAAGTAACGGTCCAGCGGGCCGGTATAGACGACCGGGGCGTCCGGGTTCTCGGCGCGCACCTGCTCGCGCACCTCGAACCAGTCGGTGTTCAGGCGCACCTCGATCAGGTCGGAGGCGGCCATGTTCTCCAGCCACTTCGTGTAGCCCTCGCGGGGCAGGCCCTCGTAGGTGTCGTTGAAGTAGCGGTTGTCGAAGGTGTAGCGCACCGGCAGGCGGGTGATGTTGCCCGCAGGCAGCTCCTTCGGGTCGGTCTGCCACTGCTTGGCCGTGTAGTCGCGCACGAACGCCTCGTAGAGCGGGCGGCCGATCAGCGAGATGGCCTTCTCCTCGAGATTCTGCGCGTCCTTGGTCTCGATCTCCGAGGCCTGCTCCGCGATCAGCGCCCGCGCCTCTTCCGGCGAGAAGTAGCGGCCGAAGAACTGGGAGACCAGGCCCAGCCCCATCGGGAACTGGTAAGCCTGCCCCTTGTGCATCGCGAAGACACGGTGCTGGTAACCGGTGAACTCGGTGAACTGGGTGACGTAGTCCCACACCCGCTTGTTCGACGTGTGGAAAAGGTGCGCGCCGTACTTGTGGATCTCGATCCCGGTTTCCGGATCCGGCTCGGAGTAGGCGTTGCCACCGATGTGGTGGCGCCGTTCGATCACCAGAACCCGTTTACCCAGCACGGTGGCGGCGCGTTCGGCAACCGTCAGCCCGAAGAATCCGGAGCCGACGACGATCAGATCGAACTGTGAGGCGGAATGGACGGAGGTACCCGGGGACGATGCGACGGTCACGGGAGCCCAGAGTATCGGAAGTCCCCGCCGTGTCCCGGCGGAGTCGCGACTGTGCTGCGCCGCACCGCTGGACGCACCCGGTTTCACCTTCCTGACCTGGCAATTTCGCCGGATGTTTGCCGGAATGCGGTTCCCTGGCTACCGACCGGTTGTTTACTGCCGCCGCCGAATGATCGCGCACGGCTGCGGGTGGCCCCGGCCGGTGCGCGATCAAGGGGTCTTCCGAGCTTCAGGCCGGGAAACCGACGTCGAGTTCCACCTTGTCCCGCTCGGTGTACAGCCGCCAGTAGTGATCGCCGAGTTCGCCGCCGCTCATCCGGACGATCTCCAGCCCGGCCGGGATCACCTCCGGATTCTCATCGATGATCTGCGCGGCCTTGCTGCCGTCGATCAGCGCGCCGATGTTGAGCAACCCGACGTAGACGCCGGTCCCCCGGAATTCGACCGCGAGCTGGCGCAGGTATCCGCGCTGGGCGGCGAGCGCTATGCCGAAGTTGGCCAGGTAGGGCGCCACGAAGTGCTCGGAGGAGCCCGAGGAGAACAGCAGCGCGCCGTCGCCGCGCTGCACCATCTTCGGCGCCAGCGCCCGCGTCACCAGGATCGGCGAGTGCAACTTCAGCGCGATCGGCGCGTCGAGGGAGGGGAGGTCCACCGCCAGAGTGGAAGGCAGCCGGTCGCTCATGTTGCCCGCCGCGCCGTGCATGGCCACATCGATCGTCCCGAAGGTCGCCTCGATCTTCTCGATCACCCCGGTGACCTGCGCGGCGTCGGTGACGTCCGCGGGGAAGGCCGCGGCCTCGATCCCCTCGGCGGTCAGCTCGTCGGCGTGCCGCCGCGCTTTCTCCGGGTCACGCCCGATGACGGCCACCCGGAATCCTTCGCGCCCGAATCGGCGTCCCGTGCCCACGCCGAGACCCGGGCCGTAGCCGAAGATCGCGATGGTCTTGGACATTGCCACTCCTTAAGTTGAGACATGGTTCAAGTTATTCGGCCCGACAGTAGCATTAAGTTGAACCCATGCTCAACATATGCACGCATGCCTCATTTGTAGGATCGGCCCGTGGACAAGCCGTTACGCAGCGATGCCCAGCGCAACCGGGACGCGCTCGTGACCGCCGCCCGCGCCGTCTTCGAAGAACGCGGCCTCGACGCGCCGCTGAAGGAGATCGCCGCGCGCGCCGGGGTCGCCATCGGCACGCTCTACAACCGCTTCCCCACCCGCGACGACCTCATCGCGGCCGCGGTCGAGGACCGGATCGAAGCGGGCAGCCGCATCGCCGAGGACGCGCTGGCCATCGATGACCCCTGGGAATCGTTCGTCTACCTGGTGGAGCAGGTCTGCGCGCTGCAAGCCGCAGACCGCCTGCTCAGCGAACTGGCCGTGCGCGCCGCACCGAGCCGCGCCATCGCGCGGGCCCAGGAGCACGGCCACGGCCTGATGCGCCGGATCATCACCCGCGCGCAGGAAGCCGGAGTCCTGCGCGCCGACTGGGTACTCGAGGACATCGCCTTCATCACCTGGTCACACACCAGAATCGTCGAGGCGACCAGTCACATCGCCCCCGAAGCATGGCGTCGCCATCTCGGCCTGATCCTCGACGGCCTGCGCGCGGAGGCCGCCCATCCGCTTCCGGTGCCTCCGATCACGGAGGACCAATTGATGCACGCGCTCGGACACGACGACGCTGGTTGACCGTGCCGCACGCGTAGGCGAATGTCGCCTTCACCGAACACTCAGAGATGCGGTCCGGCTGCGCCGCTGAGCTCGAGGCTGCTGCCCAGCGGACGAACCGACGGCCGGTACGTGTCTTTCGTACCGGCCGTCGGAGGGTTGTGTGCTACAGCCGTCGCTCGGCGTAGACCTTCATCGCGTCGCGCACGAACTCGGCGGTGCCCGCGCCGTGCACGTCGTAGTTCTGCGCGAAACGTGGGTCGGCCACGTACATCTCGCCGAGGTTGACGAAAGCCTCTTTCACCACCGGACGACCCTGCCAGCCGACGCCGATCCACTCGTAGTGGCGCTGGACGATGGCCTGCACCTCGTCGGCGTCGGGCGCGAGCCCGTCGGCGTGCGCCCGGCCGTAGTCGGCGGCGATGTCGAGATGGGTTTGCTGGAAGTTCTTCTTGTCCTTCTCCGACATCGAGCCCCACCAGCGGTCGCCGCGCTCGTAGGCCTCCTTGCCCCAGCGTTCGATCACCTCGTCCTTGTACTTGGTGTGGTCGAAGCCGTCGAAAACTTCTGCTGCCACGAGTTGTTCACCTCTTTCCGTCTTCTGCAGCGTGGTTCGCACCGACTCGATCTGCCGCCGGATCCGATCCTGTTCCTGCCGTAGCAGTTCCAGGTGCGTACGCAGCGCGGCGGCGGTTTCCCGCTCGCCGGCGAGGACTTCGGCGATGACCGGAAGGCCGAGGCCGAGTTCCCGCAGCAGCAGGATGCGTTGCAACCGCACGAGGGAGTCCTGGTCGTAGTACCGGTAGCCGTTGGCTCCGATCCGGCTGGGCGGCAACAGCCCGAGCTGCCCGTAGTGGCGCAGCGTGCGACTGGTGGTACCGGCCGCCTTCGCCAGATCCTGGATGGACCATTCCTTCCCGCCCACGACCCTGTTTTCCTTTGTGCTCTCGTCGGTGTAACCAGCTTGCAAGTTGACGCTACGTCAAGGTCAACCCCTTTATGCGATCGATTACGGACCAGCGGGCCGGATCGCACCGCCAGCCGTGGCGTCACCCCCGTTTGCCACGTTTTCCGGTGGGGCGATACCGCCGGGTGCAGCAGTGCCGTCAGGCGTAGCCGCAGCTCCAAGGGCATCGGCACCGCCAGCAGCCACGGCGGCACCGTCGGGCGTAACGGGACCACCGGACACAGCCGCATCTCCATGCGCACCGGGCTGAGCCCCACCGCCGGGCGGCACGGCATCGGGCCGAGCCGCCGCGCCGGACGGAACCTGCTGCGCTGCAGCCACTTCCGGCACCACCTGCAACACGCGCGAGTAGTCCACCACCTGCGCGCCCAGCGTGGGCGTCGCGATGATCACGCCGTTGGTGTACATCCGGTAGGTGCCCGCGTGCTGCGGCAGGATCATCTGCGGTCCGATCGGCGTGCCGAGCGAACTGTTCGCGCCACCGATGCGGCGGTACTCGGCATCGATCGCCGACTCGGTGGCCGCCGACCGCGCGGGCGGCTCCGCGCCCGGCGCGATGGCGAGCAGTTGCCCGGGGGCGGGCCCGACGTCCATGGTCCGGATATCCGCCGGTGCCCCTCCGTCGGGTGCGGCGGAGTACTCCGTGCGCAGGATCCGGCCGTCGCGCAACAACACCGTGCCCGCCGTGGCGGCTACGGCCGCCGCCGTCCGCGGGTCCTCCCGCTCGGTGCCGGGATAGCTTTGGCAAGCCGTGGTGTCGCACGTCTGCGCGTACGGGTAACGCTGCTCGGCGAGGACATACGAGCGCGCCGCGATCGCCTGGGCACGCAGCGCCTCGGCCGCGCCCTTGTCCGCCCAGTTGGCCTGCACCTCGGCCGGGACCACCCCGAGCAGGTAATCCTCGACATCCACCTGGTTGATCGTGCGGGCCGCGCCGTCGTCGAGGGCGACGCCGAGCACGCCGCGGTAGGAGGGACCGCCGCACAGCGTGAGGTGTTCGGCCACCGGGCGGTTCGGCCGTGGGTCGATCGGATGGACCCAGGGGTCGTCGGTCGACGCCTGCCACAGCACGTCGCCGTCGCAACCGACGGTCACCGTCACGTTCGCGCCGCCACCGGGCAGCGGCGTCAGGTGCGCGGCCTGGCCGGGCGGGAGCTGTCGGCCCGCCACCCGCAGGCCGGTGGCGGCGAAGACGTCGAGCGAAGAGTCGTCCCGCGCCGCGAGGCGGACCCGGACGGCGGCGGGCGCGACGGCGCCGAGCGTCGCGCCCGGGTAGTAGTGCGCGAGGATGCGTTCGGCTGCCCATCCCGCTCGCGCGTTCTCGAACGCGCCGACCTGACTCAAGCCACGGCCGTGTCCCGGCCCCGCGAGCTGGCGATAGGGCACGTGGTTCGGCCAGGCCGAGAGCACGACGAGGACTCCAGCGACCAGCCCGACTCCGCCGAGCAACAGGGCGGAGCCGCCCAGCGCGTTCCCGCATGGCCTCCCGGCGGGGCCCCGCCCGGGGAATATCGCCCTTACCAGCATTTTTCCGCTCCCCCGCATGGGCCTATTACGATGCATCGGTTCACTCCCGCGGTTTACGAGACCGTAGCTCTTCTACTTTTTCCGCACGTTTTGCAGACGCGCCAGCAATCGAACAGCTACATTCAGGCAATCACATAATCCTCAACCAGAGGTTTAGCCATGTGACAAATGTGGTTATTGTGACCATTGATACATCAGGAAGTGACCCTTTAATCACACGATCACTGGTACGACCTGATTGGAGACGCACGTGCGGTACCGCAAACCGAAACGCTCCTACGTGCTACCGGTTGTCACCACCCTCGCGGTAGCTGCCCCGCTCGGCACGCTCGCGCTCAGCGATTCGAACGACTACCGCACCGCCACCGACAGCGAACCGGCCACCGTCTCGGCCGGGCTCGCCGAGGTCTCCCTGACCCACGCCCCCGATATCGTGTTGCCGCTGCGCGAACTCACCGGGCTGAACCTGCCTGATCTGCATCTTTCCGACCTGCGCATGCTGCCGATCGCGGCGGGCATTCCGATTCCGGAAGGGCCGCTGCCACCGGGCGCGCAACCTCCGGAAGGAATGCGACTACCCAGTTCCAATTCCAGCCAAACCTCCGAATCCGAATTAATGCCGAGCCGATCGGACCGAAGCACGAATTCCGCTGGTCAGCCGATTTCCGGACCGCCGGCGAACAGTGTGCGCTTCATCGCCGATCCCGCCCGGCTCCAGCCCGGCACCACGCCCGACACCCCCGCGCTGTCTCCCGGTGCGGTGAACCCCGAACTGATGAGCCAGGTGGGGGCACAGGTCAAGGAACTTTCCAGCGACACGCCGTTCAGCATGGTCGCACTCACCGCGCGAGAGCTGGCCGACACCAAAGCCACCATCCGCGCTCGGCAGCCCGACGGCACCTGGGGCCCCTGGTACGACACCGAACCGGTGGACACCCACCGCACCGATCACTCCGGCCCCGGCCCCACCGACGGCACCGAGCCGATCTACGTCGGCAACACGAACGCGGTGCAGGTGCTGGTCACCCGCAAGCAGGCAGCGCGGACCATCCAGCCGGTGGCGCAGCCCGGACCCAGCGCCGACGACCGGTCACAACCAGCCGACCCGGCTCAGCAGGCCGCGGACCTGACCGCCGTGCTGATCGATCCGGGCCGGGCCGCCGCCGACGGCGATCTGCACAGCGTGGCCGCCGCGCTGCCCGGCGGCGGACCGAGCGTGATCACCCGCGCCCAGTGGGGCGCCGACGAATCGATCCGGTGCGCCGAGCCGACCTACGACGACCGTCTCGGCGGCGTCACGGTGCACCACACCGCGGGGCGCAACGACTACAGCAAGTCCGAGTCGGCGGGCATCGTCCGCGCGATCTACACCTATCACGCGAAGACGTTGGGCTGGTGCGACATCGGTTACAACGCGCTGGTCGACAAGTACGGGCAGGTCTTCGAAGGACGCTTCGGCGGCCTCGACCGCCCGGTGCAGGGCGCGCACGCGGGCGGGTTCAACGAGAACACCTCGGGCGTCGCGCTGATGGGCAACTACGAGTCGGAGCAACCGAGCCAGGAGGCGCTCCAGGCGATCGGCGCTTTCGTCGGCTGGCGCACCAAGATCGCCGGACTCGATCCCAAGGGCTCCACCACCATGTACTCCGAGGGCACTTCCTTCACCTCGTACGCCGAGGGCGAGGCGGTGCAGTTGCCGGTGGTCTTCGCACACCGCGATGTCGGCAACACCACCTGTCCCGGCGACGCGGCGTACGCGCTGATGGATCGGATCCGCGACATCGCCGCCGGTGCGCCGGACGCTTCTGGCGCGCCCGACAGCCAGGTGCCCCCACCAGCGGAATCCGACGTGGCGGCCCTCGCCGCGCTGACCACCAAGCTGCTGAACATGGTGCAGGAGAACATCATCGCCAGGCACTGGTCGCAGTCCGGCGGACCGAACGGCCCGCTCGGCGCCGTACGTTCGGACGTGCTGCCCGCCGCGGGTGACCAGCAGTACGCGAAGTTCGCCAACGGCTATGTCTACACCGCCGCAGACGGGCAGGTCGTCGAGGTGCTCGGCAGCATCCTGGACCGCTTCCTGCAACTCGGCGCCGACACGGGTGTGCTCGGACTCCCCCTGCGCAACGCCTATCCGGTCCCCGACGGCCTGCGCGCCGACTTCGAGCACGGTTCATTGATCCTCGACCAGCTCACCGGCCTCGTCACGACGGTGTGGAAGACCTACAACGACACCTATCGAGCGGAAATGAGCCGGAACCCGGTCGCAGCGCAGGTGAGTGCCCCGATCCCGCACCGTCCCCCGGCGCCCGCCGCCACGGCTACGGGCGGCGCGCCGATCCCCGGCGGGCCCGATCGTTGATCTCCGCTCGGAGCCCGTGCCCGACGCGCGGGCTTCGAATCGCTCCGTCACCCATTTCTCTCACACCCACCAGCGTTCCAGGATGCGCGCGACTCCGTCGTCGGAGTTCGATTCGGCGACCTCGTCGGCGGCGGCGATGGCCTCGGGGTGGGCGTTGCGCATCGCGACACCGTGGCCGGCCATGGTGAGCATGGGGACGTCGTTGGGCATGTCGCCGAACGCGACGATGGTGGACGCGTCCACGCCGAGCCGCTGCGCGACCACGGCCAGCCCCGCGGCCTTGGTGATGCCGGGGGCGGACAGTTCGATGAGTCCGTGCTCGGTCGAGTAGGTGATGTCGGCGCGTTCGCCGATCAGCGGCGCGAGCACCGCGCGCATGTCCGAACTGCGCGCGCCGGGCAGCCGGATCAGCATCTTGATGGCGGGCGCGTCGATGACCTCCTCCCTGGCGACGGAGGTGTCGTCCGGGTTGAGCCAGGCGTGCTCGTACTGCGGCGAGCTGACGAACTGCGGCGTCACGGCGTCGTGCGCGCTCTCGCCGACGCGTTCGGCGGCCAGACCGCAGCCGGGCAGCGCCCGCTCGGCGATGTCGGCGAGCCAGGCCAGCGTCGGCACGTCCAATGCCATGCTGGTCAGCACCCGGTCGGCGGCGCTGTCGTAGATCACCGCGCCGTTGCCGCATACGCACAGCGGCGCGTACCCGAGCCCCTGCACCACCGGATCGATCCAGCGCGGCGGGCGTCCCGTGGCCAGCACGAACGGCACGCCGTCGGCGATCAGCGCGCCCACCGCCGCCTTCGTCCGCGCGGTCACCCGCTCGTCACGGTCGATGAGGGTGCCGTCCACGTCGGTGGCGACCATCTTCGGTTTGGGGAGGTGCAGGGGCGTCACCCGTCCATCCTGCCGGACAACCTCCGGCTCGCGCCCGGCCACCGTGGCCGGACGGGCTCCGGACATGCCCGGATGTCGTGTGGCACGCGCGCCGCGAACCGCGTCCTTATGATCGGGGGCTAATACCGACGCTGGCCCGCCCAGCCGAAAGACCAGAGGACTGATGACCGGCTTCCTGCTACGACGCGCGCTCAACTATGTCGTGCTGTTGCTGCTGGCTTCGTTCCTGACGTTCAGTTTGGCGTCCCTGACGTTCCGGCCGCTGGACAGTCTCGAACAACGCAATCCGCGCCCGCCACAGGCAGTGATCGACGCCAAGGCCGAGGAGCTGCACCTCAACGACCCGATCCCGGAGCGGTACGTCACCTGGCTCAAAGGCATTCCGCACGGCGATTTCGGCACCACGCTGGCCGGTCAGCCGGTCAGCGAGGAACTGCCGCGACGGGTCGCGGTGAGCCTGCGGCTGCTGATCGTCGGTTCGCTGGTCGGCACGGTGCTCGGGGTTCTGATCGGCGCGGCGGGCGCGATCCGGCAATACAAGTTCAGCGACTATTTCACCACGGTGGTGTCACTGCTGATCTTGAGCACGCCGGTCTTCCTGCTCGCGACGCTGCTGAAATACGGTGCGCTGGAGATCAACTCGCTGACCGGATCGCAGATCTTCCTCTACACCGGCGAGACGTCGGCCAACACCATCGAAGGGTTCGGGCCGCAACTGCTCGACCGCGTCCAGCACCTGATCCTGCCCACCACCGCGCTGGCGCTCGGCGCGATGGCGAGCTACAGCCGCTATCAGCGCAACGCGATGCTCGACGTGCTGCAGAGCGATTTCATCCGCACCGCCCGCGCGAAGGGTCTTACCCGCAGCAAGGCGCTGTACAAGCACGGCCTGCGCACGGCGCTGATCCCGATGGCCACACTGTTCGCCTACAGTCTCGGCGCCCTGATCACCGGCGCGACGTTCACCGAGAAGATCTTCGGCTGGCACGGTGTCGGTGAGTGGCTGGTCGACTCGATCAACGCCCAGGACCTGTACGTCGTGGTGACGGTCACCGCGTTCGCAGGCCTGGTTGTGCTGGTGTCGGGTCTGCTGTCCGACATCGTGTACGCGATTCTCGATCCAAGGGTGCGTGTGGGATGACGGAAACCGAGATCATCGTCCAGGGCGCGCCCGAGGTCGCCGCGACCGGGCGGCGCAGGCTGGTGCTGCGGCGCTTCCTGCGCAACAAGCCCGCCGTCGCTGGTGGCCTGATCCTCATCGCGCTGTTCGTCGTGAGCTTCGCGCTGCCGCCCTTCCTGCCCTACGACTACCAGCAGCTGGACTACACCGCCCTGCTGAAACCGCCGAGCCCGGACCATCCCTTCGGCACCACCCAGATCGGGCAGGACGTCTTGGCGCAGACCCTGCGCGGATTGCAGAAGTCGCTGGTCATCGGCCTGTGCGTCGCGCTGCTGTCCACCACGATCGCCGCCACCGCCGGCTCACTGGCCGGACTGCTCGGCGGCTGGACCGACCGGGCGATCATGTGGCTGGTCGATCTGCTGCTGGTGGTTCCGAGCTTCATCGTCATCGCGCTGTTCGCGCCGCGCACCAAGGGCAGCGGCTCCATTCTGCTGCTGATCGTCCTGCTGTCCTGCTTCGGCTGGATGATCTCGGCGCGGATCGTGCGCGGGCTGACACTGAGCCTGCGTGATCGCGAATTCGTCCGAGCCGCCAGGTACATGGGCGCGCCGACCCGCACGGTGATCCTCAGCCACGTCATCCCGAACATCGCCTCGATCCTGATCATCGACACCACGCTCACCGTCGGCTCGGCGATCATGGCCGAAACGGGTCTGAGCTTCCTCGGTTTCGGTGTGCAGCCGCCGGACGTGTCACTCGGCTCGCTGATCGCGGCGGGGACGAAATCAGCGTTGACTTATCCCTGGCTGTTCCTGTTCGCAGGTGGTCTGCTGATCATCACCGTGCTGTGCGCCAACCTCGTGGGCGACGGACTGCGCGACGCGTTCGATCCCGGCGCGAAGCGGGCTCGGTCGAAGAAGAAGGCGAAGGCATGACGAGCGCGGGAACAACCGAGAAGACGATCGAGACCACCTCGACCGCGCCCCTGCTGGAGATCACCGATCTGCGGGTGTCCTTCCCCAGCGAGGAGGGCCGGATCGACGCGGTGCGCGGCGTCACCTACACGGTGTCCGATGGTGAAGTGCTCGCCATCGTCGGTGAATCCGGGTCGGGCAAGTCGGTGTCCTCGCTGGCCGTGATGGGGTTGCTGCCGGAGCAGGCGCGGATCACCGGTTCCATCCGTTTCCGCGGACGCGAACTGCTCGGGCTGGGCGATCGCGACCTGTCCAAGCTGCGCGGCAGTTCGATCAGCATGGTGTTCCAGGACCCGCTCTCGGCGCTGACGCCGGTCTACCGGGTGGGCGATCAGATCGCCGAAGCCCTGCTGGCGCACGGCAAGGTGAGCAGAGGCTCAGCCGCGAAACGCGCGGTGGAGCTGCTCGACCTGGTCGGCATCCCCGATCCGGAAGTGCGGGCCAAAGCGTTTCCGCACGAGTTCTCCGGCGGCCAGCGCCAGCGCGTGGTCATCGCGATGGCGATCGCGAACGACCCGGCGCTGATCATCTGCGACGAACCGACCACCGCGCTGGACGTGACGGTGCAGAAGCAGATCCTCAACCTGCTGCGCAAGGCGCGCGACATCACCGGCGCGGGCGTCATCATGATCACCCACGACATGGGCATCGCCGCCACGCTGGCCGACCGCGTCGCCGTCATGTACGCGGGCCGGATCGTCGAAACCGCCCCCGCCGCCGAGCTGTTCGACGCGCCGCGGATGCCGTACACCGTCGGTCTGCTCGGCTCGATCCCGCGCATGGACGGTCCGCCGCGACGACCGTTGATCCCGATCGTCGGCGCGCCGCCCGCCATGCACGCGCTGCCGCCCGGCTGCTCGTTCGCACCGCGCTGCCCGGTGTCGATCGACGAATGCCGGGCGGCGGAACCGCCTTTGGAGACGGTCGGGCCGGGGCATACCGCCGCATGCATCCGCACCGCCGAGGTCGGCACCGACGAGCTGTTCGAGGCGTATCGGCGCGAGATCGCCGAGCCGGAGGCCGAGGCGCAGGTGGACTCGGATGTCGTGCTGCGGGTTTCGGACCTGGTGAAGGTCTTCCCGATCACCTCGGGTGTGGTGCTGCGCCGCCGCAAAGGAGAGATCAGGGCGGTCGACGGCATCAGTTTCGAGGTCCGGCGCGGGCGCACCTTGGCGCTCGTCGGTGAGTCCGGCTCCGGCAAATCGACCACTCTCACCCAGATCCTCGATCTGGTGCCGCCGCAGTCGGGCGCGATCGAGATCATGGGCAGCGACGTCGCGACCCTGAGCAAGGCCCGCAAGCGGGAGATCCGCCGGAAGATGCAGATCGTCTTCCAGGACCCCACCGCCTCCCTCGACCCCCGTCTGCCGATCTTCGACGCCCTCGCCGAGCCGTTGCGCATCGACGGGCGGCCGCGGGCGGAGATCGCGCGCCGGGTACCGGAACTGCTCGAACAGGTCGGTCTGCGCCCGGAGCACGCCGACCGCTACCCCGCCGACTTCTCCGGCGGCCAGAAACAGCGCATCAGCATCGCCCGCGCGCTCGCGCTCGACCCGGAACTGCTGGTGCTGGACGAGCCGGTCTCCTCGCTGGACGTCTCGATCCAGGCCGGCGTGCTGAACCTGTTGCGCGACCTGCAAACCGAGCGCGGGCTGTCGTATCTGTTCGTCTCGCACGACCTGTCCGTGGTGCGGAACCTGGCCCACGACATCGCGGTCATGTATCGCGGCAAGATCGTGGAATACGGCTCGGCGGAGCAGATATTCGCCGATCCGCGACACGAGTACACCAGGGCGCTGATCGACGCGGTCCCGGTGCCGGCAGTCAGCCGATAGGCAGGAGGGCGCGATGCGGATCCGTTTCGACCGAACGCGGTGGGCCGCGGGGGTGGTGGCGCTGGCGCTGATCACCGCGGGTTGCGCGAGCAGCGCCGACGATTCGGCCGCCGGACTGTCCGACGCGCTCGGCACCACCAGCGACATCAATCCCAAGCATCGTGACGAGGTGCGCGAGGGCGGCAACCTGCGCCTGGCGGTCACCAGCTTCCCGGCGAACTGGAACACCCTGTCCACCGACGGGAACGACGGCGAGATCGGCGACATCGAGCGCCCGCTCATGCCCCGCGCGTTCGACGTCGACGCGGCGGGCAACCTCACCGTCAATCGGGACTTCTTCACCGACGTGGCGCTGACCGGCACCAACCCGCAACAGGTCACCTACACCATCAATCCCGAGGCGGTCTGGTCCGACGGCAGCCCCATCACCTGGGAGGACATCGCCTCACAGGCACACGCGCTCAGCGGTCGCGACAAGCGCTTCCTCATCGCGATCACCAACGGGTTCGAGTTCGTCGAGAAGGTGGAACGCGGTGTGGACGACCGGCAGGCCGTGCTCACCTTCAACCATCCCTTCGGCGAATGGCGCGGCCAGCTCGCCGGTGATTCCGCGCTTTTCCCGAAATCCGTCACCGCCGACCCGGAGTCGTTCAACAAAGGACTCGTGGACCGGCTCGGCCCCAGCGCCGGCCCCTTCGTGATCCAGTCCACCGACCGCACCCAGGGCCGGATCGTGCTCAGCCGCAACCTGAAATGGTGGGGCGAGACGCCGAAACTGGACACCATCACCTTCAGCGTGCTGGATCAGGCGGCATGGGCGAGCGCCCTGCAGAACAATGAACTCGACCTCGTCCGTCTGTCTTCGATCGACGAGGTCAAGACGGTTCGCGAGACCGGCGGCCTGGTGATTCGCCGTGCGCCGGGCAACCGCTGGCGGCACATCACCTTCAACGGCGCGCCGGGGTCGATTCTCGCGGACGCGCGCCTGCGGGTGGCGATCGCGAAGGCCATCGACCGGCAGGGCATCGCCACCGCGACGCAGAACGGTCTGGTGGAGAACCCGAAGCCGTTGAACAACCACATCTTCCTCCAGGGCCAGGACGGCTACCAGGACAATTCGGCGCCGGTGGCCTACGACCCCGACCAGGCGGCACGGGAACTCGACGCGCTCGGCTGGAAATTGAACGGCGATGTCCGCGAGAAGGACGGACGCAAGCTGGAGATCCGCGACGTGATGTACAACGATCCGCTGTGGATCCAGGTCGCGCAGATCATCCAGCAGAACCTGGCCCGGATCGGCGTGCGGCTGATCATCGACACCAAACCCGGCGCGGGGTATTTCACCAACGTCATCATTCCCGGTGATTTCGACGCCGCGCAGTTCGTCTTCACCGGAGACGCGTTCTATCTGAGCGATATCCGGCAGATCTACTACTACGACCCGAACGATCTGCAGGGCAACTACGGCCGCGTCGGTTCGCCCGAGCTCAACGCCTTGATCGAGCGCACACTGACCGAACTCGATCCGAAGAAGATGATCGAACTGGCCAACGAGGTCGACCGGAAGGTGTTCGAGGAAGGACATTCACTGCCGCTGACCCAGTCCGACGGCAGTTTCGGCGCCCGCGCCGACCTCGCCAACATCGGCTCGCCCGGCCTGGCGTCCTACGACTACACCAAGATCGGATTCGTGAAATGAGACCAGCACAGCCAACCCGGAACCGCCGCGGGCAGGCACGCACGGTGATCGTCCGGGCTCTCACCGTCGGCACGGCGCTCGCGCTGCTGGTCGGCTGCGGCTCCGGCGGCAGCGAAGTGAAATCCGGCTCCAACGCGATCGGCTCGACCAACGACATCAACCCCCGCGACCCGAGCGAATTGCGCGACGGCGGGAACCTGCGCCTGGCGATCACCAATTTCCCCCCGACGTTCAATTCCCACCACGTCGACTCCAACGGCGACCTCGCCGAAGTGGTCGACTGGACCTTGCCGGGACCGATCACGGCCGACGCCGCCGGTGAGGTGTCGATCGACCACAACTTCTTCACCGACATCGCCTTGACCGAGACCACCCCGCAGCGGGTGGTCTACACCATCAACCCCAAGGCCGTCTGGTCCGACGGCAGCCCGATCACCTGGGAGGATCTGCGGTCCCAGGCGGAAGCGCTGAGTGGCCGCAATACCGAATACCGGGTTTCGGCGACCCAGGGCTACAGCCGGGTGGCCAAGGTCGAACGCGGCGTCGACGACCGCCAAGCGATCGTCACCTTCGCGCAGCACTACGGGGAGTGGCGCGGCCTGTTCAGTCAGCTGTACCCCAGGGAGTCGACCGAGACGCCACAGGCGTTCAACGAGCGCGATCGCAACGGGCTCGCCAAGTCGGCGGGGCCGTTCGTGATCACCTCGATCGACCGGGCGCAACAACGAATCGTGCTCAGTCGCAACCCGAAATGGTGGGGCGAGACGCCGAAGCTCGACACCGTCACCTACAGCGTGCTCGACTGGTCGGCCCGGCTGAACGCTTTGCAGAACAACGAACTCGACGCCATCGATGTCTCGGGCATCGAGGAGGTCAAGTCCGCCGCCAACTCACCGGGCATCATCGTCCGTCGCGCCTCGCGCCCGTTCAACTCGCAGATCACCTTCAACGGCGCACCGGGGTCGATTCTCGCGGATCCCAAGGTGCGCGTCGCGATCGCGAAGGGCATCGACCGGCAGGGCATCGTCACCGCGCTGCAGAACGGGATCGTGGACAATCCCACTCCACTGAACAACCACATCTACCTCAACGGGCAGAAGGGCTACCAGGACAACTCCGCGGTGATCGCCTACGACCCGGACGAGGCGGCCCGCATGCTGGACGAACTCGGCTGGAAGCTCAACGGCGATGTCCGGGAGAAGGACGGACGCCAGCTGGTCATCCGCGATGTGATGTTCCAACAGGACACCTGGGTGCAGATGGCTCAGATCATGCAGCAGAACCTCGCGCGGATCGGGGTGAAACTGCTGATCCAGACCTATCCGGGCAACGGCCTGTTCACCGATGTCATCGACCCGGGTAACTTCGACATCGCGCAGTTCAGCTGGGAAAGGAGCATCTTCCCGCTCGGCGCGCTGCCGCAGATCTACGCCTACGACCCGGCGAACACGCTCAGCAACAAGGGCCGGATCGGATCGCCCGAGCTGAACGACCTGATCGAGCAGACCATCTCCGAACTCGATCCCGAGCGGGCGATCGAGCTGGCGAACAAGGCCGACCGAATGATCTTCGAGCTCGGCCACTCGGTGCCGGTCGCGCAGTCGGCCGGCAACGTGGCCGTCCGTGCGGGGCTGGCCAACTACGGCGCCTTCGGGCTGGCTTTCCCGGACTACCTCCGGGTCGGCTTCGAGAAGTGAGGCCGGACCGAAGGACGCGACGAGCGGAAAGGATCACCATGCGGATCACCTCTGCGTGTGCCCGGCTGGCGTTGTCGCTGGCCGTCGTCGGGCTGACGCTCACGGGCTGCGGCGGCGGCGACAACGTCACCGGAGGCACCAGCACGGTCGGCACCACCAACGACATCAATCCGAGGGACCCGAGCGAACTGCGCGACGGCGGCAACTTGCGGCTGGCCCTCACCAACTTCCCGGAGAACTTCAACTATCTGCACGTGGACGGCGGAACGGAGACCGTCTTCTACCTCCTCGAACCGACGATGCCGACCACCTTCGTCAACGACGCGGCGGGGCAGTTGAGCGTCGCCCACGACTTCTTCACCGATATCGAGCTGATCGGAACCAGTCCGCAGCAGGTGAGATACACCATCAACCCGAAGGCCGTGTGGTCCGACGGTTCGCCGATCACCTGGGAAGATCTCCGCTCCCAAGCCCATGCTCTGAGCGGCAAGGACAACGCGTTCCTCGTCTCGTCCACCAGCGGATACGACCGGGTAGGCAAGGTCGAGCGCGGCAGCGACGACCGGCAGGCCGTCGTGACATTCGATCAGCCGTTCGGCGAATGGCAAGGACTGTTCAACCCGCTGTATCCGAAGTCGGTCACGGCGACTCCGGACAGCTTCACCAATGCGGCCAAGAACGAGCTGCCGCTCAGCGCGGGCCCCTTCGTGATCACCTCCATCGATCGCAGCCAGAACCGCATCGTGCTTGGGCGCAATCCCCGGTGGTGGGGCGATACGCCGAAGCTGGATTCGATCACCTTCAGCGTGCTGGACCACTCGGCCTGGCTGCCCGCGATCCAGAACAACGAACTCGACATCGCCTACATGTCCGGCATCGAGAACGTCAGCGCGGCGCGCAATGCCGCGAACGTGGTCATCCGGCGCACGCCGGAAGCGACCTGGTCGCACATCACCTTCAACGGCGCCCCCGGTTCCCTGCTCGCCGATCCGCAGCTGCGAATCGCCATCTCCAAGGCGATCGACCGGCAGGGCGTGGTCACCGCCTCGCAGCACGGCGTCGTCGACGATCCCAAGCCACTGAACAATCACGTCTTCGTGGCGGGGCAGAAGGGCTACCAGGACAACGCGGCCCCCATCGCCTACGACCCGGACGAGGCGGCCCGGATGCTGGACGCGCTCGGCTGGAAGCTCAACGGCGACGTCCGCGAGAAGGACGGCCGCAAGCTCGAACTCCGCGACGTGATGTACCAGCAGGATCAGTGGGTGCAGACCGCGCAGATCGTGCAGCAGAATCTCGCGCGGATCGGGGTGAAGCTGATCATCCAGACGGTGCCGGGCACCGGCCTGTTCACCAACGTCATCGACCCCGGCAATTTCGACCTGGCCCAGTTCAGCTGGGGCGGCAGCGTTCTGCCGCTGAGCGGGTTGCGGCAGATCTACTACTACGATCCGAGCAACTGGCAGAGCAACAAGGCACGCATCGGCACTCCGGAACTCAACGCGCTGATCGACCAGACGCTCGCCGAACTGGATCCGGAGAAGGCCATTCAGCTGGCCAACCAATGCGATCGGATGATCTTCGAAGAGGGCTACTCCATCCCGCTGAACCAGGCGGCGGGCACCTATGCCGCCCGGACCGACCTGGCGAACTACGGCGCGTTCGGCCTCGCTTCGCGGGACTACACCAAGGTGGGTTTCCTGAAGTGAGTTCCGGATCGGGCCACCCGCTGGCCTATCCGATCACGGTGACGTTCGGCGCCCTCGCGGTCTGTGCCGCCTGGGCGCCGTTCGGCACTCTGGATCAGGTGGCGGCGATCGCGGCCGTCGCGCTCGCCGTGTGCGGGTACACCGGATACCGGCTCGCCGTCGCCTTCGGGATGCTCCGGTTCCATCGTCTTGGCGCTGCGCGGACCGTACGGGTCACCCGTGTCCGCCAACACCATCGCCTGGTCGGCCGGTCGTGGTTGCAAGTCGGTGGCACGGGCCGGCCGCGGTGGCTTCCGGTGTACTTCGACCCGGCGCTGGTCACCCTCACCGAAAGCGAAGCGGAACCCACCGACCGCGCGATGCACGTCGCGGGACGACGCCTCTACCCGTCCGGCCGCATGCGCGACGTCGAACCGCCCGGCCGTCTCGTCGACAACCCGAGCCGCCCCGACCCCGACGCTTCCGCCCACATCGCGCAGGCCACTCGCCTGCGCCGCCGCCTCCTGCTCGACGCCCAATCCACCGTCGCCGCCCCCATCGCCGCTCTCCTGTGGGTCTACCTCGACGGCGGCGGCTTCCCCGTCTTCCTGGCCGCCACCACCATCGCCGCCGCGTGCGCGATCTGGCTCTCCGCCGTGCAGGGCTCCGACCCGAGTTGAGACCACGGGGTGGGACACCCATGAAGCCTCCCTCGCGCAGGTCGAACGTTTGACAGCGGCGACTCGGCGCGTGCAGCCTGAGACCGGAAGTGGCCTCATCCCGTCTCTTGTCTCCCACTCGACCCCAGGAGATCACTTGACCGGCGAAGTCGCACATATCCCCGCCGTCATGGACCCCCGCGGACTCGAGTCGACACTGCGCGCCACGCACCGCTTGTCCTCCACAGAACATGTCGATGACGTGGCGGTCCACCGACTCGCGCAGTCCGGCCTGGTGGGCGAAGTGCTACGCCTATCGATCCGTTACGACCGGCCCAGCGGCTCCGGCCCCGAATCGCTCATCTTCAAGGAAGCGTCGGACCGGTTCACCGAAAGCCGTCACCTGGCCGAAGTCGAACTCGGCTTCTACCGGTATCACGAGGCGCATCCCACGCCGATCGATGTCCCCGCGGTACTGGCCCAGGGGCCGGCTCCTGCTCCGTGGCTACTCATGGAAGACCTGGGCGACGACGGCTTCGTCCGGCAGATCGACGGGTGCCCGCCCGATCTGGCCTTCCGCGCGATAACCGCGCTCGCGACCATGCACGCGTGGGGCTGGAATCGCGCCCTGCCCGCGGATTGGGACTGGCTGCTGCCGCCCGCGAACTCACCAGTCGGTGCGATCTGCCGACGCCGGCTGCGCGGCTACGGCGGCGACTGGCCGACGGCGCTCGGGCCGTTGCCTGCTCTCGTCATCGATGGATTCGAAGATGTGGCCGCCATGCTCGCGCCACCACAACGCACGATCGCGCACGGCGATTTCCACAGCCAGAATATTCACTTCGGGCCGCATCGCTGCAGGTTCATCGATTTCCAATTCTTGCAGCACGCGTCGGGGATGCTGGACGTGGCCCGATTCCTCGCCACCAGTTTGACCACCGAAATCCGCCGTGCGATCGAGGGCGATCTGCTCCGCGCCTACCAGGACCGTCTCGCAGAACTCGGCGCAGCACGGGAAGACACCGAGCAGTGGACCACCGAATTGCGGGCCGGGCTGCTGTGGAACTTCTGCACACCGCTCACTCTGCGCGTCATAGGACTGGAGCAGAGTCGAGGAAGCTGGCCCGCTCGACTGCCCATCTTGGAACGTTGCGCGGCGGCCGCCGACGACTGGGCTGCCCTGGATCTGCTCCGCTGACCCGGTGAAACTACCGTGCTGCGCTGCAACGGTATTCACACCACGGCGGTCGATCCGCCATGAGCCATTCCCGGCGCGATGCTGGTGCCGGTACGCACCGGTGCCCGACGGCGGGGCAAGCTCGAGCCACCCCACCGTCGGTACTGCTCGCTAGTCGATGCCGAATGGCGCGGCGTAGCGGACCGTGCCACCCGGTAGCGGGTGGGCTGGGTCGAGTGTCAACGCCATCAACGCCTCATCCGGCACGTCGATGCTCAGGCCGATGCCGTGCTCGGAAGCCCGGCCGAAGCCGAAGCGCGGGTAGTACGTCGGATGACCGAGCACGATGACGAAACGCTCGCCCATCCGCGCCGCGGCCGCCAAGCCGGCCCGGATCGCGGCGGAACCCGCGCCCGTCTTCTGGTACTCGGGCAGCACCGCGCACGGGCCGAGACACAATGCCGGCGTGGTGTCGACGTGGCAGCGAGTCAGCAGCGCGAAGCCGACCGGCGTGTCGTCCGGCAGCGTGCTGACGATCGACAGGCCATCGATCCATGCGGGGTCGTCGCGCAACGCGTCGACCAGTTCGGCCTCCTCGGCACGCTCGAAGGCCGCGACGTTGATCGCGTGGATCGCGGCGATATCGGCATCGGTTTCGGCGCGCACACGCCAATTGGTGGAACTCAACTCGGATTCTCCGTGTTCTCGATGGTCGGGCCCGGTCGCGGACACAGCACCACCGTCACGGGAGCCCATGGGCTCGGCACGAACGCCGGACGGAAGGGATCAGACCGGTACCCGAGACGATTGGACGGTCCGGATGTCGTGCGTGACGGTGGTTTTCGGCGCGGTCATCCCGCTCCACCTCCTCGGTATGGGTCTCCACCTCGAATACGAACGAGCGATGCTAACCCGCCCGGCGGCAGGTGACTACCGAATTACCCGAGCGCCCTGGGGTCCCGGCCGGGATCAGCTCGACTCGGGCACAGGAACGAACCAGCGACCGGTCAATGAGCGCCAATGGGTTACAGCACGGCAAATTGGTCTGACCACTTGACCTCCTGACCAAATCGGCGCACAGTGGACGCATGGCGTTGCAACCTGTGGTCAAGCGATCGGTGTCGGCGGACGTGTTCGAGCAGATCGCCGCGGACGTGCTCAGCGGCGAGCTGGCGCCAGGGGCGACCTTGCCCAGTGAGCGGCAGTTGGCGGAGGCGCTCGGGGTGTCCCGGCCCGCGGTACGGGAGGCCTTGCAGCGGCTGGCCGCCGCGGGGCTGGTGTCGGTGCGCCAAGGCGATGCGACGACTGTGCTGGACTATCGGCGCGGGGCGGGGCTCGAGGTCCTGCCCAGGCTATTGGTGCAGGCCGGAGAACTGGACCCCGCCGTAGCGCGCAGCATCCTCGAGGCCCGCCTGCACAACGGGCCCAAAGTGGCGGAGCTGGCCGCCCGGCGGGTAGGCGCGATCGGCGCGGCCGAGGTCCGCCCGCTGCTGGAGTCCTCCCTCGACGCGCTGGCCGCCGAGCAGGACCCGATCGCGCAGCAGCGGCATGCGATGGAGTTCTGGGATCACGTCGTGGACGCGGCCGACTCGATCGTGTTCCGGCTGATGTTCAACATGTTGCGCGCCGCCTATGAACCGGCGCTCGCGGCGCTGGCCCCGATCATGTCCGCCGAGGTGGGCAACATCGAGGCATACCGCGAACTGGCCACCGCCATCGCCGCGGGCCGGCCACAGAAGGCCGCCACCACCGCTCGGGCGCTGCTCGAGCCGGCGACCACCGCCCTGATCGAGGTCCTCGGCGGACCGCCGGTCACGCACAGCTAGGAACGATCATGACGAAACCCGAAGCCTCCGAAAACGCTTCGACCGACGCGAACGCTCGGGAGCGGGTGCGCAGGGACGAGCGGACGCTGCGGCGCGGACTCACCCTGGGCCGGGCATTCGAAGAATTCGTCCGGCACCCCTCGCCGTGGATGATCGGCGCCACGCTGGCGGGCGCGCTGATCGCCCGTGTGGTCGTCGGCGACTGGCAACTCACCGACCTGCTGGTCCCCTCCGTGATGCTGGCGGTGTTCCCGGTCTTCGAGTGGATCGTGCACGTCACCGTGCTGCATTGGCGGCCACGGCGGCTCGGCCCGATCGCGCTCGACAGCGAACTCGCCCGCAAGCACCGCGAGCACCACGTCGATCCGCGGGACATCCCGCTGATCTTCATCCCGGCGAAGACACTCGCGGTGCTGGTGGTGGTGCTGATCGCGCTGGCGCTGTTCGCCTTCCCCCGCCTCGGCGTCGGCCTGACCTTCCTGATCGCCATCACCCTGCTCGGCCTCGGCTACGAGTGGACGCACTACCTGATCCACACCGACTACAAGCCGAAAGGCTCGCTCTACCGGGCGATTTGGCGCAACCACCGCCATCATCACTACAAGAACGAGCACTACTGGTTCACGGTCACCAGTTCCGGCACCGCCGACCGTCTCTTCGGCACCTACCCCGACCCGGCCACGACCGAGACCTCACCCACCGCCCGCAACCTGCATTCGGCCTGATCCGAGCAGGCGCCGCCCCGCGAGGTCAGCGGGGCGGCACCGGTGCGCGCATCCCCTCCGCACCGCCCTACCGGGCGATTCCGATCGCTCCGCCCAAGGCTGTCCCCCGACGACTCCACCAGGCGGTCAACGCGGCCAAAGCTCGGAGTCGGCATGCCACGCCGGCTCTCACCCCGCCGCGAGCAGGCGCTCCGCGATGGCCTTGGCACGAGACGCCGCGTCCGGAGTCCCCTCACGGACGGCGGTGACGATCGCCCCGTCCACCAGCAGCGCGAGTTCGGCGGCCAACTCGCCCGCGTCGGATCGCCCCGCCTCGGTGAGCAATTCGTTCAGGTAGTCGATCACGCGGCGCTTGTGCCGATCGGCGACCTGATGGGCGGCGCTCTCGCGATCGGCCACCTCGACCATGGTGTTGATGAACGCGCAGCCGCGAAAATCCTTGCGCGCGAACCGCCGTGCCAGCGCGTCGAAGACCGCGAGCGGACGCGCGGCCGGGTCGCCGGTCTGCTCGACCGATTCGCGCAGCCAGTCCAGCCACCGGTGGTCTCGATCCTCCAGCACCGCCACGACGAGGTCGTCCTTGCTCGCGAAGTGACGATAGAAGGAAGCCCGGCCCACGCCGGACTCTTGCAGCAGGCGATCGAGACCGACGGCGCGAATCCCCTCGGCGTAGAACAACTCTTCCGCCGTGGTGAGCAAGCGCTGCTTGGCCTGGGTTGGCATGCCGCCACGGTAGCAGAACGGAACCGGTCAGTACCATCCAGCTTGACCAAGACGGAACCGATCAGTACCATCTTGACTCGGAACCGATCGGTACCATCTTGTTCGAGCTGGAGGCTTCGATGTCCCGCCTGCCCCTTGTGTCCACCGACTCCGCCGACGCCGAGCAGTCCGACCTGCTCGCCGAGGTACAGCGCCAGCTGGGCCGGGTCCCGAATCTCTACGCAGCCATGGCGAACAGCCCCGCCACCTTGCGCGGATACCTGAGCCTGCGCGACGCGCTGACCGAGGGAAAGCTCTCGGCCCGGGCGCGCGAGCAACTCGCCTTGCTGGTCGCCAGCGAGAACGGCTGCGACTACTGCACCGCCGCGCACACCATGCGCGCCGACCGGATGGGCTTCAGCGAACAGGCGATCGCCGACACCCGCGCGGCACGCGCCGACGATCCGCACGCCGACGCGATCCTGCGCGTCGCCCGTGACGTGCTCCACTCCCGCGGCCGGATCGACGACGCCGCGCTCGCCTCGGCGCGCGCCAGGGGCGTCAGCGACGCCGAACTCAGCGAGATCGTCGGCCACGTCGCATTGAACGTCTTGTCCAACTACTTCAACCACGTCGCCGAGCCGGAACTCGACTTCCCGCCCGCGGCACCGGCGAAAGGCACGGCGATGGAAGCGAAATGGCGGCTCGCGAGCAAGGTCGTGTTGGCCGATGGCTATTCCCTGACAGACAGGGAGGGACGCCCCACCCGCACCGTCGATGACGTCCACATCGCGATCGAAGGCGGCTTCCTGCACGTCAAGGTGTCCGGCACCGCCGACGTGCAGGTGGTGTCGGCGCCCGCCGTCGCGCTGGTGACCTACCGCTGATCCCACCCGCGCAGCCCGGTCCGCGACTCGTCGCGGGCCGGGCTTTCGTCTGCGCCGAGCTTGACACGTCTATACCCTAGGGGGGTAGGGTAAATTGCAGAAACAGACGCACTCGCAGGAGGACACCGACCATGAGCACCACCACCGTGACCGTCACCGGCATGACCTGCGGCGGTTGCGCCGCCAAGGTCCGCACCGAGATCGGTCGCATCGACGGCGTCGGTTCCGTCGCCGTCGATCTCGCCGACGGGCTGGTGAGCGTCGAGAGCGCGAGCCCGATCGAGCGCGCGGAACTCGCCGCCGCCGTGGCCCGCGCCGGCTACGCGGTCGCAGGCTGACGGGCGGAACACACCGATGAACGCATCCACCAAATTCGGCGGCTTCGCCCTCGGCCTCGCCGCGATTTTCGGGATCGCCCTCGCGGCCGGTGCGGTGATCGGGCCGGAGCCCGCCGAACCCGCCGCTCACGACGCGAAAGCGCACGACACCGCCCAAGGCGCCGACGCACTACCTGGAGGAATGATGGCCACCGACCGCGGCTACACCCTGCGGCTGGACACCACCCGGACCACCGCCGCCGCGAACGTGCCGCTGCGCTTCCGCATCCTGGACCGGGACGGGAAACCCGTCACCCGCTATGTGCGCAATCACGACAAGGATCTGCACTTGATCGTCGTGCGCCGCGATATGGCCGCCTTCCAGCACGTCCACCCGGTGCTCGATGCCGACGGCACTTGGAGCGTCCCGCTCGACCTCGGCCGCGCCGGTGACTACCGGGTCTTCGCCGACTTCACCCCCGAGGGCGGCGAGAACCTGACACTCGGCGCGGATCTGCTGGTGGCGGGTCTCTACGACCCCCAGCCGCTGCCCGCGGCGGCCGCCACCACCACCGTCGGCGACTACACCGTCACCCTGGACGGAACCGTAGTCCCCGGCCGGGCGTCGAAGGTGACGCTCTCGGTGAGCCGCGCGGGCAAACCGGTGACCGACTTGCAGCCCTACCTGGGCGCTTACGGCCATCTCGTGGCCCTGCGCGCCGCCGACCTGGGCTACCTGCACGTCCATCCGGAAGGCCACCCCGGCGACGGCGTGACCGCGGCCGGACCGGGCATCACCTTCGCCGTCACGGCCCCGAGCGCGGGCGACTACCGCTTGTTCCTCGATTTCCAGCACGAGGGCGTGGTGCGCACCGCCGAATTCACCGTGACCGTCGCGCCGGGCACCCCCGCTGTAGACGCCCCGCACCACAACGAACACACTGGTCAGCAGCCGGACGGCCACGCGCACTGACCCGACAACCGTCCGCGCACAGAACGGAGCACCCACGATGACCACCGCGACACAACCGCCGCCCTCCGGGCAGGTCGAACTCGTGATCGGTGGAATGACCTGCGCGTCTTGCGCCGCCCGGATCGAGAAGAAGCTCAACAAACTCGACGGCGTCACCGCGACGGTGAACTACGCCACCGAGAAGGCCCGCGTCGAGGTCACCGGGGACATCTCGCCGGACGACCTGATCGCCACCGTCGAACAAGCGGGTTACACCGCGGCCCTGCCCGCTGCCCCGAAGCCGCAGGAGAGCGCCGCGGAAGAAGATCCCGCCGCCGCCCTGCGCACTCGCCTGCTGGTTTCGCTGGTGCTGTCGGCGCCGGTGATCGCCATGGCGATGATCCCGGCCTTGCAGTTCACCAACTGGCAGTGGCTGTCGCTGACCTTGGCCGCGCCGGTCGTGGTGTGGGGCGCGCTGCCGTTCCACCGCGCGGCGTGGACCAACCTGCGCCACGGCGCGTCGACCATGGACACCTTGATCTCCATGGGGACGCTGGCCGCATTCGGCTGGTCGCTGTACGCCCTGTTCTGGGGCACCGCGGGCACGCCGGGCATGACGCATCCATTCGAATTCACCATCGCGCGGATGGACGGCACCGGCAGCATCTACCTGGAGGCCGCCGCCGGCGTCACCACGTTCATCCTGGCCGGACGCTTCTTCGAGGCCCGCGCCAAACGACGGGCGGGCGCGGCGCTGCGTGCCCTGCTCGAACTCGGGGCCAAGGAGGTCTCCGTCCTGCGCGGCGGAACCGAGCAGCGCATTCCGGTGGAGCAGCTACGGGTCGGCGACCGGTTCGTGGTGCGGCCCGGCGAGAAGATCGCCACCGACGGCATCGTGACGGAAGGTTCCTCCGCCGTGGACGCCTCGATGCTCACCGGCGAGTCGGTGCCGGTCGAGGTGGGCCGGGACGACGCCGTGGTCGGCGCGACCGTCAACGTGGGCGGCCGGATCGTGGTGCGTGCCACGCGAATCGGTTCGGACACCCAGCTGGCGCAGATGGCCGAGCTCGTCGAGGACGCGCAGACCGGCAAGGCGCAGGCGCAGCGGCTGGCCGACCGGATCGCCGGGATCTTCGTGCCGATCGTCATCGCGCTGTCGGTCGCGACGCTCGGCTTCTGGCTCGGCACCGGCGGTTCGGTGGCCGCGGCGTTCACCGCCGCGGTGGCCGTGCTCATCATCGCCTGCCCGTGCGCGCTCGGGCTGGCCACGCCGACCGCGCTGATGGTCGGCACCGGACGCGGCGCGCAGCTCGGCATCCTGATCAAGGGCCCCGAGGTGCTGGAGTCGACCCGGCGGGTGGACACGATCGTGCTGGACAAGACCGGCACCGTCACCGCGGGCAAGATGACGCTGCTCGATGTCGTCGCGGCCGAGGGCGAGCAGGCCGAGCGGATCCTGGAACTGGCCGGGGCGCTGGAGGATTCCTCCGAACACCCCATCGCCCATGCCATCGCCAAGGGCGCCCGCGAGCGGGTGGGCGAGCTGAAGCCGGTCGAGGATTTCGCGAATGTCGAGGGCCTCGGCGTGCAAGGCGTGGTGGACGGCCACGCGGTGGTCGTCGGCCGCGCCCGGCTGCTCGCCGACTGGTCGCAGCACCTCGACGACGATCTCACTCGCGCGATGCGCGCCGCAGAAGCCGAAGGGAAGACCGCCGTCGCGGTGGGCTGGGACGGCAAGGCGCGCGGCGTGCTCGTCGTGGCCGACGCGGTGAAACCCACCTCTGCCGAGGCGGTTTCCCAGCTGCGCGCCCTCGGGCTCACCCCGATCATGCTGACCGGCGACAACCGCGCCGCCGCCGACGCGATCGCCGCACAGGTCGGCATCGATGCGGTGATCGCGGAGGTGCTGCCGCAGGACAAGGTCGCCACCGTCAAGCGGTTGCAGGCCGAAGGCAAAGTGGTCGCGATGGTGGGCGACGGCGTGAACGACGCCGCGGCGCTGGCGCAGGCCGACCTGGGCCTGGCCATGGGCACCGGCACCGATGTCGCCATCGAGGCGGGCGATCTGACCCTGGTCCGCGGTGATCTGCGGGCGGCGGCGGACGCGATCCGGCTGTCGCGCCGCACCCTCGCGACCATCAAGGGCAACCTGTTCTGGGCGTTCGCCTACAACGTGGCCGCGATTCCGCTGGCCATGGCGGGCTTGCTCAACCCGATGCTCGCGGGCGCCGCGATGGCGTTCTCCTCGGTCTTCGTGGTGAGCAACAGCTTGCGGTTGCGCGGTTTCCGCTCGACGGCGAACTAGACCCACCGGACGGGACGGCACAACCGGTGTCGTCCCGTCCGCGCGTCAGCATGGCTTGATTTTTGCGATACGGGGCAATTCCGCCACTGTCGGGCATGCCGCGCGAGCGGCCATGATCTTTGGTGTTCGCAGGAAGCACTCAGGTCGCCGGAGTCAGCGAGGACCGCGATCCGGCCACCGTCCGACCCACCCGGTGGAGCACGAACAAAGGAAACCCATGATCGTCCGTTCACTGAAAGAGATCGTCGGCACCGAGCGGGAAGTGCGGGGTCCCGCATGGAACAGCCGTCGCTTGGTGCTCGCCGAGGAGAAGGTCGGCTTCTCCGTGAACGACACGGTGGTCGAGGCGGGCGCCGAGCTCGAGATGTGGTACGCCAACCACGTCGAAGCCGTCTACGTGATCGAGGGGCATGGCGAAGTGATCGACGGCGAGACCGGGCAGACGCATCCGCTCTAACCCGGTGTGCTGTACCTGGTGGACGCACACCAGCGGCACATCCTGCGCGCCCACACCCGGTTCCGCGCGGTCTGCGTGTTCGACCCGCCTCTCACCGGCCGCGAGGTCCATGACGAGAACGGCGCTTTCCCACTGCTGAGCGAGGAGGACCGGTGAGCGACAGCTCCCCCGAGCCCGACCACGAGAATCCGCGCGGATTCGCCAGCGACAACAACGCCCCCGTGCACCCGGACATCATGGCCGCGCTGGCCGCCGCCAACGTGGGCCACCAGCCGGCCTACGGCGCGGACGTCCACACCGCGCGGCTTCGCGAGCTGATCAAAAGCCATTTCGGCGAGCGCGCCGAGATCTATCCGGTCTTCAACGGCAGCGGCGCGAACGTGGTCGGATTGCAGGCCATGTGCGACCGGTGGAGCGCCGTGATCTGCCCCGAGTCCGCGCACATCAACCGCGACGAGTGCGGCGCGCCCGAGAAGGTGGCCGGTCTGAAGCTGATCCCGGTGCCAACCCCCGACGGCACACTCACGCCGGAGTCGCTCGACCGCTACACGTGGGGCTTCGGCGACGAGCACCACGCCCAGCCCAAGGCCGTATCCATCACGCAGAGTACCGAACTCGGCACCCTCTACACGCCAGGAGAGATCGCGACGATCGCCGCGCTGGCGCACGAGCGCGGCATGCTGCTGCACGTGGACGGCGCCCGGCTGGCCAACGCGGCCGCCGCACTCGACCTGCCGCCGCGCGCGTTCACCACCGACGCCGGGGTGGACGTGCTGTCGTTCGGGGGCACCAAGAACGGTCTGATGTTCGGCGAGGCGATCGTGGTGCTCGAGCCCGACGCGGTGCGCGGCGTGCCGTACCTGCGCAAAGCCGCGCTCCAGCTGGCCTCCAAGATGCGGTACGTGTCGGCGCAATTCGTCGCGCTGCTGGAGGGCGACCTGTGGCTGCGCAACGCCCGGCACGCCAACGCGATGGCGGCCCGGCTGGCCACGGCCGTCGCCCGGGTGCCCGGCGTCGAGATCGTACGACCGGTCCAAGCCAATGCCGTCTTCGCCGTGTTGCCCCGGGAGGTCACCGAGCGGCTCCAGCAGCGGTTCCGCTTCCACACCTGGGACGAGCGCACCGGTGAGGTCCGGTGGATGTGCTCGTTCGACACCACTGAGGCCGACGTGGACGCCTTCGCGGCGGCAATCGGTGCGGAAATGGCCGCTCGATCCCGGAACTCGCACGCCCGCAGCACAAAACACCGGACGGGACGGCACACGTAGTGTCGTCCCGTCCGGGCATCCGCCAGGAGGTCTCCATGTGGGCGATCACCGAAGGCGCGGATCGCGCGGCATCCGGTCGCCAGGCGTAGCGCGCGTGCTTGCTCGCCGCCGCCCGCGCGCTACGCGCGAGCACAGCGGATTCCGGCAATGCATGCGCATAACGCCATGGGCGAGCATACCCCTGGCACACCGGATTCCGAAATGGAATTCGGCTCAGCCGCGCAGCGTGGTGACCGTGACCAGCGACGGCTGAATCAATGCCCCGTACACCTCGATCGACACCCCGCCGGTGGGGGTTTCGCTGGCCCACCGGGCGTGTTCGGTGATCCCCTCGCCGAGAAGCGCTTTCGCTCCTGGCGACCACGCCACGGCCACCTGGCTCAGCGCCGGTCCGAGATTCAGGTTCGCGATCGCCGCGGATTCACCGTTGTCGAAGTAGACCTCCGTGCCGCCGGGGAACGGATTGACCGCGACCGCGGAGGCACTCGCCCCACCGAACGCGGCGGCGGATCCGCCCGCCACGAGCGCTACCAAGACCGTCATGACCCGTTGACGCATCCGAATTTCCTTTTCGTGTAAGCACACCGGCCGGCCAGCCGGTCATGTCACCTTTGCCGAGCGGACATCGTTCGGCAATTCGATGTGCTGCTGATCACACGCAGCCTACGGTGTGTTCGCGTCGGCCGCGAAGGCACTCGCGTGATCGGCCGCCCATTCGGCGAAAGTACGTGCACGGCCGAGAATTTCCACCACATCCGGGGTGACGATCGCATTGCGTCCGGCACGGACATATTTCTGCCCAGCCAGCGCACCGTCGGCGAATTCGACGGACATTCCGGACGCCAGCATATGTGCGCGCGCTTCGGTTTCGGGAATATCGATCACGTCCACCGGGCGGCCGGTGACCGTTGCCAGAGTCGCGGCCAGATCGTGCGTGGTGAGCAATTCCGGCCCGGTGAGCGTGTAGATCCGGCCGGCGTGATCGGCGGAAACCAACGCCTCGACGGCCACTGCGGCGACGTCACGGGGATCGACGACCCCCTGGGCGGCGTCGCCGGTCGTGTTCGGCACCGGCTGTCCGGCCCGGATCGCGGCGGCCCAGCTCAGGGTGTTGGAGGCGAATGAACTGGGACGCAGGATGGTCCAGTCGACGCCGCTCTCGCGTGCGGCCTGCTCACCGGGCATATGCCAGGTCCCGACGCGGCCGAGACCGGTGTCCCCGGTGCCGATGGCGGAGAGCTTGACGATTCGGCCGACTCCCGCGTCCCGCGCCGTGGCGATCAGAGCACGATCGAGTTCCGCGTACTCCGGGCCGAGCACCCCGACGATGAACGCGGCCTCCGCACCGGCCATCGCCTTCGCCATGGACGCGACGTCGGTGTAGTCGCCGCGCGCCACTTCGACGCCCGCGGGGACGTCGGCCCGGTCCGGGTCGCGGGTGACGGCACGGATCGCGGTCCCGCGCTCGCTCAGCTGCCGGATGATTTCACTGCCGATGGTGCCGGTCGCACCGGTGATCACGATCATGAGCACCACCGTGCCGGGCGTTCGCGCAGGTCTCTAGGAAATTCCGGCACACATGCCGAGCGCGCGGCTGCCTACAGTTGATGCGGTGACCACTCTGCTGCGCCCGCCTGTCGTGACCGCCGAGTTGGTCGAGAGATCCGAACCCGCGCCGGAGTCGCTGCGGCCGTGGCTGGCCGAACTCGGCCACATCCCGACCGTGCTCGACCTGTCCGAGCCGTTCGCGCACGTGCCGCAGACGGCCACCACGATCGTGCTGCGCACCGAGCGCGAAGAGGCCGGTGACCACCGGGTGGCGCTAGTCGTCGGGCCGCAGACCAAGGCGAGCTACTCGCGCGCGAGCAAACCCGCGGGCTGCGTCCGCCTGCGGCTGGCCCCGGGTGCGGTCCCCACGCTGCTCGGTGTTCCGGCGGCCGACCTCACCGATCGCGTGCTGCGCCTGGACCACCTGCCCGGCCCGGTCGCGCCCTTGGCCGCCGAGCTGAGCGAACTCGATCACGGCGAGGTCGTGTCATACCTGGAGAACGAACTGCCCCGCCGTATACCCGACGATCCGGCCCAGAGCGCCCGCCGCGAACTGCTCACCACGGCCGTAGCCGCCATCGCCGCCGACCACCCGCTTTCTGTCTCCGAGTTGGCCACGCGCCTGTCCGTCAGCGAACGCCAGCTCCGCAATCTGTTCGCCAGTGGCATCGGCGTCTCCCCGAAACACTTCGCACGCATCAACCGCGTTCGGCGGGTCCTGTCCCGCACCGACGACATACCGCTAGCCGATATCGCGACGGACACGGGCTATTACGACCAGTCGCACATGACAGCCGATTTCCGCAGTCTGATGGGTGTACCGCCCACTTCATACCTCCGAGGCCGGGTCCCCGCCCCTTCCCCTTGCCGCCCACTCACCCGTCTCCGCTGACTTTCTCAACTCGAATGCCCCGGGTCAGACCTGGTCCTCGGCCGCGACACATGCTCGCAGTACAGACGTTCGCAAGGGAGGCGGGGTAGACCCTCCGCGCCATCCGGGAGGACTTCTATCGCGTCGGGGTAATGAGCATGCCGCCATTCGCGCGCGAACGTCATCGCCGCCGTGACGCATGCGGCGAAATCCATGCGCAGTCCGTCCAGGAACACACTCACGTGGACGTCGTCCGAGGGATTGGTGCAGGAATCGCCGCACATCACGCACCTGATCCCAATGTGGGCATCTCGAGATCGCCTGTGATTTAAATGCGACGGAAGTAGCGGTAGTCCTCGCGGCTGACTATCACCGCCGCGACGAGCGTCGCGCACGCTGAGTAGTCGCAGTCGCAGTGCATTTCGAGCGCCTTGCCGGCATTCGCTGGACTGGATACCGGCCTCGCGCCGGACCGCGCGACCGCCACGTCCAGCCGGAACAACTCCGCGAACAATCGCACGTCATCAGGCAGATCGGGCTGAATGAGAAAGGTCCAGCGCCCCGAACGCGGATGCCCCACGATCGGGCCGGGAGGGACGCCCCGGCTCTGCATATGCGCCTTGACCGCCTGCCCGAGGCGAGTAGGCATCGTCATCGCCCACACCGACCCGGCCCGCAGCACGATCCGCCCGAGCTCCGGCGGGTCGACCACAGCGGGGAGCCCACACTCCCGCCGGTAGAACAGGCACCGCGATCGTGGAGTGTCGCCATACGTATTCATCCGTAACCCCCACTCTCAGTCGAAACGTTCTTTGCGCATCCGGTTCGGCCGGTCGCGCGAAATCGCCCAGCATTCCGAGGCCGGAAATGGACCCCAGGGCCCGGCGCTTCGCACCGCCCGCTACCAGGCGCTGCGTAGTAGTCTCGGATCAATGGGGCAAGCGGGGAATTGTTTTGCCGTCCACAAGAATCCACAGAATCGGGGGTGCGGGCTCGATGGAGAATCCTGGACTTCTGCTCAGGGACGCCCGGCTGAGCAGAGGGGTCAGCCTGGCCGCGCTCGCGGCGAAGACGAACTACAGCAAGTCGTTGCTCGGAATGATCGAAAACGGGCAGCGGGCCGTGAAGCAAGAGCACATCATGAGCTACTCCCGTGCTCTGAACATCCCGATAAGCGCGCTCATGGCACCGTCGCCGGACCCGATCCGTGTCGCGCACGAATGGCTGGTTGCGGATTCCGCCCCCAAGACGCACGCCTCCGCCGGCCGCCGAGTCGGCGAGTCGCTGGCCGCCGAGATGGAACAGCGTGTGGTCGAGCTGCGACACCTGGACGACAGCATCGGCGGGGGTGAATTGTTGCCGCTGACACTGCACGAATTCGGCAGCGTGCGGAAAGTCATCACGGAGTGCAGCTACACCGAACGCGTGGGCAAGCGACTGCTGGGCGTGGCCGGTGAGCTGGCCCAGCTCGCCGGGTGGGTGGCGAGCGACGCGGGCAGGTATGAAGACGCGCAGCGCCTGTATCTGAGCGGCGTGGCGGCGGCCGACGATGCCGGAGACCGTGTCTTGACAGCGCAACTCCTGTCGAGCCTGAGCTATCAGATGGCCAATGTCGGCAACCCTTACGAGGCAGCGCTGCTGGCACGCACGGCGCTCAAGGGAGCGACCAGCGCGCCTCCGGTGGTGCGTTCCCTGCTCACCGACCGCTTGGCTTGGGCATGTGCGCGCTCACGCGACCGCGACGAAGCGAAGCGCGCGCTCGATGCGGTGGATGAGGCCTACGAGCGCCGTTCCCCCGACCTTCCCGAGCCAGAATGGGTGTATTGGCTGGACCGTACGGAAATCGACGTGATGGCGGGCCGGTGCTTCGTCGAACTGGACGAGCCGCGAAGGGCAAGCGCGCTGCTGTCCGGTGCGATCGCGCAACTCGCCGCCGACCGAGTCCGTGAGGTAGCCCTCTATCGCACCTGGCTCGCGGAGTCCTACCTCGAGGTCCGCGACCTGGACGCCGCACGCGCCACCATCCGAGAGGCGAAGACCGCAGCCGAAACCGCACACTCGGCCCGCCTCGACCGACGCATTGCCCAAATCGAAGCCATGCTGGCCTGAACTGCACACATGAGCAAGCGACGCGACTACTACCGAGATCCGCATGCCCCGACGGCCGTCTCCGCTTGCGGCACCACAGTCAAGGACGCACACAGCCGTATCTGGGTTGAGCACAACGCCTTCATAGACCAAAACCCCAAAGCCGCGCCGCTCTGTCCGCAGACCGTGCTGTTTCCAGACGTGACCAGGCGAAATTCCGTGTCAGCGCCGGTGTCAGCTTGCTGTCAGGGCGGCGTCAGGCCGGGCGCCGAGAGTGGTTGCCATGACGAAGAACAGCAACTCCTCCACCGAGGCGAAGTGGACGGGAATGGTGCCGGTCGACGATACGGCGCTGGCCGTCACCGACAGCGGTGGTTCCGGTATCCCGGTGGTCTACTGCAATGGCCAGTTCGCCACTCAGAGGTACTGGCGGCGGGTCATCGCCGATCTCGGCCCCGAATACCGGCACATCACCTTCGATGAGCGGGCTCGCGGCAAATCGGGGCGTTCCGGGGACTATTCCTTCGAGGCCGCGGTCCGGGACATCGATGCCGTCCTGGCCGCCAGGGAAGTGGACCGTGCGCTGCTGGTGGGCTGGTCCTACGGGGCAGTCGTCGCGGCGCACTGGGCCGGCCGGAATCCGGAGCGCGCCATGGGCGCGGTGCTGGTCGACGGCGCGTTCCCGTACGACTGGCTCGACGAGGCCATGGAGCAGCGGATCCGCAAGCTCTTCAAGCGGCTGAACTTGTTCATGCCGCTGCTGCGCCCCACCGGCCTGACCCCGCGGATGAACGCCGCACAGATGGCCGAAAGCAATATCGAACTCGGCAGGCTCTCCCGCGAGCGCGAGCTGGGTCCCGTGCTGGACGACATCAGCGTGCCGGTGCGGTATGTGGTCGCTTCGGGGACGTCGTTCGGAAGCCGGGGCGATGAGCAAGAGCGAATCCGCACCAGCCTCGACGCGGTGTGCACCCGTAATCCGAATATTCGCGTCGGCGCGAAAGTCGCCAGTAACCACGGTGCGATCCTGCGCAAGGACTTCCGCGCCATCACCCAGGCCGTCCGCGAGATCGCGGCGGCCGACGAGGAGCAGGGTTCGCCGAGCCGCTGACCGACGCGCCGCGTCAGTCCACAACCACGATCTGCCCTCAGCACTCCGCCCACGCAGCCGACCATTCGACCGCGTTCCCAACACAATCGAAGGAGACACCACCATGTCCATCACCCTCACCGACCAGGACAAGGCCACCGTCCGGAGCGCCGCCTACGGCGCTGTCTCGCTGATGGCCGCCGCCGACGCCACCGGCTCGCCCCACAAGTCCGCCACCAACGGCGCCATCGCTCTGTCGTCGGCGACCGGCCTGGTCGGGCACGTACTCGCCGCCAAGTCCAAGGACATCACCCTGAACGGCAAGAACGTCGCCGAACTCGCCGACCACGTGCTGCCCGCCCTCACCGCGGCCATGCGCCTGCTCCAGCAGCGGGATCCGGCCGAGGCCGACAACTTCCGCAGCACCGTCCTCGTCGCCGTCGACGCGGCCGCCGGAACCCGCAAGGGCGCGCCGAGCCCCGTCCTGGCCGAAATGGCCCGCAAGATCACCGCGGCCATCGACGCCGCCTGACCGGATGCCGACCGCACCGCCGCTGTCACGGGGTCCTCAACCGGACCTCGTGACACGGCTGCGCGGCGGATACGCCGGCATCACCGCGCTTTCGCGCGCCGCCGCCGCTCCATCTCCTCACGTTCCAGCACAGCCGCCTGCGCGAGGGTCGGCGCGGTTCCACCGAGCCGCGCGGGGACCCAGCGGGCGCCTTTCACCATCGGGTAGTCGCGTTGGGCGCGTTCCAGGAGTTCGCTCATTCGGGTGCGCAGGGTGGCGGTGAGTTTCTCAGGCGGATCGTCGGGTGGGATCGGCGCGCCGATGCGGATATTGATCGGGAAGTTGTGCCGACCCAACTGCCTGGGGATGTCCTTGGTCCAGACCCGGTGCGCGCCCCAGATGATCATGGGAACGATCGGGACGTCGGCTTCGACCGCCATGCGCGCCGCGCCGGACTTGAATTCCTTGAGCTCGAAACTGCGGCTGATCGTCGCCTCGGGATAGACCACGACCACCTCGCCCGCACGCAAGGCGGTCACCGCGCGGGCGTAGGACTCCGCACCGGCCGTGCGATCGACGCCGATCGCCTTGCAGTGCTTCATGAGAAAGCCGACGATGCCGTGCTCGAGTTCGGCCTTCATCATGTACCGGACATTGCGGCCGGACTTGCGCCCGACCAGCCCAACTTCCATGAAATCCAGATAGGCCGTGTGATTCACGGCCAGCACCGCCCCGCCTGAGCGCGGAATGTGCTCTTGGCCTTCGATATCGACGCGCAGGCCCTGCACGAAGAAGATGGCGCGGACCAAGCCGGCGAGAATGTCGTAAACCGGTTCTCGCGCCATCACACCTCCAGCTACTGCGCCGCGTTCTTGCGCGCGGCCTTGGCCTCGGCTTCGGCGGCATCCATCGCGTCCGCCTCTTCCAGGGTAGGAGCGCTGCCGCCCAGACGGGCGGGCACCCAGTACGCGCCGGGCTCGTGCACGTAGTCCTTTTGCAGGTCGAGCAGCATTTCCTGCATGGTCGAGCGCAGCTTCGCGGTCAGTTCGGCGGCGGGCTCGAAGGGCTGGATCGGCTCGCCGACCGCGATCGAGATGGGCGTGTTGGTGCGGCCGAGCCGCTTCGGGAAGCCCTTGGTCCAGACCCGCTGCGCGCCCCAGATGACGATCGGGATGATCGGCACCTCCGCCTCGATGGCCATGCGCGCCGCGCCGGACTTGAATTCCTTGATCTCGAAACTGCGGCTGATCGTCGCCTCGGGGTACACGCCGACCAATTCGCCCCGGCGCAGGTACTCCACGGCGGCCTTGTAGGAATCCGCGCCCGCCGAACGGTCCACCGGGATGTGCTTGAGCGCGCGCATGATCGGGCCGGAGATCTTGTTGTCGAAGACGTCCTTCTTGGCCATGAACCGGATGTAGCGCTTCGGCGTGCGCACCGGCAGGCCCGCGTAGGTGAAGTCCATGTAGCCGGTGTGGTTCACCGCCAGCACGGCGCCACCTCGGGCGGGAATGTGTTCATCGCCCTTGACGGTGAACTTCAGACCTTCGATGAAGAAGACGGTACGGGCCAGGCCGATGATCGTCCGGTAGACGGGTTCCACAAGTCCGCTAGCGTAGTCGCTGCTCGTCCCCATCGGCAGTTCGCCGCCGCCGCGCGCCGCGCCGGAGCGAGGACGCATGAGCAGCCCCGACCGCACGCCCGGAGAGAAGAGGATCGTCGAAGTGGAACGCGCCCGATCGGCACCGCGCGAGTACGACCGCAGTGCAGCACGCGAGCGGAACCGGGCCGGGCGAGCGACCCGCGCCGCGCTGATCGGCGGCTCGGCCCTGATCGCGGCGATCGCGCTGACCGGTTGCGACTCCGTGGTCGGCATCCCGGAGGAGAGCGCGCCACAGGCGGCCGTTCGCACGACGCCACCGGCCGCCGTCCCGGCCACGCCCCCGCCGAGCACCTCCGCGCTCGCGCCGGTTCCCGCCGACGCTCCGCCGGTGGGCGCGGTCGCTGGTCTGCCCGCCGCCGCACCGGCGATGCGGCGCTGGGCGGCGGACCTGCGCTCGCACACCATCGCCGAGATGCAGGACAAGTGCTGGACCATCGCGCCGAGGAACGTGGCCGAGATGTACGAAGACCAGCAGGCCGTCCTCGCCGCGCTCGCCCAGCCCGGCACGGTGACCGAGGACGCGGTCGTCTGGAAGAGTCCCACCACCACCGTCGCCGTCCAGCGCGCCGAGATCGCGACCGGATACGCCTGCCCGCGCGTCGCGACGGCCGGTGCGGAGATCGCCTACAACGACGCGGACGCCAGGCACACCGTGCGCCGGTACCTGTCGCGCTTCGTCGGCACTCCGCTCGACCCCGCCGACAAAGAAGGCGACTACCCTCTGATCTGTAAGGCGTCCCCGGCGACCTGGGACCCCAAAGGCACCGGGCGTCCGAGCCCCGCGCCGCTGGCGAACAACCAGGGCGCGCTCACCGGGGCCACCGAGTTCGCCGACCAGCAGATCCGGTCGGAGCAGGTGAACACCGAGTACATCGCGGTGCTCGTGCCGGTGACCAACTCCTCCGGTGTGACGCAGACGCGCACCTTCACCCTGCGCTCCGGGACGGACGGCTACTGCATCGGCGATGTCACGCCGTAACCACTACCCTGGTTGGCTGGTAAACAGCAGGAGGAGCAGCTAGTGCAGATCACCAGCGTCGGACACGCCGGATTCCACATCCGCACCGCGGCCGGGTCGATCCTTTGCGATCCCTGGGTGAACCCCGCGTACTTCGGTTCCTGGTTCCCGTTCCCCGACAACACCCAGCTGGACTGGGACGCGCTGGGCACATGCGACTTCCTCTACGTCTCGCACCTGCACCGCGACCACTTCGACGCGAAGACGCTGGCCGAGCACGTCAACAAGGACGCGACCGTCCTGCTGCCGGACTATCCCGTTCCCGACCTGCGCCGGGAACTCGAACAGCTGGGCTTTTACAAATTCTTCGAGACCGAGGACTCGGTCAAGCACACGGTGACCGGCCCCGGCGGGGATCTGGACATCATGATCATCGCGCTGCGCGCGCCCGCCGACGGCCCGATCGGCGACTCCGGGCTCGTGGTCTCCGACGGCGAGACCACCTGCTTCAACATGAACGACGCCCGCCCGGTCGACATGGACGTGCTGCACGACGCCTTCGGCCACGTCGACATCCACCTGCTGCAGTACTCGGGCGCGATCTGGTATCCGATGGTCTACGACATCCCGGCCCGCACCAAGTCGAACTTCGGCAAGCAGAAGCGTCAGCGCGGCATGGACCGGGCGCGCAGCTACATCGAGCAGGTCGGCGCGACGTGGGTGGTGCCGTCCGCGGGTCCGCCGGTGTTCCTGGACGAAGAGTTGCGCTACCTCAACGACGATCGCGGTGACGAGGGCAACATCTTCCCCGACCAGAAGGTGTTCCTCGAGCAGATGGAGATCCACGGCAACGCGGGCGGGGTCCTGATGATCCCCGGCTCGGTCGCCGACGTGCGCGGCGCCGAACTGACCCTCACCCATCCGAGCGACCCCGCCGAGATCTACGACAACAAAGCCGAGTACATCGAACGGATGGCCCAGCGCCTCGCTCCGGTGCTGGAGGCGGAGAAGGCGACCTGGGAGCGCGGCGACGGCTCGCTGCTCGAGCCGCTGCGCAAACTGTTCGAGCCGATCATGGCCCAGAGCGACGTGATCTGCGACGGCATCGGCTACCCGGTCGGTTTGGTGATCGGGGAGGAAACCATCGTGCTGGACTTCCCCAAGCGCACGGTGCGCGAGCCGGTCGAGGGCGAGGGCCGCTACCGTTACGGCTTCCGCATCGCGCCGGAGCTGGTGCGCACGGTGCTGCGCGATCGCGAGCCCGACTGGGTGAACACCATCTTCCTGTCCACCCGCTTCCAGGCCTGGCGCATCGGCGGCTACAACGAGTTCCTCTACACGTTCTTCAAGTGCCTCACCGACGAGCGGATCGCCTACGCCGACGGCTGGTTCTCCGAGGCGCACGACGACTCCGCCTCCACCGAACTCAGCGGCTGGGAGGTGCAGCGGCGCTGTCCGCACCTGAAGGCGGACCTGTCGAAGTTCGGCGTGGTGGAAGGCAACACGCTCACCTGCAACCTGCACGGCTGGCAGTGGGACCTGGAGTCGGGACGGTGCAAGACGTCCAAGGGCCACGAACTGCGCTCGCGCAAGCTGGACTGAGCCGCGACTTCCGGCCGACGCTTCCCGCGCCGGCCGGAAGCATTTGCCAACCGATTACCGGTCGGCCACCTCGCGGGTCAGCTTCGACGACCACGGACACCAGAAGCAGCCCGGCAGAAACGCGCCGCACGCCTCGTCCAAGTGGTCGTTGACATACATGATGCTGGCGTCGCAGACCTCGATCGCCATGGTGAAGAAGGTGATCGTGTCGGGGTCCAGATGGAAGTCCCAGCCCGGGTTGTAGGGCGCGGGCATCTTCCGGATCCGGCCCATGACGTGGACGGACATCTGCTCGTCACCCGACAGGATCCGACGTGCTTCGGCGATCCGCTGCTCATTGGTCAGCTGGATGATGAACTCTTTGCCGGAGTAGTCGGTGAATGCGAAGAGCGCCATGTCTTCCCCTCTTGTCGGTGGGTCATGTTGTTGGATGGCGAATTCCGCACCGGTGCGACTCGATCCTATCGGTGCAGCACCGTCTGTTTGCTAGAAATTTGCCAACCAGTGCATAACCGAACCGCAGTCGGTCAAGGCGGGCAGAAAAGAGGTACGCCCCGAAATCAGCTGGAGGCTCCCGCCGGGACTCTGTCCTGCTCCCGCCTGCGCGGGCCGGTCCGCACCGTGCGGATCAACTCGCGGATCGCGATGCCGCCTCTGGCCACCGGCGCGGCCACACGTCCATCGGGATCGATCAGGACGGCGGACGGTGTGCCGCGCACCCGATAGCGCAACGCGGCTTCGTTGCCCTGCTGCACGAGCGAGGGGATATCGCCCAACCCGTGCTCGACGCCCCACGCGGCTTGCTCGGCGGCATCGCCGTTGCCGACCGCGACGATCGCGAGCGCGTCGCCCGTCCGCGCACGCCAGCGGGGCAGTTCACGGGCCAACGCCGCGCACAGCTCACACCCTGGGTGCACGAAGACCAGCAGGACCGATCTCGCGCCGGTCAGCAGATCCTCGAGCGTGGTCTTCGCCCCGTCGGGAGCGAACAGCTCGAATTCCGGCGCCACCGCACCAACCGGCAACCCCTCCGCGCCCAGCGTGGACAGCGCCTGCTCGTCCACTCGGCGGCGCAGAACACGCAACTGGCCCGCCAACCACACCAGCACCGAGACCACCGCCGCGACCACAGCGCAGCCGATCGCGTTGTCGGCGGGCAGATCCATCGGCACGCGCGGGTGCGTCTGCGCGCCGATACCGACCAGCACGGCGAGCGCCGCGAAAACACCGTTGCGCACCAAGATCGTCGGCCCGATCGGCGTGGCGCTCGCGGCGCCGAAGCAGGAACAGGAAGGGTGCTCGCCACGCCGCAGCAACCGCGCGATCACCGCCGTGAACACGGTGAGCAACAGCAGCACCGCCAGGGCGGCCACGCCGGAAACCCGGGGAATCAGCACGCTCACCGCGATGATCGCCTCGGTGCTGGACAACCCCCATGCCACCGCGGGCACCCAGCGCAGCGGCACCCCGAAATCCCCCACCGCCTGCCGCGTCGCGCTCCGATCCGCCAGCTTGCCCCACGCCGACAGCCCGAACACGACAGCCAGACCCAGCCGCGAAATCCACACCCCGTATTCGATCAGCATGAGCGCACCATTCCACACTTATGCGCTTCGCATATGAATGCGCGGCGAGTGTCCTCAGGACTGCGGTCGAGCGGCGACCGCGACCGCGACCAGAGTCAGCGCGCAGCCGACGATCGCGGTGACCGACAGTCCCGCGCTGGTCGGGGTGACCATGTCCAGGATCAGCGAGGCCAACAACTGTCCCGCCACCGAGGTGAGCCCGAGCAGCAGAACGCCGATCCAGCGGACCGCCAGGGCGGCGAGGGCGATGAAGGCGACGCCGATGAGTCCGCCGAGATACAGCCACGGCTCGGCCGGGAAAGCGGCCGGTCCGCCGGAGGACACGATGACCAAGGCCTCGATGACGAGCAAGGCGGCCAGCCCGACGCCGAAATTCACCAGCGCCGCCGACAGCGCTCCACCGACGGCGCCCACCTTGCCGTTCACCGCCTGCTGCCAGGCCAGGCCGATGCCAGCCAGCGCGGGCAGCGCGATCAGCAGCACGGTCGGCGTGCCGCGCAGCGCCTCGGGCACCGAGAGACCGCCGCCGGCGTGGGTGTGCCCGAATCCGGCGATCAGCACCGCCACCACGCCGAGCGCCGCGCCGGCCAGACGTACCGCGGTGACCGGCGTGCGGCCGCTCGGACCGAGACCGAGCCGGTCGACAGCCAGGCTGCTGAGCAGCTGTCCCGCGACGGTCGCAACGGTGAACGCGGTGACACCGATGGCCGCGACGGTGAGCCCCTGGCACGCCACGAAGAACGCCCCGCACAGACCACCGAGCAATTGCCAAGGCCGCAGCACGCCCTCCGATACCGCCCGCCGCACCCGCCGCGCGCCCTCCCGCAACCGCCCGCTGACCGCGAACGCCACCACCAGCACAACCAGCCCCACCCCGAAACTGATCGTCGCCGCCGCCACCCCATCGGCCAACCTCGCCCCCAACGCGCCGTTGATCCGCCCCTGCACCGCCACCCCGGCACCGATCCCGAACCCGCAAACCAGCCCGAACCGCACTCCCGCACGCTACCCAACCGCCACGAGTGGCACATGACCGCGGCATTTCCCGAGAGCGTCTCTCCACGGTGTGCCACTCGCGGTCAATCAGCGCCGGGGAGCCAGCGCGGGGTGAGGGCGGCGATGGCGAGGAGGGAGGCGCCTAGGAGGGCCAGGAGGGTGGAGATGGAGGTGTACTGGGTGGTGAGGCCGGCGAAAGCGAAGACCGCGAGGGCGATCACCTCGCCCAGGAGGCCGGACACCGAGGTGACGGTGGCTCGGGCGGGACCGTCGATGGCGTCCTGGAGGCGGGCGGCCGCGACTATCCCCGCGTTGTAGACGATGCCGTAGGAAACGCCGATCGAACCGAAACCGAGGCCGGCGAGCAGGTAGACCGCGTCCGGACGGCCGGTCGCGAGGCCGGCGATCAGCGCCCCGCCGAGGAACAGCATGCCCGCGGCGGCCACCGCGATCGACATCGTCCGGCCCGACATCCCTTCGGTGCGTCCCGCCAGCACCGAACCGGTCAGCGAACCGAACACGGTGAGACCGACCAGCAGGGGCACAACGGCGGTCGAGACGCCGGATTCCTCCGCCAGCAGGGCGAAGAACTCGTCGAACGCCGTCACCCCGAACAGCAGCGCCTCCAGCAGCACGCCGTAGCGCACCGCCCGCACGCGGACCGCTTCGCCGACCCCGGCTTTCAGCATGGTGCGGTATCGCGCGAACGGTCCCGGCCGCGGCGCGGAGCGCTTCGGATCGACGGCTGCGGGCTCCGACGCGAAGCCGTTGGGGACACTCGGCTGCTCGAAACGTTCGCCCCGTGGCCGAGACGCCGAACCCACCTCCGACAAGATCGTGCGATCCACCGAACAATCCCCGACAGTGCGGGCGTGGACATCATCGACCGGCGCTGAAGGTCGGCCGGAGAAGTCTTCCTCTTCGAGAGCATCAACGTCCGCCGCGCACACCGCTTTCGGCGCCGTGGGCAGCGACAGCGCGACCAATGTGTGTACGGCCGCGATGGCGACGCTGAACCAGCCGACCAAGACATAGCCGCCGTACAGGTACAGGGGCGTCGCTGCGAGGATCGCGATGACGACAGCCGTCTCCGCACCGGCACGGGTGTAACCGAGGATGCGCGAATAGGCCGACGACGCCGCGCGGGCGGCGAGGTCGTCGTACAGCAGCGCCTCGAACGTGCCGGAGGCCAGCGCGCCCGAGGTCCCCCACAGCACGAATCCGGCGGCGAAACCCGCGAACGAGGGCGCCACCGTCCACAGCGCGAAGCCCGCCGTCAGCAAGACGCCACTGAGCACGAGCAGCCCACGGCGCGACACCGTGTCGGCCCACGCGCCGGAGGGCACCTCGAGCAAGAACGACGTCGCCGACCAGATGGCCAACAGCGAGGAGATCTGCCCCGTGCTCATGCCGTGGTCGGCGAACAGCAGGGCGTACAGCGCGTAGAGCGGGATCAGTTCACCGATGCTCTTGAAGAGCACCGCCCGAACCGTCAGCGAGCGCAGGCTGAGCGCACCCGCGCTGTTCGCGCGCCGGGCGCGCGGCGATCCAGCGGATCAACAGGCGTAGATGAGCAAACGCATGTCGATCAGCATGTCCATCCACGCCGCACGGCGTCAAGGGATTTCCGCTCGGTCGCGAAGGAGTGAATCAGGGCAGCGGCACCCAGCCGTTCGCGGGAACGGAGTCCCCGTCGCCCAGCTCCCCGTCCGTGACGCCGGAGCCGATCCGGCCTTTGTTCTCGTTGAGGTCGCTGATCAGCTCCGACACCGGATGCGAATCGCTGTAGTGATAGCCCTGCGCGAGCGCGAAGCCCAGTTCGGTGAGCACCGCGGCTTGGTATTCGGTCTCCACTCCCTCGGCGATGACCTGCAGGTCGAGCGCGTTGGACAGGGCGGCGATCACGCCGAGCAGCGGCGGCGCGGGCGAGTCGGAGCGGATCGCGGCGACGAAGGACTGATCGACCTTGAGGATGTCGCTCGGCAGGGTGGCCAGTCGGCTGAGCGAGGAGTAGCCGGTGCCGAAGTCGTCGATGGCGATGCGCACGCCCCGCTCCCGCAGAGTGTGCAGGTTTTCGATCGCGGTCTGGGATTCGGCGGCCAGTTCGCTTTCGGTCACCTCGAGCACCAGCTGATCGGCGGGCCAACCCGTCGTGGCGAGGATCCCCGCCACCCGGTCGGCGTAACCGGCCTCGGCCAGCTCCAGCCCGCTGACGTTCACGTTCAGCGTCAAATCCAGCTGGGCGAAAGTTTCCTGCAACCGCGCCGCGTCCGCGCAGGCCCGGCGCAGCACCAGCTCGTCCAGATCGGCGATGAGGTCGTACTCCTCGGCGACGCGGATCAAGCCCTCGGTGGTGACATCCGGTTGCGCGCTCGACGACCAACGCAGCAGCGCCTCGACACCGACCGCCTTGCCGCCGCCTTCGGTGAGGCTGACGATCGGCTGGTAGTGCACGTCGAGCGCGCCGCGGTCGATCGCTTCGCGCAGTTCCACCGCCAGCGGCAGCTGCCGGGAGGACTCCAGCACCGTCCGGTTGCGTCCGGCCTGCTTGGCCCGGTACAGGCCGACGTCGGCGCGGCTGACCAGCAGCGACCCGGATTCGCCCGGCTGCCATGAGGTCACGCCGGCCGAGCAGCCGGTGGTCACCGCGGCGCGGAGCTGTTCGGTGAGCAGGATCGCGGCCTGCTCGGTGGTGTTCGGCAGCAGCAAGGCGAACGCGTCACCGCCGTAGCGCGCCAGGCGCTGCTCGGGGGCCAGCAGTTTCGACCAGGTGTCGGCCACCCGCTGCAGGACGGCGTCACCGGCGCGGTGCCCGAGATGATCGTTGATCTTCTGGAATCGATCCAGGTCGACCAGCACCAGCGCGAGCCCGTGCCCGGACCTGGTGGCCTGCTGGATCGCGGTGTTCAACGCCCGGTCGAAGCCGCGCCGGTTGAGCAGTCCGGTGAGCACATCGATGTCGGCTTCGGACGCCATCCTGGTCAGGATTCCGACGACGACGCCGACGCCGAAGGTCACACCGGCCGGAATCAGGCCCGACCACCACGGCAATCCGGGCGTCACCGGCCGCGCGGGCAACACCCACAGGCACAGCGCCAAGGCGAACGCGATATGGGCGGCGGCCTGCGACCAGGCGAAGAACAGCGCGGCGTCGCACGCGATGAACACGTAGAACGCCGCGAGGCTGATCGCTCCGACGGTGTTCGGGAAGGAGTGCACCGCGATCGTCACCAGCACCGTCGCGATCGCGACGTAGACGTGGTGGATCGAATGCGGCAGCCGCGGCCCCCATGCGAGCAGCGTGAGACCGAGCGCCAGCGCCACCGCTGCCGCCCCGCCCACCAGCGGACGATTACCCTCCTCACCAGGGGCGATGGCGGTGATCAGCAGACCGAGCACCCCGCCCATGACGTAGAACGCCCCGGTGGTCCGAGCCATGACCATAGCCGTCGCCAGCGCAGACGCGGCCCGCACCCGGGTTCGGGTATCGCCGCGAGACCCGATTCCTCGCACGACGAATAGCCTAGACATAAGGAATCCCGCTGGTTGCCACATCCCGGGAATCCGGCATGGCGAACCAGTAGCTATTCACCTGAACGTTATGCCCGCGTGGTCAGTTCGTCGGTCGCAGCACGTCGGTGCCGACGAACGGGACCAGGGCGGCCGGAATCCGGACCGACCCGTCGGCTTGCTGATGGTTCTCCAGAATGGCCACCAGCCAGCGGGTGGTCGCGAGCGTGCCGTTCAACGTCGCGGCGATCTGCGGCCGTCCGTTCTCGTCGCGATAACGGACGGCAAGCCGCCGCGCCTGGTAGGTGGTGCAGTTGGAGGTCGAGGTGAGTTCCCGGTAGGTCCGCTGGGTCGGCACCCACGCCTCGCAGTCGAATTTGCGCGCGGCGGAGCTGCCGAGATCACCGGCCGCGACGTCGATCACCCGGTAGGGCACCTCGATCGCCGCGAGCATCTCCTGTTCCCAGGCGAGCAGGCGCTGATGTTCGGCGTCGGCCTGATCGGGCGTGGTGAAGACGAACATCTCCACTTTGTCGAACTGGTGCACGCGGATGATGCCGCGAGTGTCCTTGCCGTAGCTGCCCGCCTCGCGGCGGAAGCACGACGACCAGCCCGCGTAACGCTTGGGGCCGTCGCTCAGGTCGAGGATCTCGTCCGAGTGGTAGCCCGCCAACGGCACCTCCGAGGTGCCGACCAGGTACAGATCGTCGTCGGCGAGGTGGTAGACCTCGGCCGAATGCTGCCCGAGGAACCCGGTGCCCGCCATGACCTCCGGGCGCACCAGCACCGGCGGAATCATCATGGTGAAGCCGTTGGCCACCGCCTTCTGCGCGGCCAGCTGCAGCATGCCCAGCTGCAGCAGCGCGCCGTAGCCGGTCAGGAAGTAGAACCGGGCGCCGGAGACCTTCGCGCCGCGCTCCATGTCGATCAGGCCGAGCGACTCGCCGAGTTCCAAGTGGTCCTTCGGCTCGAAATCGAACTCCCTCGGGGCGCCGACGGTCTGCAGCACGACGAAATCGTCCTCGCCACCCGCCGGTGCGCCTTCCTGCACCACGTTCGAGATGGCGCGGTGCGCGGCGTCGAGATCCATGTCGGCGGCGTGTTGCGCGGCCTCGGCCTCCTTGACCTTGACCGACATCTCCGACGCCCGCGCCAGCAGCGCGGACCGTTCCTCCTTGCTCGCCTTACCGATCAGCTTGCCCATCGCCTTGTGCTCGGCGCGCAGGTTGTCCGCGGTGGCCACCGCGGCACGCCGCGCCGCGTCCGCCTCGAGCAGCGCGTCGACGAGGGCGGGGTCTTCGCCGCGGGCGCGCTGCGAGGCGCGGACCGCGTCCGGGTTGTCCCGCAGGAATCGGAGGTCGATCATGGGCCACCAGCCTAGTGGTCGGTGTGTTGCGCTTTCACGCCGATATCCCAGGATGCGGACCATCCGGGCGCGATCGCGCGCATAGTGGGGCTTGTGGGCACTCCATTCGGTGAGACGGCCGTCGACAACGCGCTGGCCGATCTCGCCGCGGGCGAGAAGACGTGGGTCGCGACGCCGCCGCGCCGCCGCCGCGCCTTGCTCGACGAGATCCATGCCAGAATCGGCCGCTTCGCCGAGGACTGGGTGCGCGCCGCGTGCGTCGTCAAGGACCTCGACGAGCACTCTCCATTGGTCGGCGAGGAGTGGATGTCCGGCCCGCTCACCTTGTTGCAAGCCACGGCCGCGCTGTCGGCGACCCTCGCCGCGCTGGAGACCGGCCGCAGCCCGCTGGCGGGCATCACGCTGCGGGAGGCGCCGGGCGGGCGGTTGGCCGTGCCTGCGTTCCCGTTCGGCGTCTACGACCGGCTGTTGCTGAACGGCTTCCGCGGTGAGGTGTGGCTGCGCCCCGGCGTGGACGCCGACAGCGCACGCAGGCGAGCCGGGCTGGCCCAGCTCGACCCCACCGCCACCGGCGGGATCGGCGCGGTGCTCGGCGCGGGCAACATCACCTCGATTCCGCCGCTGGACGCGCTCTACGAGCTGTTCGCGCACAACCGGGTGGTCGCGCTGAAGCTCAACCCGATCACCGACCCGCTGTTCACCGTCTTCGAGATGGTGTTCGAACCGCTGCTGGAACTCGGCGCGCTGCGGATCCTCACCGGCGGTGCGCGGGAGGGCGGTTACCTGGTGCGTCATCCGGATGTCGCGCACGTGCACATGACCGGCAGCGCGCAGACCCACGACGCCATCGTGTGGGGCCCCGGCGCGGAGGGCGCGCAGCGCAAGAAGGACAACCGGCCCCTGCTGGACAAGCCGATCACCAGTGAGCTGGGCGGCGTCTCGCCGACCATCGTGGTGCCAGGCGATTGGTCCGACGCCGATCTGCGCTATCAGGCCGAGCACGTGGCCACCCAACGGCTGCACAACGGCGGCTACAACTGTGTGGCCGCGCAGGCGGTGGTGATCGACTCCGAGTGGGACCGTAAGGACGAGTTCCTCGCCGAACTCCGCCTGGCCATGGAGCGGGCGCCACAGCGAACCGCCTATTACCCGGGCAGCGACGCGCGGGTCGCCGACGCGCTGGCCTCGTATCCGCAGGCCGAGCGTCTCGGTGCGGGGCGGGTGCTGGTCGACGGACTGCCGCCGACCGGCTCGCCGCTGCTGCGCACGGAATACTTCTCGCCGGTGCTCGGCGTCGTGGAGCTGCCCTACGCGGGCGGCGAGTTCCTGCAGCGCGCGGTGGACTTCGCCAACGCCGAGCTGACCGGCACCCTGGGCGCGAACGTCATCGCCCATCCGGCGACCATGCGCAGGCTCGGTGTGGCGTTCGACCGCGCGATCGAGCGGCTGCGCTACGGCGCTATCGCGGTGAACACCTGGACCGGTCTGGCCTTTCTCGCGCCGCGGGCCGCCTGGGGCGCCTTCCCCGGACATACCCTCGACGACGTGCAGAGCGGTATCGGCGTGGTGCACAACGCCCTGTTGCTCGACGACGTCGAGCGCACCGTGGTGCGCGGTCCGTTCCGCCCCGCCCCGCGCTCGTTGCTCGGCGGGGAGTTCGCCCTCTCCCCCAAGCCGCCGTGGTTCGTCGGCAACGCCACCGCCGCGACCACCGGGCGCAGGCTCACCGAGTTCTACGCCGACGCCAACCCGGCCCGATTGCCCGGCGTCTTCCTCTCCGCGCTGCGCGGCTGATCCACCCGCCCCCGTGCCGCGCCGATCGGGCCAGGTCGTGGCACCGCGGCACCGACGCTGCCATGATGGACCGCGATGTCCTCCGAACGTGTGTCCCGGTCCCCGCAGGCGCCCAAGCGCGGCGCGTCGTCGCGCGCCGACTCCCTACGGCGCTCGTTCGACTCGGCCAAGGCCGCCATGGGCAAGGGCGAGCTGCGCGATCTGCATCTGTCGGCGCCCACCTTGCGCTGGGGCCTGCTCGCGGTAGCCGTCGGCGCCGTGGTCGCGGCCCTGGTGACGCTGTTCGTCACCGGCTTCGACAACGAGAAGGGCCTGGAGGCGCACAATCCAGGCGCACCGGCACAGCCCGTGCTGGACAAGGAGTTCGGCACCGCGTCCAAGGGCGACTGCCTGAGCTGGACCAAGCCGGACCGCTCGGACCTGGTCAAGGTGAACTGCTCGACCAAGCACATGTTCGAGGTCGCGGCCGACATCGACATGAGCAGATACCCGGGCAAGGAGTTCGGTCCCGGCTCGCGGTTCCCGGACTCGTTGCGCCTGACCGAGCTGAAGGAAGAGCACTGCGTGCCCGCGGTGCAGAAGTACATGTCGGGCCGGTTCGATCCGCGTGGCAAGTACATCGTCGGGCTGATGTACCCGAGCCCGGAAGGCTGGCAGCACGGTGACCGCACGCTGCGCTGCGGCCTGCAGATCGCGGCCAGCGCTGGCACTCCGCCGTCGGTCGGCAGCGCCACCGAGCACGACCAGTCCAAGGTGTACGAGCCGGGCGTGTGCCTCGGCATCAACCAGAACCTGCCCACCGATCCCGTCGACTGCGCCCAGCCGCACGCGGTGGAGATCGTCTCCACGGTGGATCTGAGCGCCCACTTCAACGGCGGCCCGCCCGCGAAGGACGACCAGGACAAGTTCGTCGAGCAGGAGTGCACCCGCACCTCGACCGACTACCTCGGCGGGCCGGACGTCATCCGGAACAAGACGCTCACGTTGTTCTTCGACTACATCGATGCCCGCAGTTGGATGGCAGGCAGCCGCAAGCTGGACTGCATGATCGGCAAGGGCGCCGACCGGGAGGGCTTCGCGCCGATCACCGGTTCGGCCAAGGGCGAGATCCTGATCAACGGCCAGGCTCCGGTACCGCCGCCGAACAACGGACGTTCCACGCCCGCACCGCTGCCCGGCGCGGCGCCGCTGCCGCCGCAGCCCCAGCCGAGGTAGCCGAACGCCGATGCCCGTGACGATGTCCGCCGACCGGTTCGAGGAATTGGTCGGCGACGCACTGGATCTCATCCCGCCCGAGCTGACCCGCGCCATCGACAACGTGGTCGTGCTGATCGAGCCGCGCAATCCGGAGGATTCGCATCTACTCGGCCTGTATCACGGCATCGCCCTCACCGAACGCGACAGTCAGTACGGCGGAGCGCTTCCCGACACCGTGACCATCTATCGCGACGCGATTCTCGAGCACTGCGCCGACGAGGCGCAGGTGGTGGAAGAGGTGGCGATCACCGTGATCCACGAGATCGCACACTATTTCGGCATTGACGAAGACCGCCTGCATCAGCTGGGATGGGGATAGTCTTGACCGAGCTGTATTGCGCACCACCAGCGGTAGGTGTGTAATCGGCACGGAGATCGAAAAGTTGGGGATTCGATGGAACCGATCGCGTTGCTGTCGCGTCCTATCACTCGAAGGGGGAATTCTCGTGGTTCCGCCCCACAGCCACTAGAAGGAGTCGAGTCATGGTTGGACATGTACTGATCGCACCCGAAGCCATTCTCGCCGCCGCGGCCGAACTCGACCTCGTCGCCGAACGTCTGGCGGCCGCCGCGGCGGTCACCGCGCCTGCGACGCACGTGCTGCCCTCCGGGGCGGAGGAAGTCTCCTTCGTCAGCGCGAGCCATTTCAATCAGGGGGCGATGTCGCACGACCGGGCGATCGCGCAGGCGATTCTGGAATGCCACCACGCCGCGGCGACGCTGCGCATGCAGTTGGCCCAGCACGTCGCGGGCGACGTGGTGCGCGCCGCAGGCATCAGCGCCATCCAGGTGTAGTTCCGCAACGAGTTCAATCAGCAACGCTCGAGCAGGGGAGAAGACAAACATGGTTGCAGGAGTCACCGGGGTGATCTGGGCCGCGCGCCCGTCGGAGGTCAATTCGGCCACCCTTCACGCGGGCGCGCACGCGATTCCGATCTCGGCCGCCGCCACCGCGTGGGGCGGGCTCACCGCCGCCTGGGTCGACGCGACGACGACCGTCGCCAGGGTGATGGCCGAACTCGGCGTCGGCATGCAGGGCATCAACGGTATCGCCGCGCTGAGCAAGCTCACCGGCTTCCTCGGCTGGTCCGAGCAGCAGGGCGTGCAGGCGGCCGCGATGGGCGCCAAGGCCGCGGCGAACGCCACCGCCTACACCGTCGCCGCGCTGGCGATGCCGAGTCCGCCCGAGATCGCGGCCGTCAACACCGCCTTGGCCGCGTCGGCGAACCCGCCGGGCGTGTTGAGCGGCGCCTTCGAGGCCGCCGAAGTCGCCAGGCACGCCATGGACATTCGCGCCGCGCTGGTCATGGAGACCTACGAGGCCGCGACCAGCGCCATGCTCGCCACACCCGCCGAGTTCCTGCTGCCGCCGCCGATCGCCAAGGGCGCCGGGACGGCCAGCCCCGAGCAGGCGGCGGACACGACCAGCGAAGTCCCGGCCGATCCGATCCAGGCCGCCGTCGCCGCGACGCAGGCCTTCCTGAGCAACCCGGGCGTGGCGAGCGCTGCCACCCAGGCCGCGCAGGCCGTCGGCTCGATCGCCACCACCGGTGTCTCCACCGTCGGAAATGTCGCGGGCAGCGCGATCGCGGCGGCCAGCACCAGCTCCGCGCCCGCCTTCTCCGGCATGGCTCCCATGGCCATGGGTGTCGGTGCGGCGGCCACGGCTGCCGGCGCCGCGACGCGCGCCGTGTCGTTCACGGGTCTCGGATCGACGGCGGGCATCAGCAGCGGCTCGCTCAAACTTCCGGAGGGCTGGGGCTCCAACGGCACGATCGGTGGCGCCACCGCTGCGGTGCAGGAGACTGCCGTGGTCAAAGGCGTCGAGGCGGCGCCGGTGCGTCCGGCCAACACCGGCAACGGCAACCCCTTGCTGGGTAATCAGGCGCGCAGCGACGAGGACGACGAGAACGAGCACGACGGCCGGGATTACCTGCGGTCGACCGAGCACTTCAACGACGGCCGTCTCACCACCGATGGGGTCATCGGCGGTGACCTCAGCGGGACGGTTAGGTGACCGTACTCGGTGCGGGCCGCGGCCCGTCGACGCTCGATGCGGTCGTCCTGTCGCTCGACGAAATGCAGTTCCTCGTGGAGAAACTGCAAATCGAGGTTCCCGTCGTCCTGAACGCGAGGGCGCGGTACGACAACCTGACCGACCACAAAGCGGCGATGGACGCGGCCGCCGAGTCCCTCGCCCAGCGGGACCTCCTGATCGACGATGTGCTGCATGGCGATCTGGAGAACCGGCTGCGCGCCCTGCACCGGCCCCACTGGATCATCGCGCTGCGCCTGGTCGTCGATGGCTGGGTGAGTCGCTTCTGTCTGGCGAAGGGCGTCGACCTCCCGGTCGTCGCCCTTCGGGGGCAGGACTCCTACGTCATCGATGAGGCCGGAAACGACCTGCCGGCAACGGTTCTCGCGGCACTCGGCTACGCCGAACCGCTCGAGCTGTACGGCATGAACGCGCCCACCGAAGAGCTGGCCACGATCTTCGGCGACACCGGTGATGCCGCGGCCACCGCGGAAAGACTGGCGAAGGTGGGCAATCCGGCCCAGGACGCGCACACTTTGGCCGCGGCCCTGGTCGAGATTCACTCGTATGCCGAGATCGTCGGTGTGATCTACGGCGACGGCACCAGAGACACGGCCGACAACCACATCGCCGTCTTCAATACACGCGCGGGCCGATTCATCGCGACCGCGAGCAGGTCCGACGACGGCGTGAAGTGGACGTCGCTCAGCAGCGGGACTCCCGCGCGACTGCGCACGGCCGTGCAGGATCTGATCAATTCCCTACCGGAACGCGAAGAGTTCCCCCGGAATCCGAAACTGTCCTGAGCGCGCCGGCATCGCTAGCCCATGGGATCGTCCGAGGTCGGCGCGACTTCGTAGCCGAACGGCGGCGTGAACCGTCCCCAGCGAATGCACTCCCACCCGCCGTCGGGCATCGGCACCAGCTCGATCGTCTCGGTGTTGTCCAAGTGGTTGTTCGTCGTGAACGGCGGCCGCACGTCCGCGAGGGTGCGGCCGACGAGCCGCATGGCCGCACCGTGACTGACCACCATCACGTCACCGTGCGTGTCGTCGTCCGGGGTCAGATAGGTGTTCCGGAGTTCCTCGACCGCGGGCAGGAACCGATCCAGCACGTCCTGAGCGGATTCGCCGCCGGGCACCCGCAGCGTGAGATCGCCCTCGTGCCAGGCACGGTAGATCCGCTGGAAGGTTTGGTGCGCCTCCTCGCTGTGTTCTCCCTCCAGGTCCCCGGCCTGTACCTCGTGCAGTCCGTCGAGCACCATGGCGGCGACACCGGTGGCCGCCTCGATGTAGCTCGCGGTCTGGCGCGCGCGCAGCGCCGCCGAGGAGAACAGCACCTTCGGCGGACGGAGCAGGCCCTCACCGAACGCTTTCGCTTGCGCCGCACCGCGTTCGGTCAGCGGCAAGCCCGGAATCCGGGTGTCCAGCAGCTTGGCGACATTGCCCTCGGTCTCCCCGTGCCGGACCAGAATCAACCTCCCGGTCATAGGTCGGCCATCCCCTTTCTCAGCTGGATCAACCACTCCGCGTCCGCTTCGTCCGGCGGTGGTGGCGTGCCGGTCGCGGAAGTCGCAGGCCAAGACCCGAGGAAGCGGATCCGCGCGTTGCGGTGCAGTGCTTTGAGCGCCTCGGCGACCGCGGCGTCATCGATGTGCCCCACGCAGTCGAGATAGAAACGGTAGGTGCCCATGCCGGTTCGAGTGGGCCGCGATTCGATCCTGGTCAGATCGATTCCGCGAGTGGCGAACTCGGCGAAGGCGCGCATCAGTGAGCCCGGTACGTTCGGCAGTTCGAGCACGATCGATGTGCGGTCGGCTCCGGTGGCGGGCGGCGCGGCCGTCGGCCTGGTGCACAGCACGAACCGCGTGATCGCCTGCTCGTGATCGGCGACGCCGGAGGCCAGCGCGATCAGCCCCAGCCGCTCTCCGGCCAGCGCGGTCGACACGGCGGCGTCCGCATGGCCTGCCACCACGTCCTCGGCGGCGGCGGCGTTGGACGCCGAGGTGTAGGGCTGAGCCTGCGGCAGATGCCGCGCCACCCACAACCGCACCTGCGCGGCGGCCACGGGGTATGCGGCGAGGGTGCGCACGTCCGGAAGCGCCGTGCCCGGTTTGCCGAGGATCGTGAAACTCACCTCGAGTTCGGTCTCGGCGACGATCTGCAGACGCGGACCGATTGCCAGCGAGTCGAGCGTCGCCGAGATCGACCCTTCGACGGAGCTCTCGATCGGCACCACCGCGCCCTCCACGTCACCGGAGCGGATCAGGTCGAGCGCGGCGCCTTGGCTGGGCGCGGCGATCCGCTCCACGGGCCCGTCGAAGGTTCCCGAGGATTCCAGTTGAGCGAGGGCCATCTCGGTGAACGTTCCGGACGGCCCGAAGTACGCGATTCGCGGCACGGTTACGAGATTACTTGCGCGCTCGCCCGGCCCCCCACCGATTGGGAAGGCCCCGCCGCCCCGAGGCGACTGTTCCGCGACCGCCCGAGCGGCGTTCAACCCGCGTTGAGCACCCGCAACGCGGCGTTCACCCGGTCAGCGGCCTCGGTTTCGATGGCGAGCAGAACCGATCGGACCGCCTCGACGGCCTGCGGCTTCAGGGAGGTCAGAAAGGCGATGTCGGGCTCGCGCAGGGCCGTGCCGATGTCCTCGCCGCACAGGGCGGCGGCCGTGGCGGCGACGATGGCGACCGCGCGCTCTCCCGAGGAGGTGCGCGCGACGAAGCCGGTATCGGAGTGGGCGACGTGCGCGAGGAAACCGGCGATCTCGGCGTCGGGGGCGTCCAGCTCCAGCATCGGCGCAGCGGAACTTGCGCCGATGTTGCGGACCAGCCCGTCGGCCAAACCGCGCCGCGGCGGCGCCGACAACGTCACCAGCACCGGTTCGCTCGATCCCGTCCCTTCCGACACGCCCTCACCGTAACAACCCGATTCGACCGGGAATCGACACGGTTCGCTGCGATCAGCCGGATCGGAACGCTTGCGGGAAGCATGGCCCGTCACTTAGCTTAGGGTAACCTAATCATATTGCAGCGCCGCCCGCTTCACGGAGGTTTGTATGCCGCGTCCGTCCTCGACCGTCGCACCGTCCACCGCCGAGCGAGTGCGCAGCGCCTGCGCGCACGCGGAGCAAGCGGTGCTGGCCATGCCCGGCATCGATCCGACGCCCGCGTCCGTGCACCACGTCCGGCAGTGCGGCGACGCCGTGATCGCGGTGCCGACGACCTCGATCGCCGCGATCCTGGCCGGAAACTCCGGAGAGCACGGCGCGCCCGCGGTGCTCGAACTCACCGACCACGCCCCGCTGCCGCTGCGCGAGCCCGTCCGCGCCTTGGTCTGGCTGCGCGGTTGGGTGCGCGCGGTGCCCACACAGGCGCAGCGCGCGCTGGCCACCGAGGTGGCGAAGGAGCATCCGCATCCGGGACTGCTCGATATCGGCTTCGGCGCCAGCCTGCTGCGGTTGGTGATCAACTCCGCGGTGGTGGCCGACTCGACCGGCGCCGAATCGGTGACCAGCGAGGAGTTGCGCTCGGCGCAGCCGGATCCGTTCTGCGCCATGGAATCCGCGTGGCTGCAGCACATGCAGGCCGATCACGCCGACGTCGTCGCCCAGCTGGCCAGGCACCTGCCGCCACAGCTACAGCGCGGCATCGTGCACCCGCTGGCTATCGACCGCTACGGACTCACCCTGCGGGTGGAAGGACACGACGGCGACCACGACTTCCGCTTGCCGTTCAGCGCACCGGCCGACGACATCGAAGGGCTCAGCCGGGCCGTACGCACGCTGGCGGGCTGCCCGTTCCTCAACGGACTGCGCCGGATCTGACGCCGAGGCCGGACCGGGGCAGGTTGGCGAGCCGAGCGACATGCCCGCGCGGCGGGGGATTCGCACGCCGACACGGCGCGCGCCTGTTCGGACCAGCGCAATAGATTCGACTCATGCGTGCGGAGTCCAGTGCCGAGTGGGACGAGGCCGAACCGACCGATCGGGAGCGGCTGGCGATCAAACTAGAGATCGCCGTGGTGCTGCTGGTCACGTTCGGGCTCAGCGGGCTCAGCGCCGCGCTCTCGCTGGTGGAGAGCGCGCTCGGCCCGGGCGGAATCGGCGGGCGCACCGTCGCGCTGAACCCGTCGCGATCGACACAGTCCACCATCGATCTGCTGTTCCAGCTGCTCAGCGTGCTGCGGCTGCTCGGGTGGGCGGCGCTGGGACTGTATCTGCTGTGGCGCGGCGGCATCGGACCGCGGCTGATCGGGCTGGCGAACCGGCTGCGGTGGCGCGCCGACGTGCTACCCGGCTTGACGCTGGCCGCGATCATCGGATTGCCGGGGCTCGGGCTGTATCTCGCGGCACACGCGCTCGGCCTGAGCGTGACGATCGTCCCGGCCTCGCTCGGCGACTACTGGTGGCGGCTGCCCGCGCTCGTGCTCTCCGCCTGCGCGAACGCCGTGGCCGAGGAGGTCATCGTGGTCGCGTTCCTGCTCACCCGGCTGCGCAGGCTCGGGTGGTCGGCCAACTCGGCTCTGCTGGCCTCGGCCGCGCTGCGTGGCAGCTATCACCTGTATCAAGGACTCGGCGGCGGGCTCGGGAACTTTGTGATGGGCGTCATATTCGGCCGCTATTGGCAGCGCACGAACCGGCTGTGGCCGCTGGTCCTCGCCCATGCGACCATCGACGCGGTCGCCTACATCGGCTACACCGTTCTGCGCGGCCATGTTTCGTGGCTCCCGTGACACAACCGTGCCCTCGGGAGGGCTAACAACGCGGTCCCGCGCGCGAATTACGAAGCAGCGCCGCCTCCGCGTGCGCCGGTGTCCACATGCGGCACGTCACGTCGGCCCGATAAGTAGAGTTTCAGTGATGAACGGCGACGACCCCCAGCGCAACGCGCGTCCGCGCCGGATGCCGCCGCCCGGCAGTCCCGGCCCTGCGCGCCGTCGCATGCCACCTCCTGGGCCCGGTGCACCGGCGCCGATCGAGCCCACGCAGGTGATGCGCCGTGACGGAACCGCAGGCCCACACGCGCAGCCGCTGGCGTATTCGCAGGTCCCGCCCGAGCAGGCGCGCCGAATGCCGCCGCCTCCCCCGGCCCGCAGGCACGCCCCCACGCAGCGGCCGGTGCCGCATCACGAAGTTCCATCGCACGCGCCCACCCAGCGCCCGGTCCCCTATCACGAAGGTCCGCCCGCGCCGCCCCGGAAACCCCGGCCGTTCCGTACGAGTTCCCCGCCGGTCCCACCTCGGGGAGGGCGTGCCCCGCGGGCTCCTCGACCCCGCCGCAAGCGTCATCCCTTCCGCTGGTTCCTGGTGATCCTGCTGGTCCTGGTGCTCGCCGCCGTGGGCGCCGTCATCAAGTTGGACAACTCGCTCAACCGCATCCCCGCGCTGACGAACTACGCCAAGCGAGTCGGCGACACACCCGGCACGAACTGGCTGCTGGTCGGGTCCGACGGCCGCGGCGAGCTGACCGCGGAGCAGGAGCAGGAACTCGCCACCGGCGGTGAGGTCGGCCCGGAGCGCACCGACACGATCATGCTCGTGCACGTGCCGCGATCGGGGAAGACCACGCTGGTCAGCCTGCCGCGCGACTCGTATGTCAGCATTCCCGGCCAGGGCAGGGACAAGCTGAACGCGGCGTTCGCCATCGGCGGCCCCGCGCTGCTGGTCCAGACCGTGGAGATCGCCACCGGCCTGCGCATCGACCATTACGCGCAGATCGGTTTCGGCGGCTTCGCCAGCGTGGTCGATACGCTCGGCGGCATCGACGTGTGCGTGCCCAAGCCGATCGACGACCCGCTCGCCGGCATCGACCTGCCCGCGGGCTGCCAGCGGCTGAACGGACCGCAGGCGTTGGGCTTCGTCCGCAGCCGCGCGACGGCGCTGGCCGATCTGGACCGGATGAACAACCAGCGGATCTTCATGGCCGCGCTGCTGAAGAAGGCGACCAGCGGCGCCACGCTGGCCAACCCGTTCAAGCTCTGGCCGCTGGCCACCGACACCGCCAAGTCGCTGAAGGTCGACAACGGCGACCACATCTGGAACCTCGGCGGCCTGGGCTGGGCCCTGCGCGGCGATACCGTCGCCACGGCGGTGCCGATCGGCGGATTCGAGGACACCGACAGCGGCAACGTCCTGCTGTGGGACAAGGACAAAGCGGGCCGGTTCTTCGACGCGCTGGCCGATGACCGTCCGATCCCGGAGGACTTGCTGACGCGGTAGCGTCGACGCCATGCCGGACATCGACGACGCCGACGAGTCCTTCCCCGACTTGCTGCGCACGCAGATTCGTCGCGAATTCACCACCGCCCAGCAGTATCTCGCCGCCGCCGTGTATTTCGACACGCGCAGATTGCCGCAACTGGCCGGACACGCCTACGACTTGTCACGCGAGCACCACGGCAACGCGCTGCGCATGGTGCAGTACCTGCTGGACCGGGATCTCCCGGTGCAGATCGGCGGATTGGACGAGATCCACTCCACCTTCGAAAGCCCGCGCGCCGCGGTCGCCGCACTGCTGGAGATCGAGCAGGCCCGCCGCGCCGGGATCAGTGAACTGGCTCGTACGGCTCGCGCCTCCGGTGACTATCTCGGCGAACGATTCATCCAGTGGTTCCTCGCCGAACAGGTGAAGAACGTGGCGGGGATGAGCACCCTGCTGGCCGTGCTCGACCGCGCCGACGGGCAGTTGTTCGACGTCGAGGAGTTCGTCGCCAGGGAGATGCGGTCGCGACCGCGCGCGGATATCCCGGCGCCGAAAATGGCTGGCGCGGCGAAGAATTAATTAGGCAACACTAGCCTCATTAAGGCTGCACTTGGATGACATGCGACTTGGCCGCCGCTAATGTCGATGCCATGTCAAGCCATCCGGAATCACCCCGCAGCAAATTTCACAGCCTGTTGCACGATCAGATCCGGCACGAATTCAATGCCGAGCATCAGTACATCGCGATTGCGGTTTGGTTCGACAATGCCGATCTCCCGCAGCTGGCCAAGCGGTTCTACAAGCAGGCCGTCGAAGAGCGCAATCACGCGATGATGATCGTGCAGTACTTCCTCGACCGGGATATCAGCATCGAGATTTCCGGCATCGACGCCGCGAAATCGCGGTTCGAGAATGCCAGGGAGCCGATCGCGCTCGCGCTCGCCCAGGAGAAGACGGTCACCGAGCAGATCATCCAGTTGGCGAGCACCGCCCGGGAAGAGGGCGACTACCTCGGCGAACAGTTCATGCAGTGGTTCCTGAAGGAACAGGTCGAGGAGGTGGCGAACATGACCACCTTGCTCACCATCGCCGATCGCGCCGGGTCGAACCTGTTCGATCTGGAGGAATTCGTCGCGCGGGAAATGAGCGGCCCGAGCGACGCCTCCGGCGCGCCTTCGGTGGCGGGCGGCTCCGTCTGACGGAGGTCGCCGAACGGGCCCGGCTCCCGTATCGGGAACCGGGCCTGTCGCGGTTCAGCTCGCGATTTGCGATGTCGGCGTAAACGACGGTCTCATCGCATTTCGCAATGGTTCGGCAAGTCTTACCCCACTTCCGAGCAGTACCGGCGGCAACCGGAAAACACTGCGGCTATATCGCTTTCCCGCAGTTCTCTGATATCCGAGGCTCAGCGCAAGGTGACCTGACGCGACCGCAGACCGTCACGCGAGCGCCGCTCGTCGGAGGTCAACGGGGCGTCGACGGCCAGCGCCTCGGACAGGCGAGCGCCGAATTCGGCCGCCGGCTTCACCCATTCGTCGGGGTGCCGCTCGCGGTCCAGGTCGAAGACCGGGACCAGCACGCCGTGGGTGCGGAACGACCCCGCGAATCGGGAACCCTCGCCGAGGTGCAGACCCCCGGCAGCGTGCACGCGGGCCAGCGCCAGCATAAGCGCGTCCTCGTCCTCCGGCCGCACCCAGCGGATGTGCGCCTTCTCGCCCGCGTCCACCCACCAGGCGGCGCCGATCGCGTCGGCGTCCAGCCCGAGCCGCGCGGACGGCATGATCGCCTGCTTGGCCTGCTCGATGGTGGCGGCGACCTGCGCGTCGGGCTCCACTCCCGCTGGCACCCACCAGTCGAAGTCCTGGTGCACGGTCAAATCCAGGCGCGCGCCGGGATCGATGACATCGGCCAGCCGCGGGCCGCCCGCAACGCTTTCCACGGAGGTCAGCGAATCACCGGGTTCGGCGGACTGCGTCCACAGGATCGCCGCGGCCAGATCGGCGGCCGGATCGGCGCCCTGGAATTGCACCTGCGCGCCGACGTAACCGCTGGGTTCGTCACCCGCGCGCACCAGCGCGGCCACCGCGCCGGGTAGCACTGTTCCGAGCACGACCGGTCGCTCCGCCGCCACCTCGGGCGCCAGGGTCAATGTCGCGGTGGCCGACGGAACGAATTCGCGCAGGGCGATCAGATCGCACTCCGCGGCCAGGCCCTCGAACGGACGCGAGGCGATCCGCGCCGCCTGCTCCTGCGCCGCCCGCCGCTCGGCGAGACGCTGCGCCCGGTTCCCGCCGGGCTTAGGACTGTTGCGCTTGCTTTTACCCACGAGGGCTCAACTTACAGTGCTTTTCGGCCGCGACTTCGTCGCGGCGTGTTCGCGGCCCCTTTGTGGCTCGCGTCCGAGCGACCGCCGCTGGCGACTGCGTCGCGGACGCGGCGGCCACTCGGACGCGAGCCGGGCCGCGAACGGCGGATGCTCGGTCTCGCTTCGCTCGAAAGCCGGGGTTGAGGTGGTGTGGTTCCGTCAGGAATGGGCGCGCGATTTACGTGCGCCGTGGTGGGCGTGGCGAAGAGGCCGCGGGCACCCCGCTCCGGCCTTCTCACTGCCTGCGCAGAAGCGACTGACGCCTAGTGGCCTCTTCGGATCAGCGGGACACAGACGAGCGTGTCTGTCTCGATCGATCCACTGCCGAAACGACTGGTACGACCTCAGGTGGATCTATGGGCGAGATGTCCCGAACCAGCCCGGCCCGGCGGGTCCGAATCAGGCGGCGGGCAGTAGCGACTTGGTGCGGCCGGGGTGGTTGGTGGCGACCCAGCTGACGCCGAGGTCGGCGCACAGTTGTACGTCGTCCGGGTCGTCGACGGTCCAGCAGTAGGTGGCGCGCCCTGCGGCGGCGGCCTTGTCGACCAGGTCGGGGTGCTCGCGCAAGGTCTTCACCGAGGGGCCGACGGCCGTGGCCCCGACGGTGGTGGCCGCCGATCCGCCGAGGTAGCGCGACGATTCGCCGAGCAGGACGGTGGGCAGCAGCGGGGCGGCGCGACGGATGCGCCACACGGCGGTGGCCGCGAACGACATCACGACGGCGCGGGAATGATCGGCCGAGGCCGGGGTGGCGATGCCGAAGCGCTGGAGTTCGGCGAGCAGCTTGTTCTCCACCAGCGCGCCGTAGCGGACCGGGTGCTTGGTCTCGATGAACAACTTGGTCGGCCTGCTGCGCCAGTCCAGCACCAGGCCGATCAGCTCGCTGAGGGTCAGCACCGAGGCGGGGGCGCCGTCGGCGCCGAAATCCAGCGCGCGCAGTTCGTCCAACGTCATCTCGCTGACCAGGCCGCTGCCCGACGAGGTCCGGTCGACGGTGCGGTCGTGCACGCACACCAGATGTCCGTCCCTGGTCAGCCGGACATCGCACTCGACGCCGTCGGCGCCCTCCTGCAGCGCGAGCTCGTAGGCGGCGAGCGTGTGCTCGGGGCGCGCCGCCGATGCGCCTCGATGCGCGACCACGAACGGCGCGCGACTGCCCTGGCTCACTTGGCCATAACCTCCTCCTGCTCACGGTCCTGAGCACCGTTGTTCTCGTGCGCGTCGGCGTCGGCCGGTCCCCGTCCGCCGGGATGCACCGGCTCGATCACCGGTACGGCGGGGTCCACCGCGATCAGCCAGCGGCGCGCGGTGCGGCCGCGACCGAGCAGGTCGCGCCCGTCGATCGTGCGCAGCACCCAGAGGGTCAGCACCGCGACCGCGGCGGCGACCGCGTCGGTGAACGCGGTGAACAGCACCCCGTCCGCCTCGGCCTGCAACGAATCCGCGGTCCGCCACAGTAGCGCGGCCGCCGCGACGAGTCCGCCGAAGACCCACGCGGCCCACCAGATCCGGACCGTCCGCCCCATCCGAGGATCCCCCTGCAACGCGGCCACCTCGCTCAGGAAGACGCCCGGCCACAGCAGGTTGACCACCGGAACCAGGCAACCGAACGCGAGCGCTCGCGGCGAGCGCGGGTCGCGCCTGCCCGTGGCGGCGTAGACCGAGCGCCTGATCTCGATCAGCCGTCCGACGGTGGCTACGGCGGCCAGCAGCGCGAGCAGGATCGCGAGCACCCCGGCGCCGATCACGAACGCGTCGGAGGCGACGAGGACGGCGGGGTGGATCAAACGCGTCCGGTTGCGCAACAGCACCGCGTAGCGCGCCAGCTCGGCGACGGCCGCGAGTCCGAAGACGGCCGCCGTGGCGACCAGCAGCCTGGTCACCGCGTCGGTCAGCTTGCCGAACGGGCGGCGCGGCGCGGCGCCCGTGTGCGGTGGCGGGTCGATCAAACCCCAGCGTGGGATCTGCGTGTATCGGGGCGTTTCGCTCGGTGCGGCCGACCGGACGGATGACTGCGCTCGCCTGGCGCGGTGGTCCGGTTTGCGCGCCACCCAGCGGTAGTTGCGACGATCGGCGGGCGCGTCGATCGGGCCCGGCGAGAGGAGGACGCCGCGGCAGCGCGGGCACCAGTGCATCGGCGCCCCTTGCACGGCCCAGCGCGCACCGCAGCGCGCACAAGGTTGCACCACCGTACTCACCCGCGCACCTCGTTCTTTCGTCAGTAGATCTTCGCCTCGTGGTCGCCCTCCGCGACCAGCGGGCGGCCGGCGTGCTGCCACGCCACCATGCCCCCGCGGACCTGGATGGCCTCGTAGCCGATGTGCGTGAGATATTCGACCACCTGCAGGGACCGGCCACCCTGCCTGCAGATGACGTAGAGATCCGCGTCGTACTCCAGCTCATCGATCCGGGCCGGAACATCGACCATCGGGATGTGGATCGCACCCGGAGCGTGCCCGAGCCGCCACTCGTCGTCCTCCCGGACGTCGAGCAGAATCGGTCGCGGCGTGCCGGCCGACGCGGGCGCGCTGCTGTCGAATTCGGCAGGCACGTCCTCCACCGTGACCGACGGAACGTGGGGGCTCGTCACAGATTCGATCCTGCCATGCGTGGCGGGCCGCCGTGCAGTTCCATCCCGGGGGAGCGGCCTCGACAGCGAGTCACGACTTCGGGTATGTTCTCCCCTCCGGAACTCGACCGCCTACCCGCCCGATGCTGGTTGTGCATAACTCGGGCGAAGTTATCCACATAATCCACAGCTCGATCCACAAGGCGCAGGTGTCGACGGCGTTTCGCCCGTTCAGCCCGGCTCTACAGCAACTTATGAGCTACCAGTACGGGGTGATTTCGGACTTCCGGTCGGCGCTCGGCGGGTTTTTCCGGACGGACGTGCTGATTCAGCCCCTAACGGTCGAGCGATGCGAATGACCGATCCGGGACTCCCCTCCATACCAATCCCGGAGCGGTCATTCGTCGCCGACATCGGAACCCGCGGCCGAAGGGGTCCCGATATCTACTTGGACGGGACGCGGGCGCATTCGGTTCCATCGAATTCAGAACGCCGCCGAAATCCCGCGATCCAGCGGAGACGGTCGGTAGCCTGGGCGTATGAACGTGAGCAGGGGGCTACGCCACGGAATGGACACCGCAGGACTCAACATCGCGTTGTCCGAGGCCACGTGCCTCGGCCTCGCGGTCGACGAGGCCGCGGGCGAACTGCGACTCGACCTCGAAGTGCTGACTCTCCCCGAAGACGGGACCGCGGCGGAGGACTACCGGGTGCAGGTGACGCTCTCCGGCGTCAGCCGGGTCGCCGCGTCACTGCGGACGCACCATTGGGACGACTTGGAGCCCCAGGTCCTGCCGCTGCGGCTGGAGGGCCTGGACGAGGCGATCCAAAGTTTCGGCGGCGGTCGGCTGCACGGCTGGGAGTTCATCGATCTCGACGACAGCAGCTGGGCGTTGTGGAGGGAGCTGCTCAGCTTCGACACCCGTATCGCCGACCGGGAATCCGCGCACGTTCTGGAGTTCTCCCAGGAAGAGGGCATCGACCCGCGCGAACTCGACGTCCGGGTGTGGTTCGACGACATCGCCGTGTACGACGCTCGGGGCGAGCAGATCCCGCTGGCCGACTTCGTCGCAGGGGGCGCGCGATGGTGGCGGGCGCACGATGCGGGCGACCCGCGGGCCAGTCGTCCCGGTATCGCTCCGCCGCTCTGATCGACACGTCGGGAGCGAACCGCATTTGTGCGACGGCACGTGCGGTGCTCAGGCATCCGCCGGGCAGCTCACTCCGGTGGCATGCAGGGGCAGTTTCCGCCGGGGTTCTCGGCCAGGTACTGCCGGTGACAGCCCTCGGCATGGTAGAAGCCGCCAGTCCGGCAGCGGCGCGATCTCCGTGGTGATCTCCCCGCATCCCGCCGCGGCGAGCCGCTTGCCGTAGGCCGCGGCCGTCGAGCGGACGAGATCGGCCTGCTCGGCGCCGGCTCCCAGGAGCCTTTCTCCGGCCCCACAAACAACCCATCGCGACGACCTCGAGCTGTAAGCCCAATCCGGAAACGGCGGGCGGATCGGGTGAGCGTTCAGGTAGTGGGTATCCGGCACGTCGAACGGTTCCGCCCGGCCGGGCCGGGCATGCTCGGGGACGACCATGACGGGTGCGGGGTGGCCGAGACGCCCCACTAGTTCGTCGTACCCCGACATGGTTCGATGCTACGCGTGCGTTTCCTGTGGGGCCGATGTGCGTGATGTGACGGTGCGCGACCCGCCGGATGTGAGCGGCATCACCGGAATGTGCGGACGTGGGCCCGAGTTGGAATCGACCGGGTGTACGAATGATGGTTGGCTGTGTCCGGAACAACGGGCACAACCAGCCCGACATAGGAAGGGACATCGTGGCTGAGTACACGCTGCCAGATCTGGATTACGACTACAGCGCCCTGGAGCCCCACATCTCCGGGCAGATCAACGAGCTTCATCATTCCAAGCACCACGCCGCTTACGTCGCCGGCGCGAACACCGCACTGGAGAAGCTGGAAGCCGCTCGCGAGTCGGGCGATCACAGCGCCATCTTCCTGCACGAGAAGAACCTCGCGTTCCACCTCGGTGGGCACGTCAACCACTCCATCTGGTGGAAGAACCTCTCCCCCAACGGCGGCGACAAGCCGGTCGGCGAGCTGGCCGCGGCGATCGACGACCAGTTCGGCTCGTTCGACAAGTTCCGCGCGCAGTTCACCGCCGCCGCGAACGGTCTGCAGGGCTCCGGCTGGGCGGTGCTCGGCTTCGACACCCTCGGCCAGAAGCTGCTGACCTTCCAGCTCTACGACCAGCAGGCCAACGTCCCGCTCGGCATCATCCCGCTGCTGCAGGTCGACATGTGGGAGCACGCCTTCTACCTGCAGTACAAGAACGTGAAGGCCGACTACGTCACCGCGTTCTGGAACGTCGTCAACTGGGCCGACGTGCAGGAGCGCTTCGCCAAGGCGACTTCGCAGGCCAAGGGCCTCATCTTCGGCTGAGCCTGCTCGGCACACCGCGACCGGGTCCGCGAATCCGTCCGCCACGCGCGGCGGGCTCGCGGGCCCGTTCTGTTTCCAGGCGTCGCGGGCATGTTGCCGAACACGACATCCGACCGCCGCGATCCGGCCCCGATGAGGTCGCGCCCGATCCGCCGGGTGCGCGGCCCGATTGCCCGCCGCACCGCACCGCCCCTCCGATTGGCACTCTTTGGTACTTGTGTGCCAGGTGACTCCTGGTTCATATTCGGGAATCCAGATCGAATAAAACGGGCAAGGTCGCCCCCGGTTCCACAACGGGAGGCAGGAATGCGCACGAACGAACCGATCGGCATCACGCCGTTCCATTCGCGCGGATCACTGCGTGGCTTTTTGATCTCCGGCCGGTGGCCGGAGACCACCAAGGAGTGGGCCCAGGTGCTGGTTCTCGCGGTGCGCGTGGCCACGCTACCCGGGCTGCTGACGACCTCGACGGTGTTCGGCGTCCGGGAGGATCTGCCCGACGACCCCGCCCCCGGCACGGTCGGCTTGGTGCTGGCCGAAGGCCCTGTGCTGGGCGAGGAGGCCGTGGAACCCGGCCGGTTCGCCGAACATGTGCCGCCCGCGCTGCTGATGCTGCATCCTCCGTCCGAAACCCGCCCCTCGCTGCCCGAGTGCGCGGGCGCGGCCTCCGGGTGCGTCTTGCTGCCCGGCGTGCCCCATCTGGGGCTCGAGCACCGCGCCGCGTGGGTGGAGGCGGAGTCGGACGGGACCGTGACCTCCCTGGTCAGCCGGGTCGGGCTGGACCCGATCAGCGACCCCGACACCGCGGTTCTGGCTATGCTGCTGGCCGCGTGAGGGTAACCGAAACTCGCCACGTGGATCGCCAAACTTATTGTGCGCATTGCTCTTTCGATTACAGCGGGTTGGCACGAGCGGACCGGGGCGGGTAGAGTCGCGGTCAGCGAAGGGGAGTAGCCCCCAATCGCACAGTCGACATACTGACCCGCCGAGCCCGCTCGGGCCGGGTCCGGCTGTGTGAACCGGCATCAGGCCGGTGGGCGAGACCTTCGGCCTGGACAACCATTTCGTTGTCGGCCGGAGCGTCCCCGTATCTCCGGTCGGCAGGCCGGAGACCTGGGAGCAGCAACACATGATCGCCACCGCATTGCTGACCATCGGTGTCGTCTTCCTCGCCGAACTCGGTGACAAGTCGCAACTGATGGCGCTGACGTTCGCGCTGCGCTATCGCTGGTGGGTAGTGGTCGGCGGCATCGCGGCCGCCTCCGCGGCGGTGCATCTGATCTCCGTCGGCATCGGCTACTTCCTCGGTGCGGCGCTGCCGACCACCGCGATCGCGTTGATCGCCGCCGTCACCTTCCTGGCCGTGGGCCTGTGGACCCTGCGCGAGCACTTCGGCACCGCCGATGATGAGCCGGAGCCGAAGGCGCCGAGGGCAGGCGGTGCGCCGTTCTTCGTGGTGCTGTCCGCGTTCCTGCTCGCCGAGCTGGGCGATCGCACCATGTTCGCGACCGCGGCCCTGGCCACGGACTACGACTGGGCCGGCGTCTGGCTCGGCTCGACCATCGGCATGGTCGCCGCCGACGCGCTCGCCATCGCGGTGGGCATCCTGGTCGGCAAGCACCTGCCCGAGCACGCGATCGGCATCGGCTCCGGCCTGCTGTTCCTCTACTTCGGCACGGCGACCCTGCTCGGCGCGACCGCACCCGGCCTCGGCGGCATGGCCGTCGCCGGGCTCGCGGCGCTCGCTCCCGCGCTGGCGGGCGCCGCGCTGCTGCTCACGCGGATGGCTCGGCGCTCGACGCCAGCGCGGCTCCATACAGTCCGCCACCCCGGCGCAACAGATCCAGCAGTGGTTCCCGCAGCGCCAGCAGACCGCCCGAGTCCCCGGCCGCGATCCGAGCGGTGACCATCGAACCGACCGCCGCGGCCAGAGCCTGACAGGCGAAACGCTGCGGTTCGGTCCGCGCGTCGAGCACGGCGGCGATCAACTCGACGAACCGCTCTTGCAGCTGGGCCCGGCGCGCGATGGCCGCGGAACCCACGGCGAAGACCTCGACCAAGAACAGCCGCGCGCTGGCCGGGTCGTCCACCAGATACTGGAGATAGGCGCGCAGAATCCGGTCCATGCGCGCGATCGCGCCGGTATCGGCCGCCGCGTCTTGCGCCTCGGTGGCCTCGGCGATCCGGTCGAGCAACAACTGCACCGCCCGCTGATAGGCCGCCTCGAAGCAGTCTTCTTTGGAGCGGAACTGCTCGTAGAACGTCTCCCGCGACACGCAAGCCCGCTTGAGGATCGCCGCGACCGACGTTCCGATGTAGCCGTTCTCGGCCATGGCCTCCGCCGTCGCGACGAGGATTCGTTCGCGCTGCGAGGCGATCACCTGCTCCCGCGGCAGGCCATGCCTACCTCGGGGCAGGCGTGCGCTGATGGCCGATTCGGTCATTCGGTGACTCCGCTTGTTCGGTCGAGCTGACTGGGCGGTTCCATTCTGCGCGGTCGGTTCGGCCTGCTTGCCGGAAAGTCCCGCGCCGGGATCGAGTCGCGGGAGCCGTGCAGGGGCACGCGCCGCGTACCGGTTAGGGTGCAATTGACGAAGGGCCAACTGGCTGTCACAAACGAGAGGACCATCGTGGAGATTTCGGGTTCCGCCGCCATTGTCACCGGAGGCGCATCGGGCCTCGGCGCCGCCACCGCCAAGCGTCTCGCCGAGCTCGGCGCCACCGTCTTCGGGCTCGATGTACCGCAGTCGATCGAGCGCGCAGGCGACAACGTGCCCGCCGGGGTCACCCTCATTCCCGCCGATGTCACCAGCAACGACGAGGTCAGCGCGGCCGTCGCGCAGGTGGTCGGGTCCGGCGCTCCGCTGCGCATCGTGGTCAACTGCGCCGGTGTCGGCTGGGCGGGCCGCATCCTGTCCAAGAACGGCCCGCACGACCTGGAGCTGTTCCGCACGGTGATCACGGTGAACCTGCTCGGCACCTTCAACGTCATGCGGCTGGCCGCCGACGCGATCGCCAAGACCGACGCCGTGGACGAGTACGGCCAGCGCGGCGTCATCGTCAACACCGCCTCGGTCGCCGCGTTCGAGGGCCAGATCGGCCAGATCGCCTACTCGGCGTCCAAGGGCGGCGTGCACGGCATGACCGTTCCGGCCGCGCGTGACCTGGCGCAGTTCGGCATCCGGGTCAACACCATCGCCCCCGGCATCATCGACACCCCGATGCTGGCCGGCGTCACCGAGGAGTACCGCAAGGGCCTGGAGGCGGGCGTGCCCTTCCCGTCCCGCCTTGGTCGGCCCGACGAGTACGCGCAGCTGACGCAGTACATCATCGAGCACGACTACCTGAACGGCGAGACCATCCGCATGGACGGCGCGCTGCGCATGGCGCCGCGGTAATCCCGCTCCGCAGTCCCGGCAGCGCGCGACCCTTCTCCCGAAGGGTCGCGCGCTGTTGTCATTCCCGCGGCTTGTGGCCGATGCCGAGGTAGGCCGTGGTGGACAACGGGCAGTGCGGCCGGTACTTCTCGGCCAGAAACGCTTTCATGACGGCGGCGCGCCGAGCCCAGACCTCCGCGCTCACGTTGTGGCGCATGAGTTCCAGAGGGGCGCTGCTGCGCACCATGGTCTCCCACATCTCCTCCGGGCCGCCGAAGGTGAGGGCGATCGAATGCCGCTGGATGGACACGGCTTCGAAGCCGGCCCCGCGCATCTCCGATTCGAAGACCTCCGGGTTCTCCAGGCTCAGGAAGTTCGGTTGCGGCTCCTGGATATCCGGGTCGGCCGCGGTCAAGGCGCCGAACATCATCCGCATCAGCGGCGAATCCGCGATCGGCGCCCAGCTCGACACCACCGCCGTGCCGCCAGGCCGCAGCACCCGGAACAGTTCGGCGAACCCGCGGGCACGGTCAGGGAAGAACATCAGTCCGAACATGGAGAACCCGGCGTCGAACCGATCGGATTCGTACGGCAGATCCTGCCCGTCACCCACGCGCGCCCGGATATTCGTCAACCCGGCGGCAGCGGCGTTCTTCGCCAGGCGCGCGATCATCGACTCCGCGAAATCGATGGCATCGACCTGCGCCACCTGACTCGCCGCCAGCAGGCTGAGCGTGCCCGGCCCCGCCGCCACATCCACGATCCGGGAGTCCGGCGCGAGCGAGACGAACTCGAGCGCCCGCGCCGAGAACGGTTGCATGATCGCGGGAGCGAACTCGTCGTAGCCGTCGGCGACCAGATCCCACGGCTCGGCGACGGCAAGCGGGTTTGCGGACATGTTTGTGACGATCCTTTCAGGCATCCACATCTAACCGCGCCACCCGGGGGCGAACTCCCCAGTCCTGCGAATATGCCATCCCGCCGGTCACCGTAACCGCGAAATGGCCGAAACACCGCCGACCGCACCGGACGCGACCGGAGGACATCGTCGTTGCCCTCCGGTCGCGCGCGGACTCACAGGGTGCGGGTGAGCCGATCGGTGAGGATGTGCGCGAAGTGCGCCGGATCCTTCAACTCACCGCCCTCGGCGAGCACCGCCGTGCCGTACAGCAGCTCGGCGGTCTCCGACAGCTCGGTCGCCGTACCGGCGTCGGCCTCGTCCTTCTTGGCCGCGTACGCGTCGCGCAGACCGGTGACCAGCGGGTGGGTCGGGTTGAGCTCCAGAATCCGCTTGCTCTCCGGCAGCGCCTGACCCGAAGCGCGGTACATCCGCTCCAGCATGGGCGTGAAGTCGAACACGTCGCCGACCAGGCAGGCCGGAGAGGTGGTGAGCCGGTTGGTCAGGCGCACCTCCTTGACGTTCTGCTCCAGCGTCTTGCCCAGCCATTTCAGGACATCGGCGAAATCCTTGTCCTGCTGCTCGCGCAGCGCCTCGGAGGCTTTCTTCTCCTCCTCGGTCTCCAGATCGACCTCGCCCTTGGCGATGGACTGGAACGCCTTGCCGTCGAATTCCGGCACGGAACCGACCCACATCTCGTCCACCGGGTCGGTGAGGATCAGCACCTCGCGGCCCTTGGCCTTGAACGCCTCCAGATGCGGGGAGCTCTCGACCTGCTGACGGGTCTCGCCGGTCATGTAGTAGATGGTGTCCTGCCCCTCCGGCATCCGCTCCACGTACTGCGCCAGCGTGGTGAGCTCGGTCTCGGAGTTCGTCGAGGCGAACGAGGAAACCTGCAGGATGGTGTCGCGGTTGTCGAAGTCGGAGAGCAGGCCCTCCTTCAGGACGCGGCCGAATTCCTTCCAGAACGTCTGGTAGCTGGTCTGGTCCTCGGCGCCCTGCAGATCCTTGACCGTGGACAGCACCTTCTTCACCAGACGCTTGCGGATCATCTGGATCTGCCGGTCCTGCTGCAGGATCTCCCGGGAGACGTTGAGCGACAGATCCTGCGCGTCCACCACGCCCTTGACGAAGCGCAGGTACTCCGGCATGAGCTCTTCGCAGTTGTCCATGATGAACACGCGCTTCACGTACAGCTGGACGCCGCGCTTGTGCTCGCGGGTGAACAGGTCGAACGGCGCGTGCGAGGGGATGAACAGCAGCGCCTGGTATTCGAACGTGCCCTCGGCCTTCAGCGGGATGATCTCCAGCGGATCGTCCCAGCCGTGGCTGACGTGCTTGTAGAACTCCTTGTACTCCTCGTCGGAGACCTCGCTCTTGGGGCGCGTCCACAGCGCCTTCATGGAGTTGAGCGTCTGGTCCTCGAGGATCGTCTTCTCCTTGGCGTCCTCGCCTTCGCCCTCGGTGACGGTGCGCTCCACCTGCATGCGGATCGGCCAAGAGATGAAGTCGGAGTACTTCTTGACGATCTCGCGCAGCTTCCACTCCAGCGTGTAGTCGAAGAGGTGATCCTCTTCGTCCACCGGCTTGAGGTGCAACGCGACCGACGTGCCCTGCGGGGCCTCGTCGAGCTCCTCGATGGTGTAGGTGGAGCTGCCCGCGGTGGACTCCCACCGGGTGCCGGTGGTCTCGCCCGCGCGGCGGGTGGTCAGCGTGACCTTGTCGGCCACCATGAAGGTGGAGTAGAAACCGATGCCGAACTGGCCGATCAGCTCCTCGGCGGCGGCCTCGGACTTGGCCTCGTTCAGCTTCCTGCGCAGCTCGGCGGTACCGGACTTGGCCAGGGTGCCGATCAGGTCGACCACCTCGGCGCGCGACATGCCGATGCCGTTGTCCCGGACGGTCAGGATCCGGTTGTCCTTGTCGACCTCCAGCTCGATGTGCAAGTCGGAGGTGTCGACGTGCAGATCCTTGTCCCGGAAGGACTCCAGCCGCAGCTTGTCCAGCGCGTCGGAGGAATTCGAGATCAGCTCCCGCAGGAAGGTGTCCTTGTTGGAGTAGACGGAATGGATCATCAGCTCGAGCAGCTGATGGGTCTCTGCCTGGAACTCGAGTTGTTCGACGTGCTCTGTCACGTCGCGATGGTACCGCCGCGCGCGGACTACGGGCTCGAAGGTGGCGCCGCCGCGTAACCCGGGACCGTCCCGTGCGACCGCGCGCCGGGGAGCTGCTGGAAATCGGCGAGACCGGCGACCTCCGCGTCGGCGCGGGTGGTCATCCACTCGCGCAGCACTTGCGTGGCTCGGACGTCGTCCTCGTTGTACTCCAGCAACCGGGTGCGCTGGCCGGCGTCGGGCGCGGCGCCGTCGTAACCGACCGCGAGCCGGTACCAGCTCATCGACGCCTCGCCGCTGGCCTCAGGATCACGCCAGGAGAACCCGGCGACCGGCGCGATCTTCTTCAAACCCTTGCCGTTCGGGCAGATGAATTGGTCGGACACGGCTTGGAACATGTCCACCCACTGCGGGCCGTCGACGAACGCGCGCACTTGCTCCACGGTCGGCACGCCGGGGCGGCCCGCGAACCGGCGCGCCGACTCGTACAGCCACTTGTCTTCCGCCGTGCGCGAATAGCAGTACGCGGCGAACGTCTTGCCCGCCGCGGCGGCCTCGGCGCGCACCGTCATCAGCCAGGTCCAGAACTCGCCGAAGGAGCGGCCCTCGTCCTCGGTGGGCAGCGGGTCCCAGGTGACGAACGGGCGATACACGCCGTTCAGCAGCGTCCCCCACAGATACGCGCCGTGCTCCTGGAAGCTCTCCAGATCGACGTCGACCTCCACGTCCGCCCGCCGGACCCACACCTTCTCGACCCGCCGCACCAGCGGCGCGCCCGCGATCCACGCCCGCGCGGTGACCACGGCCTCGTCGAACGGGCCGTGCTGCCAGTCCTCCGGCTCATCACCCGCCCACGCGGCGAGCTCGTCGATGGTCTCGACGCCGTTCCTGCGCAGCACCTCGGCCCGGGAGCCTGGCGCGACCAGGCTGACGTCGCGATGCTCGATCAGCCAGCTCTCGCAGCTCGGGCCGTCGATCCCGCGCGTCCACCACGGGCACTGCCTGCACTCGGGCACCTTCGACGGGACGGTGGGCAGCTCGCCGCGCACCACCGCGATGCGGTCGGCGTAGCGGCGGTCGTAGTCGTCGAGCAGGGGCGCCAGATCGTGCACCAGGATGCGATCGAAATCGAAGCCGATGACCCCGCCGACCAGCGCGGGACTGGCCAGGCCGTGCCGTTGCAGCATCCGGTGCAGATGGGCGAGCCGCTGCTGGTCGCGGGGCTGCTGGCGTAGCTTGCGGCGCGGATCCGGTTGCGGGTCCCAGTGATACGGGTCCGAGGTGGTGGGGTGGAAATCGGCCGGTTCGGGTTGCCGCGGGTCGGTCACCTTGTGGTTCACCACGATGATCGGGATGTAGCCGCCGCGGTCGGCGTCGCGAAGCAGGATCTCCGACCCGCCGCGCCTGCCGGTGTCCGGCTCCTGCGGGAGCAGCCCGCCCCAGATGTGCCGTGCGCCGGCTCGGCACGCGCGCATCGTCGCCTCGGCGCGCTCGGCGGCGCGCAGCCGGGCATCGATCACCACCCAGGCATCGGGGTCGGCGCCGACCAGCGCGTCGCGCACCCGGGCGCGGTGCGCGGCCGCGGCGTCCCTGCGCTGGCGTACGCCCGCGTCCTCGATGATTCCCGCCAGCGCGTCCGGGTGGGCGGCGTCCAGATGCAGGCGATGTCGGCAGCCGATCAGCGATCTGGCATCGATGAAGGCGGTCGGCACGTCGGTGGCCCGATCCACGGCCGTTCCGTTGCGCTTGCGACCATCCCGGTCACCGATGTCCGAATCCACGCTAAGCAGTATGGTCCCCTCCCCCGACAGTGTTTAATTCCAGCGCCTGCGGCGCTGGGTGTTCGCGGCCCCTTTGTGGCTCGCGTCCGAGCGACCGCCGCTGGCGACTGCGTCGCGGACGCGGCGGCCGCTCGGACGCGAGCCGGGCCGCGAACGGCGGATGCTCGGTCTCGCTTCGCTCGAAAGACTGGGTTGCGGTGCGCTGAGCGCGTAGGGCGGCAACCTTGATATTCGCCGCTCGGCCATTGCCCATCGCCCATTGCCCATCGCGTCGGGCCGCGCGTGATGAAGTCACCTACTTGGAACTGGGGTGGTTCTCGGTCTTCTTCGCTCGCAAGACGTAGCCGAGCTGGGGTGGGGGTGTATCGCGGCAAGGCCGCAGCACCGTAGGCCACGCGCCAGTTGCGTCGATCCCACCCCCCACAGAGCCATTTCGCTTCCAGCCAACTCGCTGCCCCGGCTGCGTGGTTCCGGCTACGTGGTTCCGGCATCGCTGCTGTTTGTGGACGATATGCGGCCGGTGCGGCGTGACCGATGGGCGCCGGTCGGCACGCCGTCGTGGGGAGACGGGGGTCCGGCGGAGCGATCGCTCGGCGGCGCTGGGAACCGCCAGCGCGCTGGCCGCACTACCCTCGCAGCTGACGGCCGGGAACCGATAGGGTGTCGGCAAAGCGTGTGACATGGGCGGACGGGCTTCCCCGGCGTCGTACTGCCATGGTGAACCAGCATGACGGAGGGCCTTCGATGGGGTTGTTCACGAAGCGCAAGCGGCGGCCGAGCCGCAGGGCCGAGGCGAAAGCCCTCAAGCACAAGGCCGCGATGGAGGCCAAGCTCGTCGCGAAGAACGACCGCAAGGCGCGCCGCGCCGAGGCCCGCACCCAGCGCAAGGTCGCCAAGGCGCAGATCGCGGCGTTCCAGGCGGAGGAGAAGGCCGCGCTGAAGGTGGCGGCCAAGGCCGAGCGCGATCCGTTCAGCGCCGGTCAGGTGAAGAAATATCTCGGCGTGGCCCGGGTGCTCATCCCGGTGCTCGCTCCGCTCGCCTACCGGGGCGCGACCTTCCTGCGCGGGCAGCTCGACACCCGCCGCGCCCAGCAGCTCGGCGTCGGCATCGACCAGCTCGGCGACTTCACCGGGCACGGCGCCAAACTGCAAGCCCGGATCACGAATGCCGAAGCGGCGCTGGCGAAGATCGGCTCGCAGAACGGCAAGGACAAGGGCGAGGCCCAGAAGTTCGTCGCCGCCACCAAGGACCGCCTCGGCAGCCTGACGGCCGCCGTGCACACCTCCGAACAGATGCCGGCCAATCGCCGCCGTTCGGTGCACGCGTCGATCTCCCACGAGCTGTCCGGGATCGAGTCGGACATCCTCGCCCGGCTCGGCGTGCGCTGAGCTTCCCTGTCCCGATGTCCGCGCACCCGATCACCGGCCACCTGCGTGGCGGCCTGGTCGGCGTGCTCGTCGGCGTGCTGGCCGTGGCCGCACACGGCGCGGCGGGCGGCGGTGCCCCCGGCTCCACCGAGCTGACGCTGCTGTTGCTGATCGCCGCCGGAGTCGGCTCGGCCGCGGCGACCGCGCGGGCGTGCTCGCGCCCGTCCGTCGTGGCCGGGCTGCTCGGCGCGGGCCAGCTGCTGAGCCACGCGGCGCTGTCGGTGCTGGTCGGCCACGATCATTCCGGAACCGTCGGCGGGGCAACGGGTATCCCACTGCCCACGGGATGGATGCTGCTCGCGCACACTGTCGCGACGGTCGCTTGCGCGGCTCTCATCGTCCTGGCCGAACGGCTTTTCACCGCCGCCTCCGGTGCGCTTCGCGTGATATTGGCTCCGCCGCGGCGGGCGCGAATCGCGGGCGCGCCGCTCGCGGCCGCTCCCGGCCTTCCCCCCTATCGCTGCGCGCCGCTGGGTGCGTGCGGTCCTCGTGCGCCGCCGGTGCCGGTCTGATCCGCCGACACCCCTTCCCGTACGCACAGGAGACCTCAGCATGCCCACCTCGATTTCGCGCGCCGTCACGACGACGGTCGCCACAACCGCACTGGTCCTGCTCGCAGGCGGCGCCGCCGAAGCACACGTCACAGTGGACGCGCCCGGCGCGGCACAAGGCGGATACGCCGTCGCCACCTTCCGGGTGCCCACCGAATCGGACACCGCGAGCACCACCGCGCTCACCGTCACCGTGCCCAACCTGAAATCCGCTCGGACCGAACCTGTTCCCGGCTGGTCGGCCAAGGTCGAACGCAACGACAAGAAGGAGATCACCGCGATCACCTGGACCGCCGATCCCGGCGCGCCTGGCATCCCGCCCGGCCAGTTCCAGCGTTTCGCGGTCTCCGTCGGCCCGCTGCCCGCGCTGGATTCGGTCAGCTTCCCCGCCGAGCAGACCTACTCCGACGGCAAGGTGGTCAGCTGGGATCAGCCGGTCCAGAAGGGCGGCGACGAACCCGAACATCCGGCCCCGTCGATCACCCTGGCCGCCGCGAAGGACGACGGGGACGGGCACAAAGTGAGCAGCGAGGCCGCGGACGAGGAGGATGAGCACGAAGACGAGACCGCGCGCTGGCTCGGCGGAATCGGTCTCGCGCTCGGCCTGCTCGGTGTCGCCCTCGGCCTCGGCAACGTGATCCGCGGGCGGCGCGCATGATCCGCCGGCTCCTGGCCGCCCTCGTGGCCGGCCTGTTCCTGCTCGCATTCGGCATCGCCGCGACCGGTGTCGCCGCCGCGCACTCCGCGGCCACCGGCAGCGTCCCGGAGGACAACGCGACCGTGGACGCGGGTCCCGACCGCGCCAGCGTCACGTTCAACGAGGAACTACAGCCCAGCTTCCCGTCACTCACCGTCGTCGGGCCGGACGGCAATCTGTGGTCGAAGGGTGATCCGGTGGTCGAGGGCAAGACGGTCAGCGTCGCCCTGGGCGAGCTCGGCCCGGTGGGCGAATACACCATCGCCTATCGGGTGACCTCCGCCGACGGGCACCCGGTCAGCGGCAAGCGGCACTTCACGCTCGGCAAGCCGGGCAACGGCACGCCGGGACCCAAACCGAACGCGAAGGCGAACGACAGTTCGGACGGCTCGGACGGGATTCCGCTGTGGGTGTTCGTCGTCGGCGCGGTCGTGCTGTTCGGTGGCGGGCTCGCGTTCGCGTTGTTCGGCGGCAGGAGCCGCGGCCAGAAGCGGTGAGCAACGTGAAGACCGGCGGCCGGGACGGCGCGCGGCGCGCGCCCGGCCGGATGCCATGGCCCGCGGTGCTGCTGACCTTCCCGGCCGGGCTGCTCGGCGTCGCACTCGCCTGGGTCCTGATCCTGCCGGGCCCGCTGCCCGGCGAGGCCGTGGTCCGAGTGGTGGCCGACGGCGTGGGGGCCACTTCGCTGGGATTGGCCGCGCTGCCGAGGGTCGCGCCGCGCTTGCGGACACCCTGGCGGCTGCTTGCGGTGCTCGCCGGGATCTGGGCGGTCGCGGAATTCGCCGTGTTGATCTTCGAGGCGGCCGATGTGGTTGGCGTTCCGGTAGGTGAACTCGGCGCAGGCGAGTTCGGCACCTATCTGGTCGACGTCAGCGGCGGACAGGTCGGGCTCGCGATCCTGGCCGGCGTCGCGACGGTGGCCGGTGGGTCGGCGCTGGCCTTCCGGCGGCCCGAGTCCGCCTCCGCCGACCTGGTGCTGGTGTTCGCGGCGGTCGCGCTGGCGTTGCGGCCGATCACCGGGCACATGTCGCAGCAGGCGTTCGGGTCGGTGCTCGCCGCGGTGCACGCGTTGGCGGCGGGCGCCTGGTTCGGGTTGCTGATCGCGCTGGCGCTGGTCGTGCGGACCCGCGGCGAGTGGGCGGTCGTGCTGCCGAGGTACTCGGCGGTGGCGCTGCCGCTGGTGGCGGTCGTGGCGGCGACGGGGCTGCTCAACGGGCTGATCCGGGTCGGAGGGCTTGCTCCGTTCGTCAGCACCGGCTACGGCCGGATCCTGCTCGCCAAGACCGTGGTGCTGCTCGGGTTGCTGGCGCTCGGCTGGTGGTGGCGGCGCAGTTGGGTGCCGAAGGCGGCCGACCACCGGATGGACGCGAAGGACTCGCTGCGCCGCGCGGTAACCGAGGTGGTCGTGATGGCGCTGGCCTTCGGCCTCGCCGCGGCCCTCGCGGTGACGGCCTGAGCCGCGCCGCCGTGGTGCGGCTCCGGCCATGCGCGAGGCTGAGGACGGACCACGTCCGGCCGCACCGTTATGGTCTGCGCATGACCGAAGTGAAGATCGTCGCGGATTGCGCCGCCCCGGCGGAGTCCGCGTTCGCCTACGTGAACGACTACCGGAACCTGTCGCGGTTCCTGCACGGTATCCAGTCCTTCACTCCGGTCGGCGAGCAGACCGAGGGCGTCGGCGCCACCTTCGACGGGCACATGAAGCTGGGGCCCGCCTCGCTGAAGTCGCGGATCCGCGTGGTGCGCTGGGAGAAGGACTTCGCCATCGGCGTCGAGTCCATCAAAGGTTTCGACGTCGAGTCCACGTTCTTGTTCCACCCGAAGGGCGACGGCTTGTGCACCGTCGACGCGATCGTGGACTACCGGGTGCCCGGTGGTCTGGCCGGGCGAGCGCTCGGCAAGACCATCGAGCCCTTCGTCAAGATCGCCGTGCAGCACACGACGAACAATCTGGTCTCCCAGATAGCCGCCTTCGGTGTCTGATTTCCAGCGCCTACGGCGCTGGGTGTTCGAACAGTGCTCCGGTTGCGCGGCTGACGGCCGGATCGGGATGCTGGAGGCGTGAGCGCTACACCCTCGTTCGGCCAGCGGATCGGTTATATCTTCGGCCGCACCCTGCCCGCATCGATGTCCGATTGGGTGCGGGAGGATCTGGTCGGGCCGGGCGCCACGCGGCGTTACCTGCTGCGATTCCTGGTGCCGGTGCTTCCGCCGCTGATGCTGTTCCTGTTGCTGCCGGGTCCGTTGTGGATGGGTCTGGCGATGATGGCGCTGCTGTACATCCCGCTGATCTACTTCACGGTGGCGCTGCTGTACGTCTACCGGCGTCATCGGCTGATCAAGCACGGTCTCGACCCCGCGCTCGCGGACGCCGACGCCCGCCGGCGTGGCGAGCGCGAACGCTTGGACTACGAGCGCAGACACGGACGCGGTTGAGCCGTATCGAGACCTGGCGGTGGCTTATATCACAGGCATAGCCTAGAGGTATGAAAACCCCCACCTTCAGGCAACGGGTCGCCTACGACCTGGGCCGCGAGCTCCCCGAGGAGCTGCACGAGTGGGTCATTCACGACCTCGTCGGACACGGGGCCATGGAGCGCTATCTCGTCCGTTTCATCGGGCCGATCCTCCCGTTCCTCGCCCTGGTGCTGCTGTTCCCCGGGCCGATGCCCCTGAAGATCGGCTTGATCGTGATGATGATCGTCCCGCTGGTCGTCTTCACGGTCGCGCTGAGCTACGTCTGGCGCCGCTTCCGCCTGTTCCAGCACGGACTCGACCCCGAACTGGTCGACCACGGCAAGTGCACCGAACACGACCGCGACCTGTACGAACTGCGCTACGGCCACAGATAACGCCGCCGATCGATGAGAAGTACGCGCGTCGAGAGCCACGCGCGAAGATCTCTCACGGTCCGAATCCCTCGCAGACCCGTTCGCCGTCGCAGCATCGAAGCCATTCCCGGCCGATCACAGCATCCCGATCACCGCACGGCTCCCATCCGAACGACCGCCAGGTCAGCGCCGGGCGATCTCCGCTGACCGCCCTGACAGCACCACCCTCATCCGCGCACACCGAGTCCGGACCTGGGACACCTACGCGCCCAGCGCACCCCCACCACCGGTTCCGAGCGAAGCGAGACCGAGCATCCGCCGTTCGCGGCGCCGCAGGCGCTGGAAAAACAAACACAGCCCCGCGAACGCTCGACTGCGCGGGCGCTGGAGAATAACCCCATGCCCGAATCGCAGAATGTAATCGCCACCGCCGACCTGGCCGACGAGATCGGCCCGGAGATCCGCAGCTGCGACACGCAGTTCATCCAGTTCGGCGGGCGTGCCGCGTTCTCCGGACGCATCACCACGATCCGTTGCTTCCAGGACAATCTGCTGGTCAAGCAGACGCTCGGCGAGCCGGGCGAGGGCAAGGTGCTGGTTGTCGACGGCGGCGCGAGCGTACACACGGCGCTGGTCGGCGACATCATCGCCGGGCGCGGTGTCGAGAACGGCTGGGCGGGCGTGATCGTCAACGGGGCCGTGCGCGACTCCGCCATCCTGCGCACCCTGGACATCGGCATCAAGGCGCTGGGCACCAACCCGCGCAAGAGCACGCAGACCGGTAGCGGCGAGCGCGACGTCGCGGTGGAGTTCGGCGGGGTGACCTTCGTCCCCGGCGACATGCTCTACAGCGATCACGACGGCATCGTGGTGCGCGCCGAGGACTGAGCCGGCCGGCGGCGCGGCCGGGTCTGTCCGGCCGCTCAGGCGGACACGATCGCCTTGTGACCGGCGAGCGCGACCACGTCACCGATGTGCAGTTGCCTGCCGCGCCGCAGTTCCACCTCGTCGTTCACCCGCACCAATCCGGCGGCGATCACCGTCTTCGCCTCCGAACCGGAATCGATCAGGTTGGCCAGCTTCAGAAACTGGCCGAGCCGAATAACGTCGTCATCGATCGGTACTTCGACTGGTTCCGACATGGGTTGAATACTTACTCCCCCATCCGAACTCGCCGAACACCGCCCCAGCTTCCCAGCGATCTCCGGGCAACTTATGCCGCACTCGCGCTCCGCGCAGAAATCGGACCGTCTCCACCGTATGCACCGAATTCACGCCGATTTGGCCGGCCGCTCCGCCCAGGTCGGCGCGGAATCACGAAACTTCGTCGTCGAGCCGTCCCGGCGGGAAACGTACCGCGCCGGACTCCGGACCGCGCGAACACCGAACAAACACGCGCGCCGCAGGCTTGGCAAATCCGACACACTCACGTACACACTGGTTCCGTGACCTCCACGCAAGCCCAGCAACACCTCGACACCGCGCCACCCGCGGATAAACCGACTCCGCCGGTTCCACACCGTGGTCACGGACGCCTTTCGGAAGTGCCGCATATCGCGGGATTGACGCTCGGTGTATTCGCGGTGCTGTGCTTCCTCTGGAGCCTCTCCCCCGCGCTGCGTTTCCTGACCCAGGTGCCGCGCCGCTATATCGATGCCTATTACTTCGACGCGCCGGACACGAACTTGATGTGGGCGCTGGTGGTCGGGCTGACAGCCGGTGCGATCGCCAGCCGCAAACGGATCGCCTGGTGGTTGCTGATCGGTTATCTGACGCTCTACACGGTGGTCAACGCCATCGCCTTCGCCGAGCGCGGCAGCATTCACGCGCTGGTGGCGATGGTGCTGCACTCGGCCGTGATCGGCGTGCTCATCGCGGCGTGGCCGGAGTTCTACACCAAGGTGCGCCGCGGCGCCGGGTGGAAGGCGCTCGGCGTGCTGGTCGGTGGACTGGCGATCGGCGCGCTACTGGGCTGGGGGCTGGTGGAGCTGTTCCCAGGCAGTCTTCCGCCGGGCCTGCAGCGGCCGGGATGGGCGGTCTACCGGGTGACCGCGGCGGTGCTGGCGGAGAACGAGCGCTTCGACGGACATCCGCGACCGTTCGTCAACTTCCTGCTCGGCCTGTTCGGCGCTGTCGCGCTGCTGGCGGCGGTGATCATCCTGCTGCGCTCCCAACGCGCGGCGAACGCGATGACCGGCACCGACGAGTCGGCGCTGCGCGGGCTGCTGGAGCGCTCGGACGTGGAGGATTCGCTCGGCTACTTCGCCACCCGCCGGGACAAGGCGGTGGTGTTCGCCCCCAGCGGCAAGGCGGCGGTGACCTATCGGGTGGAACTGGGCGTCTCCTTGGCCAGTGGCGACCCGATCGGCATCCGCGAGGCGTGGCCGCAGGCCATCGATGCCTGGCTGCGTCAGGCCGATCAATTCGGCTGGGCGCCCGCGGTGATGGGCGCCAGCGAACTCGGTGCGACGGCGTACCGGCGCGCGGGCCTTTCCGCGCTGCGTCTCGGCGACGAGGCGATTCTGGACACCAGGAACTTCTCGCTGGCGGGACCCGAGATGAAGCCGGTCCGCCAGGCCGCGAACCGGCTGCGCAAACACGGTGTCGTGGTCCGCATCCGCAGGCATCGCGATATCCCCGCCGAGGAGTTCCCCCGGATCATCGCCCGCGCCGACGCCTGGCGCGACACCGAGACCGAACGCGGGTTCTCCATGGCGCTGGGCAGACTGGGCGACCCGCTGGACGGCGACTGCCTGCTGGTGGAGGCGGTCAATCCGCAGGACCGGGTGCTCGGCATGCTGTCGCTGGTGCCGTGGGGCCGCACCGGCGTCTCGCTGGAGCTGATGCGCCGCGATCCAGGGGGTCCCAACGGCGTGATGGAGCTGATGATCTCGCAGCTCGCGCTGAACTCGGAGCTGTACGGCATCACCAAGGTGTCGCTGAACTTCGCGGTGTTCCGCTCGGTGTTCGAGGAGGGCGGCCGGATCGGGGCCGGTCCCGTGCTGCGCTTGTGGCGCGGCGTGCTGCTGTTCTTCTCCCGCTGGTGGCAGCTGGAGGCGCTGTATCGCTCGAACGTGAAGTACCAGCCGCACTGGGTGCCCCGGTTCTTCCTGTTCGAAGAGCGCAGACAGCTCCCGCGCGTCGCGGTGGCCAGCGCGCTGGCCGAAGGCTTCCTGCCGCGGTTCGGCAAGGAGCCGGACACCGCGATACACACCGGTGAGCATGTCGCTGTGCCCGCGACCGTGACGGGTCTGCACGCCGACGGCAGCCCGCCGGACCTGCCCGAAATCGAGGACGCCGAACAGTTGCCGCGCAGGCCGGAACAGGTCCGCGTTCGCATGGACAAACTGGCTCGGCTGGCGGAATCCGGCATCGATCCTTACCCGGTCGCCTACCCGCCGACACATACCGTCGCCGACGCGCGACGTTCCCCGCGCGGCACCACGGTCCGCGTTTGCGGCAGGCTGCTGCGCATCCGCGACTACGGCGGCGTGATCTTCGCGGTGGTCCGGGACTGGACCGACGACATCCAGCTGGTCATCGATCGCGACCGGGTCGGGGCCGCACGCAGCGCCGAGTTCGGCGAGTTCTTCGACCTGGGCGACCTGATCGAGGTGAGCGGTCAGATCGGGGCCAGCAGGCGCGGTGAGCTGTCGCTGCTCGCGGCGGACTGGCGGATGCTGGGCAAATGCCTGCACCCCTTGCCGGACAAGTGGAAAGGGCTGGCCGACCCCGAGGCCAGGGTGCGGCAGCGCTACGTGGACATGGCGATCAACACCGAGATCCGCGAAGTGCTGGCCAAGCGCAGCGCGGTGGTGCGCTCGCTGCGTGATTCGCTGAACTCCCTCGGCTACCTGGAAGTGGAGACGCCGATCCTGCAACAGGTGCACGGCGGCGCCAACGCCACTCCGTTCCTCACCCACATCAACGCCTACGATCTCGACCTGTACCTGCGCATCGCTCCCGAGCTGTATCTGAAGCGGCTGTGTGTCGGCGGCATGGAGAAGGTGTTCGAGATCGGGCGCACCTTCCGCAACGAGGGCGTCGACTTCAGCCACAATCCGGAGTTCACCATTCTCGAGGCCTACGAGGCGCACAGCGACTACGAGCGCATGATGCACACCTGCCGGAGGCTGATCCAGAACGCCGCGATCGCGGCCAACGGCGCCATGGTGGCCCTGCGGCCCAAGGGCGACGGCACCTTCGAAGAGGTGGACATCTCCGGCGACTGGCGGGTGCGGACGGTGCACGGCGCGGTGTCGGACGCGGTCGGCGCGGAGATCACCCCCGAGACCGATGTCGAGGAGTTGCGCGCGCTGTGCGAAAAGGCCGAGGTGCCCTGTCAGCACGGCTGGGACGCCGGTCAGGTGGTGCTGGAAATGTACGAGCACCTGGTCGAATCCCGCACCGAGGAACCGACTTTCTACATCGACTTCCCTACCTCGGTGTCCCCCTTGACCAGGCAGCACCGCAGCATTCCCGGCGTGACCGAGCGCTGGGACCTGGTCGCCTGGGGCGTCGAACTCGGCACCGCCTACAGCGAACTCACCGACCCCGTCGAGCAGCGCCGCAGGCTCACCGAGCAGTCGCTGCTCGCGGCCAACGGTGATCCGGAGGCGATGGAGCTGGACGAGGACTTCCTGCAGGCGCTCGAGCACGCGATGCCGCCGACCGGCGGGCTCGGCATGGGCGTCGACCGCGTCGTCATGCTGATCACCGGACGCAGCATTCGCGAGACACTGCCGTTCCCCTTGGTGAAACCACGCTGATCGAGCCTTCGGCCCGGAAGGGTTCTCATCGATCGAATCGGACCGCTACTCTAGGAGTTTCGGCCCCGGGAGGAGGCCGCTACACCAAAGGGGTTCCGATATGTACCTTGACCTGCTGACAAACGCGAGTCTGCTGGACCATTCCGTGTGGGCCAGCCCCGACACGTGGAACTCCGCGCTCGAGCTGGCCGCCAAAAAGAAGAAGAGCAGGGGCGGCGGCGGCCTGATCATCGGCGCGCTCTGCTGCCTGCTGGTGGTCGCGCTCATCATCGGCGGCATCTACCTGCTGACCAAGCGCAGGAAGAACAACTGACGGCAGACTTCGACGGCCCTGGCTCGGCCCATACGAACCGGGGCGTCGATTCGCACCACCCTTGCTGTGGTCTGAAGCACGCTCGTACGCCGTCTCCGCAGCAGCGCGACCCGTCCGTGCGGGCGCCCGTGGTTCGACCGAATGAATGCCCTAGCGCGCTCGCCCGAAGCCGAACCGATCGTTTCTAAAGCCGATCGATCTCGGTGAGATCGATATCCAGATCGAACGGCACGGTGAGCTTCAGGCGATCGTGGTGAATTCCGGTAAGCGCGTACGTCTTCGTGGCTGGATCGAGTACGTAGACGTAGACGACCGGGCGGCCATCTACGTTCTCCACTCGCCAGAAGTGAGCGATGCCTGCGCGAGCATAAAGCTGCGGTTGCGCTCCCGATCACGAGTACGCGATTCGGCGGACACCACCTCGGCTGCCAACACGACATCATCGGCGCGGTAGGTAGTCAGTTCGGGGCCGCCGACGCTTTCGGCGTGGATCACGACAATGTCCGGTTCCGGCCGCTGATCCCGCCCGAGAGTCACAGTCATTTCCCGTCGCACGCGCAGTTGCGGAGGGGCGAGGCGGCGCAGAGCGGAGTCGAGCAATGTAATGACCAACATATGGAACTGCGCCTGCGGACTCGCGAAGACGAGACTCCCGTCGATCAGCTCGGTGTGCGGGGGAAGGTCTGGCAGGCGATCGAGATCCTCGGCGGCGAACCCGCCCGGCGGCGGGCGCAGCCACTGCGGAAACGGCTCGACGGTCATGGTTCGAGTATGTCACCCCCTGATGGGTCGGACGAAGGGTTGACGGGGCCGGATCGAATGGGCCACGGGCATCCGGCAGAGTGGGGCGGGTGCAGTTGATTCTCGTTCGCCATGCCCAGCCGGTCCGGATGCTCAGCACGGGTGGGCCCGCCGATCCGGAGTTGGCCCCGGTGGGACTGGAGCAGGCCGAGCGGGTGCCTGCCGCGCTCGGTCATCACCGGATTTCCCGGGTGGTGAGCAGCCCGCAGCGCCGGGCTCGGGAGACGGCCGCGCCGACCGCGGCGAAACTGGGGCTCGGCGTCGAGGTCGTCGACGACCTCGCCGAATACGATCGCGATCTCCCGGCCTACATCCCCATCGAAGACGCCAAGGTCGAGTTCCGCGACGCCTATGACCGGATCGAGGCCGGGCATCTTCCGGCGCAGGTGGACGGTGCGGCGTTCAAGGCCAGGGTGCACGCCGCGGTCACCGGCATCGTCGCGGCCACCGATCCGGCCGACACGGTGGTCGTGTTCGCGCACGGCGGTGTGATCAACGTGCTGCTGCAAGAGGTCCTCGGGCTGGAACGGCCGCTGACCTTCCCTATCGACTACTGCTCGATCACCCGCGTCCTGTTCTCCCGCACCGGCCGTCGCACGGCCGCGACCGTCAACGAGAACGGGCACGTCTGGGATCTGCTGCCGCGCAATATCGCCGCGCGCTGAGCACTCACAGCCGATTACCAGGCGTATCGAACCGGTGTCCCAGTCACGGAATCTGAGATAGGACACGTGAGCCGCTCCGATCGGCGGCCCACGGTCCCAACGAAAGGAATTCCGTGTCGCTTCTCGAAACTGCCACGCCACTGCGGCGTCTGGCCCGTGTGGCCGTCGCCGGTGCGCTGATCGCCGTCCCCCTGGCCGCTCTGGCGACGACCGCGTCCGCCGAAACCCCGGCAGCGCCGGGCGTGGTGCAGGTCGTGGACGCACCGCAGCAGGTCGCCGACCACGACCGCGATTTCGACCGGGACGGACGGCACGACGATCAGGGTCGTGGACCGGACAACGGCCCAGGGCACGGTCCCGACAACGGCCCGGGTCGTGGCCCGGACAACGGACCCGGCCGTGGACCGAACGACGGCCCGAGGCAGGATGGCCCGGCGCCGCAGCAGTTCCTGCCGCCGACCGGGTCGAGCTGACCCGGCCGGTCACATCGCAACCGCAGGGCCCGTCTCCTCGTTCGGAGGCGGGCCCTGCGGGTTTCGGCGCCTGTCCAGGCCATTCCTGCGATCCCGCTGGGCATCCAGGAGATCGCCGTCGAAGCGCGGCCCCCAATGAGAATGGCAGGTCTGGGATCCCTTGCGCGGCATTATCACTAGGCGGCGAGAATTCACAGCCGATTGCCAGGTCCATCGCACCGATGTCCCAGTGACGGAATCTTCGATAAGACCGGTGAGCCGCTGCCGAACAGCGGCTCACGGTTCGAGAGAAAGGAATTCCGTGTCGCTCTCCAAAACCGTTACGCCGCTGCGGCGGCTGGCCGGAATAGCCGCCGCAGGCGCGCTCGTCACCGTCCCGCTCGCAGCACTCGCCGCGACCGCGTCCGCCGAAACTCCCGCCGATCAGGGTCAGATCCAGCTGGTCGACGCACCGCAGCAGGGCGCCGACATCGACGGCGGCCCGCGTCATTTCGAACACTTCGAACGGCACGACGGCCCGGACCGCGGGCCGGACGGCCCTCGTCATTTCGAACACTTCGAACGGCACGACGGCCCGGACCGCGGGCCGGACGGCGGCCCGTGGCCGGATGGCCCGCGGCAGCGGCACTTCTTCCATGTGCTTCCGCCGACCGGATCCAGCTAGTCCCCACCACATCGAAAAGGGCCCACCTCCGAATTCGGAGGTGGGCCCTCGGTTTCGTTGCTCGCTCAGGCCATGCCAGCGATCCAGTTGTGCATCCAGGAGATCGCCGTCTGGCCGCCACCGACGGGGTAGCTGCCGTACAGGGTGTGCGCCTGGGACTTGTAGAAACGCTCCAGGTCCTTGACCCGCTGCTCGTTGGCCGAGTCGGTCAGCTGCGCCTGCAGGACGGGGACGCCGCCCGAGTTCATCAGGTCGCCGAGGATGTTGCCCGCCTCGATCTGGTAGCGCCACATATTGGCCGGGTTGGCGTCCGAGGCCTGGGCGAGGAATCCGGCGAACCGCGTGACGAAGTCCTCGGTCGCGGTGGCGCAGTAGAGGTCGTCGAGCGCGCAGATGGTGCGGGTGCGATCGCTGACCCAGCCGAAGCCGCCGACGCGGGGACCACCGGCGCCCGCGCCCGGCGCGACCGGGCCGACCTGGATGTCGGTGGGCGAACGGCGCGGATCGGAGATCAGGCCGACACCGGCGACGCGATCGGGCGGCACCACACCGAGACCGGTGCCGATCTCGGCGGCGAGATCACCGGCGGCGTCCGCGCCCTGGCTGTAGCCGACCAGCGCGATCTTGGTCGCGCCGCACCGCTGGGCCATGTTCGCGATCAGGCCGCGCGCGTTGTCGACCGCTTCCTTCTTGGAGTTGCCGTAGATCTCGCCCTCCCAAGGGAAAGCGGTCGCGGCGTAGGTCACGTAGTCGACCTCCGCTGAGGACGGTAGGCCACGGGTGACGCCGGCCAGCATGCCCGGCTGCGGGTTCTTCTCGTGCCCGGTCTCCCAGGTGCCCGGGATCGCCACCACGTACAGGCTCGGGCAACCGGGCGCGGCGATCGCCGAACCGCTACCGAAAACCAAGCCGGACATCACGGTCGCGGACGCGCCCAGAGCCGCGACGACCTTCTTCCACTGCATACCGCTCCAAACCTCGCCCTCGTCGAACTTCCCGCCGAGTTGCCGCGTCAATGCTGAACTCACTGGATGTCGTTCCAGTGCACGCCGGGTGAACACAAGTCACCCGACCGGATGACGTGCACTCACAACCGCATCCCAAGATCAGCAGCACGCCGGAGATCACAATAAGGCCACGCCCGCCGCAATGCCATTCGAACCCCGTAGTGTGTCGGATTTCCGTCGCCGGGGCGACTCGAAGCCGGGAAATCGAGGGATGAATGGTCCGATTCGGGCACGAAAAAGGCGCCTGTGGACGAGTTGTCCACAGGCGCCTTCGTTTCCGCTCCGGTAAGAGAGGGGACCTAGCGCTGAGCCACCATGGTGGGGGTGATCGGCGCCGGAAGGGCGGTCTCGCCTTCCAGGTACCGGTCCACGCCCGCGGCCGCGGCGCGGCCCTCGGCGATGGCCCAGACGATGAGCGACTGGCCGCGGCCCATGTCACCGGCGACGAAGACGCCGGGCACGTTGGTCGCCCAGTTCTTGTCGCGCTGCACGTTGCCGCGCTGGTCGTAGCCGACGCCGAGATCGGTGAGCAGGCCCGGCTTCTCGGGACCGACGAAGCCCATGGCCAGCAGCACCAGGTCGGCCTCGAGGGTGAAGTCGGTGCCCTCGACCTTCTCGAAGCGGCCGTTGACCATCTTGACCTCGTGCGCCTGCAGGCCGGTCACCTTGCCGTCCGCGCCGACGAAGCGCTCGGTGTTCACCGAGAACACCCGCTCGCCGCCCTCCTCGTGCGCCGATGACACCCGGTACATCAGCGGGTAGGTCGGCCACGGGGTGGACGCGGCGCGCTCCTCCGGCGGACGCGGCATGATCTCGAACTGGTGCACGCTGGCCGCGCCCTGGCGGTGCGAGGTGCCGAGGCAGTCGGCGCCGGTGTCGCCACCGCCGATGATGACGACCTTCTTGCCCTTCGCGTGGATGGGCGGCAGCCCCTCTTCGTCGGTGACGTCGTCGCCGAGCTGCACCCGGTTGGCCCAGGGCAGGAACTCCATGGCCTGGTGGATGCCGTCCAGGTCGCGGCCGGGGATCGGCAGGTCACGCGCCAGCGTGGCGCCACCGGCCAGCACGATCGCGTCGAACTGCTCGCGCAGCTGCTCGGCGGTGATGTCGACGCCGACGTTCACGCCGGTCTTGAAGATGGTGCCCTCGGCCTCCATCTGCGCCAGACGGCGATCGATGAAGCGCTTCTCCATCTTGAATTCCGGGATGCCGTAGCGCAGCAGACCGCCGATGCGGTCGGCCCGCTCGAACACGGTCACGGTGTGGCCTGCGCGGGTCAGCTGCTGCGCCGCGGCCAAACCGGCCGGACCGGAACCGACGACGGCGACCTTCTTGCCGGTGAGGCGGGTCGGGTAGACCGGGGTCACCCAGCCCTCGTCGAAGGCGTTCTCGATGATCTCGACCTCGACCTGCTTGATCGTGACCGGATCCTGGTTGATGCCGAGCACGCAGGACGCCTCGCACGGCGCGGGGCACAACCGCCCGGTGAACTCCGGGAAGTTGTTGGTCGCGTGCAGCCGGTCGATGCCTTCCCGCCAGCGGTCCTTGTAGACCAGGTCGTTCCACTCGGGGATCAGGTTCCCCAGCGGGCAGCCGTTGTGGCAGAACGGGATACCGCAGTCCATGCACCGGCTGGCCTGGGTCCGCAAGGTCTCGTGGGAGAAGTTCTCCTCGTAGACCTCTTTCCAGTCCATCAGGCGCAGCGGCACCGGGCGCCGCTTGGGCAGTTCCCGTGTGGTGTGCTTCAGAAAACCCTGGGGGTCAGCCACGTGCGGCCTCCATAATCGCCTCGTCCACGTCCTTGCCGCTCTTCTCAGCTTCGGAGATGGCGAGCAAAACTTTCTTGTATTCGCGCGGCATGAGCTTCACGAAGTGGTTCACCTGCTGCGACCAGTCGCTCAGAATGCGCTCGGCGACCGGGGAACCGGTCTGGTCGCGGTGCTGGGTGATGATGTCGTGCAGCCAGGTGAAGTCGTCGCCGGCCAACTGCTCGACGGCGTCGGCCTGCTCGGGATTGAGCCTCGACGCGAAGGTGCCCTCCGGGTCGAAGACGAACGCCACGCCGCCGGACATACCGGCGCCGAAGTTGCGTCCGGTCTCACCCAGGATGACCACCCGGCCGCCGGTCATGTACTCGCAAGCGTGGTCGCCGACGCCCTCGACCACCGCGGTGGCGCCGGAGTTGCGCACGGCGAACCGCTCGCCGACCACACCGCTGAGGAACACCTGACCGCTGGTCGCGCCGAACAGGATCACGTTGCCCGCGATGATGTTCTGCTCGGCGGCGAACTCGCCGGGCGCGTTCAGCGACGGGCGCACCACCAGGCGGCCGCCGGAAAGACCCTTGCCGACATAGTCGTTCGCGTCACCCTGCACGCGCAGCGTGATGCCAGCGGGCACGAAGGCGCCGAAGCTGTTGCCCGCCGAACCGGTGAAGGTGATGTCGATGGTGTCGTCGGGCAGGCCAGCGCCGCCGTAGAGCTTGGTCACCTCGTGGCCGAGCATGGTGCCGACGGTGCGGTTCACGTTCGTGATCTTGGTCTCGAACTTCACCGCCTGGCCGCGCTCGAGCGCGTCCCGGCTCTGCGCGATCAGCTGCTGGTCCAGCGCCTTGTCCAGGCCGTGGTCCTGCGCCTTGGTGCAGCGGCGGTCCTGGTACATGAACGCCGTCTCGACGTCGTCCAGGATCGGCGAGAGGTCCAGCTTGCTGGCCTTCCAGTGCTGCTTGGCCCGCGAGGTGTCGAGCAGGTCGACCCGGCCGATGGCCTCGTCCAGCGTGCGGAAGCCCAGCTGCGCCAGCAGCTCCCTGACCTCCTCGGCGATGAACAGGAAGAAGTTCTCGACGAACTCCGGCTTGCCGGTGAACCGCTCGCGCAGCACGGGGTTCTGCGTCGCGACGCCGACCGGGCAGGTGTCCAGGTGGCAGACGCGCATCATGATGCAGCCGGAGACCACCAGCGGAGCGGTGGCGAAGCCGTACTCCTCGGCGCCGAGCAGCGCGGCGATCATCACGTCGCGGCCCGTCTTCATCTGACCGTCGACCTGCACCACGATGCGGTCGCGCAACCCGTTGAGCAGCAGCGTCTGCTGGGTCTCGGCCAAGCCGAGCTCCCAGGGGCCGCCCGCGTGCTTGAGCGAGGTCAGCGGCGAAGCGCCGGTGCCGCCGTCGTGGCCGGAGATCAGCACCACGTCGGCGTGCGCCTTGGAGACCCCGGCCGCGACGGTGCCGACGCCCGGCTCGGCGACCAGCTTCACGTGGATGCGCGCCTGCGGGTTGGCGTTCTTCAGGTCGTGGATCAGCTGCGCCAGATCCTCGATCGAGTAGATGTCGTGGTGCGGCGGCGGCGAGATCAGGCCGACGCCCGGCGTCGAGTGCCGCACCTCGGCGACCCACGGGTACACCTTGTGCGCCGGAAGCTGGCCGCCCTCACCGGGCTTGGCGCCCTGCGCCATCTTGATCTGGATGTCGGTGCAGTTGGTCAGGTAGTGCGCGGTCACGCCGAAGCGGCCGGAGGCCACCTGCTTGATCGCGCTGCGCCGCCAGTCGCCGTTCTCCTCCGGCTCGAAGCGCGCGGGCGACTCGCCGCCCTCACCCGAGTTCGACCGGCCGCCGAGGCGGTTCATCGCGATCGCCAGGGTCTCGTGCGCCTCCGCCGAGATGGAGCCGTAGCTCATCGCGCCGGTGGAGAACCGCTTCACGATCTCCGAGGCCGGCTCGACCTCCTCGATCGGAATCGGGTTGCGCGCCTTGTGCTTGAACTTGAACAGGCCGCGCAGCGACGCCAGCCGCTCGGACTGGTCGTCGACCAGCTTGGTGTACTCCTTGAAGATCGAGTACTGGCCGGACCGGGTCGCGTGCTGCAGCTTGAACACCGTGTCCGGGTTGAACAGGTGGTATTCGCCCTCGCGCCGCCACTGGTACTCACCGCCGACCTCGAGCTCGCGGTGCGCGCGCTCGTTGCGGTTCTCCAGGAACGCGATGCGGTGCCGCTGGGCGACGTCCTCGGCGATCTCGTCGAGGCCGATGCCGTCCAGGTGCGAGCGCAGGCCGGTGAAGTACTCGTCCACCAGCTCCTGCGACAGGCCGATCACCTGGAACAGCTGGGCGCCGTTGTAGGAGGCCAGCGTGGAGATGCCCATCTTGGACATCACCTTCAGCACGCCCTTGCCCGCGGCCTTGTTGTAGTTCGCGACCGCCTTGCGGTAGTCGGCGGCCAGGTCGCCGGTGCTGCCCGGCATCTCCAGCGCGCCGCGCTCGAGCATGTCCTCGATGGTCTCGAAGGCCATGTAGGGGTTGATCGCGGCGGCGCCGAAGCCGACCAGGGTGGCCATGTGGTGCACCTCGCGGGCGTCACCGGCTTCGACGACGAGGCCGACCATGGTGCGGGTGCGCTCGCGCACCAAGTGGTGGTGCACCGAGGAGGTCAGCAGCAGCGACGGGATCGGCGCCAGCTTCTCGTTGGACTCGCGGTCGGAGAGCACGATGATCCGCGCCCCGCCGTCGATGGCGGCCGACACCTGGGTGTTGATCGCCTCCAGCGCCTTGCGCAGGCCCTTGCCGCCCTTCTTCACCGGGTACAGGCCGCGCACGACCACCGAGCGCAGCTCGGGGTGCGATCCGTCGTCGTTGATGTGCACGAGCTTGGCCAGCTCGTCGTTGTCCAGGATCGGCTGCTCCAGCGCGATCATGTTGCAGGACTCCGGCCCCGGGTGCAGCAGGTCGGCCTCCGGGCCGATGTTGCGCTTGAGGCTGGTGACCACCTCTTCCCGGATCGCGTCCAGCGGCGGGTTCGTGACCTGCGCGAACAGCTGGGAGAAGTAGTCGAACAGCAGGCGCGGACGGGCCGAGAGCACCGCGATCGGGGTGTCGGTGCCCATCGAGCCGAGCGCTTCGCCGCCGGTCTTGGCCATCGGCGAGATCAGCAGGTTGAGCTCCTCGGTGGTGTATCCGAAGATCTGCTGACGGATCAGCACGCGGTCGTGCGACATGTGCACGTGCGGGCGGTCGGGCAGGTCGGCGAGGCGGGAGACGCCCGCGTCCAGCCACTCCTGGTACGGGTGCTCGGCGGCGAGCTGGGACTTGACCTCTTCGTCGCCGACGATGCGGCCCTGGGCGGTGTCGACCAGGAACATGCGGCCCGGCTGCAGGCGCGCCTTCTTGACCACCTTGGACGGGTCGATGTCCAGCACGCCGACCTCGGAGGCCATCACGACCAGGCCGTCCTCGGTCACCCAGATGCGGCTCGGCCGCAGGCCGTTGCGGTCGAGCACGGCGCCGACGACGGTGCCGTCGGTGAAGCACACCGACGCGGGGCCGTCCCACGGCTCCATCAGCATCGAGTGGTACTCGTAGAAGGCCCGCCGCTGCGGGTCCATGGTCTCGTTGCGTTCCCATGCCTCGGGAATCATCATCAGCACGGCGTGGGGCAAGCTGCGGCCGCCGAGGTGCAGCAGTTCCAGCACCTCGTCGAACCGGGCGGTGTCGCTGGCCCCCGGGGTACAGACGGGGAAGATCTTCTCCAGCCGGTTCTTGCCCGCCGAGTCGACGCCGAAGACGTCGCTGCGCAGCAGCGCCTCGCGGGCGCGCATCCAGTTCTCGTTGCCGGTGACGGTGTTGATCTCACCGTTGTGCGCCACCCGGCGGAACGGGTGCGCCAGCGGCCAGGACGGGAAGGTGTTGGTGGAGAACCGGGAGTGCACGATGCCGAGGGCGCTCTCCACCCGGGAGTCCTGCAGATCCAGGTAGAACGCGCGCAACTGCGGCGTGGTGAACATGCCCTTGTAGACGAAGGTCTGCCCCGACAGGCTCGGGAAGTAGACCGACTCCCTGCCGACCGCACCCTCACCGGCTCCGGCCGACCCCAGTTCGCGCTCGACGCGCTTGCGCACCACGTAGGCGCGACGCTCCAGATCCATGTCCGACAGCGGATCGGAGGCGCCCTTCGGCGATGCGATGAAGATCTGCCGGAAGCTCGGCATGGCGTCGCGCGCCAGCGCGCCCAGCGACGACTCGTCGATCGGCACCTCGCGCCAGCCGAGGACCTCGAGGCCCTCTTCCTTGACGATCTTCTCCACGCCGTAGGCGGCGCGCGCGGCTTCGCGGCGGGCCTGCGGCAGGAAGGCGATGCCGGTGGCATAGGAGCCCTCCGGCGGCAACTCGAAGTCCACGATGGCGCGGAAGAAGCGGTCCGGGACCTGGATCAGGATGCCCGCACCGTCGCCGCTGTTGGGCTCGGCGCCGGCGGCGCCACGGTGCTCCAGGTTCAACAGAGCCGTAATAGCCTTGTCGACGATGTCGCGGCTGCGGCGGCCGTGCATGTCGACGACGAATGCGACGCCGCAGGCGTCGTGCTCGTTCGCCGGGTCGTAGAGCCCGATGGGTCCAGGTGACCGGTGGCCAGGAAGTTGCGTCATGCCTCTGCCTTCAAGAAAGTCGGCCTTCGAAGAAAAACGGCCTTTCGTCGAACGCCTCCGTACAAGACTGCGCCCATACGTTCCGAAGCCAGCCGCGCTGATGGTCTTCGGCGTGCGATCAGGTGTGCAGTTGTCCACCCGCTTCTGTGACGTAGTGGGTGCCCTTCGGTAACGGATCCCTAACAAGATCCTTACCTCCGAGCGGGTGCTCGCCCGCTACGCTGAGCACCTGGCTAGGGCTGCCCGAGCGGGCGAGGTAGCCGAACGTTCTGTGTTCGGCGTAAGAGCAAACGATAAGTCAGGTCCAGGGCCCAACCAACTTAGGTTGTGCTAATAACCAGGTTTAGCTGGGCTTCTGCATCGGGTCCTCCACGTGTGCGCGTCGTCCAGTGTAAAGCAGCGAGTGCCATGCGATCGATCCCCTTGGCACCCGGTGCCAGCTGGGAAAACCGGCGCGCGACACCGACCCGAGACCTTCCTCACAAGGTCGCGAAACCGCCCTCACCTGCGTCGAAATGGATTTCCCCCGTGGGACGCCCGGCAAACCAAGTGGCGGCGGCTAACTCGGCGATCGCACCGGTGAGAGATTTCCGACAGCTGCGTGACAAGCAGTGAATATGATCCGACCGTCCGGCCTCTTTTGTCCACTGTGGGCTTCAGCACATATCCAGCAAATATCGGGCAGTGGCGTTGGACACATCTTCGGAAATGGGGCGCCCAGCGGGGCTTCCGCGCGGCCTACGCCGGGCAGAGCGACACGGCGGCGCGCACCAGCGCCGCTCGGTGCAGCGCGTCGGAACGGTCGGTGGCGAACACGCCGAAGACGCTGCGCGCCAACTGTTCCGCGCAGTCCGGCGCGGTCAGCTCGGCCCGGTGCCTGGCGAGCTGATCGAGGATCTCGACATTCACCCGGTCGATGACCGGGCGCACCGAATCGAGCCCCACCGGCACGCTCGGCGCCGCCGCCGGGTCGAAGCGCCACCGCGCCATCAGCCCGCGCTGCACCGTCTTGTTGGCCTCGATCTGCCCGAAGAAGACCTGCCGCACCCAGCCTTCCGGCAGCTCACGATCGTGGCCGAGCCTGGCCATGGTGTCGTAGACCTCCGCCTCCCGGACCGGATCGTCGATGGCGGGCTCGATGCCGCGCTCGCCCGCGGCGACCCACTTCGCCGCCGCCACCGCGTCGGCGGTGTCCAAGCGCTCGGCCACCAGCGCGACCAGCCGGTCGAGCGATGGCTCGGCCGGGGCGGCGCCCGCGCTAACCGGCCACATCAGCAGCGCCGCCGCCAGCAGCGTCAACCCGAGTCCGCGCACGTCGTGACCTCCCGCAATCGCCCACCCCGATACGAATCACCGCGCCAGCGTAGGCGAACGAACCGGCCGCGCCGCGCCCTACGCGGAATGAGCTGTGAGCCTGGCCACATCGAGCCGTTCCTGCTCGCTGCGCAGCGGGCGAGCCTGTCACGCTGTCACAACGAATCCGTGACAGTTTCGTCGCGCCCGTGATGCGCCTGGGACGTGAAGGATGTGCATTCCGATGACCGTCACCGGCTTGTTCACCTGGCTCGGCGGCGGCCGGACCAGCGCCGTCGAGGATCGCCACGAGCGCGCCGGATACGCCGTCACCGGTGCTGTCGTGCTGCTGTTCGCCACGATCTCCGGTGTGGTCGCCGCCCTCGCCGCCGCCTCCGCGTGGCCCGGGTGGGCCGCCGTGGTCTGCGGCATCGTGCTCGCCGCGCTGACCGGCGCGCTCGCCCGTGCGCTGGCGACGGCGCGGCCGAGTGGCGGACCGGATCGGCTCGGGTCGATCGCCCGCGGCGCGGTCGCCGTGCTGGCCGGTGGATTGCTCGCGGAACTGGCCGCGATCGTCTTGTTCAGCGGGTCCGTCGACCGGGTGCTCGAGCAGCAGGCGCAGCGCTCGCTCGATTCGGCGCCGCGGGTCGTCGCGGCGCAGGCGGAACTGGACCGGGCGCGGGCCGACCGCGCCGCGCTCGAACAGGCGATCGCCATGGCGCAGAACGATATCGATCACGCCTTGGTGATCGCGCGCTGTGAGTTCAACCCGACCCCCGAGTGCCCTCGGACCAGGATCACCGGCGTGCCGGGCCGCGGACCGGAGGCACGGACCGCCGACGCCATGCTCGACGACGCGCGTAAGCAGCTCGCCACCGCGCGGGACCGGGTCGACGCGGCGGACCGCAGGATCGACGCGGGCCAGGCCGCCCTGACGGCCGCACGGACCGCCGCCTTCGACGACGCCGACCGCGGGCTCGGCGCGCGCTGGCAGGCGATGAACGACTACACCGTGCACCACGCGCTGCCGCTGCGCGTCCTCACCATCGTGGCGTTCGTCGCGCTCGCCCTGCTGCCGCTGGCACTGCGCTGGTGGCGTGGCGAGACCTCGTTCGACCGGCACAACGCGGCGCGCACCGTGCTCGACCGCGCCGAGCGGGAAGCCGACACGGCGATCGCGGTCAAGCAGGCCGAAGTGCGCGCCGAGGCGGAGGCCATGCGCGCCGAGCAGCAGCTCACCGCCGCCCGCCTCGCCGTCGAGGCGGACACGGCCATCGACCGGGAGCGGCAGCGCACCCGCATCATCGCGGCCATCGGCGGCATCGAGATCGGCATCACCGAGCCGCCGCGCCGCCCCGAACTTCCCGCCGCCGCGGCGGACGACCGAAAGGACAGCGCCATGCCCGACGAGGCGACGCCGAACCTACCCGCTCCCACCGGCGCGCACCCGCAGGCGCCCGCCGTGGCGCCGGCGCCGAGCGGCGGTCTCGAGCTGCCGCTGATCGGCGCGATCCCGTTCACCGACACCGCGGCGCGTTTCATCCGGCCGCTGGTTCCGTCGTTCGTCGCCAACGCGATCGACACGGCGACGCATCCGTTGCGCACCGCGCGGCAGGCGTTCGAGGAGGTCGAGGAGATCACCTTCACGCTGCGGCGCACCCGCAAGGTCACCGTCGACGGCCAGACCTCGCACCCGCAGGCCGTCGGCTACCAGCTGCAGCCCGGCGCGCCCGAGATCGCGCACGCCCAGCACATCGCTTCGACCGTTGTCGACGCCGCCTACCCCGCGCCGCGCTATTCCTCGCTTCCACCCACCGGCGCCGCCGGCTACGGCCTGCCCACCGGCGCCCGCAGGGACGAACTGCCGGGCCACCACCGTCCCGAACTTCCCGAGCCCAATCGCCGCGAGCTGCCACCGGGCCACTGACGGCACCGCAGGTCTGCCGCGCCGGGCGGGCCTGCGGAGGGATGCTCCGCCACTGCGGATCGGCCCTGTACAGGCACACTGCCCGCGGATCGGCGCAGCCGGGGCCTCCCCGCCGGATCGGGCCTTGCGCGACGGCACAGCGCGAGTAACGACCGCGCCGCGCCCTTCGGGACCCGATTCGGATTTCGACAACGCCACAAGACGTCCGCGCATGTACCGATCGGCCCTTTCTGCGGCCTCGACGAGTCCTCGCCTGGAACCTGCCTTCGGCGCGTACGGCAGAAACGATTCGCGGACCGGGTCGCCGGGTCGCGTCCGCCACGCCGCGGCGCTGCTCGGCATACGCTGCACCCATGCAGCACAGGGAGGTGACGCTCGCCGCGGCGCCGTGGGGGTCGCGATTGCTCGGGTCCGCCGAGGAGTCGTCGGGGGTGCGCCGTATCCGCGTTCAGTTGTTGCTCACGGTGCCCACGCTGCTGGGCAATCTCACCGGCATGGTCGTGTCGATCGTCCTGGTCGGCTTCGTCCTGCCGGGTCCATCGGTGTTCACCCAGGATCTCTTGCTGCTCGACGCGCTCGCCGCGCCGCTGTACGCGGCCTGCGCGCTGTTGCTCGGGCTGTGGTGGGGCACCAGCCGCGGGTTGCGCGTTCTGCGCTGGGCCACCGACCCCGAGCACGTGCCGACCGAGGACGAGCAAGCCGCGGCCGCGGCGGTGCCCCGCAAGCTGGTGCGCGATCAAGCGCTGCTGTGGTGCGGCGGACTCGTGCTGCTGACCACGCTGTACGGCCTCGCCGAACCGCGGTTGATCCCGAAAGTGGCCTTCGGCATCGCGTTCAGCGCCATCGTGGTGTGCGCCAACAGCTATCTGATCATCGAGTTCGCGCTGCGGCCGGTCACCGCCAGGGTGCTGGAAGCGGCGGATTCCGGCCGGCGCCGCGACATCGGCGTCTTCGGGCGCTCGCTCATCGTCTGGATGGTCGGCTCCGGCCTGCCGGTGGCCGGGATGATGGTGCTCGCGGTGCTGGCGCTCACGATGCAGGACGTCACCAAGGCGCGGCTGGCGGTCTGCGTGCTGTCGCTCGGCGGTGCGACGCTGGTCTTCGGTCTGCTGCTGATGACGCAGACCCTGGCCGCGACCGTCGCTCCCATCCGCGGCGTGCGCCGGGCGATGCGTCAGGTGGAGGACGGCGATTTCGATGTGGCGCTGGCCGTCTACGACGGCACCGAACTCGGTGAGCTGCAGAGCGGTTTCAACCATATGGTGGAAGGGCTGCGCGAGCGCGAGCAGATCAGGGACCTGTTCGGCAGGCATGTCGGGCGCGAGGTCGCCGCGGCCGCACTGGCGGGCGACCCGACGCTCGGCGGTGTGGAGACCGATGCCGCCGCCCTGTTCATCGACATCGTCGGCTCGACGACGATGGCCGCGAGCATCCCCGCGCCGGAGATGGTCGCCATCCTCAATCGGTTCTTCGGCATCGTCGTCGACGAGGTGGAGCGCCACGGCGGGCTGGTGAACAAATTCGAGGGCGACGCGGCCCTCGCCGTCTTCGGCACGCCCGCGCCGCTGGCCGACGCACCGGGCGCGGCGCTGGCCACCGCCCGCGCGATCCGGGCCAGGCTCGACAGCGACGCGGCCGATTTCGTCGCCGCCATCGGCGTGGCCGCGGGCCGGGTGGTCGCGGGCAATGTCGGCGCGCATCAGCGCTACGAGTTCACCGTCATCGGCGACGCGGTCAACGAAGCGGCCCGCCTGTGCGAACTCGCCAAGCAAGAGGGCTTGCTGCTCGCCTCCGGCACGACCGTCGCGGCGGCTGCCGAGCCGGAGGCGCGGCATTGGCAGCTCGGCGACTCCGTCACCCTTCGCGGCCGCCTGGCGCCGACCCGGCTCGCCCGCCCGGCCTGACGACGTCTTCACCGTGCAGATGTTCCGGCGAGCATTTCGACGGTCTCAGCGACCGGTCGTGCGGCGGGAAACGCTCGCTGCCGGTGGCCGGGCATCGGCTGTCGCCTGGTCGGGAGCGGAATCCTCGCGGCGGGGTAGCAGCAACGGGCTGGCGAGAATCAGCAGTCCCGCGACTGTGATCGCCGTGCGTGGGCTGGTGGCGTCGGCGAGCAGTCCGCCGAGCGCGCTGAGCGCGGCGATGGCGGCGCTGCTGCTGATCGACCAGGCCGACAAGGCGCGGGCGACGCGGTCCTCCGGTGTGTGCTCGAGCCGATAGGTGGCCAGTACCGGGTTGTACAGGCTCATGCTGACGATGATCGCGAGCTCGACAGCGATCACCGTCGCCAGGCCCGCGACACCTGGCTGGACGAACGCGAGGCCGATCAGCCAGATCGCGCGCAGCGTGCCGACGGTACGCAGGACCGGGTGCCGGCCGTACCGCCGTACGACACGACCGGCGAGGCGTGCGCCGATCAGCCCGCCGACGCAAGGGGCGGCGAACGCCAGGCAGTACTGCCAGGGTGGGAAGCCGAGCTCACCGAGCAGCAGTACGGCCAGCAACGGCTCGGTGGCCATGATCAACCCGCCGACCAGCAATTGGTTGAAGTAGAGCGCCCGCAGGCCAGGATGACCCAGAATGTGCCGCCAGCCGTCGAGCAACTCAGCGGCCCGCATCCTGCGCTCGCCGGTTCGCCGCGGGGTGTCCTCCCGGCCGCGAATCGCCGTGACCGCCAGCGCGGAGCACAGGTAGCTCAGCGCATCGGCAACCACGGTGGTGACGGGTCCGAACAGGCCGATCGCCGCCCCGCCCAGCGGCGGCCCGACGGCTATGGAGCTCCACGTGGTCGATTCGAACCGCGCGTTGGCCACGAGTAGGTCCTGCGGCCGCACGATGGCTTTGAGATACGCGCCGCTCGCCGCGTTGAAGGCGATCTTGGCCGCCGCGACCACCGCGGAGACCGCCAGCAATTGGACGAAACCGAGCCGGCCGAAGGCGTAGGCGAGCGGGATCGTCATCATGACCGCGAACCGGATCAGGTCCATCGCGATCAGCACCGGCCGCTTGCGGCGGAACTCCACCCACGGCCCGAGCGGCAACGCGATCAGCGCGCCCACCGCAGGCCCCACCGCCGACAGCGCGGACACCTGCGCGGGTCCCGCGTGCAACACCAGGACGGCGATCAGCGGCAAGGCGCCGAATCCGAGCCCGGAGCCGTAGGCGCTGACCGCGTAGGCCGTCCACAGCCAACCGAACGGCCGCCCCAGGGATCGTCCGGTCGCCAAGCTGCGCACCTCCCGCTTCGGACAACTCGCTGTTGATCGCCGTGATCAAAGCAAGACCGATGACGCCGAATCAAACAACCGATCGGGCGGCGAGCCACAACGATTCGTTGTGTGGCTAGGGTTTCCGCGTGGATCTCAACGCCGTGCGAACCTTCGTCGCCGCCGCGGACGCCGGCCAGTTCCAAGAAGCCGCCGCGGAACTCGCGATCACTCAGCAGGCGGTCTCCAAGCGCATCGCGTCGCTGGAGAAAGACCTCGGCGTGCGCTTGTTCGCCCGCACCGCACGCGGCGCTCAACTCACCATCGACGGTCAGGCCTTCCTGCCGCACGCCCGTGAATTGCTCCGGGTCGCCGAGCGCGCCGACGCCTCGGTGCGCCCTGGCCGGCGCGTGCTCCGTGTCGACATCGTCGCCCGGCGAATCGTGACCGGAGTGCTGCTCCAGGATTTCCACCGCACGCATCCCGGCATCGATTTGGACGTCGTCACCCTCGACGCCGACCTCGACGCGGCGATCGCCGCCGTGGAAGCCGGAACAATCGATGCCACCTTCCACGCCGTCCCCCCGCGGCAGCGTCTCCCCGATGCGATCAGCACTGCCCGAGTGATCGACGAGCCACACCAGTTGCTGGTCGGCCCCCGCCACCCCCTCGCCACCGCCCGCGCCGTCACGCCCTGGCAGCTTGCCGGGCACCGGATCTGGATGCCGGGCCTGCCTGTCCGTGGCGAGGTGGCCGACTACTACGCCGAATTCGCGACCACCTTCGGGTTCACCATCGACATTCTCGGCCCGGTCTTCGCGAAAGAGGCTCTGCTGGACGAGATCGCGGAGGCGTCGGACCTGGCGACCCTGATCGGCGAAGGGTCGCGGTATCTGTGGCCGGACCGCTACGACCTGCGGCGAATTCCGGTGCGTCAGCCGACGCCGGTCTACCCGATGTCGATGATCTGGCGCGGTGACAATCCCCATCCCGCCCTCGTCGAACTTCGCGACTACCTCGACGCGAGGCGAGCGCACGCACCCGCCGCAGACGTTTGGGTACCGACATGGGCGCAGCGCGTGCCGCCCACCTGACAGAAATCATCCACGCACTCGGCGCAACCGGAACGCCACCACCGCCGCGATCAACAGAATCGAGGTGGTGCCGACGGCCGCGAAGTGAATGCCGGAGACGAAGGACTCGTGCACCGAGGCGAGGAACGAGCGCCCGGCGGCCTCCGGCAGTTCACGGGCGAAAGCGGTGGCGGCGCCCAGCGATTCGGACGCGGCCGCCATCCGGTCTCCGGGCACGTGGGTCGGGTCGATGCCGTTGCGGAAGATCGCCATGACCACGCTGCCGAGTATCGCGACGCCCAGCGCGACGCCCGTCTCGTACGCGGTCTCGGAGACCGCGGCGGCCGCACCCGCGCGTTCCGGCGGCGCGGAGCCGACCACCAGATCCGACGACACGGTCAGCGCGACACCGACCCCCGCCCCGATGAGCAGGAAACCGAGCACGAACGGCGTCGTACTGGTGGCCGCGTCGGGGCGGAGCAAGCCGAACAGCGCCGCGCCCGCCGCCGCCGTGATCAGCGCGCCGCCGAGCACCGTGCCCGGCCGCAGTCGCCGCACCAACCAGGCCGCGGCGAGCGAGGCGATCATCCCGGCCGTCAGACCGGGCAGCAGCAGCAAACCGGCCTGCAGCGGGGAGCGCCCCAGCACCAGCTGGAGATACTGCGAGCCGAAGAACAGCACACCGGCCAGCGCGAACACCGCGAGCAGATTGGTCAGCACCGCCGTACGGAACTTCGGCAGCGCGAACAGCGCCAGATCCAGCATCGGTTGCGCCAGCCGTCGCTGCCTGCGCACGAACCACGCGCCGGCCAGCAGGCCGAGCACGCCGACCACCGCGACCCGCACGCTCGGACCGTGCGCGGCGCATTCCTTCACCGCGTACACCACCGGCACCAGCGCGAGCATCGACAGCACGGCGCTGAGCAGGTCGAAGCGACCGGGTCGCGGATCACGCGACTCCGGGATCAGCACTGGACCCAGTCCGATCAGCACCAGCATGACCGGCAGGTTCACCAGGAAGACCGAACCCCACCAGTAGTGCTCCAGCAGCCAGCCGCCCAACAGCGGTCCCGCCGCGGCGCCACCGCCCGCCATCGCGCTCCACACCGCGATCGCGACGGTTCGCTGCCGCGGATGGAGGAACATCGACCGGATCAACGCCAGCGTGGCGGGCATCAACGTCGCGCCGGCGACACCCTGCAGCACGCGTGCCGCGATGAGCATCTCCGGAGTGAGGGCCCACGCCGCCAGCACAGAGGCCGCGCCGAATCCGGCCGCGCCGAGCAACAGCAGTTTGCGCCGCCCGATCCGGTCGCCCAGATTGCCCATGACGACGAGCAGTCCGGCGAGCACGAACGAGTAGACGTCGATGATCCACAACAGTTGCGGCGTGGTGGGCGCGAGATCGGCGCTGATCGCGGGCACGGCCAGATCGAGCACCGTCGCATCGACGGCCAGCAGCAGGAGGGCCAGCGCCAGCACGGACAACCCCACCCACTCGCGTGCCCCCGCGCGGGGCGGGGCGTTGGTCGATAGTTCGGTGGCCGGGGTGGTCTGGGGGGTCATGACTTTCTCGACTTCCGTCGTCTGGTTTCTTACCGTCCAGACGGTATAGTACTCACCTAACCGTCCGGACGGTATAGTCATCCTGGTGACGGCTGACACCCGCGACCGCATCCTGGACGCGCTCGAGACCTTGCTCCTGGAAAAAGGCATGGCGCACGTGACGTTGGAGAACGTCGCGGCCACCGCGGGCGTCTCCAAAGGCGGCTTGCTCTATCACTTCAAGAGCAAAGACGCCCTGCTAGCGGGCTTGGTCCGCAGACTGGCCGACCGTGCGGGCCAGCAGCTGGACAGCGCGGTCGCCAAAGGCGGCTCGGTTGCCGAGTGGTACCTGCAGACGCCGAACCCGGCCGACGAGGCGGAAGCGGTAGAACTCGAGCTCTACCGGTCGATGCTCGCGACCATGCGCACCATCGACGCCACCCCGGAGCCGGGCGAGGTGCAGCGGGCGCTGGCCGACATGATGACTTCCTGGTCGGACGGTCTGGACGAGGAGGTCGACGACCCGGTGCGGGCCGACCTCATCCGGCTGGTCGGCGACGGCGTCTACCTGCGCGCGCTGCTCGGCCTCCCGCCCATCGATCCGGTTCGCTACCGGCACGTGGTGGACCGCTTACTGCGACGCTGACGGTTAGACTCGGCCCGTGCTGCCAGCCGCCGAACCGGCCGGCGCCGTCGGGGCGGGAACAGATCCGGTACCGGGGTCTCCTGGAACGACGGTGCCGATCCGACCGCTGAGTTTCCGTGAACTGCTCGATGTGCCGTTCGCGCTGATCCAGGCGAACATCCGCGCCCTGGCCTGGGTGAGCGTGCCGGGATTCCTACTCGCCGAGGCCGTGGTCGTCGCGGTGACCGCGGGCGGCTCCGCGCTCACCGGCGGCTCCGACACCGGCACCGCGTGGTCGGCGATCCTGGCCACCGCGGCCTGCGCGTGGCTGCTGCGGTTCGCGTTACGCGGCACGACCGTGGCCCTCGGGCTCGCGACCGTCGGCGGCGCGCCGATCGGCCAGGGGACGGCGCTCCGCCGATTCGGCGCGACGCTCGGCCCGCTGCTGGTGTTCCAACTGTTGTTCACCGTGGTCGGGGTCGGCGTGCTCGCGGTGAGCGGCCTGCCGATCGTCACGCTGCCGCTCGCCGGGATCTGGCTGGGCTGGCTGCGCGCCCGCCGCTGGGTGACGGTGCCGGTGTTGTTCGTCGAGCGCACTTCGCATCGCGACGGCGTCGCACGCGCGAAACTGCTCGCGGAGGGCGCGGAGTGGCCGACCACCGGGCTCTGGATCGTCCAGCGGGCGCTGTTCACGCTGCTCGCGGTCCCGCTGCTGGCCATTCCGCTGTTCGTCTCGGATTTCTCCGGCACCCACCGCTGGCCGGTGCTCGTGCTGGTCACGTCGGCGGTTCTGCTGCTGACGGCATTCGGCGAAGTGGTCGAGGCTTCGTCGCGCGTGGTGTGCTACGTCGATCGGCGCTGTCGCAGAGAGGGATTGGACATCCGCATTCCCCGGAGGCAGGCGCGATGAGCGATCCCGCCCCGCCGGGGCAGCGACCGGCCGAGGTCGTGTTGTCGAAAGGTCCGCACACCACGAACGACCCGGCGCCGGGCACCCCACGACTCGGCGCCGCCGCCGAACATCGCGCCGCCGCCGAATCCGCCGCTCGGCAGCGGGATTTCGACCGTGCCCTGCGGGAACGTTTCCGCGCCGTGCTGCGCGGCCTGGAGCAAGGCGGTGTGCTCGAGGTCCGGCGGTCGCGCACCGCGCGGGAGACCGCCGACGACGTGACGACCGCGCTGCCGCTCGAGACCGCCACCGAGATCCAGCCGGCCGCACAAAGTTTCGACGAGGTGGTCTACGGCGGACGCCGCGCGACCGAGGACGAGTACCGCAGGCTGGAGTACGCCGACCGGTTCTCCGCATCCGCTCCCCCGCCCGCACCGGAACCAGTGGAGATCGAGGCGGTTGAGCGGGCTCCGCGCACCGGGCGCACACTGCCGCCGCTGCCGAAGGTGCTGCGCGACCCCCGGTTCTGGGCGGTGCTCGCCGTGACGGCCGCGGTGTTGCTGCTGGTCTACGGCGCTCTGCAGTCCTGCGGCGCGCCGGTCGCGCCGACCGCCCCGCCCCCGCAACCGCCCCCGGATCTGCCCGATGTCCCGCCGCCGGACCGCCCCGGCTTCGGGACGGGCGAGGACGCGATCTGGGACCGGCTGCCCGCGCCGGTCTTCTACGGCGGCGTGCAGTTCCTCATCGCCGCCGCGGTGGTGGTGTGGTGGCGTGCCCGCAGACGGGGTGCTCTGGTGCGCGAGCCGCGGCCGGTCGAGGTGGCCGCGAACGAACTGCTCGCGGGCCAGGCGGCGCTGTACCGCCGCGCGAAGGACCACGATCACGTCGCGGGGAAGTTGCGGGCGGCCACGCTGCGCCGCGTTCGCACCCCGCTCGGCATCACGGCCGACACCCCGCCGGACCGGATCGTCGCCGTGATCGCGGCGCGCATCGGCGCCGACCCCGCCCGGATCGGCGCCGCGCTGTTCGGCCCGGTGCCCGATCCGGAGACCCTCCGGATGGTCGCCGCTCAGCTCGAACGGATCGAATCGGAGGTCGGATGAGACGCCGTCGCGCACCGCTTGTCCGGCTCATGGCCTGCGGGAACGCCCGCGAACCACAGGAGACGCAATGACCAGCACCGAAACCACCCCGACGGCCGAGCAAGCGGGCGCCGCGTTCCACGCCCTGCGCGCCGAGATCGGCAAAGCGGTGGTCGGCAACGACAACGCGGTCATGTACCTGGTACTCGCCCTGCTGTGCCGCGGCCACGTACTGCTCGAAGGCGTGCCGGGGGTGGCCAAGACACTGCTGGTGCGGGCGCTGGCCACGGCGCTCGACCTGGAGCACGCGCGGGTGCAGTTCACCCCGGACCTGATGCCGGGCGACGTCACCGGGTCGCAGATCTACGATCCGCACTCCGCCGAGTTCACCTTCCGGCAGGGTCCGGTGTTCACCAACCTGCTGCTCGCCGACGAGATCAACCGCACGCCGCCGAAGACCCAGTCGGCCCTGCTGGAGTCGATGGAGGAGCGCCAGGTCTCGGTGGACGGGAAGCCGCAGCCGCTGCCCGATCCGTTCGTCGTCGTCGCTACTCAGAACCCGATCGAGCAGGAGGGCACCTATCCGCTGCCGGAGGCGCAGCTGGACCGGTTCCTGTTCAAGGTGGACATCCACCTCCCCGGCCGCGACGACGAGTTCCGCATCCTGCAACGCCATGCCGCGGGCTTCGATCCGCGCGACCTCACCGCCGCCGGGCTGCGCCCGGTCGCGGGCCCGGCGCACATCGCCGCCGCGCGCGCCGCGATCGCGCAGACCACGATCAGCCCCGAGGTGCTCGCCTACACCGTCGACGTGTGCCGGGCCACCCGCACCTCGCCCGCTGTGCGGCACGGCGCGTCGACCCGTGGCGCGACCGCGCTGATGGCGGCCGCCCGCGCGTTCGCCTGGCTCAACGGACGCGGCTTCGTCACACCGGACGATGTGAAGGCCGTCGCCGTCGCCGTGCTGCGGCACCGCCTGCACCTGCGTCCAGAAGCCGAACTGGACGGCGTGACCACCGAGGGCGTGCTGTCGTCGCTGCTGCTTTCGGTTCCGGTCCCGGTGTAGCCGATGGTCGTCACCGGTCGGCTGGCCGCCGCGGCAGGCGTTGCGGCCCTGTTCGTCACCCTGGTCCTGCCGTCCGTGCTCGGCGTGGTCGTGGTGACCTGCGTCCTGGCCGCCGGGCTGCTCATCGATCTCGCCGCGGTGGGGCGCGCGCGGGACCTGACGCTTTCCCGCGAGGCACTGACCACGGTGCGGCTCGGGCGCTCCGTCGAAGTGGAACTCGTCGCGGTCAACACAGGAGCGCGCCGACTGCGCGGCACGGTCTGGGACGACTGGCCCGGCAGCGCACGCGCCGAGAACCGCACGCACGGCCTGGATCTCCCCCCTGGCACCAAAGTCCGTCTCCGCACCACGCTCACGCCCGCCTACCGCGGCGACCGGGTGGCCGGCCAGGTCACGGTGCGACTGCTCGGCCCGCTCGGACTGGCGGGCAGGCAGACGAGACGGGACGTGCCCGCCCGGGTGCGGGCGCTGCCCGCGTTCCGCGCTGAGCGGCTGCTGCGGTCGAAAGTCAAGCGATTGCAGCATCTCGACGGCCGCAATCTGGCCAACCTGCGCGGTCAGGGCACCGAATTCGACTCCTTCCGCGAGTACGTCGCCGGGGACGACGTGCGCGCCATCGACTGGCGCGCCACCGCCCGCGCCACCGACGTCCTGGTCCGCACCTGGCGTCCGGAGCGCAACCGGCACGTGCTGATGCTGCTGGACACCGGCCGGGTCAGCGCGGGACGGGTCGGGGACGGAACGCGCTTGGACGCGAGCATCGAGGCGGCCCTGCTGCTCGGCGGTCTGGCGGTCGCCGCGGGCGATTCGGTCGATCTGCTCGCCTACGACCGCCGAGCGCGCGCCGAGGTGCGCGGTGCAGGCGGAAGAGGTCTGCAGGCGAAGCTGCTGCACGCCATGGCCGGAATCGCTCCCGCTCTCGTCGACACCGACAGCGCCGGACTGGTGCGAGCGGCCGTTCAGCGCGCCCGCAGGCGCAGCCTGGTGGTCTGGTTCACCAGCCTCGACGGCGCCGCGGTGGAGGAGAACCTGTTGCCCGTGCTGCCGGTCCTGGCGCAGCGGCACCGGGTGCTCATCGTCTCGGTGACCGATCCGGATGTCGCCGCGGCGGCCGCCCGGCGCGAAGACCTGAACGACCTCTACGCCGCGGCCGCCGCCGAATCCGTGCTCGCCGAACGCGCACTGGTTCAGGAATCGCTGCGCCGCAGCGGGATCGCGGTCGTCGCGGCGTCCCCGGAACGCCTGCCGGAGGCTCTGGCGGACGAATACCTGGAACTGAAGCAATCCGGAGCCCTCTGAGTCTTCCCGTCGGGCCGCGGACTCGTCGAAGAGCGTCCTCGCGCGCCCGCCGAGGAGGATCATGACCCCATGGCCTCAGATCTCGCCGCCTTCGTCCGCGGATTGCCCAAAGCGGAACTGCACCTGCATCTGGAAGGGACGCTGGAGCCGGAGCTGAAGTTCCGCCTCGCCCGGCGCAACGGCATCGAACTGCCGGAGAAGAGCGTGGAGGAGGTCAAGCAGACCTATCGGTTCCACGACCTGACGTCGTTCCTCCAGGTCTACTACCCCGCGATGCGCGTTTTGCAGCGCCCGGAGGACTTCCACGACCTCGCTTTCGACTATCTGCGCCGGGCGCACGGCCAAGGCGTGCGTCATGCCGAACTCTTCTTCGATCCGCAGGCCCACACCGGACGCGGCATCCCGTTCCCCACGGTGATCAGCGGATACCGGTCGGCGATCGCTCGGGCGCGGCGGGAACTGGGGATGTCCGCCGAACTGATCCTGTGTTTCCTGCGCGACCACTCCGCGGAATACGCCATGGCGACGCTGCTGGAAGCGCTGCCGTACAAGAGCTGGATTCTCGGCGTCGGGCTCGATTCCGACGAGCGGGGCAACCCGCCGAGCAAGTTCGCCGCCGTCTTCGAGCGCGCCCGCGCGGAAGGCTTCCTGCTGACGGCACACTGCGACATCGACCAGCCGGATTCGATCGAGCACATCCGCCAGGCGCTGGAGGACATCGCCGTCGACCGCATCGACCACGGCACCAACATCGTGGAGGACGACCGTCTGGTCGAACTGGCCGCGTTCAAAGGGATCGCCCTGACCTGCTGCCCGGTGTCGAACTCCTTCGTCACGGCGCGGATGAAAGCCGAAGAGATCGTCGGCCTGCTGAACCGCGGGCTGACGGTGACGGTCAACAGCGACGACCCCGCGTACTTCGGCGCGTACGTGGCCGACAACTACCTCGCGCTCGCCGATGAGGGCGGTCTTGGGGTGGATCAGCTGACCGAGTTGGCCCGCAACTCGTTCCGCGCCTCCTGGATCACCCCGGCCCGGCAGGACGCCTATCTGCGCGAGATCGACGACTACCTGGCGGCGAACGGCTGACCGGCGGGCGGCGGGAACACCGGGAACAGCGGCCGCGGCAGCACTCGGCGCTGCCGTTCGGCGATGACCGCGCCGAGCACCTGCGACGGCGGATACCCGGCCGGTGGCGCGACGCGCAACCGGTCGCACACCTCGGTCACGAGCGCCGTGCCCAGTTGGTGTTGCGCCGCGGGCGTCAGCGTGCGCAAGCGCGTCAGGTACTGCCGCGCCGCGAGCGCGAGGTCTTCCGGTAGCCCGGACAGGTCGAGCTGCGCGCTCCAGCCGGTCAGCCACGGCGGCGCGATCGCCAGCGCGGGCGGCGGCAGCGGGTGTTGCGCGTGCACGACCACGGTGCCCGCGAGCACGTCACCGATCCGCCGCGCCTGCGGCGAGCACATCGAGGTGAGCACCGCGATGGCGCCGAACCCGCCGAGCATCCAGAAATCGACGATCGCGCCGGCGAGGCCGCGGGTGAGCGCGTGCCGGAAGTCGATCGGCCCGCCGTCTTGGCGCACCACCCGCAGCCCGAGCATCAGCTTTCCCAGCGTCCGCCCGCGCCAAGCGGTCTCGCAGGCCACCGGGTAGCCGACCAGCACCGTCACGATGGTCACCAGGACGACCACGTCCAGCCACGCCGAGTCGACGCTCGCGGGCAGCAGCAGCGTGACGATCGCGAACAACAGCACGAACCCGAGCGCGCACTGGGCCAGCACGTCGATCAGGAACGCGGTGGCCCTGGTGGGGATCCGGGCGATCGGCAGTTCCAAGGCCACTGCTTCGCCGGTGGTGAACTCAGCCATGTCGATAGCATTCTTGCGACCGGCGGGAGTGGGAGGCAACCGAATGGACGTGGACGCATACAGCCTGGCGCACCGCAGGGCGTGGGACCGGCTCGACTATCTGTCCAAACGGAGCAAGCTGACCGGCGCGGAGGCGGACGAACTCGTCGTGCTCTACCGCCGCACCTCCCAGCAGCTGGCGCGGTTGCAGTCGCACAGCCCCGACCCGGAGCTGATCGCCGGGCTGAGCGCTCTGCTGGCGCGTGCGCGCGGCCGGGTGCTCGGGACGCGAGCCGACACCTGGCAGGAGATCGGGCGGTTCTTCAGCCATCGCTTCCCCGCGGCGCTCTACCGGTCGTGGCCCTGGTGGGCCTGCGTGGCCGCGGCGTTCCTGTCGGTGTCGGCCGGGCTGGCCGTCTGGGTGGATCGGTTCGATTCCGCCCGGGATGTGCTCGGCATCCCCGATGACACAGGCAGTCTCACCGCACCTGGCGGCGCGTTCGAGACGTACTACTCGGAGCATCCGCAGGGGGCCTTCGCCGCGCAGGTGTGGACCAACAACGCGTGGGTGACGGCGATCGCCTTGTTCACCGGCGTCTTGATCCTGCCCGCGGTCTATCTGCTGTTCATGAACGCGCTCAATCTGGGCGTCAGCGCCGGGCTGATGGCCGAGGCGGGGCGGCTGGATTCGTTCTTCGGCTTCATCCTTCCGCACGGCACTCTGGAGCTGACCGCGGTGTTCGTCGCGGGCGGCGTCGGCCTGAAACTCGGTTGGACGCTGATCGATCCGGGACGGCTCAGCCGGGTGGAGGCGGTGGCCAGGCAGGGACGGGCGACCGCGACCGTCGCGCTCGGCCTGGTCGGAGTGCTGCTGGTGTGCGGCTGCATCGAAGGATTCGTGACGCCGAGCCCGTTGCCCGCGCCGCTTCGCATCGCGATCGGGTTCACCACCGAGGCGTTGTTCCTGGTGTATGTGTTCGGAGTGGGACGCCGCGCGGCCACACAGCGGGCGAATCCAGGAGCCGGGGCATCGAGCAGTCAGCCGGTGGCTGTGACGCAGCCAACATTCAGCACACGCTGAGTGAAGTGACTGGGACAATCGGCAGCTAAGCGGCGCCAGATCGGTTCGGAAGTCCCCCATTTGAGTTCCGCTGGCCGCAGCGAGTCGCTGCTCTAGCTGCGGCCAGCGTTACCGTCAACTCTACACAATCGTTACCCCTACGCAACCCTCCCTGCCGAGGTCAAGCGTATTAAGCAGCGCTTCAGCAAACCCTGGCGGCAGCACCTTTCAGCCCGGTGCCAGCTAACCGCATGCGACCCGCGCGACCGCGGTTTCGGCGAGCGGACAGCGCTCCGGCGAAACGGAGCGAAAAGTCGCCAAGATTGCTTCCCGGCAATGAATCGGCGCTCGCCGCGGGCGTTAGCCGAGCAGTTGGATAGACCTCTCCATGGTGCCCGACACCCCTCCCCACCTGCACGTTCATTTGCACGAAAGATCGATTGCTGAGCACCCGTCAATAGAAAGAGACCACAAGTTTGTTTACGCGGTAATAAACCGGGTATAGACATAGCGGCGCACTGGAAAGACCGGGCAGTTCCCCGACAGGCTCCGCATTAACCAATGAGTGAAAAGGATCTGGTTCACCCGGTCCGAACGCTCGATGCAGCACCGGAGCCGCAACCATAACGGGGGATGTGATCTTCGCCTCACCTGCCGTTACCAGGCGTCGAGCGACGCGAAATCGACACCGTGGCACCCGAGTTGAGAGACGCGCGTCACAGTCGCGGAGCGTCCATGCCTTCGCGGCGCAATAGCAACCCCGGGGCTCGAATCACTCCCTGGAAGTGACCTGAATCACCTTCACCGTGGTAAGGAGGCTCAACCGACGCGAAGTATCCCGGTGACCGTGCCTTGCAGCAGATGGCGGTCCCGAGTGATCAACGGTGCGGTCTGCAGCGGATCGTCGACGATGGTGCCGGGGAGCGGGTGCGAGGCGATGACCGCACCGGTCTCGGGATCGACGACGGTGAACTCGTACCCGTCCACAGGCGTGGTGCGGTCGGGACCGACGCGAGCGACCGTGTAGAGCCGGCTGTCGGCGGTGGACAACCGCGGAACGGCCGCACTGCGGATCCCGTTCTCCCACACCACATGACATCCGTCGCCGGCGACATCGACCCGCGTCATCCCGCCGGTGAACGGAGCATCCGGCGGCGACGCCGGTCCCGCTCCCTCGGGCAGCGCCGGATACGGGTAGCCGTAGGTGCTCGCCACGAAGATCGAGCGGCCGATCCCGACCGGCGAATTCTCGCTTCCCGGCCCGCCCGCGCCGAGCACCGCAGCCGTGCACACCAATTCGCCGGAGCCGGAACGGAACACCAAGACGTGCACCTGTCCGTCGGCGTTGTCGACGATGGTCAGATAGTCGGCGCCGGTCTCGGGACCGAAGTAGGTGGGAGTCGATCCGGTGCCCCAGCTGAGTTGTCCGGGCTTGCGCGCCGATCCCCGGTCGTAGGCCGCGCGCCACGCGATCTCCGGAGCGCCGGACGCGCCGACCCGCAGTTCGTACAGCGCATGCGTCGTCGCCACGGCGACCAGCCCGCGCGGCGCCGCCGAGATGCTGTTGGCCACCTGCTCCCCCGCCGGCAGCGTCAACGCGGTGACCCGCCCGGCCGGGGTGACGAATCCGACGACGCCGCGGCCGGTCGCGAACCACACGTTGCCCGACCAGTCCGGGACGAGTCCCGTCACGTTGTCCCCCGGTGGGATCACCGGCCCGAGGTCGGCGGACGCTTCGCCGATCAGCCGCCACGTTCCCGCCGCGTCCCGTTCGTGCCGCACCAGGAGCAACCGGTCGGTGCCGTCCACGACCACCAAACGGTCGTCCTGATCCAGGTAGGCGTACACACCCCCGAGCAGACTGCCCTTGGCCAACGGCAGCGCGGCGAGCGAGGGCGCCAGCGGGCCTGGCGCCGCCGGATCGAGCAGATGCACCGTCGGGGTCTGTCCCGCGATCGCGGTGCACAGGGCGACCACGAGCCGGTCCGATCCCTCCAGCAGGGTGGGACACGCCGAAGCCAGCGGGTACGCGCCGACCGCGGCGGCGCGGGCGTCCGGCCCGGCCAGCGGCGTCGCGTCCGAGGACCCCGCGTCGCCGTGCATGGTGGCGCCGCCGGTCGGCCCGAGGAAAGGATTCGGCGGCGCGAGCGGACCCCACGGTCCGGCCGCCGAAGCGGGCTGGGTGGGCAGCAATGCCAGCACGCAGGCGGCGAGGAGGGTCATCGGCCGGCGCATCGCGATCCTCTTTCCCTGGGCGAAGCCGTACCCGAACGGATACCGGAGGCAACAGTATTCGGATCTTCGCCGCGCCACCCGCCCGGCAGCGGTCGTTACGATGATGCGCATGAACTCGGTCCGGGCCCGTCTGTTGTCCACCCTCGCCGGTCAGCTCGGGAATCCGCACGGCGTGCTCGGCAAGGGCGTCGCCTTCGTGCTCAACCGCGGCAACAAGGTCGCCATCGCCGGGGCGGTGCAGGCCGCCGACATCGCGCCGGGCGGTGCCGCGGCCGACGTGGGGTTCGGCGGTGGAGCGGGCCTGTCCCTGCTGCTCGAGCGAGTCGGCGCGAGTGGCGTCGTGCACGGTGTCGAAATCTCCGCCGACATGCTGGCTCGCGCCCGCTCGAAGCACGGAAGCGACATCGCCGCCGGTCGCCTGCGGCTGGCGGAAGGCTCGCTCACCGCGCTGCCGCTGCCTGACGACAGTCTCGATGCCGCGATCACCGTCAACACCGTCTACTTCGTGCCGGACCTGGCGGCGGCCTGCGCCGAACTCGCCAGGGTGGTCCGGCCGGGCGGGCGTCTGGTGATCGGCATCGGTGATCCGGACGCGATGGCGAAGCTTCCGTTCACGTCGTACGGGTTCACCCTGCGCCCGGTGCCGAAGGTGATCGCGGCACTGGAACAGGCGGGCTGCGCGGTCGAGCACCGGCGGCTGGGCAGCGCGCCGATTCCGCACCATCTGCTGGTGGCGACGCCCCGCTGACCTACATCAGCGCGCCGCCGTCCACCCTGATCTCGGTGCCGGTCATATATTTGCCGTCGTCGGAGGCGACCATGGCGACGACTCCGGCGATGTCCTCCGGAGAACCGAGCGCGCCGCCGTTGAGCCATCCGGTCATCCGGGAGAACAGCTGCGGGTCGAAACCCTCCGGCTGGTCCAGGATGGACTTCGTCGTGATGCCGCTGGTGATACCGGCCGGAACGATGTTCACCGCGCGCAGACCCTGCTTGGCGTACTCCAGCGCGATGGCGTGCGTGAAGGCGTTCACACCGCCCTTGGACGCCGCGTAGGAGGCGAGGTAGGGCGCCGCGCTGAAGGCCGCGGTGGAGGAGATGTTGACCACCACGCCGCGTCCGGTGTCCAGCAGCGCGGGCAGCGCGGCCTGGGTCATCAGGAAGGTGCCGGTGAGATTCACCCGGATCACCCGGTCCCACACCTCCAGCGGCATCTCGTGGGTGCGTGCGGGTCGCAGGATGCCCGCCGCGTTGACCAGCACGTCCAGTCCGCCGAGGAATTCCAGCGCCGTTGCGGTCGCGGTGCGCACCGACTCCGGGTCGGCGGTGTCGACCTCGACCGTCCGCAGCCGTTCCGCGCCGTCGCCCGCCTTCGCCGCGGTGGCCGCGAGGCCCGCCGCGTCGATGTCGGCGGCGACCAGCTGCGCCCCTTCGTCCAGCAGCCGCAGGGCGATGCCCTGACCGATGCCGGATCCCGCTCCCGTCACCACCACGCGGCGGCCGTCATATCTGCGCATGCCAAGAATTAGAACACGTTCTCATCCCGCGTCAAGGGACTTCCGTCGCTGCTCGGCTATTCGCAGCACCATGGCGGCCGCCGCCGCGCCGTACGCGCGGCTGGCCGCGGCCGGACGGACCGCTGGATAGTTGGAGCGATGCGTGACGACCACGCCGTTGGGCAGGGTGACCGTCCGGTCCGGCACGGTCGCGACGCAGTTGCCGCCCGCCTTGGCCACCAGGTCGACGATCACTGTCCCTGAGCCGAGCAGGTCCAGCGCCGCCCGCCCGAGCAGGCGAGGCGCCGGAGAGCCGCGGTGCACGGCCGTGCAGACGACCAGGTCGGGCGGCGTCGTGGTGAGCGCGTCCAGCAGCGCCGCGTTGTCGTCCCGATTCGGCAGGAACTCCCCCGCACCCGCCTCGACCGCGGCGGTCCGCTGTGCGGGGCGGTTGCCGACCGCCGTCGGCCGCTCGTCGCCGAACGTGCGCGCAGCCCCGATGGCGGCGAGTCCGGCGGCCCCGCACCCCAGCACCAGGGCACGGACCGGGCGGGTGCGCCGCGCCGGAGCGAGCAGTCGCCTGCCTTCGGCGTAACCCACCGCGCCCGCGATCCGGCTCATCGTGGACAGCGCGTCGAACTCGGTGGTCGAGTCGTCGCGTGGCACCGCGTCGAACGCCACCGACTCGACGCCGCGACGGCGCAACCGGTCGATCTCGTCGCGACGGTGGAGCGGGTCCTGGAAGCCGAGCAGCGTGGTCCCCGGCCGCAGCCGCATCGAGTGGAGTTCGAAGGCAGGCGGTTTCACCCAGACGACGATGCCGGCGCGTTCGAACACCGCCGCGCGATCCTCGACGACGACCGCACCCGACGCGCTGTACTCCTCGTCCGGGAAACCCGCGCCTCGCCCCGCGCCTTCCTGCACGAGGACGCGCAGGCCCGCCGCCGACAGCGTGCGCACCCCCTCCGGGGTGAGCGCAACGCGCGTCTCCCGTGGCGCGGTCTCGCGCGGCACTCCGACGATCACCGCGCGGCACCCGGCCCCGCCAGCGCGGTCAGGCCGCGATCGGCGAGCGCGTCGCGATAGGTGAGCCCACCGAGGATGTCATGGATCAATTGCTCCAGCCGGTCGAAGAGTTCATCGATCAGATCGGGCGACTCGTGCCTGGGCGCTTTGCGCGGAGCGAGGACGTTCAACCGCACGCCCGGACGCAGCGAACCCGTCCGGTCCAGCGCGACGCTGTCCACGCCGGCCACGGCGAGCAGCATGTCCTCCACTTGCGCGCTCGTGCGCACACCGGCCTGGTCGAGCAGCGCGCGGTCGAACACCACCGAGACGAACATCCCCTCGGGGTTGCCCAGCGGCCGCAGCACGTCGGTCCCCAACCTGCTGTTGATCGCGGCGATGTGGCCGCACGCCCGCTCGATCTGCGCGCGCATCAGCGCGTGATTGCGGTCGAAGTAATCGTCGGCGGTGTGTTCGAGGATCGCGCGCGCCAGATGGGTGGTCTCGCGCTGGAACGAGATGGTGAGCCTTTCCCGGATCCGGGCCAGCCACGCGCTGTCGCCGGTGCACGCCGCCCCCATCTTGCACGGACCGAAGGCGTTGTAGGCCTTGGAGTTTCCCGTGAGGGTCAGCACCACGTCGTACAGCCGCCGGATGCCGTGCTTGGTCTCCACATGCAGTGCCGCGATCGGGATGTGCGAGGCCACCAGCCGGTCGAAGGCCATGTCGCAGATGACCGGAACACCGCAGTCGAGCAGCACCTGTCCGAGTTCGGCCAGCTCGGCCGCCGTGTAGTCCGCGACAACGGGGTTGCCCGGCAGCGTGAGCAGCACGCCGCACAGCTCGCCCGTCGCGCGCAAGTCCGCGAGGCAGCGGGCCAGCCGGGCGGGATCGATCTTGAACCCGTCGTCCGGAGCCACCGGGCAGGAGACGATGCGCAAGCCGAATTTCTCCACGTGGATGCTGGAGCTCTTGTAGAAGCCCTCCGGGCACACGATCACCCCGCCCGGCCTGGCCAGGGTGGCCACCGCCTCCTCGAGCAGCATCGTGCTCGAGTACGGGCAGACGATCACCTCATCCGGGCGCACCCGGACGCCCGGCACTCCCTCCACCGGATGCGACAGGCGCTCGAACAGCTTGCGGGCCGCGAGTTCGCGCAGGATCAGCGGCTGCCGCTTGTCGTAGAGCCTGCCGTCGAGATACTCCGCCGAGGGTGCGATGTGCAGGCTTTCGCGCCAGGCCCGGTCCAGCGCCGCGATCGCGTGCGCGTCGGGGGCCAGGCCGGTTTCGCCGTGGTAGGCGTCGATGACGCCCGAGTACCGGCGGCCACCGGTCCCGGCGAACCAGGCGTCCCGGGAAACCTGGCCGCGCACTTCACGTTTCCTGGCCTCCGAGCGATTGGTCAGCGTCGCCAGGTCGGCGAGCGGATCGGTGAGCACCTGGCTCTGAGTCACGGAACCTCGCCTTCTGAAGGGTCTCCCGGTGCGGGCATGGTGTTCCATCTCTCCTCGAGCGCGGCGCGGAACAGGCTGCGGCAGTTGCCCTCGGCGAGTCGTTCGAATTCCGCCAGCGGCGGTTGCGCGACGATCTGGTCCACCACGATCGCCGTACCGGCGCGCCTGAGGTCGTAGAGTTTCTCGAAACGCCGGACCGCGAACGCGACATCGTGCTTCAGCGCGGAGAAGCGCGTCGCCACCCTGGCCTGGCGGGAGTAGTCGTACTCGCCCACCGCGACGTAGCGATCGTCGACCACGAGCATGCTCTGCGCGTTACGGGCGTACTCGCGCTTGACCAGCACGCTTTCCACGCCCGATCGGGCCTGCTTCCAGAGTTTGTCGTCATAGGGCCAGACATCCGAGATATCGTCCAGCACATACATCCGCCGCACATCGATCTTCGGTGGATGGGCCTTGTCGGCCAGGCGCAGGATCGCCGCGTGATAGTCGTCGCCGACGTCGCCGCCGATCGTGCCCAGATCCGCGGTGTGGATCGCCCGCACCGACGTGGTGGCCTGTTCCAGAATGGTCAGCCAGTCGGTGACGGTGTTCCATTCCCACACCGTGGCGCTGCGCGAGGGAATCTGCGCGAGGATCTCCTCGGCGCGTTCCAACTGCCGGTCGGCGATCAGGCGCAGCGGCTCGATCTCCGCCCGCGCTCCGGAGGCGTCGATCAGGCTCTGCGCGATGCTCAGTGCGCGGGAGACCAATTCGGGGTCCTTGCCGAGCAGGACGTTGAACCGCATCCGCAGGTCGTAGTAGGCGCTGCTGGTCGGATCGGTCGCCGGATCGGCGCTGCCGTCGGTCGGCAGCTCCGAGCCGAGCGCGAGACTCAGGCGTTCGCGCAGCGCGAGTGGCGGAATCCGGCTACCGTTCTCGATCTGCTGAATGAGGCTGCGGGAGCAGCCCGCTCTGGTGGCGAGCGACGCCTGGGTGTAGCCGCGCTCCAGTCGTAGCCTGCGGACCAGGTTGCCGACCTGCTCGTCCGAGCCCGAGTCAACCATCCCGCGCCTCCCATCCTGCACCTTGCGTACGCATGCTCACGGCGTATCACGATGCGACATTTTAGTCATCAAATGGCAAGCGGTGTCGGATGAATCGCGTCCGGCGAATTTCGTTGCCAACAAGCAATGCGGCCGGAGGATCAATTCGCCGGACGCCGCGCGATCGAAGGTTGCCACATTCGCTTTCCAACACGCTTCGACCGGTTCCTCTGGCGGTCCAGGGCCGTTATCAAAGCCCATCGTCGACAAGTATTGAGCCGAAGGACTTTTGCGAAGCGCGAATGCTCATCAAATATCATCACGAAGCGCTAAAGCTTCGTTGACAGCATGAGGTGTCACTCCCTAGCCTTGTTCTCGAAGCCACCGCAATTCCAGCTCGCCGCAGGGTTTTTCCCACCTGCGGAGCCGGGTGGCTCGACAACTCTAGGAGGTGCCGGATACGGATACCTCGTCACCGCGCGAGCCGATTCGGATACGCCGGGCGTGACCACCCCGCCCACCGCGCTCGCGCCGGTCTCCCGAAACATTCGGGCACCGAGTAATCAAGGCACGGACGAAGCCACCGCGTACGGGCCGTGGCCGAGCACGGCCACCGCCCTCCGCGCCGGCGGCCGTTCCGCGTCAACCCGCACGAGAGTGAATGAGAGCGGATCATGGCACTCGACATCACCGATTCGATCATCACCAGCGACGTCACCCCGGAAACCGCACGGCTGCTTTCCTTCGGCGCGGCCTGGGAACTCAGCTGGCTGCCCACGGTCCCCCTGACCCGCGAACAGGCTGTCAGCGGGATGGTGCTCGACGAAATGCTCAGCGATCCCGGCACGCTCACCAACGACCTCGCACTCGAACTCGCCGCCATTCGGGCCACCGACCTGGGCGTCACCTTGCGTGAGGTGCTGCTGCGACTGTATGCCCGCATCACCGCACGCGACAACGAGGCATCCTGCGGCGCTCGCCCGCCATTGGTCGCCTGATCGCGACACGGGCGTCGCCGGTTGGCGCAGCGACACCACACGATCCCGATCGCCGGTCCAAGGCGACCGGCATACGGGCGGCCAACGATCGGGCGGTCGCCGGGCCCGCAGCCGTGCGGTGCGCGGCACCCGTTGCGCCACGGTGCAGCCGAAGACCGTTCCCAATTCTGAGAACAGAGAACACCGGGTAGGTGCGCTCCGAGGGGACAATGTCTTCTCTCGGTGTGGTCGACGCAGGTGAAGGGTTTGCCGGGACATGGGTCAAGCGTTGCGGGTGGACACCGACCTGCTGCGAGCGCTGACCCCGGAACTCGCCGCCATCGCCGACACCGCGCAGGAGGAACTCGCCCGCCTGAAGGAAAGACTCGCCGCCGAGGGCAACTGCTGGGGCGACGACGAGCCGGGCCGGGCCTTCGGCGACAGCTACGAGCCCGCCGCCGACAAGGGCATCACCGGCTTCGAGAACCTGGTCCACAATCTGCACGGGATGAGCAGCAGCGTCGCCGACACCGGCGAGGTCATGCTGGACCAGGACCGGAACATCGGCTCCCAGCTCCGCAAACAGGATCCGTTCCACTCCACCCCGGTCGGCAACGCGCCGTACGACCAGCCGCGAGATCCGGCGCCGTCGCCAGCCCCCTCCACACCCGAAGCCGGCAGACCGAATCCCGCTCCCGCCGCCACCGCGCCAACTTCCGCAGACGAACCGACGGTCCCCTCCAGGCCCACCGCTCAGGCCGCCGACCCCAGCGCTGCGGCGAGTGACCCCACCGCCGCGCGGGGAACCGCGCAACCCGGCTATCAACCGACCGGCGACCCGTACGGGCCCGGCTCGATGAACCCGGGTGACTACGGCCCGGCCGGCGATACCGGCTCGTCCGGACAGCCGGCCGCCGACCCCGGCTCGACTCCTGCTGTCCAGGACCGTGCCACGCCGACCGCCCGGGACGCCGCGCCGACCGGGCGTACCCCGTCGTCACCGGCCACCGCCACGCCTACCGCCACCGAACCGTCGCCCGCGGCGGCACCCAAACCCGGCGCGTCCGGACCGGCGGCCGTCCAGCGGTCGCCGGAGACCCGATGGACGAGGCCACCCACCGAATCGCCGTGGATGCGAAACGCGCCCGGCACGCCCTGGTCGCGAAACGACGGCGGTCGAGCACCGGGTCAAGTCTTTCCGCCGCGCCGCAAGGAGCCTCGGCCCGACGCGGGGAAACCGGTCGGGCCGGGCAAGAGCCACAAGGCGGGCAAGCCGAAACCCGCGCCGGCGGAGGCGAAACGCTCCCACGTGCGGACCGATCCCGACGCCGTGGCCGCCGCACGCGCGCTGGCCGCACGCCATGGCCTCCGGATCGCCGGATTCGAAGACTCCGGCGTGTCGAGACGTACGGTCGATGAGATCGCCGCGGCCGTCGACGGAATCCTCGGCAAATATCCGTTCATAAAGCTGGGCGGTATCGAGATCACCGACCTGCGGGACGGCACGGTCTCGCGCGTGGCGCCGGGTCGCGCGTCCGACGACACAGCTGATGCGGTCACCGGTGGGTGGATCCTGCTCGACCGGGTCGCGGTGGGGAATCCGGCACTGCTCGCGGAAAAGGTCGAGGCCGCGGTTCGGTCGGGCGAACGTGTGGCCGGGCCCGCGGAGCAGCCGATGTATGCCACGATCGTGCGCGACCTCGGCCGGATACTGGAAGTGGCGGCCGGTGCCCACGTGCGGCAGTCGGCGCAACGATCGTTGCTCATGGAGTACCGGCGCATCAGCGGCCCGTGGGACCGCGGCGAGACTTTGGCTGCGATCGTGCGCGGTTATCGGGAGTGGCGCGCCCAACTGGTCCGCGCCTGCTTCCCCGGTGACCGCTTCGATCCCCGCGCGGCCGTGGTCGAAGCCTTCACCGAAGTCGAACTGCGCGGCGAGAGCGCCTGCGGGCCCGCGAAAGTGCTGCACCGATTGGCGATCGAGCACGCCCGCGGACAATCGAGCGCCTGATGGTGCAGATTCCGGACTCTTTCCCCGGCTGGCTGACCGACATGGTGCTGGGGCACTTTCCGGAGGGAGATCCGGAGGGGATGCGCCGCGACGGCGACGCGTGGTCGGACGCGGCGAACGCGCTGGCACCGGTGCGGCATCGGCTGCAGGCGGCGTTGGAGCGGTTGGACAAGGCGGTCGAGGGCGAGGCCGGCGCGGAGATGCAGAAGCAGTACCGCAAAGTCCTCGACCAGATCCAGGCGCAGATCGAGTTCAACAACGCCATGGCCCGGCAGTTGTACGACAACGCCACGGCCATCGAGTACGAGCAGTACGTCATCGTCGGCATCGCCGCGGCGCTGCTGGCCCAGGTGATCATCGATATGGCGATGCCGCCGCCCGGCAGCATCGTCAAGGCGATCTCCGATCGCGCCGAGGCCAGGGTGGGGATGGAACTCGCCCGCCGCGACCTGGTGGTGGCGATACTGGGGAAGGCAGCGCGGTTCGTCGCCGAACATCCGCGTTTGATGCTGGCCACCAAGGGCGTGTTCTTCGGAACCGCGATCGGCGGCGGCGTTCCCTATGTGGCGCAACGTGTCCAGATGGCCCAAGGCCACCGAGAGAAGATCGATTGGCAGAAGGTCGGGATCGGAGCGGCGGCAGGCGCCGCGGGCGGTCTGGTCGGTGTCGAGGTCGGTCGTCGCGTCGCGCCCTTCGCGATCAAAGCGGGCGGGCGTGTGCTCGGCACCGTGGCGGCAGGCGGCGTCGGCGGTATGGCCGGCGGCCTGGCGGGCGGGCTCACCGCCTGGGGTCTCACGGGGGGTGAACTGCGCGGCAAGGACTTGGCGACCATGGTGTGGACCGGGTTCGGTTCGGGCCTGGTCGGGTCGGTCGGGGCGTCCGTGCGAGCCGGACGGGCCGGTGCGAACACGAACCTGAGCGAACCGGTGCCCGCCCTCGATTCGAGCCTGCCGCCCGACGCCGCGCCGCCGGCCAGGATTTCCGCGCCAGGGGATGGCCGGCCGCCGCAGCTTCGTACGGCGGCGCCCGAGCCAACGTCCACCACCAGCGAGGTGGACGCGCCGCCGGCGCGGCGCGCCGAGTCCGGAGACGGGTCGATGGACCCGCCCGACGATCTGTCGCCGGAGATGATGGCCGCGGGCGACGAAATCGTCCGCAATATGGTCGATGACGCCATCGCCCGGATCATGGCGGGCGAGGATCCCGGACCCCTGTCGGACGGCACCGGCGGAACGACATTCGGGAGCGCGCCCGACCACCCCTCTGGCGGGTCGTCGCCCTCTTCGCCGTCGTCGTCCGGGCACGGCGGCGCACCGCCCGCGTGGCGCGATACCGCGATCGCGCGCACTCCGGTCGCCGTGGCAGCCCACCCCGAAGGCGGTCCGGTCACGCCCATGCCGAGCCGTCAGTTCCAGATCAGTGATCCTCAGGTACGTCCGGACCAGCGGGTCGATCTGATCGCCGATGGGACCCTCACCCAACCGGAGACTCCCGCGCTCGGCCCCGAAGTCCTTTTCGACGACGGCAGCAGTTCGTACACGAGTCCGTTCATGATCGAACACGGACCTGCCGGAGAGATGTACTTGCTCGCGCCGGAGCAGATGGCAGGCAATCCCGCCCAGGACACGGCGGGACCCCGACCGGTCGGTGGAACGCTCGAGGAGGGGGCGACCACCCAAGACGGACAACCGCTGCACCACATCGATTTCGACGCGGAGATCGCCAGACTGGAAGCGGAACTGGCGCAGAACACCCCGCCGTCGAGTGCGGATGCCACCGCGTCATCGGTGGAAGCGCCGCTTCAAGGGGCGGACACCACACCGTCGGCCGCTGGAACGGACGACGTCGCCGGGCACGCGCAATCGGTTGCCGATGCGCCACCCATAACTAGCGGGACCGACGGGCACGATGCCGTCCCACAGGCTGGTGCGCCGAGCCCGACGGCCGACCCCGCACCGTCGGGGCCCTTCTCCGCCACACCGGAGCCGCCAAACCCCGTCGCACACGCGGGTTCTCCGAGCCCACGGACCGACCCCGCAGCGACAGGACACGCGACGCCGGGGCCGCGAAACCCCGTCGCCCCATCGAACCCGCCGCAATCGGCCGCACCGACGACTACGAGCGGCGCCTCGCCCACCGGCGAACCGAGGCCACCGCTTGGCCACACACCGCCGAGTGGCTCGCGGAGCACCGGCCCACACACGGCACCGCTGGCCGCCGCCGCACCCGACGCCCACAGCCCCGCCGCCCACGCGAGCACACCGACTTCGTCCGCGACCCCGACGACCCCCACCGCCGCGACCGCGCAGCCGGACGCCGACGACGAACCCGCCGCCGATCCGGATGAGTTCCCCACACCACCGGGAACCGTCGTGGACGACCCCCGCGAACACAACGTCCAGAAAGACCCCAGGGAGTACAGCGTCCAACAAGACCCCCGGGACCACAACGTCCAGAAGAAGCCGTCCGGAGATTACATAACCATCCCCGGCGTCTCCTACCCGTTGGAGGACGAACCACCCGCCGACGCCATCCCTGTCATACCGCGCACACCCGCCCTGACACCCCTGCCCAACGATTCCGTCGACTTGGGCCGCGCCTTCCAGAACCCCGACGACCCGGAGAACACCTCTGGCCCCACCTCTTCGCGCGCTCCGGACATCACCAATCCCCTGTCGGATCGCCATCTCGCCGCACCGGAAACCGGCTTGGACGCCGGACTGGGAAAGACGCCCGACTCACTCACGATGCCGAGCCGGTACGCGACCGAACCGAGCCCCGATGCCCCCGGCGCTCCCCAAAAACCCGCGGCCCCTCAACTGAATCCACACTCCCTCGAATACAGCGAGGACCCCAGCCGCCTTCCGGCCATAGGCGGCGTCCCACCCCTGCTACCCGCCCCACCACCGAAGAAGACGGAGCCCAAGCGCCTGGTCACCCGAATGGGTGCCGATCCAGAGGAACCGGAACAGCGCAAGCGCCCCCGCAAACAACAACCGCCCCCGCCTCCGCCCCCACAGCCGACGCCGGAGCCCCCGGTGCCGACGCCGACACCGAAACCGGTCCCGCGGCCGAAGCCACGCAAGCGGCCCCAGCCATCAGCACCCCTGGTGCGCGAGGAGTTCGTCGTCCGCGAGGACAGCGAAGCGATCGGCGCGATCGGCGAGGAAGGTGAGCGGGTCCGCGGTGCCGCCGGAACCCGGCGATGGGTGCGGTCGCTGCCACAGAAGCTGCCCTGGCTCAGCGAAGACCAGATCGACACCGCGGAACTGCTGCTCTCCGAGGTGGTGGCGAATTCGCTGCGGTGGACCCAAGGCAAGGTCGCGGTCATAGCCACGGCGACCGATACCGACGACACCCGCAAAACCCGATTCACGGTCACCGACGACAGCGAAGTCGTCCCGGAGCGGACCGGCATGCCGGACTGGGACGCCGAGCGCGGGCGCGGCGGCGAGTTCGTCGCCATGCTGTCGGACGCCCACGGGGCCACGGTGCACGAGAACGGCAAATCGACCTGGTTCGAGCTGCATGGGCCGCGCGGTGACGACCCGGCGTCACCATCACCCGACAATGCCGAGACCGCGGGCATTGCGGAGACTCCCGCGTCAGCCGTCGACACGACGCCTACCCGAGACCAGCCCACCGCGATCGAGTTCGTGGTGCGTGCGCAAGGGCCTGACCCGAGGGCCGAGGCGGCGCGGATGCGCGCGGGCTCACAAGCCTGGGATCAGTTGAGTGACCAGCTGTTCGACTGGCCTGCCGACAAGATCGATGACGCGGGACTGGAACTCGCTGAGCATGTGATGATCACACTGGAGAACAGCGACGACGGTTCTGTCCGGGTAGCGCTGGAGGAAAGTGGTGATCCCGGTGAACGCCTGCTACGCGTCACGGTCGGGGATTCCAGCTTCGAAGTGCGGGAAGCTCACGAGCTGCCGCAATGGCTGGCCGATGCCATAGAACCGGTCCGCCACCTGCGCTTGAACGTTCCCGGCCAGCTGGCCATCGCGGTGCGGTATCGCGATATCCCCAAGATCGCCAGAGCCCTCGCTCCGCTCAACCATCTCGGTATCCCGGCGGACGTCGCACAAGATGGTATCGACCGCGGATTGCGCCATCGGGCGCGAATCAACCGCGGGCGGCTGCACGCGTCGCTTCGCAACGTCATGGCCGAGCCTACTGTGTACCGTTCCGGCGACTCTGTGGTCGAGCTCGATATCTACCCTTTCTGGGACCAGGATTTCCGCAGTGGACTGAGTCAGCTGGACCTGACCGGGCGCAACGACCGGATGCTGCCACTCGGTGAATTCGTCGACGCGATCATCACCGAACTCGAGCAACGTCGGCAGGCGTTCGAACCGCAGAACTCGGTGCACTCGGCCGAGGCGAGCGAGAACGTGCCCGCACCCGAGGTACGGAGCACTACCGACTCTGCCGAACGTCCGGCGAGCAACGATGCGTCGGCACAGGCAGTACCGATCCCCCGGCCGGAAGGTGCCGACACCACGGCATGGCTGTCCGCGGTTCGCCGATATTCGGGTTTGTCGCCGGGAGAACTCGATGAGCTCGTCGGCGCGACGCCGGGCACGTGGCAGGCGGCAGAGCTGGGCGAAACGGACCTGGAAACAGCACACGTCCGGGCGTTGCTGCGCCGAATACTTCCCGAGGGACACACCATCTACACGGACGTGGCCGCGCACTATCCGGGTCTGCTGTCGCGCTGGGGGAAGAAGATATTTCCGGAAGGTTATGCGCGGATCGGCGAATATATTCGGTTCCTTCGCGAGTCGAACGGTTTGACGCAAGCACAGATGGCTCAGCTGCTCGGAAAGTCCAAGAGCACTGTCGAAGTCTGGGAGCGGGGCACACGCTCACCCGCGAAGAAAATGATCACCGCCATGCTGGAGAAGCTGCGATATACCTACGGCGTTACCGTGGACGAGATCACCGAGACCTTCTCGTACCTGCCCAGAGAAGCACCGGTCTTTCCGAATCCGGGTGTCGCCAGGTCATTCGGCGAGTATCTGAAGATCTTCCGAAGCCTGAATAATCTTCAGCCTGCGGACGCGGCGCGCATCCTCGGATACACGGCGGAAACGATACGCTCACACGAGGCCGGCGAGACGGCACGCTCCGAAGAACTCGAAATGCTCGCCGCCTATGACCGTGTGCTGCATCGTGCGGGCCCGTGGAACGATTTGGCCGAAGCGTGGGGATACAGCTACCGCATGAATCCCGCGGGCGAAACCTTTCCCGATCCGGCCGACTACCGAACGGTGCACGAGTGGATGAAGGCGCTGCGACTGCATCAGCGAATGACCCAGGAGCAGTTCGCGGAGCGGGTCGGCAGGAGTAAGCGAGGTCTGGTCTACGCGGAGAGCAGGAGCAGACCGGGTCTGCGGTTCCTTCGAGAGCTCAGGGACACGTTGGAGATGCCGAACGATACGCTGGTCTCGGCCCTGCGGCTCTATTACGCTCGACCGGGCGTCGAGCCAATCGACGAAACCGACGAGGCCCTTTTTTGGGAGCTGATAGCCACCCCGGTCGGCTCGGCAGAAGAGGAGTCGGTCCGAAATCGGATCATCGAACGCTACGCCTGGGTCGCGCCGATAGCGACACGTTACTGGCGCATTCCGGACCAGCAACGCGAAGATCTCATTCAAATCGCCAACATCGCCATTCTGCAAGCTGTTACGAACTTCGTTCCACTCACCGGGAATTTTGCTTCGTTCGCCGCATCCCATGCGCGCCACGCGATGCTGGACACGCTCTATGACTACCGCTATCCCGGCATCACCGACAGAGATACCCGCAACCTGCTCGGCAAGATAGACAGATACCGGGACGAACAGTACCGCGAAACCGCGCGATACCCTGCTGATTCCGAGGTAGCGGAAGTATTGGGGATAGCAACGGCCGAAGTCACCAGCGCACGAGCGCTGGCGGGGCGACCGACACGACTGGACGCACCGACCCGAGCGGATTCGAAGAGCGATCAATACGATGTCGCGATCCCCGCGCAGGAACCGGCACAGGACACCGACTCCGAACCGGCTGAATTATCCTTCACTACCGAGAGACTGACGGAGGCATGGGATTCTCTCTCCGAACTTCCCGAAGGAGATCTCGCACAGGAAATACTGCGACTACAGTTTCTCGATGACGCGGAATTGTCGCTCGCTCAGGTGAGTGAACGTCTGGGCATCCCACTGACCAAGGCTCAGCAGCTCATGGCGGCGGCCATGGAAAGGCTGCGGACGGCACTTCCCGTGGCCGCCGATCGGGCCGCGGCCGAGCAGGACGCGAACAACGACGAGAACACCTCCCGCGCCGACGCTCCCGACCAGCCCAAGCGGTCTGGTGGCAGCGAACAGACCCCAGGCCCGACAGTCTCCTTCCAGGACGTCGATCCGTTCGGCCTGCCCGCCCGGAACCGACGGTTCGGGCGCGTAGCCGGCCCCGACCCCCGCGTCTTCCACCACGACGAGAACGACCCGCTGGCCCGTCCCTACGGCCATGCCGTACCGCCGACGCCGGGCGCGGCCGAGGACGAGCATGCGTCCGATCCACCTGCTCAACCCGGGTGGACGCAACCTGATAGCCCGGTCGGCGACGCCGAGTCGGTCGCGCAATCCGCCGAATCGCTGCCCTTCGCGGACCAGGGAGATGAGATCGGAGACGATGTACCGGGTCCCGTAGCGATCGATGATCTCTTGGCGGATCTTCCCGAGGCGTCGAGGCTTCTCGGGCATGCGGTGCAGCAGAGGCAACCGGTGGACTGGCAGGCGCTGACGCGAGATACGCAGATCCTCCTGCTCGGTGAAGATCACAGCAACATATCCGGACGAGTGTTCCTCGAGCGGCAGGCTGCAGCGCTGCGCCGTGCCGGTGTCACGCACTTCGGCATCGAGGCGCCGCCACATCCGGCCATCGATGCGGTGAACGCCGGTATACCGATGGACCTTTCCGGCGTCGAACTCGGTCCGGCCCGGGACGGATACCTCGGTCTCGTGTGGGCGATGTCGGCCCAAGGAATAAAAATCGTACCGTTCGACGTCAGGATTCCCGGTTCGGAACACGGATCGCCGTTGCGGGATATTCGCGAGTCGCACATCACCAAGACAATTTCCCAGATCGTGGCGGAAGACCCCGATGCGATTATCGCGGTCCAGATCGGGATGGATCACATCACCGAGGACCAGGAAATATGGCAGCGAACTACCGGAACATCCGGGATGCCGTTACATGCCCGCCTGAGGGAAGCCGGTTTCACGACGAAATCCATCTCGATCTGGGGTGGGGACACCGGCCAAGACGGTCCCATCAACGGCATCGTGGAGCGTTTGGATCTCCAAGATCAAACGTTTATCGCTGATCTACAGGAATTCCGGCGTGCCGGCGGGAAGTTCCCACGGTGGGGATCCGATTTCTTGCTTCACCTCGGCAACACCGATAGTTTCTGGCTGCCCGATGCCGATCGGGAGATCGTCGGGTGGGGCCCCGCGGTACGACTGACCGCGTCACAACAAGATGCGTACATCGCACAATTCACCCCGGCCCCGGAGCCGGAGTTCGACTGGCAGTACAGACCACATGAGCCACCGCAAGGACACGCCGAAGAGACCACCGAAATTCACCTGACCGTACCGCACAGAAGTCAGCGGAATGCGTTGTCCGGCCAGATCTTGGAGGGTGACGTACGAGCCTTCGTGGACGACTGGGCCAACGACGACCATGCTCGTTCGTTCATCAAGCTGACCTTGGACCTGGCAGCGATGTATACCGGGTTGACCGACGGTGCGGAAATCACGGCCGCGAAGACCGGGACTCCGGGCCGCCGGATCATGCGCGTAGAAATAACCGGCTCGGACGGTGAACCATCGGTGCAAATCCCGGATTTCGCGAAGATATACACCCTGAGCAAACTCCATCTGATGACGCACCGGTACGGGCAATCCGACGGTGAAACCGCTACCTGGTTCGAGTTCGACGAATCGGGGCCGGATTTCAGCATGGCCGGTCTCAGGGCGGTCCACGGCACCCCTATCCCGGTCACGGCACGAGGGGTTGGGACTGGGACGACCGAGCAGCCCGAAATCACGCACGATGTGGACGGCCGGCCGACTGTCGACAGTCGAGTGCCGGAGTTCCGCAGGCCGAGCGACGAAGCGATGGAGCTGTGGCAGCGGATTCTCGATGCCGAGCAAGCCGGCGATCCGCGGGCGCGGGAACTGCGAGCCGAGGCGCAACGACTCATTCCCGACGACGGAGAGCGTGCTTACGCCGAGCGTTACGTCGGCAACGAGCGCAGGGCCGCGGCGTTGGCCCAGGAGTTGGGAATCACGGCCGATGAGCTGCGCGCGCTGATGACAGCGGAGCTGCGGCGTGCGTTCAGTGGCGACATCGTCATTCGGGTCAGAGCCATGACGCTGCACAAGGTCATCGACAGCCGGAGATTCAAGACCGTCTTCGAGACCGCGGCCCGAAGCGTGATCGGCCGAGTGCAGTTGGAGCGCAGGGCAGAGCTCGAACGGGAACTGTTCGGATACGCGCTCGATCTCGCGGCGGAATCGCGGCCGGTGTACGCACGCGTCCGTACGACCCGTGGCTCGTGGGAGCACGAGGGCGAAGTGGCAGACGAGTACGGCGGCGTGGACGTCGTACTGAAATCCGCTGTCGCGTCGAGGACTACGGCGAGCGTCGGCAGTCCATGGGGCGTGAAGGCCATTCCGAGCAGCGTCACCGATCCCCAGCCCGAATCATTCGCTGCTACGCCGAGCCACCATGGCGAACTCGCCTATTTCGGACTCGAAGGCATCGACCGCGACTATGCGGGCGAAAGGTTCCTTCGCAACAGTTACATCGAAGCCCAGATCCACGGTGGTGTCACGATCGCCGACATCGACCATGTGGTTTTCCATCGGGAGCCGCCGGACGACCGACTGGAGACAGCCCTGGCCGAGGCAGGCATCCCCTGGTCGATGGCCTCCGATTACTCCGGCAACCCGCGCGGGCCGTCGAGCCAGCGCCCATCGGACAACTCGGATCGCCCGCCGAGCGCCGCTGAATCCGGTGCGACGAGCAAACCGGGCCCGACACCTTGGCAACAGACCAGGGCACCCGGCGCCCGTATTCCCCAGCCGCCCACCGCTGCGCCCGCAAACGGTCCGGTCCGGCCGGATGACGCACTCGATGTCCACCGTCCGGATCGCAACGGCGCGCGGCGGACCGATCCCGGCATGATGAACGCCTTCGGTGACAAGGTGGACCCGAAGGCGTGGGCGTTCAAGAAGCCGGGACGGGGCGGCGAACCGGATCGAACGCCGGACGGGACAGTCGTTCGGACCACCGGATCGCCGACGGCCCCGAACGACTCCGGCCGGCGAGTGCCCGACTCGCCTGCGCTGGTACGCGCGGCTCGGAATGGCGACAGCGTCGCGTTCGACCGGCTACGGGCAGACTTGGCGGAGCCGATCGTCCAGTGGATGGCGGCCAGAGTGGATGGCGATCGAGCGGCGGCCGAGGGATTGACCGACGAGGTATTCGCTCGTGCTGCCGCGAGGATCGGGCAGCTGCGTGAAGGACAGGACATCAAGCAGTGGCTCGGAGTCATCGCGCGGAATGTTCTGGTCGAGCAGCAAAGATACGAACGGCTGCGGGACGGGATATGGGCCTCGTACGTGGGCTCGCGAAACACCGCATCGGGTCCGCGCGGCGGACTGCTGGCGAAAGCCGATCGCGCGACGGTACTGCGTGCTGTGCGCCAATTGCCGCCCGACCATCGGAAGGTCCTCGTCTGGCGGTTCGAGCAGGGCAAGTCGGCGACGCAGATCGCCGAATCGATGCCGTCCTCTTGGGGCTCACGAACGGTTCGGAAATTGGAGCGCAGGGCCGCGCAGCGCGTGGTCGAGGTGGTCGCCGGAGAACTCGGTGTGGTCGCGGGTGGACGGAGTGCCGAGCGCCAGCAGCAATGGCGGACCGTCCAGGAGGCGGACCCGGCCGAACTCGAGCGGCATATCCCCATGCTTCCCGAGCGACAGCGCGAGATCGCCGCTCTCCTGCTGCTGCGCACTGCGCCACCTGGAAAAGCGGCGAAGGCGCTGGACACTTCGCCCAGAAGACTCAAGGCCACCTTGCACCAGGAGATCGTCCCGGCCTTGGCCACGTTGCTCACCGGTGGTGTGTTGCTCACCGACCACGAGGCGGTGATGCTCACGCGGGCCGCGCAACGGCACGACACGGCTGTGCTGGCGCCTTATGTGCGGGGACTCGATCCGCTCTACCAGAACACATTCGAGCAGTTCTTCATACAACGACGGACTGTCAACGAAATGGCCGCCGCGCAAGGCATCAAGCCGAAGACGATCTACATGCGGGTGTACCGTGTGGCCCAATTCCTGGCTCAGAAGGTTCCCGCGGAGCTGCGCGAGAGTTATACGAGCCGAGGCCTGCTCCAGACGGCCACCACGAGCGATGTCGCCCGCGAGGCAGGGGTCAGTCAGAGTACTGCCGAGAAGGTGCTGCGCGGTGCGGGAGGTTTCGCACCGGAGACCAAGCGTCGCGTTCTGGAAGCCGCGGACCGGCAGGGGGTGACCTTCGTACAGCGCGAAGGAGTCGCACCGCCGCTTCGCGTCGTCGGCCCTGCGGACCAGTACCGGTATATGGGTGGCGACTCGGGATACCGGATGACTCGATACGAGGCCCACGTACTGTTCGAAGCCGCGGTCCGCAGTGGAAATCCAACGGTCGGTGATTTCATCGTGCGTATCCCGGATGCGTCCGCGGCCGATGGCGGACCGCTCTTTCCGGAGCATCGGCTGTGGCAGATGATGCCGCCCCACGTCCAGCGGTTCCGCAAGGTTCTGCACCTGCTGACGGACGTCCGGCTCCCGGATGGCCGGGTGCTGGATTCTTCGACGCCGGCGCTCATCGAGCAGCGGCCGCCGGGCGCCGTCGTGTCCGATTTCCAGTTCGATCGGCTGCGCGCCATGGTGCTGCGCAGTATCGAAGGGTTGCGGCGAGCGCTGGGCGAAGTACCGGTGGAACCGCTGCGACAGTGGCTTCCCGGATTCCCGGAGGATCGGGACACAGAGGGATTCCTGCGGTTTCTCGCCGATGAGTGGACCGATCAATTCTCGCGATATCGGCAAGCGGGTTGGGCCGAGATGTTCACCGACCTGGAGATCCCCGGCCGAGACCCGTTGGCCGCGGTACTCGAGAGCGCGATCTTCATGATCCCGGCGCGGTTCGAGGTGCTGCACGGGAGTCTCGGCAGAGAGCACATCCGGATCGATCGCGGCCGGATCGCGGCGATAACAGGTTGGGCGGGAGCCTTGATCGGGGATCCGGCGTTGGATTGGGCGTGGCTGAACCACCGCGGGGCCGGTGATTACGTGCCGTCGCGCCTCAGACCACCCAATATGCCGATTTACGCGAGCTTGCTGCACGTCCGTCGAGCCGTTCACGGCGCGGTGGAACTGGTTTCGCAGCCGCGACCGGACCCCCACAGAATCGCGGAGTACGCGACGAGTTACGCCATAGCCCGCCGATTCTGGGGCCTCCCGGCTCGGGACTCAGCTTCTCTCGAGGATATCTTCGACGCCCACCGCCGTAGGCTTTCGACCGAAGACGCGCCGGCCCAGGAATCCCGTGGGGAGCAGCGCAGGCAGACACCGTGGAGCGGCGCCGCTTCGTCGTCCCGGCCGGGTACCGCACCGCTCGCGCAGGACAAACCCAGCAGCCCTACGCCTTGGAAACGAACTACGGCCGGTGGGGGTCGCGGAAGCGATGGCACGCACCCCGGCCCGGAAGTGAACTTCCACGACATCGTCGACGAGCGCGCGGCGCTCGACCTGCCGCCGGTCCGTCAACGCCGCCGACCATTCGGCCACATGCGCGGGCTTCCGGGACTCGATCCCGCACTGGCCTTTCACCACAACCCCGACGACGGCCGAGAATGGGGCACACCCGGCGATAGGACGGAGGCAGAGCCGCAACACGAGATCTCCGAGGTACCGGACGAGCAGCGGCTCGCGGAGCAGGACCGTCCGGCCGCCGGGCCAGGGCCGCGAGAGGGACTCATCGACGCCACGTCGGCGTCCGCCGCGGCAGTGAGTTCGACGACCGGATCCCCGGCGGACGGCCCCCGCAAACGAGCTAAGCCGATGGGCGACATCGGGATTCTGCCTCGCGAGGTCGAGGTGCTGGATATGACCCTTCAGGGCCTGTCGCGCAATGAGATTGCGGAAAGACTGGGGCTGCGGCCGGAGACGGTCACCAATTACCGCGCCAGCGCCGCCAAGAAGCTCGGTACGGTGGGCGTGATCGCCACCGTGGTCGAAGCCAAGCGCTGGGGCCTGCTGACGGATACCGGCACGGAGGAATCGACTCTTTTCACTGTGTCCGACGAGGACAGAAAGCTGCTTCAGCTGCTGGCCGAAGGAAAGACGGCCCAGCAGATCGCGCGGGAACGGAAGGTGACACCAGAGACCGTCGAGCGCCATTCCGCTCGAATCGGTGCGGAGTTGGGGGCCCCCGGACAGCTACCGATGGTCATGAAGGCCATTCGTCTCGGAATAGTCACTGTCGACAACGGCGGGATCGTGACCGAGGCCCGTGAGCACAGTCCGTCCCACCATGCGCCGAACGGGAGCATCGGAGAGGTCACCACCGAGCCGACCGGGCAGCCCATCCTCCGGCAGGTGCTGCCCGCCGATGTGCACACCGCCGAAATCCTCGACAGCGGACGGAGCCCGGCGCTGACGGTGCGGCTGGCCGCCGAGCAATTGCTAGGTGATCTGGGACTGCAAAACGAGCCGCTTCCGTCATGGCCCACCGGAAAACCACGCTGGCCTGCGGATTTGGTGGGTGATACCGCCGGCACCGGCAGATATGCGGCTGTGGCAGCCGCCCCCGGCCAGATGTACCGCGCCATCGGTCTCGATGCCAAGGATCATGAACCGGTCAGCCGAGCCGCGATCCCGAGCATCACACGACACCGAGAACGTTCGCACCTGCGGGAACTATCCTCCGCGCATCCCGGCATCTATTGGACTCAGGTGCTGGCTTCCGCCAAGGACAACGCGATAGACGTGCAGTCCGGCCTGACCGAGACCGAGTTGAGCCACAACGAAATCGAGGTCGTCCTCCGCCCGGATCCCGCGCATCCCGATTCCGGCTCCTTCGAAGTACTTCCGGTGATCGCCGGATCGGACGCGTCCACCTCGCCGCTGTTTTCCGGGCGATTCCGCGTCAGTGGCAGCACGGTGCTCACCGCGATCGCAGTCCGGCGCGCCTCAGACGCTTCGGAGGCGCCCGATGAATTGGATTCCGCAGATCCGCCCGCCCCGGCGAAGCAACCGGAAGCCTCGACCACCGGTGTGCCCGAACCCGCTGCCCCCCGGCCTGCAGGTCTGATCGGGGACGTTCCCGACCTGGTGAACCCCTTCGACGACCGCGGCGCACCCTGGGATCGCGGCGGCCCGGTGCCCAGGCACAAGCGGATCGAACGGATCGCGGAAACACACATAGACGGTGGTGGATTCACCCGAGGTGGGAAAGCCGGATCGGAGCTGCCCGTCGCCGAAGACAGATCCGCAAAACCGCGGGCGACGACACCTGCCGGCGAGGATGCGCCGGATACGGGCGAGCCGTCGGGCCCCGCTGCGCAGGTGCCCGCCGCTTGGCTGACCGAACAACTGCGGAAGGCCGCCGTGCGGGCGCGCGAGCGTGCGTGGCATACCCTGCGGGAGAGGACCGCAGGCTTGCCTTTCGGCCCGGACGACGTGCTCTCCGGGGCATACCGGCGTTATCTGGACGATCCGGCTGCTTTACAGGAGTTCAAGGCGGCGACCGCAGATGTCGGTCACACCGACCGAATGTCGCTGATCGCGATTCTGGAACAGGCAGCGGCCAAGCACCGAGCAGCCGGTGCGCCGATAACTGTGGATCCCGGACAACTCACCGTCCCCGAGGTACCGACCATCGCCTACCCCGAGGATCTCACCCCCGCCGAAGCGGGATCCATCGTCGCGGACGTGATCGAAACACAACTACTCGGCAGACAAGCGATCTGGGCCAGTGGAAAACTCCCACTCGAGTTCCACGGATTCGACCGCTGGGCGCTCACGGCCACGCCTGATTCCCGCCCGCCGGCAGTCACCGTGAACAACATGATGAACTGCATCAAGTTGCCGCTGTACGGTGGCGTTCTCGCCCAGGTGCTCGACCGTGGTTATCTGCAGTCGTACATCCGGTTCGAGTGGTGGAACACGATTGCCGTCCCGCAGGCGAGCGGCACGGCGATGCAATGGCAGGACGGCACGGAGATCACCGCGGAGGAAGTGGGCCAGCACGGCAATTTGTCATTGCTGTTCCTCGCGCCGCACGGCGTACACGAGTACCACGCCGACAGGCCGAACACCATACTGCCGCACCGCGGCGACCTGGTGTTCTTCGATGGACTCGGTCATGTGGCAGTGGCGACCGGGCGCTTGGGCGTCGACGGATCTCCCGAAGTGTTCACATTCTGGCCGTACCGGTCCTGGCCGATGGTCGAAACCGTCCGGGTTTCGACGGTCGATGCCGAGGCAGCACAGCTGTCCAGGTCCGGCAATCCGACCGCGCCCGACGACGACGATTCGGTCCGTGTCGAGTTCGGCCCCGGGCCATGGGGGCGTGGAGGTCGTCGTTACGAACCGGAACTACAGGATTGGCTGCGAAGCCACACGTCCGATACCGCCGCTGTGCCCGAGCGCGAGCCTCGCGCGGCCGCCGCGATCGCGGCATTCGAAGCTGCCCGTGACCAACCGCGTTCCGACGATGCTCCGGCCAACCCGGCGCCCGCCCGCACGAACATGATCGGCAACGTTCCCGACCTCGTCAACCCCTTGGACGACCGCGGAGCGCCTTGGGACCGCGGCGGCCGGGTGCCGAGACACCAACGGACGGACAGACTCGCGGAGCCGCACATCGACGGCGGTGGCTTTGCCCGTGGTAACCGGCCCGATCCGCAGAACCCGCCGAGCGCCGGAGTGGTGCGGAACCAGGTGCGTTACTCGGACCTGCTGTTCAATCCCTCGCCGGATGAGGCTGCCGCCGCCGCGGTACGCGATCTCCCGACGACCGCGGGACCACTGGGCCCCGAACTCAACCTCGATTTCCTGCCGTTCTTCGCGTCCGATGGCTTGACGACAGATGAGGACGTGGAGACGGTGGCGACAGCGGTCGGCGACATGCTGCGCGAGCACAACTGGCGGGATACGGCCCAGATCGAGGCCGCGGCCGAGCTGGTACGAGCGGCCGGGCTCAACGCGGTCAGGTATATGACGAGTTATACCCGCGCGCTGCAGCGAGCTGGCGTCTCGCAGTGGGACGAAGAGCGAGCCCTGCACGGAATCAAGGCGAAGCTGATGCTGCGGCTGTCCACCCAGGCCGATGCCCGTTCGCTGTACATGGCATTGGAAATCGAACAGTACCGTCCCGAACGATCTCCCGACGACGAGTTGTTCACCTGGCACGCTCCGCTGTTCAGTGACGTTCAGGTCGAGGCAGGAGTACGGACCTTGCTCGACTCGGCCACCGTGTCCGACGTCGAACAGTGGGGCGAGATCTGGGCTCGCTTCGACGAGCCGCGATCGGACGCCGACGGCGCTGTCGACGAGCCGCCGCCGCAAGGTGATCTCGCAGCCAAGTCCCGCATCGTGCGCAAACTGTACGACGACCACCACATCCGCATTGTGGGATGGGAGGACTCGGTCGTCCCGGCGCAAGCCGTCGAATCCGTCGACCGCGCGCTGCGCGACCGGATAGCGGAGTACGGCAGCCGGTTCGCCCTACGGGACGTAACGTTCGACGACATCGAGGAGTTCGGCCTGACCCGGAGTTTCGGCACCACGACTCCGGATGCGAAGGATCACTACACGTCGATCACGGTCAACCGCAGGATCTTCACCGACCCGGAAGTACGGCGGGAGTGGGCGGAGCAGGTCTCCAACCACCGTTATGCGGAGTCGGCCGAAGACCTGATCTACCAGTTGATCCACCACGAGTTCATTCACGTGGTCGTGGACGATGGCAACTGGATGCTCCATGCTCCTGCGATGGCGTTGTTGCGGTCGGCTTATGCGCTCTATCGTGATTCGGAGCTGATCCCGGCGGATGTCGAATTCACCGAATGGCTCGCACTTCTTCCCACATACGCGCTGCTGTCCGATCCGCATTCCGAGACAGCAACGTTCAATCCGGTCGAGGGAGTACCGGAAGGGGCCAGGGCCGGTGCGGTGGGATCTTCCTCAACATTGACCGATCCCGCGCGGATATTGCATTGGCTGACAGTCACGCGTGATGGTTCGTCACCTGCGCCGACGTTGGCACAGTGGGCGAAGCGACAGGCCGCTGTGGTCGGGGAAGGCCGCAGTGTTCTGCTGCTGTTGCACGACTTCAGGGATGTCACGGGCCGCGCCGACATCGAGGTGCCTGCCGGGCTCCGCCCACAGGACAGCGCAGCCGACGTACTGGAGACCGCGACCGGCCACAAGCTGCGGCATTTCACCGATGTCGGGGAGGTCATCACCCAGCTTCGCGCTTGGGACCACTCACCGGACAGCCATCGTGACGGAGTATCGGCGCTGGTAGTCGAGGACGGCCGCTCCTACTTGCTGGTGCGTCGCGCTACCGAAAGCGGCACGGCCCGAATCGAGGTCAGGAATCCGGGCGAAGGCGTGCTGCGGGCCAACCACCATCTGCCGCTGGGATCACCGGAACTGCCTGGCGTGCGCGCGATGTTCTTCGACGAGAACGGCAGACCCGCGCCGAACGACGGTACTCGGCCGGACGCCGGTCCGCCCGCAGGGGAACCTCCTGAACCGCAAGTCGCCGAGGAACCACCGACCACCGCGACAGCTGGACCACACTCGAACCGAGGCGATGATTCGACCGCGGCGACGACCGACCCCCACACCGGAGCCGACCGCACCGGGCCGGAAAACCCCGCCGCGACAACACGTTCGCCCGGCCCCGCACCACCGCGCGCCCTTTACCAACCCAGCGTCGCCGAAGCGACCATGGCGGCCCGGCGCCTGATCACCGATGTCGAGTTCCCCGACAAGGGGAACACCAGTTCGGTGGTCCGCAAAATGCGTTCCAGCGACGGTGAAATCAACATCTACAAACCCGAAGCGGGGGCGAATAAGGAGGCCGAAAGCGTCAACCCCGAACTGGACACCTACACCGCCAACGAGGTAGCGGCCTACCGCTTCAGTGAGATCGTCGGTTTCGGGCGGATACCTGCGACCGCGCGCACCGAGGGAGTCATCGGCCCGGAAGACAGCTCGGGGCCAGGGATGATCCAGCAGTTCGTCGTTTCGACACCAGGCGAGGCGATCGACAAGTATTCGGTCGTACAGCAGCAGCAGGTGGCTGTTATCGACGCCACCATCGGCCAATCGGACCGCCGGGGCAACTGGCGCACCGTCAAGCGCGGCGTCCAGCGCGACCTCCTCGCCATCGACCACGCTTGGTCGTTTCCCGTTTCCGCCGATCCATTCGACATCGATATCGATTCCCCCTTCGTCGCCGCCCACCAAGGGGAGCAACATCCACTCGAACCAGAAGTTCTGGACGCTATGCGCGCCGTGGACATCGACCACATGCGGGCCGCGTTCGAAGACGCCGGTCTGCACCACGGTAGTGTCGAGGGAGCTCTGGCCAGGTTCGTCAGGATTCGAGAGCTGGGCTACATCCCCGACGACCTCCGGATCATCGCGGATGACCCCGTTGGCGCGGGCGGCGACCTGCACCACGGCAAGACGGTGCGGCTCGAGCACAACAGCGACCGATCCGAAGCGGAGCTCGGTGCCGACCGTTCCGCTGAACTCCTGGAAGACGCGGTGGGCGGGCCCCAGGACCGGTCGGGCGTGGAGGTATTGCGCAGTGGTACGGCTGTCGAAGTCGCCGTGTGGTTGCGGCGGACGTGGCGGGTAGAGCTGTCCGGCTTCGATGAGCAAGAGCGGGCCCGGGATGTGGCTCGTGGCATCGACCACATGTTCACCGAATACCGGAAGTTGAGCGCACGCAGCGGTGCCGTCGTCGCGGTCGGCAGAGTCGGCGGCGGTAAAGGCATCCATGTGGCGGTCCATCGTGACGAGAGCGGCCAGATTTTCATCGATTCGATGACCGTGGACCCGCGGCTGCTCGGCTCCGCGTCCGAGTCCGCAGGTGAACAACTCTATGGCTCGATCGTCGGTGCGATCGGTGCCGTCCTGGTCGACGCCGGAGTCGGCGTCGTGCGAGAACGCGCTTTCGACTATCTGTATTCGCATTACCTCGGCTCGCGACCCGATCGCAACGGCGATCAGGACACCGCTTTCGAGGACTGGTTACGCGGCCAGCTGGGCGATTCCGTCTTCGAGCCACGAAGCCGGATTCACCTCAGAAGACGTAGTCTGTCGAGCCGTTTCGATGTCTGGCAGGCCGCGCGAGCGGCGGTCGCGGAGGTGGAAGTCAACGGACGGGGCAACGCTTCGGACGCGGCACGGACACTGCATCGGCTGCTGTTCGCGCAGCTGCGTAGCGATCCGACGTCGCTGGATCTTCTCCAGACCGCTCTGCCGGAGGTCGCCCGGCACGCGCGGATCCAGTGGGGCAGAGGATCCGAGAACGCGCGGGATCTCGCGGCGACGTTCGCGGCCGAACGCGGCATCCCGGTGATAGGGGCCGACTTTTCGGATGCCGATGGGAAGAAAGTGCGTGCGCTCTTCAGAGGACTGCACGCCATATGGGACGTTTTCCCCGACGTCGAAATCCGGTCAGTGACTTTTCGGTCGATGAACCTGTCCATCAGGGCCATGCAGGGCGAGGATCCGAAAGAAATAGTCTTCAACCGAGAGTACCTGCGTAACGAGTACCCAACGGATCGGGTAGCGGGATTCAGATATGGTGTTCACCGCACTCATGACGAGGCGATGTATCGCTTCGCAACGGTCATGGTCGCCGATGCCGGTAGCGCCATTCTGGATGATGTGTTTCCCGCGTTGCTCACTCGTTGGCTGCAAGGAAAGGCCAGCGGGCAACACGGCTATGAGAAGGATTTCGGGCCGTGGCTCGGATCTCAATTCTCCCGGTTCAGCCGCCGGGCGGCCCAGCGCGACGACGACAAGTCTCCGCATCGATATCTGTACTTGGACGAGGAAGCGGCTCTCGCAGAGTCGGTCGTCGAAGTCGTGCGGACAGAAGAGCCGACCGATGGGCAGCGAGTGCTCTATGCGCTGCTGATGAAGCATCTGACTCCCGAACGGCGTGCGGCGAGCGAGTCCGCCGACCGCTCGCAGCCGGAGCAAGCACGACGAGACGCGAACGCGTCGGGACTCTCGGATACGGCCGAATCCGGGACGGGGCTGATCCTGGAAGCGGTCCCCCATACGGAACTCACGGCCGCGCTGGCGACATACGGCGACACCGGCGGCGGCTGGACCGGTGCGGACAGCACGTACTCCCGGCGCTTGCCGGACGGCAGGCAGCTGTGGATGTTCTCCGACACGTTCCTCGGCACCGTGCACCCCGACGGGTCGAGACCCGCGACGAGCCCGATGGTGAAGAACACCTTCGTCGTGGACGACCGGGGCCGGATGTCGACCGTTCATGGCGGGACGGCAGATGCCCCGACCGCGGTGGTGCCGGCGCCGGAGGGGCAGATGTTCTGGGTCGGCGGCGGATACGTCACGGGAAACGTCCTCAACGTCATGCTGGTTCGGTTCGTCAACACCGACCCGGACGATCTCATGTGGGGCATCTCCTGGAAGGAGAACCGGCTCGCCAGATTCGACGCGGAGAACCTCGGGCTGATCGACCTCACCCCGATGCCATCTCGGACCGGGGTCATGTGGTCGGCGTGGCTGGACTACGACGGCACCCACACCTACGTCTACGGCACCAAGGACTCGGGCGGCGACAAGTACATGCACGTGGCCAGGGTGCTCGGCGACGACCTTCGCGCACCATGGGAGTTCTTCGACGGCGAAGGCTGGTCGCCGGAGGAAAGCGATTCCGCGCCCCTCCTGTCGGGCGTCGCCAACGAGTACAGCGTCACCCGATGGCGCGACCGTTACCTGCTGATCACCCAGGACACCAGCGTCCCGTTCAGCGCGGAGATCCGCGCGTATCTCTCGGATGCGCCCACCGGCCCGTTCACCACACCGACCGTGGTGTACCGAGCCCCCGAAGCCGGCATCGACGGAACCTACGGCGACCGGAACGTGTACGCATACAACGCGCATGAACATCCCGACCTCCGGTCCGGAGACACGCTGATCGTCAGCTACAACGTGAACAGCCTGGACTTCGAGGGCGTCATCGGCGACGTCTCGAAGTACCGTCCACGGTTCATCACCGTGCGCTTGAATCCCGGTTTCGGATCCGGCACGGACCCGGCCGGGCGCACACCCGGACCGGAGACAGATCGACCGGGACGGCCAAACGATGACGTTGTCTCACCCGATGCGGGGGCCGATGATTCGAATGTGCGGTCGGCACCGGGCCGTGCACCGGGCGCCACCGCGCGGCCGCGGGTCGAGACCACGCCGCCTGGGCAGCGGTTCGACCCCGGCATGCTCCACGCCTTCGGCCCGAACGTGGGACCGGACGCGCACGCGTTCGTACGCCCCGGTCGGCAACCCCGACCGTCATTCGACGTAAGACCGCTTGCCGCAGCGGATTCGACGGCCGCCCGCGCATCCCGCACCGGCGGCAACGGCGGGCAACCCGCTGGGCGCGGCTTCACCAGCGGCGGTATCCGCACATCGCCCGCGGGCCTGATCGTGCCAGCCGACCCCACCGACAGCCTGATCGTGCCCGCCGCGTACGTGATACCCGCCGATCCGTCGCTCGAAGAACTCATGGAACGCCTGCGCCCGTGGAAGGAGATCTTCCACTACTTCTGGGAATTCCCGATGCCTCGGGAAGGAGAGCTGTCCGGCCGGGCATGGATCGAAAGTGCGGAGCGGAAGGCCTGGATGAGGCGGCGGGCGTTGCGGCGCACGCCACTCTATGCGGGCGTCGACGCCGCCGTCCGGTTGACGCTCGCAGCCGAGCGACTGCTCGGAGCCCCCAATGCGACTCCTGGACCGGCCACCATCGAGCAACGCCGGGTCATTCCGGGCCGTGGGCCGATCGACGCCGGGAAGAACCGAACCATGCGGCACGACACGCAGGTACGGGAGGCGTCCCCCGCCAACGCGGAGGAGAGAACGCCGTTCGGGCGGTTCTGGGCGGCGGTCTCCGGGGACGAGCTACCGCAGACCAAGCTGATTCGCCAGGGAAAGATGGCCTACAACGGCGGACGACTGCTGCGCGCGGAGGGCCACAACCTCATGGTGGCGGGGCGTTACGCGGAAGGCTACGAACTGCTGGTGTCCGGGCGCGACCCGGTGCTCACGCCGGAGGAATACGCGTTGTGGCTGATGTTCAACCACGACGCGCTGTGGACCCTGCACTTCCCCGGCTGCCGTGAGCTGGAGCCGCAGTCGCCGGAATTCCTGCTCACCCGCTATCTGACGATCGCCATCTTCGACAAGATCGCCACGAAACCGCTGGAAGTGCGGTACCTGGACGATGTCGTCCGTCCGTACCTGCGCCGTCAAGGTGTGGCGGCGGGCAGGGTACTGCTCCACGACTTGACCCATTACCTACCGGAGTCCTGCCGCACCACAACGGAGCGGCTCGGCGCCTGGGCACTCCGAGGCCTGGGCCGCAGGGTCGGCGCCGAGGTGAAGGAGCACCTGGACAACTGCGCGGCCTGCCGGAACACCGCTGCCTTGCTACCGGCCGCGCACAGCAGCTCGGGTGAGCGCAAACTGCTCGTTCCGCCTGGACCCGCAGGCGACGGTGCCACTCCGCACACCGCCAACCGTCCCGCGCCCCCGGCTGATCCGCGAGTTCTGGGCCACGGCCAGAGGATCGCCCAACGGGCAGAAGAGATCCGCCCGGGCACCTATCCACAGGTGGTATTCGATCCGGCTACGGCACTGGACCTTCCACCGCAGCGTGCCCGCGGTCTGGACGGGCTCGGTTTCGGCCCGGCCCCGGCGGTGGCCGATCCCTTTCGCGGTTTGCCCGACGGCGTGGTGGCACATGCCGCGCATCCGGATGACCCGGCCGGCGGAGCGTTCGGTGGTGGACGAAGCGAGCGAATCGCGAGGGCCGCGCTGTCGAACTTCCGTGTCGATGCCACATTCAGCGACCTCAAGGATTGGGCCGCACGTCTCACCGACGACAACCTCCACCAGCTGCTGACCGGCTTCACCCGCACGGTCACCGAACTGATCTCGGCCATTCATCGCGGCGATCCGCCGACACTGACCGACCAGGTGATCAATCCCGCACGCCTGTTGGGCGCGATCGTGGCGGAAGCGACTCGCCGCTTCGGCGACAGCGTTCCCACCACCACGCCTACCACCTATCGGGAGTTGTTCGCTACCGCGCCGTGGCTGCGAGCAAGCCGGCGCACCGTCTCCGACCTGCATGCAGCCATGACCGCCGTGCTCGACGCCGCGTTCGCGGTGATCGCACGTCCGGTGCGCACCGCTGGTCGGTGGCTGCCATGCACCATACGGTCCCAGCGCATATCGCGCAGATAGCACGCGATATCGAAGAAGCCGACCGGCACGGCGTTTGGCGCGAGGAAGGTTCGTTCCGGCCGGGGGACGCCCTCGACACGGAACATGTGCGCCTTGTGAAGTCCTTCCTGGGGGACCAAGTGCGCAGCCCGACGATGGCTCGAATGGTCACCGAGTGGGCCTATGTCATGAATACGCTGCTCCAGCTGCGATCGAGCGAGCTCTTCTCACCGAAGTACGCCACGATCTTCGAGTCGCTGCCCGTCCACGCCGTTGCGCTCGATCGAGCGCGCACCGGCTCGGACCGGCTGTTCGCCGCGACGGTCGCCGTCGCGGTGCCCGACCTGCTCGACGCGGCGTTCTACCTCCTACCCACCAGCAATTCCGCCTTGGGGCTGGACTACCTGAGGCAGGCCGACAGTCTGCTGGCCGAGGCCAGCACCCGCTTCACGAACAGCTCCGCCCGCCACGCGCTGCGGGACGCTTCCGACAACGTACACAGACTGTACGAAGACATCATCCTCGCGGACTCCCGCCGATCACCCGAAAACCGCGCGCGACGCATACACGATGTGCTTTCGGACTATTTCCACGAAGCATTCGAGTCCTCCATCGTCCGATCTCTCCGCTGGGGAATGCGGGCACTGCACGGGCTGGGTAGTCAGAGTCCGGGTATCGATTACGCCCTTGCGCGGCACCGTCTGGATGTCGATGCGCCTTGGGACTGGCGTATCACCGACGACGAGCGTGCCCTCACCGCAACCGCGGAGCACTTGCTACAGATCGCAGGCGCACCGGAGGGTGGTATTCGGTCATTGTTGGCCCCCATCGATTCCGTCGATCTTTTCCGGAGCACCTTCGACAGCGTCGGGAGGAACATGCGATGGTGGATCGCGCTCGGAAGATGGATCAGCGGGGGCGTTCCGATCGGCAGCCTGCTGGCGGGAGCCACGGACTTCTGGGTGTCGCAGATGCAGTTGGCGGTGCTGAGGCGGTATCCCCACATCATCGGCGCTGTCGGCGGCATCCCTTATCGGGCGCGGGACCTGGCGAATCGGCTGTCGCTCGCCCGTGACCTCGAGTCCTCCCGCCTCCCGCCCGAGCGCCGACGTGAGCTCGACGTACTGCGCACACAGCTGGCAGAGATCGGACGCAGCGCCCACGGACTCGCCGTCCCCGGCTCCGCCGCGCCACCGGTGCTGCTGGTCTCCTATGACCCCGTCACACGAGGCGGAACGGGCCGGGCTGTCGTCTCGATCGGCGAGGCCGATGCCGCATCGTTCATCGCGTTCAACGTCGCGGGAGCCGACACCCCGCTTACCGATCTGGCGCAGTGGTCGGTGCACGCCTGCCTGCAGTACGAGAAAGCGAAGCGGCATGCGCCCGCCGACACCCGCGTAGCCATCATGTTCACTGCCGGATCACCGCGTGGTGCGGGGGCGCCTTCGCGCACCGCTGAGCCGGGCGCGATGGCACAGGACGCCGTCGTCGACGCCCGCGCCGTAGCCGGGGACATCGTGGCGCGGGAACTCCTCACCTACGACGCGACTCGCGAATTGGCTTCGGATGGCAGCGACGAAAGCTGGTCGCGAAGGTCCCAGCTGTTCACCGCGATCGGGCACGGCGACGGTATCGGTGTGCTGCGCTCGGCCGCAGATACCCTGCTGCTGAGCCGAGCCGTGGACCAGATCGTTCTGGTTCCCGGCTCGGCCGGCGACCGGCTTCCCACCGCCAGTCAGCTCAGGATCGGCACCGAAAATGTGTACACGCTCAACCCCCACCGCGACCAGAACGACGATCCGAAGACCATAGGGCTGATCACGGTCGGGCACGGCGCCGATATCGAATCCGCACCCGACGCCTCCGGCCGATCAGCCGCTCCGCTGATGGAGACCCCCACCAGCGTGCGCGATCTGTCTCAGCTGCTTCCCGCGCACGAATACCGGCCCGTCGGGGGCAGCCTCGGATGGACCATGACTCACGACGAGGGCCTGACGGTGTACCGAGCTGCACAACCCGTGCTGCGCGATGCGCTGTCGGGAACGTACAACACGACGGTCGTCCTCGAAGACCTCGGCCTGGTCCTGCGCATCGGCCAACCGGATACCGGCAGCTACGATCCACGTTTCGGACCCGAGCACAGAACCCTGCCTGTCATCTCGCAATACGTTCGGAACGCACCGCAACTGCTGAAAGTCCTCGACGGCCGCATGCCGGACGGGCGCGTCGTCGACGAATCGGCGCCGATTCTCATCGAAAGGCTCGCCCGGGGACACAATCTCGCCGAGACGTTCCGGCGAGCCGACCGGCGAACGATCCGGTCACATCAGGCTCTGATACTGCGCACCTTCGCGAACATCCACGAGCAGCTGCGCGCGATGCCGGAGAACCATCCGCTGCTGGCTCGACTGACACCGCCAGGCGTGGCGACGGGCGACACCGCCGGGTGGTACCTGAACCATATCGATTGGTACACCGACAATTTCTATCGACCGCACTACGCCCGCTTCGGGCGCCTCTTCGACGAGTTCGGCCTGCTGCGGGGAAATCCCTTCGAGCCGCTGAGAGATGAGGCTCGATCGATGCGGGACTCCCGCCACCACATCTTGCACGGCGACCCGAACGGGGGGAACTTCCTCATCAGCGACGATCTCCACATAACGCTGATCGACTGGGAACTCGTCGTCACCGGTCCGAGCGCCTACGACTGGGCCAGGTTGGGCCATCTCGTCCCGGAGATCGAGGTGCCCTACGAACTCGGCGGTCCCGACATGGTCGGATTCGCCCGCGTCGAGAAGTTCAAGCGGGTCATGAACGACACCGTCAAACTGGCGCCGCTGGCCGCTGCGGGCCGACTCACCCCGCAACTGATCGAATTCATCGAGACCGAATTCAGTGAGGCAGTGATCCAGATGCGCCAGCTGTCCGGGCACTCCGATCTACTGCCCCCGCGCGCCGAGCTCGAAATTCTTCGCTCCTGGCGACCCTGAAAGCAAGCTATCTTCGACGTTCGCGTTGCCACCGCGGAGGAACGCCGCTCGGTGCGGCGAGATCAGTGGCTCGATATCGACATGGAGGACGACGTGGCAGACGAACCCGGTGGGCTGACCGCCGAGCACCCGCTGGCTCGCGCGCTGGCGGCGCACGCGCCGACCGGGTGGCAGCGGGTGGACGCGGTGTTCGCGGTCACGGTGGTGAGCGAGGTCGCCCAGCTGGTCTACACGGTCGGGGAGCAAGTGATGCCGGTGGACCCGCCGGAGCCGGTGCTCGCCCTCGTGCGGGAGCACCGCGCGCTCGCGGCCGGCTCCGGTGCGGAACCGTGGTGGCGGCTGGTGATGGCGATGACGAGTTCGGGCGAGGTCGAGGTCACCTACGACTACGGCGACGAACCTTTCCCCGACGGCCAACTGTTCGTCCCGGAGGCATACCGCGCCGACCTCGAGGCGTATCCCCGCCGGAAAGTACCGGTGTGGCTGGCCGCCTATATCGGCCACGGTGACCGGCAGCGGCGCACCCCACAGCAGGCCGCAGCCCGAGCCCGTGCCGACCGGGCCGAAGGAGTGTGGGCCGTACTCGCGGAGAACGAGTTCCCTCCGTTCCCGCAGATGTGGGCCCGTTGGACGACCATCGCCGCGGCCTTCGTTGCGGCGAAGTCGGAGTGGGGTCCGCGGATGTTGCCCTGGGTCGGTGTCTTCGAAGGCACCGCGCGCGGTGGGTCGACCTTGCACGCGCTCCCCGCCGGACGAGCCGTGCTCTCCGGCGGAGTTTGGAACGCGCCGACCCTGGACGCGGTGTACAACGCGGGCGCGCCGATGCCGGAGTTGTACGGCGGCGCGCCGGACTGGGTCGCCGACCCCGTTTTGAATCCGCGGGCGGCTTCCGGCCTGCTGTCGTTCTGCTACTGGTGGGAAGCGGGGCGCTGGTACCGCGGACAGTCACCGTCCGCACGGGAGTGCGCGCCCGCGGTGCCGGGCATATGGACGCGAGACACGACGATCAAGATCGTGGCTGGGCTATGCGCGGAGAACACGGACACCGACGCGGTCGACGCGCTGCTGTCCGCCGCCGAGGCGGGCAGGGTGACGCGGGCGGAGCTGGTCGCCGTCTTCGGCGACGACGACCGTTACGACATCGACGGCGCGCTCTACCAGTTCTCGGTGGCCGGGCTGCGGTCGACGCTGCCCGAGCCGATGCCCGCCGAACAGGCGATCAGCCGGGTGCGGGACTACATCACCGGACGGCAGCTGGACACCACCGGCTACCCCCTGTCGGAACTGACCGCCGACCGCTTCCGCTTCGGCTGGAAGGTGCACGTGCCGGCGCGGGAGAACGCGCAGCCTCCCCGAGCGATCTTCTACCTCGCCGACGACGGCGAGTTCGCGCACTCGTCGTCGTCGGTCGACCAGCGGCGATTCATCGCCGCGTTCGAACAACGCTTCCTCGACCGTCACGGGCCGGTGGCCTGACGGACTGCCACCCGCGGTGGGAAGGCGCTGACCGGCGGCGCGGCGACGTCGGTCACACCCCTGCGTGGGCAAAAGAAAAACCGCGCATCAGCACCTGATGCGCGGTTTCTCGTCTGTGGGCGAAGGGGGACTTGAACCCCCACGTCCCGAAGGACACTGGCACCTGAAGCCAGCGCGTCTGCCATTCCGCCACTCGCCCGAGCGACTGGGAGACAGTATCACGGCCGCGCGCCGGATACGAAATCGCCATTTCAGAGGCCTGACCGGGGGGCTGAACGGGTCCGGGAACCCAGGGCCGTCGCCAAGAGTTACAGGTGTGGACGATCGTGGATATCATGCAATGAACGTGGTCGATCAACGACACGCCATACACGCGTGTCGTTGTTACGAATCAGGAAGAGACGCGCACCGAAGGGAGGCCGAGATGGGCATCGTTTCGCGATTCGAGCGTCGCCTGCAAGGCGCCGTCGGTGACGTGTTCGCCAGAGTCTTCGGCGGCAGTGTCGTGCCCCAGGAGGTGGAGGCGGCGCTGCAACGCGAGGCCGCCGATCATGTCCAGGACCTGGGCGGCGGGCATCTGCTGGCACCCAACAGCTATGTGATCACGATCAACACCTCCGATCACCAGCAGCTGGATGCCGACCACGACCTCACCACCCGCGCGTTCGCCAAACATCTACAGGACTACATCCGCGAGCAAGGCTGGCAGACCTACGGCGAAGTACACGTGGCGTTCGAGGCATCACCTACGCTGCACACCGGACAGTTCAGGGCGAGTGGCCGCGTCGATCCCGACGTCGGACACAGAGCCAGCGCGGCTCGCGGCCCCGAATCACCGCCACAACGACCTGCACACCCGCAACCAGGAGCTGGCCCCATGACGCAGAACTCAGGCTACGACCCGAGCCGTGAGCCCGCGGAGTCCGATCCACGCAACCGCGGGTACGCACCACCGCCTGCCGGACGCGGCGGCCCGCAGAACGGCGCGTACCGCGACGACTACGGCCGCGGCGGCGCGTACGGGGCGGATTACCAGGCTCCGGACGCGCAGCAGGGTTACGGCGACTACCAGAACGGCTACGACTACCCCCAGGGCGGCCAGGGCTACGGCCAGCAGGGCGGTTACGGCGAGTCCGGCTACGGCCAGCAAGGCGGTTACGGCGAGTCCGGCTACGGCCAGCAGAGCGGCTACGGGGAGCGTGGCTACGGCCAGCAAGGCTACGGCGAGTCCGGCTACGGACAGCAGGGCTACGCCGACCCGGCTTACGGCCAGCAAGGCTACAGCGACCCCGGGTACGGCCAGCAGGGTTACGCCGAGCCGGGTTATGGCCAGCCAGGCTACGGTCAGCCCGGCTACGGTCAGTCGGGGTACACCGATCCCAGCTACGGCGACCCGAACTACGCCGACCAGAGCGGCTACAGCCAGGACGACCAGGGCGGCTACGGTCAGGCATACTCCCAGCAACCCGGGTACGGCGCGCCGCAGGGCTACGCGGGCGGACAAGGCTACGGCGCCGCGCCGCAGGCCGGTTCGGGCTACTCCGCGACACTTCAGCTGGACGACGGCAGCGGCCGCACTTACCAGCTGCGGGAAGGCAGCAACATCATCGGCCGCGGCCAGGACGCGCACTTCCGCCTGCCCGACACGGGCGTCTCGCGCAGGCACATCGAGGTGCGCTGGGACGGGCAGACCGCGATGTTGTCCGATCTCGGATCCACCAACGGCACCCTGGTGAACGGCTCCCCCGTGCAGGATTGGCAGCTCGCCGACGGCGACGTCATCCGTGCCGGGCACTCCGAGATCCTGATCCGCATCGTCTGATCCCGTAAGCTCGCGGTGCAGGTCACGACATGGCTCTCGAGGGATTCGTCGGTCGTATCGTGATCGAAGTCGACCGACGGCCCTATGATGCTGCCAACACACGCGCGGCGCCGACACCGGGGCCGGCAAGACCAGCAGGCTGGTGGGGGTGGTCGAACCGCACCTACGGCACCGACGTACACGGTCGAACAGGAGGTGGAGCGCCGTGCAGGGACTGATCCTGCAACTGACCCGTGCGGGGTTCCTTCTGCTGTTGTGGTTGTTCGTGTGGGCTGTGCTGCGCACCTTGCGCAGCGACATCTACGCGGCATCCGGCATTCGGATTCAGCCCAGGGCCGCACGCGGTTCCGCGGTGCTGCCTTCCTTCAGCCGGGGCCAGAAGGGCGCCAAATTTCTTGTGGTGACTCAGGGTTCACTCGCCGGCACCCGCATCTCGCTCGGCACCCAACCGGTGCTGATCGGGCGTGCGGACGATTCCACGCTGGTACTCACCGATGATTACGCCTCGACCAGGCATGCGCGACTGTCTCCGCGTGGTGACGACTGGTACGTCGAGGACCTCGGCTCGACGAACGGCACGTATCTCGATCGCGCGAAAGTCACCACCGCCGTCCGTGTTCCACTCGGCACGCCCGTCCGTGTCGGCAAGACAGTGATCGAGCTGCGATCGTGACACTTGTTCTCCGCTACGCAGCGCGCAGCGACCGCGGTCTCGTCCGAGGCAACAACGAAGACTCCGTGTACGCGGGCGCCCGGCTGCTCGCACTCGCCGACGGCATGGGCGGCCATGCCGCGGGAGAAGTCGCGTCCCAGTTGATGATCGCCGCGCTCGCCCATCTCGACGACGACGAACCCGGCGACGATCTGCTCGGCAAGCTCGACGCGGCCACCCGAGAAGGCAACGCGGCCATCGCCGATCAGGTCGAGGAGGAGCCCGAGCTCGACGGCATGGGCACCACGCTCACCGCGATCCTGTTCGCAGGCAAGAAACTCGGCCTGGTGCACATCGGTGACTCGCGCGCCTACCTGTTGCGCGGCGGCGAGCTCACCCAGATCACCCGGGACGACACGTTCGTCCAGTCGCTGGTCGACGAGGGCAGGATCACACCGGAGCAGGCGCACACGCACCCGCAGCGTTCGCTGATCATGCGCGCGCTCACCGGCAACGAGATCGAGCCGACGCTGATCATGCGCGAAGCCCGCGCGGGTGACCGCTACCTGCTGTGCTCCGACGGTCTGTCGGACGTGGTCAGCGACGAGACGATCGCGAACACCATGCGCGAGGGCAGCACCGACGAGTGCGCCGACCGGCTCATCGAGCTGGCGTTGCGCAGCGGCGGCCCGGACAACGTGACCGTCGTCGTCGCCGACGTCATCGACTTGGACTACGGCCAGAGCCACCCGATCGTCGCGGGCGCCGCGTCCGGCGTCGACGAGGACACACCGCCGCCGAACACCGCCGCGGGCCGGGCCTCGGCGCTGCGCCCGCCGCGCGCCGCGCCGCGCCGGGCCGCCGCCGCGCCCGAGCCGCCCGCGAAGAAGTCGCACCGGCTGCGCTGGATCGTGCTCGCGCTGGCGCTCGTCGTCGCGGTCTGCGTCGGTCTCGTGGTCGGCTACAAGATGATCCGCAGCAACTACTACGTCGGGGCAGACGACGGTTCGGTGGTGATCCTGCGCGGATTGCCCGGCTCGATCCTCGGCTACTCGATCCACGACGTGAACCTGGTCGGATGCGTGACCCGCAACGGTGAACTCACCCTGACCGAGCCCGGCGAGAACGTGCCGTCGGCGTGCAAGCCGCTGAAGGTCACCGATCTCAAGCAGACCGGCCGCGACCAGGTGGACAAGGGCTTGCCGCCCGGATCGCTGGACAAGGCCAGGGACTCGATGACCTACCTCGCCCAGCGCGAACTGCTGCCGCCGTGCGCGGTCAAGGAATCAGCGCCGCAGCCGGGAGTCGTTCCGTCGCCGGCCGAGACCGCGGCGCCCGCGCCCAACGGCGCTCCGCCCGCTCCGGCCACCGGCGCGCCCGCGCCCGCCCCCGCGCCCGAGCAGGGCGACGCCAGGGGCACCGAGATCAAGACGCCGACGACGTCGACTCCCGCCGCGCCGACCAGCACATCGCCCGCCCCCCAGACCGCGGGGGAGAACTGCCGGGTGACGGACTGATGTCCGCGCCGGCACCGCCGTCGGCTGGGGCTTTTCCCAGTCCCCCTGGCGGCTTCGCTCCCGCGCCACCGCCGAGCACCAGGCGCAACGTCGAACTGTTGCTGCTCGGGGCGGCGGCGGTGATCACCACCGTGTCCCTGTTCCTGGTCGAGGCCAGTCAGGAACAGTCGATCACCTTGGACATCGCCAAATACGGCTTGGCCTACCTGGCGTTGTTCGGTGTGGCGCACCTGGCCGTGCGGCGGTTCGCGCCGTTCGCCGACCCGCTGCTGTTGCCGATCGTGGCGCTGCTCAACGGACTCGGCCTCGTGCTGATCCACCGCCTCGACCTGGCCGACCAGCAGACCGCCGCCTACAACTCGTGGGCGAGTCCGTCGCCCGACGCCAATCAGCAGATCCTGTGGACCGCGCTGGGCACGATCGTGTTCATCGCACTGCTGATCGCACTGCGCGACTACCGCACCCTGGCCCGCTACAGCTACACCCTCGGCCTCATCGGCCTTGTCGCGCTGGCTATCCCGGCGCTGCTGCCCAGCGCGTTCTCCGAGACCAACGGCGCGAAGATCTGGATCAGGCTGCCCGGGTTCAGCGTCCAGCCGGGTGAGTTCGCGAAGATCCTGCTGATCATCTTCTTCGCCTCGGTGCTGGTGGCCAAGCGCGAGATCTTCACCGCCGCCGGGCGCCACGTGCTCGGCATGGAGTTCCCGCGCGGCCGCGACCTCGGCCCGATTCTCGCCGTCTGGGTCGTCTGCATCGGCGTGCTGGTGTTCGAGAAGGATCTCGGCACCTCGCTGCTGATCTTCAGCACGGTGCTGGTGATGCTCTACATCGCGACCGAACGGGTCGGCTGGCTGGTCATCGGCGGCGGACTGCTCGCGCTCGGCTTCGTCTTCGCCTACCAGTTGTTCGGCCACGTGCGGGTCAGGGTGGAGACCTGGCTGCACCCGTTCGACGACTACAACAACACCGGCTACCAGATCTCGCAATCGCTGTTCGGCCTGGCCACCGGCGGTCTGGCCGGCACAGGCCTCGGCAGCGGCAGGCCGAACCAGGTGCCGTTCGCCAAGACCGACTTCATCGTCACCACGATCGGCGAGGAACTCGGCTTGATCGGGCTGGCCGCGGTGCTGGCGCTGTTCCTGGTGTTCGTGGTGCGCGGACTGCGCACCGCGCTCGCGGTGCGCGACAGCTTCGGCAAGCTGCTCGCGGCCGGCCTGTCGTTCACCATCGCGATCCAGCTGTTCGTCGTGGTCGGGGGTGTGACCAAGCTGATTCCGCTGACCGGTCTCACCACCCCGTTCATGTCCTACGGCGGATCTTCGCTGCTGGCCAACTACGCATTGCTGGCGTTGCTGATCAAGATCTCCGACGCCGCCCGCGCACCCGCCCCGGTGCGCAAGAAGGAACCGGCGCCGATCGCCGACGCGCAGACCGAACTGCTGCGGCGCGACGGCGGGCGACCGGAGGCGGGGCCGCTGACATGAACACTCCACTACGCCGAGTCGCGATCGCGGTGATGGTGATGGTCGTCGCGCTGCTGGCGAACGCCACCTACGTCCAGGTGATCAAGGCCGACGATCTGCGCTCCGATCCACGCAACTCCCGGGTGCTGCTGGACGAGTACGCCCGTCAGCGCGGGCAGATCTCGGCCGGCGGCACCGTGCTGGCCAGCTCGGTCGCGACCGATGACCGCTACAAGTACCTGCGCACGTACCCGAGCGAGCCCGCGGCGTACGCGCCGGCCACCGGCTTCTACTCGATGCAGTACGGCAGCACCGGACTGGAACGCGCCGAGGACTCGGTGCTCAACGGCTCCGACAGCCAGCTGTTCGGCAGCCGTCTCGTCGACCTGATCTCCGGCCGGGATCCGCGCGGCGGCAACGTGCTCACCACGCTCAATCCGGTGATGCAGCAGGTGGCCTACGACCAGATGACCAGCAAGGGCTACACCGGTTCGGTGGTGGCGATCGAGCCGAGCACCGGCAAGATCCTCACCATGGTCTCCACGCCGAGTTACGACCCGAACCTGCTGTCCGGGCACGACGGCGCGCGCGGCACCCAGGCGTGGGAAACCCTGAGCGCGGATCCGAACCATCCCATGCTGAATCGCGCCATCTCGCAGACCTATCCGCCCGGCTCCACGTTCAAGGTCGTGGTCACCGCCGCCGCGCTGGCCAACGGCGTCGCGACGCCCGACGACCAGTTCACCGCCGCGCCGAACATCACGCTGCCGGGCACCAGCACCACGCTGGAGAACTACAACGGCTCCACGTGCGGTCCCAACCCCACCGCTTCGCTGCTCGAGGCGTTCCGGCGCTCGTGCAACACCGCCTTCGCCGAACTCGGCGTCAAGGTGGGCGCCGCGACCCTCAAGGACGAGGCGGCCGCGTTCGGCATCGGCCCGCACCGCGGGATCCCGATGCCGGTGGCGGAGAGCACCGTCGGCACCATCTCCGACGACGCCGCTTTGGCCCAGAGCAGCATCGGGCAGCGCGACGTGGCGCTGACTCCGCTGCAGAACGCGGTCGTCGCGGCGACCATCGCCAACGGCGGCGTCCGGATGGAGCCGTACCTGGTCGATCAGTTGCAGGGCCCGGACCTGAGCGAGCTGTCGAAGACCAAGCCGGTCTCGGTCGGCCAAGCCGTCAGCGCCGATGTAGCGTCGACCGTGACGAACATGATGATCGCGTCCGAGGGCAACACCGCTGGAGGTAACCGGACCCCTTATCAGATCGCGTCCAAGACCGGCACCGCGGAGCACGGGAGCAACCCGCGCAACACACCGCCGCATGCTTGGTACATCGCGTTCGCCCCCGCGCAGAACCCGAAGATCGCCATCGCGGTGATCGTGGAGAACGGTGGGGACCGGGCGCTTGCCGCGACCGGTGGTTCGGTCGCCGCGCCGGTGGCTCGCGCGGTTCTCGACGCCGGTCTTCGAGGGGGCTGAACGATATGGATGTGCGAGTGAAGGTACGGGGACCTCGATGCTGAACAACGGTGCGATGATCGCCGACCGGTATCGGCTGCAGCGACTGATCGCGACCGGCGGCATGGGCCAGGTCTGGGAAGCGCTGGACACCAGGTTGGACCGCAGGGTCGCGGTCAAGGTGCTGAAATCGGAGTTCTCGGCCGACCCGACGTTCCGGCATCGATTCCGCACCGAGGCGAAGACCACCGCCCAGCTGAATCACCCCGGTATCGCGGGCATCTACGACTACGGCGAGACCATCGACCCGCAGGGCAGCGAGATCGCGTACCTGGTCATGGAATTCGTCCAGGGCGAGCCGCTGAACACGGTGCTCAACCGTTTGGGCAGGCTGTCGGTCCCCCAGGGGCTCGACCTGCTCGAGCAGACCGGGCGCGCGCTCGAGGTGGCGCACCGCGCGGGCGTGGTGCACCGCGACGTGAAGCCGGGCAACATCCTGGTGACCCCGACCGGGCAGGCGAAGATCACCGATTTCGGTATCGCCAAGGCGGTGGACGCCTCCCCGGTGACCAAGACCGGCATGGTGATGGGCACCGCGCAGTACATCGCGCCGGAACAGGCGGTCGGCGAGGACGCCACCGCGGCCAGCGACGTCTATTCGCTCGCCGTGGTCGGTTACGAAGCGCTGGCCGGACAGCGGCCGTTCACCGGCGACGGCGCGCTCACCGTCGCGATGAAGCACGTGCGCGAGACGCCGCCGCCGATGCCCGCCGACCTGCCCGGCAACGTGCGCGAACTCATCGAGATCACGATGGAGAAGGACCCGGCGCGCCGCTACGCAAGCGGTGGCGAGTTCGCCGACGCGGTCGCCGCGGTGCGGGCGGGCCGCCGTCCGCCGCCGCCGAGTGGCATGCACCCCGCCGCCCCCTTGACCGGTGCGACGCGCGTGCTCCCGCCCGGCCCGACCGCCGTGATCCCCTCGACGCCGTCCGACTTCGACGGGGCGACGGTGCGCTACTCCACGCCCGCGGCAGGAGCGGTAGGAGCGGCGAATCGCGCCGGCACGGTCGCGGCTCCGGCCACCGTGCTCAGCCGCGGCGCGGCCGATCAACCGCCCGGTGGCGGCAAGGGTTTCAGCACCACTCAGAAATGGCTCACCGGACTCGGCGTCGGCGCCGTACTGCTCGCCGCGCTCACGGCTTACCTGCTCTTCGGCGGCGACACCAACCCCGATTCCACCCCATCGCCGACCACGACGTTCGCACCGAATCCGAAGCCTGCCCCGCCGGTGGCCACCACGACCTCCCCCAAGCCAGCGCCCGCGCCGGTGGAAACCGAAACCTACGAACCGACCACCACCGAGCCGAAGACCACGACACCGGAGCCAACGACGACCACCGCGCCGCCGACCACCACGGCACCGAGCACGACGAAGCCGACGACCACCGCGCCCACGGCCACCGCGACCCGCCCACGCATCCCGACCCTCGACATACCATTCCCGGAGATTCCCGGTGCCCGGGGGCCTTCGGCCACTCGCAGCGGATCCGCCACTTCTTCGCAAGGACTGCCATGACGACCCCGAAGAACCTCTCGTCTCGCTACGAGCTGGGCGAGATCATCGGGTTCGGCGGCATGTCCGAGGTGCACAAGGCCCGCGACGTCCGGCTGAGCCGGGACGTGGCGATCAAGGTGCTGCGGGCGGACCTGGCCCGCGATCCCACGTTCTACCTGCGGTTCAAGCGGGAAGCGCAGAACGCGGCCGCGCTCAATCATCCGGCCATCGTCGCGGTGTACGACACCGGTGAGGCGGAGGTGGACGGCGGCCCGCTGCCGTACATCGTGATGGAGTACGTCGACGGCGACACGCTGCGCGACATCGTGCGCGGCAAGGGGCCGCTGCCGCCGCGGCGCGCGATGGAGATCATCGCGGACGTCTGCGCCGCATTGGATTTCAGCCACAAGGCCGGGATCGTGCACCGCGACATGAAGCCGGCCAACATCATGATCAACCGTGCCGGCGCGGTGAAGGTGATGGACTTCGGCATCGCGCGCGCGATCGCCGACAGCTCCAACCCGATGACGCAGACCGCGGCGGTGATCGGCACCGCGCAGTACCTCTCGCCGGAACAGGCGCGCGGCGAGACGGTGGACGCCCGCTCGGATGTCTACTCGGTCGGCTGTGTGCTGTTCGAGATCCTCACCGGCGAGCCGCCTTTCACGGGTGACTCGCCGGTCGCCGTCGCCTACCAGCACGTCCGGGAAGACCCGCGACTGCCGTCGCACGTGTACTCGGGGGTGCCGCGCGAGCTGGACTCGGTCGTGCTCAAGGCGATGAGCAAGAACCCGGCCAACCGGTACCAGACCGCCGCCGAGATGCGCGCCGACTTGATCCGGGTGCTCGGCGGCCAGAAGCCGAGCGCTCCCATGGTGATGACCGACGAGGACCGCACCACCATGATGGGCGCGGACGAGCCGCCGCCGCGCAGCTACCGCACCGTCGAGCGCAACGACGACACCGCCGAGCAGGACCCGGCCGAGCCGAACGGCCGGCGCCGGACCGCCTACATCGCACTCGGCGCGGTCGCGGCGGTCGCCGTGGCTTTCGCCCTGTTCTGGGTGCTGCTCGGGCCGGGCAGCCGACCGGACCAGGTAGCGGTTCCCGATCTGTCCAACAAGTCCTCCCAGCAGGCGCAGGACGCGTTGCAGAAGCTCGGCTTCACCGTGGCGATCCAGCAGAAGCCCGACAGCAAGGTCGCCACGGGCAACGTGATCGCGACGCAGCCGTTGGGCGGCTCGCGGATCGACGAGGGAAGCACCGTCACGGTGCAGGTGTCCTCCGGGCCCGCCCAGGTGCAGGTGCCGAAGCTCACCGGGTTGACCCAGGAGCAGGCCGAGCAGGTGCTGAATTCCAAAGGCCTGCGGATCAACCCGAACATCGAGCGCAAACCGTCGAGCATCGCCGAGAAGGATCAGGTGATCGAGCAGAATCCGTCGCCGGGTTCGAAGGTCGACGTCGACTGGGAGGTCGTCGTCACGATCGGCACCGGCCCGGAAGCGGTTCGCGTTCCCTACGTCGTCGGCCAGACGATCGACGTGGCGCAGCCGAACATCGAGGGCAACGGCTTCAAGGTCGTCGTGCAGGAGGTGCAGTCCTCCAAGCCGAAGGGCGAGGTGGTCGCCTCGAGCCCGGCCGGTGGCAGCAACGCGGAGAAGGGCTCGACGGTCACCGTGCAGGTATCGGCGGGCGACCTGAAGATGCCGTCGCTGGTCGGCCTGACCGTCTCGCAGGCGGTGGAGAAGCTGCGGGCGGAGGGCTGGACCGGTAGCACCAGTCAGATCAGCCAGTCGCCGCAGGGAACCTTCGACGCGGGCAGCGTCGGACGCATCCTCAGTCAGCAACCGTCCGCGGGCAGTTCGATCCAGAAGAACAGCGCCATCCTGGTCGGGGTGGGAGTGCTCGGCCCGCCGTGATCGGCGGTATCCAGAAAACGAGACCATCCGGTGTGAATTGCGGGAGAATGATGCTGCTCCATCCCAATCAGCGCAGCTGAGCACGAGGAGGTAGCTCATGACCACTGCCAGGGACATCATGAAACCGGGCGTTCAGTGGATCGGCAAGGACACGACCATCGAGCAAGCCGCACGCACCATGGCCGAGCTCAACGTCGGGTCGCTGATCGTCTCGGACGACAACGAGCGCATGTGCGGCATCGTCACCGACCGCGACATCGTGGTGAAGTGCATCGCCCAGGGCAAGACCCCCGCGGACTGCCGGGTCGAAGAACTGTGCGAAGCGACGCCGCGGTGGGTCGATGCCAACGCCGACATCGAGGAAGTCCTCGATGAAATGGAGAGCAACCGGGTCAAGCGCATGCCGGTGATCGAGGACAAGCGGCTCGTCGGCATGATCAGCGAAGCGGACTTGGCCAGGCATCTGGACGACAACCAGCTCGGCGAGTTCGTGACCGCCGTCTACGGGCGTCCGTAGCTTTCCCACCGCGCGGAGAGCGGCGCCCGCCGCCCTCCCGGCTACTTCTACGCACTTCGGCAAGGCCCACCGTGGTTACCCACAGCCCGCTCGAGGTGCCATGTGAGCCGACCGGCCGCGGGCGGTGAACCCGCCGTCCGCGGTGGGTCGCTCCGCTACCGAGGGACGACTCCCGCGTCAGGTCCGGTCGGCCTTCGGCAGATACCGCAGCACGGCGACATCGCCGACTTGCGTCACGCCGGTCAGTCGCATCCTGCGGTGCGGCGCGCCCGGAAAATCGGCCGGATCGAGGAAGCGCGGGGCCGCTACGTCACCCACCAGGATCGGGGCCACCGCGAGGTGCAGTTCGTCGGCCAGATCGGCGGCGAGGAACGCGGTATGGATGCGAGTGCCGCCCTCCACCATGAGACGGTCGATACCGCGGCGGCCGAGATCGTCCAACAGCGCGGCGAAGTCCAGTTCGGCGCCGAGATCGACCACCTCGGCGAGTCCGGCCAGCCGGGCGGTGAGTTTCGCCGCGCCCGCCGCCGTGGTGTAGACGAGCTTGCCGCCGCCGTGGTGCCAGAACCGCAGCTCGGGATCCAGCTCGCCGCTCGCAGAGACCGTCACCTTCAACGGATATTCCGGCTTGCCCGCGGCGAGCCGGGCCGCCCTGCGCTCTGCGCTGCCCACGAGCAGTCGCGGATTGTCGCTGCGCAGGGTCTGCGCCCCGACCAGGATGGCGTCGGAGTCCGCGCGCACCTGGTCGACCCGGTCGAAGTCCGCCGCGTCGGACAAATGCAGCCGCTCGGGACTCGCGTCGTCGATGTACCCGTCGATGCTCATCGCGACCGACAGCAGCACATGCGGACGGGTCACTGCAGCACCAGCGCGGCGACCTCCGCCTCCAGCGTCCGCACCAAGCCCTCGGCCGGACGCTCGCCGCACACGCCGAGCCAGTTCGCCAGCATCCGGTGCCCGCCCTGGGTGAGCACCGATTCCGGATGGAACTGCACCCCGTGGATGGGCAAGGTGCGATGCCGCATGGCCATCACGATCCCGCTCTCGGTGCGTCCGAGCACCTCGATCTCCTCCGGCAGGGTCTCCTCGAGCACGGTGAGGGAGTGGTACCGCGTGGCGGTGAACGGATCGGGCAGACCGGCCAGCACGCCGGCGCCGATGTGGAAGACGTCGCTGGTCTTCCCGTGCAGCAATTCGGGAGCCCTGGTGACGGTGGCGCCGAACGCCTCGCCGATCGCCTGGTGGCCGAGGCACACACCGAGCAGCGGGACACTTTCCTCCGCGCACGCGCGCACCAACGGGATACTCGCGCCCGCGCGGTCGGGAGTGCCGGGGCCTGGACTGATCAGGATGCCGTCGAAGTCTCCGACCACCGCGCCGACGTCGGTCAGATTCGGATCGTCGTTACGCCAGACGACCGCTTCGACACCCAGCTGCCCGAGGTACTGCACCAGGTTGAAGACGAAGCTGTCGTAATTGTCGACGACCAGAACACGCATGGCATCGAGATTACGTGCCCGCCCGGCACCGCGTCGCATCCATTACCTGTTGGGATAGCCTAGAGACCACGACCTGCACGCCGAATACGAGGACGTCATGCCCAAGTCGAAGGTCCGTAAGAAGACCGACTACACGATCAACCCCGCCAGCCGGACCCCGGTGAAGGTGAAGGCCGGGCCGTCGCCGGTCTGGTATGTCGCCATCATGCTCGGGTTCATGCTCGCCGGGCTGGCCTGGCTGCTGGTCTACTACTTGGCGGCCGAGCAGATCAGCTGGATGAACGACCTCAACGCCTGGAACTTCCTGATCGGCTTCGGCCTGATGGTGGTCGGCCTGATCATGACGATGCGCTGGCGCTGAGCGACGACAGCGACCGGATTACAGACGTGTCATTCATGCACACCTGTGGATGAGCCTGTGGACAACTCGAGGAGCGATTGGGGAGTGCGGTGAGTTCGGAGTCCGCGGTGCCCGGCCGGCCGGACCGCGACGAACCGAGCCTGGCCTGGACCACGCCCACCCCCGCGCTGGTCGCCGTCGCTGTGGGCGGCGTCGCGCTGGCGGTCGCGGCGGTGGTCAGCACCGAGGCGGCGAGCCGCCTGCTCGTCGGGTTGGCGGCCGCCGGACTGCTCGCCCTCGCCGCGCTCGGATTCCGGCAACGCCCGCGACTGTCCGTGGCGCCCGGTGCGCGGCCACGCATGGTCGTCCGCACGCTGACGGGACCGGACGAATACACCCCGGAGCAGATCATCCGCGCCCGCGTCGTGAGCTATCGACGCCTGGGGCGCAAAATGCCGATGCTGGAACTCGACGTCCAGCGCGACGGCGCGGACCGGCTGTTGATCTTCGGCCGCTGGGACCTGGGCGCCAATCCCGAACTCGTCTATCGAGACGTGGTCGCGGCCATGCGGCTCACTCAGGACAAAACCCGCTGAACACGCCGCGGCCGGGAAATTCGGCACCCGGCCGCGAATGTTTCACGTGAAGCGAATCTCGCTGTCAGGCAGTGGAAGTGATCGCGCCAACGACCACCAGCCCCAGCGCGGCGATCGCGACCAGCGCCACCGCGATCCAGCCAACCGTCCGAGCGGCTTGCGGAGTGCGCACGCGCAGCCAGGCCGGCAGGAACAGGATGCCGAGGGTCGCGAGAGTGCCCGCGGCCAGGCCGCCGAGATGACCCCAGAGCGAGATACCGGGCAGCGACAGACTGATGAACACGTTGATGCCGATGATGATGAGCATCTGATTCGGGTTCTGCCGCAACCGGAGCAGAATGATCGTGATCGCACCGAACAGCCCGTACACCGCGCCGGACGCACCCGCCGTCAGGCTGTTCTGCGCCAACAGCATGACCCCGGCGGACCCGCCGAGCAGCGAGACCAGATACACCGCCGGATAGCGCAACCGGCCGAGCACCAGCTCGGCATCCCGGCCCACCACGTACAGCGCGAACATGTTCAGCAGCAGGTGGATCGGACCGTAGTGCAGGAACCCGGAGCCGATCACCCGCCACCATTCGCCGTCCGCGACCGCCGGTGCGTACAGCACCCAGTCGAAGAACAGCGCGGAGCCGAGCTGGTTGTCCATCAAGCTCTTGGCCTGGGCGGCGGTGATCGCATAGATCACCACGTTGATCGCGATCAGCGCATAGGTGACATAAGGCGCTGACGTCCGGGGAGCCGCCGCGCCCGAGACCGTCCGCACCGGCGCGACGTTGCGCTGCTCCGCGCGCAGACAGTCGACGCAGTGCTGTCCGACGGCCGCGGGGCGCAGGCACTCCGCACAGGACGGCCGCCCGCACCGCGTGCAGGCCAGGCCGGTCGGGCGATTCGGATGGCGGACGCACGTGGGTGCGGGCGGCTGGGGGTTCATAGTCTCATTCGATCGTGATCTTGGTGATGACGACGGGCTCGAGCGGCCGGTCGTTGCGATCGGTCCTGGTGGTGGCGATCGAGTCGACGACCTTCCTGGAATCCGGGTCCACCACTTCACCGAAGATCGTGTGCTTGCGGTTCAGGTGCGGCTGCGGACGGACGGTGATGAAGAATTGCGAGCCGTTGGTGCCCGGCCCCGCGTTGGCCATAGCCAACAGGTAGCCCCGGTCGAACCGCAGCTCGGGGTGGAATTCGTCGCCGAATTCGTAGCCGGGGCCGCCGCGGCCGGTGCCGGTGGGATCGCCACCCTGAATCATGAAACCCGCCATCACGCGATGGAAGAGAGCGCCGTCGTAGAACGGGCCGCTGTTGCCTCCGCTGGCGTTCGCGGTGGTGTACGGCGCCGAACCGTCGGCGAGGCCAAGGAAGTTGCGGACCGTCTTTGGCGCGTGGTTACCGAAAAGCGCGAGCTTGATATCGCCGTGATTCGTGTGCAGCGTTGCCACGGATGTCTGATTCGGTGAGGTCACGCCGCCCATCGTGCCACGGTCGGCGACGCGACCGCGGAACTGGGCCGGACGGCAGTGTGAGCTGGGGCTCCTGCGCGAATCGCCGGGCTGTGCATAGAGTGGTCCCATGACCTCTGGGCGCCTGCATGTCTCTTCGCGTTCACGTAATCGGCTTCTGCTCGCCGCCGCCGTCGCGCTCGCGGGCGGTGTGGCGTATCTGGTCCGCACCCGACGGCCGCAGCCGCCCGAACCCGCGCCCGCGCCGCCACGCATCGGATACTCGCGCAACGGCTCCGCGCCGACCCCGCTGGCGGAAGCCGGCGCGGAGACCGATCGCTGACTCGGGCTCGGCGGATCAGCGACTGACCGTCTTCTTGTACTGACGCAACGCCAGCGGCACGAACACCACCATGATCACCACCACCCAGGCCAGCGAGGTGATCACCGGGTGCTGCAACGACCAGGCGTCACCCGTCGGCGCGATCGGGCTGGTGTTGCCGAACAGGTCACGCGTCGCCTGGGTCAGCGCCGACACCGGATTCCATTCCGCGATCACGCGCAGCACCGTGGGCAGCTTCTCGCTGGGCACGAATGTGTTGGCGATGAACGTGAGCGGGAAGATCACCATGAAGCTGGCGTTGTTGAACACCTCCGGCGCTCGCACCAACAGCCCCACCACGGCCATGATCCAGGACACCGCGTAGGCGAACAGCAGCAGCAGGATGTAAGCCAGCACCGCGTCCAGGAACGACCCGCGAATGCGCCAGCCGACGATCAGTCCGGTCAGCGACATGACCGTCAGGCTGACCACGTTGATCACCACATCGCTGATCGTCCGGCCGACCAGCACCGCCGACGAGGCCATCGGCAGCGAGCGGAATCGGTCGATGATGCCCTTCTGCATGTCCTCGGCAAGCCCGGCACCGGTGAAGGTCGCGCCGAACACCACGGTCTGCGCGAAAATGCCCGCGATGAGGAACTCGCGGTAACCGCCGGAGAGGCCGGGCACGTCGATGGCCGCGCCGAAGACATAGGCGAACAGCAGCACGAACATGATCGGCGAGAGCGTCGAGAAGATCAGCACGTCGGGCACTCGCTTGATCTTGATGACGTTGCGTTTCGCGATGGTCACACTATCGCTGACCACTATGGACAGTCGGGCGCCCAGCGCGGGCCGGGCCGGTGCCGTCGCGGTCATCGGATCGTTCCTTCCGTAGCTTCCAGCTTGTCGTTCGCCGCGTCACCGTCCGCGATCGTCTCCGCTTCGTGACCGGTGAGGGTGAGAAAGACGTCGTCCAGCGACGGTCGGCGCAGACCGACATCGTGGATCCGCACGCTGTGCTCCGCCAGCCGCCCGACCGCCTCCACCAGCGCCTGCGATCCGTCGGAGACCGGGACGATGATCCGGCGCAACGCCGGTTCCAGATGGATCTCCCCGTCGGCGAGACTCTTCAGCGCGGCCTCGGCCGTCGCCAGATTGTCCGCGCGATCGACGGTCAGCTCGATGCGGTCGCCGCCGACCATGGTCTTGAGTTCGTCGGCGGTGCCCTCGGCGATCACCTTGCCGTGGTCGATCACCGCGATCGAATCGGCGAGCCGATCGGCTTCGTCCATGTACTGCGTGGTGAGCAGCAACGTGGTCCCGCCTGCGACCAGTTCTTCGATGACGTCCCAGAGATCGAGGCGCGCACGCGGGTCCAGTCCGGTGGTGGGCTCGTCGAGGAACAGCACGGGTGGATTCGCGACCAACGCGCCCGCCAGGTCGAGACGACGGCGCATACCGCCGGAATAACCCTTGACCGGCCGGTCGGCGGCGTCGGTGAGCCGAAAGCGTTCGAGCAATTCGCGCGCGCGTTCCTTACTTCGCTGCACCCCCATGTGATACAGACGGCCCACCATTTCCAGATTCTCGAAACCGGTGAGGTATTCGTCGACCGCGGCATACTGCCCCGATGCCCCGATACGGGAACGCAACGTCTGCGGATCGCGCAGCACGTCGATTCCCGCCACCGTCGCGTGCCCGGCATCCGGCACCAGCAGGGTGGTGAGCACTCGGACGGTGGTGGTCTTGCCCGCGCCGTTGGGTCCGAGCAGTGCGGTGACGGTCCCTTCCTCGACCCGCAGATCGAGTCCGTCGAGGGCCACGAGCTGGCCGTAGCGCTTGACCAGACCCTCGGCGACTATTGCGTCGGGCATGATTCTCCTGAGGTTGACGAGTTCGATGCGCATCGGTGCGACGCCATGATGTCCGGGCGCCGATCAATTCGCTGGAACGGACGACCGGCCGATACCCGAGACAGTATTGTCCCGGCCGCCGACGATTTCATCCGATTTCTTTCCGGATATCTGCCGGCCGCCAGCGGAAGACTCGTGCGACGCGAGAAGGCCGCATTCCGATCCAGTCGGTGCTCGGGGGTACCGGATCGGAATGCGACCGGTTCGATGATCCCCCGCGCACGAGTATCGCAGCGCGCGTAACGGGCTACCCGAATCGCCTGCGACCCGTACTCGGTCGGCGGGATCGCGCACGCGCGCCGGCGCGACGAGCGGGGGCGCGCCGCGCGAACAGTCCAGTCGGTGACCACGAACACATGTTCGCATCGGGGTACGACATGTTCGGCCGCCGCGTGCGGGTGCCGCCGCGCCAGAAGTACCGACACGCCCGGACGTTGTCGCAGATTTCTTCCGTGCGGCGACCGGTCGGCATGTTGCGCGCGATGCGGCGCCTTAGCAGGTCATACCGTGCCGGGTACGTGTAAACGCTTTATTCACAAGACTTTTGGCAAACAACAAGCCAACCGCCACGAGCCGCCTGGACCACCAACGGGCCGGTGACAACCGCGATGCGGCGTCCGGAAGTGAGCCGACCCGAAAAAACTTGGAAACCCCGCCGTCCCCACGCGCACACAAACGCACATCATCGAGTAGCATCGTTCACGTCGGCCCCTCCCCCCCGGGCCGACCCTACGCGGGCCTCGGCTAACTCCCCCCCTTCGCCGAGGCCCGCTCCCCATTTTCGGCGCAGCTCAGGCGCCTGTTCCCGCTTTGTCGCCACCCGGTTCCACCATCCGCCACGCGGCGGTGAGCCGCTGCGCGCGCACGCGCCCAGCGGTGGCCAGCAGTGGCCGGTCCCGCTCCCACCGCTGCCGGGTCACGGGGTCGGCGGACTGCCACAGGGGCTCGATCTCGGCCAGCAGGTCACCGAACGCATCGAAGACGCCGCCGAGGGCGATGTGCACCCCGGCCGCACTCGGCGCATCGATGTCGAGGCCCCGTACGGCGGCAACCAGCGTCAACAGCCGTTGCCTGCTCGCGCGCGGCCATTCCGACAGCCGGGCCACCCGCACCAGCCAGCCGAGCGCGGCGGCCAGCACGTGGATGTCCTCGATCGTCCGGAACGGCTTGAGATAGTCGAGATAGCCGTCACCGGGAAGCGGCACCGCCGGCGCGCCGGTCAGGGTTACCGAGGCGTGCGGCACCTCGGGCGCGAACGACAGCGCGGGATGATCGGTCAGGCGCACTCCTGCTTCGCTCGTCTCGACGGTGCAGGCGCGCAACCGATTCCGCCCGTCCGGCGCCGCGCCGACACTGGCGATCACCACCAACCGCCGTGCGTAGGAGCCCATGGTCGCGAACGACTTCGTGCCGTCGAGCAGCCAGGCGCCGTCCCGCTCGGTGAGCGTGGTGCGAATCGCGGCTGGGTGACCGCCGCCTTCCTCGGTCGCGCACATCGCGACCAGCTCGTCCTCCGGCAGGTCGGGAACAAGCGTCCGCAGCGCCTCCTGATAGCCGGACAGAAAGGCGAATCCGAGCCGGTCGGCTCCGAAACCGCCCGCGACGGCCACCTCTACCGGCTGCTCGAATCGTTTCGCAGCCACTCGATGCCGCGTCCACGCCGCGGTGACATCGTCGAGCGGCGCGGCTGCCACCGGCTCGGTCAGCAGGAAGTCGAGCAGAGTATCCACCTCTGCACGGTAACCGAGCACCGACTCGCTCGGGAGTGCGCTCGCTCCGCACACCGCGGAGGCCGAATCGGCATCATCCCGCCGGCCAGGATATGACGGCGTACTCGGGCGCCGCGTCCAACCATACGCCGCCAGATTCGTCTCGAAGCACCAGCGATCGGTGGGCAACGGTCGGCGCTGCATGGTCGAATTCCGTACCCGGGCCTGCTTGACTGAACTGTCGCCCGTACCGGAAGGAGTTGGACCTGTGCCGGAACTGGAAGAAAGTCGCAAAAGGGCACTATTCGACTCCGAAGCCAGACTGTCATGGGTACTGGCGGCGCTCGCCGGGCTTATCGGTGCGGCGGCCTTCATGCATACGGCTGGCTATTTCGTCACCTTCATGACGGGCAACACCGAACGGGCCGTGCTCGGATATTTCCACGACGAAACGGATATGGCGTTGGCGGCCGCCGGATTGCTGCTGTCGTTCCTGTCCGGCGTGGTGGTGGCCTCATGGTGCCGCAGACGCTACTGGTCGGGGCATCCGCACGGACCCACCCTGCTGACCACGGTCTGCCTGGCGCTGGCGTCGGTCATCGACATTCTCGAATACCAGACCTCCAGCAGGCCGATCGGCCTGCTGCCGATCATGTTCGTCGCCTTCGGCGTCGGCGCGCTCAACACGTCGTTCGTACGCAACGGTGAGGTGTCGGTGCCGCTCAGTTACGTCACCGGGACGCTGGTCAAACTGGGCCAGGGCGTCGAACGCCATCTCAGCGGTGGCGACTACGCGGACTGGCTCGGATACTTCCTGCTCTACGCCGGCTTTTCGCTCGGCGCACTGCTCGGCGGACTGCTGAGCCTGGTGGTCGCGGGCTGGGCAATGCTGATCACCGCCACCGTCGTGTGCCTGCTCGTCACCGGCTTCACCTACCTGCATCTGGATCGGCACGGTCCCCTCACACGGTAAGCCACCGCGGGGCATCGGCCCGGCTCCCCGACTACCGTGGCCGCGTGCAGAACATCGAAGACGAAGCCGCCGCCTTCGCCGCGCTCGTCATGCAACACCTTTCCACGCTGGACGAAACGGAAGCCGAATACGACCCGGACCAGTTCGCCATACGAATCGGCGACCTCTTTCTCGACCTGCACAACATCTTCCGGGAAACCCGCGAACTCGATGCGGCCGAGCGTGAGGCCCGGGTCGCCCAGCACTGCGCCGCCGTGCGTGAGCTGCGCGCTCCCGCGCCGGACTGGCCCGCGGCGCGGTCCATGCTGCGACCGCTTCTGCGCCCCAACAGTTTCGGCGTCGGCGTCGAACCGGAGTCGCGGCCGATCGCGCGCTCGGCTTTCCCATTCGTGGACGAGATGGTTGCCATCGACATGCCCCAGACCCGATCGATCGTCACCTACGCGTCATTGCGCGAGTGGGGCGTGAGTTCCGACGAGGTATTCACGGCCGCACGCGAAAACCTCGCCGCAATAGTGGCTTTCACCGACTTCGAGGAAGACGGCGTGCTGCAATTCGTCGACGACGGCGACGGCTACTGCACGTCATGGCCGCTGCTCCCCGGCTGGCTCGCCGGTTCCGGTTTCGGGAACCGAGCACCCATCGCGTTCATGCCCGATGTCGACACGCTCATCGTCGCGACCGGCGCCGACGATCTGGAGCCGATCTTCGAAGTGGTGGAAGAGCAGTACCACGACGCGTCCCGCCCGATCTCGCCGCAGGGGTACACCGTGGACGACAGTGGCGCGATCATCCCGCTCGATCGTTCGCCCGCCCATCGCCACCTGCCCGCCGTGCAGCGCGCCCGATGCGGTTTGGCGGTCACCGAATACGACGCGCAGGCGCGGATTCTCAACGAGATCGTCGAACGCGATCTGGAGTTCACGCCTTACGACCTCGAGCCCGCCTACGTCGGTTCGGTCATGTACGGCCATGGCGACAACGGTCCCTTCACGATCACCGTCTGGGGGGAGGGTGTCGAGTACCTGCTCCCGGAAGCCGATTACGTCGCCTTCTGCCGTGACGACCAAGGTGAGCTGGAGCGTCTTTTCGAAGTCCCGTTCGATGCTGTCGTGGGACTGACCGGCCTCACTCCGGTCCCGGATCTCTCGCCTCGCCGCTACGAGATTCGTCACTGGCCGGATGCCGAGACGCTGGCCGCGCTGGAAGCGGCGGCGGTCTCTCCCTGACCGAAAGCGGCGGTGCGGCTGTTTCGGGGAGTCAGAATCGGCGGGCTCCGCTCACCGGCATCGAGGAGAGGGGGGAAGTGGTCACGCCCGTTCCGTATGTCGATGCGTGGATGACTTTGCCGTCGCCTGCGTAGAGGGCGGAGTGGCTTCCGCCGTAGAACGACACCATGTCGCCGGGGCGCAGATCGTCGAGCGGTATCGGCGTTCCCGCGGCGAGCTGGTCGTAGCTGGTGCGTGGCAGTTCTACGCCGGCCTGCTCGTAGGACCACTGCACCAGTCCGGAGCAATCGAAGGAGTCGGGGCCGACCGCACCGTAGCTGTACTCGGAACCGATCTTGGTCTTGGCCGCGTCGACTGCCATCTCACCGGCGGACTTCTGCGGGATCACGGCTGCAGGCGGGGTTGGCGCCCGGGGCATGATCTGCGGGATGTCGCCGAGGAAGGGGATCTCGATCTCCGGAAGGACACCGATCAGCGGAATTTCGATCGCGGGCACGATCGTCGGCATCGGCAGCTCGAGCACGGGGATGTCCACCGAGAAGGGGGACTCGATCGCGGGGCCCACAGTGGCGGGCGCGATCTGAATCTGCGGAACCGGAGCGGCCGCGACGTTCTCGATTCCGTCGACGGCGAGTATGGCGTTGTTCCGGAGCAGTTTCTCCGGCGATCCGGGAAGTGGAATATCGTCGGAAATCTCGAACGTTCCCACGCCGGGAATGGTCACCGGCTGGGCCGATGCCTCCCCCGCGTTGCACAGCACGCCGATGAGTGCGGCCGCTCCGGTGGCGAGTGCCCAGAGCACAGCGCGCCGCAGGTAGCGGAGATATCGGTCGTCGGTCGATGATGCCATGATGCGGTCCTCCGATGCTCATATCGCCGGCCTCCGGCGGAGCCATACGACGCGCCGTACACGGCGCGACCGACTTCACCAAAGACCTCGAATTGATTCGAAAACCATCACGGTGCTTCGTCAGTCCAGCGGATCCGATCCGAGTGTTCACCTTTCGGCATAGCTTGCATCACGTAAAGCACAACACACCTTTATTTTCATAACGAAACAATAACTCGTTTCGGTGCGTTGAGACGTATTCATAATTTCGGCGTGCAATTCGTTCCTCGATACGCAATGGGCCCCGCAGGGAAGCGGGGCCCATTGCCGAATCTTTTTTCACGCGGTGATCTGTTCCTCGATCTGTTCGGCGATCGTCCGGAGCTTGGCCGCGAATTCGCGGGCCGCGCGCGGGTCGTCGCTGGATCCTTTGACCACACGCTTGGTCAGCGCCGCCAACCGGGATTCCATCGCGGTGAAGATGTCGGCCGCACGATCGGCCCCCTCGCCCGGCAGTTCGCCGCGCAGCCACGCCTGGAGGCGCTCGACCACCACCTCTTCGTCATAGCGTTCGGGCAGCAGGGCCACCGCTTGCCGGAGTTTTCCCGCGGTGACCTTCGCCTCGGCGCACGCCGCCACGGTGGTGTATACGGTCACCGCCGCTTCTTCGCCGTATTCGGCCGCCACCGGCAACAGCTCGCGCACCTGGCCTTCGTTGATCGCAGGCGCGATCGGATGCAGCCGCGCGGCGAGCGGCCAAGCGCGAATCAGCTTGTGGGCGTAGGACCGCTGCATATCCCACCGCTGTTCCACATAGTCGTCGAAGGTGTCGTGGCTGTCCCGGTAGAGCCGGCCGTCCCGCACGATCTGCAGCGCGCGCCCGGCCGCCCAGAACGCGATGCGCAACGTGTCGATCGACGACTCGCACGCGGTCAGCTGCGCTCGTTCCCGGTCGCTCAGCGGTCCGTCACCGGCATCGGGCACCGGCATGGTCAAGACATTCGGGCTCACCGGCCTCGACCGCCGCCATTCGGCATCGCGCAGCGGGGACACCGGTGGCGTGTGCTCGGCGCCGTCGGATAGCGGATTGGCCCCGCCGATCGAACCCTTCCTGCGTTGTGGAGGCATCAGGCGGGCACCTCCATGAGGACGCGATACGCGCTCAGTAACTCGTCGCCGACCTTGCGATACTCCCCCAGATCCTCGATCGGATTCTCGGCGCCCTCCCCCACCTCCCCGTCCGCCGCCTCCCGGTACCATTTCCAGGCGCTCAAATAGGAATCAAATACGTCGTAGCCGGCGCTTTCCAAATGCCCGCGCTGCGCACGGTATTCGGTCGAGACATTGACCCCTTTCTTCATGATCACCGGGACTTTGGTCATCAACACCCGCACCCGGATTTCCCGGTCGGTGTCGGCCGCCGCCTCCTCGGCGGCTTTGAACGTGCTCGGCACGCGTTTGACTTCCGACGGGCTCACACTCGTCAACAGCAGGAGCTCGTCGCTCTCCGGAACGGCGGCCTTGAAGATATCGGCCGACTCACCCCCGGCGTCCACGATGACGACGTCGAAATCGGCGGCATTGTCGGTGATGCAGTCGCCGACATGCCGCGAAGGAAACGCGACCAGCTGGAACGGCACTTCGATTCCCCCCTTGACCAGCCGCCGGTACCAGGAGTATCCGGTCTGGCTGAGCGGGTCGGCGTCGATCACGAGCACCCGCGATTCGTGCACCGAAGCGAAGTAGCTCGCCAAGAAGAACGCTGATGTCGTTTTGCCGACACCGCCCTTGAGATTCCCCAGCGTGATGACCAGAGGTTCGGGCAATTCGAGTGGCGCAACAGAATTCGTCATAGACGTTCCTCCGAGGGTGAGGAGTGCATTACTGTGCGGGGTCAGTCTGGCACAGTATCGGCGAATATCGCCTGATTGCGGCGCCTTGTCCCGGTTGTGCCGCTTCTACTTTGTGTCCAATTGGACACAAAGTTCCGGCTGTCCGGCGGGGAATTCCATCGCCCCGCCGGGCCGCTGCGCCCGTGTTCCCTCGATTGCCCTGCCCCCTGCCGTGCAAAGGCGGATCAGCGGGTGGTCACCTCGTGCCACATGTCCGCGTCGCCGCGCTGGCGCAGCTTGGAGATGCCGAAGAGAACCAGAACCACGACACCGGCGGTGAGAAGAAGTTTCATGACTTCCACCCTACTGCGGCGCCCGAAGCCCGCCCAGAAAGGCCCGAGGCCGGTTCATGATGAATTCGTCATAACTGAGTAAGGCGCTATCATCGGCGGCGTACCGACAGGGAAAGGAGTGGGCATGACGGATCGGACCGGGGTGGAACGCAATCGCCTGGAGCGCCGCAAGGCCCGCACCCGCGCCGCCCTCTTGACCGCGGCCCAGTCGTTCATCGCGAGCGGGAAGCTGAACGCGCCCATCCTGGAGATCACCCAGGCCGCCGACGTCGGAATGGGGTCGTTCTACAACCACTTCCAGAGTCGGGAGGATCTGTTCCAGGCGGCGGTGGAGGAAGCGCTCGAGAAGCACGGCGCCGTGCTCGACGCCCTCACCGAAGGCATGGACGATCCGGCCGAGGTCTTCGCGCAGAGTTTCCGGCTGACCGGCCGATTGCACCGGCGAATCCCCACCATGAGCAAGGTGCTGCTGAACAACGGCCTGACGCTCAGCGCGTCCGGGAAGGGGCTCGCGCCGCGCGCTCGCCGCGATATCGAGGCCGCCGCGCGCACCGGCCGGTTCCGGACCCGGGACCCCGAACTGGCCATGACGATCGTGGCCGGGGCCGCCCTGTGCCTCGGCCAGTTGTTGCACGACCACCCCGACCGCGACGATGCCGCCGCCACCGATCAGGTCACCGAGGACCTGCTGCGGATGTTCGGCGTCCCCGACGACGAAGCGCGCGAAATCTGCTCGCTTCCGCTGCCCTCCCTCGATGACGTGCTGAAAGGCGCTGACGCGGCCTGAGGCGTTCGTACCGCCGGCGGCGCTCACCTTGACGCGACAACCCGCCGTTTTGACCATGTCAGCGGCGAGAAGGTACCGTTTTCAGGCGACTGTACGCACGGGGCCTTAGCTCAATTGGCAGAGCACTGCCTTTGCAAGGCAGGGGTTAGGGGTTCGATTCCCCTAGGCTCCACGTTCGAGGCCCATGCTCGTGAAGAGCATGGGCCTTCTTCTCTCACAGCGGCGCAACCACGCGCGGGGGCTCGCGTCGGAAGGAAGCGAGTACCAGCGATCCGGGGCAGTGAATCAGTTGTCCGGCGGGAACTGACCGTTCGCCTGCACGGTGCCGCCGGTCAGCGTGAACGTCACGACGCTCGGCCCGCCCTGTGGGCAGCACAGCGGGTCGCTCTTCTCCGGCCAGCGGTACTGCACCGACACGGTGTCGCGGGTCTTGCCAAGCACTGTGGTGTACGCGTACGGCCGCGCACTCGCGGTCCCCAGATACTTTCCGCCGGCGAAGAACAGAACGTGTGTGCCGGGATGAATTCCCGGCCAGTCCACCGTCATCCAGGACAGCACGCCGGTACATCCCGCCGCGATCGGATCCTCGCTCGCCCCTTGGACCGTCCAGGACCCGCCGGGAGGGGCCGCCAATGTGGCGATCGAGGACGCCGCGAGCGCCGAGTTGGCGTCGAAGCACAGGCCGTGGCCGCTACCTTCCGGCGCCTGTTCCGCGACGGGAGACTGGGTCGTCGCGGCGGGTGATCCGGGGGCCGCCGTGGCCCCTGGAGCGCGTTCCGGCGTCACCGCTGGACCCGCCGGTGACGCGGTGGTCGTACGCCCCGCCGACGTCACGGGCCCGGCCGATGTCCCCGAGTCGGGACCGCACGCGGCCGTCGTGAGCACAACGGTCGCCGCGAGCGACACCACGGCCGATAATTTGACGTTCATCGCGAATCCCTCGGATGTTGTTGCGCAGCTGAGGGTTTCGACATTCGTTTCACGCCCGCGATCACCGGCGCGCCGGATCCGGGGGATTCGGCATCCCACCCGATACGAATGTTCTTGTCCGCCAACTGTTGTCAAAAGGTGTCGAAACGCCTGCCACGGGTGTTACAGCGATGCACCCAGCGGCAGGTTTCCGGAAGGTCGAGCTCGCCTACCGGATGACGCCGTGACGGTCGCTGGATAACACCGTGGTAACGACGGGCGCGGAGCCGACGATGGTCTGGGTGGTACGCATCTGCGGACCGAAACCTCAAGGAAGGAAGGCAGATTCGATGACTCGAATCACTCGGCTCACCATCGGCGCTCTCTTGACCGTGGCTGTGCTGTCACCCGCCGCGACGGCGCAGGCCGAGATTCCGCAACCCGCCCCCTCCGTCTCCGCGGTGGCCGGCGAGAGCGGATCGGCCAGCGGTCCCGGAAGCATCCTGTGCACCATCATCAAGCTGATGCTCATGAACCAGGGTCCCCAGTTCTGCCAGTAAGACCTACCGCACCACTCAACCTGCAAGGAGTCTCGGATGTCCGCACCATCCCGCGCTCGCCCTGTGGTGCTTCATCAGCCAATCGGCGTAGCTGTCGTCACCCACCCCGCCGGATAGACGGCGCAGGACTCAGCCCTCCGCGACTTGCCGGACTCGCTCGCTTCCATCACCAGTTCGGCGCCGACGAGCGAGTGCGAGGGTATGGTCTCCGCGTCGAAAGCGGTAGGCGATGACGAGGGATCGAGTACTGGAATGTGCCTGAACTGGCACCAGAGGTGGGCCTAGGAGGACTTGAACCCTAGGGCTCTCTGCCACAAAAACTGCTGGTTACGACTCTGATTCACAAGGCCGCCAGTGGTTCTGATGTACATCTCGCGACGTTTGGTTACGTTTCGATACCCAACCCTACATGTTTGTTGTGACACCGTCACCAGGCATTCCACAGACTGGTGCTGCTGGGTTGGTGACGGCGTCACCCGCCGTAAGGTAACCAGCGCGTTCGTTCGCGGAGACGCTGACGCCCCGTCACGTGACGACCCCCCGAATCGGGAGAGAACCGATAAGGCCGGGGCCTGTCCGAAACTGTGAGACCCACGAGAGCAGACTGCCTACGTGGCTTCGCAGCCACCGCCGGGGGCGGAGGCGACGCCGATAACCGAGCAGTCTCCGGGGGTGGATATGCGCGGCGCGCGACGGCTGTGGCGACTGCACCTAACACACCGTGGGAGTCCAGCCCGCATGAATCTCAGGCATGACCGATCCCGGCTGCAGTTATCTCACCCGGGTCCGGGTGGCTCTCGCTGCAATGCCGGTCCGCTGTCCTGCGTAGGTTTCGACCGCCGTAGTGCCTGAGCCGGCACCGAGCCTGCTTGTCGTTGGGCTTCGACACGAGCGCTGGTACTTGCGTCGATCACCAGTCGATCCGGCGACACGTGGCTACCACTGGTAGGCCATGCCAGAACCGGTCGATCATCGATGTTTGTCCGGCTCCTCCGATGCCTGTCCTACCGATGTCGGGCTGCGTATCAGGTAGCCAGCGCGAGCAGTTCTGATCGCACTCGCGGCAGTCTTCCCGCGATGACCTGTGCTGCGGACTCACTTGCGGCGCGGTCGTTGTGACCGTATCGGCGATCGGTGGTGGTCACCAACTCGTGTCCGGCGTCGCGGGACACGACGAAGATCGGTACACCGTCCTGCAGCTTCCACGATATGCCGGTGTGCCGCAGCGTGTAGGGCGTCAACCTCTTCACACGCAGATTGTCGACGGTGAACGCGAACCGCTCCAGCAACTGCTCCGGGTCACCGCCCTGCCAGCGGGCCTTGCGTGTGAACAGGGAGAAGTCGCCGCACGCGAGTGCGTCCAGGCGCCGCAGCGCGGGTTGCCAAGCGTCCTTGTAGAAGACGGCCGCGGTGATGGGCGTGCCGATCACCGTGTGGAACAGCAGCTCCTCGCCCGGACGCGTAAGGTTCAACCGGTTGAGGGTCTCCAACGGCACGTTGACCGTCCGCACGCCCCGCTTGCTCTTCGGTTTGCCCAGCTTTAGTTTGCTGCCGGCGTCTTTCCACGCCTTGTTGATCCGCACCGCGCCGGTCGTGCGGTTGACATCCCGCACCAGCAACGCCCCGACCTCACTGGGCCGCGCCATCGACACCAACCCGAACTCCGCCTGCGAGCGCCACCGCGGCGCGAGCAACTGCTCGAACAACTCCCACTCATCGTTGTCGAAGATGTCGATCTCCGACGCATCATGACGCGGCAGGCGAGTGCCCGTACACGGGTTGAACGGGATCAGCGGTTGCGGGCGCTGCTCGGCAGCCGCCCGCATCCCCGCACAGAGGAATCCATGCTTGTTCTGGATCGTCTTCGGCGCGTTGCCCTTGTCCTGCTCCAGAAACACCACCCACGCCGCATCGGTGTCCTGCGTGATCGCCGTGATCGGCAGATGTCCCATGAACTCATCGATGTCGTTGCGGATGTAACCATGGTATTTGCGGCGAACATCGTCCTGAATTCCGGTGAGCCGGTCGGTGTAGTGACGCAGCCACTGCGACAAGGTGATGTGTTCAGGCTGGCTGCCGCGCTGGGCTTCGAGAACCTGCCGCGCCACCTCGACGCCGACCCTGGCAAGCAGCGCCGCCCACCGCGATGCTTCCTCGTAGTCGTCGAACGTCTCAGCCGACTGGCGCCGACTACCACCGGCCTGGACGATGAACGGCACCTGCCAAGCCACGGTCCCGTCCTTACGCGGACGAGGACGAGGGGTACGCACTATCCGTTACCTCCGGTCCGATCGAAAGGCAGTTCTGTCAGATACGCGCTGTCACCCATCGCCACGATTTGCGGCCCTGTCGACGTGCGAGTGCGGGGAAGATCCGGCTTCTGGGAGTCGTGGTGATTCCGCGACAGCATAGATCCCGCTGTTCGAGGTCAGATGGTGGACGGGTAGATCGGTGTCGAGGGGTACCGATTCGGGCTGCCACCGCGACGCCGCGGTCCCCCTCCGCGTCGTCGTGCGGCATCCGCACACGGTCGTTCGGCTCGGAGGGTACTCCCCGAGTGTCCACCTACCACGGAGATTATCTGGAGCCCTCTGGCTGTTCCCTTACCCCGATTTCGCCGGCGATGAGGCCCTCGGCTACCGCAGCGCGGGCCTTCTTGGCTGCCTCGAACGCGTGGTGATATGCCACGATCTGCTCGTCGTAGGCGCTGAGCGCTGACCCGGTGGCTTGTTGCTCGGCAATCGGTGGGATCGTCATTTCCAACTCTCCCAGCGTCTTAGCAGTGATCGAGTAGACCACGCTGCCGCTGGATCGCCCTGCCATCCACTGCAGGATCCCTGGGCGGGACAAGTAGGACAACAGGTAGTGCGGGTCGAGATCCGTTTCGCGTACTCTCAGCCGAATCAGATTCGGCCCGAGTAGCGAGCCCGCGTGTTCTTGGGTGACGATGACCGGGTCGCCGACCGCACCGGTTCGAATCACGACAATATCGTCAGCGTGCAGGATGAACCGATCCATCTGACGCATTTGGTCTGGGCGAAGGCAGTCGAATTCATCGAGCACGATCCGTCGGTCCCGGAGGTGCTTGTTCAGGATGATCGGGACTCCCTCCGCGGTACGGTGCTCCTTCCGGACGTGGCTTGGTGAAGGGCCCGGCTGGATGTCACACACATCCTCCAACCGACGAACCTGCCATTCCGACGGCAGCCACGGTCGCAGTTCGATTCGGTCGACGCGTTTTGCGGCCCGCTCGGCAACTTCGGCCGAGGCGTGTGCTGCCGTCCGCGCTTCCTTCGCCATCCGAAACAGTTCGCCTTGATGCCGCCGCTCGGACGACTGGCGATAACTGGATGGATCGAGTGCATACTCGGCGCGACGAATCCCCTGAGGGGTGACCACCATCGCATGACAGTTGGGAGTCAACGTACGAGTCGGCCCTGGCGGTAGAGCATCTGCCGCGTCGAGCTGTTCGACAACGATGGCGACCATCTCCTGTGGCAGCCGGTTGCGGCCTCCGCTGGCCGCGACTCCCGCCAGCCGAGCGTCGATGAACATTATCGAGGTCGCTGAGCCCTTCGGATGTTGCAGCACCCAGATCGTCGCGGCGAGGTCGGTTCCGCGAAACAGCTTGTCCGGCAGCGCGATGATCGCCCGGACAGCTCCGGTTTCCACCATCCGCTGGCGGATCTCTCGCTCACTGCGATTGCTCGACAGACCCGCTCGAGCGGGCATGAGCACCGCCGCTCGACCTGTCGGGCGCAGTTTGGAAATGGCGTGCTGTAGCCACGCGTAGTTGTCGTTGTGTGGTGGCGGATCGCCGAAAGGCCACGCGATGGAGATGTTGTCGTCGCCGTACTCGGACTTGAGGTTGAACGGTGGATTGGTGATGACCGCGTCTGCGAGATGTACTGCGCTGTCATCGGTAATCCATGGTGCCGAGGTGCCAGCTCGTAGGGTCGCGGCGGTGCCGACAGTCGCCAGGCTCAATCCGGCGAGGCGCAGCAAATCGGGTTTCGGACTGCTGCCATGGGCAGTGATGAGGCATCCGGGCTGGTACCGCCCGGCTGCGGATCGCAGCAATTCTCCACCGCGGATATGGGGATCGTAGAGAATGGCGCTGTCGGCGGTCGGGTCGACGACAGCGCCGACCATCAGGTCGACCACGGCAGGTGGCGTGAAGTATTCCGTGCTACCGAGCTCCGCCTCCGCGTCGTATCGCTGAACCAGGTAGGCGACAGCCCGCGGTCCGAGCACCTGAATAATCTCGAACAACCGCTTCACCTCGACAGATGGCTGCGGACGCAGGGCGCCGAGGATGGGCGACATGTTCACCGCGATCCCGTATCGCCGGACAGCGGCATCGAGATACCGCCCGAGTCGAGTGAGCACTTGGGGTTGAGTTGATGGTGTCTGAGCCAGTCTCTTGAGTTCTTCCCACGCTTCCGGATCGCAGACGCGTAGGAAGATCATGCACATCGCCGCAGTAATGCGATCGGTGTTCGATGAGGAACTGCCCCGCCCCCATCTGCGCAACAGCTCCAGGAGGTCGCACACCACGATGGAAAGCTTCTGAGGATCGTCTGGCTCTTCGATCTCGGCCAAACGACGGCGCTGCCGTGCCGCCAGCTCCCGCCGCACGCGCATCCCATAAGTGAAACCCTCATGCTCGCCCTCACGCGGGCCGCTTGGGATGGAACGTCGGTCCAACCACTCGAGCATGCGGGCGAGATCGTAGTACTGACGCCCCCGGTCATCGGTGGCTACAGGGCCGGGAAAGTCGGGGTGGCGATTTTCCCAGATCTTGAATGTCGCGCTGTTGACTCCCGCGAGTTCAGCGAGTTCTGATCGGCTGATCAGCGACGTAGCGAACATCGGATCGTTCACTGCTCGCCGCGCTCTCGACGGAACAGGCTGCGAACACTGTCTCGGAGGAACACCAGAAGGCGGTGAGCGTCCCGCCTTCGTTTCGGATCGGGATGGAACAAGTAGACGCCGATCGCCAGTAGGAACACCACACTGGTGACCAACGCCCACCACACGAGTACACAAGTAACGGCCACCTTGCCGCCGGCCAGTATGTCGAACATCGTCGCTATCCTCTCGGTTCGGATCAAAGTCCAAACTAGAGCCTTCAACCTCAGATGACGACATCCGTCTTGACAATCTCTCTGGTTAACAGCTTCCTCGCCTAGCCGACACTCCCCCGCTCGCTTGTTACATATCTGCATGTAGAGCATGATTTTCCGTATGATCTAAGCAAGCTCGCAGCCTTCTCGATACCAACGTCTATTTTGCGCACTGACAGTGCGCGGATGAGTGAGACTACGTCAAACCCCGCGAGCCAAGACCAGATCCACACGGAGGCCAAGGGTTCCGCGACACCGATAGCTGCGCTGGGAGGCACTTCGAGCCGATGCGCAAGGCATCCGAGGAGCTTCCCTGTCCTGTGGGGGGCCCAGAGACACAACACCGACAGCAGGCACGAGGACTGGGGACCGAGTGGCCAGAAGCTGAAGAACTCGGCAAGAACCCAAGCCGAACGCCGGCGCCACGGCTATCGATTCTCTGACTCGTTGCCCTTCGCGGACACGGGGATGCAGTTCGATGACCACATCGCCGCCGTATCCCGAAAGGTGGCGATGAAACCGATTGGCGGCCAGGTGCGTCCTATAGTTCGTAGGCGATCTGTGGAGTGCGCTACGAGGGGAGACGGCATGTCCGATGAACTCCAGGTCGAGGTCGATCGGCTGCGGGACGCCTCGCGGTTCATCGCCGATAAGGCCCAGCTGATTCGTGATCGTGTTGCCAAGCTAGACAACACGATAGGCAAAGAACTCCTCGCCGACGGCTGGCGTGGTAGCGCGGCGTCAGCCTACGACGAGTCATGGATCGAATGGAAGCAAGGCGCCGACGATATCGCCGCCACGCTCGAAAACTCGGCGGCGAATCTCGCTGACGCCGCCAACCGGTACGAACTCCGCGACACCACCAACCGCGACACGATCACCCAACTGGGAAACCAGCTGTAGCCATGGCGGAAGACGACTACAGCTACCGAGTCGACCTGCAGCAGCTCGATGACGCGATCACGACGATGGAAAAGTTCGGACAAGACATCGAGGGCTGGCTGCAAGAGGTCGACCAGCACATCGCCGATCTGCACCTGTCCTGGTCGAGTTCGGCGGCCCAAGCTCAGCGAACCGCCCACGACCGCTGGATGGCCGGCGCGGCGGAGATGCGCGAAAACCTCGACGAACTGCGTGAGGTAGCGCGCCGCGCGCACACCAGCTATACCGGAGTCGCTGAAACGAACCTCGGGATGTGGCCCTGATGGCCCCCACTACATTCCCCATCATTGTGTGCCGTCACCAGGAATACCACTCGGCCGGCGAGGCTTTCGCATCGGTCAGAGACAGCGGCACCGAGGTCCATGCCGCGCTGGTTCGCACGCTCACCAGCTACGGCGGGATGGCCGGCACCGACAACGCAGGCAGCGAATGGGCCAAGGCCTACGACGAGGCCGCAGGACTGGCGTTGCAAACCTCGGCCAAGCTGGTCTCGGCGTGTGGACGCACTGGTGACCTTCTCACCGCGGGCGCCTACAACCACGCTTCCGGCGAGGCAGCCGCCAACCCTGCCTCCGTTGCTGCGCCCCCGACACCGACATTGGGTTTCGAACCGTGTCTGGCGCTGTTCGTCCCGTCGGCCTCCGGGACGGCCGGGCCCGAGCCTTTCGGGTGGGCCCTGGTCAATTCGGTGTCAGGGTTGGTGTGGCCCGACGGTCACCAAGACCAACTGCGAGCCGCCAAGACCGTGTGGTACGACGCTGCCGCCGCCCTCGTCGACTCCTCCGCTGCGGTTCCTGGCGCGGTCGGCATGCTGGAGAACCAGCAGTCACCAGAGATCCCCAACGCTGTCCGAACCTGCAACGAAATGGGGATAGACCTCGCCCAGCTGGCAGCCTCGTTCCGCTCGATCGGCGATGCCTGCGGCGAGTACGCCCAACACCTCGATGACGCGCACCACCAGATCCTCGATGAGCTACGCAAGATGCTTATCGAAACCGCGGCGATCGAGGCGGCCATCCAAGTCGGCGCGTTCTTCACCGCCGGACTCTCCGAACTCGGCAACGCCGGTGTCGTCGCACGCATCAGCATGTACACCGCGCGAATCGGCAGAATAATCACCGAACTGGTCACCAAAGCCACCACCATCGCGCGCCGCGTGACCGGTGTCATCGGCACCACGCTCAAAGCCATGTTCTCCCGACTCGGACGCTGGCTCGACCAAGCCGTGGCCAAGATCTGGCGCAGCGGTGACGCCGCACCCCAACTCTTCTCCCGCCGCGCCGCACGCAACAACATCGAAGTCCTGGAAAAGGGCGACAACCTCGTCCCGATGACCGAAGACGCCATCAGATCCCTCGCCGAACGAGCGGGAATCGACCTGACCGATGTCGAGATCGTCGTCGCCAAGGACGCCGAAACCGCCCGCTACTTCGACTACTGGGACGCATGCGCCCAGACCCCCCACGAGCTCGGCGGCCGCCAGATCATCTTCGGCCCAGCCTCATTCATGGACGAGGAAACCATGGTCGCCACCATCGCGCACGAAGTCACCCACACCCGACAGATCCGCGAAGGACTGACCATCAACTCCCAGACACTCCGCGACGTCGAAGCCGAAGCCTACGCCAGCGAAGCCGGCCCCCTCGCCCGATTCAGAGGAGCACAACGATGACTCCAGTCGACTTCACAGTCACCCACCTCTGGGACCTGCCCCATCGCGGCGGCCTGCTTGTCACCGGGCGCCTTATTTCCGGCACCATCGGTCCCGGAGACATCCTCCAGGACTCCGCCAGCGGCGAAACGGTGCGAATACTCGGCCTCGAGTTCCACGGCAGTCGCGAACCCGAAGAATTCACCCTCGTCGTCGACCGCCGTGACACCGACAATGTGCGAATCGGCCAACGCCTCATCAACCCAACCACCACAACCGAACTAGGCACGGAGAACCGATGACCGACCTGCCGCGGTGGGACCAACAACTTCACCATGAACTCGCCGAAATCCGCCGCAACAGCCAACAAGCAGCCCAAGCCATCCAAGCCGTGCGCGGCCGCTGCGAAACCCGCGGCATCACCATCGAAGTCAACGCCAACGGCGACATCACAACGCTGCACATCGCCCCAGGCGCCATGAAATGGTCCAGCACACAACTGACCAACGCACTCCTGGAATGCCACCGCCAGGCGCAGGCGGACGCAGCGATCAGAGTACGCAAAGCCGCTCGAACAGTCGATCCGCGGATCGATGCCGAGCTACAGCAACTGCGGAACATGGCCGCGCCCGAACCGACAAAGCCGCACCGACCGCCTCTGACTGAAGAGGAGATCCAAGCCGCCGACGACGCATACTTCGAACGCATGAACAGACACGGCTGGAGCACCTGAAGACAAACAATGACTCCGCGGCCAATAACAGGTCGTCTGACCGGTGGGGCCCAGCGTTAGCTTCGCAGCCGAATCAGAGATCGCGGTTGCCACGTCGAAGCGTCGCGCGCGAACCCATGGCCATACCGACGGCGTCCTGACCCTGGTCCTGCTCACTTAGGCCTCGCAACTGGCCAATGTTGTCGCGTTTGCGGCCTTCAACCTGCGGCATCGTCGGCTTGCAGTCCACCGAACTGGTTACGCCACCAGAAGTAGGTGGCCTCGGTGATATGCAGCTCCCCGACACTCCTCCGGACGTCCTTACCCTCGACCAGCAGCCGATCGGCCTTGGTAAATTCCAACGCGACCTGCTCAGGGGTGCCTTTCTTCGTGGTCATCGACCCCACACACAGCGCGAGCCGCAGGGTCCACACCCGTGGCCCGACTACACGGGTCCTGGGTACCAGGACACCTCACCTCATCGATGTGGACACGGGGGTATCTGGCTGCGTTTGTGTCCTCGCCGTTAACCTCAACCGTGCGAGAGGGATTGGGACTGCTACTGGCTCAGTGTGGTGACAAGCCATGTCGGCCCGGCAAGTCGACGAGTATGGCTCTCTGACGTACGATGCGATCATGATCAGCCGCCCCTCTTCTCCACTGCGTGCCATTGACCTTTTCTGCGGGGCAGGTGGGCTGAGCGAGGGTTTTCGAGCGGCTGGCTATGAAATCGGCTTCGCCATCGACAAGGACAAGGACTCCTGCGAAACTTACAAGAAGAACCACCCCGGTACCCACGTCGAGTGCGCTTCGATCACCGACTTCTCGCCAGAGAAGATCGAAGAGCTTGCCGGCGGCCGAGTCGACGTCGTCCTTGGCGGACCCAGCTGTCAATCGTTCAGCACGCACGGTCGACGAACCCAATGGGTTGGCGAAGGTGACGAGCGAAACAACCTGTGGGAACACATGTTCAAGGTTGTACGACACCTCAAGCCAAGGGCGTTCCTGTTGGAGAACGTTCCTGGGATGGTCTACTTCAAACAGGGTTCGTTTGGCAAGATGATCCTTGATCGCTTCACCGACGAGGGATATGCCGTACACCCTCCTCAGATCTTGCTTGCCGCCGACTGGGGCGTGCCACAGCGTCGTCGGCGACTGTTCATCGTCGGCCTACTCGGCGACACCAGATTCGAGTTCCCAGAGCAAACGCACATGGGGGGCTGGCGCCGCGACAGCCTGGAAATGTGGGAGAAGAAGCGCCTTGAGAAGGGTCTTCTTGAGCACTTAACTGTCTGGGATGCTATCGGGGATCTGCCCCTGCTCGGGGACACGCAGGGACCGGTGCGGCGCTACGCGATAAAAGCAAAGAACGTTCCTTCCATCGCCCAGCGCCTCCGGAGCGGTTCACGGTCGCTTCGTGATCATGAAGTGCCTCTGATGTCTGCGGACACGCGCGAGCTCATCAAACACGTGCCCGCAGGAGGCACGTGGCGGGACATCCCCCCGTATCTGCTGCCGGACCGCTACCGCGGCATGCGCCGTACTGATAGTACGAATCTGCTGGGCCGCCTCGATGCGAACTTGCCTGCGTACACAATCACGACTCAGTTCAGCAATGTCACGACGGGCTGCTTCACCCACCCGGTCGAGGACCGCTCACTTTCGGTACGCGAAGGCGCACGAATCCAGACATTCCCCGACAACTACAAGTTTGTCGGATCGTTGGGTTCACGCTGCCGCCAGATCGGCAACGCCGTTCCGCCACTTCTGGCTCACGTTCTCGCACATGCGATCGCCACCCAGATCGGCGGAGCCGAAGCGGCCCAGGCACACCCAGCACCAGAGCCACCGACACGCGGTCAGTGGAGTAACCATCCGTCCACAGAAGCCGAGTCCGCACGTGCGCGCAGGCGCCGCGACGCTCGACAGGACACCCTGGCCACCCGACTCCTTCAGGCCGAACTGAAGAAACACTACATCTGCTTCGACGTGAGTACCGAGGCCCATGGAGCGCCCCGAAAAGGCGATATCCTCCTGAAAGCCGCGAAGGTAGTAGTGATGGTCAACAGCTGCTTCTGGAATGGCTGCCCCGAGCACACTGCCACTACGAAGTCACGCATGAAGTGGTGGGCGGAAAAGATCGCTCAGAATCAAAAGCGCAATCTCGAAACGCAGGAATACTGGGAAAACAATGGCTGGGATGTGACAGTCAACTGGGAGCACGAACACCCTGACGACGTCGTACGGCACGTGCGCGAACTAATTGACGCGAAGGCACACGTTCTTGCCGATCACGCTTTCATGACGGACCCGACACCAACACTCTTCGACCTATGAAATCTTCACTCGTGACTGCGCGGCAGACGGCAGCGCAGTACTGACTTTAAATGGTAGTGAACCGGGGCTGTTACACAGATGGTGCCACGAGCAGTCAGCTTCCCGGCAGGGCATACCGGCCAGGCCTGACAAAACTCTGCCAGATCACCGCTGTATCCGCATCAATTTGATCCAGGTGCCCGGTAACGCGCTTTCCACCCGAAGGACCGAAGGACAAGCCTCGGAGTACCCGCAACCATCCGTAGGCGTCACCGACATCGACTGCAAGCGCGAGCACGCACGCGCAACCCTTCTCGATCACGGCCGTTAAGAACTCTGCGTAGTGATTAAGGCGCAGGTAGGTCTCGGTGTTACCGGGTGTCTCGGTGGCCTTGGCATCGGCAACAAATAAGGCGCCATCGGCTGTACGTAACCGCAGAACGTCGGGACGCGTCCCGCCAGGGAGGACGTCAGGTCCCTCATCGAACCCGATCAGCGTCGCCAATGTTATCAGCGTCTCAACACGCTTTTCATGGAGCTGAGACGGTCGGCCACCCTGACCAGCTACCGATGTCATGGTCGTACCGTTTCGGCTTGTACGTGCTTGCTTGCGCGCAATTCTGCGAGGAACTGTGTGCGCACCACCTGCTCGGGGACTACATCACCGAGGAGTTCGTGGGCACGCTCCTGCTTGAGGACCAGTTTATCGAACTCGGCTGTTTCGATGGTGTGAGCTCCGAGCAGGACGAAGTATTCGACCTCCCGCTCCTGGCCTCGCCGGTGGATGCGATCGAGGCTTTGAAGATACTGAGCTGCCTGATTTGTGAACGACTCGTATACGGCGTAGCGGGCTGCGTGCAGCGTCAGTCCGGCTCCCGCCGCCGCAGGGTTCGCAACGAACATACGAACTGTCGGATCGGATTGGAACCGTTGCACTGCGTCGCGCCTGTCGGTGATCGACGTTACAGACCCGTCGTATCGCACCACCCCGAACCTCTGATAGCGCTGGACGATTGCTTCCAAAGAAGCTGTGAAACATGACCAAACGACCAACTTCTCGCCGTCATGATCGATCAAGCGCGTGACTAGTTCATCGAGTGCCGCGAGCTTGCCGGGTACCTCGCTGTAGTTGTCGAACATGCCTGCTGGGTTCGATGCGATCCGCAGAAGTGCCATCCGACGCGCGAGATACGTGCCAATTTGCTTCAGGAACTGCTTGTCATCAAGCGCCTCCACATCCTCGATCAGCGTATCGAGGGCTGCGGCATAAAGCTGTGCCTGAATCGGAGAAAGCGGGATAGTTAGCCGTGTGAAGGAGCGCTGGGGAAGATCGGGCAGCACTTCAGTCTTGAGGTTACGTAGATAGATTGCCCGCGCATCGAGGGCTTGTCGTACGACAGGTACTGCCTCTGTCCGGTCCTTAGGAATAGTCACATCAGCGAAAGTCGCACCGAAGTCGACCATACTGACCTGGGCGACGATATCGTGTGCGGTGTTCGGCGCTGGGGTGCCACACAACAGCCACACCCGTGCGAACCAGTCGCGGATCGACTGGAGATCCTGCGTCCGTCGGGCTTGAGGATTCTTGATAGCGAAAGACTCGTCAACGACGAGCAACGCTCGGTCAGGACGGCGTCGCAGTCGTAGCAGTAACTGGTGCCGAATCGAAGCCACTGCCTCGTAGTTCATCACGACTACGTCAGCACCCGAGTCCACCCGGCGCGCCCGCTCCGATGGTGTCCCCTCAACAATCTCAACCTTGTAGCGCTCGTTCATGAAATGGCCGATAGCACTCTTCCACTCACTCACCATCGACTTCGGCGCAACCACGACCATCGTGTCCAGCAGGTTCAAGTCAACGAGGCGGTCGAAAGCATAGATAACGGAAACGGTCTTGCCAGCCCCTTGCTCATCGAAGAGCAGCATCCCGTAGCCCTCAGGAGCAGTCATGGCTGCGACGTTCACGATCTGATGGTCATCGAGGAGGCCCAGGTTCAAGCCGGTCGGGCGGGCGTTCAGCTCTCTGAGAGCTAACTGAATACCTCCTTCGCGCAGGCAAATTACGTGCTGGCGATAGCGATCATGGTAAGCAGTCGCGCGTTTCCGCACTTCGAGCGCCCGGGTCGCATCGGCATCGAGACTTACACCCATTGACGCCGCTGCGTCGTCATCGAGCAGCCACATCATCGAGTACTTGGGAGCGACCAGACCAGTGCCATCTCGTCTGACATTTTCGCTTCCGATGCGGGCGCGGAGTTGCCGCAGGAGGTCAGTCAGGTCGCCCCCACGCCGCGGAGTGAACCGCAGCATGTTGCCGAACACAGTCACATTGGCGGTAGTCACTGTATCTCCGAGCTAGCCGTCTGGATATTATCAACCAGAATCGAAATCATGCCGTCTACGCCGCGTGCTGCGTCGCGGAATTCCCGGAGAACGTTGGCATCGAGCTTGCCTAGTACCGCCATGGTTACGTCCTCTCGGAGCCACTTGGCGATAGAGGCGAGCTCGATACCTTTGCCTGCCTGGCGGCTTTCCTGACTCTTCTTCTTCGCGATGAAGATAGCGTCGTTTACCCCTTCCCGGCCGAGAGCCGGGTTCGGCTGAGCGTGAGCCTCCTTCAGCTGCTCAAGCGCCTCCGGAGTGTCATAGACGCGGCGCAGCTCACGGACCTGCGGGAAGCTCTTAATCTTCCCGTCGAAGAGCAGATCGAAGACGATAGCGCGGAACGCCTCGTCGCCATCGAACCTCCTGGCGAGCTTGTCATTTCCTAAGCCTGAATCCAATTCATAGAAGTACTGGAATAGTTCAGAAGTACGTGACTCGATCTCATTTTCGTCGCGACCCTGTTCACGGTGAAAGTCTTCGAATTCTATTGCCCAAGTGACCATCTTGCAGTAACGAGTGACCTCCGCCGTCTTGATGCCGAAGCGTCGTCCCACTCGCTGACGGATCTTAGTTTCATCCTTGTCACTGAGAGTGTGACGGCTAGCCTCTATATCGCGTAGTTCGATATAAGAATCGTAGACATCCCGTGCTCGGACAGATTCCGGCCAGGGCTTTTTGAGTTCTTTCCCAAAGTTGAGCGAAGTGACGATGGCGTCGATCTGGTCTTTGGTAGCGTGCTTGTTCGTCTGCCAGACGCGGACACGACTTGCTCGTTCTTTCTGGACGTCGTCGTATTCGTCGCTTGCCAGGATGTAGAGGCAGGCAGCCAGGCGTCGATTGCCGTCCCAGGCGGTACCCCAGTAGTCGATAACCGGAGGCGTCAGGACTCCCCTAGCGGCGATGTCGTCAGCCAGGTCCCCGATCTCATAGGGGTCGCCCTTGCTGGTCTTACCCCTCGGCCAGAGCATACGCTTCAGCTCTTCTGGATCAGGATTACGGCCCTCCTTACGGCGGAAATTTTTCAAGTCGACGTTCAGTCGCTTGTTCTCCTGCCAGAACTCGATATCCTGCGTCCTCGCGAATCCCTCTTCGAGGGGGATGTACTTGCCCAAGAAGGTCGAAGTGGGGGCAGGTCGAACTTTGAAGTTATCGAAGTCGAAGAGGGCAAGGTGGGAGCGCTCACTACCGACCCCGCCAGCCGGTCCGGCTTCCTCCTCGATAGCTTCCGGGTATTGGTCCCACTCAGCTTCGAGCTGGCTGTTGCGCTTTTTGATGGCAGCGTCAATTTTAAGGCGGACTTCGGCCGCGATTCGGGTGCGGTCGCTGCTAGTGACTTTTCCATTGGAACGGATAACGGTGAGGACTGCTGTCAGTAACTCACGCAATTCGTCATCGGTGAATCTGTCCTGTACGTCATCGAAATCATCGACCAGGCTGTCGTCAAGTCCTCCGCACAGAATCTGCACCTCATCAAAAAGTGTCTTCAGGTCGTCCATACTTGGGGCGGCCATATCAGTCATCATCGAACTCCTCGTTGTAGTACTCGTTTGCCGTTTCTGTTGCCGGGGTGAGAGATAACTCCAGCGGTCCATAGCCCTCATCACGCACAATCGTGGCCAAGCGGACGATCGCCCGCTCCTTCCACTTGCCGGCCGTGTCGGCCTTGCAGCCGAGTACGTCGGCTAAGTCTTTGTTCTCCGCCTGTCTGCCATCAGCGGTGGCGTCGAGAATCGCGTTTATGACACGTTGGTGGTTCTCGTTGTCGAGCTTGTGCACGAGCGTGCGCAAGTAGTCGGCAGTCCTTTGAATCCGCTCCACCGTTTCCTCGTCATGTCGCCACAGCACCCCATGTGCGGCCAATCGTCCAATCGTTTGCTGGGCTTCTTCCGCCCGCTCCAGGTCAGCCCAATACTTCGCAAGCAAGCGGTCGGCGATAGTGCGGATGAGACCCGGCAGGTTCGTCACCGACTGGCCAGCTTTGACGCGTCGCACGACTTCCTCGCTTGCGTCCTGGACGAAGTGGCATACCTCCTCACGTGGCACACGACTCCACTTGAAGCGCATCTGTCTGAGAATGCGGTCGTACTCGCCGCTTTCGGCGAGGTCGTAGAACTCCTGATCTAGCTCGTCGTCGGTCATGTGTCCTCCCCCCTGCCGCTCGGGTGTCCTCTGTGGCCACTCACATCTGGTACGTACGGAGGTCTGACAGCAGCGATGCCACCAGGATGCTGGCGGCGCAGCGTTAGCGCGCTGACAGGCAATCCAGGGGCCTGAAGACGTCAGGGGAGGACCTTGCGGAGTTCTGGAATCCTCGGACGGACCCAATAGGTGCGCTCGATCAGTTGAGGGACATCAAGATTCGGAGCATCGGCGGTCAGCCGCGACTCACCTTCAACGCAAGGTTCGGGGTGAGCGAGCAGCTTCGCATGCAGGTGGCCAGGCAAGCACCGCAGTACTCAGCGTCTGCTCCAGCCGCGCACACCCGCTCCGATGCAGAGCGGTGTCCGCGGCGCAGGGCGAAGTCATCGACGCCCAGGATCCGGAGGCGTCACCGTGACCGGGTCGGACATGGCGCGGATCTGGCGCAGCTGGGAACTGCGGCTGACTCTCGCGGCGAGATGTCCGGTCAATCGGGCGCGGGGCGGCCTCCCAGTGCGAGTGCGACCTCGGACAGACTTTCTGCAGTAGCAGGGTTCGCCGCCCGTACCGGGCGGCGAGGTCGAGTATCTGCTCGGCGAAAGTTTGCCTGCCGCGGTCGGTTTTCTCACAGAGCAGGCGGCGGACCCGCAGCACGATGACGACTTCGCGGCAGGTGACCGCAGTGTCGGCCAACCGGCGCCGATAACGGCTGTGGACCCGCCGCGACGGTGTCGAGCAGCTCGGACAGGACGCCGGCTCCTCGCGGGTGGCCGCGTCGATGCGCACCGTCGAACCAGCAGTACGGACCGCACCTATGACCATCGCGTTCAGATGCGGAAACAGAACCCTCAGCACCCCACGACCACACCACCCGCGATCGGCCAACTAGACTGCGCCTCAACGGGTCTAAATGCTGGTCAATCACGAAGTGTATGCCAGAGCCATGATTCAACCGAAGTTGACACGGCGGCCGTGAAGAGCGCGTCGATTATCGATGAACGCACCGGCGAATGTTGGGGCTAGTGGGACGCTCGATCACCCCAAGAGGTTGATCGATGAATTTCGACCGGATCGCTGGCGCCCGTGGTTACCCAGCAGCGCTGCGCCACGACCATAGGCCGGAGATGACCTGCTCTGCGATCCGGGACGGGCCGGAGCCCGCGTAGGCCTGGCGTTCATTCCACCGGGCCAGTCCTGGCGCAACGGCTACATCGAATTGTTCAACGCCTGCTGCTCCCGGTCACTGCCCCGGGGCTGCGTCGTGATCAGCGACTGGATGACCGACTGCACCACCGCGGGCATCTCGCCCCGAGCCACCAGTCCTCGGCCGGACGGTGCAACCGGCATCACCGATGACCGGTCTCCTACCCGCTGGACCGACCGATGGTTCACGCCATGCCCATCATTATGAGCAGCCGCTCGGCGTAGCGGGTCAGCCAGCCGTTGATTAGGGCCGGTGCCGTGGGCTTCGGCTGATTTCCAGAAGTAATAGCGACCATTCGGTGCCAATGCGCCAGCCCGCTATTGACCCCTCGATGATGGTCATCGACCGTCTACCAAGACCGCCAGCGCGTGCCGTAGGCGCCGCAGAAGAACAGAACCACGGGGTCCATTCCTGGCCGCCGAGGAAGGGGTTGTTGAACCCTGCCTCCGATGGTCGGACGACGTGCCGCCAGGATATGGACCTTTGACCCAGTCTAAGAGGACCCGCACCTTCGACCCCGTCGCGGGAAAGAGCAGGTAGAAGGCTCACTCGGCCTGACGACACCGTTTTTCTAGTGACAATGTCACCAGAAAAGCAGGACAAAAAGGATGGCGACCCAACGAGAAACAGCATTTTAGCTGGTGTTATAGCCAAATCACATGGTGGGCCTAGGAGGACTTGAACCTCCGACCTCTTCGTTATCAGCGAAGCGCTCTAACCGCCTGAGCTATAGGCCCGTAGTTCGCGTTGTTCGCGGTGAACAACGACGTGTAGAGACTACACAACACCTATCCGCGGAACCAAAACGGCTGGTAGGAGCCTTACCGGGGCCCGGTTGGCGGCGGTGGAGCGCCGCTGTCCCGCGCTCAGCCCCGTACCGACAGGAACGGCCGGTACCAGCCCGCTGGGCGAGTACCGGCCGTCCGGAGTGCGGTGGCTCTAGTCGGGGTCGGCCAGAGTGACCTGGATGCCGCCGACGAGGTCGCAGCACTGGTTGTAGATGAAGGTGCCAACGGTGCCGAGCGCGGTGAACAGCACGACGTTGATCAAGCCGATCACGCCCGCGTACCCGAACACGGTACCCGCGTCGATCAGGCCGACCGAGCCGCTGTCCTGGGAGACCATGTCGGTGAACGTGTTGTTCAGCCGCTCCCACACGCCCATGCCCTCGAGCACGATGTACAGCAGGCCGACCGCCAGCATCCACACGAAGAACATCGCCACACTGATCACCAGCGAGATCTTCAGCGTCGACCAGGGATCGATGCGGCGGATCTGCACGGTGGCCCGCAGCGGCTCGCCGGAGGCGACCGCCGCGACCGCGACCGGAACCGCTGGCGACACCGGCCCTGACTGCGGGCCCGCGGCTTCGGCCTGGGGCAGCGGATGGCGGATCTCGGACAGGTCCGGCATGTCCTTGATCAGTTCCGGCCGGGCGATGCTGCGGGTGGGGCCGTCGATACCGACGGACTTCACCATCGCCGCTTCCTTGCGCGCCGCCTTGGCCGCCAGATCGGCGGTGGTACGCGCGTTGGACGTGCTGCCGCCGAGGCCGACGCCCGCGCCGCCGGAGGTCGGGCGACCGGTGACCGGGGCCTGTCCCGGCCGGTACAGGTTGGACTGCGGCTCCCGCTGCGGCAGCTGCGCCCACCCGTCCTGATACGGCGACTGCTGTCCGCCGTTGGTGGCGCCAACCGGCTGCTTGTCCTCGTTCTCGGGCGCGGACTGCGGGGCCTGGTTGGGGATCCGCGTCGTCTTCTGGTCGAAGCGATCCTGGCCGTCACCCCCGGGAGCCTGGTCCGGCGCTCCCTGCTGCGGCGCGAAATCACCCTTTTGGTCGCGAATCTCGTGTGGTTGCGCGTTCGGCTGGTTGCCGCCGGGCTGGTTGGCAGGCTGTCCACCCGGATGCCCGCCGGACTGCGGCCCGTTCGGCTGGCCCTGCGGCCCGTTCGGCTGGCCCTGCGGGCCACCGGGCTGCGGTCCACCCGGGTGGCCGCCACCGGGGTGACCGCCGGGCTGACCGCCGCTGGGCTGGCCCTGACCGTTCTCGGCCGAGGCGACCGGCCGTGGGATCGGCCGCGGCGGGATCGGTGACGGTGCGATCCGCTCGGTCACACCGTTCGTCTGGTGCCGCTCGTCATTCGGCTGATTCGGAGTGGTCAATGGGAATCCTTAGATCCGTTCGTTGCCGCCGCTGTTGGGTTACTTCTCGGAGGAGCCGGTGTCGCCGCCACCGGAAACCTGATCGGGATCGGGCTCATCGGCGTTGCGCGCGATCGCAAGCAAGGTATCGCCCTCCGCGAGGTTCATCAATCGCACGCCCTTGGTCTGTCGTCCAGCCTTACGAACCTGCTTCGCCGCCGTCCGGATGACGCCGCCCCCGGAGGTGATCGCGTACAACTCATCATCGTCGTCGACGATGAGCGCCCCGACCAGGGTGCCACGTTTCGCGTCGAACTGGATGGTCAATACGCCTTTACCACCGCGGCCCTGCGCGGTGTACTCCTCGATCGCGGTCCGCTTCGCGTAGCCGCCGGACGTGGCGACCAGCAGATAGGTGCCGTCGCGAACCACGTTGAGCGACAACAGGGCATCGCTGTCGTTGAACCGCATGCCCTGCACGCCCGAGGTGGCGCGGCCCATCGGACGCAACGCCTCGTCGGTGGCGGAGAACCGGATCGACTGGCCGAGCGCGGAGACCAAGAGCAGGTCGTCGTCGGCCGAGCAGAGCACCGCGCCGACCAATTCGTCCTCGTCGCGCAGATTCACCGCGACGATGCCGCCGCTGCGGTTGGAGTCGAAGTCGGTCAGCTTCGACTTCTTCACCAGGCCGTTCTTGGTGGCGAGCACCAGGTACGGCGCGTCGTCGTAGGACTTGATCTGGATGATCTGGGCGATCTTCTCGTCCGGTTGGAAGGCCAGCAGGTTGGCCACGTGCTGGCCGCGCGCGGTGCGGTTGGCCTCGGGCAGCTCATAGGCCTTGGCCCGGTAGACCCGGCCCTTGTTCGTGAAGAACAGCAGCCAATCGTGCGTCGAGGTGATGAAGAAGTGCTTGACGATGTCGTCCTGCTTGAGGCCGGCGCCCTGCACGCCCTTGCCGCCGCGCTTCTGGCTGCGGTACAGATCGGTCTTGGTGCGCTTGGCGTAGCCGGTCTCGGTGATCGTGACGACCACGTCCTCGCGGGCGATCAGATCCTCGTCGGCCACGTCGCCGTCGGCGGAGACGATCTGGGTGCGCCGCTCGTCGCCGTACTTGTCCACGATCTCGGCCAGCTCGTCACGCACGATCGCGCGCTGCCGCTCCGGCTTGTCGAGAATGTCCTTGTAATCGGCGATCTCGGCTTCGATCTTGGCCAGATCGTCGACGATCTTCTGCCGCTCCAGCGCCGAGAGCCGCCGCAGCTGCATGTCCAGGATCGCGGTGGCCTGGATCTCGTCGATGTCGAGCAGCTGCATCAGGCCGGTGCGCGCGGTGTCGGTGTTGGCCGAGCGGCGGATCAGCGCGATGACCTCGTCCAGCGCGTCCAGCGCCTTGACCAGGCCGCGCAGGATGTGGGCCCGCTCCTCGGCCTTGCGCAGCAGGTACCTGGTGCGCCGGATGATGACGTCCAACTGGTGGTTGACGTAGAACCGGATCATCTGGTCCAGGCGCAGCGTGCGCGGCACGCCGTCGACGATGGACAGCATGTTGGCGCCGAAGCTGGTCTGCAGCTGGGTGTGCTTGTACAGGTTGTTCAGCACGACCTTGGCGACGGCGTCGCGCTTGACCGTCACCACGATGCGCAGGCCGACGCGGTCGGAGGACTCGTCGTGGATGTCGGCGATCCCGGCGATCTTGCCGTCCTTGACCTGCTCGGCGATCGCGTTGATGAAGTTGTCGGTGTTGACCTGGTAGGGCAGCTCGGTGATGACGATCGTGGTGCGGCCGCGATTGTCCTCCTCGATCTCCACGACACCGCGCATCTTGATCGAGCCGCGGCCGGTGGTGTACGCGTCGTGGATGCCCTGGGTGCCGACGATCAGGCCGGCGGTCGGGAAGTCCGGACCCTTGATCCGCTCCATGCACGCGGCGAGGGTGGCTTCCTCGTCGGCGTCGTGGTTGTCCAGCGCCCAGTAGATGGCGTCGGCGAGCTCGGTCAGATTGTGCGGCGGGATGTTGGTCGCCATGCCGACCGCGATGCCGTTGCTGCCGTTCATCAGCATGTTCGGCACGCGGCTCGGCAGGACCACCGGTTCCTGCGTCTTGCCGTCGTAGTTGGGGATGAAATCGACCGTCTCGTGGTCGATCTCGCGCAGCATCTCCATCGCCAGCGGCGTCAGGCGGCACTCCGTGTAGCGCATGGCCGCGGCGCCGTCGTTGCCGCGGCTGCCGAAGTTGCCCTGGCCGTCCACCAGCGGGTAACGCATCGCCCACGGCTGCGCCATACGCACCAAGGTGTCGTAGATCGCCGAGTCGCCGTGCGGATGGTAATTACCCATCGTGTCCGACACCGGGCGGGCCGACTTCACGTACCCGCGATCGGGCCGGTACCCGTTGTCGTACATGGCGTAGAGGATCCGGCGATGCACCGGCTTGAGGCCGTCGCGCACCTCGGGCAGCGCGCGGCCGACGATCACGCTCATCGCGTAATCGATGTAGCTGTTCTGCATCTCCAGCTGGATGTCGACCGGTTCGACGCGGTCGCCCGCACCGTCCGGTGGCAGGGTGATGTCGGTCATGAAGTCTCCTTAACGGGCTGACGTGCGAAACTGCCGGGCGCCTTGCCATCGGCCGCGCCTCGGGCGGGATCACACGTCGAGGAAGCGGACGTCCTTGGCGTTGCGGGTGATGAAGCTGCGGCGGGCCTCCACGTCCTCGCCCATCAGCACGCTGAACAACTCGTCGGCCGCGGCCGCGTCGTCCAACGTCACTTGACGAAGCACCCGGACACTGGGATCCATGGTGGTCTCCCAGAGTTCCTTCGGATTCATCTCGCCCAGACCCTTGTAGCGCTGGATGCCGTCGTCCTTGTTGATCTTCTTGCCCGCGGCGAGTCCGCGTTCGAGCAGGCCGTCGCGTTCCCGGTCGGAGTAGGCGAACTCCGGCTCGCTGCGCTGCCACTTCAGCTTGTACAGCGGCGGCTGCGCCAAGTACACGTGCCCGTGCTCGACCAGCGGACGCATGAAACGGAACAGCAGGGTCAGCAGCAGCGTGGAGATGTGCTGGCCGTCGACGTCGGCATCGGCCATCAGCACGATCTTGTGATACCGCAGCTTGCTGATGTCGAACTCGTCGTGGATGCCGGTGCCGAACGCGGTGATGATCGACTGGACCTCGTTGTTCTTGAGGACCTTGTCGATACGCGCCTTCTCGACGTTGATGATCTTGCCGCGCAGCGGCAGGATCGCCTGGTACATCGAGTCGCGGCCGGACTTGGCCGAGCCGCCGGCGGAGTCACCCTCCACGATGTAGATCTCGGACTTGCTCGGGTCCTTCGACCGGCAGTCGGCCAGCTTGCCAGGCAGCCCGCCGAGGTCGGTGGCGGACTTGCGCCGCACCAGCTCGCGGGCCTTGCGCGCGGCGACGCGGGCCTGCGCCGAGGACACCGCCTTGTTGACGATGGTCTTCGCGTCGGCCGGGTTGGCCTCGAACCAGTGCGTGAGGTGCTCGTTGCAGGTGCGCTGCACGAACGATTTCACCTCGGTGTTGCCCAGCTTGGTCTTGGTCTGGCCCTCGAACTGCGGCTCGCCGACCTTGACGCTCACGATGGCGGCCAGGCCCTCCCGGATGTCGTCACCGGTGAGGTTGCCGTCCTTCTCCTTGATGAGCTTCTTGTCCTTGGCGTACTTGTTGACCACCGTGGTCAGCGCCGCGCGGAAGCCCTCTTCGTGCGTGCCGCCTTCGTGGGTGTTGATGGTGTTGGCGAAGGTGTGCACCGACTCGGAGTAACCGGAGTTCCACTGCATCGCGACCTCGAGCTCGTGGCCGGTGCCCTTGCCGGTGAACGCGACGACCGAGTTGTGGATCGGCTGCTTGGTCCGGTTGATGTGGCGGACGAAGTCCTCCAGACCGCCCGGGTAGTGGTAGGTGCGGGACTTCACCTTGTGCTCGGCGGGCGCGGCGGCGTCCTCGGCGTGCTTGGGCGCCTCGGCGGTCTCGCTGACCACCTCGTCGGTGATCTCGGTGTCGCTGACCCGCTCGTCGGTGAGGACGATGGTGAGGCCCTTGTTCAGGAACGCCATCTCCTGCAACCGGCGCGCGACGGTCTCGAAGTTGAAGGTGGTGGTCTCGAAGATCTCCGGATCCGGCCAGAACCGAATGGTGGTGCCGGTCCGCTTCGTCGGCTCCCCCTGGATGAGCTTGCCTGGCTTCGCGTCCTTGTATTCCTGGGTCCAGTGGTACCCACCGGTGTCGACCTCGGCTTGCAGCCGCGTCGACAGCGCGTTGACCACGGAGATACCGACGCCGTGCAGACCGCCGGACACCGCGTAGGACTCGGAGTCGAACTTGCCGCCCGCGTGCAGCTGGGTCATGACGACCTCGATGGTGGGGATGCCCTGCGCGTGCATCTCCACGGGGATGCCCCGGCCGTCGTCGATCACTTCGACGCCGCCGTCGGCCAGCAGGGTGACCTCGACCTTCGTCGCGTATCCGGCCATCGCCTCGTCGACGGAGTTGTCGACGACCTCCCAGATCAGGTGGTGCAGACCGCGCTCACCGGTGGAGCCGATGTACATGCCCGGACGCTTGCGAACCGCCTCGAGTCCCTCGAGTACCGTGATGGAGGAGGCACCGTAGTCCTGCTTCCCGGTCGCTCTGGTCGAACCCGATGCGTTGGAGTCTTTGGCAGCCACTGGTCGGTAGCTCTCCTTACTTGCTGATCCCGGCATAGAGCGATCGGACAGCACACGTGGGGCCCTGGTGATGCCTGCTGGAGAATTAGGGTCCACGCGCGGACTGTGCGGAACGCGCCGAAGGTATCGCCGCTAGTTACGTCACCATCCTACTGGTACAGCCAACTTACAACCCACCTCCGACACCCCTCACGGCGGCGTAGATGCGAGAAATCGGAATTCGGCGACTCGGTTGCGCCTCCCGCCGGTTTCGATCCATCAGAAGTGGGCTGAGAGATGCGTTGACAGGTGGCGGTTTCGAGGCGCGGGGATCAGGCAGCGGCGTCGATCCTGGCGATGAACGCGGCGGTGTGGCGCGCCAGCTCCGCCGGGTGTGAGATCGGCGACCAATGCCGCGCGGGGATCTCGACCCGGCTCAGCCGCGGCACCCACCGGTCGGCCTCGGCGTTCGCCACGGGCCGCACGGCGCGGTCGCCGGTGGCCACGATCAACTGAACGGGCACTCCGATCGGGCGCGGCCGCGGATGGCGCAGGCGGGTCCGGATGTTCGCGCGATAGAGCTTCAGGTTGTTGACCATATCGGTGCGCAGCGTCGGCGCCGTCTCCACCAGGGCGGGATCCAGACCGTCGAAGAACCCGAGGAAACGCGGCCAGCGGCCGGACAGCACGCGCAGAACCGGGTCCGGCAGCTTGGGAATCTGAAAGGCGACGGTGTAGGCCGATGCCACGGCCTGGGCCAGCGCGCCGCGCAGCCGCGCCGCGGTGAGCGGACCACGCAGATACGCGCCGAGGAAATCCAGATTCGGGCCGGACACCGAGGTGAAGGACGCGATCACCGACGCGGCGTCCGAGGCGGCCACGACCTCCCATCCGAGCACCGACCCCCAGTCGTGTCCGAGGATGTGCACCCGTTCACCGGGCGCGACCGCGGCGATGACCGCGCGGACGTCGGCCGCGAGCTCTTCGATCCGGTAGGCCTCGACCGCTTCCGGCGCCGAACTGTTTCCCGCGCCCCGGTTGTCGAAGGCGATCACGCGATGACGCCCGCCGAGCAGGGCCGCCACCCTGCTCCACAGCAGATGGGTATCGGGCCAGCCGTGGATCAGCAGCACCGGCACCCCCTCGGGATTGCCGCATTCGTAGACCGCGAGCTCCACGTCGCCCCGGCGAACCGTACGGGTCGAGGTCGCGGGAAACGGGCCGACCGAGGTGGTGATCGTCATCGAGATTCCTTCTGCGCGGACGCTTTCGATCCGACGCCGAGGCTTTTCCGGGGACGTCGAACCGGGGCGTTCCACGTGAAACGCCGCTTCCAGATAAACGTAACACCCAGTATCAGGTACTTGCCACCGTGATCAGCCGTAGGTGTCGCGCGGTCCGCGACCTTTGATGTGACGCTCGCCTTTGCGCCAGCTCGGCGCGGCGGGACCGGAGATCTTCAGCGAGGTCACCACGCCCTGGCCCACCGCCGCATTGATCTTCGCGAGGATCTGGCTCTGCAGCATGCGCAGCTGAGTCGCCCATGCGGTCGATTCGGCCGAGATGCTCAACACGCCGTCTTTCAGGGTGACCGGCGTGGCGTGCGCGGCGATGTCCTCCCCGACCACTCCCGACCAGCGACCGAAGACCATGCCTTCGGCGACCTTCCCCGACCAGCCGCGACTTCTCGCGATGGAGCCGGCCAGCTTGGACAAAAGCTGTGGATCGCGGTCGTCCGGACCCGCGCCCGACCATCCGGTGCGCCTGCGGGCGCCCGTCCGCAGCCTGCGCTGCGGCGATGAGCGCCCCTGGCCGACGGATTTTCCGCTCGCCCGTGCCGCCGCGCGCGCTTCCTCCAGGGCACGCCGCGCGAGGTCGATTCCGCGCAATTCGGGTTCCGATCCCGCGGATCCGGGCTCCCCGGACTGATCGCTCATCGTCCTCCTGCCTCCGTGTCCGATGATTTGTCCCCAGCTTCGATCAAGTTGTCCCCAACCGTTGCTCGAGATTGCCAGTCCCCCGGATCCGGTCCGATTCCTACCGAGGACACCCGGGCGAATAGCCTGTTCCACGCCCAAAACGGCGGTTTTGCGGCAAAGTTCTTCAACTTGCTCAGCTGTTGCTGACGCGGGTTCGGAGAGAGTGGGGCAGTCATGATCGGACGAGTTTTCCACAGGTGTTGGGGAATCGGTCTCAGCTGTTGAGAACTCGATCGGCGTTATCGACGACAGGTCACTGTAGTGGACCTGGGCGGTGGATGGCGATCTGCGCACTTCGCCTGTGGATGGCTACGGCGCCTGCGACTCGGTCGAACCGGTGACCGGATCGCCTTCGCCCTCGGTTGCCGAAGGCGTGGCATGCTCGTGCCGCCGCTCGCCGTCGAAATCGCTGTCGCCCGGCCGGTCCGCGGCGAGGATCCGCGACACACGGCCGTCGGGGCCGCCCGCCGTCTCGACGCGCAGCGGCACGGCGGCGAGTTCGGCGGGCACGTCCTCCGGCACGGCCGCCGTGATCAGCACTTGTTCCGCGCCCGCAGCTACGGCCGCCAGCGCGGCGCGGCGACGGCGATCGAGCTCGGCGAACACGTCGTCGAGCAGCAGTACCGGTTCGGCGCCGGTGGCGCGCAGCAGTTCGAACGCCCCCAAGCGCAGAGCCAGGGCGAACGACCAGGACTCCCCGTGACTGGCGAAACCTTTCGCGGGCGAATCGCCCAGGATCAGATCCAGTTCGTCGCGGTGCGGACCGATCAGGCAGACACCGCGCTCGAGTTCCCTCGGTCGCGCGGCGGCGAGTTCGCGCAGCAGGATCGCTTCGAGCTCCTCGGTGTCCTCCGGGCGCGGCGGCCTGGCCGGATCCAAGAACTCCTGAGGCAGCGCTGCGCTGCGATAGGCGATCGAGGCGGGCCGCGATTCGGGGGCGATCGACGCATAGGACTGGGCGAGATAGGGCGCGAGATCGTGCACCAACCGCAGCCTTTGGGCGAGCAGGACGGACGCGTGCGCGGCGAGGTGCCCGTCCCACACGTCCAGAGTGCTCAGATCGGCCTTCGACCTGGCTTGCCGCCCCGCGGTTTTCAACAGCGCCGAGCGCTGGCGCAGCACCCGGTCGTAGTCGCCGCGAACCGCGGCCAGTCTGGGGAGCCGAGTTGTGCACAACTCGTCCATGAATCGACGGCGCTCGCCGGGATCGCCGCGAACCAGCGCGAGATCCTCCGGAGCGAACAGGACCGTCTGCAGGATCCCCAAAATCTCCCGGGGCCGGCGGACCGGTGAGCGGTTGATCTGCGCGCGGTTCGCACTGCCCTGATTGAGCTCGACATCGATGCGCAGTTCGCGGCCGGTATTGACCACCGTGGCGCCGATCCGGGCTCGCTCGGTCCCGGTGCGGATCAACGGCGCTTCCGAAGCCACCCGATGCGACCCGAGCGTGGCCAGGTAGCCGATCGCTTCCAGCAGGTTCGTCTTGCCGTTGCCGTTCGATCCCAAGAAAACGGTTCGACCTGGGGATAATTCCAGCTCCGCATGCTCCCACGAGCGGAAATCACGCAGCGACAGCGCTCGGACGAACATCCGCTATCGCGCTCCTGCCTGCGTCGAAGCGAACATTCCCGCAGTTCGACGCATTGCTTCCGCAGCTTGCGCAGACCGCGCGGCGAGCCACGGCCCTGTGGAACACCTGTGGATAAAGTGCGTCCTCAACGGTGCGGAGGTCGATTCCTCCGACGTCGCTGCGCGGTTTCCAGCGTCGTCACCGCTCGTTCGCGCTGGATCACGCGGAGCGGATCCGCCGGAAACCAGGTCGTGCACAGGCGATCAGCCCGGGAGCCGGACCGGCATCAGCAGATAGATGTACGGGCTCGACAGCGCCGCGAACGATCCGGAGTCGAGCACTTCCGGCTCTTCCTCCGAGGCGGGCAGCAGCACGGCGGGCCTGCTCGGCGTGGTGAAGCCGAAGGTGACCCGGTCGGCGTGCAGCGCGGACAGACCGTCGATGAGATAACCCGGATTGAACGCGATGGTCAGGGATTCGCCGCGGAAATCCGCCTCCAGCCACTCCTCGGCCCGGCCCGCGTCGTCGCCGCCCGCGGACAGCAGCAGGCCGTCGGCGGAGAACTCCAGCCGCACCTGCGCGCCACGTTCGGCGACCAGCGCGACGCGCTTGATGGCCTCGGTGAGCGCGGCGACGGCCAGGGTGGCGATCGAGGTGTGCTCCTTGGGGAGCAACTGACGGAACTTGGGGAATTCCGCGTCCAGCAGGCGGGTGGTGGTCCTGCGGCCCGCGTTCACGATGCCGAGCAGGCCGTCCGACCCCGTGCCGGTGCCGAGGGACAGCTGGACGGGCGCGTCGGAGGGGCCGAGCGTCTTGGCGGCCTCCGAGAGCGTTCTGGCCGGAATGAGCACCGAGGTCTCGATATCGGCCCGCGCCGGCTGCCATTCGATGTGCCGGACGGCGAGGCGGAACCGGTCGGTGGCCGCGAGCACGACCTGCGCCCCTTCGATCTCGACCCGGATACCGGTCAGCATGGGCAGGGTGTCGTCGCGGCCAGCGGCGACGGCGACCTGGCCGACCGCCTCCGCGAAAACATCCACACTCAGCGCACCGGTCTGCTCGGGAACTTCGGGCAGCTGGGGATAATCCTCCACCGGCATGGTCGGCAGGGAGAACTTCGCGCTGCCGCAGGTGATCAGCACGCGGGTGCCGTCGACGGAGACGTCGACGGGCTTGTTGGACAGCGCCTTGGTGATGTCGGCGAGCAGGCGTCCGGAGACCAGCACCTGGCCGGGGCCTGCGACCTCGGCCGCGACGCGCACCTGGGCGGAGACCTCGTAGTCGAAACCGGAGACGGTCAGGCCGTCCTCGTCGGCGACCAGCAGCACGCCGCCGAGTACCGGAACCGGCGGCCGGGACGGAAGACTGCGCGCCACCCAGGCGACGGACTCGGCGAAATCCTCGCGGGCGACCCGAAACTTCATGCTTGCAAGCTCCATGGCCCGATCTGTCCTCTCCCGGTTCCGTGATCTGTTGTCGGCTCGTCAGTGTCGGTGCTCGAAAGGGTCCTGCCGAATCGGCCGCCCTCGAAGTCTGGCACAGGCGACCGACATCAAACCGTACCCGCGCGAGGGACGTGCACCTAGCCCGACCCTCCGGTGCCGCGGATGGCCGAGCGTGAGCGAAGGCGAGTGGGGCAGGCGAGGGCGGATCGAGGAGGGCGCGCAGCGAAGCGCGTGAAGCCCCATGGCGATCGGACACGAGAACCGCGATCCGGGTCCGGGTCTGTCCCGTCGTCCTTGCCGGAAACCGGGAGCGCACCGCGACGTGCGTCGCTCGGCCGACTTTCCACACACCCTGTTTTGAAGAGAGATCTCTAATGAGAAGAACTGAAGTAGTAGTAGGCGCTGTGGATTCTGTGGACTGCGGCCGAAACCGCTGTTCAGGGGGCGTGGTGCCGTGGGGATGACCGCTGAGTGTCTCGAGGATGAACACCGGGCGTCTGTGGAGGTTGCGAGGTTGTCCCGGATTCATCCTCGAGCGCTCCTCGAGTTGTTCCACCGAATTCACCCGGTTGTGCACACATGTGCACGGATTCGTGGACAGCTCGAGGAATCCTCGAGGACTCCACACGGACTCCTCGAGGATTCCACAGGGCCAGATCCGGACACTCCCTGGTCAGCGGATGTGCGCAAGTCTGCCTGGGGAAACTGTTGAATTCGCCCTGTGAGGCAACCCGCGGGGGCGGTCGCCCCGACCTGTGCACGAATCGGTGGACAAACCGGTGGATTCCTCGAGGACTCCACAAGGATTCCTCGAGGAATCCACAACCCACAAAAAAGCACCGCCCCAGGTCAGGGGCGGTGCTCAGGTGTGGATGAGGCTCAGCGGGAGCGCTGCTTGATCCGGGCTGTGAGTTCCTGCACCTGGTCGTAGACGCGGCGGCGCTCGGTCATCTCCTTGCGCACCTTCTTCTCCGCGTACATCACCGTGGTGTGGTCGCGGCCGAACGCCTGGCCGATCTTCGGCAGGGACAGGTCGGTCAGCTCGCGGCAGAGGTACATGGCGATCTGCCTGGCTTGGGCCAGCGGCCGCGCTTTGCCGGGACCGGTGAGTTCTTCGAGCGTGGTGTTGAAGTACTCCGCCGTGACGGCCATGATCGTGGCCGCGTTGATCTCCAGGGCGGCGGTGTCCGGCATCAGATCGCGCAGCACCACTTCCGCCAGCGGGAGATCCAGCGGCTGGCCGTTCAACGAGGCGAAGGCGGTCACCCGGATGAGCGCGCCCTCCAGCTCGCGGATGTTGCGCTCCACCCGGCTGGCGATCAGCTCGAGCACGTCGTGCGGCACATCGAGCCGGTCCATCCGCGCCTTCTTGCGCAGGATGGCGATGCGTGTCTCCAGCTCGGGCGGCTGGACGTCGGTGATCAGCCCCCATTCGAATCGCGTCCGCAACCGCTCTTCGAGCGTGGCCAGCTGCTTGGGCGGGCGATCCGAGGAGACGACGATCTGCTTGTTCGCGTTGTGCAGTGTGTTGAAGGTGTGGAAGAACTCCTCTTGGATGCCTTCCTTGCCCTCGATGAACTGGATGTCGTCGACCAGCAGGATGTCGGTTTCGCGGTAGCGGCGCTTGAACGCGACCTTGCGGTCGTCGCGCAGGCTGTTGATGAAGTCGTTGGTGAACTCTTCGGTCGAGACATACTTCACCCGCATGCCGGGGAAGAGCCGCTGTGCGTAATGGCCCGCCGCGTGCAGCAGATGGGTCTTGCCCAATCCCGAAGCGCCCCAGACGAAAAGGGGGTTGTAGGCGCGGGCCGGGGCTTCGGCGATGGCGACCGCCGCGGCGTGCGCGAAGCGGTTGGACGCGCCGATGACGAAGGTCTCGAAGGTGTACTTCGCATTGAGACTGGCCGAGGACGTCGACGGAGCGGGCGATTCCTGCGACTTGGCGAAGTAGGTGGGCCAAGAGTTACGGACGTTCACCACGGGCTCGTCGTCCTGCTCGCCGCGCGGGTCGCCCACCGGCTCCCGCACCGGCTCCCGCACCGGCTCGTGCGCGAGGCCCGTGTCGTCGTCGGCGGTCTCGCGCATCGGCGCGCGCAGTGGGCCGCGCACACCGGCCGGCGACGGCTCGGGCGTGAACAGTGACTCCTGCCCCGGCGGGATGGCAGGCTCCCGTCGCGGCGGAAGCCCGGGTTCGCGGCGCGGCGCGGCGTCTTGCCCGGACATCATGGGCAGTTCGGCCGTCGTGGCGTACTCGCCGCGCGGCGGATAGTCGGCGTGCGCGTACTCCGGCTGGCGGTACTCCTCCGGCGCGGCGAAGTCCTGCCCGTACTCGGCGCCGGGGTAGTCGGAGCCGTCGTTGTACCCGGACGCCGCGGGGAAGTCGGTGGGCTGTGCATAACGCGGCCCCGGGTAGGCATCGCGTCCGGGGAACTCCGAACCCGGGTAGGCGGCCGGAGCCCGTCCCTCCCGAGTGCGCTCCGGCCTGCTCGTCATCCGTGCGTGCCGCGGCGTGTTGCTCTGCCGGTCGACGGTCGGTGTGGTCGGGGCGGCGATACGCACGCCGAGTCCTTCCACCTGAGGGCCGAGCCGGCGGCCGAGAGAGCGGAGGATGGGCTCGCGCAGATCGCGTTCGATGGCCTCCTGTGCCAGCGACGACGGCACGGAAAGCAGCGCGAATCCCTGTGCGACCGTCAGCGGCTTGACCAGCTTGAGCCAGGCCTGCTGTGCTCGGGTCACCGGAGGAATGGCGCCGTCGGGCGACCCGGTGGTCAGCTCGGTGACCACCTCGGGCCACACCGTGGCCAGCACGTTCTGCTCGTCGTCCATGCAGTTTCCTCCCCGGAGTAGGTCGATAGGAGCAGACGGCCGGGGCACGCGGGGAGTGTGATGCTCGGGGTCGGTCCCGTGATCCTGCGTACGTCCGTAACCGGTTCGGACGCTGCCCGGGTCCCCCATCTGGACAGCGGCGTGGCACCGTCGGCCCTACGAATATGCCACTCCAGGGGTCTTTCCACACAATTATCCACAGATGTGGAGAACCCTGGGGAGCTGTGGAACGCGCACACGCGCGGGAAGGGCAACGCCACGACCTGCGGTTCTGCAGCAATCGCCTGGCTAAGTACCTTAGTGGCGTGGGGCGGGCGATGGCTAGGGGTGTGGACGAACTCACGATCGTCACCGGAACGCCGAGTCCGGCGAGCCCGATTCGGCCTGGTCACCGGAGGCGAGCGAAGAGGTGGGCCGAGTTTGACCCGTCCCGAGCCGATCAGTACCCTCGTACAGTCACCCCTTGGTGCGGTGGCGGTCTTGTGCTGACCGCGTTTAGGTCGTGATCGACCGACTGTGCGCCAGGACCGACGCGCGCCGATGATGACCAGACCTGCGATTCATTCGCGCAATACACGTATCACCGACAACTTCGGGCACTACTCGGTGCCCGCCTACTCGAGGAGTGTTGACCGTGGCCAAGGGCAAGCGGACGTTCCAGCCGAACAACCGTCGTCGGGCGCGGGTTCACGGCTTCCGCCTCCGGATGCGCACCCGTGCGGGCCGCGCCATCGTCTCGGCGCGTCGCCGTAAGGGCCGCGCTTCCCTCACTGCCTGATCCTCGCTCTCGGACGCTCGGGTGTTGCCTGAGCCGTATCGGTTGCATCATCGTGCCGACTTCTCCCGGACGGTGCGCCGCGGCCAGCGAATCGGGAGGCGTGATCTGGTCGTGCATGCGCTCGCACACGGGTATGACGGAGTCGTGGGCGCGAATGGACGACACGATCAGATCCCGGGCGATGTGCTGGTCCGCGTAGGCGGACCGCGCTTCGGGTTGATCGTCAGCAAGGCGGTGGGCAACGCGGTGATTCGACATCGCGTCGCCCGCCGCCTGCGTCATATGTGCGCCCAGGTGGTCGACGAAGTGCCCGCCGAGACCGATGTCGTCATCCGCGCGCTTCCCGGCGCCGCGACCGCGTCGTCGGAGGACCTGCTGCGCCAGTTGCGCACCGCACTGCGCAAGCTCGGCGTCGGCGCCAAGGCGGGTATGTCGACGGGCGGCCCGGCATGAGCCTCTGGGCGAAAATCGCCGGACTGCCTGCGAACGTGCTGATCTTTTCGATCGAGCTTTATCGGACCTACGTCTCCCCCACCCGCATGCCGGTGTGCCGATTCACCCCGACCTGTAGCGAGTACGCGGTGACCGCACTGCGCACTCGGGGCCTGTTGATGGGGCTCGTATTGACGGTCGTGCGCTTGGCCAAATGCGCACCCTGGCACCCTGGTGGGTGGGATCCCGTCCCGGAGCGGAAGCGGAGCACGCATGGCGCCGAGCCGGCGGACGGGGCAGCGACCGACGCGACGTCGCAGGAGACGAGCCTGCCCGCCGGACCGCGGTCGGAGCCGAAAGCTTGTAAAGGATCGCCGCACGCGGTGATCGGCGACACGAACGACGGGAGTGCATAGAGCCGTGCTCGACTTCATCTATTACCCGGTGTCCTGGATCCTCTGGTTCTGGCATCGGGTCTTCGGGTTCGCGTTCGGCGCGGACAACGGTCTCACCTGGGCGCTGGCCGTGGTGTTCCTGGTGTTCACCTTGCGCCTGGTGCTCTACAAGCCGTTCGTCAAACAGGTGCGCACCACCAAGCAGATGCAGGAACTGCAGCCGCAGATCAAGGAGCTGCAGAAGAAGTACAAGAACGACCGCCAGAAGATGGCGCTCGAGATGCAGAAGCTCCAGAAGGAGAACGGCTTCAACCCGCTGATGGGCTGCCTGCCGATCCTCGCTCAGGTGCCGGTGTTCCTCGGGCTCTTCCATGTGCTGCGCTCGTTCAACCGCACCGGGCACGGCATCGGTCAGCTGGGCATGACGCCGGAGCAGAACGCGAACACCGCGAACTACGTCTTCAGCGCGACCGACGTCCAGTCCTTCCTGGCCGCCCGCATCTTCGGTGCGCCGATCTCGGCCTGGATCACCATCCCCACCCCCCAGCTGCAGGCCTTCGCCGACTACGGCGGCGTGCCGAGCAAGCTGAGCATCGCGCTCGTCGCGATCCCCTTGATGGTCATCGCCGGTGTGGCGACCCACTTCAACGCGCGTGCGTCGGTCGCGCGGCAGACGCCGGAAGCCGCGGCCAACCCGCAGGCCGCGATGATGAACAAGCTCGCGCTGTGGGTGTTCCCCCTCGGTGTGCTCGTGGGTGGTCCCTTCCTGCCGATCGCCATCCTGCTGTACTGGGTGTCCAACAACATCTGGACCTACGGGCAGCAGCACCTCGTGTTCGGTCGCATGGCGAAGGAAGAGGAAGCCAAGAAGCAGGCCAAGCTGGAGCAGCGCGCGCAGAACGCGCCCAAGCCCGGCGCCAAACCGGTCAACGTGAAGAAGAAGCAGGCCCCCGCCGCCGCTGCCGACACCGCATCGGACGAGGACGGTGCTGTCGCCTCGACGAACGGCACCGCGAAGCCGGCGAAGCAGTCGGCCGGCCCGCGGCGTCCGGCCGGGCAGAAGCGGCCGGGCAACCGGGGCCGGGCGAACCAGAAGCGCAAGCGCTGATCGCATTATCGGTGGGCCGAGCCGCCCACCTCGATCGCTGAGCTACCCCTTGATCGCGAATACCGCCCGGCGGCGATTGCCCGGCGCGCGCGATGAGCAGATGAAGGAAATCAAATGACTGTTGAGACCGACGGAGGGGACGCCACCGTGGCGACGACGACGGCGAACGCCGGAGCGGACACCGGCGATGTCGTGAGTGATGCCGAGGAAGCGCTCATCGAGGAAGGTGAGATCGCGGGCGACTATCTCGAGCAGTTGCTCGACGTATTGGACTTCGACGGCGATATCGATCTCGACGTGGAAGGCGATCGCGCCGTCGTGAGCATCGACGGCGGCCGTGATCTGACGAAGCTCGTGGGACGCAACGGCGAGGTGCTCGACGCGCTGCAGGAGCTGACTCGTCTCGCTGTCCAGCAGGCGACCGGAGTGCGCAGCCGGCTGATGCTGGACGTGGCGGGGTGGCGGGCCAAGCGGCGCTCGGAGTTGAGCGAACTCGGCGCGGCCGCGGCGCAGCGCGTGCTGGAATCCGGGGAACCGGAGTCGCTGGCGCCGATGACTCCGTTCGAGCGCAAGATCGTGCACGACGCGGTGGCGGCTGTGGCGGGCGTCAGCAGCGAGAGCGAGGGCGTCGAACCGAACCGGCACGTGGTGGTCGTTCCCGGCTGAGACGCGGGCATCCCCGGAGCGGGCGGCATGTTTCGCAGCCTGGAGGGGTAGTGGTTGGATAGGGCCTCTGGTCTTCGGACCGGGGGCCTTGTTCGTGTCCGGAGCCCGATAGCTCGCTCGTAGACCGACCCGAGTTCGGAAGGATGTTTCACGTGGAACGAGATCTCGGTGGAACCACCGCGGAACCCGCGGAGCTGGAGCCACCCGCGTCGGCGGCCACCGTCTTCGGCGACCGACTCGATCTCGCGCGTCGATATCGCACGGCGCTCGCCACCGCGGGCGTGGAGCGCGGGTTGATCGGCCCGCGCGAGGTGCCTCGCCTCTGGGATCGCCACATCCTCAACTGCGCGGTGCTCGGCGAGTTGATCGCCGAGGGCGCGTCCGTGGTCGATATCGGTAGCGGTGCGGGCCTGCCCGGTATCCCGCTCGCGATCGCGCGGCCGGACCTCCGGATCACCTTGGTCGAACCGCTGCTGCGCCGAACCGTCTTCCTGAGTGAGTTCATCGAATCGGTGGGGCTGGACGTGACCGTGGTGCGAGGACGCGCGGAGCAGTCCGGCGTGATGAAGGAAGCCGGTGGCGCGGATGTCGTCACGTCGCGCGCGGTCGCCCCGCTCGCGAAACTTGCCCAGTGGTCCCTCCCTCTCCTCCGCGACCACGGGCACATGCTCGCCCTCAAGGGTGCGAGCGCGGCCGAGGAACTCGAACGTGATGGCGATGCGCTGGCGAAGGCCGGAGCAGGAAACGCGGTCGTGCTCGAATGCGGCGTCGGTCTGGTGACGACCCCCACGATGGTGATCAGTGCGGAGCGTCTCCCCCGCGCCGAGCGAGCCACCCGGCGTCGTGCCGAACGAGCGGTCGAACGTGACGGGAAGACGGCTCGCACCGCGACGACAGAGCGTGCGCGTAAGCGTGCGGCACGCAAGGCCAAGTAGAAGCACCGTTCGCGGCGGCGGTGCATTAGACCCTGGACCCGGGCACGTTTCGTCACCCTGACGGAACGGTTCGGTTGGGCGCAATGCGCGCGAGATTCCTCGTGGCGGTTCGCCTGGGTGTACGCGTGCACTCGGGGCATAGTGCGAAGGCGTCTGCCGTTCGGGCGTGGGATACGGATACAACTACGCCCCCGTCTTGTAGCTCGCCCACACACGCAACCTGCCGATGTTTCACGTGAATCAAAGCGGCGCGGGGCATCCCGACGCGGGATCTGTTGAGCATCAGCTATCGAGAGGTGCTCATGCGTCGCTGAAGGTTTCACGTGAATCAAAGCCCGGCCGCCGAGCGGTCTCTGCTCACGGGAACGGCGCGAGTTGCTAACCGACCTGAGTAGCCGTCGGCCCGGGGATGTTTCACGTGAATCCAGACCCTGCGGGCCGACGCTGTACTAAGGAACAGCGCGAGTTTCTGACCGACTGAGTAGTCACCCCCCCCGGGGCGTTTCACGTGAATCAAGCCCGGAGAGCCGCCTGCGCGTGCGGGAGAAGCGGGAAAGTTCTGAGCGCACCGGAAGTCGCCGCTGAGTAGGTTTCACGTGAATCGGTGCGAGTCCATCGGATCTCGTGTGGAGATGGACAGCGTCTCCACGGCCTCGGCGCACAGTTCGGCTCGGCTGGTCGCGGATGGCCACTCGTAGTTGCCGTTCGATCCCCTTGCCCGAAACGCTCCGGGCGGACGTCAGTTCGCACGACGGCGACCGTCTCGCGCAAAGCCCCGGGGCAATGTTTCATGTGAAACACCCCGCGTGTCGGCGCGAATTCATGCGGTTTTGCGTGTCGCTTTGCGCCTCGCCGCGATTCAGCTTTCTTAAACCGCTCGGTGCTGGCAAGCTAGTGGGCGTCGGGCGTGAGCGTAGGTGCCACGAGGGATCTGGTTGTCCAGCGGCGAGCAGCTCCGCTCGGTCGATCGGGCGCCGCGAAGCCGGTTGTGCATCGTGTTCGAACCGACAAAGGCTGTTGCAGATACGACGCCGACCCGTTCCGTCGCGCGCGTGTTCTGAAGTTTCTCGGGTTAGGAGCTGTCTATGTCGAGCGGTCCGGCGAATGTTTCACGGGAAACAGCGTCGCGTGTGCCGGGGATGCTGGACTCCAGCAATTTCGACACGGAGGCCTTCGGAAGTACACCGTTCGGACACATCTCTCCGAGCGAGACCCCGATAGCCGCCGAAGCCCAACGTGCGAGTCAGATCCTCCATCCAGGAAAGGCGACTGTGCCGAAACCTCATGAGCAACGGATCATCACGATCGCCAACCAGAAAGGCGGCGTCGGGAAGACGACCACCGCCGTGAATCTTGCGGCGGCTCTGGCGCATCAAGGGATGACGGTGCTCGTGATCGACCTCGATCCGCAGGGCAACGCCAGTACCGCCCTGGGCATCGAGCACCATTCGGGTGTCCCCTCCAGCTACGAACTGCTCATCGGCGAGGTCTCGGTCCGGGATGCCATCCAGACGAGCCCGCACAGTGAGCGACTCCTGTGCATCCCCGCGACCATCGACCTGGCGGGCGCCGAGATCGAACTCGTCTCGATGGTGGCCAGGGAGGGACGCCTGAAAGCCGCGATCCAAGAGGCGAATATCGCCGGATACGACATCGACTATGTGATGATCGACTGCCCGCCTTCCTTGGGCCTGCTGACGGTCAACGCGCTCGTCGCGGCGAAAGAGGTGCTGATTCCGATCCAGTGCGAGTACTACGCGCTGGAAGGTGTCGGTCAGCTGCTTCGCAATATCGGATTGGTGCAGGCGCACCTGAACCCGGAATTGCACGTCTCGACGGTGATCCTCACGATGTACGACGGCCGCACCAAACTGGCCGACCAGGTCGCCGAGGAGGTCCGTGGGCACTTCGGTGACGTCGTGCTGCGGTCGGTGATTCCGCGCAGCGTAAAGGTGTCGGAGGCACCCGGTTACGGCATGACGGTGCTCGATTATGATCCAGGCTCCCGGGGCGCGATGAGCTACCTGGACGCCGGACGCGAGATGGCGGCCCGCGCGGTGGCCCCGCGCGTCGCCGCGAAGTCGGCGGAGTGACTCGGCAGGCCGGGCCGGAGCTCGGCACGATCGGGTTTGGTGGCGGAACGAGGAAGGGGTCGGTAGACCGATGAGTCAGGCGAAGAAGGGTGGGCTCGGGCGCGGTCTCGCCGCGCTGATCCCGACGACACCGACGGCAGCACCGGGCCTCAGCAGCGCTGCGGCGAGTGTCATCGGTCTGGACCCCGTCGGGCCGCAGCCTCCCTCCACCTACTTGCATCGGGTACCCGATCCGGCCGACAACGCCGATCTGGAAGCCGGCGGCGCGGTCTATCGGGAGATCCCGCCGGACCAGATCGAGCCGAACCCGAAGCAGCCGCGCACGGTCTTCGAAGAAGACGCACTGGCCGAGCTGGTGCATTCGATCCGCGAGTTCGGTTTGATGCAGCCGATCGTGGTGCGCCGGACCGAACCCGGCGTGGACCGCTATCAGCTGGTCATGGGCGAGCGGCGTTGGCGGGCCTGTCAGGAGGCGGGCCTGACCGCGATTCCCGCGATTGTCCGGGAGACCGCGGACGAGTCCATGCTGCGCGACGCTCTGCTGGAGAACATCCACCGGGTGCAGCTGAACCCGCTCGAAGAGGCGGCGGCCTACCAGCAGCTGCTGGAAGAATTCGACGTCACCCACGAGGAATTGGCTGCTCGAATCGGCCGCTCTCGCCCGGTCGTGACGAATATGATCCGTCTACTGAAGTTGCCGATCCCGGTGCAGCGCCGGGTCGCGGCGGGCGTACTGTCCGCCGGGCACGCGCGGGCACTGCTCGGTCTCGAAGCGGGTGCGGACGCTCAAGAGGTGCTCGCCGCCCGAATCGTCGCCGAGGGACTCTCGGTCCGGGCTACCGAGGAAGCCGTCATGTTGGCGAACCGAGAGCAGGACGCGGCCGCGCCCTCTCCCGTCGCCCGGCGCAAGCCGATCGAGATGCCAGGCCTACAAGCCGTAGCCGATCGACTGTCCGGCTCCTTCGACACCCGGGTCCTGGTGAGCATGGGCAAGCGCAAAGGCAAGATCGTCGTCGAGTTCGGGTCGGTCGAAGACCTCGAACGGATCGTCGCCCTGATGGAGCGGAACGCACCCTGAGTGTGACAGAAGTGACCAAATTCAACTTGTGGTTTCGATAGGTGCGGGTTCCCGGCCGAAACGTCACTGTGACGGCACGGTTCCGCGCGGCCGTGGAGCGTAGATCGCTCCCGGCGGAGCAACACAAGTTCTTCCGACCAACAGCACAGCGACATGGAATGAGGCAGGTTCCCGTTGATCGCTTATTCTTGCTGGCGAGCAAACATTGATGCGACGTGAGCGTGGATGAATCGGACAGCTGGAGGCTGAGCAGAGCGGTGTCGACCAGCGTCACAGCACTAACCCTCGGCGGACTGGAGAAGCTTCCCGCGCATGCGCGGCGCTGTGTCTTCTGGGAGATGGACCCCGCGGTGGCCGAGGACTCGCGCAACTTCAGCGATCCGATGTTCGAGAAGGAAGCCTGGCTGTCCACGGTCATGCTGGAGTGGGGTTCGTGCGGGCAGGTGGCGCACGTGGACGGCAACGTCGCGGGCTGCGCCTTCTACGCGCCGCCGAGTGCCGTGCCGCGCGCGACGCTGTTCCCCACCTCCCCCGTGAGCCCGGACGCGGTCCTGCTGACCACGCTGCGGGCCGAATTCCCCTATCAGGATGCCGATATCTCCCACCGCCTGGTGCAGGCCGTGGTGGCCGATCTGGTGCGCCGCGGCGTGCGCGCCTTGGAGGCGTTCGGTATCCGCACCGACCCGACGACGCAGGCGCTGTCGGACCGGTCCGGCTCGATGACGCTGCTCGAGCGGATCGTCGCGCCGATCAAGAACGCGGGCCCGGCCGGCGCGAGCACCGAATGCTCCCCCGAGAGCTGCATGATCGACGCCGATTTCCTGGAGGATGTCGGCTTCGAGGTCGTGGCCCCGCATCACCGCTTCCCGCGCTTGCGGTTGGAGCTCGCCTCCGATCACGGCTGGAAGGAAGACGTCGAACGGGCCCTCGATCAGCTGCTCGCGGCGGCGTCGATGACCGCCCCCACCCGGATCGGAGCTCGTTGAGTTGAATGCCGAAGCGCCCCCTACCGATCGAAAGGGCAGGGGGCGCTTGGGTTTACGAAAGACCGATGGGCTACATGCGGTCGGCTGCGGCCAGCTCCTCGGCCAGCAGTTCCGCGAAAGTGTATGTGCCGGTGGGCTGATCGTCCTGTCCGAGCAGATACAGCCGCTTCACCGAGATCAGGATGGCTTCGGCGATCACGTCGCGCATGCGCGGATTGGTGAGTACCGAGGCATCGTATTCGTTTGTCAGATAACCGATGTCGACCTGCACGGTGGGCATCTTGGTGAGCCGCAACAGGTCCCAGGTCCGCGCGTGGGTCCTGCAGTCCTGCAAGGAGGTTCGGGCGACGACCTCGCGCTGGATGAACCCGGCCAGCACCTGTCCGATCATGGACACCGAGCCGTGCGAGTTGCCGAAGTAGAACCCGGCTACGCCGTTGGCCAGCGGGCTCGGGTTGACCGCGCAGCGCAGCGAGATCATCAGATCGGCATCGAAGGCGTTGGACGTTTCCGCACGTTCGGCGTCGGTGGGGTTGGCGCCCCACGGCCGCGACAGGAAAGTCTCCATGCCCGTGGCCGCCATCCGGCCCTCCAGACGGCTGGCGAGGTCCCACAGGATTTCCGACTCGTAGACGTCGCCGTACTCGGTGGGCACGGCGCAACCCTTGTCCGGGCCGCCGAGACCGGGATCGATGACGATCCGCTTGCCGGTCAGCTGCGGCCCGGCCCGGTGCACGACTTCTTCCTCGGCGATCCGGTGGGGATTGCCTCCGGTGACCCTGGCGCCGAGCAGATCCAGCGAGCGCAGCGTGTCGGGGCCGCAGATGCCGTCGGCCGACAGTCCGATCTCCCGCTGGAAGGCGGTCAGCGCGTCATGGGTGTGCGGACCGAAATAGCCGTCGACGCGGTGCACGTAGAAGCCGAGGTCCTGCAGCCTGCGCTGGAGCGTGGCCACGTCGTCGCCGTACAGCGGCGCGGAAAGCTGATAGATCAGCGTGCGCGCGCCGAGCCGATACGACGCTTCCTTCAGTGCCCGGTAGGTCGCCGGGCCGACCACGCCGTCGACGAGCAGACCGCGATGCTGCTGGAACGCGCGAACCGCGGAGTCGAGGTGATGGTCGAAGGAGACCTCGGTGTCCTTCCAATACTCGCGTGCGTCCGCGTTGTCGGCCGCGATGTGCGCGTGTAGGAACCCGAGGCTTGCCAGGGTGCTCCGAACCTCTGCTACGGCTGGACCGGAATCGCCGTGACGAAGTCGGTGCATGCGTGAGAGCCCTTTCCTTCCGTCAACCCGCGGGTTACCCACTCATGCGATGGGCTACACCTTCGCACGACCGGAACGTCGGTCGATTGTCTCAGACCCGGACCGGGTTTCGACAATCCCCGGGTCCAGGCATCCTACGGCGCGCCCTCAGATGACGTCTTCGAGTTCGCGCAGAAGAGCCGCCTTGCCCTTCGCTCCGACGATCTGCTTGACCGGCTTACCGCCGCGGAACAGCATCATAGTGGGCAGCGAGAGGATCTGATAATCGCGGGCGGTGCTGGGGTTGGCGTCCACGTCCAGCTTCGCGACGGTCAGCTTGTCCGCGTGCGTGCCCGCGATCTCTTCCAAGACGGGCGCGACCATCTTGCACGGGCCGCACCAGTCGGCCCAGAAATCGACGAGGACGGGCTTCTCACTCAGCAGCACGTCGTCGGCGAAGGACGCGTCGGTGACGGTGACCGTGTTGGCGGACTCGGACATGGTTGTTCTCCTTGCGATACAGCGAGACGAAAGTGTGTGGCTCGTCCGGCGCGAGCTCAGTTGGCGGCCACCGACTCACCCGCGTGGGCGAGGGTGTTGGACGTGATGTCGCCCTGCTCGGCCAACCAGCGCTCGGCGTCGATGGCCGCGCGGCAGCCCGTGCCCGCGGCGGTGATCGCCTGCCGGTAGGTGTGATCGACCAAGTCGCCCGCGGCGAAGACACCGGGGATGTCGGTCGCGGTTGTCGGGTCCTTCACCAGCACGTATCCCTCGCTGTCCAAGGCGACCTGGCCTTTGACGAGTTCGCTGCGCGGGTCGTGGCCGATCGCGACGAACAGGCCGGTGGCGGGCAGCTCGGAGGTCTCGCCGGTGCGGGTGTCACGCAGGGTCAGGTGGGTGACGCTGTTCTCACCGTGCACCTCGGCCACTTCGGCGTTGAGCACGAACTTGATCTTCTCGTTCGCCTTCGCGCGTTCCAGCATGATGCGGGAGGCGCGGAACTCCTCGCGTCGGTGCACGATGGTCACGCTGGAGGCGAACTTGGTCAGGAAGGTCGCCTCTTCCATCGCGGAGTCGCCGCCGCCGACCACCACGATGTCCTGGCCCTTGAAGAAGAAGCCGTCGCAGGTGGCGCAGGCGCTGACACCGCGGCCGAGCAACCGCTGCTCGCCGGGAACGTTCAGGTAGCGCGCGGCCGAGCCCATGGCGAGGATGACGGCGTAGGCCTGGAAGGTCTCCCCGCCGACGACGACCTTCTTGATCGGTCCGCTCAGGTCGACGGCCTCCACGTCCTCGGTGCGGATGTCCGCGCCGAACCGCTTGGCCTGCTCGCGCATCTCCTCCATGAGATCGGGGCCCATGATGCCGCCGCGGAAACCGGGGAAGTTCTCGACCTCGGTGGTGGTCATCAGCGCACCGCCGAACTGGGTCCCCTCGAACTGCAGCGGCTGGAGCTCGGCGCGGCCAGCGTAGACGGCGGCCGTGTAGCCGGCGGGGCCGGAGCCGATGATGATCAGATCGCGAACTGGCGCGCCGGTGTCGCTTTTTTGCTCGCTACGCTCGCTCATGGGGCCCTTCCGGGGAGATTCGATTCGGACGTGTCGGTCAACAACAGGGTAATGGCTGTTGTTCCCGCGTCGGCGGCGTCACACCGCCCACGTGGTCCAGATCGCAAGGTCAGCCGATGTCCTGCAGCGCCTTCCGTTGTGGATCACCGGTGCCGCAACCGGTTCCGACGACCAGCGCGGTGATCTTGGGCGGCCGCCCCACCGCGGTGATCTCGGGCTGCTGGGGGCCGGTGAGCAGGATGAGCACCGCGTTGCCGCCCTGGAAGCGGATGTCGGTCGAGCCCAGGATCGTGCGGTCGAGACCGTTCGCCCGTACGCAACGCTCCAAAGCGTCCGAGCCGGCCAGCGCTCCGGTGACGTTGTGCCTGCCCAGTGCGCCCAGGGCCACGGTGGCGGTGAGATCCTCGCCCCAGTCGTCGTTGCCGGTGGTCGGCTGGGCGGTGGGCGCGGGGGCGTCACCGCTGCGGGTTGTCGAAACCCAGACGCCCGCGCCGACGACCGCGACGATCGCCGCGGCCGCCGCGGCGAACCAGCGCAACCTGCCGCGGCGACGCTCGTCCGAAGCCACCGGAGTCGATTCGGAAACGTCTGCCTCGCCGGTGGTTTCGATCACCCGTCGGGACGCAAGCCCATGAACCGTGGCGCCATCGGGCGGCTCCAGCTCGTCGACGAACCGAGCGAGGCGGGCCGCCACGTCGTCCGGCATGGCATGGACGATGCGCTCGTCCCGGCCCAGGGCACGCAGTTCGGCGCTCACCTCGTCCAGCGCGTGCAGATACCGCACCGCCTCCTGGTCGCGCGAGACGCTCGGCCACAACCGCTCGCGCTGCTGCGGCGTCACGTTGCCGGCATGCAGGTCGGCCAGGAATTCGGGCGTGAACGGAGGCTCCGGCACGGACTCGGTAGCCATCGCACCTCCGTTGTTCGCATCGGACATCGCGGGGACCCCTTCGCCGACGGGGCCTGTCTCTGATTCGTTCAGTGGTTCGTCACTGTTAATGACGCATCCCAACTACCCCCGGTTCCCCGGATCACGCAGAAAATCCAATCGCTCTTTCAACCGCTGCCGTGCGCGAGCGCACCGGCTTTTGATCGTCCCCTCGGGCACGCCGAGCAACGCCGCCGCCTCGGCCACGCTATACCCCTCCACATCCACCGCCACCAGCGCGGTCCGCTGATCCGGCGGCAAGGAGAACAATGCCCGGTCGATGACCAACGACATCTCCGCCTCGGCCATCTCGTCGCGGGTGTCCTTCGGCTCCGGCAACGATTCCGGCGACAGCGACAACGCGCGCCTGGTCTTGTTGCGCCGGATCCGGTCCAGGCACGCGTTCACCACGATCGCGTGCAACCAGCTGCGCACTTCCGCTTCCGCCCGGAACGAGCCCGCGGTGCGATGTGCCGACAAGAGCGCGTCCTGGAGTGAATCGGCCGCGTCCTCCCGGGTGTAGGAGGTGCGCAGCGCGGTCTGCCACAGGTGATCGTTGTGTCTGCGCAGCAACTCCGCGAACGCGTACCGTTCACCGGCGACATGCGCTCGCAACAACTCCACGTCGGTGCGTTCACCGAGTTCGGGGGAACGCTCGCGAAACATCACCGGCTGCGACGCCCCCCTGCCGAGCTCCTCGTTCACTTCCGACGACAATGCCAACCCCTTGGACAGCCCTCACGGCGGCAACGGGCATGGTCGACCATCACCGAGACTTCGCAGCATCCAGGAACGAAAACGCCAGAACCTGGGAAGCTCCCCTGCTGAGAGCGCTCGAAGATCATATCGCCCGTAACGTTTTGGCAGCAACCAAGTGATCGGGCCGGATACGGAGGATTGCGCGGCGCTCGATACCGCGTTACGAGGGGGCTCGCACCGCCGAAGGCGCGGCCCGGACCGGCTACGGCGCGGCGTCGAAACGGATGTCGGCGATGGCGGTCTGGAACTGTCCTCCGGAATTCCCCAGTCCGGTGATCCAGACGAGCACGTAGCGGGCGGCTTGATCGGCGCGCACCGGGATGTCGGTGACGCCGTCGTCCAGCCGGGCGGAGCCGATCAGCTGGGTCTGATCCAGCGTCGGGGAGCCGGTGGGCGAAGTGCGGATCTCCACCGAAGTCCCCGCGCTGGGCGAGTTGATCGAGACGTTCGTGAGCTTCGCGGGGGCCGGCAGCGTGGCCAGCAGACCGACCCCCTTCTTGAGTGCCGGGAACTGCTGGAAGTACTGATCGGTGCGCCACTGGGTGCCGGGATCGTTGTCCAGCACCGCGTGCACGTTGGCGACACCGTCGGCGGTGCCCTCCGGCGAGAACACCGATACGCCCGTCACCGGGACCGGCACACCCGTCGAGGTGAGGCCGGGACCAGCGGCGGCGGGCGTCGGCGCTGGCTGGTTGTTCGTCGTCAGGCCGATATTGCGCTGTTCGTTCAGCGGCGCGTCGGACGCGCTCGGCGCGAACACGCTGACCATCCACCAGATCACGACGCCGACCACCAGCGCGGCGAGGATGCCGAGGCCGACCATGATCCACATCATCCGCTGGGAGCGTTCGCGTTCGGCCGCGAGCAGTTCCGGATCGGCCAGCGAGTCGTCCATATTGGCGGGAGCGCGCTGGCCGAGCCGCAGCACCGGGATGAAATCGGTCTTCTGATCGACCACCGAGGCCTGCTCCAGCACATGCTGGACCGTCGCCGCCGTCCGTACGCCCTTGTTCGACTCCAGTGAGCGCACGGCGACCGCGGAGATCTCGAACGGCACTTCGGGACGGATCTGGCGCGGTTCCACCGGCGTGCCGTCCGGGCCGAAATCGGCCGGCCGCAGGCCGCCGACGGTCGCGGCGGCGCCGCTGACACCGCCCGAGCGGATCGGCCAGCGGGCCGTGATCAGCGCGTAGAGCATCGCGCCGAGACCGCGTACGTCGGACTGCGCGTCGGAGTCGGACAAGGTGCCGGGGAAGGCGAGCACGGCGTCACCCGAGGCGCTGATGCGCACCCGATCGGGATGGTCGATGGACAGCGATCCGCCGCCGCGGTGCGCCAGCTCGGCCGCCGAGGCGAGGGCGCGGATGGCGCGTGCCGCACCGATCGGGGAAGGCACCGTCTCGGCCATCTCGCGCAGCGAACGGCCCGGCGTCCATTCCGCGACCACGATGCCGCCGGAGCTGCCGCGCACGACGTCGAGCACGCGGGCGAGGCCGGGCGAGTTGATCCGGCCGAGGCGCAGCGTCCTGGACAGGATCGCCTGGGGACCGTCCTGCCCGGAGTTCTCCGTCGCCTTCTGGTCGGCGTCGACGAAGGTCAGCGCGACCTCACGATCGAGTTTGATGTCCAGCGCCTGCCAGAACTTCAGGCCGCGGGCGCCGCCGTGACTGGCCAGCAGGCGGTAACGGCCGCCCGCCACCGACGCGCCCGGAATCAGCTTGGGACCGCGCGGGATTCGCCGTGCGCCCAGATTCTCGCCACCCATCGGCGGCATCTCCGGCGAGCCGACGGGGATCATCCCGGTGTCGTACATCGGATCGCGCGGCGGCAGCTGGTTGTCCTGCGGCCTCGCCGCGTTCTGCTCCGGCCCGGCGGTGCCCGGTTCCTTGTTCGCGTACGCGGGATCCAACGGCTCCCCCGCGGTCGGCGGTACATCGGTGGACAGTCCGCCGGGCGTGGTCGCAGAAGAATCGGCGGCTGGGACGCCGCCCACCGCGTCGTCGCTCACCCTCGGTCCTCCTTCGCCCTGGTATGTCGAGGTTCCGGCGAATTCGCCACTTGTGCTTCTCTGCCGAACAGGGTACGGGAACTCACCCATGCCGGTGCGGTCAACGGCATCGGGTCTGATCACAGGAAGCACCATGGTCTGGGCGTCCATGTACGGATCGAACCGCGGGTATGCCAAGTACGGGTCGGGCCTGCGCAGCACCTGCGTGACGTACGGATCCTCGACCGGGCTCTCCAGGTCGAGTTCCGGCGCGGGCGGGGTCCAGCCGAGGCGCCGCGAGACGGACACGGTGATGGCGACGATCTCCGGAATACCGGCGAGTCGCATCAGGCCGAAGGCCACCGCGAACATGACGATCGCGGTGATCGCCACCCGGATCAGCGAACCGGGTCCGCCGAAGGACGCGGTCAACCGATCCAGGCCGAGTACCCGGTCCACGATCCACATCACCGCGCCGCCCGCGAGTGACGCAAGTACGACACGGGTCACCGTTCGGCCGACGTTCGCCATGCGCAGGTCACCGAGACTGCGGTGCAGCAGGAAACCGCCCACCACGGCGCCGACCGCGAAGCCGAGTCCGTTGGCGACGCCGAGCGCGACCACCACGTGCTCGGCGTCGGTGACGACCGGGGCCAGCGCGGAGAAGACGATCTTGGCCGCGGTGATGCCGAGGATGATCCAGGTGGGAATCCACGCCTGCTCCCTGGCGTAGAACACGCGCAAGTGGATCAGCACCAGCGAGTACGGGATCAGCGCGAACGCCGACCAGCTGACCGCGAGTCCGAGACGTTCGGCGTCGGATCCGAAATTGCCGTAGCCGTAGAGCGCCTGCCCGACCTGCGGACCGGCCAGCGTGAAGAACGTGACCACGGGGACCAGCGCGATCATGGTCAACCGGGTGGCGGCGGAGAGATCGTCGACCACGGCGGGCGTGTCGTCGGCGGCGGCGTTGCGGCTCAGCCGGGGCATGATCGCGGTGAGCACCGTGACGCCGAGCACGCCGTAGGGCAGTTGCAGCAGCAGCCACGCGTTGTTGTAGATCGCCGGGCCGGCCTCGTCGGCGTGCGCCGAGATGCGGGTGGCGAAGACGAAACCCGCCTGGCTGATCAAGACGTACAGGATGATCGCCGCGCCCATGCCGCCGAACTGCTTGAGGCGATCGTCGATACCCCACAGCGGCCGCAGGTCGATGCCCGCCCTGCGGATCGCCGGAACGAGGCTGACCGCCTGCACCACCACGCCCAGCGTGACGCCGACGCCGAGCACCAGCAGCTTCGGGTCGCTCATGCGGACCGGGTCCAGCGTGATCTCACCCGGCATCACGACGTACAACCCGAGCACGGTGAGGACCACCAGGTTGTTCAGCACCGGAGCCCATGCGCCGGGTTTGAACATCTGCTGGGTGTTGAGGATCGCCGTGAGCAGCGCCGACATGCCGTAGAACAGGATCGCCGGCAGCAGCAGGAAAGCCAGCGCCGTGGTGAGCGCGGTGTTGACCTGGCCGTCGTCGGGCAGGAAGACGTATGTGGTCAGCACCGGCGCCGCGGCGGTCGCCAGCAGCGCGGCAGCGGCGAGGACCACGAAAGCCGCGGTCACCAGGCGCCGGACGAAGGCCGCTCCCCGGTCGGGATCCTCCTGCTCCGCGCGCACCAGCGTGGGCACCACGATCGCGGTGAGCACCGCGCCGAGCACCAGTTCCGCGATCATGTTCGGGATCTGGCTGGCCACGGTGAACGCGCTGGCGATGGCGGGGCCGAGCACGGTCAGCAGCAGCAGCTGCTTGCCGAACCCGGTGATCCGGCTGATCAGCGTCGCGAACGCGATCGACCCCGAATCGCTCAGCAGCCGGGAGGTCGCACTCTGCTTCGAAGCCTCCGCTTTCGGCGGCTCCTCGGTGGCGGTGGCAGCCGGCCACTCACTCGTCCGTGGGCGATCCGGTTGCGCGGGCTCGTGCCGGACCGGGGCGGCCGGTCGTTGCCGCGGCGGCGGGAACTGCTGCGGCTGCGACGGGGCGTAGCGCGGCGGCGGCACCCGATCGGATTCCGGCGGGACGGCGGGCATCGCCGCCGGGATCGGACCGGATTGCGGGGGCCGCGGGGCAGCCGGAATCGCTCCGGAAAGGGGTGCGCGTGGCGCCGCCGGGATCGGACCGGATTGCGGGGGCCGCGGGGCAGCCGGGATCGCGCCGGACTGCGGAGGGCGTGGAGCAGCCGGAATGGCGCCGGACTGCGGAGGGCGTGGAGCAGCCGGAATGGCGCCGGACTGCGGAGGGCGTGGAGCAGCCGGGATCGCTCCGGGCTGCGGCGCCCGCGGCGGGAGAGGCGGCGGAGCCTGCCGCGCGCCTGCGGGCGGACCGGAAGGCGCGGGCCCAGGGCGAGCGGGGCCGGGCGGGACCGGCCGGGGCTGGCCGGGTCCGGCCGCCGGCGGCGGAGCGGGATATTGCCGTGGGTTCGGTACCGGCCCGGGACGCGGCGGTGGCGGCACGGGCGGCCTCGGTTGCCCGGCGGGTGGCGGCGGCGCCATGTGCTGACCAGGACGCGGCTGCGGCGCGGCCGGAGGACGACTGATCTGCGGCACCCTCGGCGCCTGGCCGTCGTCGTACTGACCGCCGTTCACACCCTGGTGTTCGGCTTCGGCCGCAGCGGGGCCGCGTTCCCACGGCGCGGCCGGCGCCCGGCGAACCGGTGGCCCGTCGAGCCGGTCGCTTGGTCGAGGGCGATGAGCCGATATGTCATCGTCGCTCATCATGCCTCCTGTACCAGCCGGGATATCCGCACCCCCATCGGTGCGGTGAGCCGCGGCTCGCCGCAATGGTTCGCCGTGATCGGCGAACATTCTGTCAGTGGTCCCGGTCCGGATCGCACCGGCTCGGCAACACCGTGATTGTCCTCCACCGTGCCACACGACAACGCGGTACCCCGCATCGACGCAGGTCGCGGCGGTTTACCCGGTCCAGTCGAAGCGGGATCGGTCACCGCGTCTCCTGCAACTGCTCCTGCTCTTGTTCCTGCGCCCGCAGTACGCGCATGCGTGCACGCCGGTAGCGGTTGACCCGGCGCCTGGTGCTCGGATCGAAGCCCTCGTCGGCCGGATCGGGCTGCCCGCGGAACCGGCGCCACAAACGGCGGCCGGCCAGCAGGAGCAGCAGGAGTGCGGCGCATCCCGTAATTATCGCCAAGGCCTTGCCGTAGGCATTCGAACGCACCGAGACCTGGGTGGGATTGCCGAGCGCGACGCCCTCCGGCGTGGTGAGCGAGATCGGGATGACGAGGTTCCTGCTGTCGCTGACCTCCGTGGGGATCTGGAAGGACCGCGACCCGTTGGCCGGGAGCTGTTGTTCGCCGGGATCGGTGATCTTCGTCTCGTTCGGCGCCTCGATCCGGAACTTGACCCGGATGGCCACCGGCAGATCGTTGCGCGCGACCAGCAGCAGGGGGCTCTGCTCGGACGCGAGCGTGTACACCCCGCCCGGCGGCAGCACGGTGACCGAGCGATAGAGCTTGTCCATCGTGCGGGTGTTCTGGTCCAGCCGACGCTGGGCGAACGTGTCCGGCGGGGCGGCATCGCCCGCCCGCCGATCCGAGAGGCTGAGCACCCGCAACAGGTCGTCACGCAGCGGCGTCAGGAAGTCGTGTGGCGTCGGTTCGGCCTCGGGCACGTCCACCAAGGCGCGCATCATCTCGGTGATCCGGCGGCTCTGCTCGCGCACCGGCGGCAGGAATCGGTCCGGCACCGCGTCCTGCGCGGCCTGCGTCAGGTAGTCCAGCTGATAGGGCTGCGGATCCGGCGGCAGCGCCACCAGATCGTGGAACGGACGCGCGGTGGCGAGGTTGCCGCGCAGCATCTGGTCGACTTGCCGCAGCAGTGCGGTCGCCTCGTCCCGGTTCGCGCCCCACTGCTGTGGCGGGACGAGCAGCAGCGACCGGGACCGGTTGGCCTCGGGATGCAGCGCGCTCCACGAAATCGCGCCGAGAGCGTCCTGCAAGCGCGCCGCGCGCGAATCGTTGGTCACGTCGTAGCGCACCCGGGACGGGGTGAACGGCGGGGTCGGCGGATTCGAGCCCACCGCCGCGAGCGCGGTCGCGGACCAGATGTCGAACGTCACCGCGTGCAGAGCGGGGTCGGCGGCGGGCGCGGGGGCACTCGCTGCGGGCGCCGGACTGCCCGTGACCTGCGGCGCCGGTCCGGCCGGTTGGCTGGCGGTGATGTCGGGCAGCCGGACCACTTCCGGGACCGCCGCGTCCGCGCTGGACAGCGCCTCGTTCGCACCGGCGGTGGCCCGGCCGCTCTCACTGCTCGACTGTGCCCAGTCCACGCTGCCCTGCGGAACGGCCGCCGTCGAGGCGAGCACGGCGGTGCCGAAACCGTGACTGCGCAACAGGGCTCCCGCCCCCTCATCGATGCTGCCGGAATCCGGCAGGCTCACCCCGCGCACCGATCGGGTGGACAGGATCGAATCGATGATCTCGGCGGGTTCGTTGAGCGCGCGCGCGGACAGCGCCGGATCGTTGACCGCGGCCAACGCGGTGAGATCGACCTGCGCGAACGGCAGCGCCACGGTGCACATCGACCCGGCCAGCGCGCGCAACCGGTCCAGCCAGGTCTGGGCCTGCTCGGCGCCTGCGCCCGCCCTGGTCGCGCCATCGGGATCGGACGGGCTGGCCAGCACGCGATAACCCCTGGTCATCGCGCGCACCGTGAGCAGCAGGTCGGGGTCGACGGCCAGGCACACCGCCGAGGCCAGCTCGGCGTTGCGGCCCCCGCTCGTGGTCAACGTCCCTTCCAGCGCGGCCAGCAACTGATCCAGTCGCCCGCCCTTGCCGAGCGAGGCGGCCAGTTCGTCGTCGGTGAGCTCCACCTTGCCGTCCACGCTGCCGGGATGACCCCCGACCTGCCGCGGCCGGTCGGCCAGCGGCCACAGCAGCGTGGTCGCCACCGGAGCGTCGGTGGGCGCGGGCACCGGAGCCTCGTCGCCGGGAGCGGGCGGCACGCCGAGCACCGGGAGCAGGAATCTGGCGTCGTCGAGCCTGGCCTGCGTGCCGTAAGCCGGTTCCCCGTTGACGTTCAGCAGCAGTGGGTAGATGCCAGGCTCCGTGATCCGCAACGAGGTGGCGCCGGTCTCCGAACGCAGCGGGATGCTCAACGTGAACTGTTTGCGCTGCCCCGGGTTCAGCCGCTCCGCCACGTCCTCGAAGTCGCCGTTCACGTCGTAGTTGACCTCGTCGAGGCGCAAAGTGGCGCGCAAGCCGACCGGCGTGGTGATCGCCGCCGCCCGCTGCACCCGGATGCTCACGTCGTCCACCACACGGTCGCCGATGTTGGTGACCGTGCCCGCGACCGTGAGCACCGGATCGCTGCCCGCGGTGACTGTGGTCGGCGTCACCGAATCCAGGGACAGCTTCAAGAATTTGGGATTCGTCGAGGTGCCGGACCCGGTCGGCTGCGCTCCGGCCGCCGCGGAATCGAGCAGTGGCAGCGTCGTCACCGGGCCGAGGATGGTCAGGACCGCCACGAAGATCCGGAACAGTCCACGCGTCATCGCTTGCCGGTCTCCATCCGGTCGATCAGCTTGTTCGCCATCTCCGCCAGCCGCCGCTCGTCGGCGTAGGCCAGCCGAGAATCCAGTTCACTCAACGGAACCCAGGCAACCTGGGTCACTTCCACGTCGGCGTCGGACAGTTCGCCACCGACCGAACGCAGCAGATAATGATGCACCGTTTTGTGTACCCGCCGACCATCGGTCACGAACCAGTAATCGATGCTGCCGAGTTCGGCGACCACGACACCGTTGATGCCGGTCTCCTCGGCGACCTCGCGGATCGCGGTCTGCTCGGCGGTCTCACCTTCTTCGATATGTCCCTTCGGCAGCGACCACAGTAACCGCCCGCGACGATCGGTGCGTCCGATGAGGGCCGCGCTGCGCGCTTCGCGAGGACCGTCGAGGCCGTCTACGACCAGTCCACCCGCCGAAGTCTCCCGCACCGTGCGCATCCGTGGCTTCGCGGCATTGGCGGCATTGGCGGCCGAACCGCGGCGCCGAGGCTGGCGGCGTCGACTGTTCGCACGATCGGCCGGAGACACCTGGCAATCCTACTGTGTTGTTTTGGCCACGCCTTCGGCGCGGCGGATGCTCGGTCTCGCTTCGCTCGAAAGTCGTGGTGGAGGTGAGCTGAGCGCGTTCGATTGTCGGGCCTGGGTGTGCGGGGTGCGCGGTTCGGAGAGGGTGCTCGTTCTGTCGGGGCAACGATGCCCGCGTGACAGGTGCTCGGTCTCGCTTCGCCCCACGATCGTGGGGTGAGCTGGGCTGAGTAGCCGGTGGACGGATTCGACGGGAGGCTGCGGGGTGCGCGTACGCCGCTGGCTGGGCTCATGTCGGTGTCCTTATATATCTGGGCTGCTGCGTGGGGCTTGGCTGCCATCGCTGTTGGCGTGGCTCGGTAAGCTGCTCATTCGTGGTTGCGCCGAGGTCCCAGGACGCTGTGCTGGATAGACGTACCCGATTGCTGGCCGCCGCGGCGGTGACGCTCGGGGGGCTGTCGGATGTGCTGACGCCGCTGGGTGAGATGTTCGCGGCGCGGGGGCACGAGTTGTACCTGGTGGGCGGGAGCGTGCGGGACGCGGTGCTCGGCAGGCTGGGGACCGACCTGGATTTCACCACCGACGCGCGGCCGGACGCGGTGCAGGGCATCCTGCGCGGGTGGGCGGACCATCTGTGGGACACAGGAGGTCTGGCGTTCGGCACGGTCAGCGCGGCCAAGGACGGTCAGCAACTGGAGATCACCACCTTCCGCGCCGACAGCTACGACCGGGTGTCGCGCAACCCGCAGGTGACCTTCGGTGACTCCCTCCAGGAAGACCTGGTGCGCCGCGACTTCACGGTGAACGCGATGGCCGTGAAGATCGGCGCGGACGGCGCGCTGGAGTTCGTCGACCCGCTCGACGGCATGACCGCCCTGCTCGACGGGGTGCTGGACACGCCTGCCGCGCCGGAGGATTCGTTCAACGACGATCCGTTGCGCATGCTGCGGGCGGCGCGGTTCGTCTCCCAGCTGGGGTTCGAGCCGCATCCCCGCGTGCGCGCCGCGATCACGGCGATGGCCGATCAGATCGACCGCATCACCGCCGAGCGGGTGCGGGTCGAGCTGGACAAGCTGATCGCCGGCGCGCATCCGATCGACGGCATCAACGTCATGTGCGAGACGGGACTGGCGCAACGGGTGCTTCCCGAGGTGCCCGCGATGAAGCTCGAGATCGATGAGCACCACCAGCACAAGGACGTCTACTGGCATTCGCTCACCGTGCTCGAACAGGCCATCGACCAGGAGGAGGGCGACCCGGACCTGGTGCTGCGCTGGGCCGCGCTGCTGCACGACATCGGCAAGCCGGACACCAAGCGCAACGAGCCGGGCGGCGGCGTCAGCTTCCACCATCACGAGGTGGTCGGCGCCAAGATGGTGCGCAAACGGATGCGCGCGCTGAAGTACCCGAAGCAATTCACCGAGGACGTCGCCCGGCTGGTGTTCCTGCACCTGCGCTTCCACGGTTACGGCAGGGGCCAGTGGACCGACTCCGCGGTGCGCCGCTACGTCACCGACGCCGGCGAGCTGCTCCCCCGCCTGCACAAACTGGTCCGGGCCGACTGCACCACCCGCAACAAACGCAGGGCCGCCGCGCTACGCGCCACCTACGACGAGCTGGAAGCGCGGATCGAGCGGTTGCGCGAGCAGGAGGATCTGGCCAAGGTCCGCCCGGACCTGGACGGCAACGCGATCATGGAGCTGCTCGGCCTGCCCCCGGGCCCTGAGGTCGGCCGGGCCTGGCGGCACTTGAAAGAACTGCGCTTGGACCACGGCCCGCTCAGCCGGGACGAAGCCGAGGCCGCGCTGCTCGAGTGGTGGAAGACGCAGGGCTGAGCAGGTCAGAAGACGATCAGGGTGGTGCCGGCCAGGATCGCCGAGCGCATCTGGGCCAGGTCGAAGGACCCGGAGATCTCCGGCAGCTCGACCCGGAAGCGGATCAGGTCGCCCTCCCGTGCGGCGCGTACGATCCGCGCGTTCTTCGGCAGCTGCTCGAGCGGTAGGGCGGGCACGTCGATCATGCGCCGCGGGACACGGAAGCCGAGCCAGGTCACCCGGCGCACCGCGATATCCAGGCGGTTGTCCGTGACCGTCGCGTCCACCAGGGCGGTGACCAGCCGACGGCGGTGCCTGGCCCGGATCAGCCCGCTCGGGTGCACGTCCAGCTCCCAGTCCAACGGCTGGGTGTTGAGCCATCCGACCAGCGCCGCCGTGGTGACGGTGCCGATCAGATCGAGCCGGGCGGTACGCACTTTGGTCGGCACGCCCGGGATCAGGCGTACGCCGTGGGCGATCACCGTCACGGACTCGATCGGGTGATCGTCCCAGCGCAGCCGCGACAGCACGGTCTTGGTCTGGAAGTGCGCGCCGCGCCTGCGCACCTTCAACACCTGCAGGGTGGCGTGCAGATCGTGACCGAGCAGGGTGGCGCTGACTTCCTGTCCGCCGAACCGGCTCAGGATGCCCTCGCTGAGCATGGTCATCAGCACGTCCGGCAGCAGCGCCGTGACGGTGCCGGCACCGAGGTCGGCGACCGGATCCATCCAGGCCGTGCTGAGCGTGACCCACTGCTCCAGCCAGGACTGATCGAACAGGCGCTTTCCGAGATCGACGGCCCGCAGCGGCGACCAGGACTTCGGATCGAAATACGTGGCCATGATTGGATCGAGCGTACTTGGCGCGCGGCCCGAGACCGGTGGGTTGTGACCCAGGTCGCGTGGACCCGCGGTCCTTGCCCGCGGCAACGCTGGAGCACGAGAATCGAAAATGGTCACACACCGCTGGGAGGACGCAGATGGCGCTGGATCTGAACAGTGATCTCGGCGAGGGCTTCGGCCCGTGGACGATGGGCGACGACGCCGCCATGCTCGACATCGTGACCAGCGCGAACATCGCCTGCGGATTCCACGCGGGCGACCCCGCGATCATGCGTAAGACGTGCGCGCTCGCGGTGGCGAAGGGAGTGCGGATCGGCGCCCACGTCGGTTACCGCGATCTGGCCGGCTTCGGTCGGCGTGCGATCGCCGTAGCACCCGGGGAACTGCGCGACGAGGTGCTGTATCAGATCGGCGGCCTCGACGCTTTCGCGAAGGCGGCCGGTGACCGGGTGCGCTATGTGAAACCGCATGGGGCTCTTTATCACTCGGCTGCGCGCGATCGAGAATTGGCCGACGCGGTACTGGCCGCGATGACGGAGTACGACCCGCGGCTGGCCCTGCTCGGCCCGGCCGGCACCCAGCTGGAGTCGGCCGCGGAAGCCGCCGGGGTGCGCTTCGTCGGAGAAGGGTTCGCCGACCGCGCGTACACCCCCGACGGCTCGCTCGCGCCGCGCGGCACGCCGGGGGCGGTGTTGGGTCCGCAAGAGGCGGTGGCTCAGGCGATCTCGATCGCGAAGTCCGCAGCCGCGCGCACCGCGGACGGTTCCGGCGAGGTCGCGGTGCGCGCCGCCAGTATCTGCGTGCACGGCGATTCGCCCGCGGCGGTGGAGATGGCTCGCCACATCCGCACCGCGCTGGACGAAGTCGGGGTGCCGGTGGAGCCCTTCGGCTAGAGGTGAGGAGATGAAGACCACGGGCGCGGTGACCCACGCGCAGCGGCGGGCGGCCGAGGAGGCGATCCGGTCGGCGGGTGACCGGGCGCTGCTGGTCACTCCGCATCGCCGCGACATGGTGGCGGCGCTGGTCATCGCCCTGCGCGAGCGCCAGGTACCCGGCGTGCAGGATCTGCTTCCGGCCGCGGAAACGGTACTCCTGACGCTCGATTCGCCGCGCGCTGCCGAAGCGGTCCGCCGATCGCTGACCACGCTGCTGGTCACCCTGGACGCCGAGCGATCGGACGCTGTTTCCCGTGGAACATCCTCCGGCCACCGCACCGAACCGGTGTCGATTCCGGTGCGCTACGACGGCGCCGACCTCGACGATGTGGCCCGGATGCTGGAGGTGACGACCGCGGAAGTGATCGCGGCGCACACCGGAACGCTGTGGCGGTGCGCTTTCGTCGGTTTCGCGCCGGGCTTCGGCTATCTGGAAGCGCCGGACGGAAGGTTGTCCGTGCCGCGCAGAGCGCAGGCGCGCACATCGATTCCGGCGGGTGCGGTCGCCCTCGCGGGTGGATACAGCGCGGTGTACCCCAGGAGCACCCCCGGGGGATGGCAACTGATCGGCACCACCGACCTCAGGATGTGGGATACCGAGCGTGACCCGCCCGCGCTGATCCGCGCGGGCGCCACAGTTCGATTCCTCGACGCGAGGGACGGCTGATGATCGTCGTCGAAGCGGTCGGCCCGCTGGCGACCATCCAGGATCTCGGGCGGCCGGGCTGGTTCGATTCCGGCGTCGGTCCAGCGGGAGCGGCGGACCGCGGGTCGCTGCGGCTGGCCAATCGGCTGGTCGGCAACCCGGAGGGGCACGCGGCCGTCGAAGTGCTGCTCGGCGGTCTCGCGCTGCACGCGGAAGAGCACGTCATGCTGGCGGTCACCGGCGCACCTGCCCCCGCCACCGTCGACGGCAGGCCCGTGGGTCACGCGAGTGTGCTGGAACTGGAACCGGGACAGGAGCTGCGCCTCGGCTACGCGTCCGTCGGACTGCGCAGTTATGTCGCGGTGCGCGGCGGCATCGCCGTGCCGGAGACGCTCGGTTCCCGCAGTCGCGACACGATGTCCGGCTTGGGGCCGGAACCTTTGCGGAAGGGTGATCGTCTCCCGGTCGGGTCTTCTCCGCACACGATCCCGGTTGTGGACTTCGCCCCGGTCGCCGGATTACCCGCGGGCGTGGTCACTGTGCGCGCCGTGCTCGGTCCGCGCGACGATTGGTTCGCCGACGCCGCGGCCTTGTTCGCGGGCGAATGGGCGATCTCCACCGACACCGACCGGATCGGCGCCCGATTGGAACGCCGCGTCGGGCCACCGCTGACCAGGAAGGTCACCCGCGAACTGCCGACCGAAGGCATGGCGCTCGGCTCGATCCAGGTGCCGCCGAGCGGACAACCGGTGGTCTTCCTGGCCGATCACCCGATCACCGGCGGCTATCCGGTGATCGCGGTGGTCGTCGATGCCGACGTCGACGCCATCGCGCAGACGCGGCCAGGTCAGCCGGTGCGATTCGTGCGCGCGGGCTGACCCGGGTTCGGCCGCAGCCGGGCGTGCATGAGATACACGTTGTAGCTGTCCCAGGCCGAGAGCATGAAGTACAGGTCCTCGCCGGTCGACCACGGATGGATGAAGCCACCGTAGGACTTCGGGTAGTCGGCGGTGGACACCAGCGGTATCGCGTCCGTCCACGCGCCCTGCGGGCTCGCCGCGGTACGCAGCACGATCGCGCCCCGCGCCGAATCCAGGTAGACCATCTGCCACTGTTCGGTCTCCCGGTCGTAGCGCACCGACAGTTCACTGGCGATGCCGAGCACCAGCGGGGCGGCCTGATTCTCGGCGGCGGGCGCCCAGGTGCCGCCGACCCAGTACTGATAGGCGGACTTGTTCAGCACCTGGTGCTTCGGCACGCGCGCCAGCGCGATCGTGCCGATGCGTCCGTTGGGCGTGCCGAACATGTAGACGTAGTCGCCCTGCGGCACCATCGCCGCGACCTGGAACTTGCCGAGCCCGAACAGGTTCTCCCACTTGGCGTGCTGGTCTTTGCGCCAGGTGCGCCCGCGGTCGTCGGAATAGGCGAGGCCGCCGTAGTTGGTCCACCACAGACCCGGGATGCGGCTCCATCGGTTCACCGACATGTAGCTGAGGTACTGCCGGTCACCGACGGCGAACCCGGAGGTCGGGATGGTGGTCGTCTCCCAGTTCTTGATCTTGCGACTGCCCAGGATCTCCGCCGCGTGGCAGCGGCTGTCCTGAGCGAAGGTGTCCAGCGTCAGGCCGTCGTCCAGATCGCGGTCGGTGCTGAAACCGATGACGTTGCTGCGCCAGTCCTGGTCGTCGTTGCCCGCGCCACCGACACCCCAGCCCTTGCCGAAGGTGTCCCCGAACACCACGGCGACCTCACCGGGTCGGGTCTCCCACATCAGGCCGAGATCGGTGCCGTCGACCTGCCAGCGCATGTCGGTGCGGTTGTCCGAGCCGTGCCCGGTCACCTGCCCGACCAGCCGTACCGACTCGACCGCGGGCGCGGCCACCGCGGCCGCGAGCGGGCCTGGCTCGGCCGGATGCACCACCTGCGGCGGCGCGGGCTGCGGCTCCTCACCGGGACCGCCGGGCACAGGGACGGGAATCGGCTCGGTCTCCGGCTTGAACTCGATGCGCGGCAGCTTGACCGGAGAGCCGGACCCGGAGGAAGAGCCGGAGCCATCGCTCGAACCGGATCCCGATGCGGAGCCCGACCCACTGCCCGAATCGGGTCCGGCTGCCGAGCCGGAGGAACCGGTCTTCTCGTCGGCGCCGGTCTCGGGCGTGGGGCTGGGATCGGGATCGGGCTCGGGATGCTCGGGGTAGTCCCTGATGTCGGGGCACGGGTTGTCGCACGGATTCTCCGGCAGCGGTTCCGGGACGATCCGCGTGTTGTCCTGCGGTGGGTCGGGCACCGGGACCGGAGTGAGTTCCGGGATCGGCACAGGGATGTCGATCTGCGGCGGCAGCGGTGGTGGCGGCGGCTGCGCGGGATCGGGCTCGCGGTTGAGCGGATCGAAACCGACCTCACCGCAGCTGTTGACCGGCGGTGGCGCCCACGGAAAGGGTGCGGCTTGCGCGGTGGGCGCAGGCACGGCCAAGGCGCCTGCGAGCAGTGCGCCGAAGAAGGCGGGTGCACAAGGCGATTTGCTTCCGGATGCGCGCATCAGGCCGGCCCTGCCGCGCTCGTCAGGCGATCGGATGCCCGGCGGTGGACCGAGACTCGGCGGAGCTCAGCAGTTCTCGTACCGCGTCGAGGTGGTGCACCGGAGAACCCATGTCGTGTTGACTCCTGTCGGTCGGCTGCTGACGTGCCAACTTACCGGAACAACCACCGCGAACGGGGGACGGCGAAGGAAAAGCTCCGCGCGATGGAACCGGCGCCGCGCCGCGTGCGTCCAAGGACGTATGAACGAGATCGAGTACGTGTTCGGTACCGGTGACGGACCCGTGCACGTCTGGACCAGCGAGGCCGACCTCACTCTCGGCGATGCGGGCACGGCCGACGCGGTGCGCCTGGATTTCGACGGCGACGGCATCGCCGACGACGCGCTGTGGGACGCGGCCGGTTGCGGCCGCGCCGGCATCGCCGCGCTGGATCTCGACGACGACGGCGTGCTCGACCATTTCTTCACCGATCCCACCGGCCTCGGCACGTGGAACCACCAGATCACCGGTCTGCCCGGTGATACGGCGAACGAGCCGCTGGACTGGATCGTGCGCACGGACACCGACGGGCCGGATCGTCTACTCGGCGAGGCACGATCATCGGGTTCGCCGCCGGAGCCCGATCTGCCGGAAGCGGGTGCGTTGCCCGAGCACCTCGCCCACTGGTCGAACCGCGACCGGCGCGACTGCGGCGACGACCCGTCGCTCAGCTGACCGCGCGGCGGCGCGTGTTCACCGCGATGGCCACGATTCCCGCGGCGTAGATCGCGGCTCCGGCCAGCACCACGATCGCCGATCGGCCGTCGTCCGGAACGATCAGGGCCGCCACCGCGATCGCCAGCACGAACGCGACGTTGAACACCGTGTCCTGCAACGCGAACACCTGGCCGCGGCGGGCGTCATCGATGTCGATCTGCATGGTCGCGTCACCGGTGAGCTTGATCGTCTGCCCGGCGAGACCCAGCAGGAACGCCCCGATCAGAAGAAGTTCGTGCGCACGCTGCGCCGCGGCGCCGGATTCGGCGAACGCGATCGGCGTGACCAGCGTCAATTGCACGAGCATCGCGGTGATCAGACCGGCGACCACGGTGCGCGCCCGTCCCAGCCGGGGAATGAGCAGCGGCGCGGCGACGGCGGCCACCAGCATGCCCGCGGCGGTGGCGGCGATCGTGACGCCGAATCCGACCAGGCCGCCGCTGAGTCCGGAGCCGTCCACCGGGGTCTGGCGCAGGACCAGCACCATGATCAGCGTATTCATGCCGAAGACGATCCGATGGGTGCCGATGCCCAGCATCGCCGTCGTGACCGCCCGCGATTCCCACACCGCCGTGGCCCCGGTACGTAGACCGGTGGCGATCGCGTGCACGGTGTTCTCGCCTGCCGCCGTGCCGGGGGCCGGGCCGAGCACGCGCGGCCGGAACCCCGCCGCCAGGGCGGCGCCGAGCAGTGACCCGATGCCGCTGATCGCCACCGCGACCGCCGAGGCGAAGTCTCCCGCCCCGATCAGTCCGATGACGCCCACCGCGACGGCCGCGCCTGCACCCGCGCACGCGGAGGCGACGGTGGCCAGCACCGAGTTCATCGACACCAGCCATGCCTGGGCCAGCACTCGTGGCAGCGCGGCCGAGACGCCCGCAAGGACGAATCTGCTGACGCCGACCACCGCCAGCGCCAGCAACAGCAGCGGCGTCTCGCCGACTCCGGCCAGCAGTCCTCCGCTGACCAGCGCGATCAGCACCGCGCGCAGCACGTTGGCGACCAACAGCACGGTGCGCCGGTCCCAGCGATCCAGCAGCGCGCCCGCGTACGGCCCGATCAGCGAATACGGCAGCAGCAGCACCGCGAAGCCCGCCGCGATGGCCAGCGGATCGGTCTCCCGCTCGGGGTTGAACAGAATCGCCCCCGACAGCGCCGCCTGGAACATCCCGTCGCCGAATTGCCCGGCGAAGCGCACCACGGCCAGCCGCGACACGCCCGAACTCTGCCGAAGTGTTGCGCGCAGTCCACCCGGCCGTTGCTCCGCGGGAGTGCGGCCATCGGCGTGACCAGTCGACACGTTGGCGAGCGTACTGTGTTCGCCGACTGGGCCGCACACGCGCGCGTCGGCGCCGATGGCGGGTCAGACGCGGTCGAACAGCGTGCTGACCGTCGCGCGCATGTCCGGCGCCATCGGCAGCTCGTCCAGCGAGTCCGCGTCGATCCAGGCGAACGCGTCGTGCTCGCCCGGCGCGAGGGCCACATCGCCCGGTTCGGCCGCCACCACGAAGCTGAATTTCCGCACTTTCGACTTGGTCCTGGTGGCGTAATCGAATCCGCCGAGGAAGTCGACGACCGCGCGCAGCCGCAGCCCCGTTTCCTCGAGCAATTCCCGTGCGAGGCACTCGGCGAATGTCTCCCCCGATTCGACGCCACCGCCGGGCAGTTCGTACATACCGCCGTGATAGTCGTCGGCCACGCGGCGCACCACCAGAAGCCTGCCCGCGCGGAACACGGCGACGCCGACCACGAAATGCGCGATGCCATCGCGGTGCGCTTCGCTGCGGAGTTGCTGTTCGATCAGGGCGAGGTCATCGGGGTCGAGCACGTCGCTACCTCCGGTTGTCGTTGTGGCGCTTGGCAATCGGGGACGGGCCGCGATATCCGACGAGGTGGCCCGACGTTTCGACGTACCGGTTGGTTCTGCTCGCCTCCCGTTCACCTTCCGGTCGCTCGCGTAAAATGCCGAGTGCGGCACAATTTACTAGGAATGTGGAGTACCGCGGTGGAAGTGCTCCTACCCTGAATGGCGATCGGTGCACGGTCCCGAGAGGAGGACCATGATGTCCACACTCACGACACCACACATCGATGTCCACCGTGGCGGCGACCGCATGAAGACGCGGGTCTCCTGGCTGGATTCGAAGCATTCGTTCTCCTTCGGGGAACATTACGATCCCGACAACACCCACCACGGCTTGCTGCTGGTCAACAACGAGGACATCGTCTCCCCCGGCCAAGGCTTCGACACCCACCCGCATCGGGACATGGAGATCGTCACCTGGGTGCTCGGCGGCAGCCTGGTGCATCAGGATTCGCTCGGGCACAGCGGCGTCATCTATCCCGGCCTGGCCCAGCGTATGAGCGCAGGCACCGGCATCCTGCATTCGGAGAAGAACGACTCGTGGCGTCTGGACGGCCGCGTCGCCGAACACGAGCAGCCGGTGCATTTCGTGCAGATGTGGGTCGTGCCGGACGAGCCGGGCCTGACCCCCGGCTACCAGCAGCTCGAAATCGACGACGAGCTGGCGAAAGGTGGTCTGGTCACGGTCGCATCGGGTCTGCCCCGCTACCGGGATCGCACCGCGATCGCCATCAACAGCAGCCATTCGGCGCTGCACGTGGCGCGCATGGCGAGCGCGGAGCCGGGCGCCGAGCAGGTGATCGACCTACCCGATGCGCCGTATCTGCATTTGTTCGTGGCGCGCGGGGAGGTGGACATGGAGGGCGTCGGCCCGCTGTACGAGGGGGACGCGGTGCGTTTGACCAGGTCGGGCGGACAACGGGTGGTCGCGCGGCAGCCTTCGGAAGTGTTGGTTTGGGAGATGCACGCACGGCTCGGCGCCCAGTAGCCGGTCGGCATTAACATCCGTCCGCGGGAAGTGCGATCAGTAGGCGACCGCCGCGCACCCCCGGGCCAACCTCGTCCGGACCGAGCATCGCGAGGCACCGACGGAGAGGAAGTCCATGTCGCAATATCCGCCCCCGCCGCCCGGCCAGTACCCGCCGCCGGGGCAATATCCACAGCCCCCGGGCGGTCAGTACCCTGGCCAGCCCGCTTACTGGCAGGAATCGCCGAAGGGCCGTGGCCTGGCGATCACCGCGCTGGTGCTCGGCATCCTGGCGTTGCTGTTCTTCTGGACGGTGATCGGCGGCTACGCCTGCGGCATCTTCGCGGTCATCCTCGGCATCGTCGCCGTGTTCAAAGCGCGTGCGGGCACCGCGGGCGGCATGGGCATGGCGATCACCGGCATCGTCCTCGGCGCGCTCGGCATCATCGGCGCCGTGCTGCTCACCGTCGTGGGTTACAGCTTCTTCGTCAACTCGGGTGGCAAAGACTTCATCGACTGCGTGAACAAGGCGAACAACGATCAGTCCAAGATCGAGCAGTGCGAGCGCGAGTGGAATCAGAAGCTACAGGACAAGTACAGCGTCACCCTCACTCCGGCGCCCGCGCCGACGCCCCGGTAGCCGCGGCGCACGCCAGGGTCGTGGCGATCACCTCGGCGAAGGCACGGCGAAAGTCGCCGTCGGGCGCCACGACCCAGGTTCGGTAGCCGCCGTGCTCGTCGGCGGGTGACGGCAGCACGATGTGGCTGCCAGGCAGCGCGATCGACGCGCAGATCCGGAACAGGTCCGCGAACAGGGCGGTGTCCAGGTAGGAGTTGTCGGTGGGGCCGGTGAGGAAGGTCCAGCGGTGGGCGCGCGGATGCGCGATGATCGGGCCCGGCCGCGGTTCGGGTCCGGCGGCCAACCGCTCGAGCACCCGGCGGCCGAACGCGGCGGGCATCACGACCGCTCCCACCGAGCCGACCTCCAGCATGATGCGACCCAGGATCGGGTCCACGAGTGCGTACAGCCCGTGCTCGTCGCGATAGCGACGGCAGCGAGCGAACGCGTCCTCGATCGAAGGAAGATCAGTGGACGCGAGATGCCTGCCCGATTCGATGCGCGATGTACCCATGACGAACAACCTCGCCTCGCAGTGGTGGGGACGCGTGCTCGGAAGAATCGATCGCTGTCTCGACCCTAGTCCTGGGCAAGTCGCTTGACAATAGTCACCGCGCCGCGCGCCGGAGGGGGCGTAGCATCCCGTCACATGGCACCCGTCTCGCCGACCGTTGCCCGCTGGGAGCTGGTGCTTCGGCTTCGTGAACTGCGGGAACAGCGCGGCTTCGACTCCGCGGGGTTCGCCGGGCGGGTGGGCTTCACCCCGGCCAACTGGTCGCACGTCGAGAAGGGCAGGCGCGTGCTCACCGCCAAGACCATCGGCCCGGTCCTCGAACTGCTCGACGTCGACGCCGAGGAACGGGTGGAACTGCTGGCCCTGCTGGAGGCCAGCAAGCAGCGCGGCTGGTGGGCGAAGTCCTCGGCGCTGATCGGACCCGAGCTGCAACGGCTGTACGGCATGGAATACGGCGCGCAGAGCATCCGCAGCTACGACAGCCTCGTCGTGCCCGGCCTGTTGCAGACCGAGGACTACGCGCGTGCGCTGATCAGCGCCGATGTGATGATCCGCCCGGTCCAGGTCGAACAGTTGGTCGCGATCAGGATGCGGCGCCAGGAGCGGCTGCGCGGCGCGGATCCGGTGGAGCTGACCGCCGTGTTCGGGGAAGGCACGCTGTTGCAGCAGACCGGAGGTCCGGACGTGCTGCGCGGACAGTTGACCTATCTGGCCGAATTGATCGAGGAACTGGACACCGTGGAGGTGCGGGTGATCCCGTTCGCGGCCACCGCGGGCGCGGTGCTCGGCGGATCGAGTTTCCACCTCATCGACTTCGCCGGCGAGCAGTTGCCTACGTTCGGCTGGGTGGAGAGCGCGGTGTTCGGCGGGGCGGTGGAAGACCCGGATCTGGTCCGCGATCTGCGCTTCGCCTACCTGCGGGCGATGGAGCAGTCGCTCTCGCGAGCGGACTCATTGGCCCTGATCAGGCGCTATTCCCGCGTGTAAAATCCTGCCCATGGCCAGCACCGTACGGCCGGTACGCACCGGCTGGTTCACATCGACCAGATCGAACAACGGCAACCAATGCGTCGAGGTCAGGTTCGATGGTGATGCGGTGCTCATCCGGGACAGCAAATATCGCCGCGACCCGGCGAACCGCCCCGCCGGAGAGCCCGTCATCACCGTCACGGCAGCCGAATGGACCGCGTTCCTCGACGCGGTGCGCACTCACGGGCGATCGGACGGCGAACTGAGCGCGCACCCCGCAGCCGATGGGCACACCGCACTGACCTACGGCGGTGTCACCCTCGTCTATACACCGGAGGAGTGGGATGCCTTCCTGCTCGGCGCGCATGACGGCGAATTCGATCGGGTCGTCTTGCCCGCTTGATTCCCCGTAGGGCGCACACCCACCAACGCTCGGCCGGAGGCGGATGAGCGGCCTCGCACGTTCCCCGCGTCGATCGCTGCGACCAGGCTCGGAAGGACGGCTCGTGGTCCTCGCCCACGGCCGACGGGCGCGCTTGTCGGCATACTGGACACCGTGACTTCCGAACTGACCCGTCCTTCCGGTATCGATCTGTCCTACCTCGACGAGGACGTGCGGGTGCAGGACGACTTGTTCGCGCACGTCAACGGCAAGTGGCTGGCGCAGCATCAGATCCCCGCCGACCGGGCGGTGGACGGCGCCTTCCGCGCGCTGTACGACCAGGCGGAGCTGGATGTGCAGGCGATCATCCAGAATGCCGCGGCCACCGACGCCGAACCAGGCAGCGAGGCCCGCAAGATCGGTGACCTGTACTCCAGCTTCATGGACACCGACGCGGTGGCCGCCGCCGGGCTCGCGCCGATCGCCGCCGAACTCGCGGCGATCGCCGAGGTCGGCGACAAGGGGGCGTTCGCGGCGCTGCTGGGCCGGTTGCAGCGCACCGGCATCGGTGGCGCGGTCGCCGTTTACGTCGACACCGACGACAAGGACTCCAACCGCTATCTCCCGCACGCCACCCAGTCCGGCCTCGGCCTGCCCGACGAGTCGTACTACCGGCAGGACGAGTTCGCCGAGATCAGGGCGAAGTACATCGCGCACATCGACCGCATGTTCGCCCTGGCCGCCGCCGACCCGCAGGTCGCAGGCCTGCTGCCGGACGAACTCGGCACCGTCGGCGCGCGCGTGTTCGAGCTGGAGCGGAAACTGGCCGCAGGCCATTGGGACGTGGTGCGCAGGCGGGACGCCGAGCTCAGGTACAACCTCACCACCTTCGAGGCGCTGGCCGCCGACAACCCCGAGTTCGACTGGGTCGCGTGGACCGACGCGCTGGCCGAAGGCGTGGACGCGTCGGGGCCCGAGCTGTTCGCCGAGCTGGTGGTCAACCAGCCGGACTACGTGCGCACGTTCGCGCGGCTGTGGGCCGAAGAGCCGCTCGCGCACTGGCAGGCGTGGGCGGCTTGGCGAGTGCTGCGTTCGCGTGCGCCGTACCTGACCGACGCCGTGGTCGAGCAGAACTTCGACTTCTACGGCCGCACGCTCACCGGCGCCCAGGAAAACCGGGAGCGCTGGAAGCGCGGCGTCACGCTGGTGCAAGACCTGCTCGGCGAGGCGGTCGGCAAACTCTATGTCGCCGAACACTTCCCGCCGGAGGCCAAGGCGCGCATGGTCGAGCTGGTGGCGAATCTGCAGGAGGCCTACCGCCGCAATATCGCCGAACTGGAATGGATGGGTGAGGGCACCCGGGTCGCCGCGCTGGCGAAGCTGGAGAAGTTCACCCCGAAGATCGGCTACCCGGACAAGTGGCGGGACTACTCGGGCCTCGTGATCGACCCGGCCGACCTGGTCGGCAACTACCGCAGAGGCTACGCGGCCGAACACGATCGGGATCTGAACAAACTCGGCGGTCCGGTCGACCGCGACGAGTGGTTCATGACCCCGCAGACGGTCAACGCCTACTACAACCCGGGCATGAACGAGATCGTCTTCCCGGCCGCCATCCTGCAGCCACCGTTCTTCGACATGAACGCCGACGACGCCGCCAACTACGGCGGCATCGGGGCGGTGATCGGCCACGAGATCGGGCACGGCTTCGACGACCAGGGCGCGAAGTACGACGGCGACGGCAACATGGTGGACTGGTGGACCGACGAGGACCGCGCCGAATTCGCCAAGCGGACGACCGCTCTCATCGAGCAATACGACGTGCTCTCCCCCAAGGAGTTGCCGGACGAGCACACGGTGAACGGCCAGTTCACCATCGGCGAGAACATCGGCGACCTCGGCGGCCTGTCCATCGCGCTGGAGGCGTACAAGATCTCGCTGGGCGGCGCCGCCGCGCCGGTGATCGACGGGCTCACCGGCCTGCAACGGGTGTTCTACGGGTGGGCGCAGGTATGGCGCACGAAAGCCAGGACGGAGGAGGCCATCCGGCGTCTGGCCACCGATCCGCATTCGCCGCCGGAGTTCCGCTGCAACGCGGTCGTGCGCAATATCGACAGCTTCCACGAGGCGTTCGGCGTCGAACCCGGCGACGCGCTGTATCTGGAACCCGCTGAGCGCGTGAAGATCTGGTGATTCCCGGCGCCGAGGCTGTCCGTTGCGACCGTCTCGGCCGCGCTGCGGTCAGCGCAGGCGGTCCCCGGTCGCGGCGTCGAAGAAGAAGACGTCCTCCGCCCGGGGCCGCAGGTACAGCCGGTCACCGAGCCGCACCTGGAAGCGGCGGTCGACGCGCGCGACCACCTTCCCGGATCGGCTGCTCCAGTCCGCGGCGATGCCGTGGCTGTAGACGAACGACTCCGCGCCGAGTTCTTCCAGCAGCTCGGCGTCGACCGCAAGGCCGTCGGCGGGTTCGGCGGTGACCTCCCATGACTCCGGCCGTACCCCCACCACCACCCGGTCGCGGGATCTCGCGGCGGGCGGCAGCGGAACGCGCAGGTCGCCGAGCCCCGCCGCACCGTCGCGCACCGGCGCTTCCAGCAGGTTCATGCCCGGCGAGCCGATGAATTCCGCGACGAAGGTGTTCACCGGATCGTCGTAGAGCACGCGCGGCGCGGCGATCTGCTGCAGCTTGCCTTCGCGCAGCACCGCCACCCGATCGCCCATGGTCATGGCCTCGACCTGGTCGTGGGTGACGTACACCGTGGTGGTGCCGAGCCGCTTCTGCAAGGCCGCGATCTGCGCGCGCGTGCTCACCCGCAGTTTCGCGTCCAGGTTGGACAGCGGCTCGTCCATGCAGAACACCTGGGGCCGGCGGACGATGGCGCGCCCCATGGCGACGCGCTGCCGCTGCCCGCCGGACAGCCGGGCGGGTTTGCGATCGAGCAGGTCCTCGAGCTCGAGCAGCTTCGCCGCCTCGCGGACCCGCACCAGCGTGTCGGTCTTGTTCATGCCCGCGTTGCGCAGGGCGAAGCCCATGTTCTGCGCGACGGTCATGTTGGGATACAGCGCGTAGCTCTGGAAGACCATCGCCACGTCCCGCGCCCGCGGCGGCAAGCCGGTGACGTCCTTGCCGCCGATCAGAATGCGTCCGCGCGCAACGGATTCCAGCCCAGCGAGCATGCGCAGGCTGGTCGACTTGCCGCATCCCGACGGACCGACGAGCACGACGAACTCACCGTCGGCGATGTCGAGTTCGAGCTGGTCGACGGCCGGTGCCTGCGCGCCGGGGTACCGGTGCGTCACGCTGTCGAACTGCACGGTGGCCATGCTTGTCGGTCTCCTCGGGGACGGGCGCTACTTCGGCAGCTTGGGCGTGATCTGCCGATCGATGATCGCTTGCAACTGGCTGGTCACGTTCGCGAACGTGGCGGCGACGTCGGCGTTGCGCAGACCGATCTGCTCCAAGCCGGTGCCGATGATCTGGTCACCGCCCGGCACGAAGACGCGGGCGTAGTCCTGCGACTTGGTCAGCGGCAGCTGATCGATCGCGACCTTCGAGTTCGGATTCTTCGCCAGGAAGTCCCGCTGGCTGGGATCGTCCACGGCCGACTTGCGCACCGGCATGTAGCCGGTGCCCTGCGAGAAGTACGCGGTGTTCTGCGGGTTGGTGACGAACTCGATGAACTTCAGCGCGTTCACTTTCCGCTCGTCGGACAGGCGCGCCGGAATCGCGAGGCCCGCGCCGCCGGTGGTGACGCCGGGTCCGTTCGGATGCGGGAGGAAGGCGGTGCCGACGGTCAACTTGCCCTCGGCGTTCTTCTGGATGCCCCGCAGGTCGCCGGTCGAGGCGATCGTCGAGGCGATCACGCCGGTGCCGAAGTCCACCGCGATCTGCGGCTTGATGCCCGCGTACTTCTTCGTGTTGATCATGTCGCGCAGGAACGTGCCCGCCGCGATGGTGCCGGGATCGGTGAACTTCAGCGTCCAGTTGTCCGAATACGCGCCACCGAAGGTCCAGTTCGGGCCTTGGAAGGTCCAGGCGAGGTAGTTCTTCGCATCGCCCCAGCCGTGCGCGAGCTTGCCCTCCCCGACCACCTCTTGCAGCTTCGGCCCCCACTCGTCGAACTCCTGCCAGCTCTGCGGACCGCGGTCGGGCAGGCCGGCCCGGTTCCACACGTCCTTGTTGTAGTAGAACAGCGGGGTCGAGCGGGCGTAGGGCAGCGCGTAGTGCTTGCCGTTGAACTGGTAGTCGGCGACCAGCGAGTCGACGTAGTCGTCCAGCCGCACGCCCGCGTCGGCGAAGTGGCCGTCGAGCGGTTCGATGGTGCCGTTCAGCGCGTAGTTGAACCACCAGACGTCGGACAGCACCACGATGTCGGGCAGGTCACCGCCCGACAGCGCCGCGTTGAACTTCTGCGACACCTCCTCGTAGTTCTTGCCCGCGTCGACCAGGTGCACCGTCAGGTCGGGGTGCTTGTCCTGGAAGCGACGGATGAGCTCGGCCTCGAGTTCTTTCGATGTGCCCGGGTGGTTGGACCAGAAGGTGAGGGTCTTGGCGTCGCCGGATTGTTTGCCGCCGCCTCCGGTGCCCGCGCACGCGGTCAGCGCGGCGCCCGCAGTGAGCGCGCCGGTCAGCCCGAGGAATCCGCGCCGGGTCAGCGCGGGGAACTGTGCAGTGGACACGTGGTTTCTCCTTGTCAACCCTTGACCGCACCGGAGGTGAGGCCTTTGATCATGTGGCGTTGCAGCACCAGGAAGACCACGAGGATCGGCAGCATGGTCAGCAGCGTTCCCGCCATGACCGGTCCCCAGTTGGTGACGCTCGGGTTCTCGGTGTTCTGCAGCAGGGTCAGGCCGACCGGCAGGGTGGCGACCGTTGTGTCGTCGGCCATCAGGAACGGCCACAGGTATTCGTTCCACTCGGTGACCAGCGTCACCACCGCGAAGGCGACCATGGTCGGCCCGGACATCGGCAGCACCACCCGGGTGAGCAACCGCCACCAGTTGGCGCCGTCCATCCGCGCCGCCTCGATCACCTCGGAGGGCAGCGAGAGGAAGTGGTTGCGCATGAGGAAGGTTCCGAAGGCGACACCGCAGAGCGGAATGATGATGCCCTGGAACGTATTTCGCCAACCCAGCTGAGCGATCAGCGCGTAGTTGGAGATCACGGTGATCTGGTTGGGCACCATCAGCGCCGCGATGATCACCAGGAACACCACCGTCTTGCCAGGAAAGCGCAGGAACACCAGGCCGTACGCGCTGAACACGCCGAGCACGAACTTCACCGCGGAGACGATGCCGGTGACGATCAGCGAATTGCGCAGGAAAGTCCAGAACGGCAACGTCGTTGTGGCCTCACGGTAGTTCTCCGGGTGCCAGCTGTGCGGCCAGTACACGGCGGGCTGCACGTAGATGTCCGGCCGCGCTTTGAACGAGGTGATGAAGATCCAGAACAGCGGAACGCCCACGATGATCAGCACGCACGCCATCGCGCCGTAGCCGAGCAGCGTCACCGCGCGCTGTCGATTCACTGCTGCCCCCGATCCATGACACGCACCTGCACCAGCGTCACCATCAGCAGCACCAGGAACATGATGGTCGCCACGGTCGCGCCGTAACCGGCCCGGAAATTGCGGAAGGACTCCTGATAGACCTGGTAGACCATGGTCGTGGTGCCGGTGCCGAGCGGTCCGCCGCGGGTCATCACGTTGATGATGTCGAAGACCTGCAGCGAATTCAGCAGCACCGTGATGGACAGGAAGAAGGTCGTCGGGCGCAATTGCGGCAGGAGGACTTTGGTGAACGTCGTCCAGCGGCTCGCGCCGTCGATCTGCGCGGCTTCCATCAGGTCGGCCCGGATGCCTTGCAGCGCGGCCAGATAGATGACGAAGGCGTAGCCGAGGTTCTTCCAGATGTAGGTCACCGTCACCATGAACAGCGCCCAGCGCGGGCTCTGGTAGAAATCCGGCACCTCGTGCACGCCGAGCCGGTGCAGCACGTCTTGGACCAGGCCGAAACTCGGATCGAAGATGAACTGGAAGGCCACGCCGATGGCGGCGCCGGAGATGACGAACGGCGCGAAGATCGCCGAGCGGACCACGTTGCGGCCGAACAGCTTCCGATCCAGCAGCAGCGCGAGCGCCAGACCGAGCGCCATGCTGCCCACCACCGCCGCGAGGGTGAACACCACGGTGTTGGTGACGATGTCCCAGGAATCCGGCCTGCTCCACCATTCGCGGTAGTTGTCGAAACCGACGAAGGTGGCGACCGGATCGGAGATGTTCCAGTCGAACAGCGACAGCCGGATGTTGTCGATCAGCGGCCGGTAGACGAACAGCGCCAGAAGCGCGAGGTTCGGCAGCACCAAGACGAGGAACAGGGCGTGGTCCCGCCAGGGGCGGTGCCGCAGACCGCGTCCCGGTGGCTGCGGCAGTACTCGCTCCGGCCTGGTACGCACGGCGGTGACTCTACGGACCGGAGCAAACAGCCGGTTACGTTCGCCCGCCGCCGCGCTGAACTTCTCGCGCACGGGCCAAGTAGAGCAAAAGCCGAACACTACGATCGGCTACTTCGAGCAATTGATCGTAATGTTCGGCTTCGCGCCGATCAGGGGTTACCGAATGATCAGTTCCAGTCGCCGAGACCGTCGCTCGCGCTGAGCGTGCCGCCCTGGGTGTTCTGCACGATCACCGGGTCGCCGCGACGCGCGTTCTCGAAGAACCACTTGGCGTCCTCGGTGCTGACGTTCAGGCAGCCGTGGCTGGCGTTGGACACGCCCTGCTGGGCGACCGACCACGGGGCCGCGTGCACGAAGATGCCGCTGTTGGAGATGCGGGTGGCGTACTCGACCTCGAGCTTGTAGCCCTCGGGGTCGGTGACCGGAACGCCGTAGGTCGACGAGTCCATGGTCATCTTGCGCAGCTGCTCGCCGACGATGTAGGTGCCGTTCGGCGTCTCGTGCTTGGGCTTGCCCATCGAGGTGGGCATCTCCTTCACCACCTCGCCGTTGCGGGTGACGGTGATGGTGTGGGTGGTGTCGTCGGCTGTGGTCACGAAGGCGTCGCCGATGCGGAACGAGCTGGTGGTGCCGCCCGCCTGCACCTGCACGTCGGTGTTGTCCGGCCAGAACTCGTCCGGCCGCCAGCGCACCTGCTTGTCGCCGCGCCAGTAGAAGTGTCCTGGCGCAGGCTTCGAGGAGGTGATCTTGATGGCCTTCTCGGCGGTGGCGTGGTCGGTCACCGGTTCCTTGAAGGTGATGATGATCGGCTGTGCGACGCCGACCACCTCGCCGTCGGCGATGTTGATCGAGGGCGGAGCGAAGTTCGCCTGTGGTTCGGGCTCGGTGGCGGCGGCGGCCGAGCCGGTGCCGATCCCCGGGAGCGGTTCGGCCTGGGCAGGCGCGACGAGCAGAACACCGGCTGCCGCGATCGCGGCGGACAGCAGGACGCCCTCGCGCATCCGGCGGGCTAGCCGCGCTCCCTTGCGAGGAGCAGGCGACGACCCGGTGTGCAAAGCGGCATGCATAGGTTTCTCGTCCATTCCATCTCTCGCGCGCACGCGTACGCCGCGCAGCGAGATATTTCATTTCAGCACGGTGCCAGAAGAGCGCCCCACTGGTATCGAGGGCCCGACCCGTCGTCCATTCCTACCGTCCCGGCGCGTGTGGAAGCTACCGGCGTTTCAGAATGATTCGGCACACGCGCTTGTAGTGGTATGGATCACAAAGACGTCGATCGGGTATCGAAGCGGGCAAATCTGCCGGTCACGACGGATCGGGCGCTCCGCGGCCGGAGGCGTTCGATTCCCGAAAGATGGCTCACAGCAAACTCATTAGTGACGAAGCTCACTGATCACGTCGAACGAAATCGGACGATGCGGACCGCTCGCGATATTGTGCGGCACGGAGAGCGGGACCGGTCCGCGCGCGTACCGCGGGGTGAGTCGCAGGCGTACCCGCGCGAGGATGGTGGCCAGCGCGATCCGCAACTCGTAGTCCGCCAGGGCCGCGCCCACGCAGCGCCGATGGCCGCCGCCGAACGGCGCGAACTCGAACGGCCGGTAGCGGCGCTCCACGAAGCGTCCCGGGTCGAAGCGTCCCGGGTCGGTCCACACTTCGGGATCGGAGTGCAGCAATGGCACCGCTATCCCCACGGTGTCGCCGGGCGCGAGCCCGACGCCGCGCAGCGTGAAGGGCTCGGTCAGCCGGCGCAGAACGATCGGCACCGGTGGGTGCAGCCGCAACGTCTCCTGGCAGACGGCGTCGAGGTAGGGCAGCGCGGCCAGCTCCGCGGGGCCCGCGTCCCGACTCGCGTCCCGCAACTCCCGCCGCAGCCTGCCCAGTGCCTCGGGTGCGCGGTGCAGCCGGAACAGCGCCCAGACCAGGGTGGTCGCGGTGGTCTCGTGCCCGGCCACGAGCAAGGTGCGGATCTGCTCGCACAGTTCGTCGTCGTCGGGGTAGACGGACAGCAACAGATCGAGCAGGTCGGCGGGCGATGCGGCGGGGTGCGCGCGCCGGTGTGCGATATCGGCTCTGATCAGCCGATCCAATCGCTCGCGCGCGGCGCGGAACCGGTCCCACGGACCGTGCCCGTGCAGCCCGCGGCGCAGAGCGGGCACCAGCAGCAACGGCCCGGAGAACGCCGTGAGGAAGTCCCTCATCGCGGCGGTGTATTCCGCTTGCCGCCGCGGGTCGCGCGCACCCGACACCACCGTCGCGATGACGCGCAGCGTGAGGGCCCGCGCCGCCGCCCGCGCGTCGATGCGCGCGCCCGTCGCCCACCGCTGACCGCTCTCCCCGGCCAGTTCCCGCTCGGTGGCTTCCTGGATCAGCTCGCCGTGCTCCCGTACCCGGGCACTGTGCAAGGCGGGGGTGAGCAGGGCGCGGTCGCGGCGATGGCGCTCGCCCGAAGCCAGGATCATCGAGGCGGCGCCGACCATGGGTTCGATCGGATTCGGACGCGGCGGCTCGGAGCCATCGACCGGCAAACGGAACAGCTCGCTCGCGCCGACCGCCGTCCCGGTGAACAGCACCGCGCCGAAACCGGGAAATCGAACATAGAACGGGTCGCCTTCCCGCGCCCTGCGCCAGTGGAAGTACCGGTCGAAATCGGCCCCTGCGGCCAACGCGTGCAGTACGGTCGCGCGCGGCACACGCGGTCCGCCGCGGCGGGCACCCGCCTCGGTTCGTGGCATGCGCACCTCCATGTCGAGAACACGAGGCCGCGGCCGCGGCGGTTCGCCGCTAGCCCGCGGTCTGCTTGTGCTTGCGCACCGTCGCCTGCGCCGTCGCCGCCAGCCGCGCGAGCCTGGCGTCGCCGAGCGCGGTCACCATGCTGCCGAGCCCGTTGGTGACGAACGCGATCGACATGCCGAGATCCGGATCGGCGTAGGCGCCGGACCCACCGACGCCGTAGTGGCCGAACGCGTGCCGTGGCTGCTGCTTGGACATCAGGACCGGGCGGTGGTAGCCGAGCGTGAAGTGGATCGGCACGCCGAGCACGTAGTCCCGGCTGTGCGTCGGCTGCACCTGGCTGATGGTCTCGATCGTCCGCGGGGCCAGGAACCGCCCGCCTTGCTCGGGGCCGCGCGTCTTCCGGTCCGAACCGGTCGGGTGGACCATGCCGCCGTTGGCCAGCGCGCCGTACATCCGCGCCAGGGCGCGCGCGGAGAACACGCCGTTCCAGCCCGGCATCACCGAGTCGTGCACGCGGGGATCGCGGACCAGCTCGTCGAAGCTCTCCGGCATCCCCGCCTCGGCCAGCCCGCGCACCGGCCGCACCCAGGACAGCACCGAGGAGGCGGTGTTCCAGCGGACACCCGGCGGGCCGAGGTGGCGATAGATCTTGGCGATCCGGTGCCGTTCGGATTCCGGAACGCGGAACCAGTACTCGTCCAGGCCGAGCGGCTCGGCGATCTCGGTGCGCAGCACCTCGGTGAACGGCGTTCCCGTCGCTCGTTGCACGAGCTCGGCGACCAGCCAGCCGAAGGTGATCGCGTGATAGCCGGAAGTGCGGATGCGGCGGGGGTCCGGCGGGCTGTCGGCCAGCGCACGGACCACGGCGTCGTAGTGCAGGATGCCTTCCCGCCCGGGAACCAGGCCGCGCACCCGGTGCAGACCGGCGCGGTGGCAGAGCACGTCACGGACGGTGATGTCGTCTTTGCCGTGCGCGGCGAACTCCGGCCAGTACTCGGCCATCGGGATGTCGTAGTCGATCAGCCCGCGTTCGGCCAAGCGGTGTACGACGGTGGACGCAACGCCCTTGCCGGTGGAGAAGGTCAGCGCGACGGTATCGCCGTTCCAGCGCCGTTCCTTGTCCGCCCAGCCTGCCCAGATGTCGACCACGGGCTTGCCGTCGAGGTAGACCGCCAGCGCCCCGCCGCCGCGAGCGGGCTGGGCGAACAGGCCGAAGAACTGATCGGCCAGCCGGATGAAACGCGGATCGACCAGCATCTCGTGCGGCGCGGCCAGCTTCCCGCCTGGCGCATCGGCGGGCTCGAAATCGTCCGCCGCCATTGCCGAAACCATGGGGTCACCTCCTGACCGCCGTTATCCGGGCTGGTCAACCAGGGTAACCCGTTCAATGGGTCTGCCAGAGCCCAAAAGGCGTCGCAATGCACGCGTCGCCGCTGTCGGCGTTCCACGCGAAGGCCGCCGCGCCCAGGCAGACGACCGCCTGCTCGGCGGTCTCCACCCCCGCTCGCGACCCTTCCAGCGCGATCGAGATCGCGAACGTCCGCACGCCCGGCGCTGTGGTCGAGGTCATCGCGACGGCATCAGGGCCGAAGCCGAGCGCGACGGGAACCCCGCCCGCGCCCTCGCTCGCGCCGACGCCCCCCGCCGCGCCGATGCCGATGGCCGTCGCGCCCGAGGTCGCGTTGGCGTAGCCGACCCCGTCGATCCCGCTGGCCGTGGCGAGGCCGTAGTCATCGGTCGCCGCGCGGCAGGCCGTCTCCCCATTGATGCGGGTGATATCGGTTCCGCCTTCCGATCGGCAGTGCACGTCGGCGGCGGCGGCCATGCCAGGGACGACCAGGGAGCCTCCGATCGCCGCGGTCGAACACACGATTGCGCTGATCAGCTTCACCGGGGGGGCTCCTCTCACACCAGAAATCCCACCATACCCAGAGCCATTGGCCGCGATTCGTTTCCGGCTCCGGCTCGACGGGCGCTCGGTCGATGGTGTATTCATGGCGTGGTATTTCAAGCGCAGCCAAGGCAACTTCGGATTACGGGGGCGTGAGTTCGCCGGCGTTACAGCTCGGGAGGACTGTACGTGTCTCGTCAACTGACCTGGGGGCGTCTCGCCTTCGCCGGACTGGCCGTCGCGGCCGGATTGTCGCTGGTCGGCTGTACTTCCACGGTCAGCGGTACCGCACAGCCCGCGGTGGACGGGACGATCGACGCGGTGTCGGTGACCAACACGCCGAAGCCGTCCTCGGGCAAGCCCACGCCGAGCACCGGCAAGCCGACGACGAGCAAGCCGAGCGGAAGCACCGATTTCGACGCGAGCATCGGCGACTGCGTGAAGCTCGGCGGCACCACCACCAACGCCACCATCGAGAAGGCGTCGTGCGGCAGCCGCGAGTCGAACTACAAGGTGATCGCGAAGGCGGCGAAGAGCTCGCAGTGCAGCAGCGACGCCGACAACTACTACGCCGAGACGATCAACGGCATCGAACAGGGCGCGCTGTGCCTGGACATCGACTGGGTGGTCGGCGGCTGCATGGACGTCGGCGGTGACGACCCCAAGCGCATCGACTGCACCGGTTCGTCGCCGGTGAAGGGCGTCAAGGTGGTCAAGCGCGTGGACAGCGCCGACGACGTGAACGTCTGCGGCAGCGGCACGGGATACGTCTACGACAAGCGCCGTTTCGTCATCTGCGTCCAGGAACTCTGAGCCGGACTTCCCAACGCCTGCCTGCCGCTAGGTTGGGTGGGTGAGCACCACCGAGCTACCGCGGTTGCGGTCGGGCACCGGTCGCTGGATCCTGCTGGCCACCATCCTCGGCTCGTCGGTCGCCTCGCTCGACGCGACGGTCGTGAACATCGCGCTGCCGCGGATCGGGGAATCGCTGGAGACCGATGTCGCAGGGTTGCAGTGGACGTTGAACGGCTACACCCTCACCCTCGCGTCGTTCATCCTGCTCGGCGGCTCGCTCGGCGACAAGCTCGGCCGCCGCAAAGTCTTCGTCTGGGGAACCGCGGCTTTCGCGGTCGCATCGGTGCTGTGCGGTGTCGCGACCTCCATCGAACTGCTGGTCGCGGCGCGGATCCTGCAGGGCGTCGCGGGCGCGCTGCTCACGCCGGGCAGTCTGGCGCTGATCTCATCGTCCATCGATCGCCGCGATCAAGGCGCCGCGATCGGCCTGTGGTCGGGCTTCGGCGGGGTGGCGGGCGCGCTGGGGCCGTTCCTCGGCGGCTGGCTCATCGAGCTCGCGGGTTGGCGGTCCATCTTCTTCCTGAACGTTCCGCTCACCCTCGTCGTCGTGCTGGTCGCGTTGCGGCACGTGCCAGAGAGCCGCGATCCCGACGCCGCCCCGGAACTGGACGTGCCCGGCGCGCTCGTGGTGGCGCTGGCTCTCGGTGCGTTGACTCTCGGACTGATCGACACCGTGCCCGTGCTCATCGGCGCCGGCGTCGTGCTGCTGCTGGCTTTCGTCGCGATCGAACTGCGCAGCGACCACCCGCTGGTGCCTCCGTCGCTGTTCGGCTCGCGGGTGTTCACCGCGGCGAATCTCGTGACGCTCGCGGTCTACGCCGCTCTCGGCGGCGTCTTCTTCTTGCTGGTGCTGGAACTGCAACTGGTCGCTGGGTACACGCCGCTGATGTCCGGCGTCGCGACGGTGCCGATCACGCTGATCATGCTGGCGCTGTCGGCTCCCGCCGGGCGCTGGGCGCAGCGGCACGGGCCGCGCATCCCGATGACCGCGGGACCGCTGCTGGCTGCGGCGGGGTTGGTGCTGTTGCTGCGGATCGGACCCGACACCACGTATTTCACCGATGTGCTGCCCGGTGTTCTCGTCTTCGGGCTCGGGCTCGCGGCGCTGGTCGCCCCGCTCACCGGCGCCGTGCTCGGCGCGGTGCCCGCGAGCGAGGCCGGCATCGCCTCCGGTGTGAACAACGCCGTCGCGCGCACCGCGCAACTGCTCGCGGTGGCGGCGCTGCCCGGACTCGCGGGCATCTCGGGTGCGCTGGGTGATCCGGCGGCTTTCGACGACGGTTTCGCCACCGCGATGTGGCTGTGCGCCGGGCTGCTGGTGATCGGCGCGGTGCTCGCCGCCGTGCTGCTGCGTCCGGTGCGGCACGCACCCACCCTCGACAGCGTCGATTGCATGCCGCAGTGCGCGGTCACGGGCCCCGCGGTGGCGCCGAGCGAAAAAATCAGCGGCCCGAACGCGTAGCTCGCGTCCGGGCCGCTCATCGCCGTGTCGCCGGCGCTCAGATCGGGAGGAACCCCGCGCCGACGCCGCCGCGCGCGTTGATGTCGGCCATGATCGCGCTCATGTTGGTCCCGACCTCGGGACCGAAGCACGCGATGGCCAGGTAGGCGTTCACCATGCCGACCAGCGTCGAACCGACGACGACCGGCGCGCCGGAGTCGCCTTCCACGACGCACATCTGGCTCCAGGTCTCGACGTTCGTCCGGAAGATGTCGCCCCAGGCGATACCGCAGGTGTTGCCGGTGGTGCGCCCTTCTTTGCAGACGATCTGCGGGAAGTTGGCCGGTCCGCCGAGATTGGTGATGGTCACGTTGCCGACCCGGTTCACCGGCGTGATCCTGCCCGGATCGAACTGGATGACGGCGTAGTCCAGATCGTGGTTGGAGTACACGAAACGGCCGATCACGCCCGAGCCGCGATCGGCTTCGGCGTAGACCTGCGCGCCGGGGTCGCCGCAGTGACCCGCGGTCAGGCCGACCAGACGTCCCGCGTTGTCGTGGCCGACCGTCGTGACCGTGCACTCGAACTGGTTGTCGATGATGATGCCGGATCCACCGCCCAACACCGGCGGGCCCGGGTCGGCGTTAGCGGCCCCTGTGCCCGTGCCGAGCAGCGCCGCGCCCAGGGCGACGGCGAAGGCGGCATTGGCCACCTTGGCGAGTTTGCTGAACATGTCCCTCCAGACGTCGGAAGCCCGCACGATATCAATCTGTCGCACCCATCGTGTCAGTAATCGGTCTCGGGCGCGTCACCACTACGGGGGTTGTCCCCACTGCCCTGCGCTTCAATCCACTTTCATACAACCGTGACCAAATGTATCTTATGCGCCCAATAGCGATTAGCTATCGCAATTGTGAAAAGCGGGTGACCGTTAGTGTCTCGGTGATAGTAAGGAGACGTCGCGTTGGTCTCCGGAAACAAATCTGATTTTCGATGAGAATTATCCGAAGTAATTCGCCGAATCGCCGGAAGCGATCGAGCATTCCCGCAGTTCGGCTGTAGCTTGTGCCAGAGCTCGACTGGTCACCTTTGGGGTCGTTCCCAATGTTCTGCGCCTCAACCATTGCTTTTCCGCGGCGGTGACAGACATCTATGACTGCGATCACAAGTGGATGGTGTGTTCTGCACTACTCCGTAGTAAGGTGCGTCAAGCAAACGAGTCGTCGGGGCAACCAACCGGCGTCGAGGAGGATCAGCCAGTGCAGTCGACCGAGAGTCCACCATCAGGGTCACGGTTCAGTGGTGCGGTCGATTGGACGAGATCTTATTGGCAAGATCATCCCAAGCGATCGCTGGAGACCTTCGGCAGGCAGATCACGATGGGCTTCGCCGCGGTCGCCGAACTGTTCGTCTCGATTTTCCGCAAGCGCTTCCCGTTCGGGGAGTTCGTCCGGCAGTGCGCCTTCATGGCCAGTGTCTCCGCGGCGCCGACCCTGCTGGTCGCCATCCCGATCGGCGTCATCGTCTCCATTCAGGTCGGCTCGGTCGCCGGACAGGTCGGCGCCACCTCGTTCATCGGCGCGGCCAACGGCCTCGGCATCATTCAGCAGGGCGCCCCGCTGGTCACCTCGCTGATGATCGCGGGCGCCGTCGGCTCCGCGGTCTGCGCCGATCTCGGTTCGCGCACCATTCGCGAGGAGATCGACGCCATGAAGGTGATGGGCGTCGATCCGATGCGCAGGCTGGTCGCTCCGCGCCTCGGCGCCGCGATGCTGGTCAGTGTGCTGCTGTGCGGCTTCGTCGTCTTCGTCGGCTTCCTGACCGGCTACATCTTCAATATCTTCGCGCAGAACGGTACGCCGGGTTCCTACGTCGGCACCTTCTCTTCGTTCGCGGTGACCACCGATCTGCTTGTCGCGCTGGCGAAATCGCTCATTTTCGGTCTGCTGGCGGCAATCATCGCGTGCGACACCGGATTGAACACCCGCGGTGGTCCCGGCGGTGTCGCGAACTCGGTGAATTCCGCGGTGGTGAGCTCCGCCATCATGCTGTTCGGGGTGAACCTCATCATCACCCAGGTTTACAACGCACTATTCCCGTCACAGGTGGTCTGAGCCGGTGTCATCAACCTATGTACCGCCGCTGTTGCGGCCGCTGCAAGCGTTCCGGAAATCCGCGCAGGCTCCGGTCGATTGGCTCGCCAGGCTCGGCCACCAGGTGTTCTTCCTGTTGCGCTCGATCGGCTCGATTCCGCTGGCGCTGCGGCACTACCCCAAGGAAGTGTGGCGCCTGCTCTCGGACGTCACCTGGGGCAACGGCAATCTCGTCGTCGGCGGCGGCACCATCGGCGTCGTCGTCATTCTGAGCGCGTTCGGCGGCATGACCGTCGGCATCCAGGGTTACAACTCGCTGAACCTGCTCGGCCTGAGTCCGATCACCGGTGCGATCTCGGCGTTCGCGACGACGCGCGAACTCGGCCCGCTGCTCGCGACGCTGGCCTTCGCCGCCCAGGCGGGGTGCCGGTTCACCGCGCAGCTCGGCGCCATGCGCATCTCCGAGGAGATCGACGCGCTCGAGTCCATCGCCATCCGGCCGCTGCCGTATCTGATCAGCACCAGGATGTTCGCGGCGATGGTCGCCATCATCCCGCTCTACTGCCTCGGCCTCACGATGGCCTACGTCTCCTGCTCGCTGACCGTGCAGCTGATCGGCGGCACCGCCACCGGCACCTACCAGCACTACTTCTATCAGTTCCTGGTCCCGACCGACGTCATCTACTCGCTGATCAAGGCGATCCTGTTCGTCGCGATCACCACGTTCATCCAGTGCTACTACGGCTTCTTCGCCTCCGGTGGCCCCGAGGGCGTCGGCGTGGCCGCGGGCCGCGCGATCAAGATGTGCATCATCGCGGTCGTTTTCGCGAACCTGTTCATGACATTGGCGATCTGGGGTGTCAACCCCGGCATCCGTATCTCGGGGTAGACACCACATGATCATTGATCCCAGTGGGCGCGGGCCCACGATGCGGCAGCTGCTCATCGCAGGCGTGTGCGGTCTGGTCGTGTTCGCGTTGGTGCTCAGTGTCCTGATGCTGCGCTACAAGGGGTACTTCCAGGAGAAGGTCAACGTCACCGCGAACCTGACCACCACCGGTGACGGTCTGCCCGAGCAGGCCGACGTCAAGTTCCGCGGCGTGCTCGTCGGCGCGGTGAAGACCGTCGACGTCGCGGCCAAGGGCGAGCTGCAGAAGGTCAGGATCGAGATGAAGCCGGAGTTCGCCGGTGACATCCCGGCCAACGTGACCGCTCGCGTGGTGCCGAGCAACCTGTTCGCCGTCACCTCCGTCGAACTCGTCTTCAACGGTCCCGCCGACCAGTACCTGCACGAAGGCTCGGTCATCGAGGAGGACCGCAGCAAAGGCACCATCGCGCTGCAGGACACGCTCACCACGGTCCGCAACATCCTCGACAAGATCGACCCTGTGCAGTTCGGCCGGGTGCTCGGCACCCTGTCCCAGGCGCTGGACGGCAGCGGCCGGATGCCCGGCTCCACCGTCGAGCGGCTGGACCGCTGGCTGCTCGCCGTCGACGAGTCGATTCCCGATCTCGGTGTGCTGCTCAGCGACTTCTCCGCGTCGTTCAACGCGCTCAACCAGTCCGCGCCCGAGCTGGTCGACGTGCTCGGCAGCTCGGTGCAGACCGCGCGCACCATCGCCGACCGGCGCAGCGAGCTGGTCTCGCTGATCACCGGCACCAGCGGAACCATCGACACGGTGAACGGGCTGTTCGCCCGTAACCCGAATGTGGGCATCGAGGTCACCGCGGGCACGAACGACATGTTCGGCGCGCTCGCCGCGGACCCGGACGCGATCACCAGGAGCCTGCTGAACCTCAGCGAGACCATGCGCCGGATGGACACCACCTTCAAGTGGGGTCCGCAGAAGCAGCAGGTCTGGGACGCGGGCATCACGCTCACCCCGTACCGGCCCTACACCGTGGCCGACTGCCCGCGCTACGGCGACATGGTCGGGCCGAGCTGCTACACCGCTCCCGCCGTCGCCGATGTCGGCGAGCTGCCGGAGCAGTTGAAGCCGCGCGCGCTGGCCTCGGCCGCCGGACTTCCTCCCGTGGTGCCGATGCCCGGTCTGCCGCTGATCCCCGGCGTCACCACCCCGGATCCGAACCGCGCCACGGCGGCCGCCCCGACCGGCGGCGCCCCCGCCCCGTTCGCGGGCACCCCGCTCGAGGGCCTGTTCCCGATGCTGCCGCCGGGCCTGCTCCCGCCGGCCCCGGCCCCCGCGGCTCCGGCCGCGGCGCCGGAGGGCGCCCCGTCGGCGGCGCCGATCTCCTACCGGGGTGACGCCGCGATCACCGCGCTGCTCGGCCGCCAGCCGACCACAGCCGAATACCTGCTGCTGAGCACGATCCTGAAGGGCGGAACCATGCAGGTGTCCGACAACGGTGCCGGCCGATGAGCATTCGCAAGCCGCTGATCGGATTCAGCATCTTCGCCATCGTATCGATCCTGGTGACGGTGGTGGTGTGGAACACGCTGGCGCGCATCGTCAGCGGCGACACCTACACCTACTCCGCCACGTTCTCCGACGTGCTCGGCCTGCACGAGGGCGACGACGTCCGCATGGCGGGCGTCCGGGTGGGCAAGGTCGAGAAGATCGAGCTGGGCCGCGACGCGAACCTCAAGAAGTCGGTCGCCAAGGTCACCTTCGTGGTGCAGCGGGACCAGACGATCTACAACGACACCAAAGCGCTGGTCCGCTACCAGAACCTGATCGGTCAGCGGTACGTGGCGCTGGCTCCGGGCAAGGCGTCGAATCCGGCGCCGCTGAAGAACAACGGTTCCATCCCGATCGATCGCACCGAGCCGTCGTTCGACGTGTCGGGTCTGCTGAACGGGTTCCAGCCGCTGTTCCAGGTGTTGCAGCCCGAGCAGGTCAACCGGCTGTCGGAGACGTTCATCCAGGCACTGCAGGGTGACGGCGTCTCGCTGAGCGCGTTCATCGTCCAGGCCGCCCAGCTGGCCACCGACTTCCAGCGCAGGGACGCGATCCTGTCCGATGTGATCACCAACCTGTCGGGCGTGATGTCGGGGTTGGCGAAACGAGGTGATGAATTGGAGACCCTGGTGACCCAGACCCGGGCCTTGATCGGCGGGCTGTACGAACAAGGACAGTCGTTGCTCGCCTCCACCGAGCAGATCGCGAGCGCGACCACGTCGGTGGTCGGCATGCTCGACCGGATCCAGCCGAGCCTGCGCAACGCGCAGAACTCCACCAGCGCGGCGCTGACGCTGCTGCTGGACAACGGCGCCAAGCTCGATCAAGCCGCGATCGACCTGCCGAACGTCTTGTCGGCGGCGGGCAGGCACACCTCGGAGGGCGGTTACGCCAACGCCTACCTGTGCGGCCTGGACGTGTCGCTCTACGGCGTGCTGTTCCCCCGCGGTCTGTTCTCCCAGATCGGTGGCACCTCGCACTCGGCGGTGTGCCGCCCATGATGACGAAACTCAGGTCCAGGTTCGACAGCAACCGGTACTTCTGGTTGGGCATCATCGGCGGCGCCCTCATCGTGGTGCTGCTGCTGGTGTCCAGCGTCTACAAGCTGATCGGCGTCGGCGAGCAGTCGATCAAGGCCGAATTCGTGCAGGCCGCGGGCATCAGGGTCGGCGACAAGGTGAACATCGCCGGGGTGTCCTCCGGGCGGGTGGTCGGCGCCGAACTCGAGGGCAGTCACGTGCTGCTCACGCTGAGCGTCAGCGACGACGTGAAACTCGGCCCGGACGCGCGTGCGTCGATCAAGATGGCCACGCTGCTCGGCGCGCGGTACGTCGACCTCGAGCCGGGCGACGGCTCGGGGCTGAAGAGCAAGCGGATTCCGGTCTCCAACACCTCGGTGCCGTACAACCTGGCCGACGTGGTGCAGGTCGGCACCCCGAAGTTCGAAGCGCTCGACACCAAGAAGCTGGCCGACTCGCTGAACCTGATCAACGAGCAGATGAACGGCTCGCCCCAGCTCACCGCCCAGGCGCTGGACAGCGTCGGCGCGCTGGCCAAGGTGATCGACAGCCGCAAGGCAGAGGTCGACACCCTGCTGAAGGACCTCGACCGGGTCACCCAGATCCTCGGCGACAACCGCAACAGCATCCTGCTGGTGATCACCCAGGGCGAGGCCATCGCCAACCGGGTGATGGAGCGCCAAGCGCTGCTGCGCCAGCTGCTGGACAACGTCGCGACGCTGACCAAGCAGCTGGAGGCGATCGGCGCGGAGAACAACGATCAGCTCGGCCCGACCATCCAGCAGCTGAACACCATGGCCGAGGGCCTGCAGAAGAACAAGGACAACCTGGACCGGATGCTGTCGATCATGCCGCCGACCCTGCGCTACCTGGCGAACTCCTGGGGTGGCAGCGGTCCGTACGGCGATGTCGGCCTGCCGTGGCTGTTCCCGGACAACTGGTTGTGCTTCGCCCAAGTCATCGAGGGGTGCCAGGGATGAGATTCCGCACGGGCTTTCCGCTGGCGGCCGTCGCGAAGACGGTCCTGATCAGCGCCGCCGCACTGACGGTAGGCAGTTGCTCGCTGCTGCCGAGTTCGGTGAACGACGCGTTGGGCAACACCCTGCAGATCACCGCCGACTTCGACAACATCGCGGGCATCTACGAGGGCAACCCGATCACGGTGCTCGGGCTCGACGTGGGCAAGGTCGACAAGATCGTCCCGAAGGGCACGCTGGTCGAGGTGCACATGTCCATCGACAAGGACGTGAAGATCCCGAAAGACGCCATCGCCGCGATCGTCTCGCCGTCCATCGTGACCGACCGGCACGTCGAACTCACCCCGGTCTACACCGGGGGCGCGACCCTGTCCGACGGCGATCATCTGCCCAAGGCCCGCACCAAGACGCCGGTCGAGCTGGACACGATGATCAAGACCATCGACCAGTTCGCGGCCGCGTTGAAGCCGGAGCCGGGTCAGGAGGGCATCGGCCCGCTGTCGGGCCGGGTGCTCTACCCGATGCTCAACGGCAACGGCGAGAAGATCCGCGACACCCTCAACGCGCTGTCCAGCGCGCTGAAGGTCGGCGTCGACAACAAGGACGCGATCTCCAGCATCATCATCAAGCTGAACGACCTCACCACCATGCTGGCCGAGAACGACCAGTCGGTGCGCGATTTCAGCAACCGGGTGACCCAGATGACCGGCCTGCTCGCCGAACAGGCTCCCGGTTTGCAGGCCACACTGGATCAGCTCCTCGCCTTCCTGCGGAACACGAGCACCACGCTGACGCAGTACCAGGATCAGCTGTCCGGCACGATGTCCGGCCTGACCAACGTGACCCAGCAGTTGCGCGACAACGCCTACGGCCTCACCGAGGTCGCCGACCTCGCGCCGATGGTCATGCAGAACGTCGACAACATCATCGACCGCGAGCACGGGCACGTCCGGTTGCACGCGGTGATCGGCACCGCGCTGTCGGGTGAGATCGTCAGCCTGTTCTGCGAACGCATCCAGATGAAGGCCGATGGTTGCCGCACCGGAAACATGCAGGACTTCGGACCCGACTACGGGCTCACCGCCGCACTGCTCGGACTGACGAAATGACGTACCGAATGACGATCAAGGCACGCAGGGCGCTGGTCGCCGTCGCCGCGGTGGCCGGTGTGGCGGTCACCTCCGGCTGCGGGCTCACCGTGGAGAAGCTGCCGCTGCCGAAACCGGGCCAGGGCGGGGAGACCTACACCATCCACGCGGTCTTCGAGAACGCGCTGAACCTGCCCGACCAGGCGAAGGTGAAGATCGGCGGTTCGGATGTCGGGGTGGTCACCGACATCAAGACCAAGAACTTCCAGGCCATCGTCGACCTGACCATCCGCAAGGACATCGAGCTGCCCGAGGGCAGCACGGCGGAGCTGCGGCAGGCCACTCCCCTCGGTGACGTGTTCGTCGCGGTGTCCAAGCCGAAGACCGAGCCAGGGGCGGCGATGCTGCACGACGGCGACACCCTCACCATCGACAGCACCTCCGCGGGCGCGACCGTCGAGCAGTTGCTGATCTCGGTCTCCATGCTGTTCAACGGCGGCGGCATCGCCAGCCTCTCCAAGCTCGGCTCGGAGCTGGACTCCATCGTCGGCGGCCGGGGCGAGCAGCTCGCTCACCTGATCACCGAGATGACCGGCGTCGTCGGCAGTCTGAACGCCAACTCCGCGCGGGTGGACAGCGTGCTCGGCGAGTTCAGCACGCTCGCGAACACCATCGAGGGCAGGCGGGCGGAACTCGGCGAGGTGGCCGACACGCTGCCGCAGATGATCGGCGCCATCGCCGAGAACAACCGGGCCCTGGGCGATCTGCTCACCAAGTTGTCCACCACCAGCGCCGCCCTGGGCGACTACGCGAACACCTCGACCGAGACCCTGAACGGACTGCTGGACAACACGCGTCAGCTGATGGACGCGATCGCCAAGACCGGTGACGGCTTCGGCGTCCTGCTGGACCGGCTGCGGGTGATCCGGCCGAAGGTGGACGCGACCTTCCGCGGCAGCAGCTTCGCGGTCTACGCGACCGCGACGAACCTGGACATCAGCGCGCTCACCGATCCGGAGCACGGCAAGATCCAGGACCTCAACGACCTGCAGGACTTCGCGGGCAGCCTGATCCAGGTGCTGCAACTGGTCCAGAGCCGAGTGGCGGGAGGACAGCGATGACCTCCGCGCGCAAGCTGTTCGGCAGCAAGATCTTCCTGTCGAACCTGGGTCTTGTGCTCGTGCTGCTGGTCGGCGCCGCGTACCTGATGATCAACGTCATGCGGGTGAACCCGCTGCGGTCCGACTACACGGTCACGGTGAATCTGGACCGCTCCGGTGGTCTGCAGCCCGGCAACGACGTGACGTTACGCGGCTGGCGCATCGGCAAGGTGACCTCGATCGAGCTGACCGATCGCGGCCAGTCCATCGCCGCCACCGCGCAGATCGAGTCGAAGTACAAGATCCCGGTGGACACCCAGATCGCGGTGCAGGCGCTGTCCGGTGCGGGTGAGCAGTACATCGACTTCCGGCCGAACGCCGAGCAGGGGCCGTATCTGGCCAACGGCGCGGTGATCAAGTTCAATCCGGACAAGATCCACACGCCCACGCCGGTGTGGTCGGTGCTGGACAACGCCAGCGCCCTGATCGCCCAGATCAACCCCGATCACTTCCAGGTCATCCTCAACGAGCTGGACATCGCGCTCAGCGGCGGCCCGGATCAGCTGCGCGGGTTGGTCAACGGCATCAGCTTGGCGATGGCGGGCCTGGACTCGCTGCTGCCGCAGACCACGAACCTGATCACCAACTTGCGCACCATCGCGAACACCACGTCCATGGCGCAACCGGATCTGGCCACGCTGACCCGCAACTCCGGCGTGCTGTTCGAGCAGTTCAACAACGCCAACGCGGAACTGCAACGAGTGCTCGAGCAGGCGCCGGGCCAGCTCACCAGCCTGGGTGCGGTGGTGGACAAGACGGCCGATCCGATCACCAGCCTGGCCACCAATTTCCAGGCGATCACGAAAGCGGCGCAGCTGCGGCTGCCCGCGCTGCGCGCGCTGTTCCCCTCGCTCGCGGTCGGTGGCGAAGCGCTCGGCGTTCCGGCGCACGACGGCGAGTTCCACGCGATGATCGACATCTGGCCGCGGCCGTTCTGCACCTACAACACCCCGAAGATCCGCAACGAGGTCGTGCAGGACGGCACGATCCCGAAGTGGAACTACTGTGAGAACCCGCCGCCGGGTCAGCAGATCCGCGGCGCCGCCAACGCTCCGCGGCCGGACGTGCCGAACAACGGCGCGCACATGCCGCCGGGTGTGGATCCGAACGAGCGGACGCTGCCTCCGGTGCGGTGAGACGTACCCGGCCCTGCGGTCATCCCGCCGGCCGGGCATACTCGCCGGTGGAACGCTCGAGGTTCGCTGTCGCGGACCACTGAAGCCAATCGGTGCGCACCGACGCGCGCCGGGAAAGTGCAGGTTTTATCGATGTCTACCGACGACGCCGAGACCGGCAAGGACGCCGAGACCACGGCCGCCGCCTCCGACCAGGACACCGACGCGGTGACCGGGAAGTCGCAGGACGCCGCTGGCGCGGCGACGCCCGACCTGTCCAAGGCGGAGAAGGCAGACAAGGCCGAGGCAGGCGCGAAGCAACAGACAGCGAAGGGCGAGTCCCGCAAGGACGCACCCGCGCGGCCCGCGAAGTCCACGTCGCTTCCGCTGGTGGCCGCGTTCGTGGCCGGCGTGCTCGCGGTCGCGGCGATCACCGCGGTGGTGGTCTTCTTCTTGCAGGGCAAGGACCGCGGCGACAAGCTCGACGCGATCCGCGACTCCACCAACGCCGCGTGCGAATTCGGCAAGGACGTCTCGGTCTACGACTACTCCAAGAACCTCGACGACTACTTCGCCACGGTGAAGGCGGGCTCCTCGGGCGAGTTCCTCAAGGAGTTCGACGACGCGACCAAGGCGCTCAAGGACGCCATGGTGCAGGCGCAGGTCAAGTCGTGGGTCGACGACGTGCAGTGCGGCTACCAGTCCGGTGACAAGACCTCGGCCAAGGTGCTGGTGACCCTCACGCAGTACCGGACCAACTTCACCCAGGCCAACCCCGAGCGGCAGTTCGTCGTGGTGATCGCCCAGCTGTCGAAGTCGGGCGACAAGTGGCTGGTCGAGAAGCTCGATTCGCCGATGCTGAAGGGCGCGGGCACCGGCCTGCCTGGCGCTCCCGCACCGGGCGGTGCTCCGGCGCCGGGCGGCACTCCGCAGCCCGCACCGTCTGGTCAGCCCGCACCGCAGCCGGGCAACTAGCCGAGCGCCTCCGGCGGTGGGCCGAGCCACCACCGCCGGAGGTCATTCGGGCAGCCTGCGGCGCTTCGCCGCGCGATCAGAACAGCGTCAAAGCCTGTGGCGCCGACGGCGCGGCCGCCTTCCCCGCGGCCTTGTCCTTCGGCGCTTCCGGCGCCGTTGGCGTTTCCTCCACAGTCACCGCGAGCATTTCCACGGTGTTCGCCTCGGCGACAGCCGCGGTGACCGCGGCCTGCCGAGCCGCTTCTCCGGCCAGCGCATCGGCCTGTTCGTTGAAGTAGTTGCCGACATGCCCGCGGACCCAGCGGAACCGGACCGGGCCCGGCCTGCTCGCGATGGCCTGATCGATCTGCCGGACGAGTTCAACGTTCTTCACCGCGCCACCGGTCGAGGTGCGCCAGCCGTTGAGTCGCCACCCCGACACCCACTCCGAGGCGCACTTGATGGCGTAGAGCGAATCGCTCTCGATGAGCAGGGGTTCGGATCCGGGATGGGCGACGATCGCTTCCAGCACCGCGCGCAACTCCGCGACCTGATTGGTTCCCGACGCGGCTCCCCCACTCGCCGAAGAGCCCTGATGATTGACCCAAGCCCAGCCGATGGCGCCGCCGGGATTGCGGAGGCAGGATCCGTCGGTGCTCACGATGATCATGGCTGGCACCCTACGCAATCCGACCGACAAGATCGGTACCGTGGAATTCTTCTATCTCCCTTCGTAGCCGCGACTCCGTGCGCCGCAACGCCGATTTCACGGCGGCGTCCACCAAGCCTGCGCCCAGACGCCCGAGTGCCCCGCGAGGCGGACTGTACTCCGCCTCCGAGGTCAGCACCGAGCGTCCGTAACCGAGCGGGTCGAAGCGCAGCCGCAGCGTGCCGGAGAAACGCCCGCGCAGGGTGTACCCGATCACCGCGTTGGGGCGGTATTCGGTGATCTCACAGGTGGTGGTCGGTTGCCAGAGCGCGAGGCGGCTGCTGACGGCGAACACCGCGCCGAGCCCGCGGTCCCGGTCGCCGGTCGGTACGAAGTCCGCGATGCCGAACATCCAATCCGGTACGAAGAGATGGTTGTCGGTGTAGTTGAAAGCGACCTCGACAGGCGCTCCGACGTCACTCGCGTACTTGATGTGGCCCATAGGCCCTCCCTGTCCCACGACTGGCGTCAAAAGTACTACAGCTGTCCTCTTTATTCGAGAGCTCTGGGCGATTTGGTGCATGCAATCGCAAGATTGCGACCGAGTGGTTGCTTGGGAGAACCGGCCTCGCACGCCTGTTCAGAGCTGATCGACGATGTGCTCCGCGATCGGCATGGCCGAGGTCGCCGCAGGTGAGGGGGCATTGAGCAGATGCACCGAGCGCTCGGTGCGTTCGAGCAGGAAATCGTGCGCCAAGGTGCCGTCGCGCAAGACCGCCTGTGCGCGAATTCCGGCTTCCCGGGGAAGCAGATCGGCGAGGGTCAGCTCCGGGCAGTAGCGGCGGCACTGTGCCAGGTATCCCCGCTTGAACAGCGAATTGCGCAGCTCACGCAGTCCGGTGCGCACATTCGCCTTGGCGACGCGGTGGAAGCCGCTGAAGCCGAGCACTTCTCGTGCGTCGCGCAAGTCGACGCTGCCTTTGCGGTAGCCCTCCCTGGACAGGCCGAGCACCGCGTTCGGGCCGACGGTGAGCGTTCCGTCGATGGTCGGGCTCAGATGCACGCCGAGGAAAGGTAATTCGGGATCGGGAATCGGATATATCAACGTGCTGACCAGGCCGTTGCGCTCCTGCGGCAGCTGATAGTACTCCCCGCGGAAGGGAACGATGCGAAAGTTGGTGCGCAGTCCGGCCGCCCGTGCCATCCGGTCGGCTTGCAGCCCCGCGCAGACCACCAGGCGACGCGCCGTCCACGAGCCGGCCGGTCCGGCGGCGGTCACGGCGTCCGATGTCTCGGTGAGCGTCGCGACCTCGGCGCCGAACACGAATTCGCCTCCGGCGCTGCGCACTTCCCCGGCCAGCGCTTCGGTCACCGCGGTGAAGTCGACGATACCGGTGTCCGGGACGAAGAGCGCGCCGACACCGGTGACGTTCGGTTCTCGCCGCGCGAGTTCGGCGGCGTCGATCAGCTCGACATCCACCCCGTTGACGACGGATCGCTCGTGCAGTGCGAGCATGCGCGTGTACTCGGCGTCGTCTGTGGCGACCAGCAACTTGCCGCAGACCCGGTGTGGAATATCGTGTGCCGCCGCGAACTCCTTGGTCCAGCGCGCACCACGGCGGCACAGCCTGGCTTTCAGGCTGTCCGGCGGGTAGTAGATGCCGGAGTGGATGACGCCGCTGTTGTGCCCGGTTTGATGGACGGCAAGGCGCTCTGCTTTCTCCAGCAGCACCAGGCTGGCACCGGGATGGCGCGCCAGGATCCGGTGCGCGGTCGCCACTCCGACGATGCCGCCGCCGATGACGCAGAAGTCGTAGGCGCTCATGCCGAGCAGGGTAAGCGGTGGGTCACACCACGGTGGAATCCGCCGCACCGCGCGCGGGCGCGCGCTCGTCGGTTCCCTTCGGGGCGGGGTGACGATCCAGCTGAACGCCGTGCTCGCCCAGACTCGGGTCGGAGAACGCCACTCGCACTTCGCCCCGCTGGGTATCGAGATCGGTGCGCATCGTGGTCACGTTGCCCGCATTCGGCTCCGGCCTGGAATCGGAGTGCAGCAGACCCGTGAGCATGGTCAAGGCATTCGTGTCCACGGTGACCGAGACCGTGTCTGCCTCGCCCTCCGCGACTCGCGCCCCGACGTAGGCGTCGCCGATCCGGACCGTACCGCCCACCGGGGTGCGGGCAGGAGGTGTGGTAAGCGAAGCAGCTTGCTGCTCAACCTGTTCCGGCTCAGCGACATGGGACTCGGAAACCGTTGCGGACAAGACGAAACTGTTGCCGGTCAGCACGGGATCGAAGTCCCTGCCGTGTCCGTGGCGGGGCTCATCCGGGGCGGCCGGGGTGACCGGCGCGGCGATCGGAGTATCGGGGCGCTGCGTATCGGCGATCTGGTGGACGATGTACGCGCCCGCCGCGACGGTCAGGCTCAGGCTGGCCGCACCGGCGAGCACGACGGCGGCATGCCGTGCGACCTGGGCAGGCCGGTGTGCTGTCACGATGCGCTCCTTTCCCTGCGACGCCGCTCCCCACAGGCGACCAGCACCGTGGAAAGCTGTACGCGCGACCAGATTACCTGTGCGGTCGTGGGGCATACCGCATCGGAGAGAGCAGGATCACAAAGGGCGCGGGCGGGGGCACGAGCCGACGCGCCCCGGTCTGTCTTGCGCGGATGTTTCCGGGAGCGCACGGGCGGGTAAATATCGGATAGCTGGCGAGCGCCATTCTCGACTGCCACCTCGAGACACCCGGCCAACGGCGTCCGGCCGTCGACATGAACACGGCGCACCCAAGTGTGGCGCTCGCCCGCTCCCGCATCATCGTCGATCGGGTCGGGTGTGGGCGGGTCAGGTGAACTGGCCCGCCGTCCTTCCCTCGCCCGACGGACCCGCGAAAGCCTGTGCGATGGTGAGCCATTCCGCGGCGTCCTCGCCGTACGCGACGAGTGCCAGGTCGTCCGGATGGCGGCGCTGGGTCACCAGCAGGCAGAAGTCGAGCGCCGGTCCGGTCACCCGCTGTTCGGCGTCCTCCGGTCCCCAGGACCAGATGGTGCGATCCGGCGCGGTGAGCTCCACCCGGAAATCCGCTGCGGGCGGGTTCTTTCCGTGCACGGTGTAGGCGAAGTTCCTGGTGCGCACGCCGATATGGGCCACGGTGCGCAGTCGCGCCGTGGGCGAGCGGCGCACCCCGATCGCATCGGCCACGTCCTGTCCGTGCGCCCAGGTCTCCATGATGCGGGCGGAGATCATCGACGCGGCGCTCATGGGCGGGCCGAACCACGGCAGTTTGGCGCCGGCGGGCACGGCGCGCAGCGCGGCGGCGAGCGAGGCGCGCCCACGCCGCCAGCGGTCGAGCAGCTCGGCGGGCGGTTCGGTCGCGGCCTTCTCGGCGGCCTCGTCGACGAAGGTGAGCGCGCGCGGCCCGGCCTCGGTCAGCAACTGCTGGAAGCGGGCTGCGTCCGCGGTGGCGATCGTCGCGATCTCGTCGGTCCAGGCCAGGTGCCCGATCTGATGAGCGATGGTCCAGCCGGGCGCGGGTGTGGCGCGGGCCCATTCCTCGGGCGCCAGCGGGGCGACGAGTCGTTCCAGGTCCGCGCATTCGTCGGCGAAATCGCCGAGCAAAGCCTCTAGGTCAGCCATCTGTGCCCCTGCCGTCCGGGCCCACCGCCTCGTGCGCCACCGTGGTCCAGCATCGCAGCGAGCCCAAAAAAAGGCAAGCATGCTTGTTTTATCTCGGGGACGACGGGCCCGTTACCAGCCGAAAAGGAGCAGGTGGGCGGCTCCGACGACGAGGCCGAGCACCGCGCCGTGCAGATACAGCAGCCAGGCGTCCTGCTCGACGGACGCGTAGAACATCTCCATGAACTCCCCCGGAGTGAGCCGCCGCAGCTTACGCGCGGCGAACTCATCGATGGTCTTGGCCTGCTCCCGGGTGAACTCTTCGTCCTCGACGAGGGTCGGCGCCAAGCCGACGGCGGCGCCCGCCGCGCCGACGGTGAGGTTGTCGAACTGACGACGCCCCAGCGCCGCCCGCACCAGTGTGGTGGTCGGCCCGAGCTGACGGTTGATCTCGTCGGCGATCAAGCGTTCCAGCAACTGCCTGGTCTTGTCCCCGTTCGGGCCGTCGAGCAGCTCCTTGGACAGATTCGGCAGCGTCAGCACCTGGTAGGCCAGGATGTGCGCCAGATCGGTCGCCGCCTGCGGCTGCCGTTTCGCCAGCAGCGCTTGCTTCCACAGGTACTTGTACCTCGGTTGCGGGTCGCCCGGCTCGAACACCATCTTCACCGCGATGACGTTCACGATCACGCCGATCGCCGCCGAGACGAGCAGGACGATCACCCACCCGGGTACCCAGCCGAGCACCGGAATCTGCTGGTGCACATGCAGGTATAGAGCCAGCAGCACGCCGAAGGGCGCGCCGAGCAAGCCGATGCGCACCATGAAGCGCAGTTCGGGCGCCGCGATGGTGGTGGTCAGGTCCTTGAGGATGGCCGGGTTGTCCTGCAGATAGCGGATCACGAAGCCCTTGATGCCGATCAACTGGTCGACGTTGTCGCCGAGCGACGCGAACGCGCGGCGCGACAGCGCGGGCAGTTCCCGATCCACCCGCTGGTAGATCAATTGCTTGGCCGCGCGCGGCACCGTACGCCACAGGTCGGGGTTCTCCCGGTACATCAGCTCGTCCACCAGCGGGCGCACCTGCTCGCGCGCAAGCACCGCGATGTAGTCGGCGATGCCGTCGAGATCGAGTTCGTGGATGAAGTCCTTGGGACTGCCGATCCGCATCAGCGCCTTGTCCACGCAGATGCTGGCCATCTTCTCCGCGCGCGCCGGGATGAAGCCCTGGAATCCGAGGCGGCGGCCGTCACCGGAGAAGGTCGGCAGCACTTGCACCCGGCGCGGGAAATACGGGTAGAGCACGTGCAGACCGGGGATGCGGATGCCGCGAAAGACGATCGGCCAGAACAGCATCAGCACGCCGGTCCAGTTGGTCAGCCATCCCGCCAGCGCGCTGAAGATCGGGAACGTGATCAGGTCGACCACGAACTTCGGCTGCCCGGTCAGGCTTTCCCAGTCGATGAACACGCCAGCGGCGAGCGACGACATCGATGGGACTCCCTAAGCCGATCCGGCGGTACCGCCGGTATGAGATACCAAGGTCACAACGTTCTCATTGCCTTGGACGGGGTGTCAACGCGAAGCCGGCCGCGACTTCGCCGTCAGCGAACGGACCGGTCGGGGCGGAACAAACCCACTCGCCCCGGGGTTGAGTAGGCATCGCTCAACTTTTGGAAGGGTCGAAGAACGTGACTACACCACAGAACCTGCCGGTGCTGTTCCTCACCGATCCGATCGTGCTGCCGGGCATGGTCGTGCCCATCGAACTGGACGAATCCGCGCAGGCCGCGATCGACGCCGCGCGCGCCGCCAAGACCGACGCCGTGCTGCTCGCGCCGCGGCTGACCGAGGGCTACGCCACCTACGGTGTGGTCGCCACCATCGAACAGGTCGGCCGGATGCGCGGCGGCGCTCCTGCCGCCGTCCTCAAGGCCGAACGGCGCGCCAAGATCGGGCACGGGGTCACCGGTCCCGGCGCCGCGCTGTGGGTCGAGGCCGAGCCGGTCGAGACGCCCGCCGCCGACGGCCGCACCAAGGAACTGGCCGCGGAATACAAGAAGCTGGTCGTCTCGGTGCTGCAACGCCGTGAGGCCTGGCAGATCATCGACGCGGTCAATCAGCTGACCGATCCGTCGGCCATCGCCGACACCGCGGGCTACGCCCCGTACCTGACTTCCGATCAGAAGCGCGAACTGCTCGAGACCCCCGACGTGGCCGAGCGACTCACCACCCTGATCGAGTGGACCAAGGCGCACATCGCCGAGGCCGAGATCAGCGAGAAGATCAGCGAAGACGTGCGCGAGGGCATGGAGAAGAGCCAGCGCGAATTCCTGCTGCGCCAGCAGCTCAACGCCATTCGCAAGGAACTCGGCGAGGACGAGCCGGACGGCGCCGACGACTACCGCACCCGCGTCGAGCAAGCCGATCTGCCCGACACCGTGCGCGAGGCGGCGCTGCGCGAGGTCGGCAGGCTGGAGCGAGCCAGCGATCAGAGCCCGGAATCCGGCTGGATCCGGACCTGGCTGGACACCGTGCTCGAGCTGCCGTGGACGGTGAAGACCACCGACAGCACCGACGTCTCGGCCGCTCGCGCGGTGCTGGACGCCGACCACCACGGCCTGGAAGAGGTCAAGGACCGCATGGTCGAGTACCTGGCCGTCCGCGCACGCCGGGCCGCCCGCGGCCTGGAGGTCGTCGGCGGACGCGGGTCCGGCGCGGTGCTGGTGCTGGTCGGCCCGCCCGGTGTAGGCAAGACCTCGCTGGGCGAGTCCGTGGCGCGCGCTCTCGGCCGCGAGTTCGTCCGCGTGGCTCTTGGCGGCGTGCGCGACGAGGCCGAGATCCGCGGGCACCGCCGCACCTACGTCGGCGCCATGCCCGGCCGGATCGTGCGGGCCATGAAGGAAGCCGGTTCGATGAACCCGGTCGTCCTGCTGGACGAGATCGACAAGGTCGGCTCCGACTTCCGCGGCGACCCTGCGGCCGCCCTGCTCGAGGTGCTCGACCCGGCGCAGAACCACACGTTCCGCGACCACTACCTGGATCTCGACCTGGACCTGTCCGACGTGCTGTTCATCGCCACGGCGAACGTCATGGAGACCATCCCCGGCCCGCTGCTGGACCGGATGGAGCTGATCACCGTCGACGGCTACACCGAGGACGACAAGGTGGCCATCGCGCGCGACTTCCTGGTGCCGCGGCAGCTGGAGCGCAACGCCCTGACCGCCGACGAGGTGTCGGTGACCGAGGAGGCGCTGCGCGAGATCGCCGCCAACTACACCAGGGAGGCCGGGGTCAGGCAGATGGAGCGGCTGATCGCCAAAGCGCTGCGCAAGGCGGCCACGCGGCTGTCGGAGCGCGAGGCCGGATCGGGGTACGACCCCGAACTGGGTTACGAGGAGAAGGTCGGCGCGGGGGCCCTGACGATCGGTCTGGACGACTTGAAGGATTACCTGGGTCGTCCTCGCTTCACCCCGGACTCGGTGGAACGCACGGCCGTTCCCGGTGTGGCCACCGGCTTGGCCGTGACCGGCGCGGGCGGCGACGTCCTCTACATCGAGGCGAACGCCGCCGAGGGCGAGCGCTCGCTGACGCTCACCGGCCAGCTCGGCGACGTGATGAAGGAGTCGGCGCAGATCGCGTTGACCTACGTGCGTTCGCACCTGGAGGAGATCGGCATCGAGCCGTCGGTGCTGGATCGCAATATCCACATCCACTTCCCTGCGGGCGCCGTGCCCAAGGACGGACCGTCGGCGGGCGTCACGATGGTCACCGCCCTGGTGTCGCTGGCGCTGGGCCGTCAGGTGCGATCGGACGTCGGCATGACCGGTGAGGTCACGCTGAACGGCCGGGTGCTGCCGATCGGCGGCGTCAAGCAGAAGCTGCTCGCCGCCCAGCGGGCCGGATTGAAGACGGTGTTCATCCCGGCGCGCAACGAGCCGGACCTGGACGACGTACCGGCGGAGGTGCTGGCCGCGCTGGACGTCCGGCCGGTCGCCGATGTGGCCGACATCCTGGCCTACGCGATCGAGCCGGTGGCCGAGCCCGCGTTGGGGCCCGCCTTCGCGGCGACTGCCTGACCTGGGCTGACGGGCCGGGCACGGGAACGATTCCGTGCCCGGCCTTTCGTATTGCGAAAGGGCCGTCGCTCGATGCGAGGTTACGAGCCGTTCGTGCCGGTCAGGTCGGTTTCCGCGAGCCGCGTCGTGCCTTGGCCCACCGCGCACAGGATCGGTTCGCGGTCACGGCTTTCCGCGTAGATCTCGCAGTGGGCCACCGCTTGGCGGCGCGTCGCCCCCGTGACAGTTGCCTCGATGCGCAATCGTTCGCCCGCGGCGGGACGCAGGTAGGTGATGGTGACGCCGCCGGTGAGCACGTTCGCGCCGAGCACCGTTCCCGCGGCGAAGGTGAGGGCGTTGTCGGCCGCGTACGCCAGCACGCCGCCGTGCACATAGCCGAACTGCTGGGTCAATTCCGGGCGCAATGGGATGACCAGGGTCGCGGCGCCGTCGCCGAACGCGGTGATCTCGGTGCCGACCAGGCTCGCGAAGGGCTGTGCGGCCAGTATCTTCTTGGCGCTGTCGAGGTCGAGGGTCATGGTGGTCGTCATCGGGACATCTCTTTCGCGGCTCTGGGGCGGTCGGCGGCGAGGGCGAGCCAGGCGGCATCCGCGAGTTCCCCCGCGACTCGATCGGGGGCGAGGCGCATTTCCCCGCCGAGCCACTGGCGCGTGTATTCCTGCGCCGGGCCGAGCCACAGCGCGTAGACAAGGTCGATCGGAAGATCCCGCACCGCCCCGTACCCAGCGTGCGTGCGCCACCACCGAGTCACGTCGGACATGAAGCGGCGATTGCCCTCGCTCTCGCGCACCCCTGGCGGCCGCGCCGCGGTGAGCACGGTGGCGCGGTATTGATTCTCGCTCACCCAGCGCAAGTGCTCGTGCACGCCGGCGACGACGCCTTCGCGCGCGTCGGCGCTGTCACCGACCACCGCCCAGAAATGCTCCTGATAGTCCGCCAGCGCGTTGGCCCAGACCTGCCGGTACAGGTCGGACTTGTCCGGGAAATGGTGATACAGCGCGCCGACGCTGGCGCCCGCCGCGGCGCGGATCTGCGTCAGCGTCGCGTCGAGGGCGCCGTGCTCGGCGAACTGGCGCTCGGCCGCCAAGAGCAACCGATCTCGAATCTTCATGACCAGAATTTAGTTCTGTTTTTGCGGCCTCGCAATGGCGGGGTGCGCGAGGGCGCGGTGTTGCCGGTCGGCGGGCGATCGGCGCAATCCAGACCGGTGTGTCGCACCCCTGCGGTAAGAACGGCATGTGGCCAGATGGCTGTTGCACGTCGACCTCGATCAGTTCCAGGCGGCGGTGGAGTTCCGCCGTCACCCGGAACTGCGGGGACTGCCGGTCATCGTCGGCGGCAATGGCGATCCCAGCGAGCCGCGCAAGGTGGTGACCTGCGCGTCCTATCCGGCGCGCGCGTTCGGCGTGCGGGCCGGGATGCCGCTGCGCAGCGCCCAGCGCAAGTGTCCCGACGGCGTGTTCCTCCCCTTGGACATGGCCGCATACGAGGACGCTTCCGACGAAGTCATGGCCCTGTTGCGGACGTTTCCGGGACGGGTCGAGGTGTGGGGCTGGGACGAGGCGTTCCTCGCCGCCGACACCGACGATCCGGAAGCCCTCGCGCGGCAGGTGCGCGACGCCATCGCCGGACTCGAGCTGACCTGCTCGATCGGCATCGGGGACAACAAGCTCACCGCCAAGCTCGCGACCGGCTTCGCCAAGTCGGCGGGCAAGTCCTCGGCCGAGCCCGCCGCCGGCGCGGGCGCCGCCGCGGGCGTCTTCCGGCTCACGGCCGCGAACTGGACCGAGGTCATGGCCCACCGCCCGACCGACGCGCTGTGGGGCATCGGCAGCCGCATCGCCGCCCGGCTCGCCGAACTCGGCATTCGCACTGTCGGCGAGCTGATGGCGGCGGACCGGCATCGCCTGGCCGCCGAATTCGGGCCGAACACCGGTCCGTATCTCTGGGTGCTCGGCCACGGCAAAGGAGATACGGACGTCACGACCGAACCGCGAATCCCGATCGGGCGCAGCAAATCCGAGACCTTCCCGCACGATCTGACCGATCCCGGCGAGATCCGCGCCCAGGTCGCGCGGCTGGCCACCGAGGTCGCCGAGGAGATGGCCGCGGCGGGCCGGATCGGCACCCGCGTTTCGGTGACGGTGCGCACGAACACCTTCTACACCCGCAGCAAACAGGAGAAATTGCCCGAACCGACCATCGACGTCGCGCGAATCGCCGAGACGGCGCTGCGCATCGTCGAACGGTTCGACCTCGACCGCCCGGTTCGTCTGCTCGGCGTGCGGCTGGAACTCCTGCCGCAGTAGCTCCCGGACCCGTCCCTACGCTCGTATGCTCGTCCGCATGGAGTTCTGGGCGATGGTGGCACACGAATCGGATAGCGGGATCGTCCTGACCCGGCAGCAGGTCGGCGAGGATTTCCTCGGGCCGGGTGACGTGACGATCAAGGTGCACTACTCGAGCGCGAACTACAAGGACGGTCTGGCGATCACCAAGGGCGGCGGTGTGGTGCGCGACTACCCGATCGTCCCCGGCATCGATCTCGTCGGTGAGGTGGTCGAGTCCGCCGACGACGATTTCGCGCCGGGTGACCAGGTGATCGCACACGGTTACGACATCGGCGTTTCGCACAACGGCGGCTTCGCCGAATACGCCAGGGTGCCGGCCGAATGGGTGGTCAAGCTGGATGGGCTGAGCCTGCGCGACGCCGCCGCGCTCGGCAACGCCGGGTTCACCGCTGCCCTGAGCGTGCAGGCCCTGCTCGATCGCGGCCTCATGCCAGACGCGGGCCCGGTGCTGGTCACCGGCGCGACCGGCGGAGTCGGCAGCGTGAGCATCGACATCCTCTCCGGCCTCGGCTTCGAGGTCATCGCGTCCACGGGCAAGACCGACGCGAACGATCTGCTCAGCGAGATCGGCGCGAACGAGGTGATCGGCAGGTTGCCGGAGGACCCGAACGCCAAGCCGCGGCCGCTGACCAAGGCGCGGTGGGCCGCGGCCGTGGACAGCGTCGGCGGCGCGTCGCTGGCCTACGTGCTCAGCGCCATCGGTTACGGCGGCGTGGTCGCGGCGAGCGGGCTCACCGGCGGACCTGAGCTGCCCACCACGGTGATGCCGTTCATCCTGCGCGGCGTCACCCTCGAAGGCATCGACTCGGTCAACCTGCCCATCGATCGCCGTCGGGAGGTTTGGGCACAGCTCGGCAAAGAACTACGCCCGCAGCATCTTTCGGCGCTGCAGAACTACGCGCCGATCACCGATGTGGAGAAAGTGCTGCACTCCATCCGCGACGGCAGCCATCGGGGGCGCACCGTGCTCGGCGTCATGGGTGAGTTCTGACCGAAGGTCCTCGGCTCCGGCGCAAGCGGCGTCGCGCGGTGACGCGCCCAGATGCGACAGGCGCGCCGATCTTGCGGCTGACCTCGACCGGACCCCGCGCGGGGGAAGCCGCAAGGCCTCGCCGACATCCCGGCACCGGTCGTGACCCGACCCCGCCGCGCGGGGGAAGTCGTTGCCGCCGTCGCGAGCACCGATCCGATACGGTTCTTCCGCATCATCTCCGTGCTCGCTCCGGTCGAGAGGCGAACTTCCTTGTCCGCGAATCTGTTCTGGCGTTCGATGTCGATAGTGGCGGCGTCCGCGCTGCTCGCCGCGCCCGCGTACGGCCGGGCCGATCCGGTGAACGACTCGCGCGCGAACGGCTTGGACCGCTTCTATCACCAGCCGCTGGAGTGGAAGCCGTGCGGCGTCGAGAATCTGGACAAGGCCGGTGGCGAGTGCGCGAACGTCGTCGTGCCGCTCGAATACGGGCAGCCGGGCGGTCGCACGATCACTTTGGCGATATCCCGGGTGAAGGCCAGCGATCCGGCGCGGCGGCGGGGCATCCTGGTGTCGAATCCGGGTGGTCCCGGCGGGCCGGGCCTGGACAGTGTGGATCTGCTCGGCGACGTGCTGTCGCCGGACGTGCTGGCGAGTTACGACCTGATCGGGCTGGACCCGCGCGGCGTCGGCGAATCCACCTCGAGCCCGCGGTGCGGCTGGCCGGTCGGCGAGATGGTCCGGTCGGCGGGCCTGGATCCGCTGGGCTTCGCGCACGACACCGTTCAGTCCGCGGGCATGGCCGCGAGCTGCGTCGTTCGTGATCCGCAGTTGGTGCGGCAGTTCACCACTCGCAACACGGCGCGGGACATGGACGTCGTGCGGGCCGCCCTGGGCGAGGAGAAGATCAACTTCTACGGCTTGTCCTATGGCACGTACCTCGGGGCCGTGTTCACCCAGATGTTCCCCGAGCGCAGCGATCGGATCGTGCTCGACAGCGCGATCGACCCGGATCGGTACTGGACGGGCCTGGTCCAGGATTGGGGACCCGCCGACGAAATCGCCTTGGACGATTGGGCGGTGTGGGCCGCCGCCAGGGACGAGCAGTTCCGGCTCGGCGCGACGCCGCAGCAGGTGCGCGCGAAGATCGAGGAATTGGTCCGGATCGCCAACCGCAGGCCGATCGTCATCGATGGATTCGCGATCGACGACCATTGGTTGCCGTTCATCCTGCACGCCTTGCTGTGGAACTACCGGCTGAACGAGCCGTTGGCCGCGACGGTGCGCGAACTCGCCGACGCCGCGGGCGGTCCGCCCACGACCGCGCAGACGCCACGGCTGCGCGCCATCGTGGCGGCGCTGCGCGACAACGAGAACTCCGTCCTCGCGGAGATCGCCTGCGGTGATGTCAGCGCGCCCATCGATCCGCTCTGGTACTGGCGCACTATCGAGGAGAACCGCGCCACGCAGCCGGTGTTCGGTGCGCTGGCGGGCAACATCCAGCCGTGCGCCTTCTGGCCGCGCCCGGTGGAGCCGCCGACCGTGGTGCGCAACGCCGTGCCCGCGCTCATCGTGCAGGCGACGGGCGATCCGCGCACTCCCTATGCGCACGGCGTCCGGCTGCACCAGTACCTGTCGGCGTCGCGCCTGGTCAGCCTGCAAGACGTCCGCATTCACATGACGTTCCGGCCGGAGCTGAGCAGTTGCGTGAACAACGCGATCAACGCCTACTTCGGCGCGGGAACCCTGCCGGAGGCCGACACCACCTGTACCGCGGACCAGACGGCGAGCTAGCCGGACAACGGATCAGGCCGCGGCCGTGACGGGTTCCTCGGCGAACTGGGTGCGGTACAGCTCCGCGTAGCGGCCATCGGCGTTCAGTAGCTCGGAGTGGGTGCCGCGCTCCACGATCCGGCCCTGTTCCAGCACCAGGATCTGGTCGGCGGCGCGGATGGTGGACAACCGGTGCGCGATCACCAACGCGGTCCTGCCCTCCAGCGCTTCGGACAGCGCCTCCTGCACGGCGGCTTCCGAGGTCGAGTCCAGCGACGCGGTCGCCTCGTCCAGGATCACCACACGCGGCTGCTTGAGCAGCAGGCGGGCGATGGTCAGGCGCTGGCGTTCACCCCCGGAGAGCCGGTAGCCGCGCTCGCCGACCACGGTCTCCAACCCGTCCGGCAGCGACGCGATCAAGTCGCGCAGCCGGGCGCGCTCGAGCGCGTCCCACAGTTCGTCCTCGGTGGCCTCCGGCCGCGCGAGCAGGAGATTGGCGCGGATGGTGTCGTGGAACAGGTGCCCGTCCTGGGTGACGAGGCCGACGGTGTCGCGGAGCGATCCGGTGGTCACCTCGCGCACGTCGACGCCGTTCAACCGCACCGCGCCCGCGTCGACGTCGTAGAGACGGGAGACAAGCTGCGCGATGGTCGATTTGCCCGCGCCCGACGAGCCGACCAGCGCGACCAGCTGACCGGGCTCGGCGCGCAGCGACACGTCGTGCAGCACCTGCACCCCGCCGCGGGTGTCCAGATTCGCCACGTCCTCCAGTGAGGCCAGCGACACCTTGTCGGCCGACGGGTAGCCGAAGCTCACCGCGTCCAGCTCCACCGCGACCGGGCCCTCCGGAACCGGTTTCGCATCCGGCGCGTCCTCGATCAGCGGCTTCAGATCGAGCACTTCGAAGACGCGCTCGAAGCTCACCAGCGCGGCCATGATCTCCATCCGGGCGCTGGCCAGTGCGGTGAGCGGGGTGTAGAGCCTGGTCAGCAGCAGCGACAGCGCCACGACCGCGCCCGCGTCCAGCTGCCCGCGCAGGGCGTACCAGCCGCCGAGGCCGTACACCAAGGCGATCGCCAGCGCGGACACCAGGGTGAGCGAGGTGACGAAGACCGTTTGCAGCATCGCGGTGCGCACGCCGATGTTCCGCACCCGGCGGGCCCGCAGCGCGAACTCGTCGGACTCCTGTTCCGGCCGCCCGAAGAGTTTGACCAGCGTCGCGCCCGGCGCGGAGAACCGCTCGGTCATCTGGGTGCTCATCGCCGCGTTCAGCCGGGCGGCTTCGCGCTGCAAGTCGGCCAGGCGGTTGCCCATCCGGCGCGCCGGGAACACGAACACCGGGAGCAACACCAGCGCGAGCAAGGTGATCTGCCACGAGATGCTGATCATCACCCCGAGGGTCAGCGCGAGGGTGACCAGGTTGGCCACCACGCCGGACAGGGTGTCGCTGAACGCCCGCTGAGCGCCGATCACATCGTTGTTCAAGCGGCTGACCAGCGCGCCGGTCCTGGTGCGGGTGAAGAAGGCGACGGGCATCTTCTGCACGTGGTCGAACACGGCGGTGCGCAGATCGAGGATGAGCCCCTCACCGATGCGCGCCGACATCCACCGGATCGCGACCCCGAGCCCCGCGTCGAACACCGCGAGCACGCCGATCACCGCCGCGAGAACGACCACCACCCGTGGCGCCGCCCCGCCGACTATGTGGTCGACGACCCGGCCCGCAAGCACCGGCGTCGCCACCGCGAGCACCGCCGACACCACACTGAACAGCAGGAACGCGCCGATCCGCCGCCGGTGCGGCGCGGCGAACCGCAGGATGCGCCGCGCGGTGGCGAGCCGGAACGGCCGCTGTTCCTGCGGCGCGTTCGCCCGCCGGTACATCTGGCTCCACGCCACGGATTCGATGCTCACGTCGTACTCCCTCTTCGCTCCCCACCCATCCAAGACCTGGCCACCGACACTAAGACCTCAACAATGGTTGAGTTCAAGTCGATCCCGTCAGCCGAGGGTTTCCGCCCACAGCGAAACCGGCCGAGGCCCCGAACCTCCCACCCGCCCCTGACGCGAATGACGTTGGCGCAACCGGCGCGGCGAACACCCGGCGAACGCCGCCGGCATGCCCGCCTCGAAACGGCGGAGGGCGATCGGCGCGGCGTGTCGGCGAAGCATTCGTCACCGACGCATACCGCCGAGCGTGCACGCACAGATGCGCCGCTTCCCCCAAGTCTCGATCCGGCGAGCAGCCGGCACGACCGCATGGGCCTGGAACGCCGGACAGCCAGCGCCGCCACAATCCTTTCGCACCGCCTGTAGACGTCCGACGCCGTAGACGAACACATGCCGCCATGGTCGGTGGTCTCCAGGACCACCTTGTCCGCGGTCGGCCACGCGTGCCGATCGCCTTGTCGTCGGCCGCCGTGGGCCGTGCACTCGCGCAGCGGGCTTGGCAATCGGCGCGCCCAGTGGGTGACGCTGTGGGCGAATATTTCACCGTCAGGGTCGGTGGTCTCCAGGACCACCTTGTCCGCGGTCGGCCACGCGTGCCGACCGCCTTGTCATCGGCCGCCGTGGGCCGTGCACTCGCGCAGCGGGCTTGGCAATCGGCGCGCCAGTGGGTGACGCTGTGGGCGAATATTTCACCGTCAGGGTCGGTGGTCTCCAGGACCACCTTGTCCGCGGTCGGCCACGCGTGCCGACCGCCCTGTCATCGGCCACTGTGAATCGCGCACCTTGGCGGCAGGCTCCGCAACCGACGCGCCCAGCGCACCCCCACCACCGGTTTCGAGCGAAGCGAGACCGAGCATCCGCCGTTCGCGGCCCGGCTCGCGTTTACGCGGCCGCCGCGTCCGCGACGAAGGAGCGAGCGGCGGTCGCGTAAACGCGAGCCACAAGAGGGCCGCGAACGCCCAGCGCCGCAGGCGCTGGAAAGACAAACACAGCGCTGGAAAAATAAACACAGTGAACCGGATGGCGGCCCTGCGCGGCAGGATCGATGGTGCGGTCGACACCTCCGACCGGCGGCGGGCGGAGTACTCCTCCGACGCGTCGAACTATCGGGTCCTCCCGACGGCGGTCGTCTTCCCCCGTACCGACGACGACGTAGCGAATACCTTGGAATTCGCCCGAGCCGAGGGGCTGCCGGTGACCGCGCGCGGCTCGGGAACGTCGGTGGCGGGCAACGCGATCGGCCCCGGGCTGGTGCTCGATTTCAGCAGGCATCTGAACCGGGTCGTGTCGATCGATCCGGACCAGCGCCTGGCCACCGTGCAGCCGGGCGTGGTCCTGTCGGAGTTGCAGCGCGCGGCCCGTCCGCACGGCTTACGCTTCGGGCCCGACCCTTCGACGCAGAACCGCTGCACGCTCGGCGGCATGATCGGCAACAACGCGTGCGGACCGCGCGCCGTCGCGTGGGGCCGCACTTCCGACACGGTGCGCGAGCTGCGCATCCTGGACGGCACCTGCACGGAGCGCACGCTGGCCGCCGACCTGTCCGCGGTGCCTGGTCTCGCGGAATTCAGCCGGGCCAATCTCGCGGTGCTGCGCACCGATCTCGGCCGCTTCGACCGCCAGGCATCCGGTTACGGCTTGGAACACCTGCTGCCCGAGCGCGGCGCGTCGGCGGCGAAGGCGTTCGTCGGCAGCGAGGGCACCTGCGGCCTGCTGCTCGGCGCGACCGTGGAGCTGGTCGAGCTGCCGGCGGCCACCGTGCTCACGGTGCTCGGCTACCCCGACATCGCCACCGCGGCCGACGACGTCGCCGCCGTGCTGGCCTGCGCGCCGATCGCGGTGGAGGGCATCGACGCGCGGCTGGTGGACGTGGTGCGGGCGCACCGGGGGACGGTGCCCGACCTCCCGCGCGGCGGTGGGTGGCTGTTCGTGGAGACCGCGGGCGCGACGCGGGCCGAGGCGCTGGCCGCCGCGCAGCGGCTGTGCCGGACGGCGGGCGCGGTGGACAGCAGGATCGTGACCGATCCAGGCATCGCCGCGGCGCTGTGGCGAATCCGCGCCGACGGGGCGGGGCTGGCCGGCCGCACGGCGGACGGGCAGCCGGCCTGGCCCGGCTGGGAGGACGCTGCCGTCCCACCTGCCCGGCTCGGCGCCTACCTGCGCGATTTCGCCGACCTGACCCGCGAGCACGGCGTCGACGGGCTGCTGTACGGGCATATCGGCGACGGCTGCATCCATGTCCGCCTCGATCTCCCGATCGCCGACGCGCCGCACCGCTTCCGCGCCTTCCTCTTCGACGCGGCGGAGCTGGTCGTCCGGCACGGCGGTTCGCTGTCCGGCGAGCACGGTGACGGCCGGGCTCGCTCCGAGTTGCTCGCGGCGATGTACTCCCCCGCGGTGCTCGAGGTCTTCGCCGGGTACAAAGCGCTGTTCGACCCCGGCGACATCCTCAACCCCGGCGTGCTTGTCGCACCGCGGCCGATCGACGCCGACCTGCGGCTGGCCGGACTCGGTCGCGTCGCCGCGTCGAAGGGTTACCTGCTCGCGGAGGACGACGGCGATATGGGCGTCGCGGTCCATCGCTGTGTCGGCGTCGGCAAATGTCGCGCCGACGGCGGTTTCATGTGCCCGTCCTACCAGGCCACCCGGGACGAGAAGGACAGCACCCGCGGGCGGGCGAGGGTGCTGCAAGAGGTGACGCGCGGCGCGCTGCCCTGGTCGTCGGACGCCGTCGCCGAGTCGCTGGATCTGTGCCTGTCCTGCCGGGCGTGCCGGTCGGACTGCCCCGCGGGTGTGGACATGGCCACCTACAAGTCGGAGACGCTGTATCGCCGCTACCGCCACCGGCTCCGGCCCGTCGATCACTATGCGCTGGGCTGGCTGCCTCGATGGCTGTCCGTCGCGAGCCGGATGCCGCGGGTCGTCAACGCGCTCGCGGGCCGGACCGCGCTGCGCCGAGCCGGGTTGCGGGCCGCGGGCATCGACCCGCGCCGCGACGTGCCGCGCCTCGCCCCGCGCACCTTCCGCCGCATCTGGCGCGATCTGGACGAAGGCGACCGGCTGGCCGAGTCCGCCTACGCGCCCGAAGAGCGGGTCGGAAGCGGTGTCTCCGGCGAGGTGATGCTGTGGATCGATACCTTCACCGACGCGTTCGACCCGGAGATCGCCTTGGCCGCGGCACGGCTGCTGGCCGCGGCGGGCTACCGCGTGCGGATCCCCGAGCGGCGCGTCTGCTGCGGACTCACTTGGATCAGCACCGGTCAGCTCGACGGCGCCCGCGCGCGGTTGCGGGCGACGCTGACCGCGTTGCAGGAGCACGTCGACGCGGGCGGCGTGGTCGTGGGGCTGGAGCCGTCCTGCACCGCGGTCCTGCGCGCGGACCTGACGGAACTGTTGCCGGACGATCCGAGAGCGGCCAGGACCGCCGCCGCCGTGCGCACCCTGGCCGAGTTCCTCGCCGAACAGCCGACCTGGCGCCCGCCGCGGCGGACCGGCAGGCGCGTGGTCGTTCAACCGCATTGTCACCAGCACGCGATTCTCGGATTCGATGCCGATCGCCGTTTATTAGCCCGCATGGGTGTGACGGTGACGGAAATCACCGGTTGCTGTGGGCTGGCGGGCAATTTCGGAATGCAATCGGGCCATTACGACATTTCGGTCGCGGTGGCCGAGAACGGCATGCTCCCCGCCCTGCGCGCCGCGGGCGCGGACGCGCTCTTCCTCGCCGACGGCTTCTCCTGTCGCACGCAGGCCGCTGCCCTTTCCGGGCGACGGGCGCGCCATATCGCGCAATTCCTGCTGGAAGGGTGAGCTTTCGAGCGCCCGCCGACGGGCCGGTGGGCGCCCGCGTGGTTCAGCTGCCGAACGGCAAGGTGCCAGGCGGGATCTGGTAGCCCGAGCTGCCCGCGAAAACCCCACCCCAGGCGTTGAGCAACCAGTTGAGCACATTGGTGATCATCAGAGAACCTCCGTCATTGCTACAGCCAGATATTTGCCGAACTAAAACAATATCGCCGCTAATCTCGTGCCGTTACATCGTATTACGAATCCATAATTATGTGCGATGGGTATGAAAAGCCTTTGGTGTGGCTCAGATGATAATCCGCCCCGCCCGGCGGAGGCGGACGCGGCGCCGCGCGGCGCACCGGGCAGAATGATTCCGGTGCGCAGCGTGACGGTCGAGCCGGGAGCCAGCCGGACCGTGACCACGGATCGGCCGATCGATCTGGCCTGCACGCTGGCCCCCCTCGGTCGCGGCGCGGGCGACCCGTGCCACCGGGTGACGGCCGACGGCGCGCACTGGCATGCTTCCCGGCTGCCGACCGGTCCGGTCACCTACCGCCTGGCCCAGTCCGATCCGTTCACCGTGCAGGCCCACGCGTGGGGTCCGGGCGCGGCGGAATTCCTCGCGGGTCTCGAGCACATGCTCTGCCTGGACGAGGACGTCTCGGCATTCCTCCCGGATCATCCGAAGCTCGTCGATGCCCACCGCCGCTTTCCTGGCCTGCGCATGCTGCGCACCGGCCTGGTCTTCGAAGCGCTGGTGCCGTCGGTGCTGGAACAGAAGGTGCACACAATTTCCGCACGGGCCTCGTGGCGGAAACTGGTGCGGCAGTACGGCGAACCGGCGCCGGGCCCCGTGCCGGAGGGTATGCGGTTGCCGCCGGACGCGGACGCTTGGCGGCGCATCCCCTCCTGGGTCTACCACCGCGCCAATGTCGGACCGCAGCGTGCCCAGACCATCGTGCGCGCGGCTCGAATCGCCGATTCGCTGGAGCGCGCGGCCCGGGTCGATCCGGTCGAGGCGGCGCGGATGCTGCGCAGTGTCCCCGGTATCGGGGTGTGGACCGCCGCGGAGATCGCGCAGCGGGCTTTCGGCGACGCGGACGCGCTGTCGGTCGGCGATTACCACCTCGCCGCCGCGGTCGGCTGGACGCTGCTCGGCCGTCCCATCGATGACGACGCGATGGTCGAATATCTGGAACCGCTACGCCCGCATCGCTACCGGGCGATCCGCCTGCTCGAGATCAGCGGCCACTTCCACAAGCCGAAGTTCGGCCCGCGCACCCCGCTGACCGACCACACCTGGCACTGATCCCTCCGCGCGTTCACTTTTCCGCAGTTTTGCCCCTTCTTTATCAGTCGGTGCGGGGCGGGGAAAAGCAAAACTAGAGGTTGTCGCGCCACACTCGGCCGTCACCGCATTCACATCGGTACGTGAGCGATAGCCGAAGGGGTTCGCAATGGCGCGCACCTCATCGTCGAACCACACAACTGCAGGGGGTTGTCAGTGGAGCAGAGGCCACTGGGGGATACACCGCGATCCAGATGCCAGTTCTACCGGCGGGAGTGCGATCTGCCCGCCGTCGTCGATCCGCCCGAACTCGGCCGGATCGTGATGCGCGCCGGGTCGGTGTGGGCGTTGACCATGCCGAGCGGCCTGGGACAGGCCGTCAAGGCGCACATGCAGAGCAAGAGCGTGCGGCTCGGCCCGATTCTGGCGCATCCCCGCTCCAATCGCTGGACTTTCCTGATCGCGCCGGATCTGCCCGAGAACGATACGCGCTTGTTCGCGGAGTTGTTCCGGCTCAACGTCTCGGTGTCGCGCACCGGGTCGACGATCGCGTTGCCGTCCCCGACGGCGTCGGTCGGCGCGATCCGCTCCTGGATCGTGCCGCCGCGCAACAGGTTTCGTCCGTCCGGGCGAGTGGTGGTCGCGGCCATTCGGGCATGGGCGGAGCCCGCGCCGCGCCGCCGCTGAGGGCGGGGGCCGCACCGGGAGATTCCACCGGATCGTGGGGCGGGTACCGGCCTTTTCGCCGGTGCCCGCCCGGCGGCGGCGGTACTATCGGGCGCGCGTGCGTATGTCCAGCGATGGTGCTGGGTTCTCGGTCCGTACGTCTCCCCACGGCAGACAGCGAAGGAGTCCGTTTCGTGAGCATTCAAGGCAACGCGAACATCGACCTGACCGGCGCCACGTGGCGGAAAGCCGGAGACGGTTCCGGAAACGACAGCGTCGAAGTGGCCCTGCTCGCCGACGGGCATGTGGGAATGCGCAACGGAAACGACCCCGAGGGCCCGGTGTTGATCTTCACGCCGGGAGAGTGGGCCGCCTTCACCGCCGGGGTGCAGGACGGTGAGTTCGACCGGCCACGCTGAGGCGCGCCCGCCTTCGAGATCACGGAATGACACATTTTCGGCAACGGAAAGACGTTTGCCGAGGCCGGATACGGGTAGCCCAATGTCTGTGGACCGTGGGCTCAAGAGTTCCCATCCCCGGTACCGGAAATTGCGGCCGGACGATTGGGTGGAATGGCTGATCGTCGCGCTGCTGTTCGCGGTATCGGCGGTCGGAGTCTTCGTCCTCACCAGCTCGCTGCTGTCGGCGCTGCTCGTCGGCCTGCTGGTGTGGGTGGTGGCCCTCGGTGTCGTGGCCATGTTGTAAGGGTGCGCCGACCGGCCGGGGATCGCCCCGGCCGGTTGTCCGGCGACTAGCGGCGGAACAGTTTGTTGCCCAGCCAGACCAGCGGGTCGTACTTGCGATCGGCCACCCGTTCCTTCATCGGGATCAGCGCGTTGTCGGTGATCTTGATGTGCTCGGGGCAGACCTCGGTGCAGCATTTGGTGATGTTGCACAGCCCGAGCCCGTGCTCGTCCTGCGCGAGCTCGGTCCGGTCGCCGACATCGAGCGGGTGCATCTCCAATTCGCTGATCCGCATCAAATAGCGGGGTCCGGCGAACGCTTTCTTGTTCTCCTCGTGGTCACGAACCACATGACAGGTGTTCTGGCACAGGAAGCACTCGATGCACTTGCGGAATTCCTGTGAACGTTCCACGTCGACCTGTTTCATCCGGTACTCGCCCGGTTTGAGATCGGCGGGTGGCGTGAAAGACGGGATCTCGCGCGCCTTTTCGTAATTGAACGACACGTCGGTCACGAGGTCCTTGATCACGGGGAAGGTGCGCATCGGCGTCACCGTGATCACTTCGTCCTGGGTGAAGGTGGACATGCGGGTCATGCACAGCAGCCGCGGCCGCCCGTTCACCTCGGCCGAACAAGAACCGCATTTGCCCGCCTTGCAGTTCCAGCGCACGGCCAGATCGGGCGCCTGGGTGGCCTGTAGGCGGTGGATGATGTCGAGCACCACCTCGCCCTCGTTCACCAGCACGGTGAAATCCTGCAGTTCTCCGCCGTCGAGATCGCCGCGCCATACGCGGAATTTGGCGTCGTAACCCATCGTTACGCCTCTCGCTCCGTCGAATGCCCGGCCGCGGCCGGGTGCCCGGCGAGTTCATCCGGGGTGTAGTACTTCTCGAGCTCGCCGAGATCGAAAAGGGCGAGCAGGTCCGATCGCATCGGGATCTGATCCTTGCGCGTCACGGTGACACCGGGAATCGGGTCGCCGGCCGTGTCCGGATCCACCGCGCACACCAGCAGCTTGTTCCGCCAGTCGGGGTCCATCGACGGGTAGTCGTCGCGGGTGTGACCGCCGCGGCTCTCGGTCCGCAGCAGCGCCGCGTGCGCCACGCATTCGCTGACCAGCAGCATGTTCTGCAAGTCGAGCGCGAGATGCCAGCCGGGGTTGAACTGGCGGTGGCCCTCCACGGTCACCTGGCGGAACCGGGCGCGCAGCTCGGCGAGCTTGTCGATCGCCTCGCGCACCTCGTGTTCTTTGCGGATGATGCCGACCAGGTCGTTCATCGTCTGCTGCAGATCGGTGTGCAAGGTGTAGGGGTTCTCGCCTTTGCCGTCGGCGGGCGGATCGAACGGCGCGACGGCGGCCCGCGCGGCGTTCGTGATGTCGTCCTCCGCGACCGACGGACGCTCGCCGAGCTGTTCCACATAGGCGGCGGCCCCGAGCCCGGCCCGGCGACCGAACACCAGCAGGTCGGACAGCGAGTTCCCGCCCAGGCGATTGGACCCGTGCATGCCGCCGGAGCACTCGCCCGCGGCGAACAGGCCGGGCACCGTGGCCGCACCGGTGTCCGGATCGACTTCGATCCCGCCCATCACGTAGTGACAGGTCGGGCCGACCTCCATCGGCTCCTTTGTGATGTCCACGTCGGCGAGCTCTTTGAACTGATGGTGCATCGAAGGCAGCCGCCGCACGATCTCCTCGGCGGGCATCCGGGAAGCGATGTCGAGGTAGACGCCGCCGTGCTCGGTGCCGCGCCCGGCCTTGACCTCCTCGTTGATGGCGCGGGCGACCTCGTCGCGCGGCAGCAGGTCCGGTGTGCGGCGCGCGGAGTCGTTGTCACGCAGCCACTGGTCGGCCTCTTCCTCGGTCTCGGCGTACTGCCCTTTGAAGACCGGCGGAATGTAGTCGAACATGAACCGCTTGCCCTCGGTGTTCTTCAGCACCCCGCCGTCGCCGCGCACGCCCTCGGTGACGAGGATGCCCTTCACGCTGGGCGGCCACACCATGCCGGTCGGGTGGAACTGCAGGAACTCCATGTTGATCAGCGTCGCGCCCGCCCGCAGTGCCAGCGCGTGCCCGTCGCCGGTGTACTCCCATGAGTTGGAGGTCACCTTGTAGGACTTGCCGATACCGCCGGTCGCAAGGACCACCGCCGGGGCCTCGAACAGGATGAAGCGGCCGGATTCGCGCCAGTAACCGAACGCGCCGGAGATGCGGTCACCGTCCTTGAGCAATTCGGTGATGGTGCATTCGGCGAAGACCTTGATGCGCTTCTCGTAGTCGCCGGTCTCGGCGAAATCCTCCTGCTGCAGCGATACGATCTTCTGCTGCATGGTGCGGATGATCTCCAGGCCGGTGCGGTCGCCGACGTGCGCGAGCCGCGGGTAGGTGTGGCCGCCGAAATTGCGCTGGCTGATGCGACCGTCCGGCGTCCGGTCGAACAGCGCTCCGTAGGTCTCCAGTTCCCACACTCGATCGGGCGCTTCCTGGGCATGCAATTCGGCCATGCGCCAGTTGTTGAGGAACTTGCCGCCGCGCATCGTGTCCCGGAAATGGACCTGCCAATTGTCCTTTTCGTTCGCGTTGCCCATCGACGCCGCGCAGCCGCCTTCGGCCATCACGGTGTGGGCCTTGCCGAACAGCGATTTGCACACCACCGCGACGGACAGGCCGTGCTCCCTGGCTTCGATGACCGCCCGCAGTCCGGCGCCGCCCGCTCCGATCACGACGACGTCGTAGTTGTGCCGTTCCACTTCTGCCATGCAGAAAAACTCCTCGATGAGGCGGTCAGTCGATGAACCGCAGATCCGAAATCGTCTGGCTGGCAACCAACATGACGTAGAAGTCGGTCAGCACGAGCGTGCCGAGGGTGGTCCAGGCCAGCGTCATGTGCCGGGTGTTCAGCTTGGAGACCTGAGTCCAGAACCAGTAGCGCACCGGATGCGCGGAGAAGTGCCTGAGCCGTCCGCCCGCGATGTGCCTGCACGAGTGGCACGACAGCGTGTAGGCCCACAGCAGGATCACGTTGAGCAGCAACACGATATTGCCGAGGCCGAAACCGAAGCCGCCGGTCTTGCCGTGGAAGGCGACGACGGCGTCATAGGTGTTGATCAGCGAGACCACCACGGCCACATAGAAGAAGTAGCGATGCGCGTTCTGGATGATCAGCGGCAGCTTGGTCTCGCCGGTGTACTTGGCGTGCGGCTCGGCCACGGCGCAGGCGGGCGGGGAGAACCACACCGACCGGTAGTAGGCCTTGCGGTAGTAGTAGCAGGTCAGCCGGAAGCCGAGCAGGAACGGCAGCACCACGAAGCCCAGTGGCAGGATCGCGGGCAGCTCGCCGAAGGGGGTGCCGAAATGGCTGGAGCCCTCGACGCAGGAAGTGCTCAGGCACGGCGAGTAGAAGGGGGTCAGATAGTGATAGTCAGGAACCCAATATGCCGTACGCACATACGATCTGATCGTCGCGTAGATGACGAACGCGGCGAGCCCGAGCACCGTGACGAGTGGGGGGATCCACCATCGGTCGGTGCGCAATGTGCGATCCGAGATCCGGGCCCTTGTTCTGCTGAATACGCCGGTGCCCGCTTCGGGGGCGGCGGTCGGTGCGGCACTCACAGGGGGATGCCTCGCTGATCTTGTGTGCGGGTGGTCATCGGTACCTCCGCAATCGAATGTGATGCTGAGCACCATACGACACGTCCGCTATTGATCGAGCGGGGTCTCGACAAACCTGCCCCGCCGTCAACCGTATGATTTACGCCACATCAGGCAGGGCTCAGGTATGTCTCCCGGAAGTTCCGGGCCAACCGGACTTTTCGAAGTCCGAGGCAGCGAAATGAGTTTCGAGCAGGGCGAATGGGAGCGCCGGATTTGCCTCTTCAACCGTCGCCCGCAGGCGTGAACGCGGTCGCGGATCGGGTTGTCCAAGCGCCGATTCATGCGGAGCCGATGCCGGAACCCGGGACCTCCCGGTGCGGTGACTCGATGGGCGCGCCCCGAGTGGAAGTCACGGCGCTCAGGCGTTGGTGACGGTTCGCCGCGCCGGGGTCGGTTCGGTGCCTCGATCGAGGGCGACCTCCGTGCCGTGCCGAGTTACGGCTTGACCTGTGCCGCGACGGAGGCGGCGTGGCCTGCGCCGCGACGGACCCGACATGATCTGCGCCGCGGTGGACGCCTCGTGACAGGTGCCGCGACGGATGCGGCGTGGCCTGCGCCGCGACGGATCCGACATGATCTGCGCCGCGGTGGACGCCTCGTAACAGGTGCCGCGACAGAGGCGGCGTGACCTGTCCCGGGGCGGACGCCGCATGCCCGATGCCGGGGCGGATGGGTCGTGACCTGTGCCGCGGTGGATGCGACGTGACCTGTCCCGGGGCGGACGCGACATGCCCGACGCCGTGACGGACCCGGCACAACGTGTGCCGCGGCGGGCCGGTGCGGCCTCGAACGCCGACGTGCTCAGAACGCTCACAGCGTTGCCGTGTCTTCGCGCTCGGCGTGGGCGCTGGATGGAAGCCCTGAGCGCCGCCGTAGCGGGCATGGACGCCGCGGTGGGCGGCTACCCCGCCGCCCACCGGGGACTACTTCGTCCGCGGACGGGAGTGGAAGCCCAGCCCCTCGTCCTGCGCGCCCATCCACGCGGCCTCGTCGGACTTGCTGTCCGGTACGTAGATGACGTCCTGCGTCCGGCGCGGCACCTCGGGCGGCGGTGACTGCTCGAGTTCGTCGGCGTCGATGACGAGCCGCTCGAGGTCGTTCTCCAACCGCCGCACCGTGCTGGCGTCACCGTACTGGCTGCGGAGTACGCCGATGGATTGCCGGAGCTGGCCGACCGCGTAGCGTAGTTCCGCGAATTCGCTGCGAGTCATCGATACCTCCTGATTCCCTGGCGGACATGCGAACTCGGTGCAGTGACGCACGGTTGCCCGTTTGCCTTGGACCGCGCTGCACCCAGCCGTGTGACCCACCACACAACGTGATCTACAACACAGTACCGAAAGAATTTGTTCCTGGCTCGTGCGAGGGAGAAATCCGCTGGTTGCCGCCGGATTGCCGAAGCTCAGCCAGCGGCGGCGTAGCCGGCGTCGGGCCGCGCTACGGCGAACGCGCGCTCGGCGAGCCCGACGATGGACAGCGCGACTTCGTCGGCTCGTTCGAGCAGCACGCTGTGCCCGGCCCCTTCCAGGCGGACCAATTCGGCACCGGCCAGCTGCGAGGCCAGCGCCACGGAGTGGGCGAAGGGGAAGATGAGGTCGGCCGAACCCGCAAGGACCAGCGCGGGGACGGCGCCGAGGTGGTGCAGGGTCGCCGTTTCGTCGAAGGTGATCAGCGAGTGCAGGAATCCGGCCATCGTCACCAGCGGGGTGTCGTTCAGCATCGCGGTGGCCAGCGCGGCCATCCGCGGGTTCACCTTCCCGGCGCCGAATTCGGCCTCGCGCAGGATCGGCGCGAAGAGGCGGCGGGTCAGGCGCCGGGTGGCCTGCATCACCCGCGGAGCGTGCGTGACGGCGGCTTGCAGCGAGTTCACCGCGCGCCGATGCAGCAGGCGCGCCAGCCCGGCCTCGGTGATCCCGGCGGCCGCGCCGGCGAGCAACCCGACGCCCGCGATCCGCGTGCCGATGGCCTGCGGGTAGAGCCGCGCGTAGGCGAGCACGACCATCGCGCCCATCGAGTGGCCGACCAGGATCACCGGACCGGTCGGCGCGACCGTCCGCAGCACGGTGTCGAGGTCGTGCCCGAGTTGCTCGATGGTGTAGGTCGACGGATGCGCCGCCCCGGACTCGCCGTGGCCGCGATGGTCGTAGAACACCATCCTGACGTCGTCGCCCCACTGCCGCAGGAGGTGCTGGCGCAAGCAGGTCCAGGATTCGGTGCGCAGGCAGTGGCCGTGCACGAAGACGACGCTCGCGAGGGCGTCGTCGGCGCCGAAGACGCGGACCGCGAGGGGGACACCGTCTGCGGCCGACACCGTGACGCGGTGGCCGTCGTGATCGGCGGCGCGGCGGGCGATGGTGGTGGACATGGCACCCTCCTGTGGGCGAGGCGCATGTTCGGCGTCTCCTGCCCAGTTGTCGAACTGAATTTCCGCGCCGTTACCCCCTACACCTGCCGTTACGCACACGTTGTCCAACCGACGCCGCCGGTGGATGGGGCAGCTGTCGCCACGCGCACAGGAAAAACCACGGACGCTAGCTGACCACTAACGGGCCACCTTGGTTCGCGACCCGCGAGAAGAATCTGCGGCTTTCTAGGGAAAATTCGATAGTGGCAAATAGTGGGCGATAAGCCCGCCGCGCCCCCGGCCACTGACGGGCGCGCGGCGGGTCCGCTGCCACTCAGGCCTTCGCGCCGGGGCGTGTGGACGGCAGGAACGGGTGCAGGAGGTTCTGCTCGGTCGACGGCCCCATCTGCCACTCCGCGATCCACGGGCCGGTTCCCTCGCTCGGGTCGAGCACGCCGTCCTCGAGCCATTCGTAGCGGCCGTCGAGCACGCCGCGGGTCAGGGTGCGGTCGTCGTCGTCGGTGTTCTCCCACAGCGCGTCGAACAACTCGCGCACGCGCAGCCGCGACTGCCTGCAGAAGGTGTCGGCCAGTTCTTCGGCCGCCTTGCCCTCCGGCGCCTCCGCGGCACGCAAGGCATGGGCGCGCACGCAGGCCGCCGACATCGCGAACAGCTCGGCGCCGATGTCGACGATCCGGCCGAGGAAGTTCTGCCGGTACTCCAGCCCCGCCTGCCAGCGGCCCATCGCGTACATCAGCGACCTGGCCTGCTTGCGCGCACTGCGCTCGACGAAGCGCAGATGCCGGGCCAGCACCCCGAACTCGGTGTAGGCCGCTGGCACCGTACCCGCGCCGACCGCGAGCTGCGGGAACCACTTGGCGTAGAAACCCGTCGCGCCGACCGCGGCCTTCGCCTTGTCCTTGAACTCGGCCTTGCGGTCGACCAGCGCGCCCGCCGCCGCCATGTGCGCGTCGGCCATCTCCCTGGCGATCAGCAGCCGCATGATCTCGCTGGACCCTTCGAAGATGCGATTGATCCGCAGATCGCGCACCAGCTGTTCGGCGGGGACGGCCCGTTCGCCCCGCGCGGCGAGCGACGCCGCCGTCTCGTAGCCGCGGCCGCCGCGGATCTGCACGAGTTCGTCGGCGATCCGGCAGCTCATCTCGCTGGCCCACAGCTTGGCCAGCGCCGCCTCGATCCGGATGTCGTTGCGGCCCTCGTCGGACATGGTCGCCGACAGATCCAGCGCCGCTTCCAGCGCGAACGTGGTCGCCGCGATGAACGCGATCTTCTGGCCCACGGCCGCGTGCTCGCCCACCGGCCTGCCCCACTGCACCCGCTGGGTGCTCCACTCCCGCGCGATCTTCAGTGACCACTTGGCGGCGGCGGTGCACAACGCCGGAATGGCGAGCCTGCCCGCGTTCAGCGTGGTGAGCGCGATCTTGAGGCCGTCGCCCTCCCGGCCGATCAGGTTGCGCTTCGGCACCCGGACGTCGTGCATACGGGTCAGGCCGTTCTCGATGCCGCGCAGGCCCATGAAGGAGTTGCGGCGCTCGACGGTGATGCCCGGTGAGTCGGCCTCGACCACGAACGCCGAGATGCCGCCGCGATGCCCCTCGCTCTTGGGCACGCGCGCCATCACCACCAGCAGCTCGGCGACCACGCCGTTGGTCGTCCACAGCTTCACGCCGTTGAGCAGGTAGGCCTCACCGTCGTCGGTCGGCGTCGCGGTGCTGGCCATCCTGGCCGGATCGGAGCCGACGTCGGGCTCGGTGAGCAGGAACGCGCTGACCGCCCCGGCCGCGCAGCGGGGCAGGAACTCGGCCTTCTGCTCGTCGGTGCCAGCCAGTTTGAGCGGCTCGGGCACCCCGATGGACTGATGCGCGGAGAGCAGGACGCCGAGGCTCGGGTGCGTCGAGCCGACCAGCATCAGCGCTCGGTTGTAGCCGAACTGGGACAGCCCTTGTCCGCCGTACGATTGCGGGATCTTCAGGCCGAAGCAGCCGAGTTCGGCCAAGCCCTTGACGTACTCGTCCGGGATCCGGCCCTCCGCTTCGATCACCGACCCGTCCATGGACTCGCACAGCGTGCGCAGCCGGGACAGGAACGCTTCGGTGCGCTCGGCATCCTCGGGGCCGGGCTGCGGATACGGGTGGATCAGGTCGAGCCGGAACCGCCCAAGGAACATCTCCTTGGCGAAGGACGGTTTGGCCCAGCTCGTTTCGCGGGACTCCTCGACCAGTGCGCGGGCCTGTTCTTCGGTGGCGTCGACTTTCGCGGCTGTCGCCATGATGTCCTCCCTCGGGCGTGATCAGGATCACATTCGAGTGTAGGAGGGTTTGTTACTCACCGGTAGGCCCGCTGGTCGAGATAAATCTACGAATATCTAGCGATCTTGAAAGAGGGGCGAATAGGCAGCAATCCACCGCTGCCCGCAGGGCCGGCCCGGCTCAGACCGAGCGCAGATACCGGCCGAAATGCGGCACCGTGAACCCGATCGTGCCGCGCTCCGCGGAGTAGATGAGACCTTTCTTGATCAGGCCGTCGCGGGCGGGTGAGAGCGAAGCGGGCTTGCGGCCGAGTTCGTTGGCCACCGCCGCGGTCGCCACCGGGCCGTCGTCGCCGGACAGGTCGGCCATCGCCCGCATGTACTCCCGCTCGGCGGGCGTAGCCCGCTCGTAGCGGGAACCGAAGAACCCGACCGCGAGCTCTTCCTCGGCCGCGGGCGATGCCACCTCCACATCCTCGGCCGTGATCGGGCTCTCCGGCGCCTGATCCCACACGGCCTTGCCGTAAGCCTGTACGAAATACGGGTAGCCATCCGCCTTGCTGTACAGCGCGTCCAGCGCCTCGTCGGTGAATTTCACGTCCTCGCGCCGGGCGGGCGCGATCAGCGCTTGATCGGCGGATTCCCGGTCCAAGCGGTCGATGCGGTGATAGCTGAATAGTCGCTCCGAATAGCTCTTCGAGGCGGACAGCACCGCGGGCAGGTGGGGCAGGCCCGCGCCGACCACGATCAGCGGCGCGGCGTCCTGGCTCAGTTCGTGGCACGCGCCGCAGATCGCGGAGATGTCGGCGGGACCCAGATCCTGCATCTCGTCGATGAAGATCGCGATGCCGACGCCGATGTCTGCGGCCAGTGCCGCGGCCTCCACCAGGAGTTCCACCAGATCGATCTCGATGTCGCCGGAATCGGCCCTGCCGCTCACCGCGGGGACGTCGATGCCGGGCTGCCAGCGCTCCCGCATGCCCTTGTCCGCGGTGGCCCGCAGCGCGAAAGCCTTGAGTATGCCGAGGAAGTCGTCCACCCGTTCCGGATTGCGGTGCGCCGTCGCGATCGCACGCGCAGCCATGTGCAGCGCCGAGGACAGTGGGCGGCGCAGTTCCTGGTCCGGACGCGCCTCGATCTTGCCGGTGCCCCAACCGCGCGATATCGCGGCCGAGCGAAGTTGGTTGAGCAGCACCGTCTTCCCGACGCCGCGCAGGCCGGTCAGCATGACGCTGCGTTCCGGCCGACCACGCGCGACGCGTTCGAGCACGATGTCGAAAGCCGTGAGTTGTTTGTCGCGCCCGGCCAATTCGGGCGGGCGCTGTCCCGCGCCGGGGGCATACGGGTTCCGCACGGGGTCCATGCCCCGACACCGTAGCGCGTTTCGTCCGGATAATCTGGGCGCATCTACGGCGTGTTCTAGAAAGCCTTAGCGTTTCGTATTGCACTATTGCTCTCGCCGCCGGTTCTCTAGGCTGGTGGCGGTTCGCCAGAATGGTCGCGCGGCAGGGCGGCGCGGGAACGGAGGGGCATGTCCGACGAACCACCTACCGCTGACCTCGCCGAGGTGGTCGGATCCTGGAACGTTCCGGCGGGCGCCACGGTGGCCGAGCGCATCCGGTCCAACATCCTCATCGCGATCGAGCGCGGCTACGACGATCCCCAGCTGGTCGCCGATCTCGCGGTCGGTCCGCTGGTCATGGCGCTCGGCAAGCTGGAGGTCGAGCTGGCCGAGGCGCGCCGCAGGATCGACGAACTCGAACGCGCGGTGCACGGGACGCGACGCTGAGCCGGGCGGTTGGACAGGCGAGGCGTCCCCGTTCGGTGTCCTCGCCCAGGGCGGCGAGACCGCTTCGTGACCTTCGCCCGACGGCGATTTTCCGCCGATCCGATCGGCGTTCCCGCCGTGATGGAAAAGATGCAGCTCTGTGCGCTGGACAACATCGCGTCGGCACCGTAATCTCTTCGTGACTTAGTGGAACCAGTCGCTTCGTAAGAGAAACGGCGCCACTAGTTACCGCCTTAACGGCTGTCGGGGCCAATCGGTCTCGGCTGTCGTGCCGGGGACCCACAGGTTCGTCTGGGGTGAATCCTCGAGGCCGATTCCGGCCGCGAGGTAGGGCCGCTCTCCCGGCCCGAACCCGTCAGCTAACCCGGTCGGCGGGAGAGCAGTAAGATCGGAGACGTAGCTCGGTGGGTAAACACAGCTTGCAACGGGATTCTCGGGTTCCGAATTCCGTCAAGGGCGCGATTGTCATGGGTGCGGTGGCCGCGACCGGCGCCATGCCTGCGATTCCGGCCATGGCCGCGACCATCAACGTTCCCGGTGTCGGCAATTTCGACGTTCCGCAGGAGTGGGAACAGCCGGTTCAGCAGCTCAATCAGCAGATCCAGCAGGCGCTCGCGGCCGTTCCCGCCGCCCCTGCCCAGGCGCCGCAAGAGGTCGCTCCCCAGGCCCCCAATTTCGCGCCCATGCTGCCGGGCCTGTTCGGCCAGCAGCAGAACAACAGCCCGGGCGACATCGCCCTCGACGCCGCCAAGACCAAGGTCGGCGCCCAGTACTCCTGGGGCGCGGCGGGTCCCCGTTCCTTCGACTGCTCGGGTCTGGTCCAGTGGGCGTTCCGCCAGGCGGGCGTCGAGCTGCCCCGCACCAGCTTCGAGCAGTCGCACGTCGGCGCTCCGGTCGCCTACAACGAGCTGAAGCCGGGCGACATCGTCATCACCAACGGCGGCGGTCACGTCGGCATCTACGCGGGCGACAACAAGCTCCTGAACGCCGTACAGACGGGTACGCCGGTGTCCTACACGCCGCTGCGCCCCGACATGGTGGTCACCGCACGCCGTATCGTCTAACGAGTGACCCGCGCCGAATCCGGCATCCAAAGCACCGCGACCCAGGCCCGCGTCGATTCGTGGACCTGGGCGGTGCGCCTGTTCAAAACCAGGTCCGCCGCCGCGGAGGCATGCCGTGGCGGGCATGTCCGGGTGAACGGCGCGACGGCCAAGCCCGCGCAGCCGGTGCGTCCCGGTGACGAGGTGCGCGTCCGCGTGGGCGGCATCGAGCGCATCGTCATCGTGGAGCGGATCATCACCAAGCGCGTCGGCGCTCCGATCGCCGCGCAGTGCCTGATCGATCGCAGTCCGCCTCCGCCCCCGCGCGAAATCCTGGCGAGCTTGCCCCGCCGCGACCGCGGTGCGGGACGGCCGACCAAGCGTGAGCGTCGCGAGACCGACCGTCTCATGGGTCGAGACGAGCACTGAACGGAAGCAGGGTGGTCAGATCATGGCCACCGGATCGAGGCGGCCCGCCAGGTAACGCGCCCTGCATTCGCCGCGGCGGAGTTTTCCGCTGCTGGTCTTGGGGATTCGTCCCGGCTCAACAAGAAGTACCGCACCGGGCATCACCTCGTGGGTCGCGGCAACCGCGGTGCGGATGCGCCGGGCTGAAGCGAAGAGTTCGAGCGGCTCGCGGCCATCGACGGCACCGAGTTCGGCCACCACGACCAGGTCTTCGCGCAGCCCGTCGTCGTACCCGAACGCCGTCACGTGCCCGGGCCGGATCTCGGGCGCGCATGCCTGCACCGTCGCCTCGATGTCGGCGGGATAGTGATTGCGCCCGTCCACCACGATGACGTCCTTGCGGCGGCCCGCGATGTAGAGCTGGCCGTCGTACTGGAACCCGAGATCGCCGGTGCGCAGCCAGCGGGCGGCGCTTCCCGGCACCGTGGCGCCGAACACCTCCGCCGTGGCATCCGGTCTGCCCGCGTATCCGTCGCACACATTGTCGCCGGCCACCCAGATCTCGCCGACGCGTCCGGCGGGCAGCACGGCCCCGGTCATCGGGTCGACGATCCGCACCTGCTGTCCGGCGGGTGCGCCGCACCCGACCAGCGACACGCCCTCCGTGGTTTCGGATGTGTCCGCCAGCTGCACGACCGCGCGTCCTTCCGACAGTGCGGCCCGGTCGAAACGGTGCCATACCGGGTCCTCGCGCTGATCGCAGATGGTGACCGTCAGGGTGGCCTCGGCCAGGCCGAAGCCGGGGGTGTGCGCGTGATGACGGAATCCGTACGGAGCGAAGGTCTCGGTGAACTCGGCGAGTGCGTCGGCGCGGACCGGCTCCGAGCCGTTGAGCACGAGGTCCAATCCGGACAGGTCCAGCCCGGCGCGTTCGGCGGGAGTGGTGCCCGACACCGCGAGCTGCAATCCGAAGTTGGGGCATCCCGTGGTGCCTGCGCGATAGTCGGCGATCGCGCGCAGCCAGCGGACGGGGCGCTTCACGAACTCCGCCGGAGCCAGCGTGATGCCGTGCACGCCGAGGAACAGCGGCAGCGAAAGGCCGAGGATCAGACCCATGTCGTGGAAGAACGGCAACCAGGTCACGATCGGCCTGTCCTTCGCGACCGACACGGCGTACCCGAGCTGCGTCAACGCCGCCGCGAGGTTCTCGTGGGTGACCCGGACGCCCGCGGGCGACTTCGTCGATCCGGAGGTGTACTGCACATAGGCCAGCTCGTCGCACACCGGATCAATCACCGGCGCGGGCGAATTCGCGCCCGGCGGGACGAACCGCGTCTCCGGTGATCCCGCGCGGCGCGCGGCCGTGCTCGCCGTCGCCACCGAGGTGTGCGCGGACGAATCCCATTCCGGCACAGCCGGATGCGTGGGCAAGGTGAGCACGCGGCCGAGGGCGTCGCCCAGGATTGGTGCGGTGATCTCGTCGTGCGCGGAGAGCAGGGCGAGCGTGGGCCTGGCATCGGCCAAGACGGCATGCAGGCGGTCGCGGTTGCGCGCGCCCGCGGCCGGGAACAGCGGCACTGCGACCCGATTGCTGTACAGGCAGGCGAGAAACGCCACCGCGTAGTCGACGCCGTGCGCGCAGAGGATGCCCACCCGGTCGCCGGGGGCGCTCTCCTGCCGCAGCCGCGCGGCCAGCGCGCCCGCCGCCGCATGCAAGCGCGCGTAGGTCAGCGTGACGGGCTTGCGGTCGTGGACGCGGAAACGCAATTCGGTGAAGGCCGGCTCGTCCGGCCGGGTGGCGGCCCATGCGGCCACCGATGTGGCGAGACCGTTGCCCGCCGGGTGGTCGGCGTGGGTCACGAGGTGTCTCCGGTGTTCGCGGCGACCCGATCCAGCAGGGCGGCGCCGAGAGCGGTGATGGTGGGGTGCTTGAACAACTCGGCGGTCGCGATCCGGACGCGCAGGCGCGCTTCCAGGTTTCGCCGCATCTCGATCGCGAGCAGCGAGCTGAGTCCTAGGTCGTTGAAGTCGGCCGCGGGGTCGATGTGCTCGGCGGGCAGGTCGAGCGTGCTCGCCAGGATGCGGCGGATGATCGTGGTCAGTGGTTCGGCGGGCTCGGGTGTGCGCTCGCTCGCGGCCGGCGCGGGCGCGGGATCGGAACGGGATACGGGCGCCAGCAGATTCGTCAATCGCATCGCGATCGGGGAAGTGTCTGTCGTCGGCGTGTGCTCCAGTGCCAGCAGGTATGGGCCGTCATAGCGCAGGACCTGGGACAGTATGGCGCTTCCGCCCGGCAGGTCGAACGCGCCGACGCCCGCACGCCGGAGATGGTTCGCGCCGCCCGCCGCCGCGGCGAGGCCGGAATCCCAGAGCCCCCAGCCGACGCTCACGATCCGTCTAGCCGGATCACGCTGGGCGAGAGCGTCCATCGCCGCGTTGGCGGCGGCGTACGCTGCCTGGCCCGGCGCACCGAGCGCGCCGGTGGCCGAGGAGAACAACAACACGAAATCGGTGGCGTCGGTCGCGGTGAGCTCGATCAGATTGCCTGCGGCAGTGGATTTGGGCAGGAACGTTCTGGCCAGCTGCCCCGTGGTGATCGTGTCGAACTCGGCGTCCTCGAGCACGCCCGCCGCGTGCACGGCGCCGCGAATCACCGAGTCGGAGGCCCTGATGTCACTGAGCGCGTTGGCCAGGTCGTCCCGGTCGGCGGCGTCGCAGCGCACCACGACGATGCGGTCCTCCAAGCCGTCGAGCAGGGCGGGCACCGGGCGCGGCGCCCTGGTCAGCACCACCACGTCACGCGCGCCCGCGTCGAGCAACCAGCGCACGGCGACCGAGCCGAGCGTGCCGAGCCCGCCGGTGACGACGTAGGTTCCGTTCGCGTCGATGCCGACGGCGGGCACGGCGCGCGGCCGCGCGGGCGTGAAGCGCCGCACCGCGATCTCGCCCGCCGACAGGCGCAGCTCGTCGGGCACGGCGCTGTCGGTGCTCGTCACGAGACGGGTGAGCAGCGGCAGGTTCCTCGGATCGGGATCGGCCCAGACCAGGCGCACCGTGCGACCGGTCTCCAGTTGCAGCGAGCGCACCAGCCCGGCGATGGCCGCGGGGACGACCGAGGCCGTCACCGTGGCTTCATCGGACCGCGAAGGTGAGCGGGCCGTGTCCGCCTGCGGCAGTACGACTGTCACGGAAGCGGTGGCGTCGTGGGCGGCGATCAGTTGCAGCAGTTCGAGGACACGACCGGCCGCCGCCGCGACGTCATCACCCTCGCTCGCGCCGGAACCGTTGGGCCAGACGGCCACCACGGCGTGGCCTCCGGTGCGCCCGGCCAGCACCGCACCGACCAGCGGGCTCGCGTCGTCCGGCTCGCGCGCGATCCGTTCGGTCGGCAGCTCGGCGTCGAGCGCGCGAGCGAGCCGGACGGCGAGGTCGGAGGCGCCGACCACCACCGCCCTTCGTACGCGGGTTTCAGGCGCGTCGCCGAGCGAACGGAGGTCGCGTGACTCCCAGGTCTCCTGGCGGAAGGGCGCTTTGCGCGTCGCGTTTCCGGCGGGCGCGGTGCGCAGGACGCCGAGCCCGTCCTCGTCAGCGGGATCGGCGTAGCGAATGCGTACACCGGACAGAGCCAGACAGGGCACACCGTGCTGGTCGGTCGCGATGACGTCGCCGATCAGTCCGGTGTCGCCGCGCTCGCGGACCAGGGCGTGCACCTCGAGCACGTGGCGATCGGGTTCACGCGACAGCCAGGCCGAGTCGATGCCGATGGGCAGCGGTATCGACGTCGTGGGCAATTCGTCGAACACCGCGGCGGCGAGCGCGTGCAGGCAGCCGTCCAGCGTCGCGGTGCGATGCAATTCGGCGGCGTCGAACAGGCCGAGCGCGCGTCCGGCGCCCGCGGCGATGCCGCGCAGTGTGCGGAACCGGGGACCGTACTCCAGCCGCCTGCGGCGCAATTCCTGATAGAAGACGCCGGTGGTGATGACGCGCATGTGATGCCGAGCGGCCCGGTTTGCGTCGACCACCCGCATCCATGCGACGATATCCGCGGGTGTGGGGTCACCGGCGGGCCGGGCCGAAGCCAGCGTCCCGGTGCCCGTGACCTCCGCCCGCACGCTTTCCTCCACGCCGGGCCCGCGATAGACGACCTCGGGCAGGACGCCCGGATCGGTCTTCTCGTGCACGGCGAAGTCCGCCAGGGTGGCCGAGCCGAGGGTGTCCCCGGCCAGTCGCAGCAGTCTTCGCAGCCAGAAGACGGCGGGCACGATGTTGTCACCCTGCACTACGTGGTCGGTCAGATCCTCTGCCGTGAAGGCGGATTCGGGGACATGCGCGCTCGCCGGCCCGGCCGTCAGCAGCGGAAATCTCCGCTTGCGCCATCGCCGCGGCGCCGGCGTGCCGAAGGCGCCGAGCGCGGACCAGTCGATCGGCCTCCCCTCCAGGTACAACCCGGCCACGCCGGTCAGGAAGCCGCTCACCTCGTCGTCGCGCAGTGCCACGGCATGCGTGCCGTCGCGGAAGTCCGGATACTCTCGCACCGCCGCCGGCAACACCGGATGCGGGCCGATTTCCACCACGGTGGAGATGCCGTCTTCGGCCGCACGCTCCAGCGCGGCCGCCAATTGCACCGTGCCCGCGGCGTTCTCCGCCCAGTAGTCGCGGTCCATCGCGGCGGTGGTGAGTTTCGCGCCGCGCCGCGCCGTCGAATACACCGGCAGCCGTGGCGCCAGCGGGGTTATCTCGCTCAACGCCGCGACGAAAGGCGCGAGCACGGTGGTGACCTGCGGACTGTGCGCGGCGAAGTCGACCGCGAGCCTGCGCGCGAAAATTCCGCGCCGCGTGGCCCGCCGCACCAGCGTGTCGATATAGCGCGGTGTGCCGGACACGACCACCGACCTCGGGCCGTTGATCGCGGCTACGGCCACTTCCGACCGCATCGGCTCCACGAGTTTGGCCGCGTCCTGCGGCGCCGCCTCCAGCACCGCCATCGCGCCCCGCCCGTCCAGATGCGCCAAGGTCGCGCTGCGCAGCACCACCACGCGCGCCGCGTCCGCGAGGCTCAGCGCGCCGCTCACCGCAGCCGCCGCGATTTCGCCGAGACTGTGACCCGCCACCGCATCGGGCCGGATGCCCCACGCCGCCAGCAGTTTCACCAATGCCACCTGGAAGACGAACAACGCGGGCTGCACCAGGTCGGTGGCCTGCGTCTCGCCCGCGGCGGTGAAACCGTGCCGCGGCGTCCAGACCCGCGGTCCGCCCGCCGTCACGATCGCGTCGGTCGCCTCGGCGAGCGCGGCGGCGAAGACCGGGTACCGCGCCGCCAGTGCCCGGCCCATCTCGGGATGCTGGCCGCCCTGTCCCGAGAAGAGGAACAGCAGCCCGCCACGGCGACGGTTGGCCACGATGCCGAGCGCCGCGTCGCCGCCTCCGAGCGTGCGCAACCGGTGCACCGCGTCGGCGTGATCGTGCGCGAGGATCGCGGCCCTGGCCTGCTCGGGCAGCGCTCGCGCCGACGCGGCGGCCCACTCGGGCAGGGACGGCCGCGCCCGGTCCAGTTCGTCGGCCAGTCGCAGCGCGCGTTCGCGCAGTTCCTCGTCGTCGCGTGCGGTGAGCGGGAGCAGGATCGGGAAGCGCGCGTCGTTTTCCGACCGGGTCCGAGCGACGCCGCGGAGCACGAGGTGCGCGATCGTGCCGCCGAATCCGAACGAGCTGACGCCGGCGACGCGCTCCGGCGCGGGCACCCGGCTCCAGTCCACCGGCTCGGTGGGTACGCGCAGGCCGCGCTCGGCCAGACGCAGCAGCGGGTGCTCGGTGTGCACGTTGATCGTCGGGGCGATCACCCCGTGGTGGATGGACAGCGCGGTCTTCACCATCCCGGTGATTCCGGCGGCGGCCTCCAGATGACCGATGTTCGACTTCACCGAACCGATCCAGACCGGACCGTCCGCGCCGTCGCCGAGCGCGGCTGCGAGCGCGCCGACCTCCACCGCGTCGCCCAAAGGCGTTCCGGTGCCGTGGCATTCGATGTAGTCCGCGCTGCTCGGCGGGCGTCCGGCCCGCGCCCACGCCGCGCGCAGCGTCTCCTGCTGCGCGCGTCCGTTCGGCGCGTAGATGCCGTTGGAGCGTCCGTCCGATCCCACGGCGGTTCCGGCGATCTCCGCGTACACCCGGTTGCCCTCGCGTATCGCGTCCGCGCTGCGCTGCAGAATCACCACGGCGCAGCCGTCGCCGCGGGTGTAGCCGTCGGCGGAGACGTCGAACGGTGTCGACCGCCCGCCGGGTGAGAGGAAGCCACCCTCGGCCAGATAGTTCGAAGTGTGTTCCAGCAGAACGAGATTGACGCCGCCCACGATGGCGAACGGCACGGCGTCGTCGGCGAGCAGCCGGACCGCGAGGTCGACCGCGGCGAGCGAGGACGAGCAGGCGCTGTCGAGCACCAGGCTCGGCCCGTGCAGGTCGAGCACGTACGACAATCGATTGGCGATGATGCTGAGCGCCGACCCGGTCACCGCGAAGGGGGCGTCGTGGCCCGCCCGGCCGAGCACCGCGATGCCGTGGTCGTACCCCGACGCGCCGAAGACGACGGCCGCGCCGGAGCCCCGCGTGCGATAGCCGATCCCCGCGTCGTCGAGCGCTTCGATCGCGACTTCCAGCGCGAGCCGCTGTTGCGGGTCCATCACCGCGGCCTCGCGGTCGGAGATGCCGAACCAGTCGTTGTCGAAGGACTCGACATCGCGGAGGTACCCGCCACGCCGCGCGCCCAGCCGCCCGGCGGGCGGGGTGGACGTGGCGTCTGTGCCCTCGGTCAACAGCTGCCAGAACTCGGCGACGCTCGCCGCGCCCGGCAGCCGGCAGCCGATGCCGATGATGGAGACGGGGGGATGCGAGCCGACGGAAGCAGTAGCCGCGCTGCTCATCGCATCGCGAGATACTCGACAAGCTGCTCGATGTCCGGATGGTCGTAGATCGCGGTCAGCGGAACCTCGACTCCCATGGCGTCCTCGAGATGGGCGGTCAGCCTCGCGAGTTGGGTGGAACCGAGGCCGAGATCGGAAAAGGGCGAGTTGGTCGACACCGAGGCGGCGTCGACGCCTAGTAGATCCGCTACCGCCAGGACGGCGGCGCGGGTCAGCGCGGTGCGTCGGCTACCGCCGAGCGAACCGTCGTGCTGCTGTGCACCACCGTGCCCGTCCGGAAGACCGGGCCGCATCGCGTCCTCCCTCCCCGTCTCCCCGGCTGTCGTCACCCGCTCGAGAACGGTACCCCCGCGATTATGCCGGAGAATCGGCCCTGAGCAAGGACGCATATCCGCTGCCTGCCCGGCTCTTTCGCGAACCGGCGTGATCACATACCGTGGCATCGTGACCGAACCGGACAGCGGTGCCGCCACCCGTGCCGAGCGCACGCCGACTCTGCCCACCCTGCTGCGCTGCTGCGCCGCGCTGGCGGCCACGCCGGGCCGGTTGTTGCGGCCGCGCCGCCCCGACACGGCCCTGCTGGCGAACCTCGAAGTGGTGCCGCCGCCCGCCCCGGGCGCCACGGTCGGGCTGACCGTGCTGACGCAGGCCACCATGTCCGCGCCGACCACGATCGTGGCCGAGGGCGTGCGCAGCCTGCGGGAGATGCGGCTGTCGATGGCGGCGTTCCTGGTCGAGCATCCGAAGGCGCGTTTCCTGGTCGATCCCGCCCTGTGCGCGGGCGTGCACGAGCGGGTGCTGCCCGAACTGCCGTTCCCGGTACCGCTGCTCGTCGCGCCGGACAAGCCGGTGCTCGGGCTGTCCGACGCGCTCGCGGCACACGACCTGGCGGGCGAGGACATCGATTTCGTGGTGCCGACCCACCTGCACTGGGATCATGTCTCCGGCCTGCTCGAGCTGCCCGCTTCGGTGGAGATCCGCTTGCCCGGAGTCGAGTACGACTGGGCGATGGGCGGCCCGCACGCGCCGGCCGGTGTGGCGCGCGGCCCGCTGCGGGGGCGCCGTTTCGACCGTTTCGAGTTGGACGGCCCGCCGGTGCTGACCTTCCCGCGCAGCAAGGACCTGTTCGGCGACGGTTCGGTGCTGCTGGTGGATCTCGCGGGCCACACCCCGGGCAGCATCGGCGTGCTGCTCGCGGTGGACGACGGCACCCGCGTGCTGTTCGCGGGCGACGCCGTCTGGAGCAAGTTGCAGGTCGATCTGCTGCGGGAGAAGGCGCCGATGCCGGGCAAGCTGTTCGACGCCGACCGGGACGCCGCCTTCACCACGATCCACCGCCTGCACGCGCTGCCCGACGGCATCGAACTCGTCGCGAGCCACGACTACGCGGCCGTCACCGCCCGCGCGGCCCGGTAGCGCAGGTCAGCCCACCACCACGGTCTCGGCCAGGCGAGCGGTGATCAGCTCCTCGGCCTCGGTGACCATGCGGCCGATCAGCTCGGCGCAGGTCGGAATGTCGTGGATCAGGCCCTGGCACAGGCCGACCGACCAGATGCCCGCGTCCAGGTCGCCCTCTTCGAACACGCGGCGGCCGCGCGCTCCCGCCACCAGATCCCGCACGTCGTCGAAGGTGCCGCCGGACTTCTCGATCTCGACGACCTTGCGGCTGATCTCGTTGTCCGCCACCCGCGCCGTGTTGCGCATGGTGCGGAAGATGAGCTGGGTGTCGCGCTCGGAGTTCGCGACGATCTTCTCCTTGACCTTCTGATCGATCGAGGACTCCTGCGTGCACAGGAACCGGGTGCCCATGTTGACGCCGTCTGCGCCGAGGGCGAGCGCGGCGACCAAGCCCCGGGCATCGGCGATGCCGCCGGAGGCGATCATCGGGATGCTCAGCTCCCGCGCGGCGGCCGGGATGAGCACCAGGCCGGGAACGTCGTCCTCACCGGGATGGCCCGCGCATTCGAAGCCGTCGATGCTCACCCCGTCCACACCGATCCGCTCGGCCTTCAGCGCGTGCCGCACGCTGGTGCACTTGTGCAGCACCTTGATGCCCGCGTCCTTGTAGTAGGGCAGGAACGGCTCGGGGTTGCTTCCCGCCGTCTCGACGATCTTGACCCCGCTGTCGATGATGGCCTGCACGTATTCCGCGTACGGCGGCGGGTTGATCGACGGCAGGATGGTGACGTTCACGCCGAACGGCTTGTCGGTCAGCTCCCTGGTGCGCGCGATCTCGCGGCGCAGGTCGTCGGGGGTCGGCTGGGTCAGGGCCGTGATGAAGCCGAGCCCGCCCGCGTTGGCGACGGCCGCGACGAGCTCGGCCCGCCCGACCCACATCATGCCGCCCTGGACGATCGGGTGCTCCACCCCGAACTTCTCGGTGAACCTGGTCCGCAGCATTGCGCTTCTCCTATACCTCGCGCGGGCGTGCCGGTTCGCCCGTTGGCGTCGATGGTGACACGAGAATCGCTCCGCCTTCAACTCACAAGTGAGCCGACGTTCGCATATTCGATGATCTTCCTCGACGCTGCTTCGCCTTCGTCATCGGCGTACAGTTACGCAAATGGCCTGCTAGAAGATCCGGACCCGTGCGTGTGACCCCGGTCGGGCTGATTAACCCCGATTCATTCCGCAATCTCTTGCCGGGCGTTTAAGTTAGTTGTTATTCTGCACGCGATTCAGCCCGTCGCCGCCGTCGGACATCCCGGCGGGCCGATGGCGGTCCGAGAGGAGTTCGTGGCAATGACCACCGGGGCAGCAGCGCTCGACGAGCCGATCAGGTCGCGGCGCAACCACTGGAACAACCAGCTCGCCGTGCACGCGCAGATGCGCCCGGACGCGGTCGCGCTCCGGTTCCGCGGCGCGGACACCACCTGGCGGCAGTTGCACGAGCGGTCGCTGAAGTTCGCCGACGGACTGGCGCGTCGTGGCGTCGGGTTCGGCGACCGGGTCCTGATCCTGGCGCTGAACTACCCGGAATACCTCGAGGCCGTGTTCGGCATCAACGCGCTCGGCGCGATCGCGGTCCCGGTCAACTTCCGGCTCACGCCGCCCGAGGTCGCCTACATCGTCGGCGACAGCGGAGCCAAGGCGGTGGTCACCGACACCGTGCTGCAGCCGCTGGCCGCCGCCGTGCGGGCGCAGGCGCCCGCCCTGGAGACCCTCGTGGTGATCGGCGGCGCGTCCGGCGACGGTGCGATCGGTTACGACGACCTGATCGCCGAGGAGGGTGAGCCGCACACTCCGCTGGACATCCCGGAGGACACCCCGAGCCTCATCATGTACACCTCGGGCACCACAGGCAGCCCGAAAGGCGCGGTGCTGACCCACGCGAACATGAACGCCCAGGCGCTGACCTGCATCCGGGCGCTGGCGCTGGAGCCGGACTCGGTCGGCCTGTGCACGTCGCCGCTGTTCCACATCGCCGGGCTCGGCAGCCTCGCCCCGGCCTTCATGCTCGGCTCGAAGACGGTGCTGCATCCGCTCGGCGCCTTCGACGCCGGTGAGTTCCTCGACGCCCTGGAGCGGGAGCAGGCCACCTCCGCGTTCTGCGTGCCCGCGCAGTGGCAGCTGGTCTGCGACCACCCGACGGTGAAGGACCGCAAGCTCGCGCTGGAGGTGCTCAGCTGGGGCGCCGCGCCCGCTTCCGACACCGTGCTGCGCGCGATGGCCGAGAGCTTCCCCAACGCGTTCAACGTCGCGGTGTTCGGCCAGACGGAGATGTCGCCGATCACCTGCGTGCTGGAGGGCAAGGACGCGATCCGCAAGCTCGGCTCGGTCGGCAAGGTGATCCCGACCATCCAGGCGCGGATCGTCGACGACGAGATGAACGACGTCGCGCCCGGTGAGGTCGGCGAGATCGTCTACCGCGGCCCCACGCTCATGCAGGGCTACTGGAACAAGCCGGAGGCCACCGCCGAGGCGTTCGCTGGCGGATGGTTCCACTCCGGCGACCTGGTCCGCCAGGACGAAGAGGGCTTCATCTACGTGGTGGATCGCAAGAAGGACATGATCATCTCCGGCGGGGAGAACATCTACTGCGCCGAGGTGGAGAACGTCCTGTTCGCGCACCCCAAGATCCGGGAGGCCGCGGTGGTCGGCCGAGCGCACGAGAAGTGGGGTGAGGTGCCGGTCGCGGTGGTCGCCCTGCACGACCCGGACGACGAGCTGACCCTGGAAGAGCTGGAGCCGTTCCTCAACGAGAACCTGGCGCGCTACAAGCACCCCAAGGATCTGGTGCTGCTGCCCGAGCTGCCGCGCAACGCCAGCGGCAAGGTGGTCAAAGTCCAGTTGCGCAAGGAGTATTCGTCCTGAGCGTGCGGTGAGTTCGGTTTCACGTGAATCGGACAATGCGCGCGGCGTGGGTGCGTAAGGTCGTCGCATGGCGATCCGACGCATCCGCGCCGCCGTTCTGGCGCTGCACTGGCAGGTGAATGTCATTCGGCCCGAAGGCTTCTTCGGTCCCATGCTGGCCGCGCCCGTGGCGGTTTCGGGTGTGGTGGCGCGGGCGACGGACTTCCACGCCGCGGCGCTCGCGGCTCGGTTGCCGGTGGTCTTCACCCGGTTCACCATTCCGATCGGTGAGGGCGAACTGGTGCGCAACACCGGATTCATGCGCTCGGTCGGCGCGGCGCAGACCGAGTTCCGTCCGGAATCGCCGGGGGCGGCGATCATTCCGGAGATGGCGGCGCAGCCGACGGAAGTCTTCGACAACCAGAAACTCTCCGGCCTGGCGGGCAGCAAACTGCCGCGGTGGCTGACCGATCAAGGGATCGAGACGCTTTTGGTCACGGGCGTCGCCACCAATCTGACCGTCGAGCAGACCGCGCGGCACGGCACCGATCTCGGCTTCACGGTGCATCCGGTGGCCGACTGTCTGGCCGCCGCCACCCCGGAAGCCCACGAGGCCGCGCTGGCCAATCTGGAGCTCGTCACCGCGGGCAGCGTGCGCGCCGCGGATGCGCTGCAACTGATCGGCGGCTGAGCAGCTTCTCTTCCCGAGCAGTCGGCCCGCAGAGGCGCGGTCGCTGGAATCGGCCGATGCTCTCTGATGCGCGGTCCAACGGAGAGGTCCGCTAAGAGCTCGGCGAACCAGCCGAAGCGCCGCCGACCCGGCTGGTCAGCCCGGGGCCGACCAGCAGCAGTAAACGGCGATAGGCCTCGTCCGCCGAGAGCGGCGGATCGGCCTCGGCGATCGCGTTGAGCAGGCCGGTCACGCCCCAAGACAGGAAGGTGACCGTCGTGGCGACCTCCGCGGGTGGAAGTCGCAGTCGCTCGCGCAGCCGCTCGCCCAATACTTCCGTCACGACATCGATGGTCGTCCGCAGGAGCACGGCCCCGCTTTTGCGGCGCAGCAGCGCCCGGTAGACCTCGGGGCTTCCGTCGGCGAGCCGGAACAACGTGTGCACCGGTGCGAGCGGATCATCGTCCTGCACGGCCGGATTCGCCGCGGTGATCGCCGTTCGCAAGTACTCCGCGCAGCTGCGCAGCAGCAGATCGTCCTTGTCGCGATAGTGCGCGTAGAAGGTCGAGCGGCCGACGTCGGCGCGGGTCAAGATCTCGCTGATGGTGATCCGGTCGTAGCCGCGTTCGATCATGAGCTCGACCAGAGCCCGATGCAGCGAGTCCCTGGTGCGCCGGACTCGGCGATCGGTGCGGTCGGCTGTGCTGTGTCCGCTCGACGGCACTTTCTCTCCTGAACGAATGTCTCGCTTCCGTCCGATTCCGGACGGTTTTCACCACATTGTGCCTGGTGATCCCGGTCTGGGAGCGGGATCCTGAACACATGGCCGAAAACGAACAGAAGTCCCGCATCCCCTCCCGAGACGACGGCGCCGACGACGTCGGTATCTTGCTCACGCAGCCGCGGCGCTATCGGCTCCTCAAGGAGGTGACCTTGCTCGGCGGCGCCAACCGCCTCAATGCCCGCCTCGCCCGCCTGGCGCGGCCCGCCCCGGGCGCCGACATCGTCGACGTCGGCTGCGGGCCAGGCGATTTCGCTCGATTGCTGGCTCACGGGGCAGGCCGGGTGGTCGGCATCGATCCCGCACGGCAGATGGTGGACTACGCGACCGCGCGTGCACGCGACCTGCCGAACTGCCGATTCGAGGTCGGCGCGGCACAGTCGCTGCCATTGCCCGACGCGTCGGCGGACCTGGTCGTCTCGACCTTCGCGATGCACCACATCGACGCGGCACAACGTCCCGCCGCGCTCGCGCAGATGTTCCGGATACTGCGGCCGGGGGGTCGGCTCCTGCTCGCCGACGCGCATCCGACCGGACCCGTGCTCTCCGCCGCTGTGCGCGTCATGGCGCGTTTCGCCGCCCACCGCGCCCACGACACTTCGCACGACCACGGTGACCCGCTGGCGGCCGTCGACATCCGCCGGTACCGGGACGTGCTGCGCGCGAACGGCTTCGACGAGATCGAGTTCGTCACGGTGCGCCCAGCGACCGGCGTCCTGCTGGCCGTCAAACCCGCCTAGATCAGGTCCTTCTTCGCCAGCCATCGCATGGCGAACCAGCCGCAGAACACCGGAAGCCAGCAGGTGAGCACGCGGTAGAGCAGCACCGATGGCACCGCGATCTCGGCGGGCAGGCCGAAGGCGGCAAGACCACCGATCAGCGCCGCTTCGACCGCGCCGACACCGCCCGGCGTCGGCGCGGAGGCGGCGAGCGTGCCGCCGATCATGGTGACGATCGTGACGGTGATGAAAGTGGTGCCGCCGCCGAACGCCTGCACGCTGGCCCACAGCGCGCCCGCCATGCCGACGGTGAGCGCCGCGCATCCGCCGATGATCACCGCGGACCGTTTGGGATCGCGGGCCAGCTCCGCGAGTTCACCGATGACCTCCTGCAACTGCGGCCGGACCGCGTTGTTCAGCCAGCGGCGCAGTTTCGGCACGAACATGAACGCGCCGACGATCCCGACCCCGACGCCGGCGAGCAGATACAGCACGGTGGCATCCGGGACGAAATGCGAGAGGTCCGCCGAGGTGCCCGCGAGGATGCTGAACGCGAGCAGCAGGCCGATATGCGTGATCACCTGCACCGCCTGTTGCAGCGCCACCGCGGCCGTCGCGCGCACCGTGCCGATCCCGGCCTTCTGCAGGAACCGCACGCTCAACGCGAGTCCGCCGACGCCCGCGGGCGTGGTGGTGGCCGCGAAGGTATTGGCGACCTGCATGACGAGCAGGTTGCGGATGTTCACCGCGCCGAACGCGCACGCCCACAGCGCCGCCGCCGCGCCGACATAGGTCAGTGCGGAGACCAGCAGACCGAGCAGCGCCCACCACCAGTTCGCCGTGCGCAGCTGGGTGAAGAAGGCAGGCACGGCGCTGATGAACGGGTAGGCGACGTACACCAGCCCGATCAGCAGCACCAGCTGGATGATCTGCTTGCGGGAGAACCGGGTGATCTGCTCGGCTTCGATCCGGTCCTGACCGGTCTGTTTGCGCACCTCCTCGCGGGCGTCGGACAGCGCGGTCTTCCACTCCGGAACCGCTTTGCGGATGCCGGTCGGTATGGCCGACTTGGTCAACCGGCTCGCCGCGGCGAGTACCCGGGCTTCGCCGATGGTTTCGATCGCCGCGCGCACGGCCGGCTCCTTGCCGAACGTCGCGGTGGTCGTCACCAGCAACTGGGCGATGTCGGATTGCAGCTGCGCGTCCGACGCTCCGTATTCGGCGTTGCCGAAGCCGCCGAACAGCGTGACGCCGTCGGCGACGCGGATATCGATCGGCCGCAGGTCGCCGTGCGAGATCTGCTTGCGCTGCAAGGCGTCCAGCGCTTGCCACACCCCTGGCAGCACTTCGGCGGACTGTTCGGTGAGCGCCGTGCCGCAGGGTTGGGTGAGCGCGTACAGCATCCAGCCACGCGACAGCGCAGCGACCGCGACAGGGCTGGAACTGCCGAGCCCGAGGTCGGCGACGGCGATCGCCATGAGCGCGCGGTGCTCGACCGCGCGGTGCATCGAACCGTGGATGGCCGCGGTCTCACTGGAGCGGAAGGTCAGCCAGCGCCACACCTGGCGCAGCGCGCCGAAGCTGCGCTGATTCTTGCCGAACAGCTCGACGATCAGCTCGCGTTCCGGCCCTTCGATGGCGGCGGCGAGCACCAAGGGCCCGCGGCCCGCCGGGTGCACGACGGTGAATCCGGTGACCGTGTGACCGCGTTGGGCGAGCACCCGGACGGCCGCGTCCAGCGGGACCTCCAGCGCCGGCGTGCCGACCACGAGCACGATCACCGCGCCGACCAGCCAGCCCACCGCGAGCCCGAACATCGCCCGCGCGGGCACCACGGTGCTGACCACCAGGTGGATCGGCGCGAACGCCAGCAGCAGGAACCACAACCAGCGTCGCGGCCGGATGGGCAGCCACGGGCTGGCCACGGTGAGCATCGCGGCGATCATCGCGATCCAACGCGGATCGTCGAGGAACTGGGACAGGAAGGTGTCCAGCCGGTCCGGCACTTGGAGATGCCATTTCGGCGCGGACAGACCGGTGCCGGTGATGGACAGCAGTAAGCCCGCCACGACGCCGGCCGCGGCGTAGCCGGCGAGCAGCTTCCACTGCCTGCCGATGATCAGCTCGATCAGGATCGCGAACGGCAGCGCCAGAATCGCCATGCCGTAGACCAGATAGACCAGGTTCGACTGGTCCGGATTGAGGAAACCGACGATGTTGGAGACCGAGCGTTCCAGGGCCAGCCATTCCGGTCGGGTGATCAAGGAGGCCGCGATCACGACCGCCACCCACAGCGTTGCGAGGACCACCCGGACGATGTCGCTGGTGCGCCGGATCAGCGGTTGTAGCAGGCTTCCCGTGACCGGGATCTCCCGCCCGTCCACTCGCATGCTGGTCCGCCTCTCCGGGTATTCAGGCCGTACTGGTTGGGTGGCGCTGGAGCCGCTCCCCGCCTCCGCGGCTCTCCGGGCCGTACCGGTCGAGAGCCGCGAGATTCGTGTCCAGGTCTGCGTCGGGCGCCACTCCCCTTCTGGGCGTCCCGATGAGTTGCCCAGGTGCGTACGAGATCAGTTGTTGCGTTCGCTGCACGATACCGGCCGGTGCACGCGCTGAGGCTCGCGGAACCGCTGCCGTCTTCCGCCCGGCGACGCGGTGTGCCGCACGTCACTCCCGCCACGGTTGATCCTCACACCAGTGTCAAGTTTCAGCATGAGGGCATGGACAACGAACTCTTCGATTACAGCCCGATCGTCGATCGTCCGCCGCTGCGGTGGCCCGGTGACGCCAGGGTGGCGTTCTATGTCGGGCTCAATGTCGAGCACTATCAGGTGGATCGGCCGTCCACGAGCATCTTTCCCGGCACGTCGGGTCTCGCGCCGGATCCGCTGAACTACGGGTGGCGCGACTACGGGCCTCGGGTCGGCATCTGGCGGGTCATCGATGTGCTCGACCGGCACGGCATCCGGGCCAGCGCGTTGCTCAATTCGGATGTGGTCGAACACAATCCACAGATCGTGGCGGCGGGGGTGCGGCGGGACTGGGCGTGGGTCGCCCACGGGAAGAACAACTCGATCTTCCAGCCCGACGTTCCGGCGGACGAGGAGCGCGCCTACCTCGCCGACGTGGTCGCGACCATCGAACGCTCGACCGCGCGCAGGCCGCGCGGCTGGATGGGGCCCGCGCTCACCGAGTCCTTCCAGACCCCGTCGCTGCTGGCCGAACTCGGCCTCGGCTACGTCCTCGACTGGACCAACGACGACCAGCCCTATCCGCTGTCGGTACCCGGCCTGCTCAGCGTCCCGTACTCGGTGGAACTCAACGACAACACGCTGTTCCTCGGCAAGGCCACCAGCGGTCCGGAGTTCGTGCGGATCGTGCGCGATCAGCTCGACCAGCTCTACGCCGAGTCGGCCGGCAGCGGGCGGGTCATGGCGCTGGCCCTGCACCCGTTCGTGATCGGGCAGGCGTTCCGGATCAAGTACCTGGACGAGGCACTCGATTACGTGGCGGGCCACCCGGGAGTGTGGCTCACCACCAGCGACGAGATCGCCGAGCACTACTCCCGCGCGTCGGTGCTTGCCGAACCGGCGCGAGCCGAAGACGATCGGGTCACGTAAACCGATGTGCGAGAGGCAGCGATGGCAGCGCGGGAACAGACACAAGACCAGGACCTCACGGGAAAGACGGTGGTGGTGACCGGCGCGAGCTCGGGCATCGGCGCCGCCGCGGCGCAGCGGCTCGCCGCGCGCGGCGCCACCGTCGCCGTCGTCGGCCGATCGCCGGAGCGAACCGCCGAGGTGGCGGCGAAGGCGGGCGCGCAGCCGTTCGTCGCCGACTTCGCCCGGCTCGACGACGTGCGCAAACTGGCCGATCAACTGCTCGACCGGTACCAGAGGATCGACGTGCTGGCCAACAACGCGGGCGGTGCGTGGCCGAAGCGGACGGTCACCGACGACGGCAACGAACTCACCTTCCAGGTCAATCACCTGTCCCCGTTCCTGCTGACCAACCTGCTGCTGGAGCGCTTGATCCAGGCGCGGGCGCGGGTGGTGAACACCGCGAGCACGACCTACCGGATGGCGAAACTGAACCTGGACACCGCCAACGCGCCGACCGGCTCGTTCAACCAGCTCGGCGCGTACGGCGCGTCCAAGCTGGCGAACATCCTGTTCACCAGGGAGCTGGCCCGCCGCACCGAAGGCACCGGCCTCACCACCGCCGCCTTCCACCCCGGCGCGGTCGCCACCCGCGTCTACGACAACGCGCCGCTGGGCCTCGGCTGGTTCATCCGCTCGCCGCTGGGGCGTCCGTTCTTCCTCCAGCCCGACAAGGGCGCCGAGCCGCTGGTGCACCTGGCCACCACCGCCGACGGCGCGGCGATCAACGGCCAGTACTTCCACCGGCTGGATGTGGAGCCGCCGAAGAACAAGCAGGCGCTCGACGCCGATCTCGCGCGACGGCTCTGGACGCTGTCGGAGCAGGCCACCGGCCTCGCATCGAGCGAGTAATCACGGTCCGGCGAGCCGGAGCGAGGATCCGTCCGCGCGCTCCGGCTCGACGCCGACCCCGTACACCCCACCGGACACCGCGCTCGCGTCCAGTTCGACGATCGCCCGCGCGACTTGCTCGGTGGGGACCAATGCCGGGAAAGTGGTGGGGGCGATGGCGTTCGCGCGCACCCCGAACTCGGCGAACTCGGCGGCGATATGGCGGGTCAGCTGGTTGAGCGCGGCCTTCGACGCGGAGTACAGCGTCTGCCCGGGATAGACCTCGGAGCCGGAAATGCTCGAGACATTGACGATGTTGCGATTGCGCGCGCGATTCTCCTGGCCCGCGTGCAACCAGCATCGTTGCGCCAAGCGCGCCGCGAAACGCAGTGGCACGGCGACATTGAGCGCGAAATGCGGATCGAAGTCCTCCAATGCGGCGTCGCCGTCGACGATGCCGCCCTGGTGCAGCCGGACGTGCGCCGCGTTGTTCACCAGCAGGTCCACCCGGCCGAACCGGGCCAGCGCCAGGTCGACCACCCGTTCCACTTCGCCCGGCTGGGTCAGATCGGATCGCACCACGAACACGCGGGCATCGTTCTCCGGCACCGCCGCGTCCGGCGCCAGCGGATCGACGTACCACTCCAGCTGCGACGGCACCGCGGGTGTGCGGGTGCGGCACACGGCGACGATGTCGTAGTCGCGGTAGTAGGCCTGGCAGAAGGCGTCGCCCAGGGTGCCGCTCGCGCCGGTGAGCAGGCAGACGCGGCGTTCACCAGTGGACAATCTTGTCTCCTCCCCAGCGCCGCTCGGCGTCCGCCCTGGTGCGATGCACCCACATCACCACGCTGTTGCGGTCGTCGACGTTGTTGCCCGCGAACGTGTGCCAGGTGCGCGGCGTGACCTCGAACAGCAGCAGCGAATTGTCCAGCGGCGGGACGAGGGTCACCGACGGTAGCGCCGACCCTTCGGCGACGTGGTCGTACAGCGCGGTCTCGCCGCCGTCGCCCGGTGCCCACCCCGGATTGCCCAAATAGAACAGCACCGCGACGGCGCGCACGGTTTCGCGCGCGACGACGCCGGGCGCGCGTGCGCCGGTCTTGGTATGCACGGTGGCGTCGGGCAGGCGCACTTCGCCTGGTCCGGGCGGCGGACCGGGGAACCAGGCCGGATTGAAGTCGTTGTGCGGCCAGCCGAACGGGCTGCCCGGCCCGTGGTGGTGCAACGACCCTTCGACGTCACCGGTCGCCTCGACGCCGCCGAGCCGGGCGACCAGGTCGTGCCACTCCCGTGAGGAGAACACCGCGAGCGGGCCGTCGCGCAGATCGGCCAGCCGGATTCCGTCGGCGCTGTAGCCGGCGGCGACCGGCGCGAACAACTCGGGACGCCGCGCGCGGACCCGATCCACTTCCTCGGCCAGCCGTCGATAGAACTCGGGAACGAACACGTCGCGGGCGTACACGTGCGGAAAGGGCCTGCTGCGCCGGATCCAGCGTCGATGGGCGAACAACTCTGCGAACCACTGCGGAACCGGCGGTGTCGCGACTTCCGGCTCGGTTGTCACCATAACTCCCTCCCGGTCGAACCTCCGTGATCATATTGCCCGTACCCGGAACTCGCGGGCCGGTCCCGGCCTGTCAGGATCACGCGGGTGAGCCGTGATCTGCGTGTGTGTTTCGTGGGGGATTCGTTCGTCGCCGGTGTCGGCGACCCGGGTTCTCTGGGGTGGGCGGGCAGGCTGGTGTCCCTCGCGCACGCGGAAGGGGTTCCGCTGACGGCCTACAACCTCGGGGTGCGCAGACAGACCTCGGCCGAGATCCTGCGGCGCTTCCGCGCGGAGTGCGCGCCCCGCCTGCCGGAAGGCGTCGACGCGCGGGTCGTGCTGTCGTTCGGCGTGAACGACACCATGCACGAGAACGGCGGTTCGCGGGTGGCGCCCGAGGAATCGGTCGCCAACCTCGGCGAGCTGATCGCGCAGGCGGCCGAGCGGGGATGGCCGGTGCTGATGGTCGCTCCGCCGCCGATCGCCGACGACGAGCACAACGCCCGCACCGCCGCGCTGGACGAACGGTTCGCCCAGGTCTGCGCCGGGTCGCACGTGCCGTACGTGCGGGTGCACCAACCCCTGCGCGCCGGCGCGGTGTGGTCCGCCGACGTCCGCGCGGGCGATGGGGCGCATCCGGGGGCCGCTGGTTACCAGGAGATGGCCGCGCTCATCGCTCCGCAGTGGCGCGCGTGGCTGCGGCGGTGACTCGTTGAATTTTCGACCACCGGGCCATGCGATCGTACTTGTCTCAGACAGAATGGCCTATTTTTCGCGTTCGCGACGCATCAACGTGCTCTGGGTCGAACTCCCTTGTGTCACAGTGTGATCCGAATTACCCGGTTGGCACATCCCGCTTGCCCACCTCGGCGCGTCTCCTCCGCGCGGCGGCGAGATCCACCGTCTGCGCGGCCGTCCGCGCTGTCTCGTCCGAGACGAACGCCTCGCTCAATTCCGGTATCCAGCGGACGATTTCGTCGCGATAGGGACCTTCGGTCTCCAGTTGACCCAGCACGCCGACCAGCGTGAGGAACGAGCGGGCGAACGGCGTGAAGTAGGCGGGCATGGTCATCTGCCGGACCACGTTGGTCAATCGAGGATTGGTGGCGCGCAGGACTTGCCGGCGCAACCAGCGGGTGGTCAGGCGGTAGGTCTGGTGCCGGAAGGGCTCGCCGCACGGAGTGATCGCGGCGTAGAGCGCATCGCTGTCGAGTGCGCGTCCGTTCTCCACGAACCCGTGTCTGCGCGTTGCGTCCGCCAGATCGCCAGGGCTGCCGCGGAATATCGCTTTGCAGCAGTCGAGCGTCAATTCGCCGAAACCCTCCGGCGGCCAAGCGCAGCACGCGCCGAAATCCATCACGCCGAGCCTGCCGTCCGCAAGCACGCGGAAATTGCCAGGATGCGGATCGGCGTACAGCAGGCCGTGCCTGGCCCAGCCCGAAGTCACGAAGCGGACCATGAGCATGCCGACCCGGTCGCGCTCGGCCTTGGTGCCCGAGGCGACGACGCGCGGCACCGGCGTGCCGTCGAGCCACTCGCTGATCAGCACGTCGCCCTGTTGCGCAATCACATTCGGCACGTAGAAGTCCGGATCGTCGGCGTACGCCGCGGCGAAGGCGCGTTGATGATCGGCCTCCGCCGCGTAGTCGAGTTCCCCGGCAACGGACGCGCAGATCGCTTCGGTCACCGCCGCGATGTCCGCGCCAGGCAGGAAAACCGCGGCGAGATAGGAGATCCGGCGCAGGTGGTCCAGATCGCGCGTCACCGCCTGCCTGCCGCCGGGATACATCACTTTGACCGCGACCGGTCTGCCGTCGTGCCAGATCGCGCGGTGCACCTGGCCGAGCGATGCCGCGGCGGCGCGCCGATCGTCGAACGCGCGGAAATACGAACGCCATCGCGCTCCGAGGCTTTCGGCCATGGCGGCGTGGACGGTGTGCGGCAGCATCGCGGGCGCGGCGTCCTGCAACCTGCTGAGCGCGATCCGGTACGGCTCGGCCAGCTCCCGGGGCAGCGCCAGCTCGTAGATGGCCAGCAGTTGCCCCAGCTTCGCGGCGCAGCCCTTCAGCTCCCCGAGCACCTCGAAGATGTGCTGCGCGGTGCGGAGCTGAATGTCGCGATTGACTTCTTCGGCCGATCTGCCGAGTGCCCGCTTGCCGAGGCCCGCGGCCTGCCTTCCGGCGAACGCCATCGGCAGCGCGGCGAGCTTGGCCCCGCGAACAGCACCGTGAACAGGTGGTTTACCGTGGGAACGCGACGCGAAAAGCCGGGATCGCTTGCCCGCCGCCCCCTCCTCGGGGCGCTCTCCGATGGGCCGGATGGTCATGACTCACCTCACAGTCGCGGGCACAAGTGTGACACAGGTGCAGTACCGGACAGTAGGGCTTAGACTGTCTGGGACGTATTTCGAAAGTAGTCGAAAGGTGACTTCGATGGGATCCCAGACGGTGGTCGCCGACGTTGCCGACGAGCTGGCGCGCCGGGTTGCCGCAGGGGAATATCAACCGGGGGATCTCATGCCGTCGGTACGTCAGGTCGCCGAGGAGTTCGACATGAACCGCGCGACCGCGCAGCTGACCCTGGGCAGGCTGGAGTCGTACGGTTTCGTCGAAGCCAGGCGCGGCAAGGGATTCACGATCCGTGACGTCAGGGAGGCGGGCGGGGTGGACGTGTACCGCCAGCTGTTCCGTTTCTCGATTCCCATGCCCGACATCGCGATGGAGATGTTCCGCGACCTCGTGGACGTCGAGCGCAATCTCGTGCTGGAGGCGCTGCTCGCCTACACCGGCGGGGAAAAGCGGATCGATTCGGCCGAAACGAAATCCACCATCGACGAACTCGAAGCCATAGCGCGTCAGCAGGATCCGGATTTGCGGCAGATGCTCGCGCTCGAGGTCGCGCTCGTGCGCAGGCTGCTGACCGCGCTCGGACTCCCCATGCAGCGCGCGATCTTGAACTCGATCGGCGAGACGGTGCTCGAGGTGCCGGAGGCGGTCGAGGCGTACTTCGCGGGCGCGCCGGATCTGCACGTCTTGGTCTGGCGGGCGCTGGCCGCGGTGTGGGACTCCGGATCGGGGCCGAGCGAGGCTCAGCTGGCGCTGTTCGAGGATTTGTTCGGCATGTACCACGAGAAGGTCGTCGCGCGCTTCGAGGAGTTGGTGGTCGGCGTCGAGGAAAGCGCCGACGAGCACCGGGCCGCGACCGCCTAGCCGTTTCGTACGCTGCCCAATCTGTCTGGGACATTGTTTCGGGGCCTCGCGTACCCGGTGCGCTCAGGGCGTCGAAATCCGTCGTGCCGCAGGTTCTGCGACGGAATCCGACCCAGACACCGCATGGGACGAAGGGGATGAATCGGTCCCGAATTGACAAGAGCGCCCCAACCGCGGTGGAAGAGCTCAACCGCACCGAAACGCTTCGGCGACAGCGCGAAGCGAGTCCTTCCACGCCGCGCGATCGGGCCGAAGCCGTGTTCTGAGAATCGCACCGGCGCAAGGGTGGCCGCCTCGACGCCGGTGCGATCATCCCGGACTTCACCGGTTGGATGCCGCGCGGCTACACCGCACGGCATCGCGGCCCCTAATTCTGTGCCCGGACTCTCAGGCTCCGCCGTTGAGCTTGTTGAGACGCTCGCACGCCTCGACGTACTCCTGGATCAGGCGGTTGACCACGTCCGCCGACCGCTCCACCCGGTTCATCATGCCGACGATCTGGCCGACCGGGTTGAAGTTGACGTCCTTGGCGGCCTCCGGATAGCGGTGCCCGCGCTTCACCCCGTCCAGCGCGACCATCATCTGCAGCGGCATCGGCAGCGGATCCGGGGTGTCGGCCCGCTCCCACGCCTCGGTCCAGTCATTGCGCAGCATGCGGGCGGGCTTGCCGGTCCATGCGCGCGAACGCACGGTGTCGTGGCTGGTGGCGTCGATGTAGGTCTGCATCTGGGCGGGCGGAACGTTGGCTTCCTCGACGGTCAGCCACACCGAGCCGGTCCACGCGCCCGCGGCGCCCATCGCCATCGCGGCGGCCACCTGGCGGCCGTTGCCGATGCCGCCCGCGGCCAGCACCGGCAGGTCGCCGACGGCGTCGATGACCTGCGGCCACAGCACCATCGATGACACCTCGCCGCAGTGACCGCCGCCCTCGGTCCCTTGGCACACCACGAAGTCAAGGCCCGCGCGCTTGTGGTTGAGCGCGTGCTTGACCGAACCGCACAGCGCGCCGATCAACCGGCCGGAATCCTGCACCTGCTTGATCACGTCCTCCGGCGGGGTGCCGAGGGCGTTGGCGACCAGCTTCGCCTTCGGATGCCGCAGGATCACTTCGACCTGCGGCCCCGCGGTGGTGGCGGTCCAGCCGAGCAATTGGTTGTGGTGCTCGTCCTCGGGCAGCTTGGGCACGCCGTGGTCGGCGAGGATCTTCTCCGCGAAGTCGCGGTGCCCCTGCGGGACCAACTCGGCCAGCTTGGCCTCGAGTTCCTCCGGGCTCAGCCCATCGATGCCCTTGCCCTCGTACTTCGAGGGAATCACCAGGTCGACGCCGTAGACGCCCTGCACGTGCTCGTCCAGCCAGGCCAGCTCGACCTCGAGCTGCTCGGCGGTGAAGCCGACGGCGCCGAGCACGCCGAGTCCGCCCGCGTTGCTGACCGCGGCCGCCACGTCGCGGCAGTGGGTGAAGGCGAAGATGGGGAATTCGATCCCGAGCCGTTCGCAGATTTCGGTACGCATGGCGTGCTGGTCTCCCTAACTGCTCCGCCGCGAACGGCGCGGCGCAGATGTACTAGAACGAGTTGCATAAGTGGCGCTCGGCTCGGCTCGGTCGCCGCGCGTCGAGTCCGCCGCGAGCCGCTGATATCGCCATGAAGCGGCTGCGGCTTCGTCGACTGGCCGTTGCACCATGCCTCGACAGTAACACGTTCTAGTTTTCTGCGGAATGCGCTGCCGGGTCAGGCGGTGTCGCGCTCCAGTTCGGCGAGCGAGGCCTCCAGGTGATCGAGCAGACGGGGCAGTTGCGGCACACTGCGGCGGCAGCCGACCACGCCGAAGTCGAGATTGCCCGCGTTGGAGGTCAGCGTGATGTTCACCGCCTGGCCGTCGAACGGGATCGACAGCGGGTAGCTCGCGTCCAGCCGCGCACCGTTCCAATACATCGGCTCGCGCGGCCCCGGCACGTTGGAGATCACGATGTTGAAGGTCGGATTGGTCCACGGGATCAGCGCGGGCACGAGATTGAGGGCCAGCGGGCTGAGCATCAATGCCGACAACGCCATCGTCTGGTTGCACGACAGCGTGCGGTACACGTCCTTGCCGTCGCGCATCGACGCGGCGACCACCTGGAGGCGGCCGAGCGGATCGGCGATGTCGGTGCCGAGGTTGCACAGCACCGCACCGACCTTCACCCCGTCGGTCTCCTCGTCGTCCTCGGCGCGCAGCGACATCGGCACCATCGCGACCAGCGGCTTGTCCGGCAGGGCGTTGCGTTCCAGCAGATACCGTCGCAGCGCGCCCGCCGACATGGTGAGCACCACGTCGTTGAGCGTCGCGCCGGTCGCCTTCTTCACCTGCTGCAACCGCTCCAACGGCCAGGACCGCACCACCGCGCGGCGCGCGCCGCCGATGGGGACGTTGAACATGGTGCGCGGCGCCGCGAACGGCAGGGTCAGCTGCTGGCGCGCCAGCGCGGTGCGCGCGGCACGCAGCACCGACGCGCCGGACGTGGCGGCGGCGACCAGATTGCGCGCCGCGCTCCCCGTACTGGACCGCGTCCCGCGCCTGCCCCGAGGCAGGTGCCACGGCACCCGTGTGACACTCGAGCCCGGATCGCTGGTCAGCGTGCGGCGCAGGAGACGCTGCGCGGAAACGCCGTCGATCAACGCGTGATGCATCTTCGAATACAGCGCGAACCTGCCGTCGGCGAGCCCTTCGATCAGATGGAACTCCCACAGCGGGCGGTGCCGGTCGAGCAGACTGCTGTGCAGCCCGGCGGCCAGCTCGACGAGCTGGTCCATGCGCCCCGGCCCAGGGACGGCCAGCCGCCGCACGTGATAGTCGAGTTCCACGTCGTCGGCATAGGTCCACGCCATCTGCGGGGATCCGAAGATCGTGGCGGGATGCTTGCGGAAGGCCGGATCGACGTCGGTGTTGCCCACCAGTCTGTCGTGCACTTGTGCGGCGAAATCCGACCCGGCGTCCTCCGGCGGCTCGAACAGTTGCAGCGCACCCACGTGCATCGGCTGTTCCCGGGATTCGGCGAGCAAGAAGACGGCATCGACCGGCGCGATGAATTCCATGATGAGTCGCCCCCTGACGACATGGTGAAGATGTTCGGAGTTCGATCGACCACGTTGTCGGCGGGCCCGCGCAGCCGTGAAGCCGCCGCGACACGACAAACCTACCCGGAGACGGACTCACCCGGACCGGATGGAACGTGTTCGGTACGTCACCGAACCTTCGCGGCCAGTAGGTAGGCCTGCCCGAACCGCTCCTCGGGATCCGGCTCGCGCACCATCCGAGCGATCATGGTGAACCCGGCGGCACCGAGCAGGCGCGCGAGACGCTTCGGCGCCCACCGATAGGCGCGAGTCACCTTGTGGTCGAAGGCTTCCACCGCATCCGGCTGGTCTGCCGTTTGGAAGGCCAGCAACACGTGCCCTTTGGTTGCGAGTACCCGATGGAACTCGCTCAACACGTGCGGCACGCGATCCGGCGGAAGGTGGATCAACGAGTACCACGCCACGATGCCGCCGAGCGCCTCGTCGCCTATGGGTAGCTGTTCCACCGACCCTTGCGCGAAAAGCAGCTGTGGATGTTCCGCGCGGGCCAGCTCCAGCATGCGTGGCGAAAGATCGATGCCGAACACCTGGGCCCCCAACGACGCGAGATGGCCCGTGAGCCGTCCGGGGCCGCAACCGAGATCGGCGATCGGCCCGGAACCCTTGCGCGCCACCGACTCCACGAACGCGCCGAGCATCGCGCGGTCGAGTACCGCGCCGGCGAGGTGGTCCCGGAAAAGCTCGGTATAGAGATCGGCGACGTCGTCGTAGGCGGCGCGGGTGACGGCCACGTCGGGATGTTCGTCTGCGAAGTCTTCCGTCGGATGCAGCATCCCGAGCAGCGTATTACCTACTCCCCCGGATCGAATGCCTGGGCGACCGCGAGACTGTCCTCGTAGACGTGGTGCCGGACGATCAGACCGTCTCGCACCGTCAGATGCAACGCGAACCGCGCGCGATAGGCGCGGCCGGTGCGGCGGGCGGTCTGCCGGATCTCCCCGAGCACCACGGCGTCCGCACCGTCGACCAGCACCCGCTCGACCCGGGTGTCCACGTCCTCCGGCACATGGTGTTCGGCGAGCGAGCGGTAATGCTCGGCGGCGTCGGCGCGGGTACGACGGTGCCGGATCCAGGGCGTCGCCGCGCGGCCGTGCTCCGCCTCCGGCCAATCGAGCTGCCAGTCGGTGTCTTCGGCGTACAACTCGGCCACCGCGTCCGGGTCTCCGGAAGCGATTCGCCGCAACAACTCTTCGACCACCGCTCGAGTGGCGGGCACGGTGACTGACACGAGAAGTCCTTTCGCACACCCGCCGCGCGATCACGCGGCGCGCAACCGATTCTCGGCAGTGCCGCCCCTCCTGGCGATTACTTCTCGGGTAATGGGACGGCGGCCTCTGGTGCCGGGGGCGCGGCGAGGTCCGTGCTCGCCTCGCCGCGCCCGCGCGCGGTTCCGAGCACCGAACCGAGGATGACCAGCGGGAAGCCGATCGCCATTCCCGCGGTCAGCGGCTCGCCGAGCGCCGTGACGCCGAGCAGGATCGCCACCGCGGGATTGATATAGGTGATCACCGTGGCACGGGCAGGGCCGACCTCGGCGATCAACGCGAAGAAGAACAGAAACGCCACGGCGGTGCAGACCACCGCGAGCCCGAGCACCGACCAACCCGCGTCTGCGGTGAGGTGCGACGGGCGCAGCCACCCCGCGAACGGCGCGTAGATCACCGCCGCCAGCAGCAACGATGCGGTCACCACACCGAGCGGGGGCAGATCGGCCAGCGCGCGATTGATGACGATCGGGCCGACCGCGTAGCCGACCGTGGTCAGCCCGATCGCGGCGATCGCGGCCGGATTCCCCAGGTCGACGTCCAAGCCGACGAGCGCGGCGACACCGGCGAACCCCACGAACAGACCGGCCACCCGGCGCGCGTCGAACCGGTCGTGGCCGAGCGCGGTCACGATCACCACGGCGATCAGCGGCACCGCCGCGATCAGCAGGCCGACCGTCGAGCTGTGCAGCGTGGTCTCGGCGTACCCGATCAGCAACCACGGCCCGGTGATCTCCACCAGGGTGTAGAGCAGCAGCGGCCGCCACCGCCGGAACACCGGCGCCAGCGCGTCGGTGTACAGCGCGACCGGCAGGAGCAGCAAACCGCCGATCAGCGTGCGGCCGAACGCGACCACGATCGGATCGAGATCCACTACCGCGACGCGGATCATCGCGTACGGCACGCCCCAGATCACGCCCATCGCCAGGAACAGCGCCCACCCGCGGCGGGTCATCGCGCGACCGCTCCGCGATGCGGACCGACGGTGACCGACTCGGTGTCGGGGGTTGGGAACATGCTCCGCTCGCTTTCGACCACTGCGAGCTTATTCAGGTGATCGGATCATCCGACAGATCCGGTTTCCCGTCCCCGGTAAGGCCGGTGAGCACGGATCCGTGTCCCATTAGTCCTATTTGAGCGAATGGTGCGCGCGGACAACGCTGTTCGGGCTAGTCTTCGCCCGGAACGAAGGGAAGACATCATCGTGGTCGACGTGATCCGCCGGCTTGCCCCGAGCGAGGAGATGTTCGCCGCGGGCGAGGTCTTCATCGGTTACGCGGCACGGGTATCCGGCCGGTTGGACCTGCCCGCCTTGACGGCGGCCCTCGAGTCCGTCACCAGGGCGCACCCGATATTGCGCGCCCGCATCGAGTCGTCCGCGGAGGGCGGTCGCGTCTTCGTCGCGACGGACGCCACGCCGCAGATCTTCGTCGCCGACGGCAATCCCGAATCGGCGCTCACCGGAGCGAAATTCGATCAGCGCACGGGCGTCTGCGGACTCTGCGTGGTGCGCGACGGCGATACCGCGAGCGTCACCCTCGTGATCCATCACAGCATCGCGGACGCCTTCCACGCGTTCGTCATCGTCACCGAATTCTGGGCCGGGTATCGGGCCGCGGTCGGCGGCGCCACCCCCGAGGCGCCGGTACACGCGTTCCCCGACCCGGTGGAGCGCCTGCTCGCGGCGCGCGGCATCGAGAAGATGGCGCTGCCCGGCGCCGCGAACACCGCAGCCACGCCGCACGTCCCGCCGCCGCGCGACGACGACTACCCGACGCTGCGCACCACCCGATGCCTGCTCACCCGGGAGGAGACCACCGCGCTGGTCGCCGTCGGGCACCGCGAGAACGTCACGGTGCACGGCCTGGTGTCGGCCGCGCTGTTGCGGACCGAAGCCCAGATTCGCGAACTGCCGCTCACCGGCCTGCTCTACCTGTACTCCGTCGACCTGCGGACCAGGGTCACCCCGCGAATCGGCGCCACCGAAGGGACCAACGTTCTCGGGTTCGCCAATTACCTCTCCCCCGCATCCGACGTGACGCTGGTGGAATCGGCCCGCGGCATCGGCGCGGCGCTGCACGCGGGCCTGTCCGCCGGCATCGTGCAGCGCACCCCGTTGAGCATCCCCGACATGGCGGCGGCGCCGCGCCCGGCTCTGCCGGGCGTGGTCATCGCGACCAACTGGGGCACCATCCCGCCGCTACCGGAACAGGACGAGCTGCGGATCGACGACTTCCACTCCGCCATGCTCGCGAAGCCGGATCTGACCGGACGCCGCCCGCAGCAACCCGGCGGCGGCACCTGTGTCATCAGCACGTTCGACGGGCGGCTGAGCGTGGAGATCCATCACCCCGAGGAATTCACGCAGATCCAGCGTCATCGCATCGAAGTGCTCGGCCGTCACCTCCGGGGCGTGCCCGACTGACGAGGCCGTCGGGCGGTACGCCAACGGTGCGTCCGATTACGCCGCACCCCTCGCGCGTTGGCGGGCGAATCCGCATGACCACGCTGTTAGGGTTGGCCACTCCCAGGAAAACCCGTCAACAGTCGTTCGTCCTGGTGGCGGGCGTCTCCCAGCTTCGGCGAACGAAAGGAACGGCAACCGGTGGCCAACACAAGCGGCGGGCCTGCCCGAGTCGCAGTGGTAACGGGCGGTTCGCGCGGCATCGGCCGCGCGTGCGCCGAACGGCTCGCCGGTGACGGGTGCGCCGTCGTGCTGAACTTCGCGTCGAATGCCGCCGAAGCCGACAGCGCCGCCGAACAGATCCGCGGCGCGGGCGGCGTGGCGCTGACCGCACAGGGGGACGTGGCCGACGAATCCGCGATGGCCGCGGTGTTCGACCGGGCGGAAAGCGAATTCGGCGGCGTCGACGTCGTGGTGCACGCGGCGGGCCGGATGCATCTCGCGCCGGTGGCCGAGCTCGATCTGGCCGTGCTCGACAGCCTGCACCGGACCAATATTCGCGGCACTTTCGTCGTGGACCAGCAGGCGGCGCGCCGACTGCGGCCGGGCGGGGCGATCGTCAACTTCTCCACCTCGGTCGTCGGAACCGCGTTTCCGACGTACGGGGCCTACGTCGCCAGCAAGGGTGCCGTCGAGGCGCTGACCATGATCCTGGCGCGCGAATTGCGCGGCCGGGACGTGACGGTCAACGCGGTGGCGCCCGGCCCGACCGCAACGGACCTCTTCTTGGACGGAAAGGACGACGCCACCATCGCCCGGCTCGCCGACGCCGTGCCGCTGCAACGACTCGGCGCACCGGCCGACATCGCCGCCGTGGTGGCGTTTCTGGCCAGTCCGGACGGCCACTGGGTCAACGGCCAGATCATTCGCGCCAACGGCGGCTTGGTCTGAGCGAAGACGCCGAGGGCCGCGACCACGCCTGGAGGCTGTGATCGCGGCCCGTGGGTCGATCAGTTCGACGGTTTCGCGGTCGTGGTCGGCGCCGCTTGCGTTGTCGTCGTGGTCGATTCCGTGGTGGTGGGCTTGGTCGTCTCGACCGGAGCCGCGACCGGAGCCGGAGCGGGCGGCGTGGTGACCACCGGCGCCGAAGTGGTGCTCGAGCTCGGCGCCGCCGTCGGCCGCTCCGTGGTACCGGTCGTCGTCGGCGCGGCGCTGGTCGTCGTGGGCGCGGCGCTGGTCGGCTTCGGCGACGTGGTCGACGCCTTGGCCGGCTCGGTCGTCGGAGCCGCCGAGGTGGTCTCCACCGCCTTGTACACGGCGGCCAGATCCGCCGCCTGCGGCTTGGACGTCGGGTCGACCTGCTTGCCGGCCTGCGCCTGCTTCGCCAGGTGGGTGAGCCAGGCGGCGGCGTACTCCGCCGAGGTCAGCGGCTTGCCCGCGGCGGGATCGGCGTCGTCCCAGTAGTCGAAGTGGTGACCGGTGTGGTTCGGCCCGAGCGTGAGGTTGTACGGGTCGCTCAGGATCACCGGGATGGTGTTCTGGTTCGTCACGATCAGTCCGACGATCTCGTTGAGCACCTTCTGCGGCAGGTAGGCCAGCGGCGACATCTCGTTCGTGGAAATCGCCTCCGCCTGCGCAGGAGCCTTCTTCTCGCCCGGCTTGTACGCCGGGTCCGACACCCGCAACAGCACCTGCAGGAAGGTCTCGTCGCTCTGCATCCAGTTCGGCTGCGACTGGATGTCCGCGAACGCCGCCATCGCGATCCGGCCGAGGACCACCGCGACGTCCTGCCCGGTCGCGGGCGTCAGCCCGTCGCGCTCGAGCGCGTCGACGTTCAACTGCCTGCCGACATTGACCACCAACTGCAGCAGGGAGATGTTCTGCGGCGCCGAGCAGGTGAGATCACCGTCGGAGCAGAACGACGCGATCTTGCCGTTGAGCGCGCCGAAGTCGCCGCTGGTTCCTTGCACCGCGCCCTGTCCGGGGACCGGGTTGGCGCCGCTCTGATATTTCTGGTCGAAGCCGTCCGGATTGCCGAACGGGTCCTTCGATCCGGGGAACGGCCCGTCGCCCGCCGACCGGCCCGAATCGGCGAGGATGACGACGCCGACGACGTCGTCCGGGTCCACGATCCCGTAGGCGCCGTCCTGGCCGGGTTCCTGATGGCCGATCTTCATCGCGACACGGCGGACGACGTCGGCGCCCTCGCTGTATCCGACGATCGAGAACTTGGTGTCGGGGCACGCCTGGGCGATCTCCCGCATCACCCGTTCGGTGTTCTCGACACCGGCGTTGACGGCGTCCTCGTAGGTGGACATATTCGCCGGATAGGCGATGTAGACCGCGGCGTACGCGTCCGGATCGACGTCATCGGCGGGTGCGTTGACCACCGGATCGACCCACTCGCTGCTGTGATCGCCCGACAGCGCCGCGGGCAAAGGGTTGCCGTTCGCGTCCACCAGCATCTTGGTGGTGCCCTCCACCGGAGTGTCGTTGCGACCGGCCACCGAGATGGTGACCATGTCGCGGCATTCCGTGACGGACGTCGTGAGCCGCGTATCCCTGGTTTCCGGCGTCGAGGTCAGCGCCAACGAGGCGACGACGACCGCCGCCACTCCCAACGCCGCCGGTGCGGCCACCGCCGAAGCGATACGATGCCGCGCGAAGAACTCGCGAAGAGCCATGTCCTGATTCCCATTCCATACACCGACAAAGTGGACGGACAAGCCCCCCGACGGGCCATACGTCACCGAGGACGTCGTGGCCGGGGCCCTGAGCGTTACTTGATGCCGGATGGAAGGGTTCGAACCCCGAAGCGTCTTCCGCCTACCCAGCGCGTCGGAGCACCGCTCGGCGGCGTCGTCGACCGGCGACGACGCCGCGCCGCGAGGTCATCGGGACGCACACGGCGCCCCGATGCTCATCGCCGGCAGAACTCAGCCGCGCGCCATGTCCACGAACCGCGACAAATGCAATTGGTGGGCGACAGTAATTGTCGCGGTAGGACCGTTACGGTGTTTGCCGAGAATAAGGTCCGCCTCACCGCCGCGCGGGTCGTCGCGCTCGAAAGCATCGGGACGATGCAACAGGATGACCATATCCGCATCTTGTTCCAGGGAGTTGTGCGCCGAGATTCCCTGCGCGACGAAATTGTGTGTTCCTGGCACGGTGCCGTCGTAGACGTCCTGCTCACCGAGGCTGGTGATGTCGACGATCTTGTCCCAGAAGACATCGTTCGTGGCGAACATTTCGATTTCTGCGTCTTCCAGCACTGCTGCCACCCGAGCCAGCCGGGATCGACTGGGCGAGTGCCTCCACATCGTCGATCCGCAGAAACGTGAACCCATCGCCGCCGAGAATTCGCGGTGCGTCATGCCCTTGGCGCTCAGCAGCGTACGAACCTTCGACCAAACCTCGCGGGGAACCGTGTCGACGTTGGTATTGCGTGTCATCGGCTCCAATTGGGCAAGGGCTGCTCGGGCGGACTGCCCCCGTGCGCCGTGCACCCCGATGTCACGCAGGAAGATCGTCTGATTCTCCGCGCCGTCGATAGTGAGATGCCAACAATCCCGGTAGCCGGACTTGGTGACTTTTTTGATGCGGCCGTGCACGCCCAAGCGCAGCAGCAATTGGACTACATCGTCGATCAGGCGGCGGCTGGTGGATGCGTAGTAGATCCTCGCCTGACGTCCCTTCGCATCCCAGCGCACGGAACCATCCGTTGCCCAGAGATGATGCAGGAACAATGCTATCTGATCATTCGGAAGCGCGAAGACGCGCTTGGGTACGAACTTCTCATAGCTGCGCAGACCGAACAGTCCCAGTTCATCCAGCCACGCGGCAACCGGATTGCGTTTGCCGCGCGCAAGTCGGTTCGGAGCGCGCAGCCGAAGCGTCGTGACCCTCGCTGCCGCATAGTCGTCACGAGCGACGGTAACGCCGAAATGCGTCGCTGCTTCGGTGACCGCCGCCAGGTTTTCCTCATCGACGCTGGCATAGCGCAGCGGCTGCCGCTTCACGCAGGAGCCGTCGCCGATCATGTGGGCGAGCAGGATGACCTCGGCATCGGGCATCCGCGACGTGTGTACCGGCTCCGGTACCCGACGAGGAGTGGCGAGTCGGTCGCCGACCGACAGCTTCTCGAGCGGAATCCAGCCATCCAAGGTCAAGAACGGATGGTTTCCCGTCGCTTCCACTTCTCGGCCCGATGCCAGGCGCAGGCGGAACACTTCTTTGCGCCCGCTGGAGAACACCTTCACCATCGGTCGGGCAACCATCCGCATCCGTTCATCGAGCGACCATACCAACGGCCGCTCCCCGCTCGACAGCAGGTCGCCGAGCGTGGTCTCGTCGCCGGTGTCGGCGCGGAGGATGCGGGTGCTGGCGGGCATGCAGCCCGATTCGCGGAGATCGGACACCATGGGGCGCTTGTCGGTTCGCTGTTCGGGACCGCGGTTGAGCTGGCTGATCGCGACCACCGGCACTTCGAGTTCCTTGGCCAGCAGTTTCAAATTACGGGAGAAATCCGAGACTTCCTGCTGACGGGATTCGACCTTTTTGCCCGACGTCATCAGCTGGAGGTAATCCACCACCACGAGTTTCAAATCGTGGCGCTGTTTGAGCCGTCGCGCTTTGGCGCGGATTTCCATCATCGTCAGGTTCGGTGAATCGTCCACGAACAGCGGCGCTTCGCTGATCTCACTCATCCGCCGCGCCAGCTTGGTCCAGTCGTCGTCGCTCATCCGCCCGGACCGCATATCCCCGAGCTTGATCTTCGCCTCCGCCGACAACAACCGCATGACGATTTCGGTGCGACTCATCTCCAGTGAGAAGATGACGCTCGCCAAGCCGTGCTTGATCGAGCAGCTGCGCATGAAATCCATTCCCAGCGTCGATTTACCAACTCCAGGCCTGGCGGCGACGATGATCATCTGGCCCGGGTGCAAACCATTGGTGATTTCGTCGAGTTCGGTGAAACCCGTGGGGACGCCGAGGGATATGCCGCCGCGGCTGGCGATGGAGTCGATCTCGTCCATCGTCGGCTGGAGCAATTCTTCGAGGGGGAGGAAGTCTTCGCTGGTGCGGCGTTCGGTGACCTCGTAGACCTCGGCTTGGGCGCGGTCGACCACCTCGGCGACGTCCTGGCCGTCGGCGCCCGCGTAGCCGTACTGGACGATGCGGGTGCCCGCCTCGACCAAGCGGCGCAGAATGGCCTTCTCGGCGACGATCTCGGCGTAGTAGCCCGCGTTGGCCGCGGTTGGCACGGTCTGGGTGAGCGTGACCAGATAGGGCGCGCCGCCGATGCGCTTGAGCTCGCCACGGCGGTCGAGGCCCGCGGCGACGGTCACCGGGTCGGCGGGCTCCCCGCGCCCGTAGAGATCCAGGATCGTGTCGTAGATGGCCTGATGGGCGGGGCGGTAGAAATCGCCGGGCCGAAGCACCTCGACCACGTCGGCGATGGCGTCCTTGCTCAACAGCATGCCGCCGAGCACCGACTGCTCGGCCGCCATGTCGTGCGGAGGCTGGCGACCGAAATCTTCGCCGGGAGGTTCGGGCGGGAAATCCGTGTGCCCGCGGTCATCGGTGGTTGTCACCAGACTCGACCGTCCTCTCTACCCCGCGACCGGGATGCACCCTGTCGACTCGTTTTACTCCCGGGCACCGACACGTTCGTCCAAGCCGTTGACCAGGGCTCCAGCTACCGCCGCGGCACCGGTCCGTGCGCGCGCTGGGGAGCGGTCGGCGCGCAGCGATGCGACGAACCTAGGCGACCCGCAGGGCGGGCACCAAACCGTCCTGTGCACACAGCTGTGGATAACTTGGGGAGAGTTCACCCAACCGTGTGCACCCCCTGTGTACAACTTGGGGAAAACCCAGGCCGACAAGGTCAAATACGCAGATAGACATGGGCTTCCACGTTTTTCCAGGTGTGGATTAAGGAAGCACCGGCGTGTCGTCCAAGTTGAACAGCCGGGCGTGTTGGGTTAACAGCACGTGAGCCGCGTATGACCTGAATCACATTGCGAACGGTCGGTTCCGCCAGTAATCCACAGGCTGGGTAAACCGGGCGCCGGTGGAGTACGCGATGGCGCCCAGATTGTCCCGAATGACGCTCTCGCTCATTCGGCAAATAATCGGCTACTAATCAGCGAGTAGCAGCGGGCACAATCGAGGACCACTCCCGTCCACAGACGGGGGTGGTCCTCGACGTGATGCCCTGAATCAGGCGGCGGTGACCGTCAGGTCGAACTTCGCCACCACGTCCGGGTGCAGGTGCACCGCGATGCCGTGCTTGCCGGTCGTCTTGATGTGCGCCTTCGGCAGCTCGATGCTGCGCTTGTCGACGACGGGGCCGCCCGCCGCCTTGACGGCCGCGGCGACGTCCGACTGGGTCACCGAGCCGAACAGCTTGCCGGTGCCGGCGGTCTTCACCGCCAGGGAGACCGACTCCAGGCCCTCGATGGCCTGCTTCAGCTCGTTGGCGTGGTCCAGGTCGCGCACCCGGCGGGCTTCCTGCGCCCGGCGGATGCCCTCGACCTGCTTCTGCGCGCCACGGCTGGCCACGATCGCCAGGCCGCGCGGCAGCAGGTAGTTGCGGCCGTAGCCGTCCTTGACCTCAACGGTGTCGCCGGGGGCACCGAGGTTGTCCACATCAGCGGTAAGAATCAACTTCATTGGCGTGCCTCCCTTTCTCAGCGAGCCGTCGACACGTAAGGCAGCAGGGCGACCTCACGCGAGTTCTTGACCGCAACCGCGATATCGCGCTGGTGCTGCACGCAGTTGCCGGTGACGCGGCGGGCGCGGATCTTGCCGCGGTCGCTGACGTACTTGCGCAGCAACGCCGTGTCCTTGTAATCGATCGTGACGCTTCCGGTCTTGCTCTCCTTGCAGAACGAGCAAGCCTTCTTCTTCAGCACCTTTTCGCGCGCGGGCGCTTTAGGCATGGTCTTGTACTCCGTAATCAGTGATGGCCCGAATCGGCCGGGCCGTTGTGGCCGTTCTCAGAACGGCGGTTCGTCATCCATGCGGCTGCCCCCGAAGGAGCCTGCCGCGGGCGCACTGCCCCACGGGTCGTCCTCGGCACCGCCGGAACGCCCACCGCCACCACCGGAGGAGGCATAGCCGCCACCGCCGCCGGAGCCGGACCCGAAGCCGCCGCCTCCGCTGCCGCGGCTGGTCTTGTTGACCTTCGCGGTGGCGTAGCGCAGCGAGGGACCGACCTCGTCGACCTCGAGCTCGACGACCGTGCGCTTCTCACCCTCGCGGGTTTCGTAGGAGCGCTGCTTGAGTCGTCCGCTCACGATGACACGGGAACCCCTGGTCAGGCTTTCGGCGACATTCTCCGCGGCCTCGCGCCAGATATTGCAGCGCAGGAACAGCGCTTCGCCGTCTTTCCATTCGTTCGAATTACGGTCGAACACACGGGGAGTCGACGCGACGGTGAAATTCGCCACCGCCTGTCCCGCCGGTGTGAATCGAAGCTCCGGGTCGGCCGTCAGATTTCCGATGACGGTGATGACCGTGTCGCCTGCCATGTGGTTCCTCCTGCTCGGTGTGCAGTCCGCGTCTCGCTGTTGCGCTAGAGCCTAGGCACAGGCTCCGACGCAAACGAGGGTTGCCGGACTACTTGTCGTGGCGCAGAACCTTGGTGCGCAGCACCGACTCGTTGAGACCGAGCTGGCGGTCGAGTTCGCTCACGGTGGCGGGCTCGGCGGTCAGGTCGACCACGGCGTAGATGCCCTCGGCGTGCTTGGCGATCTCGTAGGCGAGCCTGCGGCGGCCCCAGATGTCGACCTTGTCGATCTTGCCGCCCTCGGTGCGAACGACACTGAGCAGGTTGTCCAGCGACGGACCAACAGTGCGCTCGTCCAGGCTCGGATCGAGGATGACCATCACTTCGTAATGACGCACGGACCAATCACCTCCTGTGGACTAGGAAACGGCCACGGACGGTCCGTGGCAGGAGGGTCGTTGCGTCAGCAACCCGAACAGGCTACATGAGCGGCGGCTGAGCAGTGAAATCACCCCGGCGAGCCGCCCCGGCGCCATGCGGCGGGCGGCCGCGTTCACATCCGTTGGAAGGGGAACGGCGCCACGCCCGGGAGCGTCCGCTTAGGGTGGATCCATGCCGACCGGACTCGCCGCCAGCGACCTGCCCGCGGGTGGTGTGCGACGCCGCGCGGCATTCGCCGTGGTGGTGGTGCTGCTCTGCGGCCTGGTCCTCGCGCTGGCCTATGCGAACAAGGCGCGCTGCGCGGGTGCGCCGTTCGACCGGGACGGGCGCAGCACGGTTTTCGACGTCGTCAAGGATTCGGACGTCTGCTATTCCGACATCCAATTCCTCTGGCTCGGCCGGGATATCAACGAGCACGTCTTTCCCTATGTGAGCGGCGGCATCACCGACGGCGGCGCGTTGGTCGGCGGCGCGGTGGAGTATCCGGTGCTCAGTGGCGTGCTGATGTGGATCGGCGCGGTCGGCGCGGACAACGACGCCGATTTCCTGCGCTACTCGGCGCTGCTGCTGGCGCCCTTCGCGCTGCTGACCGCATGGATGCTGGCCCGTCTGGCCGGGGGCGCGGCCCTGCTGTGGGCGGCCGGACCGCCGCTGGTCCTGTATGCCTTCCACAACTGGGAGCTTCCGGTCGTGTGCACGGCGGTCGCGGCCGTCTACGTGATGTCGGCGCTGACCCGCTACTCCGTGCGTACCAGAGGCATCGTGGCCGCGGTGCTGCTCGGGCTCGGATTCTGCCTCAAGCTGTATCCGGGGATCTTCGTGTTGCCTTTGCTGGCCTACGTGCTGACCGGCGGTGGCGAGCGCGACGCGGAGGGCGGTGATCGCGAGCCGGACGTCCGTGGCGCTCTGCTCACCGCGGCCGCGGCGATCGGCACCGTGGTCGTGGTCAACCTGCCGTTCGCCCTGGTGGGATACGAGGGCTGGCGCGCGTCCATCACGTTCCAGCAGTTGCGTCAGGCCGACATCACCACGAATTCGATCTGGTACTGGGGACTTCGGCCGATGTTCGGTCCCGACGCGCGCAGCGAGGCGGCGTTCCAGCAGGTGGTCTCGGTCGCCTCGCCCGTGCTGGTGCTCGCGGCGTTCGCGCTGGCCATGGTGCTCGGCTGGCGGCGTTATCTGACCACCGGCGTATTCCCCTGGGTCGGTGTGAGCGGTGCGATGCTGTGTGGATTCCTGTTGCTCCACAAAGTGCATTCCCCGCAGTACACCCTCTGGCTGGTGCCGTTCCTGGTGCTGCTCCGGATTCCCTGGTGGTTGATCGGCAGCTATCTCGTCGCCGACGCGGCCATCGGCATCGGAGTGTTCCGCTATTTCTACTCGATGGGTCAGGGCACCTCGGTCGAGCTGATGGAGCGCATCGTCCAATTCGGTGTGTGGGGGCGCGCGAGTCTGCTGATCGTCTTCTTCTTCGTCTTCCTGTGGGCGGCGTCGCGCGGAACCCGTTCGACCTCTGCCCATGTGCCGCAGCCCGGCTCGCGCAAGTTGGTCCCGGTGGTCTAGTGCCCACCGTGCCGGGCGCGGAAGGCGGCGCTTTTGGCGCGGTTGCCGCACAGGGTCATGTCGCACCAACGGCGTGAGCCGCCGCGGGAAGTGTCCACGTACAGCCGGGTGCATGCGGTGCGACCGCACTCTTTGACCAGTGCGCTGCTGCCCAGCAGCTCGATCGCGGATCGCGCGACGGCGGCCAAGGCCGCGTCCGCGTCGCCGGAGCGGACGACCGTGCCATCGGCGCGCAGGCTGACCGCCGGTGGGGCGCTGCCGGCGAATTCGTTGACGGTCCGGCGGTCGGCTTCATCGAAGGCGCTGTCCCGGGTGCCGGCCAGCGCCATGCGGTAGGCCGCCTCGCGCAGGCGCACCGCCCGCGCGAGGGTGCCGGCGTCGCTGAGCGGAGGGCTGTCGAGCAGCCCCGCGGCGACGAACCAGTCGGCCAGCGCCGCGGGGCTGGTGAGGACGTCCTCGAACGTGGTCGAGCGCCCCTTGACGGTGCCGGCGAAGTCCAGGGCGAGGTTGCCGCTCACGAAGGTGAACACGTGCTCATAGTAACCGTCTTGACAGGTTAGTGGGCCGGGTGCCACGGTGATAACCGCCCAAGGTGGTTATTCAAGGGAGGTTCCGTGCAGAACCGATTCGCGACGGTGGCCGCGCAGCCGCTGTTCGTCTTGCTGTGGAGCAGTGCGTTCATCGCCGGGGTGATCGGGGTAGGCGCCGCGCCGCCGCTGTTCGTGCTGTTCGTGCGCTTCGCCGTCGCGGGCGTGCTGCTGACGGCCTACGCCTGCATCGCGCGGGCGACTTGGCCGCAAGGCGCCCAGCTGCGTCACGTGCTCGTCGCCGGGTTGCTGATGCAGATGGTCCAGTTCGGCGCGTTCTACACGGCAATGGCCGAACATGTCTCGGCGGCGGTGATCGCGCTGGTGCAGGGCTTGAATCCGGTGGTCATCGCTCTGTGCGCCGGACTGATCGGCGAAGTCGTCACGATGCGGCAGTGGTTCGGTTTCGGCATCGGCGGTATCGGAGTCGCGCTCGCCGTGTTCGACCGATCCCACTTCTCCCTGACCGGATTGCTGCTGTGCGTGGCGGGTCTTCTCGGCCTGAGCATCGGCACCGTGTACCAGAAGCGGTTCACACCCGCCGTCGATCCGAAAGCGGCCACGGCGCTGCACGTGGCGGTCAGCGCGCCGATCGCGGGGGCATTGGCCTGGCTGTCGGGCCAAGTGCACGTGTCGGACATGAGCCGGTTCGCCGGGTCGCTCACCTGGATGGTGCTGGTGAACTCCATGGCGGCGTTCCTGCTGCTCAACGCCATGTTGCGCCGGTGGGACGCGACCAGGGTGGGCAAGCTGTTCTTCGCGACGCCCGCGGTGACCGCGATCCTGGCCTGGCTGCTGATCGATCAGCCGCTGCGACCGCTGACGGTCGCCGGGCTGGCTGTCGGCCTGGTCGGCTTGGTGTTCGCCGCTCGCAAGCCGACGACGTCGCCGGTGGTCGGGCGGCAGCCGGCGCCGGTGACGCGTTGACCTACTTGCGCCCCGCCTGCCACTGCATGCCCCACTGGTAGGCCTGGTCCAGTTCGCGCTGGGCGCCGTGGACGTAGTGCACTTCCCGGTGCACGGTGATCCCGGCGCCCTGGTTCTGCAGCAGGGCGATAGCGCACGAGCGGGCGCCGTCCACCGGAGAGTCGAGGCGGACCTCGACCTGCGGACCGGCGGTGGGATAGAGCGTCACCACACCGTCGGCGGCGGCCCAGTTGGGCACGCCCTCGTAGATGAAGGCGAAGATCAGGATGCGCCGGAACAGTTCGGGCCGGGACAGATCGATGTGCAGGTTCTCGCCCGCCGCGGCCGAACCGCTGCGATCGTCGCCGTCGAGCCGGATGTGGGGCTCGCCCTCGAGCGTGCCGAAGTTGCCGCCGATCGCCTGGACGACGCCCTTGGCGCCGTTGGACAGTTCGTAGAGGCAGCCGAGGTCCAGATCGATGGCCTTGGCGCGGCGGAAGAATCCTCGCGGGCCGCTCGACCAGTTCAGGTTGACCCGCATGGTGCCCTGCTGCTCACCGGGCTTGGTCAGGTTGATGCTCGGTGTCGCCTTCGACAGAGTCACCTTCGACAGGTTGACGCCGCCGGGGTTGTCGTTGATCCCCATGGCGCGATCCCCCCTCTGTGGAAACGAGAGCGGCAGCGGCCATCCTTCGGGATGGGGCCGCTGCCGCAACGGGTCTTCGGCTGCTTGCCAGGCCTCAGCCTACCGGCGTCGGTTCCCGTTCGCTGTCCAGTTCCTCTTCGTCTGCCCGGCCGTTGCGGACGATGCTGGTGATGAACGCCGCGCCGATGAACGCGACGCCGACCAGTCCGGTGACGATCTCGTTGATGTGCACGCCGATCGAGACCAGCAGGATCGCCGCCAGCGCGCCGATCGCCCAGTGCGCGCCGTGCTCCAGATAGACGTACTCCGACAGCGTGCCCTTGCGGACCAGGTACACCGTGATCGACCGGACGAACATGGCGCCGATCAGGCCGAGGCCGAGCGCGATGATGATCGGGTCGGAGGTGATGGCGAACGCGCCGATCACGCCGTCGAAGGAGAACGACGCGTCGAGCACCTCCAGGTAGAGGAACAGGAAGAAGCCCGCCTTACCGGTGGCCTTGGCCAGTTCGGACGGGCCGCCTTCGGTGTGCTCCTCGGTGTGGAACATGGAGCCGAGGCCGTCCACCGCGATGTAGGTGATCATGCCCAGCAGGCCCGCCACCAGGACGGTGGAGCGGTGCGCCTCGTCGGCGATGTACTCCGCCGTGAGGATCAGGCCCGCGCCCGCGACCACCACGGAGAGCATGTCCAGCTTGCCCGCCTTGGCCAGCGGCCGCTCCAGCCAGCTCAGCCAGGTGATGTCGCGTTCCTCGAAGATGAAGTTGAGGAACAGCAGGGCCAGGAACATGCCGCCGAACGCCGCGATCTGCGGGTGCGCGTCGGTGAGCAGTTTCTCGTAGCTGGGGCTGCCGTCGGGGAAGGTCAGGGCGCCGTCCGGGGGCGGGTTGAGGGCCAGGTCGAAGGCCCGGACCGGATCCAGCCCCGCGGTGATCCAGACGATCGCCAGCGGGAAGACCAACCGCATGCCGAACACGGCGATCAGCACGCCGATGGTGAGGAAGATGCGCTGCCAGAACGCGCTCATCCGTTCCAGGACGGTGGCGTTGATCACGGCGTTGTCGAACGAGAGCGACACCTCGAGGATGCCGAGGATCGCGGCGAGCGCGAGGGCGGTCGGTCCGCCGTACACGACGGCGACGACGAGCGACAGCACCGTGACGACGAGGGACATGCCGAATATGCGCAGGACCACGCTGGGACCTTTCGTGAGTGAAGAACGAGGCGGCGACGGTTGCTACCAGGGTGGCCGCTGGATCGCCGGTTGTCCAACGTTGCTCCCAGGGCGCCGGCATGCCTGGGTCGCACGACGAGGGGGCCCGTAGCCGGGCCCCCTGTGAACGGCGAAGTGTTCCTTAGACGTTCACGCCGTAGTCACGGGCGATGCCCGCGAGGCCGGAGGCGTAACCCTGGCCGATCGCGCGGAACTTCCACTCCGCGCCGTTGCGGTACAGCTCACCGAAGACCATGGCGGTCTCGGTGGAGGCGTCCTCGGTGAGGTCGTAGCGGGCGAGCTCCTCGCCGTTGCTGCGGTCCACGACGCGGATGTAGGCGTTGCGGACCTGGCCGAAGGACTGCGACCGGGAGTCGGCGTCGTAGATCGAGACCGGGAAGAAGATGCTCTCGATCGTGGGCGGGGTGTTCGCCAGGTCGACGTTGATGACCTCGTCGTCGCCCTCGCCCTCGCCGGTCCGGTTGTCGCCCGCGTGCTCGATCGAGCCCTCGGGGGAACGCAGGTTGTTGAAGAAGACGAAGTGCTGGTCGGACAGGACCTTCTTGTCCGCGCCGGTGGCGATGGCGCTGGCGTCGAGGTCGAAGTCGGTGCCGGTGGTGGTCCGCACATCCCACCCCAGGCCGACCGCAACAGCGGTGAGGTTAGGCGCCGCCTTGGTCAGCGAGACATTGCCGCCCTTGGACAAACTGACACCCATGCGGGATTCCCTTTCAATAGTCCGTCATTGGTTCCCAGCATGTCCGAATCGCCGGGGACGCCATCGACAGTAGTAGGTTTCCGCGAACTTGCGTAGGAACCCGCGTAACCCCCGGCGAACAGGAACATCTCCTACCATCGGGGCGTGGCAGGCCGGAGGCGTGGATGGTTCCGTTCGTCGGGAAACGACGAGTGGATCGAGCGTGCCCGCACGACGCTCGCGACCGCGTTCCTGGACATGGATCGCCGCCAGAGCGCGGCCGAGGCGGCGGTGCACGCGGCCGAGCAGATCTTCCCCGAGCGGCGCACGGGCGCGCGCTGGGAACCGGTGCGCCACAGGTGCTATGGCGCTGCGGAAGTGTACCTGACGCTGAGCACGGAGCTGGACGCCGCGCAGCAGGGCGGCCCTCCGGTGCCGCAGGGCAGGCAACGCGTCGACGCCGCGGTGCGGCAACTGACCGACGCGGCGCGGGCGGTCGACGAGTTCTATCGCGGCGACCAGGGCAAGCTGGAAGAGGCGGTGGCGGTGCTCGGCGCCGTGCCGCAGTTGGTCCAGCGGGTGAAGGCCGACGCGGCCGGTGTGCGCGGGCGGGCCGCCGAATCGGAGTTCGCGGACTATCCCTCGGTGCGCAGGCACGCCGCCGCGGTCGATGAGGCGCTGGTCACACTGGAGGCGGCGGGTTCAGACGCACCCGGTGGCACCGTGCGGGAGGCCGCGATCCGCCTCCAGACGGTCACCAAGGAGCTGGCGGATGCTTTGGCGCAGGCGCCATCTCGGGCGGCGGCGGCGAACACCGCGATATCGTCGGTGACAACCCGCATTGCCGCCGTCCGGACCAGGGCCGAAGGCGTTGCGCCCGCGTTCTCGGCGCTGCTGCGCGAGTTCAATGCTGCGAGTTCGGCCGATCTGGCTAACAATGAGCGGGAAAGCCAGCGAGCCATCGAGGCCGCGGACGCGGCGCTGGGCAGGGCGCGTGCGGCGGCGGCAGAGAACAATCCGGAGTTTGCACTTGAACTGACCACATCCGCGCGCGGGTTCCTCGCCGAGGCCGAGCAGCGAGTCGACGCCGTCACCAAGCGGCTGGCCCTGCTGCGTGCGATCCGGTCCGACCCGCAAGAACACGCCAAGGCCGTACGATTCCGGCTGCGGGACGCGCAGATGCTCGCGGTGAGCCGCGGGCTGGTCGCCGAATGGGGTTCGGTCCTCGACGCGCAAGCGGCGCGAATCGACCGAATCAGCGAAACACTGTCGGGGCGCCACCCCGACTACTGGGCCTATGTGGCGGAACTGGATGCCGTCACCGAATTCATAGCCGGGGTAGTGGATCGAATGAGAAAACAATCAGGACCACGACGAGAATGAGGATGGGGCAACGATGACCGCAGGCATCGCCGTCCAGCAGGAGGTTTCCCTGCGGAAGCGAATGCCGCTGCGCCACTTCCGGCAGTTGCACGGCCCAGAGGCGAGGCGTCTTTTCCACCGGCAGCCCGAGGCGTTCGGCGACGACGACACCGATCGCGAGCTGCTCGCCATCGGCCTCGGCGCCACGCTGTACGCGCCGGCGACCAGGCCCGATCTCGCGGAGACGATCGGCAGGCGCGCCGCGCACGGCGTGTGTTCGATGGTGATCGACCTCGAGGACGCGGTCGCCGATCACGAAGTGGAGTACGCCAAGCGCCAGACCGTGGCCGCGCTGGATCTGCTCGCGGGCAGCCACGACGCCAACCCGCTGCTGTTCGTGCGGGTGCGCGACGCGGACACGATCACCGAGCTCATCGAGCAACTCGGGCCGGGAGCCAAGGTGCTGACCGGGTTCGTGTTCCCGAAGTTCGACAGCGTCACCGGGCCGAAGTACCTCAACGCGCTGAACGTGGCGGCCCAGCGGGTGGACCGGCCGCTGTACGGAATGCCGGTGCTGGAGTCGGCGGGGCTGGTGCACCGGGAGACCCGCGATTACGAGCTGACCCAGATCGCGGCGCTGCTGGCCGCGCACCGGGACCGGGTGCTGGCGGTGCGGGTCGGCGCGACCGACATGTGCTCGACCTTCGGCATCCGCCGCGACCGCGACCTGACCATCTACGACGTGCGCGTGGTCGCCGACGTGATCGCCGACATCGTGAACTACCTAGGGCGCGCGGACGGGACCGGTTTCGTCATCACGGGGCCGGTGTGGGAGTACTTCGCCGATCACGAACGGATGTTCCGTCCGCTGCTGCGGACCGCGCCGTTCGAGGAATCCGACGCGGTGCCGTTCCGGCAGTACCTGGTCAGCCGGGATCTGGACGGTTTGCTGCGGGAGATCACACTGGACCGGGCCAACGGCATCCAGGGCAAGACGGTGATCCACCCGTCCCACGTTGCGGCCGTGCACGCGCTGTCGGTGGTGACGCACGAGGAGTACTCGGACGCGCTGGACATCCTGCGCGACGACGTCGGCGGCGTTGCGGCCTCCGGCTACCGGAACAAGATGAACGAGATGCGACCGCATCGCAGCTGGGCGCGGCAGACACTGCTGCGCGCGCGGGTGTTCGGCGTGGCGAACAAGGGAGTGTCGTTCGTGGATCTGCTGACGGCGTTGGTCACCGTATGAGCCGGGCCGCTACCGAATTCGACAACCGAACACCTTGGGCGACAAAGGTTCTCGGCATCGAACTGCATCACGACACCAGCGGCGCACCGGACCGGCTGCGCACCGCGCGGCTGCCGATCACGGCCTTGGTGCGGCCGGGAGTGCGCCACAACAATCGGCGCAGGGCGCACCTGTTGGTCTCCACCGTGCTCGGCAAGCACCTGCCGACCGATCCGCGGGTGGTGCTCGGCGCGGGCGATCACCTCGGCGATCTGGTCCGCGCGGTGCTCGGTGAGCGCCCAGCCGTCGTGCTCGGATTCGCCGAGACCGCAACCGGTCTCGGCCATTGCGTGGCAGCGCGGATCGGCGCGAGCTGCTATCTGCATTCGACCCGGCGCGCGGTGCCGCACGCGACGACGCTCGCCGGGTTCGAGGAGGGACACTCGCACGCCACTTCCCACCTGCTGCAACCGGCGCCGGCCGACATCTTCGTCAACGATCTGCCGCTGGTGCTGGTGGACGACGAGATCTCCACCGGTGACACCGCGATCGACGCGGTGCGGGCACTGCACGCCTTCGCGCCCCGCACGCACTATGTGCTCGCGTCACTGGTCGATCTGCGCACCGATGCCCAGCGGGCCGGATTCGACGCCGTGGCAGCCGAACTCGGGGCGCGCATCGACACGGTGTGCCTCGCCACCGGCCGCGCGTCGCTGCCCGACGGGCTGGTGGACGCGGTCGGCGCGCTTCCCGAACCTCGGCTGAACCCGACCGCCGGGCACACCGGTTCGTTCGGACGAGTCGAACTCCCCTGGCCGGCCGCTGTGCCGGAGGGCGGCAGGCACGGCATCCTCGCCTCCGAAACCGGCGCGTTCGAGGCCGCGCTGGCGCACGCGGGACGGGCGCTGGCCGCTCGGCTCGACGCCGACTTCCCCGGCCGGAACGTCATCGTGCTCGGGCACGAGGAGCTGATGTACCTGCCCCTGCGGCTGGCGGCGCTGCTCGCCGAGTCGGGGACGTCCACGCGTTTCCAGACCACCACGCGATCGCCCGCGTACGTGCTGGACGAGCCGGGGTATCCGTTGCGGCGGGGATTCCGGTTCGTCGCGCCCGAACCGGGCGATGCCGCGCCGCGGTATCTGTACAACGCGCAGTGGCCGGAGACCTCGCTCGACCTGTTCGAGGCCGACCTCGCGGGGCTGGGTGCGCTGCTCACCGGTTCGTCGCACGGCGATGCCGTCGCGATTTCGGACGACGGCGTCGACAGTGGCGCCGAGGGCGACGGCCCGGCCGCCGACCCGGTGCTCGTCGTCGTGGTCGACTCGCCCGCCGACACCGCGGAGCTGACGGCCGACCACGGGTTGATCGATGTGCTGACCGCTTCCGGGGCCGACGTCCTGCTGGCGGTGCTGCCGGAGGCGGACCCGCGGCGGCTGCACGCCGAACGCACGGAGTCGGACGGGAGCCGGGTATGACGAGTACCGAGGTGGGCGCGCTACCGGCTCCCCTGCACGGGCCGCGGTTCGGCTCCTACGCGGCCGAGGAGGTCTCCTGGCTGCTGAAGGATCTGTCGGACGTCGACCTGGAAGCCGACATCGTCGAGCGGGAACGGCGGATCCAGGCCGGGAAGGCGCACTACGCGGAGTCGCTGCCGATCGAGTATCAGCCCGACGCGTCCTACCGGGCGCTGTTCGACGAGGTGCTCGCGGCCAGCGCCGAACGGCTCGCGCTGGCCGTGGCGACCGTGTCGGAGCTGGTGATCGCCGAGCGCGGCGAGAACATCGTCCTGGTCTCGCTGGCGCGTGCGGGCACGCCGGTCGGCATTCTGATGCGCCGCTGGCTGCGGGCGCGGCGCCCGAGCCTGGAGGTGCCGCACTACGCGGTGTCGATCGTGCGGGATCGCGGCATCGACGCCGTGGCGCTGGACTATCTGGCCGAGCATCACGATCCGTCCTCGGTCGTGTTCGTGGACGGATGGACCGGCAAAGGCGCGATCACCCGCGAGCTGACCGAAGCGCTGGACGCCTACCATGCCGCGGGCGGTCCGCGGTTCGACGACGAATTGGCGGTGCTGGCCGATCCCGGGCACTGCGTGCGCACCTACGGCACCCGCGACGACTTCCTCATCGCGTCGGCCTGCCTGAACTCGACGGTCTCCGGCTTGGTTTCGCGCACGGTCCTGAACGACACCCTGATCGGGCCGGGCGAGTTCCACGGCGCCAAGTTCTACCGCGAACTGGCCGGTGACGACGTGTCCGGGCGTCTGCTCGACACCGTGAGCGGCGCGTTCGACGCGGTGCGCGACCGGGTGCCCGCCGAGGTGGCCGCGATCCGCGCGAGCGACCGGACGCCCACCTGGACCGGCTGGACGTCGGTGGAGCAGGTACAGCAGCGATACGGCATTCCCAGCGTGAACTTCGTGAAGCCAGGGGTCGGCGAGACCACACGGGTGCTGCTGCGGCGGGTGCCGTGGCGGGTGCTGGTACGCGAGGCGGACGCGCCGGAGCACGCGCACATCAGGATGCTGGCCTCGGCCAGGGGCGTCCCGGTCGAAGTCGTCGCCGACCTGGCATATTCGTGCATGGGACTGATCAAGGATGTGCAGCAGTGAACCTATCCACGCCGACCCGCCGAAGACGCGCGCTGATCGCGACCGACCTGGACCGGACGATGATCTACTCGCGTAACGCCTTCAGCACCACCGCCGACGTGCCGACGGTCTGCGTGGAGCATCTGGAAGGGGCGCCGCTGTCGTTCATGACCACCACCGCGGCGCTACGGATGCAGACCCTGACCGAACCCGCCGCCGTCGTTCCCACCACCACCCGCACCATCAAACAGTTCGACCGCATCCGCCTGCCCGGAGCGCCGTGGCGCTACGCGATCACAAGCAACGGCGGGAACATTCTGGTCGACGGCGTGCCCGATCTGAGCTGGCGCATCGGCATCGACGCCCAGGTTCGCGCGGGGGGCGCCACGCTGTCGGAGGTGAGCAAGGAACTGCACACCCGCATCGATGACTCCTGGGTCACCAAGTTCCGCGTGGCCGATCATCTGTTCTGCTACCTGGTGGTGAAGCCCAAGGAGGTTCCCGAGGGGTTCTTGGCCGAGTGGGACGACTGGTGCCGTCCGCGCGGCTGGTCCGCGTCCCAGCAGGGCCGCAAGATCTACACCATGCCGCAGGCCGTCTGCAAGAGCCGCGCGGTGGACGAGGTGCGCAAGCGCCTCTGGGAAAGCGGCGAACTCGCCGACGACGCCCGCACCCTCGCGGCGGGCGACGGCGCCCTCGACGCCGAAATGCTGCGCGCCGCCGACTCCGCCATCCGCCCCCGCCACGGCGAACTCGAACAACTCAACTGGACCCACCCCAACCTCACCGTCACCCGAGCCACCGGCATCCTCGCGGGCGAGGAAATCATCAACTGGTTCATCAAGGCAGCCCCGACGCCTTCCGCGTAGCGAGCACGGCATCCGTGTACTGCTCGGTGGTGACATCGCCGTCCGCGATGCCGAGCTGTCGGAGCGTGGTCCGTACGACCTCCAGCGCTTCCGCCAGCTCCGATTCGGGCACGATGGTCTCCAGCTCGATGAACGTGCCGTCCAATTCAGGGACGGTCACCAGCGTGGCCAGCAACTCGCGCCCCTCGGATGCGAATCGATAATTGATGCAATGCTTTTCGAAGCAGACCAGGTTTTCCAGGCCGAGACCGCGTAGCACGGAGTCGATTACCGAAGGGTCGGCCACCTCGGTTTCGTATTCCGGCTTCGATCCACTCGCCGTGTCGACCGCGGGTTCCTTGTAGGTGAGCAAAGATCGCCGTCCGTTGTCCGTAGTGATCGTCCGCAACCGCAGCTCGCGGCCCTCCGAAGACAATCGCTCGTCCGCGAGGTCATAGTAGGTGTCCATGTACTTCGAGCGCTGACCTGCGCTCCGTGCCGCCAACGCAGACTGCACGGACTCGACGTCACGGACCCGAGCCTTGAGTTCCGCCTCGATCATGTGACCGATCCTCTCTCGATCGGGCGGGCTTGGAGCCACATCTGCTCGAACTGACGTAGGAATCCGGCATGCAGGACCCCGTTGGTCGCCGCCGTGAGCTTGTACATCCCTGAGCGATGCCCCTCGGCGGACGCGCCGAAAGCAGACAGATACAAAGTCTGGTCGAAAACCAGCATCCGCCATGTCGGCAGCGTGTCGTAAACAGCGACTTGCAGTTCGACGAATGGATGCTCGTGAAACTCGGATACTCGTGCCAGAGCCAGTTCGATGCCCGCAGCGAAGGACTGTCTTGATTCGCCGATTTCTGCTGCGCGGGTACCGGCGGCCTTCGAATCCGGATCCAAGAGGAGGACTCGAACAGCGACGCTGTCGGTCCGTTGCAGCAGTGTTCCACGCAGCAACGACTCGTTGAGTGCGAGCAGCCCCAGGCCGCGTACAGCCAACAGGTCGATTCGATCTGCGATCAGCGCTTGTCGTCGCAGCTCGGCATCGGCCTCCGACTGCACGGTGAATGCTTGCGCGATCTCGGCGTGGCCGGTGAGTGTATGCGCGTGACGTGGAGCGAGGCCGAACAAGACACGCGCGTGGTCCGGCATCGAGATGCCATCCGCGATCCGCTCGAATACGTCGAAGCGTGTGACAGTTCTCCTGCTGTTGACGATCTCGTTGACTCGGCCCTGGCCCAGCCCTACTGCCGCTGCGATGCGTGCTTGGCTGGCCCCGGTGTACCGCTGAACTGAGCGGAGTAGCGCCGGCACATCGCGTTGCCGCAGGATCGCGCCCACTTCGGGCTTGTGCCAAACCGCCGCAGGGACCTCGATTCCCCCGTACTTGGTCTCCATTGCGCCCAGCTTATATCTCACAATGAGATACCCGCTGCGGGATCGAGTGGAGAGCATCACCGAAACCACAATCTTTCTGTAATCGCCGCCCTGCCTGCAGTTATGGCGAGTTGGCGGCACCTATCGAGTCCGTCGAGAGGTTGTATGTGATGCCCGCCGATCTCGTTACCTCGAGTGTCGTTGTTGTCGCAGTCCTGTTCGGACTGTGGATTGTTTGGTTCGTGCTGCCGTGGCTCATTGATCGCGAGGACATGTCCACTGCGGCCACGGCCCCGGCTGCAAGCAGTACCTGTCCGCCTCGGCCTACAGCCTCGGATTGTCGGAGGATTAGCCGTGGACAGGCAGGAGAGGGACGAGCAAGACGGTCCCGCCGCCTGGATGGAGCACGCCGATGGGACGTGGTCGGTCGTGGATGAGTACGGATTCGGCAGCGAACCTTTCATAGTCATCGACGGGAAGGCGTTCCCCATCGACCCGACCAGCGAATAGGCCAACCGCCCATCGTCCGATCGGGTGCATTCGGCGACTCACACCACGTCGGCGGCGGGGTCGAAGGTGGATTTGAAGTCCGGACATTCGACCAGGGGGTCGTGGGTGCAGGTGGCGGCGTGGCGGAGGCTGTCGCGCATGCGGATGAGGCGGGTGATGTCCTCGTCCAGTTGGTTCGCTTTTTCGGCCATGCGGGCGCGTAGTTCGGCGTCGGAGGGGGAGGCGCGCAGGAAGCGGGCGATTTCGGCGAGGGTGAAACCGGCGCCTCGGGCGCAGGAGATGAGGGCTAGGCGGTTCAGGATGTCGGGGTGGTAGGTGCGGCGCAGGCCGTTGCGGCCGGTCGCGGCGATGAGACCGCGCTTCTCGTAGAAGCGCAGGGCGGAGGGGGCGAGGCCGGTTCGTTCGCCGACCTCGGCGATATCGAGCAGGACGTCGGTCATCTCGTCTCCTTGACTTGAACCGCGCTTCAAGTCACAGACTAGCTCGCATGACGATTCACCACCTCAATTGCGGATCGGTTCGGCAGATCGAGGCCACCTACGACGGACCCGCGCCCGCCAACGCCGTGAACCATTGCCTGCTGGTCGAGACGGCATCCAGTGGCCTGGTCCTGATCGAGACGGGGATCGGGCTGGACGACGTGCGCGACCCGGCGGGCACGCTCGGGCCGCAATGGGTGGCTATGGCCCAGCCCGTGCTCGCCGAGGACGAGACCGCGATCCGGCAGGTCGAGCGGCTCGGCTACGACCCCGCCGACGTCCGGCACATCATCCTCACCCACCTCGACGTGGACCACTGCGGCGGACTGCCCGATTTCCCGCACGCGCGGGTCCACGTCCTCGCGGCCGAACTGGCGGCGGCGCAGGCCGAAGCGCCGAGCTTCCGCTACCGCTCCGCGCACTGGGCGCACGATCCGAACTGGGTGGCCTACCCGTCGGAACCGACCGGACAATGGTTCGGCTTCAACGCGATTCAACCGAAGGACCTGCCCGGCGACTTCCAGCTGATCCCGCTGGGCGGGCACACCGCAGGCCACACGGGAGTCGCCGTCCGAGACGGCGACCGCTGGCTGCTGCACTGCGGTGACGCGTACTACTACCATCGCGAACTCGACGCCGCCCCGCAGCCGCACCCGGTGCTCGATATGGTGCAGACCAGCTCCGAGGTCCACCACGACCTGCGGCTGGGCACCCAGGCGCGGCTGCGCGAACTACACCGCGATCACGGGGACGAGGTCACCCTGATCAGCGCGCACGACCCGTGGGAATTCCTGCGGGCGAGCTGACCCATCACCGTCGCTGCCAGCACTGCGCGCGGTCACCGAGATTCCACCAGGAGACATAGCCGGGGTCCTGGTCGAGCAGGGTCCATTCCTTCTCGAGCAGGTCGAAGAACGCGCTGTCGGCCGTGCGCCCGCCGCGGGCCTCGCCGATGTAGATCAGCGACGACCCGCCCGCCTCCTGGTAGGCGGCGAGAGTGGTGGAGGCCATCGGGTTCTCCCAGCCGGGCGGCCAGCAGAGGAACAGCGCGTGGTCGGCGTGCGCGGCGACCAGATCGTCCGGTGTGGACGGCGGCGTCGCGGTGGGATGCCAGGTCGCGGTTTGTCCTGCCGCGGCCGGGAACGCCGAGTTCGTCGCACGGTCGGGCGGATGCGAGTCGAAAGCATCTGTCGGCACACCGATTCGCGTGAGCTGATGCGCCCAGTAACCGCGTCCGGCTCCGACCTCGAAGATCGGCCTGCCCTGGGCGACGTCACCGACCCAGCGCAGCGTTGCGGGGGAGGGAATCGCGTAGGCGTACGCGGCTTGCAACACGATCTGCGCATAGGCCAGTCGTGCACTGCCTTTGGGGTTCCCACCGTTCACCTCGGCGCGGTTCGCCCGTTCCGCCGGGCCGGGCGACACCGCGGCGGCGACGATGTCCCAGTACGGGTTCGTGCTCGCGCCGCCGGTCATGTAGTGCAGAAGGTGTAAGTCGAATGTGGCGTCGGCGATGTCGTCACCGGTGCCGGGCAACCGGCCCGCGGTGGACCAGTAGTCGGCAACTCGTGGATACGCTGTCGCGAAAGAGGATTCGTCTCGCACCAGGTCCGTCAGCGCCGTGCGACGCTGCGGCGAGAGCGCCAAGTCAGCCATCCCTCGATTTTTCCGCCGACCGTCACCACCCACGGCGGAGATCGATACGAGTTCACCGACCCGTCGCGAATCCTTTTCTCTCCGTAAGTAAAACGCGCAGGCGGCGAAGTTGCTCCGACGCGGTTCATGCCCCCGGCTCAGTCGCTGCCACGCACAGACAGTCCCGAGCGTGCCGAGGTAGGCCGTTTCGTCGGGCCGACGCGATTCCGGCGTGATCATCGAAGTCACGGCCGATGTCGGACAGCTGTTCGCACACGGTTACGCCGGTACGTGATCGAGGCCGGAAATGAAGGATATCGACAGCGGGCCGCGAATCCGCCTTGCGAGTGAATACGCGGTACGCCCGCGGCCGCAGTGGGCGGCGCGATCCGGGTACCCGATCGCGCTACCTCCGCGTTTCAGTACTGCTGATGCCCGGCCAACTGCTGCGCGATGATTCCCTGCAATCGTTGCAGGCCGCCGACGGTGATCCCGCTCTGGATCTGGCCCTCGATGGTGCGCACCAGCACGGAGTCGCTGAGCACCTTCTCGCTCGACTGGATCAGCACGGTTCCCGCGCCGGTGAACTCGAACTGGCGCTCCTCACCGGAGTTCACGCCGAAGCGCGCCGCGCCGGCTGCCAGGAAGTTCGAGATCCACCCCTCGTCGTAGTGGTGGCTGGGGGAGGGGCAGTCCGCCCAACCGACCAGCGACTCCGGGTCGACGCGCAGCGGTGGCTCCGCGAACATCACCGGCCCGTTGGAGGAGGCGAGGAACTTGCCGGTACCGATCAAGGTGAGGAATCCGGGCACGATGGACTGGTTGAGCGACAGGCCGGGCTCGAAGGCCAGCAGGTTCGCCGCCCGGATGGTCAGGTTGCCGTTGTCCTCGAGATCGTAGGAATTGATGTCGTAACCGCGGTCGCCGATGATCAGCTTGCCGTGCCCCTCCGCGACGACGTAGTCGCCGGTGAACAGCGGCGCCGAGAACTGCTGCGACACCATGTGCAGCAGTCCGCCCTGCAACCCGTGGGTGAGCGCCTGGAACCGGATGTCGCCGTAGTAGGCGATCATCGCGCCCTTGCGCATGAACCACGGCTTGTTCATGTCGATGCAATAGGCGTAGTTGTTTCCCGGGATGTTGTCGCTCTCACCGAGATTCATGGGGCTGAAGATCTGGGACATGCTCACAACTTCTCTTCGGAGGCCTGCACGTAGACGACGCCCTGACCGGCGCAATGCAACTGCATCGCCTCTCCGGAGCCGCGCCCGACGGCGTCCCGCCAGCTCAGCGCCGCCTTGAGTTCGGTCTGCACATTGCCGTACGCGGCGACGAAGGCTTGCGGATCGACCACGATCGGATTCGGTCCGCCCACTTGCAGTTCCAGGAAGCCGCCGTGCGCGAGCAGCACCGCGGCGCCCTGCCCGGACAACTGGGTGGTGAACAGGCCTTGGCCGGTCAGCGCGCCCGACGCGGCGCCGCGCAGCGCGCCCATCAGGCCACCGCCGCCTCCGCCGCCCGAACTCATCACCGAGACCACCGAACTCTGCAGCCCGGCGGTGTTGGCGAGTAGCCGCGAAGCCTCGACGCGCAGGGTCGCGCCCGGCTGCATGTGCACCACGTGCACTTCCAGACCGGCGAATCCGTAATGGACCACTCCGTTGCCCTGAGCGAGCATGGTGCGTTCGTGCTCGCCCGCCATCGCGCGGCCGGCCAGACCCATCAGCCCGCCCATGCCCCCCATCCCCTGCGCCCCCGGAATCTGATGCGGAGCAAAGGAGACAGCGCCGGTATAGAACAGCATCGCGCCGCTGCGGGCGACCACACCGCCCGCCATCCCGACGTCGACCTTGACGACTTTGCCGTTGACCTTCTCGAACATCCGCCTCTACCGTTCCGCCGGTTGGATCGACACCACGCCGTGGCCGTCCCAGCGCAGCGAGAACGCCTCGCCCGCGTCCTGGCCGACGAAACTGCGCCAGGACACATCGGTGACGAAGGACTGGTTGAGGTTTCCGCGCGCGGCGACGAACGCGTCCGGGTCCACGATCAACGGGTACTGCGGCGAGACCTCCAGGTGGATGAGCGGACCACCCGCCGAGAGCAGCGCGACCTGGCCTTGGCCGGAGACCGTCGTGGTGAACAGGCCCTGCCCGGTGGACGCACCGCGCAACCCGGCGAATCGCACATCGGTGCGGAGGTTCCCGGCGAACGCGAGCAGTTGTTGCGATTCCACTTGCAACGTCTCGTTGTTCAGGTTCACGACGGTGACGTGCTGGCCGTTGACCGCGAAGAACACCCGTCCGTGCCCGGCGCACTCCATCAGCGAGAGCTTCTCGCCGGTGGCCCGGCGCTTCAGCCCGGCGAGCACGCCGTCGCCTCCGCCGAAGCCGGCCGCCTTGAACTGCACGTTCCCCTCGTAGGCGATCATCGAACCGGAAATCGCGCGGAGACTAGTGCCGGCCAGATGGGCCTCGATCACCTTCTTCGATTGCTCGAACAGTTGCGCCATGGAATGTTTGCCTGCTGTCTCGATCGGGAACACGGTGTGACCGCCGTATTCCATCTGCGTGCCGTCACCCTAACCGATGCTCGCTGGGGCGCCGGGGCAGCGCGGCCGTTCGATTCGAGCGGCCCGCAGCGCGTTTCTCGTAGAGTGTGAGGCGAACGCACCGACAAGCGAAGGGTCGAACTTGTCCGCAACTCTCGCCAAGGGCCAGAACGGTCCGCTGGCCACCAACGACGTGGTGATCTCCGTCCAGCTCACGGCGCCGGCGGATTTGTCGGCACTACTGGTCACCGAGCGGGGCAAGGTCCGTTCCGATGCCGATTTCGTCTTCTTCAACCAGCCCAGCGGCCCCGGTGTCAATTTGCAGCCCGCGCCCGCGGGCCAGCCCGCGTCGCTGGCGGTGTCGCTGAACGCGGTGCCCGCCGACATCGACCAGATCCGTGCCGTGATCACCCTCGACGACGCGAACAGCAATTTCGGCATGTTCCCCGCCCCGACCGCGATCGTGTCGGACGCGGCCGGTAATCAGTTGTACGAGTACCGGATCGAAGGGTTGAACACCGAGTCGATCGTGATCGCGCTCGAGCTGTACCGACGCCAGGGTGCGTGGAAGGTGCGGGCGGTCGGGCAGGGCTACGCGGGTGGTTTCGCCGCGCTGGTCACCGATCACGGTGTGACGGTCGATGACGCTCCCGCCCAGCCCGCGCAAGCTCCGCAGGCCCCGCCGCCGCCTCCGCAGCAGCCGGTTCAGCAGCCGCCGAACTATCCGCCGCCGACCACACCGGCCTATCCGACCCAGCAGCAGGCGCCGCAGTACGCGCCGACTGGTGGTTATCCGCCGCCCGGTCCCGGTTACCCGCCCCCCGGTCCGGGTTACCCGCCGCCGCCCGCCCCCGGCCCCGGCTATCCGCCGCCCGGCCAGCCGCCGCAGCAGCAGCCCGCCGAGGTCAGCCTGAGCAAGGACCGCCCGGTCAGCCTGGTCAAGGGCCAGCGGGTGACGTTGCGCAAGGAAGGCGCCGCGCTGACCTTCGTGAAGATGGGTCTCGGCTGGGATCCGGTGCGCAGCCGCGGCATGTTCGGCAACCGCACGGTCGACATCGACCTGGACGCCTCGGTCATCCTGTTCGCCGATATGAACCCGGTGGACGTCGCCTACTACGGCCAGCTCACCTCCAAGGACGGTTCGATCCGCCACCAGGGCGACAACCTCACCGGCGAGGGCGAGGGCGACGACGAGGTGATCCTGGTCGACCTGACCCGCGTCCCCGCGCACGTCACCACCCTGCTGTTCATCGTCACCTCCTACAAGGGCCACACCTTCGAGCAGGTGCAGAACGCGTTCTGCCGCTTGGTCGACGGGACGAACAACGGCGAACTCGCCAGATACACCCTCGCGGGCGGCATGCCGTTCACCGCGATGGCCATGTCCAAGCTGTACCGGGTCGGCAGCGACTGGAAGTTGCAGGCGCTCGGTGAGGGCTTCCAGGCCAAGCATCCGGGTGAGGCGGTGCCGCAGCTCGGCCGGTTCCTCGTCAACGGTTGACCGGCGGCGGACAGCGGGGCGGATACGGTGATTCAACTGCAGGCCGGTCAGAACATCCCATTGACCGGTGAGGTCGTTCGTTTCAGTGCGAAAGCCGAGGCTGCCCTCGACGTTTCCGCGCTGGTGGTCGCCGAGAACCTGAAAGTGTTCTCCAGCGACGACTTCGTCTTCTACAACCAGCCCGCCACGGCGGGGGTCGCTTTGGCGGCCGACGGGGTCACCATCACGCTCACCGAGGTGCGGGCGGACGCGAAGGCCGTGCTGCTGGTGGTCAGCGCCGACCCGGCCGCACCCGCGCGAGCGGGCGGGCTCGGGCCGGTCACCGCGACGTTGTCCGAGAACGACGGCACGACAGCCGAATTCGCGATCACCCCCTCATCCGGTGAGACCGCGCTGATCTGCCTGGAGGTGTATCGGCGCGGTCCGGCGTGGAAGTTGCGGGCGGTGGGCCAGGGTTACGCGGGCGGGCTCGAGGTGCTGCTCACCGCACACGGCGTCGAGGTCGACGGTGCGGCTCCGGAGCAGGCCGACGGGCCCGGCACGCACACCATGGCCGGTCCACTGGCGGGTGACGCGCAGATCGCGGCCGCCGGTGCGCCGCTGGAAGTCGGTCACGGCCTGGAACGGCTGTGGATGGTGTTCGAAGACGCCGCGCGGTCGTCCGCCGCGCTGGTCTCGGCGCGGGAGTACGCGGCCAAGCGGTTGGATCACGAACTGTCGCTGGCCGTCTCCGATCCGGCTACCAGGAACACTCCTGCGGCCGAACAGGCGCGCACCGCCGCGCAGCAACGGCACGACGAACTCGTCGCCACCGCCGAGCGCAACCACCAGCGCGATGCCGAACAGCTGATGAGTGAACTCGCCGAGGCCGACCGAGTGCTGCCGCCCGCCCTGGCGTCCTGGGACTCGCCCGCTTGGGACAAGCCCGCGCCGAGCGACGGCATCCGGCTCGGTGAGCTGTACGCGCTCGACCGTGGGCCGCTGCGCATCCCGTACTGCGTTCCGGTGCCGCTGAACCGGCCGCTGTGGATCGATGCCGAGTCGACGCGTGCGGTCGCGCCCGTGGTGGGCGCGCTGCTGGCGCGACTGCTCGCCACGGCGCCGCAGCGGCGCACGCTGGTGGACATCATCGACCTGACCGACGCGTTCGGCGGCTTCACCGGCCTGCTCGCTCCCGTGCTGAACGGTCCGCCGATCACCGATCACGCCGACATCTCGGCGCGGCTGCAAACGCTCGTCGACGCGGCCGAGCTGGCCGAATTGGCTTACACCAGTGGCGCTTTCACGCCGCCCGCCGAACATCGGGTGCTGTTGGCCGCCGACTTCCCGCACGGCTACCAGAGTTCGGACGCGCAGCGCATCGGCGCGCTGATCACGCGCGGCGAGCTGATCGGATTGTCCATCGTGATCGTCGGCGCGAACGAATCCGATTCGGCCGACACCACCGTGGCGATGCTGTCGCAGTCGTGCCGCCACCTGCCGACCATCGGCGACACACCGCTGTTCGATCCGTGGACCGGCAGCGCGTGGCAACTCGACCTCGACCTGTTGCCGCAGGAGCCGGAGCGGCAGGCGCGCTTCCTGCGCACGATGTGAACGCCTGAACCGGCGGCGGCCGGTCAGCTCCGGGCGAGCGCCGGTCGCGGCCGCAACGGTCCCGGCAGCCAGGGCAGCAGCGGATCCGGCGTGCGGTCGACGACGCCGCCGACCGGGTCGTCCACGAAGTCGCGACGCACCAGGTCCTCCTCCGGGCGGTAGATCTGGCGCACGATCAGGGCGCACAGCCCCACCACCGCCAAGTCACGCAGCGCGACCGTGCCGGTGAACCACTGTTCGGGCAGGCCCTTGCGGTCCAAGCCGAGGTAGTAGAACATCCGCGGCACCCAGACCAGCGCGTCGATGGTCATCCACGTCAGCAGGATGCGCCGGTGCGGCAGCGCCAGGACGGCGAGCGGCACCAACCACAGCGAATACTGCGGACTCCACACCTTGTTCGTCAGCAGGAACGCCGCCACCACGAGGAAGCACAGTTGCGCCAGCCGCGGCCGTCGTGGCGCGGTGAGGCCGATGTAGGCGATCACCGCGCAGGCCGCGACGAACGCCAGCAGCGAGACGACGTTCAGGATCGCCGGCTGCTCGCCGTAGGCCAGTGCGCCGTCGAAGCCGGGCCAACCGGTGAACGAGGAGATCACGTTGTAGATCGAGTCCGGGTCGGCGTGCCGGGTGGTGTTGAGCCGGAAGAACTCCTGCCAGCCGTTCGGGAACAGCGCGGCGATCGGCAGGTTCACCGCGAGCCAGGTGGCCAGCGCGGCGCACATCGTGACGGACGCGGCGCCGATCGGCCTGGCGCTGAGGAACTGGATGCGGTACGGGGTCTCCCGGATCCACGCCAGGAAGGTCGGCCAGCCGTCGATGTCGCGTATCCGCAGGCCGAGATGCGTGCGCAGGGTGCGTTGCATCGTCTCGGTACGCAGACACAGCACGAGGATGGGCCCGAGCAGCAGCAGGGGATACAGTTTGGCCGCGCCACCCAGACCGAGCAGAACTCCCGCCAGCACGGGCTTGCGCCGGGCCCAGGCGAGCAGACCGGTCGCGGCGAAGGCCGTGGCGAGCGCGTCGAAATTGGTGAAGGCATGCACGATCACCAGCGGCGAACAGGCGATCAACGCCGCGTCCCAGACCCGGCGGCCGGACAGCAACGCCGAGGCCCAGACGGTGATCAGCCAGGCGATCGCGAGGCCGATCGCGACGACGTTGAAGTAGATCACCACCTGAAGCGCGCCGGGCAGCGGTGCGGCGTCCCAGCTCTTGGCGATCCGCATCGCGAGATACTGATAGAGCCCCGAGAGCACGGGATATTCCATGTACCGCGTCTCTCGCCCACCGTCGGGAGTCTGCTCGGTCCACTGCTTCTTGTACGGGAAGGCGCCTTCGTTCAGCCGCTCGGCTCCGTAGAGCGGCACGGTGTCCGAGTAGCACATGGCCACGTACTGGCGGCCGTTGTTCCAGTCGAGCGTCGGACCGTCCGCGCCGGTGGTCTGCTGGATGCAGCCCGCCTTGCCGAACCAGCCGAGCGCCAGGAACACCACGGCGAACGCCATCAGCACCCGCATGGGCGTCCAGAACCGCGCCCGCCCGATCAGCGCGTGATCACCGACCGGCCCGCCGATCACCGTGGACAGTTGCGCGGCGAGCGAATCATTGCGACTCGGCCGGTCCCGCGCGTCGGCCGATCGGAGATCAGAAGCGAGCGGAGCAGGGGCGGCGTAGTACGCCCCGCCGGGCGCCATCTGGTCCGACAGCGGTGCCCTCCCATTCCTCCGTGGCTCCACCAGCTGCTGATCGGTCACGGAACCCGAGGCTACCCTGCGTTCGGCTCAGGCCCGGGGCCGACTCGATCCGTGCTCGTTCGGCATCGCCCGCGCCAAGAGGGCAGCTATGAACGCATATTCGCTCGAATCGACGGTGAGCGGATCACCTGGCTTCTGAGCCGAGTCGGGCCGGCCACGATGTGGCCGGCCCGACTCTTCATCGACTATCTGCTGCGTGTCGACGGTGTTCCGTTCGAGTTCTCGTCTTGACCGGAACTGTCACTGCGTTGGTTGCCAGGGCGTGGTGCACCGGTAGACGATGGCGATGAGCCATCCGTCGGTGCGACCGGCTGGCCGGGCAGCGGGCCCGATTCCGACTGACGCTGCTGCTGCGGCCGTTGCTGCTGCGGAGCGGGTTGAACGCCGGGAACGGGGATCGTGATGCCGGGCAGGATCTCGACCTGGGTCGGCGCGACCACCACCGGGGGCAGCAACGGCGACTCGACGGTGGACGGCGGGGTGTACGGTGCCGACCATTCCGGGACGCCGGCCTGTCCCTTGATCGGGGCCGGCTTCGGGAAGTTCTCGTTCGGAGTGCCCTTCAGGGCCCCGTCCATCGTGGCCTTCCAGATGTCGGAGGGCAGGCCGGACCCATAGATCATGCCGCCACTGGCGTTGCGCAGACGGTCACCTTGCTCGGTTCCGACCCACACCGCGGTCGACAGCGACGGGGTGTAACCGACCATCCAGGCGTCCCGGTTCTCGCCGGTATCCCCGAGCTGGGCGGTTCCGGTCTTGGACGCCGACTCCCGGCCGCCGGCCAAGCCGTGGTTGCGCGAATAGGCGGCGATGGGCTTCATCGCGGCGGTGACATTGTCGGCCACCGCGGCGGAGACGCGCTGCTCACCGGCTACTTCGCCACGGTCGAGCAGGACCTGGCCGTCGGCGGTCACGACCTTCGACACGAAGTGCGGCGCGTGGTAGACGCCGGAGGCGGCCAGCGTCGCGTAGATGGAGGCCATGTCCAGCGGGCGCGCTTGGTACTGGCCGAGCACGATGCCGTTGTTGGGCCCGGAGCCGTCCGCTTCGGTGAGCGTCTTGCCGACCCCAGGGATGGTCTCCGGCATGCCCAGTTTGTACGCCATATCGGCGATCTTGCGCGGGCCGTTCTGCATGTCCAGCTCCATCCGGTAGAAGCTGGTGTTCAGCGACCGCTTCAGCGCCTCGGCGATGGTGCACATGCCGCACTGTTCGCCTTCGACGTTGGAGATCTTGATGCCGTTCACGGTCAGCGGCGAGCTGTCGTACATCTGCGACAGCGGGATGCCCAGCTCCAGGTTCGCGGCCAGGCCGACGACCTTGAACGAGGAACCCGTCATCAGACCCGCGTTCGCGAAGTCGTAGCCCTGGCCGTCGCTGCCGCCGTAGTAGGCGCGAACCGCACCGGTGCGCGGGTCGACCGAGACCACGGCGGTGCGCAGATTCTCCGGCTCACCGTCCATGTTCTTGTTCACCGCGTCGACCGCCGCCTGCTGGGCCTTCGGGTCGATCGTCGTGGTGATCTGCAGGCCTGCGGTGTTCAGCTGCTGTTCGCTGATGCCCGCCGCGCCGAGTTCCTTGAGCACCTGGGTCTTGATCAAGCCCTCGGGGCCGGAGTCCTGCTCCTTGTCCCTGGTCGAGGCGAGGGGGACGACCTGCGGGTACTGCAGGCCCTGCCGCTCGGCCGCGCTCAGGTTGCCGCCGGAGACCATGCCGTCGAGCACGTAGTTCCAGCGGGTTCGCGCGCCCTCGGGGTTCTTCTCCGGGTCCAGGCTGGACGGCAGCTGGATGGTGGCGGCGAGCACCGCGCCCTCGGCGACGGTGAGCTCCTGCACCGGCTTGCCGAAGTACGCCTTGGCCGCCGCGTCGATGCCGTACGCGCCGCGACCGAAGTAGATGGTGTTCAGGTACGCGGCGAGGATCTCGTCCTTGCTCCACTGCCGCGCCATCTTGGCCGAGATGACCAGCTCGTGCATCTTGCGGGTCAGCGAGTGCTCGTCACCGACCAGCGCGTTCTTCACGTACTGCTGGGTGATCGTCGAGCCACCGCCCGCGCTCTCCTTGCCGAGGATGTTGTCCCTGGCCGCGCGCGCGAAGCCGGAGATCGAGAAGCCGGGGTTGGTGTAGAAGTCGCGGTCCTCGGCGGCCATCACGGCGTTGCGCACGTGCGGCGGGATCTGGTCGATGGTGACGTCGGTCCGGTTGCCTTCCGGAGGAACCACTTTGCTGAGCACCGTGGTGCCGTCGGAGGCGAGGATGGTCGCCACCTGGTTGGTCTTCAGGTCGCCCGGCTGCGGCACCGACACCGTGGTGTACGCGGCCAGGAAGATGCCGCTGGGCAGCAGAATGGCCAGCGCGATCAAGACGTAGAGGGTGCGGCGCACGATCCGCCAGGGGAACTTCTTCTGCTGCGCGGGCTGCCGCCTTCCTGGCCCGTCGGAGCCGCCGCTGCCGCCACGGCGCGGCGGCGGGCCCGACGGTGGGCCTCCCGCGGCCTGCCTGCGTTCGCCGGTGCTCGGTCCGCTGCCGGGCGTGCGACGCCCTTCGCGGTCCACCGCCGGGCGCGCGCCGGTGACCGGACGCGGGCCCGTGGCGGGGCCGCGCCGGTTGCGCTCGTTCACCGCATCGCTCAGCGAGCCTGGCCGCTGGATCCGCTGGGTCGCCTGCGGGGCGGAAGCGCCGCCCGGCGCGCGGTTCGGCTGCGGGGGGCGGCCCGGCTGGGGCGGACGGCCACCCTGTGGAGGACGCCCGTTCGGCGGGGGAACAGGACGGCGCGGCGGCTGGGGGCCGCGTGGTTCGCCAGGGATGGGGCGGCCACCGGGCGGCGGGCCGGGACGGGCGCCGGGGGGCGGGCCGGGACGGGGATTCTGGTACGGGTTGGGACTTGGACGTGAACTCTGCGGAGGACGACCGCCATGTGGCTCATCGCCGTAGGGCTCGTAGGGCGAATTCACTGACAAGATCTCCATAACTCGTAGCGGTCCAGGTGGCAATCAGCGGTAGTCGTCACCGTGGCGGGCGCATGCCAGCTCCGCGAGTCACCCGCCGGGGACGACCCAGGCATTTCATTCGGCGGCGGTGCGCCGGTTCGCGCGTGTCCCGGTGCGGCGGCGCGGCGGTGCCGGCGCGGAACCGAGGACATAGGACTGCACCAGATGATTCCAGCTGCAGGTCCGGCATACCTCGACGACATGAACCGAGAATTCTTCGCGCGTCTCGGCGAGGCGCGCAAGCTCCTCGGGTGTGCGAGCCGATCCGGCGACCGGCCCGAGGCCGTCGCCGAAGACCCAGGATACGAGGGTCAGCTGTTCCTTCCGGCAGATGGGGCAGGTGACCTCGCTCCCCCGGCCATGGAACTTCGCCGCACGCAAGAGATAAGGATTCGCATCACACACCTCGGCGACATCGACCCGGCCCGCATAGACGTCAGCCAGCAGCGACCGGCGCCGCAGGGCGTAGTCGACAACTTGCCGCTGAATTCGCACGAGAACCAGAGTAGCGGTGTCTGAATCGGGCTGCCCCGGGCTGATGCGGATTGACCGGTCCCGGACGGGCCGATCCAGCGCGTCGCGCCGCTGTCCGGACTACGATCCGTCTGTGTCCACCGCAGCATCCGGGCGCACGCGAGCGCGTGATCTCGACCGCGCCGCCGCGTCCGGTCTTCTGGACGCCGCCTACGCCGAGGGCCAGCTCGGCGCCGACGAGTACCACGACCGGATCGCGCAGGCGGCGGCGGCGAAGACGCTCGGCGAACTGGCCGCGCTCACCGCCGATCTGCAAGCCCCGTCCGCCGCGCGCGGGTTCGCCGCGCAGCGCCCGTCGGTCACGCGAAAAGTGTTGCGCCGCTCCGGATCCGGCGGAAGTTATCCCGGTCACACCAGGGCGCGCGATGCCGATCGCGCCACTACGCGCGAACTGCTCGACGCCGCCCGCGCCGACGGACAGTTGTCGGCGGAAGAGCACGAGGCCCTCACCGAACTCGCCGCGGAAGCCCGCACGCTGGGAGATCTGGACGACCTGATCGCGGATCTCCAGCGGCCCCACGGCGTCGCCCCCGCGCCGCGACCGCCGCGTTCGCATCGGCGTCGGTGGTATCGGGCGGCGGTCGCCGTGGCCGCGGTGCTGGCCGCCTGTGGCGGATTTCTCGCGGTCACCCGAGAAGCGGAGCCGCGATCCGCGGCGCAAGCCCCTCCGGTGGAACTGGGGGCGGTGCAGCCGGTGGTGGTCGCGACGCCGAGTCTGGTCACCACCGAGGGAATCGCCACGTTTCTGCGCAACTACCAGCGGAAATTCGGTGATCTCCAGGTCGATGAGCTGACCATGCACGACGACCTCGCCTTGCTCGCCCGTGCGGTGCCAGGTCAGCCGAACCGGAAGATCGAGTACGACTACCGCGGGGGTTTCCGGCAGTCCCGTGACATCACCACGCGCAAGGTCGATACCCCATCGGTCGATCTGAGCGCACTGAACATCGAGGCGATCGGCCGCGCCCTCGCCGATGCTCCCGCCACCACCCGAGTTCCAGGCGGCGCCGTGTCGCATTTCAAGGTGAGCGTGAACGACAGCAGTTCGTACGCTGGGTACGGCGTTCCCGCCGGTCAGCCGGTCATCGAGGTCCACGTGAGCAACTCCGTCCAAGAGAGCGGCCATTTCGTGATGACCTCGGCGGGCGAGGTGCGGCGCGTGTGGCCGTTCAAGGGATGAGGCGATGGTGACGACCCGATACAGCGACATCCGTGCCCGCGATACCGACCGCGCCGACGTCTGCGGGCTGCTGGATGCCGCGCTGGCCGACGGCCAGCTGACCGCCGACGAACACGCCGCGCGGACCGCCCGTGCGATGCGCGCGAAGTCCTTCGGCCAGCTCGACGCGTTGATCGGTGACCTGCAGATCCCCGATGAGCTGGCGAACGCCCCTGTGGTCCGGGTGGACCGGCGGCGTCCGCGCCGCTGGCTGGCTCCGCTGTCGGTGGTCGTCGTCGCCTTGGTGGCGGGTGCCATGGTCGGGGGGATCAGCCGTTGCGGCGTCGATCTTCCCGGGTTCTCGCAGGACGTTCCGGACCTGACCACCGGTGCCGGGCTGGCCTACTTCCTCGCGGAGTACCGGGCCGAATTCGGTGATATGAGCGCCGACCAGGTCACATTGCACCCGCGGCATGCCAGCGTGGACCGGCAGAAGCCCGGCAGCGCGTCCGAGACCGCCGACTATTACTACAACGGTGACTTCCGAGCCTCGCGGACATCGGATCGCCGAGCACGGGAGCGCAGCTTCGACCTCGGCGCGATCGACGTGCCTGCCGTCGCCGGCCTGCTGGCCGGTGCGCCACAGACGATGCGCGCCCCGGACGGCGCGGTCACCCACATCATCGTGAATTTCGGCTCCAACGGCCCGGTCGACCTGGGGCCGGTACTGCAGATCTACGTCAAGGGCCAAGGCGGCTCGTCCGGATACCTGACGGCCACTTTCGCGGGCGAGCCGCTCGCGGTCTTCCTACCCTCCTGACCTCGCCCGTCGCCCGCACAAGGCCGACGACTGTGCACAGATGTATCGCTCCGATATAGTGGAAAGTCGCATCCATCGGTTAGGTCTGAACACAGTCAGGGGGTGAAGCCCGGTGCTCGAGCTGGCAATCCTCGGGCTGCTCCTGGAAGCGCCCATGCACGGGTACGAGCTGCGCAAGCGGTTGACCGGCCTGCTCGGGGCGTTTCGTGCCTTCTCCTACGGATCGCTCTACCCGACGCTGCGCCGCATGCAGGCGGACGGGTTGATCGCCGAGGAGATACCCGCGGGCGCGGCGACCCGCCGTGCTCGGCGGGTCTACCAGCTGACTCCGGCCGGGCGGGAGCGGTTCAGCGAGCTGCTCGCCGACACCGGACCGCAGAACTACACCGACGACGGCTTCGGCGTTCATCTGGCTTTCTTCAGCCGCACTCCCGCGGAAGCGCGGATGCGGATCCTGGAGGGCAGGCGGCGTCAGGTCGAGGAGCGCCGAGAGGGGCTCCGGGAGGCGATCAAGAGGGCCAGCGGGTCGCTGGATCGCTACACCCGGCAGCTCCATCAACTCGGACTCGAATCAAGCGAGCGCGAAGTGCGCTGGCTCAACGAGTTGATTGCGGCGGAGCAATCGACGAAGGCGGCACCACAGAAAGAGGGAAATATCGGCCATGAGTGACGTCAAGAAGGCTGACAACGCCACAGAGGTTCGCGTCGCCATCGTGGGTGTGGGCAACTGCGCCTCCTCGCTGGTCCAGGGCGTGCAGTACTACAAGGACGCGGACGAGTCCTCGACCGTCCCCGGTCTGATGCACGTGCGGTTCGGTCCGTACCACGTTCGCGACGTCAAGTTCGTCGCCGCGTTCGACGTGGACGCGAAGAAGGTCGGCTTCGACCTGGCCGAGGCGATCTTCGCCAGCGAGAACAACACGATCAAGATCTCCGACGTGCCGCCGAGCGATGTCGTCGTGCAGCGCGGGCCGACCCTCGACGGCATCGGCAAGTACTACGCGCAGACCATCGAGCTGTCCGAGGCCGAGCCGGTCGACGTGGTGCAGGTGCTGAAGGACAACAAGGTCGACGTGCTGGTGTCCTACCTGCCGGTGGGCTCGGAGGAGGCCGACAAGTTCTACGCGCAGTGCGCCATCGACGCGGGCGTGGCGTTCGTCAACGCGCTGCCGGTATTCATCGCCTCCGACCCGGTCTGGGCGGAGAAGTTCACCAAGGCCGGTGTCCCGATCGTCGGTGACGACATCAAGAGCCAGGTCGGCGCCACCATCACCCACCGCGTGATGGCCAAGCTGTTCGAGGATCGCGGCGTGCAGCTCGACCGCACCATGCAGCTCAACGTCGGCGGCAACATGGACTTCAAGAACATGCTCGAGCGCGAGCGTCTGGAGTCGAAGAAGATCTCCAAGACCCAGGCCGTCACCAGCAACCTGAAGAAGGAGCTCGGCGCCAACGACGTGCACATCGGCCCGTCCGATCACGTGGGCTGGCTCGACGACCGCAAGTGGGCCTACGTCCGCCTGGAGGGTCGCGCCTTCGGCGACGTGCCGCTGAACCTGGAGTACAAGCTCGAGGTGTGGGACTCGCCGAACTCCGCGGGCATCATCATCGACGCGGTGCGCGCGGCGAAGATCGCCAAGGACCGCGGCATCGGCGGACCGGTCATCCCGGCCTCGGCCTACCTGATGAAGTCCCCGCCGCAGCAGCTCGCCGACGACATCGCGCGCGCCCAGCTGGAAGCCTTCATCATCGGCGCGGAGTAGGCACCGCACCGGCACGAGGTCGGCCGACGGCGAAAGCCCTCGGCCGACCTGCTTCGGCGACTACAGCCCCCGGTAGACGTCTTTGCGCCAGCCGATCTTCACAACGAGGATCACCAGCACGCCGTTGTCCACCCTATACGCGACCCGGTATCTGCCGACGCGCAGACGGAACAGGTCGTGGTGACCGGACAACTTCTTCACGTCCAAACCCGGAGCGTACGGGTCGTCGCCCAGCGCCGTCAGTGCCGTGAGGATCCGCATCGCATCCGGTCGCTCGATTGCCCGGAGTTCCCGGCGCGCCGAGTCCAGGAATCGGAAGCGATACTTCACTTCGCGTCGTCTTCGAAGAGGTCGGCGAGCACCTCAGCCATGGTGAAGGTCGGCTCGTCGGTCGCCAGCCTCGCCTCTGCTTCGCGGGCCAGGATCTCGTCCTCGGCCGCGTCGAATGCCTCCACCATGGACAGCGGTACCAGGGCCGCGGCGGGCGCACCGTCTCGCAAGATGATCACCTGCTCACCGGCTTCCGCTTCGCGGATGTGCGCGGCCAAGTTGGCACGCAGCTCCCGAATGCTGATCTCCGACATACCGAAAGCGTACACGCGTACGTGTACACAATCGGCTGTCATGTCAGTCCAGCGAGACGTAGACCTCCACCGACGCCGGGCCGGTGTAGCGCTCCACCTCGGCGGTGTGGGAGCGGGTGATGGTTCCCGCGTTCTCTGCCTTCGCCACCTGCGCCCAGGCGGTGCGTAGCAGGTCGTAGGGCTTGTCGGCGACGACGAACTTGGCGTAGCGGCCCTGCGGGATGATGGTGAGCACGTCGCCGGGGTCCAGCTGGTCCATCCCGCCGATCTCGTAGCCGAGCACGGCGACGGCGTGATCGTTCTGGCCGATGTAGGCCGCCACGCGCGGCACGTTCTTCTCCCGCGCCAGATAGCGATCCCAGGTGAAGTTCACCAGGTCGAGGTCACGCGCGGTCACCTCGCGGCCGGCCAGCGGGACGGTCAGGCCCGCGACCATGCTCTGGGGCAGAGTGACGATCTCGAAGTCCACTGTCTTGTTCCTACCCGTTGCCCTGATCGTCTGCCACCGCCACGAAAACTTCCACCGTCCGTGCGTCGGGATAGTGTTCCCAGTCGCCGGTATACGCGCGTACGAGCCGCCCCGCGGCCTCCGCGTCCCACACCGCTCGCCAGATGCTCACGATGGTGTCGCCGAGATCGTCCCCACTGGCGATGAACCGGGCGAAACGCCCGGCGGGCACGCGGGCGAGCACGTCTCCGGGTTCCAGGTCGGCCAAGCTGTGGCAGCGGTAGCCGACGATATGGGTCAGGTACGAATTGATCTCCGGCGCGTGGTCGACATATGCCGTGGTCGGCGGTCCGGGCAGCTTGCGGGCGAGGTTGCGCTTCCACGCCTCTTCGACTTTCGCGCGGCGCGGTCCTTCGACCGCGAGCGCGGGGCTGCGAAGCACTGTTCCCGCCACCAGCGTCTCGGGTTGGTCAACGACATTGAAATCCACCGGCGTAGCCCCTATGTCTCGTCTGTCCTCAATCGGCGTCGGTCCCGGTGCCCTCCGTGGTGACGCAGGCTACCGCCTCCGGGCCCTTCGCTCGCGCCGCGCTGTCGTCGCTCGGGCGCATATCCTTCCGCATCGTTTTCGCGGTTTCGGCGTCGGCCCGTTCCGACGCACTCGCTGTTCGCTCTCACTCTGGCAAACGATGCTGCCATGTCATGCGTTCCGCCGGGCCACGGAAGGTCACAGCATCATCGCTATCCAGGAACCGGAATGCTCAGGCCCGGGAAAATCTCGACCTCCCTGGGCGGTTGCGGGCTGGGCGGGATGATGACGACCGGTTCGCGATGCGATGACGGCTGCGGTGGATTCAGGATGTCATAGGGACCGCCGGAGGGCGGCTTGCTCGGATTCGGCCGGCCCGGGGCCTGCGTTCCCGGGAACTGCTCGATGGGCGTGCCGTCGAGTGCGTCGTCCATGACCTGTTTCCAGATGTCGGCGGGCAGGCCCGAGCCGTAGATGTCGGCTCCGCGCGCGGTGCGGATCGGTTGGGGCTGATCGGTGCCGATCCACACCGCCGTCGACAGCGACGGCGTGAAACCGATCATCCACGCGTCCTTGTTCCGGTCGCTGCCGAACTGCGTGGTACCGGTCTTGGCGGCCGAGGGACGGTTGTCCTTCAGCGCGTGCCCGTTGGAGTAGGCCGCGATCGGCAGCATCGCCTCGACGGTGTTCTCCGCGATCGTCTTGGCGATGCGCTGCTGACCCGACGGCGGCTGTTCGCCGACCTTGTGCTCGCCGCGATCCAGCAGCACCCGCCCGTCACCGGTCACCACGCGCTGGACGAAATACGGCTGGTGGTAGACGCCCGAAGCGCCGATCGTGGCATAGGCCGAGGCCATGTCGATCGGGCGAACCGAATACTGTCCCAGGACGATCCCGTTCAGCGGTTTCCCGCCGTCCTCGGTTAGGGTCTTGCCCGCGACGCCGGGAAGCTCCTCCGGGATGCCCGCCGCGTGCGCCGCGTCCGCGATGGCCTGAGGGCCGTCGGACATCGTCATGGTCAGCCGGTAGAAGCTGGTGTTCAGCGAGCGTTTGAGCGCCTCGGCAATGGTGCACTTGCCGCACGACTCGCCGTCCACGTTGGTGATGCGGGTGCCGCGGTCGGTCACCGGGGAACTGTCCAGCACGCGGGTCAGGGGGATGGCCTGCTGTTGCGCGGCGATCGCCGCGAAGATCTTGAACGCCGAGCCGGTCTGCAACGGCGCCTGGGCGAAGTCGAAGCCGATGCCGTCGTAGCCGCCGAAGTACGCGCGCACCGCGCCGGAGCGCGGGTCGATCGACACCACCGCGGCGCGCAGTTCCTGCGGCTGCCCGCCGAGCCGGTCGCGCACCGCGCCGAGCACCGCCTGCTGCGCCTTGGCGTCGATGGTCGTGGTGATCTGCAGCGCGCCCTTGTTCAAATCGCGTTCGCTGATGCCGGAGTCACGCAGCTCGCGCACCACCTGGTTGCGGATAAGGCCCTCAGGGCCGCGAGCCACGTTCTCGTCCGGGATCTGGGTGAGCGGGATGATCGGCGGAAAGACGGTCGCGTCCCGATCGCCCGGCGCGAGCGCGCCCATCTCGACCATTCCGTCGAGCACGTACCGCCAGCGCGCCTTCAGGTCCGCCAGGTGGGTTTCCGGGTCCAGGATCGATGGCGTCCGGATCAGCGCCGCGAGCACCGCGCCCTCGGCGAGGGTCAGCTGATTCACCTGTTTGTCGAAGTAGACCTTGGCCGCGGCGCCGATGCCGTAGGACCCGCGGCCGTAGTAGATGGTGTTGAGGTAGGCGGCGAGGATGTCGTCTTTGCTCCACTGCCGCGCCATCTTCGCCGCGATGATCAGCTCGCGCATCTTGCGGGTGACCGTGCGTTCGGAGCCGAGGAAGGCGTTCTTGACGTACTGCTGGGTGATGGTGGAGCCGCCGCCCGCGTTGTCCTTTCCGAGCAGGTTGTCCCGCGCGGCGCGCAGGAAGCCGGACGTCGAATAGCCGGGGTTGGTGTAGAAATTGCGGTCCTCCGCCGACAGCACCGCGTCGCGCACCGGGCGCGGCACATCGGACAACGGCACCGGCGTCCGATTCCCGTCCGGCGGGACGATTCTCGCGAGCACGGTGCTGCCGTCGGCGGCGAGCACGGTCGCGATCTGGTTCGTCTGCACCGCATTCGGATCCGGGATCTCGGCGCTCCAATACGCCAGCACGGACACCAGCGCGGGCACCACGCCGAAGAGGATGAACAACGCCAGCAGCAGGCGGCGGATACGCTCGGCCCGGCTACGTGGGGGACGATCCGGCTGGGCGGGGCGCGGTACGGGCGGTCGCGATTTCCGGCGGGCCGCCTCGCGTTCGCGCCGCGTCCGCGTGTTCGGCCGCTCCCGCCAGCCCGCGATCGAGGCATACGGCGCGGTCGGAGGAGCCCCCTTGGCGCCACGCCTGCGTTCACGCGGTCTGCGGAACGAGCTCACGATCATCTCCTCCCGGAGCGTCGGACGAACTCACCTGCACGAACGTACGGAAAAGAGCGTCGAACGCAGAGTTTACCGCCTCCATCCCAAGCGGCTTTCCACTTCCCGGGACAGTTGACACCAACACGTGTAGCTCGGGAACAGAGGCGTCCAGGTCTGGTGACCAATCGAAGGCCAGCACAATCCGGTTCGCCTTAACTCGGTGTCCGTCCTGGGGCCGATGCAGTAGCAGCAGCCCCACGACGTGCGGCGAACCTCCGGCCGTCCGACTGCGCGCGTCGAGACCACTCCAACCGCGGCCTGCGAGCAGACGACAGAGCTGTCTATCCCAGGACTATCCCCGCGACGCCACCACACCACCTCAACAACGTCTTTCGAGCGAAGCGAGACCGAGCCTGTTCCGTTCGCGGCCCGGCTCGCGTTTGCGTGGCCGCCGCGTACGCGACGAAGGAGCAAGCGGCGGTCGCGCAAACGCGAGCCATAAAGGGGCCGCGAACACGCCGCGACGAAGTCGCGGCCAGACAACTCAGCTCTTCACGCCGCCCGCGGTGAGGCCGGAGATGATCCGGCGCTGGAAGATCAGGACCATGATGACCAGCGGGATCGTGACGATGGTGCCCGCCGCCATGATCGCCGCGTACGGCTGCACCAGCGGATTGTTGCCGGAGAAGCGGGCGATGGCGACGGTGACCGGTTCGGTCTTGTCGCTGGAAAGCAAACGGGCCAGCAGGTATTCGTTGACCGCCGCGATGAACGCGAGAATCGCGGTGGTGAAGACGGCGGGAGCGGCCAAGGGCAGCATCACCAAGCGGAAGGCCTGCAGCTTGGTGGCGCCGTCGATCCGCGCGGCTTCTTCGAGTTCCCACGGCAGTTCGGCGAAGAAGGACGCGAGGATGTAGACCGTCATCGGCAGCACGAAGGAGATGTTCGGAATGATCATCGCCTGGTACTCGCCGATCCAGCCCAGATTGGTGAACAGCTGGAACAGCGGGGTCACCAGCACGACCACCGGGAACATCGATGCGCTGAGGATCAGCCCGGACACCACGTACTTGCCGTGGAAGGTCAGCCGCGCCAGGGCGTATGCGGCCAGCACGCCGATCACCAACGCGATCGCGGTCGTGATGGAGCCGATGACGATGCTGTTGATCAGCGCCTTGCCGAAGTCGTTGCCGCGGCTGGTGTCGAACGCGTTGCGGAAGTTCTCCAGCGTGATGTGGGTGGGCCACGGGGTGTTGTCGAAGGTGTAGTCGGGATCGCGGAACGCGGTGACCGCCATCCAGTAGAACGGCGCCAGGCCCCAGACCAGCACGATCAGCGCGCCGAGGTACAGGCGCACGGAGCCGAGGCGCTTGGTCCACGGCACCTGCGCCGCGGCGGGCTTCCCGGTCACGGCCTTCTCCGCTGTCTGCACGGACATCAGTGCGCCTCCCGCTGTTCTTCCTGGGTGCGAACCGCGTTCGCGCCCAGGATCTTCACCAGCACGAACGCCACGGCGAAGATCAAAAGGAAGGTGATCGTCGACAACGCGGCCGCGCTGTTGGGGCCTTGCCGGACCTGATCGACCACCAGGATCGACACCGTGCGGGTGGACGGGTTGCCCAGCGTCATGATCGCGGGCAGGTCGTACATCCGCAGCGCGTCCATGGTCCGGAACAGCACCGCGACCAGCAGGGCCGGCTTCAGCAGCGGCAGCGTGATCTGGGTGAACCGCTGCCAGGCCGACGCGCCGTCGACCCGAGCCGCCTCGTACACGTCGGCCGGGATCACTTGCAGACCGGCCAGCAGCAGCAGCGCCATGAACGGCGTGGTCTTCCAGACGTCGGCCGCGATCACCGCGATCCGCGCGGGCCACGGGTCGGAGGTCCACAGGATGTGCGTGCCGAGCACGCGGTTGACCACCCCGTCGTACTGGAACATGAACTCCCACAGCCGCGCGGTGACGGCGGTCGGGATGGCCCACGGAATCAGCACGGCGGCGCGCAGCAGCGCCCGGCCGCGGAAGGTCTTGCCCATCACCATGGCCATGCCGAGGCCGAGTGTGGCTTCCAGCGCGACGGTGACGACGGTGAACAACAGCGTGACCCCGATGGCAAGCCAGAATTGCGAGCCGAGGTTGCCGGTCGGGCACGGCACCGTCTCACCGGTCGCGACCTGGCACTGTTGCAGCAGCCAGTGCGTGTAGTTGGCGAATCCGGCGTTGCCGCCTTCGACGAACATGCCGGTCGCCGGGTCGAGCCCGGAGTCCTTCTGGAAGGACATCCAGAGCGCCCGGATCACGGGATAGCCGATGACGACCGCGAGGGCGATCAGCACGGGGGTGACGAACACCCAGGCTTTTCCGGAGCGGCGAAGCTCGAGGGCCAGCCTGGCGGCCGGGCCGCGCCTGGCCGGAACTGATTCGTCTTTCGGCACGCTAGTCGCCGTTCCCGAAGGATCCGACACCGTTTCTCTCCTGCGGGTTCGTCGGGTCCGTTGCGTTCAACCGCTCACGATCCCGCGGTCTCGATGCCCTTTTGCATACCGGTGATCGCGTCGTCGACGGACTTGGTTCCGTTCAAGGCAGCATAGGCGTTGTCCTGGATGGCCTTGCTCACGGCGGGGTAGAACGGCGTCACCGGACGGGGCACCGCGCTGGCGATGGAATCCTTGAGCGCGGGCAGGTACGGCATCTTCGCGATCAGCGCCGGGTCGTCGTACATGGACGCGCGCACCGACGGCAGCGCGCCCGCCGCGACGATGTGCTGCGCGTCCTCGCTGATCAGGAAGCGCAGGAAGTCCAGCGCGGTGGCCTTGTTCTTGGAGAACGCGCTGATCGCCGCGTTGTAGCCGCCGAGGGTGGAGGCGCCGACGCCGTTCTCGCCAGGCAGCGGGGCGACCGCGAACTTGTCCTTCACCGCGGAGGCCTCGCCGCCGACGTCACCGAAGGTGGACGGCCACGAGCGCAGGAACATCAGCTTGCCCTGCGCGAAGGCGTTGCTGGACTCGGGCTCCTTGAAGGTGATGGCCTCTTTGGGGATGTCGCCGTTGTTGTAGGCGTCGACCAGGACCTTCAGTCCGGCGCGTGACTGCGGGCTGTTCACCGTGGGGGTCTTGCCGTCGGCGCCGACGAAGCTGCCGCCGTAGGCGTTGATCACCTCGGCCGCGTTCACGGTCAGTCCCTCGTAGGGCGCGAACTGGCCCGCGTAGCAACCGATGTTCTGCTGGCGCGCGATCGGGCACTGGGCCAGCAGCTCGTTCCAGGTCTTGGGCGGGTTGGGCACCAGGTCCTTGCGGTAGAACAGCAGGCCGCCGTTGGTGTTGCGGGGCGCGGCGTAGAGCGTGTTGTTGTAGGTCGCGCTGGCGACCGGCGGGGACAGCAGCGCGCTGGTGTCGATGGCGAAGGAGTCCTTCAGCGGCTGGATCCAGCCTTTGGCGGCGAACTCGGCGGTCCAGGGCACGTCCAGGGCGACCACGTCGTAGTTGGACTGCTTGGAGCGCATGTGCTCGACCAGGTCGTCGTACTGCTGGGAGGCGTCGTTCGACTGCTCCTTGAACGTCACCGGCTCGTCCGGGTGCGCGGCGTTCCAGCGCTCGATCAGCTGCTTGACCGCGCCGGTCTCGGTGGTGTCCTTGCCCTCGACGTAGGTGATCGGGCCGCGTCCGGTGAGGTTCTGGCTGATCGGGCTGCCACCGCTGTCGCTGGAGCAGGCGCTGGTGAACGTCGCGGTCAGCAGCCCGACCGAGGCGAGGGCCACCGCGGCCCGCGGTACGAGCGACGAACGTAGGGACGTCACCTTCTTCACAGCCATCGCAAACACTCCAGGATCGTTCGTGAGCGGCAGCACACCCTGCCGGTGCACAAGGCAAGATACATGGTGTCGATCCGGTGTGCGGGACAGTGGCCGCAAGTCGCCCACTAGGCTGGGGCGCGATGTCTTCGCCGAACGCGGTTCCCGATCGGATGCTCACGCGCATCGGTGGGCTGCTGCGCAAGGCCGAGTCGACCGACAACGAACACGAGGCCGAAGCCTTTCTCGCCGCGGCTCAGCGGCTGGCCACGAAGTCGTCCATCGATCTCGCGGTGGCGCGGGCGCACATCGCCGGACGTGAGCGCAGGCCGACGCCCGTGCAGCGGATCATCCCGATCGGCGAGCCGGGCAAACGCGGTTTGCGCACCTATGTCCAGCTGTTCGTCGCCATCGCGGCCGCGAACGACGTGCGCTGCGACGTCGCCCGGACTTCGACGCAGGTGTACGCCTACGGGTTCGACTCCGATATCGATACCTGCGAGGCGCTCTACGCCAGTCTGCTCGTGCAGATGGTGCGCGCGTCCGACCAGTACATCAAGTCGGGCGCTTACCGATCGGCCACCGTCGAGAAGATCGTGGTGGAGAAGCGCTGGGGCCGACAGGTCCGGCGCAGGGTGCAGGCGCCGGTCGCGGGTGTGACAGCGCGGTTGAATTTCCAGATGGCCTTCGCCGCGCGGATCGGCAGGCGGCTGTCGGAGGTGAAGGCGGAGGTCGAAGCCGAAGTGGTGCCGGGGGACGCCGACGCGGCCGGGACGGCGCTGGCGCTGCGGAACAAGGAGATCGAGCTCACGGACTTCTACGCGAAGACGTCGGAGGCGCGCGGGACCTGGCGCGGGCCGCAGGCGTCGGCCGGGCATTCGGCGGCGGCGCGGGCGGCGGGGGATCGCGCGGGCCGGGCGGCCCGGATCGGCACCTCTCCCGAACTGCCCGCTCCCCGTAGGAAGCTGACCTCCTCAGAGGGCGGTTGACCAGCGTGAACATCGCGGGCTGCTGGGCACGATCGAGCGACCATGCCCGCGCGTGTCCGGCGGGAATCCCGATCCGGTCGATGCGCGCCGCCGCTAGATCGGGCGCGCTTCGATGACCGTGCGCGACAGCCAGCGCGCCAAGGTCTACGACGCCGAGCAGTTGGTACGCGGTGTGTTCGATCGCGCGGACGAGCACGGCGTGCGCACCGTCGAACTCTATGGCTCGCAGCTCACGCTGCCTATCGAGCGCCGCTTCGCCTCGGTGGAATCGGTGCAGAGTTATACGGACAAGGTGCTGGCGCTGAATTGGGTTCGAGCGCGCTGGGAACGGGCCGCGGTGGCGGTGCGCGTTCGTGCGCGCGCCGGGACGACTGCCGCGCACTACGAGGCGGCCGACGCGGTCCTCGCGGTTCCGCTGCACACCGGCGGGACGGCCTGGGCGCTGCGGGAACTGGTGATCCTGCACGAACTGGCGCATCACCTGGACCCCGCTGCGGGGTCGGTGGCCGCGCACGGCCCGGAGTTCTGCGACCGCTATGTGGAGCTCGTGGACGGCGTCGTCGGCCCCGAGGCGGCGTTGCTCTTGCGTGCGACGATGCTCGGCTGCGGCGTCCGCATCGGGTGAGCCTGGCTGACCGTGTGGGCAGGAACAGCCGGTTACGGGGCGTCGCGCGCTCTGTGCGCGTCGATTCCATCTCTCGCGAGGGAGGTCGGACGCCGAGCAGTGGGGCTCGCGCCGTTACGTGTGCGGGAGCAAAGCGGTGACGCGGGCCAAGCGGTCCTCCCACCAGGCGGTGCGGTCGGCGTCGGGGTGGCGATGGCTTTCCAGCAGTGCCGGTTCCGGCTCGGGCGGGGTGCGCAGGACGGGGAGGTAGCCGTCGACCGCCCGGAGCGAGCCGCGGGTAACGTCACCGGTGAGCAGGCTCAAAGTGCCCAGACCACAGGCGAAGTCGAGTTCGGGGAGCGCGCCCGCCAGCGCCAGCTGTGCGGCCAGGCCGACGCTGGTTTCCAGAGCGGACGAGACCACGCAGGGCAGCCCTGCCGCCTCGGCTACTTGCAGGGCGCGGCGGACTCCGCCGAGCGGCGTGCATTTGAGGACGGCAATATCGGCGGCACCGGCGACCGCGACGCGCATCGGGTCCTCGGCGCGGCGGATGGATTCGTCGGCGGCGATGCGCACGTCCACGCGGCGGCGTACAGCGGCGAGTTCCTCGATCGTGCGGCAGGGCTGTTCCACGTACTCCAGCCCACCTGCGGCCTTGTCGATCTGCCGAATGTGGCGCACCGCGGTGCCGACGTCCCAAACCGCGTTGGCGTCGACCCGGATCGCGCCGTTGCTGCCGAGCGCGTCACGCACCGCCTCCACCCTGGCCAGATCCTCTGCGAGCGATTCCGGGTGGTCGGCGACCTTCACCTTCGCGGTGCGGCAGCCGGATCGGGCCACGATCGCGTGCGCCTGCTGCGGGTCGACGGCGGGCACCGTGCAATTGATCGGTATCCGGTCGCGCACCGGCTCGGGCCAGCCGGTCGTCACCTGCTCCAGAGCGGTGGCCAGCCACGCGGCGGCCTCCCGGTCGTCGTACTCGGGGAACGGGCAGAATTCGCCCCAGCCGAGCGGCCCGTGGATCAGCATCCCTTCGCGCACCGTGATGCCACGGAAGCGGGTGCGCATCGGAATGGCGTAGACGACGTTCTGCGCTGCGGAGTCGCTCATCGCCGATCAGCTTATGCGGCCGCCACGGCGGACCGGGGGATTGCGCACGCACACTCGAGTAGTTTCCCGGAGCCGGCATGGCGTGTGAGACGGGATCGTTGGCGTCATGATCCACACCGGCATTCCGCAGCCTCGGCCGCACGGCACGCCGTCATGGCCGCCCGCCGGGCAGCGGCCGGTGCGGACCTGGGACGTCGTGCTCGCCGTCGTGCTGTACTGCGTCGCGGTGGTCCTCGGACTGGCCGCCGCCTATTTCACCGTCTTCTTCGCCTTCGCCGCCGATCCGTGCGGTCAGGACAACTGCCGCACCGAATACCTCGGCTGGGCCTTCGCCGTGTCGTGGGGCGGGACGGCGATCGCGATCGCAGGCGTGACCGGGATGCTCATCCTGGCCGCGGTCAAGCGCTGGTACATGTGGTATTGGCCGGTGCTGGCGATGGTGCTGATCGTGCTGTCGTTCGCCGGCGGCCTCGCCCTGGCCTCCCAGGTCTACACCGGCGTTTGAGATGCCGTGCGCAGGTGGAGCAGTCATGCTGATGCAATGGCGTGGCACCTGCGGCGGCGAACGGCCGATGCCCTGCGCGTGGCGGCGGGTTCGGTGGTCGTCCTCGGATTCGGCTGGGTGATGGCCGCTTTCGTCCCGCTCTACGAAGTGCTCTTGCGCGACGGACCCGAGGGCGGGGGCGCCGGATATCTGTGGTGGGCGCAAGTCATCGCCTGGGCGGGCATCGCGGCTTCGGTGCTCGCGGCGGTCGTCTCCGCTCTGGAAAAAGTGCGCGACCGCAGGCCGATCGCCTGGACGCCGCTGATCGCGGTGCCGCTGATCCTCGAATCCTGGCTGGTCGGCTTCCTGATCGCGGTGATACTCGTTTCGTTCTAGCTGCCCGCTGCGACACAGCGTGTCCGGGACAGGCCGCGCCACCGGCCTGCGTGCTCGCGTCGAACCGTCACGAACACGCAGCGCCGGTGGTGAACCGGATCAGCTCAGCCGCTCCACGATGGTCGCGTTCGCCAGACCGCCTGCCTCACACATGGTTTGCAGGCCGTAGCGGGCGCCGCGGTCCTGCATGGCGTGGACCAGCGTGGTCATCAACCGGGCGCCGGACGCGCCGAGCGGGTGACCGATCGCGATCGCCCCGCCGTTGACGTTGACCTTCGCCAGATCCGCGCCGGTGTCGTGCGCCCAGGCCAGCACCACCGGCGAGAACGCCTCGTTGATCTCGATCAGGTCGATGTCGGACAGCTGTAAACCCGCCCGCCGCAACACCTTCCTGGTCGCCGGGATCACCGCGGTGAGCATCAGCAGCGGGTCGTCACCGGCCACCGCGAAGCTGTGCAGCCGGGCCAGCGGCTTCAACCCGAGTTCCTTCGCGCGCTCGCTGGTCATGATGAGCACCGCCGCGCTGCCGTCGCTGACCTGGCTCGCGGTCGCCGCGGTGATCTCCCAGCCGATCTGCGGGAAGCGGGCGGCCATGGCCGGGTCGTAGTAGGCCGGGCGCAGGGCGGCCAGCGTCTCCAGCGTGCTGCCGACCCGGATGCCCTCGTCGGTGGCGAGTCCGTTGATCGGCGCGAGTTCCCGCGCGAACAGGCCGTTCTTGGTGGCGAGCGCGGCCTTCTCGTGGCTGCCGAGCGCGAATTCGTCGAGCTGGGTGCGGGTGAGTCCCCACTTCGCCGCGATCAGCTCCGCGCTGATGCCCTGCGGGACGAGTCCTTCCGGGTACCGCTCGGCAAAGCCGACACCGGAGATGTCGTCCGAACCGACCAAGTTGGCGCCCATGGGAAGCCGGCCCATCGACTCCACGCCCGCGGCGACCACGATGTCGTAGGCGCCCGCGATCACGCCTTGCGCGGCGAAGTGGATCGCCTGCTGGCTGCTGCCGCACTGCCGGTCGACGGTGGTGGCCGGGACCGATTCGGGATACCCGGCGGCCAGCGCGGCCCGCCGCGTCATGTTCGCGCCCTGCTCGCCGAACTGGGTGACGACGCCGCCGATCACGTCATCGATCAGGGCGGGGTCGATGCCGCTGCGGTTCACCACCTCCCGCAGGCTGTGGGCCAGCAGATCAACCGCATTGACGTCGTGCAGCGCGCCGTTCGGCTTCCCTTTGCCGATCGGCGTGCGTACCGCTTCGACGATCACCGCGTCTCTCATGGTGCTTCCCTTCGGACCGAGAGCCGGGCCGCCATGCCTGGCTCTATCAACACATAGTCAGACTACACCTGACAATAGTTGACACAAGTCAGCCTGGGTATGATGTGGGTCATGGCAGCAGTGATGGAAGGACCGTTGGCCGATCTCAACGCGTGGAAGCCCGACGAGTGCTCGATCGCCAAAGCGATGGACCTCATCGGCACGCGCTCGGCGGTGCTGATCCTGCGCGAGGCGTACTACGGGACTCGTCGGTTCGACGGGTTCGCCAGCCGGGTCGGCATCACCGACGCGGCGGCCGCGGCCCAGTTGCGCAAACTCACCGAAGCCGGCCTGCTGGCGAAACGGCCGTACCAGGAGGAAGGCAAGCGCACCAGGCACGAATACGTGCTCACCCGGATGGGTCGCGATCTGCTGCCCGCCGTGCTGGCGCTCATGCAGTGGGGCGACGCCTACTTGCAGCCAGGACCCGCTCCGCTGCTCTTGGTCGAGGAGGCGACCGGCGCTCCGGTGCGGGTGCAGGTGCGCAGCGAGTCCGGCCGCGAGATCGAACTCGAGGAACTGGGCGTGCGGCTCAACGAGGACTACGCCAGGCAGCGGCGTGAACGCCGTCGCTCCGACACGACGGACTGATGCCCGGCGGCGTGCTCAGTTGAGCCTGCGCCCGTCGGTGTCGAAGAAGTAGATGTGCTCCGGCGCGGTGGACAGCCGCAGCCGAGCGCCCTTCGCGGGCGGATTGCGCCAATCCGCGCGGGAGACGATGGTCTCCCCGGCGCCGTCGGTCCCGCCTTCGGCGACGGTGCGGCCGTAGATGTAGGCGTCGGAACCGAGTTCCTCCACCACGTCGACCTCCATCTCGATGCCGGAGCCGTTGCCCAGCTCGAAGTGCTCCGGGCGGATGCCGACCGTCACGGTGCCGCCCGCCTCGTCCGCCACCGTGCGCGGCAGCGCGATCGCGTGCCCGCCCAGTTCCACCCGGCCGTCGGTGACCGGAAGGGTGAACAGGTTCATGGCGGGCGAGCCCATGAACCCGGCGACGAACACGTTGGCCGGATCGCGGTAGAGGTCGCGCGGGGTGGCGCACTGCTGCAACAGGCCGTCCTTCAGCACGGCGACCCGATCGCCCATGGTCATCGCCTCGACCTGGTCGTGGGTGACGTACACCGTGGTGGTGCCGAGCCTGCGCTGCAACTGCGCGATCTGGGTGCGGGTCTGCACGCGCAGCTTGGCGTCCAGGTTCGACAGCGGCTCGTCCATCAGGAACACCTGGGGCTGGCGCACGATCGCGCGGCCCATCGCCACCCGCTGACGCTGGCCGCCCGACAGCGCCTTCGGCTTGCGATCCAGGAAGGGCTCCAGATCCAGCAACTTGGCCGCCTCCAGCACCCGCTTCTCCTTCTCCGCCTTGGCCACCTTGGCCAATTTCAGCGCGAAGCCCATGTTCTCCGCGACGGTCATGTGCGGGTAGAGCGCGTAGTTCTGGAACACCATGGCGATGTCGCGTTCCTTCGGCTCGGCGTTGGTGACGTCGTTGGCGCCGATCAGGATGCGTCCGCCGTTGACCTCCTCCAGCCCGGCGAGCATGCGCAGCGAGGTGGACTTCCCGCAGCCGGAGGGGCCGACCAGGACGAGGAACTCGCCGTCCTCGATCTCCAGGTTCAGCCGATCCACCGCGGGTTCGGTCGAGCCGGGGTAGAGCCGCGTCGCGTTGTCGAAGGTCACAGTGGCCATAACGAATTCACATCCCATCCCGGCAGGAACGTGCCGGACGATCCGAGCAAGGGTCCGGCGATCCTATCGGGCGAGCCGCGTCAGCGGGTGCGCGCCTCGAAGAACGCGCGCGGGACGTCGACGAGCATGGTGTCGATCTGCTCCTCGGTCACACCGCGTTCGAGCACGTAGGGGAACACGTCCTCGAACAGGTGGGTGTAGTGCCACTGCGGCAGGGCGGCCATGGCGGCGGGCTCGATCCAGTCGATGTAGCAGCTCGCGTCCTGGGACAGCACCATGCGGTCGGTGTAGCCGCGCCGCACCATCTCGATCAGCGTGTCCGCGCGGGCTTCGAAGGTGGTGTCGAGATTGATGCCGAAGCGGTCCATGCCGAGCACGAAGCCCGCTTCGGCCAGTTCGGCGAGGTGATCACAGTCGGTGGTGTCGCCGCTGTGCCCGAGCACGATGCGGCCGGGGTCGACGCCTTCCTCGTCGCACATCACGCGCTTCACGTCGAGCCCCGACCGCGTCTCCGGATGGGTGTGCACCGTGATCGGCACACCGGTCTCGAGATGGGCTTTCGCGACCGCGCGCATCACGCGTTCGACGCCCGCGGTCGGCCCTTGCTTGTCGATCGCGCACTTGAGCATGCCCGCCTTGACCCCGGTGCCCGCGATCCCGTCGCGGATATCGCCGACGAACATGTCGACCATCGGGTCGGGCACCTGCGCGCCGACGATGTCGTTCAGCGCGGGGCCGCGGTAGTGGAAGAAGAAGGGGACATCGCCATAGGTGTAGATACCGGTGGCGACCACCAGGTTCAGCGGCACCTGCTCGGCGATCCGCTGAATCCTCGGGATGTAGCGGCCCAGCCCGACCACCGTCGGATCGACGATCGTGCGCACTCCCGCGTCGTAGGCCACCCGCAACCGCCGGACGGCATCGGCGATGCGTTCGTCCTCGGAGCCCCATTCGGCCGGATAGTTCTGCTGGACGTCTCCGGTGAGCACGAAGACGTGCTCGTGCATCAGCGTCACTCCGAGATCGGCGGTATCGATCGGTCCGCGTACGGTTTCCAGCGTTGACACGGCGGTTTCTCCTCATCTGAGCTGCGCATTCGCGGAAATCGTACGAATCGGCATGTGATGTGGGCCATATTCGCGGGTGCTGAAACTTCGTACAACTTTCGTGCCGACCGCACAAAGGACAGCGTCAGGCCGGGCACGGTCGCAGCACCGCCGGTCCGAACCAGCGGGCAGCCTGCAACGCCAGGTGCAGGTGCAGCGTGCGGTCGTGATCGTCGAAGGTGTGGCCGGTCAGGTCGAGCGCCTGCCGCACCCGGTATTGGACGGTGTTGCGGTGCACGGCCAGTTCCTCGGCGGCCGCGGCGTAGCTGCGGTTGTTGGCGAGGAAGACGCGCAGGGTTTCGCGCAGCCAGAGATTGCGCTGGTTGTCGGTGGCGAGTTCACCCAGGCAGTCGGCGACGTACTGGCGCAGTTCCTCGATGTCGGCGCCGAGCAGCGCGACGGCGGCCACCTGCTGGTGCGCCACCGCACGGGGCGCGCCGGGACCGGCCAGCAGCACGAGTTCGCGCACCCGGTCGGCTTGGCGCAGGCTGCGCCGGAATCCCGCGACACCGCTGCCGCAGCCGCCCACCGCCACGCGCACCGGTAAGGCCAGCGCGGACAAGGCCCGTTGGATGGCCTCGGCATCGATGGTCGTGTCCCGGGCGATCGAGAACCACAGCCGGACCTCGCGTTCGTCGGTCGGCACCAGCAGCGCCCGGCGCGGGTGGCCGAGCAGCGGGACCAGAGCCGCGCGCACGGCATCGAGGACATCCACCGCGGCCCGCGCCGAAAGCTGCGGTTCGGTCCAGGCGTTCACCGCGACGTGACGGCCCGACAAGGGATAGCCCAGCACTTGCTCCGCCTGGGCGATGTCGTCGGCCGAGCCGTCGAGCACCCGCGCCACCCATTCCTGGCGCAGGCCGCCGCGGCTGCCGACCCACCGGTCGCGTTCCTGTTCGTAGGCGATGCCGACCTGCTCGCACACCCGGTCGATGTACACCGCGGAGCGATGGACCATCCGGATGATGGCCGCCGCGCTGTCGGAGCCGCCCAGCTCCACGGCGTAGCGCATCGCGATGTCGAGAAACCCGGCGTGCCCCACGCGGTAGGCCCGGATCAGCGCCGAGAGCGGGACGTCGCGCTGGGCGAGAGTGCGCGCGTACATCAGCGCCCTGGCCGGAGCGTGCACGTCGTGCTCGGCGGCGTCGTTCTGCACGAAGTCCAGCACCGACATCAGGTTGTCGGTGGTACCCGCCTCGAACAGGCCGCGCAACCGGACATCCGAGTCGAGGGCGACGACCTGCGCGCGCATCACCGCCGAGAGTTCGGCGATCAACTGGTCGCGCCCGCGCAGCATCGTCGAGACGACCGCGCGAACCACCTCGTCCTCGCCGTCGGCCACGGGCGACACCTCCATCCGCAGGCTCGGCATCGGGTCCCAACCTAGCCGGTCGGCCCACGCCGGAAGCACCCGTGCGGCGGCCTGCGGGAACCCCGCCGCGCCGGTAACCTCGGGGCGGGGACGGGACCGAGCGACGAGGAGAATGCCATGAGTCGTCCAGTTCGGATCGGAGTTCAGCTACAGCCGCAGCACGCGCCGGAGTACCGGCTCATCCGGGACGCGGTGTTGCGATGCGAGGACGCGGGCGTCGACATCGTGTTCAACTGGGATCACTTCTATCCGCTCACCGGCGATCCGGACGGCGCGCATTTCGAGTGCTGGACGATGCTGGGCGCGTTCGCCGAGCAGACCGAGCGGGTGGAGATCGGCGCGCTGGTCACCGGCGGCGGCTACCGCAATCCGGACCTGCTGGCCGACATGGCGCGCACCGTCGACCACATCAGCGGCGGACGGCTCATCCTCGGTCTCGGCGCGGGCTGGTTCAAGAAGGACTACGACGAGTACGGCTACGATTTCGGCACCCCTGGCAGCAGGCTGGAACTGCTGAAGGAGACCCTCGCCCGGATCAGCGCCCGGCTGCCGAAGCTCAATCCGCGCCCGACCCGCGATCTGCCGATCCTGATCGGCGGCGGTGGCGAGAAGAAGACCTTGCGGCTCGTCGCGCAGTACGCCGACATGTGGCACACCTTCGCCGACCTGGACGTGCTCGCGCACAAGAACAAGGTGCTCGCCGAGCACTGCGCGGCCGTCGGCACCGACCAAGCGCGCATCGAGCGTTCGGTGCAGTGGCCGGGACTGGAGAAGGCTTCCGCTTTCGTCGAGGCGGGCGTGACCACCTTCACCATCGGGACCAGCGGCCCGGACTACGACCTGAGCGAGGTCGCGAAAGCCGTGCGATGGCGCGACGAGCTCAACCCGGAACCGGTGAGCGGTCTGGCCTGAGCGCCGACTGTTGCGCGACGGCGGCGTGGCATTCGAATCACCGTGATCGAAACCCTCGACCCGTCGCGGCGGCATGGCTTCCGGCGCTACCGGCCTCGGGGTAGCCGTGGATTAGCGGACTTTCGTGGTTAAGGTTGTCCGTCATGGCTGTTCTGCCCGCTGTGCGGTCTCGTGCGTTGATCGCCGTGCTCTTGCTCGCCGTCGGTCTCAGCGCGACGGCGTGCGGTTCCGGCTCCGACGACGCGGCCACGGAGCGCAACCTCTGCGCGCCGCCAGGCCCGGCCGCCGCCTCCGCCGCGCCGACCAACCTGGCCTCCTCGGCCGCCGCGGGCGGCGACCGCTACACCACCGCGACCACAGCGCCGCTGACCTCGATCGACGTCTCGAGACTCGGCCTGATCACGCCGGGCAAGCTCAGCGTCGGCACGCTCTCGGACGCGCCGCCGAGCATCTGCGTCGACCGGCAGGGCACGTTCACCGGCTTCGACAACGAGCTGCTGAAGGCGATCGGCGCCAAGCTCGGTCTCCAGGTGGAGTTCTCCGGCACCGAGTTCGCCGGGCTGCTGGCCCAGGTGTCGGGCGGCCGTTTCGACGTCGGCTCGTCCAACATCACCACCACCGACGCGCGCCGCCAGCTGGTCGGATTCACCAACGGCTACGACTTCGGCTACTTCTCGCTTGTGGTGCCCAGCGGCAGCGCGATCAAGGGGTTCGCCGATCTGAACCGTGGCACGCGGATCGCGGTGGTGCAGGGCACCGTGCAGGACGAGTTCGTGGTGAACCAGCTGCATCTGGACCCGGTGAAGTTCCCCGACTACAACACCGCCTACGCCAACCTGAAGTCCGGCCAGGTGGACGCCTGGGTGGCCCCGTCCGCCCAAGCCGAAGGCGCGATCAAGCCGGGCGACGGGACGTCGGTATCGCAGAACACCTTCAGCCTGGACAATTTCGTCGGCTACGCGGTCGCCAAGAACAATCAGCCGCTGATCGACGCGCTCAACAGCGGCTTGGACGCGGTGATCGCGGACGGCACCTACGCCAAGCTCTACACCGAGTGGGTGCCGCGGGAGCTGCCGCCGGGCTGGAAGCCGGGGTCGCGGGCCGCGCCCGCGCCGCAGCTGCCGGATTTCGCCGCGCTCGCCGCGGGCAAGCAGAAGGACGAGACGGGGCAGAACGCGCCGAAATCGACTTTGCGGCAGCTGAAGGACACGTTCTTCGACTGGTCGCTGTATCGCAAGGCGTTTCCCGATCTGTTCAAGACCGGGCTGCCCAACACGCTGATCCTGGCGGTGGTCTCCGGTGTCCTCGGCACCGTCATCGGCATGCTGCTCGCGGTCGCGGGAATTTCGCGGACCCGTTGGTTGCGCTGGCCCGCGCGGGTGTACACCGACATCTTCCGTGGCCTGCCCGCCGTGGTGATCATCCTGCTGATCGGCCTCGGCGTCGGTCCGGTGGTGCGTAACCTCACCGGGAACAACCCGTACTGGCTCGGCGCGGTCGCGCTGGCGTTGCTCGCCTCGGCCTACATCGGCGAGATCTTCCGCTCCGGCATCCAATCGGTCGAGGCCGGACAGCTGGAGGCGGCGCGCGCCATCGGCTTCGGTTACCGCCAGGCGATGACGCTGGTGGTGATCCCGCAGGGTGTGCGCCGGGTGCTCCCGGCCCTGATGAACCAGTTCATCGCCCTGATCAAGGATTCCTCGCTGATCTACTTCCTCGGCCTGCTCGCCACCCAGCGCGAGCTGTTCGCCGTCGGACGCGATCTCAACGCGCAGACCGGCAATCTCTCGCCATTGGTGGCCGCCGGGCTGGTCTACCTGCTGCTCACCATCCCGCTCACCCACCTGGTGAACTACATCGACCGCCGGATGCGGACCGGACGACCCGACCGGCCGATCGACCAGGTCGAGGCGGCCACGATCACGGAAGGGCGCGGATAGATGAGTGCCTCCCTCACCGGTACCGGACTGCATCTGACGCTGGGGCACAACCACGTGCTGCGCGGCATCGACATCCATGTCGACGCGGGCAAGACCGTCACCGTCATCGGGCCGTCCGGATCGGGCAAGTCGACGCTGCTGCGGGTGCTGAACCGGTTGTACGAGCCGGACAAGGGCGACGTGCTGCTGGACGGCAAGTCCGTGCTCACCGAGAATCCGGACCGGTTGCGTCAGCGCATCGGCATGGTGTTCCAGCATTTCAATCTCTTCCCGCACAAGACCGTCGCGGACAACGTCGCGCTCGGTCCGCGCAAGCTGCGCGGCCTGTCCAAGGACGAGGCGCGGGCGCTGGCCGTCGAGCAGTTGGAGATCGTGGGTCTGGCCGACAAGGCCGATTCGCGTCCGGCGAACCTGTCCGGCGGGCAGCAGCAGCGCGTCGCCATCGCGCGGGCGCTGGCCATGCGGCCGGAGATCATGTTCTTCGACGAGGCCACCTCGGCGCTGGACCCCGAGCTGGTGAAGGGCGTGCTCGGCCTGATGGCCGACCTGGCCTCCGGCGGTATGTCTATGGTCGTGGTGACCCACGAGATGGGTTTCGCGCGCACGGTGTCCGACAGCGTGGTCTTCATGGATCAGGGGCAGGTGGTGGAGACCGGCACGCCCGACGCGCTGTTCGACGACGCGCAGACTCCGCGCCTGCGCAGGTTCCTCGCCCAGGTGCTCTGACACGAGCCAGCACACGCAGGGCAATTTCATTGATGCGCATCTGCTAATGTATTTGTCATCACGATTCCAGCTATCCGCGCCAGGAAAGAGGGAAATTCGATGACCACAGCACACGCCCAGCACACCGGCCACGATCATGTGCACGGCCCCGGCTGCGGGCACACGGCGTTCCAGCACGGCGATCACATCGACTACGCCCATGATGGTCATCTGCACCGCGAACACGAAGGTCACTACGACGAGTGCGAGCGGTCCGAGCACACCGAGTGCCGCGATCACCCGCACCAGCACGGCCCCAACTGCGGCCACGAGGCCGTCCAGCACGGCGACCACGTCGACTATGTGCACGAGGGCCATCGCCACGCCGCTCACGACGGCCATTTCGACGAGCACTGACGCGCGTCGGTACCCGGTTCTAGAGTCGGGCGGGTGATCGAAGAACTCGAGATTCGCACCGGGGCGGGAACCTTCGACGTCCTGGCCGCCGGCGCTCCCGGCGGGCGGGAAGTGCTGTTGCTGCACGGGTTTCCCCAGGGCGCGCGGGAGTGGGAATTCCAGCTCGGCGTGCTCGGCGGTGGCGGATGCCGCGCCGTCGCGCCCGATCAGCGCGGATACTCACCGGGGGTGCGGCCCGAGCGAGCCGCCGACTATCGGCTCGAGGAACTGGCCTGCGATGTGGTGGCCATCGCCGACGCGCTGGGCTGGGAGCGGTTCGACCTGATCGGCCACGATTGCGGCGCGCGGGTCGGGTGGGCGGTGGCGGCGCGGCTGCCCGAGCGGGTGCGCACGTTCACCGCGGTGTCGCAGCCGCATCCCGCCGCGCTCCAGCAGGCGATGGCCGAGGACGAGGATCAAGCGCGGCGGTCGCAGCATCTGACCGCCCTGCGGCAACCGCGCACCGCGGAGCGGACCTTGCTCGCCGACGAAGGGGCCGCGCTGCGCCGGATCTTCGAGTGGAAGATCCCGGAGGAACGGGTCGAGGACTACGTGCGCAGGCTCTCGCGGCCCGGCGCGCTCACCGCCGCGCTGAACTGGTATCGCGCCATGGATCTCGCGGGCCCCACCGGCCCCGCGTGTGTTCCCACCCTGTACGTGTGGGGCACCGAAGACGCGACCGTCGGGTCCACCGCGGCCCTGGCCACCGCGAAATACGTCTCGGGCCCCTACCGGTTCGAGATGCTCGAGGACGTCTCGCACTGGATTCCCGAGGAGGCGCCGGAGGCGCTGACCCGGCTGCTGATCCAGCACCTGCTCGCCCATCGCGAGTGAATGCGCCGGTGCCGCCGCCGATCCCGGCGTTTCCCGGACACGGTATGCGGCCGGAGGGAAAGCTGAGCCTGGTCCACCACAGGCAAGGGAGGCGAACCGTGGACGTCAAGGAAGTCAATCGACGAACCATCGCTCGGTTCCGAGCGGGTGGCGAGATCGATGGCATGCGGCGCGACCGTCTGATCCTGCTCACCACGATCGGCCGCAGATCCGGCGCCCCCTACACCACCCCGCTGATGTTCCACCGCGACGGCGACCGCCTGCTCATCGTCGCGTCCAACATCGGCGCGCCGAAACACCCCGACTGGTATGCGAACCTGCGGGATGACCCGCACGTCACCGTCGAGCTGGACGAGGAGAGCTACCCGGCGCTGGCCACCCTGTTGACCGGCGACGACCGCGACCGCACCTGGGCGATGCTCAAGCACACCTATCCGTTCTTCGCCGAACACGAGATGAAGACATCCCGGGTGATCCCGGTGGTCGCCCTCACGCGGGCATCCGGCTAGCGGCGAGCGCCCGTGTCGGCGCGGCCTGCCGTCGCCTCGACTCGCCGGTTCGTGACCAGGTCGAGCAGAGCGGTCAGGCTGTCCGGGTCGGCGGGGTCTACTGCCCCGTCCGGTAGGGCCAGTTCGGTGAGCCGTTGCCCCCGGTGGAATGCGGTGGCGCGCAGCGGAGGTGCGTCGTCAGGTTGTCCGAGGATGGTGGCGAGGTTTCCGTCGTTGTCGTAGACGGCGTAGTAACGCATTGGTGGGCTCCTCAGCGGCCGGTCGAGGCGGTCATCCGACTGGTGTAACTGCTTCTCCTGATCGCGAATCGTGGAGGGTGACGGCGTTCGAGCTTATCCACACGTTCGATGCTGGGTGTCGGTTTGCGCAGTAGTTGCGTTACCCATTTTCGCGCGGCATCGTCGCACGTAGACCGCTATATGTAGACCGCGCGGGATGATTTGCCCGACTCAGGCGCACACGGTGGCGAAGGCAGCCCAGAGCACCGGCGAATGCTCGATCCGGCCGGTCTCGCGCCACGCGGTGAAACGGTCGCGCTGCCATGCGGCGATGGCGGTCACCGGGTCGGGCTGCTCGTGCGCCGCGTCGATGGCGCAGACGGCCTCTTGGAGCGGCTCGGCCTGCGCCGGTGCGCCCGCGATGCGCTGGAAGGCGAAATCGGTGGGCAGCGGCCACCGGCTCGCGGTGACCAGCTCAGCGCCGCCGGTGATCATCGCGGTGGTGAGGCCGAGTGCCTCGCTGAACCGCAGATCGCCGCCACTTTCACAGGCGACCAGCGCGACCCGGCTCGGCATCGGCCACAGCCGTGCTCCGGCAACCGGTCGCGGGTCGAGGGTGTGCGTGCCGAGCAGCAGGTCTTTGGCCGAGAACGGCCGGTGCGTGCGGGATGGCTCGGCGAAGCCGACGGCATCGGCGGCACAGGCGAGGTGCAGTTCGGCCTCCTCGCTGCGGCCGGATTCGGGCGCGGCGGCAGTGACGTGCCCGACGTAGAGCAAGCGGCTCGCGCCCTCACGCAGAACGGAGCCCAGCCAGTCGCGATCGACATCCGTGCGGCGGAAGGCCTCGACCGGGTTCGATACCGCGGGCCGCAAGCGGTCGTTCGCGGCGTAACTCGCCATTCGTCGCGCGAGCGGGGCTTCGGCGCTCATCCGGCCCAGCACCGAGCCGAGCGTCGAATCGGCGCGGAAACCGGGAATGCGCGGATCGAGCACCGCGACGACCGGAAGCGCGGCGGTCTCGGTCCAGGTGCGCGCGACCCGGCCTGGCGCTTGCCCGACGCTCGCCGGAGCCAGCAGGCTCACGTCGGCGATATCGATCAGCCGGACATCGCGGTCCGGCGCGATGATCTCCCACGGCACCTGGGCGACCCGGGGTGACGGTTGCAGCCGGATATGCGGCCGCACACCGCGCTGCCACAGGTCGTAGAGCTGCGCGGCCAAGCCGTAGGGCAGCAGCGCGCGGGAAAGCTCCTGTGCCACAACGTATTCCCGCTCGTAGTCGGCGAACGCGCCGGTGGTGAGCGCCCGCTCGAGACCGCTCGGCTCGGCGGGCCGCGGCAACGCGTCGGTGAGCAGTTCCACCGCCCGCATCGCCTCTTCTTGCGGAAGCATTCCCGCGCCGCGCGGATAGCTTTCCTCCACCCATCGCCACGACACGTAGATGTCTCCCGCGTCCGCCATGCGGACCAGCACAGTCGGTCGCGTCATACCGTCAGCACCCGATCGTCGCGGATCACCCGGCCGTAGCGCTGCTCGGCGGCGGCGATGAACGGCGCGAGCGCGATCCGCCCTTCCACGGCCGATGCGAGGCGCGGCGGCGGCGCGACCGGCAGACCCGCCCCGGCCGCGACCTCCGCCAGGGCGGCCCCCAGTTGCAGGGCGGCGCTGCCGGGGTGATCGGTGAAGTCCTCCGGCGGGTCCAACAGCTCGAGCGGGAGCCGGGCGGGAGTTTCCGGCTCGGTGCGGTCGAGCGCCAAAGTCGTCCCAGCACACTGCGTTTCGATCAGATCGGCAACGAGGACGCCGTTGCCGGAAAGGTAGGCGAAGCGGAACGCCAATCGCATGGCGGGGTCGGCGATCTGCCGGTTCCACTGCTCGCGCTGCGTGCCGTTCGGCAAGGTGTGGCGCACCGCGTCGATGGCAAGGGCAGCGGGCACGGCGATGCCGACGGCGCGCGCGAGCAATTCCGCCTGCGGCGGCTCGGTCGCGTCGATCGCGCTTTCCAGCAGCGTCGCGTGCCAGAAATCGAGCTGGGCGCAGTGCAGGCCGAGGCCACGCTCGGCATAGATCGCGAACGCCTCGGCCAGCAACTGCTCGCACTCTGCGGCCCTTCCGGACTTGAATGCCACGGTGGCGGAGCGAATGCGCAGGTCGGCGGCGTCGAGAACGGCTCCGGACGCGCCGAAATACGCCAAGCTCCGCTGGTAGAACTCGTGCGCGCCCGCCAGATCGCCGCGTCCCTCGGCGAGGAATCCCATGGTCTTGAGGCCGACCCCGGCTCGGTGCCCCAACCCGGCCTGCTCGAAATACGCCTGACTGGAGCGCAGCGGGGCCTCGGCCTCGTCGTATCGCTCGAGGCGGACGAGCATGATGGCGAGATTCTGCTCGGTCTCGGCGACCGCGTTGCGATCGCCCGCGGACTCGAACGCGGCCAGCGCCTGCCGCGCGAAATCCACGGCCAGGTCGCGGCGTCCGGTCTCGAAGTAGGCGGCGGCGAGATTCATCAGCGGATGACCGGCCAGTTGCGGTGCGAAACGTCTTGCCGCCTCCAGTGATTCGGTGGCCAGCTCGGCGGCGTAGGCCCAGTCCTGCCGATGCAACGCGACGGCGGTCAGGGAGAGCAGGCAGGCCACGCGCAGCACGCCGAGATCGGTGTCGGTGTTGTCGGCGAGCAAGGCCCGCGCCTGCTCCAGCGCCGCCTGCGCCGCGTCGAGATCGCCGAGATGCTGCAGCGCCTGCGACATGTTGACCAGGGCGTTCGGGCGCAATCGCGGTGCGTGCTCGGGCATTTCGGCCAGCGCCGAACGGTAGAGGGCGAGCGAGGCGGCGTGGTCGCCGAGTTCGTCGGCCATGCTCGCGGCATTGATGATCGCGCCGAGCCTGATGTCGCCGGTGGTTCGTTCGGCGGCGTCCTCGAACAGGCGTTTCGCCTCGGCCGGGTCGCCGCGGGTGTACGCGGCGGCGCCCGCGGCGAGCAATTCCCGGCCGTCGTCCGGAGTCTCCATATCAGAAATCCGAATCCGACGCTGTGGCGGCGATTTCCGCCAGCAGAAGCGAGTCGGCGGGGTTGCCGGACGCGTCGTCGGTGCGGTGCAACCGCGAGGTGACCAGGTCGCGAATCCGCGCGCGCTTGCCCGCAGCGTCCGGCTCCGGTTCGTCCACACCGACGCCGGGAACGTAGATGTGCACCGTCACGCCCGCTTCCGCACCGGCAGGGGCCGTGGTCTCGGCCCGCCAGAGTTCGCCGTCGCGGATCAGCGGCACGTCGGCGGCGTCGGCCGGAGTGCGGATTGCGGCGCGGGGATGCAGGTGCGCCGGGATATCCGCCGGCGAGAGCGGGGCGGCCACCGCGCTCACCCGCACGATCGTCGATCCGGCCGCGCGCACCACTTCCCAGGACACGGCGCTTTCCGAGGCGTCGAGCAAGCCCGGTGGGCAGCGCTGCCAGTCCCAGCCCGCGGTTCCCCTGGCCAAGACGAGCGCGCCGGGGGCGGCGACGGTGGCCGGTCCGGCGGCCAGCGCGTAGTCCTCCGCTCGGCCGAGCGTGGCGGTGGTCGTGCGCTCCTCGACGACCGCGTCGGCGCCGTCGACGATCAGGTCGCATTCCTCGCTCAGCGTGGCTATCTCGTCGTCCAGCAGCCCTTCGTCCAGCGGGGCGATGCCGTCCAGCGTCGACGCGGGCCACCAGCGCGCCGCCCAGCGGGCGTAACCGAGCCGCCAGGCGCGCGCGGACAAGTCGGGCAGGGCGGGCTGGACCGCGTATTCACCTTCGGTGGTTTCGTCGAGGGCGACGGCCACCTGCTCGCCGTATACCGCCCAGATCCATTCCTGTGCGAGGGCTATGTCATCGAGCACCGCGGCCGGTGTCACCTGCCCGCTGAGCAGGCTCCAGGTCAAGTGCCCGCCCGCCACCTCGAGCACCAGCACGTCCACCCCGGCCGCGTCGTCCACGACGGTCGGAGCGTCGTCCGGCGCGATGATCCACAGGCCGTCGCGGCGGCGGATGCGTACGGTCGTGCTCATCAGCTCGCCTTCGATTCCGCCGCGTCCGGCTCACCCGCGCCCGCCCGCACGCTCAGCGCCCGCTTGACCCGTGTGCGATGGTCCAGGATGACCGAACGCGCCACGCCGTCGAGCAGATCCCACAGCTCGTCCGGATCGTGGATCGCGTACTCCCTGACATCCCTTCCGTGCAGGCGGACCCACAATCGGCGCAGGTAGGGCTGCCACGGCGTGATCAGTTCCGCGGCGATGGCGGCCAGCGGACCGGTGGGCGGCTCGGCCGAGACCACCAGCCGCCGCGCTTGCAACACATAGGCTTCCCGCTGCCAACGGCTGTTGACCAGCTGGTGCGCCCTGGATGGCGTTGTCCCCGTTCCGGCCAGACGCAGACGCGGCCGACCGGTCGACGGTCCGCGGCGGTGCTCGATGGGCGCCAAGCCGGTCGCCAGGGCGGCCCCCGCCGTGGCCGTCACGCGCAGCGACTCGTCCAGCAGCGCCCACGGTGCGCAACTGCGGGCGATCTCGGCGTCGACCAGTTCGGGGATCGGCGGCAGCTCCGCGCGTTCGGTGGACGCCTGCAACACGGTGAACACCCGCTCGTAGACGCTGCGATCGAACGGGAGCCCGAGGGTCGATTTCGAGGCCGAAGACCCGATCGCGGGGCGCAGCGGCACCGGATGCGCCGTCAGCCCCAATTCCTGAGCGGATTCCTCCTGCCACAGCCGGATTCCCGTGTGCGTACCGGCGTGGGCCGCGACCAGCCGGCCCAGGGTCGGCTGTCGGTCGGCGTCCTCGCCGAGCCGTGCCGCCGCGCAGGCTTCCAGCAGTTCCCGCACCTCCGCGTCGTGGTCGGCACCCGCAGGGCCGGTGAGCGGACGCCGCCGCCAGGCCAGATCGAGCAGCCCGGCCAGCTCTCGTTCCCGGGTGTGGTCGGTGAGGTACTCCTTCAGCGCCTGCGTGGTGCGCCCCGCGGTGTACTCGTGGATCTCGCGCAACGCGTCCTCCGCGACCGCGCGCGCCCGCGCCGCATCCGGCATGCCCGAGGTGGTCGCCAGTTCGAAACAGCGCTGGAAGTACAGATCCTGCGGGTGCCCCTCGGTGATCCGCAGCGTCCGCCGCACCTGCTTGAGCACCGTGAACCAGGCCGCCGTCGCGCGCAGCACATCGGCCGCAGCCTGAATGCGCGCCTCCAGCAACACCGCGCCGTCGGCCGTCAGGATCGGCCCCGCGCACGACGGATGCTGCACGGGCCGGATCACCAACGGGTCGAGCACGAGCTTCACCGTCCGGCGCAGCGGACCCCCGTGCGGGCCGCTGAGCGGTTCGACACCCTCGAGCTTGCGCCACACCTCATCGAGCACCATGGCGCGCGGTCGTCGCATGCGTGCAGTGTATTGGCCGCGACTTGATCCCGGCGTGTTCACGGTGTCGATCGCACGAATCGGGGAAGTCGCACCAACAGCCGTAACGTCCAGCCGCTGAAGGTCGAAGAGAACCCCGTAACAGGAGGAGTTTTCATGAGGAATGTTCTCACCGCCGCCGTACGTGTCGCGGCCGCTGGAGTTTCGGGTCTGGCTTTCGCCGCAATCGTCGGCTCCGGGACCGCCCAAGCGGCGCCGCAGGATTGCGTCGTCGAGCGAGATCTCTTCGGTGCGTCGGCGACTTGCCAACCCGACGGAGGAAGCAACTACGTCCTGCATGTCGACTGCTTCGGGCTCTACGCCAGCGGACCGTTCCCGCAGTACGGTGTCGGTCCTTACCAAGCGCTCAGCTACCCCTTCACACCCACCGGCCAGCGCGTCACCACGGGATGCACGGGAATGGGTCCCGGTGTTGTCGCGGTGGCGACCAACGCTTACGTCGAGATTTATCGCGGCTAGGGCAACAGGTGCATGGGCGCTTCGGTACCCCCGCATCCTTCACACGCACTCGGTTGCCGGGTCGGTTCGGGCAACTGTGACTTTCTCGGCGGGCGAACGGTGCTCGACCAATCCGAGTGTCACCCCGGCGATGACGACGACGCCGCCGAAGACCTGCGCCGGCCGGACCGTCTCCGCATTGATCACCACGGCGCCGAGCACACCGAACACCGGCACCAGGTTGAGGATGTTCACCGCGACGCTCGAGGCCATCCGGCGGAGGCCGTAGTTGTAGAGCAGAAAGGCGCCGACCGAACATGCAACGGCCAGATAGACGAGCAGCGCCGAGGCTGTGGCGCCGGGTACCCGCCAATGCTTCATCTCCGGTAGCGAGGCGAACAGGAAGCCGGTGGCGCCGGCCATGGTCTGGTAATAGGTGAGGGTCACCGCGTCTTGCCCGCGCCCGGCATGCTTGCCCAGCATGTTGTACCCGGCCCATACCAGTCCGCCGAGCAACAGCAGAATGTCGCCGGACCAGCGAGCGCTGCCCCCGACGTCCGCCCCGTTGCGAACGATGAGGAAAACCCCCGAGGTGGCCAGCAGCACGCCGCCGACCCGCAGCGGCGGCATTCTGGTCCGGAAGACCACCAGCTCCAGGAGCATGGTCATCAGTGGGTAGGTGGCCACGATCAAAGAGGCGTCGGAGGCCGTCGACAACTCGACGCCGATGTTCTCCAGCACGAAGTAGGCCGTAATGCCCAATAGTCCGCTGAGGTAGATCAGCCGCCGCTGGCGAGCATCGGGTCTGACGGCCGGGTTGCGGCGCAGGAACATGATGATCCCGAGCAGTACCGCGGCGAGGGTGAAGCGGATGGCCCCGATGCTCAGCGGGCCGACCTCTGTCAGCACCAGCTTGGTCACCGCGTACGAGCTGCTCCACAACAGCGCGGCCACTACGACCGAACAGATCGCCAACACCTTGGCCAGCCGCTCGTCCACTTCCACTGCCCTTTTCATCCGAACTCGTGGCCTCTGTTCGACCGCTTCTACGGAAACGAATCATGAACGGAGATATTGCGACCAAGGTAGCATTCTGCCGAACGAACACAGGTATGTCCGAATTTGATTCGGATTTTCGTTGGAGAGGCAGAATATGGATGAACTAGATTCGGCGATACTTCGGCTTCTGCAGTTGGACGGTCGGCGCACCAACCGGGACATGGCCCAGGAGTTGGGCATCGCACCCTCCACCTGCTTGGAGCGGATTCGCTCCCTCCGGGAGCGTGGCGTGCTGCTCGGATACCACGCCGAAGTAGACCTCCCCTCGCTCGGCCGGGGGCTGCAGGCGATCATCGCCGTACGGATACGACCGCCGACGCGTGCGGTCATCGAGCAGTTCCAGGCCTTCGTCACGGAGATGCCCGAGGTGATCGAAATCTTCACGCTGACAGGCGCAGACGACTTCCTGCTCCATGTGGCTGTTCGCGACACCGACCACCTGCACTCGGTGGTCTTGGACAAGCTCACCGAGCGAAAGGAACTCGCAGACGTACGTACTTCCGTTGTCTACGGACACCTTCGGAAGAACGTCATCGAGCCGATTTGAAGTCTCCCGCTCGAGCCCTCGCTCGGCGACTACACGGTGGGCTCGGCGCGGAATCGAGTCGGCCCCACTGTTGACCTCATGCTGAATGCTGTACTGAACGGCGCTGGGGCCGGTGCACAAATGCGGCGCGGTGACTTCGAACTGCGTGTGGCTTACACACACTTTCCACTTCGACGCCTAAGGTCTGATTCGGTCCGCCCATCAGGGGCAGCTGAGTGGAGGGATTCGAAGATGAAGCTCGAGAAAATCACCGCTGCCGTTTTCATGGCCATCTCGACCGTGGGCATAGCCGCGGCCACCGCTCATGCGGAACCGGTCGTAACGGAACAGCCGGCCGCGGTGATTGCGGGGGACGCGACTTCCGGTTCGGATCATGGCGTCAATTACCAGCACGTCGGCGCGGACGACCGCACCCTGACATCGACCCCGGCGGATATCGCGCAACTGGAGGACATCAGCTCCTACGACCGGCTCAAGGAGCAGATCGACAAGAACCTGCCCGGCGTGGTCGGCGGCGCGATCGTGGGCGGCCTCCTGGGCGCGTGTATGCCCCTGATCTGGGGCGTCAGCGTCCCCGTGGGCGTACTGATCGGTGGAACCGTCGGCGGCTATGTAGTGGGCGGCCCGGAATTCCTCGACGCCGTACAAGCGTTCATCGCCACCCAAGGCCGGTGAGATAGCGGCCAACTGGTCCGGGGGAGCAGCCGCGAATTCCGGTTGATGCCGCGTCGAGAGCTCATCGAAGAAGTAGCAGGGATTGTTGTACGTGGACGACGAACATCAGGTGTGGGAGTTCGCGGTAGAACTCGGGATGCCGGACGCGGCCGGGCCGGGCGCCCTCCACGATGAGGGAATCCACCCCGTCGCACTGGCGCTCGAAGAAAGCACCCATCGGATCCGCGAGGTGAACCGTATCCCGTGCTTCACGAGCTTCGGGCCGGTCACGGCGGTCGACGAGTTCGCTCAGCGCGCGTGGGGCGACGCGTACGACCCGGCGCGCGTCCCGGTCGAATGCCGTCTCGCCGTCTATGTGACGGACGAGGAACTGGACGAACTGGTATCAGCGGTCGTAGCGGATCTCGGCATCGACCAAGACGGATACTCGAAGGTGGTCGGCCGGAAGGTCACGATCGGCCTGCGGGCCATCCCACTGGAAGCGCCGGAGAACAGCTTCTACCAGCATCTCGTCGACCAGTATCGGGATCAATCCCGCACGGATCGACTCCGTTCGCCAGAACCAGGCCGGGGCCCCTGAGGGCTCACGCCTCCTGAAACATGACGGGCGCGAAAGTCACTCCTATGTAACAGATTTTGGACATTCGACCGATAGGGGACTCGGGTGCGGTGAGCGCGCTCATATCGCGTTGGAGGTCAACTATGTCGCAGTGGAGGAGAAGTTCGCGCACCGTTCGGCAGTCTGTCCTGCTGGCCGCAGTCGCCGGGACGGTGGCGCTTGCTCCGGCCGCGCTTGTCATACCGGCATTCGCAACTTCTGATCAAAGCCCGAGCGCTACCGCACCCGTCACCACCGCGCCCGTGACGACGGTGCCGCCGGTGACCACTGCTCCGCCGGTGACCACTGTCCCACCGGTCACCATTGTCCCACCGGTGACCAGTACTCCGCCGGTCACCACTGCTCCGCCGGTCACCACTGCTCCGCCGGTAACGACCGAACCGCCCGTGACGACCCCGTCATTGCCGAAACCTGCTGAGCCAGAAGACCCCTACGGCCCCGACGGTTTCGATGTCTGGGGTTACGACCGTTGGGGCTACGACCGTTGGGGTTATGACCATTACGGTTATGACCGTTGGGGTTACGACCGACAGGGCTACACCTCGCAGGGCTGCGCCCGCTCCGGCGAGGACCGGCCCGACGCCGACCGGCTGGCCTGCGAACTGCGCCGGGCACGCCCATCCACCGGCAGCGCGGGCATCTGAACCCCGCACACTCCTGCTGAACACCTCCGACATCCGGCTAGGACGGTAAATGTTGACGCCGTTTGGCGAGTAATCCTGGTGCCGTGGGCGGTTCAGGGGCGGGAGTTGTCAGGTTCTGACCGCGCTCGGCGACGAACAGCACAATTGGCATCTTCACCTGCATGTCGCGGCGGGCGAGGGGGTAGCGCGGTTCGTCTCTCGTGGATTGCGGTGTTGGCGACGGAAGTCGGCAGATCATCTGTTTGTCGGCCAATTTCGACGGCGCTAGTGGCTGTGACCAACGGTGGTATCGGCGAATTACGGCGTCAGTAGGGGTGCTGAGGGCTCGGCCGGGTCATCGATCCGACTCGCTTGTGAGGCCGCGGCCGTCAGTTGTTGCGCGCGGATCGGGCGCGGGCCAGCCGGTCCGCTTGTCGCCCTACGCGAGGCGCACCTCCGCCGTGGCCAAGCCGAAGACCTTGCGTCCTGCGGACTTCGCGACGATGACGACGACAGCGGTCCTGGTCCCGGGGTCGAGCGACTTGACGCGCCCGGTGAACTCGACGCTCCCGGCAGCGGCGGCTTCGACGATTGTGTAATTCGACAGCCGTACCCCGTACCTGGTGAGCGCACCCGGATCACCGAGCCAACCGGTGACGAATCCTGCCCCGAGGCCCATGGTGAGCATGCCGTGTGCGATCACATCAGGGAGATTCGCCAGCGCGGCGACCCCGTCGTGCCAGTGGATCGGGTTCGCGTCACCGGAGACTCCTGCGTAATTCACCAGATCGCCCCGCGTCAGCGACACGATCCGAGCAGGAAGCTCGGAGCCGATAGCGACGTCCTCGAATCGGATCGCGGTATGCGGGACACGCGTGCGCGAGATCGTGGAGAGGCGTGGGCTGGTTTGCGGAACCGGGTTCGTCGCACTCTGCCCGGCCGCGGCCGCGGTTCGCGAGGGCACATCGATACCGTGCATGATCACGCGTTCGATCGCGGCACTGATGCCTGCGTCGACTTCCTCACCGGTGATACCGACGACGGTCGTATGCATGATCTGCACCACCTCGCCGGTCTGGTCGGCGAAAGTGTTGGTGACGGTGAGCAGGTCTTTGCCTGCTATGCGGCGAACAGAGGTGAGTTCGACATCGCTGATCAACCGGTCGCCGGTGAGCACCGGCTTGTACGCCTCGAACACTTGATCGGTTTGCACGAAGACGTCGTAGCCGCTGATGACTGTCTCGAAGAGCTTACGGTTGGCCAGCATCGCTGCCGTCGAGATGAACGTGGTCGGCGCGACCAAACCGGCGTACCCGAACTCGCAGGCAGCGTCCTCGCTCCAGTGTGCCGGATGGAAATCCTGGACAGCACGCGCGTACTCGCGGATCTTCTCCCGGCCCACTTCGTAGTAGTCATCCACTCGATAGCGATACCCCACCAAATCAGCCACATCGAACGTTGCTTCCACCAAGCCGCTCCTCGCTCCTTGGACTCGAACCGGATATCGACCGAATCGAATTCTTAAGTGGACTCACCCTTCCACATCCGCATCGGGGATGGCTGCCGCCAACGTGGTTATCATGCCCGGGCTGTCGGCGGGGCATGGCTGCTACGCCCGGGAAGCCAGGAATCTATCGGTCTAGTTCCGCCGCCCCTACGAGTGCGATGTTCCCTGCCCGGCGGCTTGACCCTTACGTTGCGTGAGGCTGGAAGGTGGGGTGCATGAGTGACTACTACAACGCGTTCGAGATGAGCCCCGTCCCCACTCCCGGTCCGGATGCGGTCGCGCCGGAGCCGTTCCGTGGCATCTATGGAATGCCCGCGTTCGCGACGATCCCCACGAGCGATTTGGCGGTGTCGGTGGATTTCTGGACTCGTGGCCTCGGATTCTTCGAGCTGTTCAGTATTCCCGGCAGCGTTGTGCATCTGCGCCGATGGGCTTTTCAGGACGTACTTCTCGTCCCTGCCGAGAACGTTCCGGAGCAGCCACCGGCGGTGAGCTTCAGTTTCGCGTGCGTGCTCAACCAGGTCGATGCTCTTGTCGAAGCTTGCCGTGCGTTGCGTCCGAACTCGGTCGATGGCCCCCGGGATACTCCCTGGAACACCCGCGACGTGATGGTGATAACCCCTGAGAACGCACGGATCGTTTTCACCGCCGCGAAACCCTTCGATCCGGACAGTCAGGAGGCGCGGGACCTCGAGGCCGTCGGGATCAGGCCACCGGACGCCGGTCGCGGTGACAATGGTGAGCATGCCTGATGCCGATACCGATGGCCTGACTGTCGGTCAGGTCTCGGCGCGTTTGGGCGTGACGGTCCGCGCGCTGCACCACTGGGATGAGATCGGTCTGGCGCGGCCGTCGCTGCGCACGGTTGCCGGGTATCGGCTATACACCGCTGGTGATCTGCAACGACTGCACCGCATCGTCGTCTACCGTGAGCTCGGTCTCGGGCTGGACCGGATTCGGGCCATCCTGGACGACTCGACCGCGGACGTGCCCGGCGCGTTGCGCGCGCAGCGTGCTCAGGTCGCCGAACGGATCGACCGCCTCCAGCGACTCAGCGCCGGACTGGACCGGATGATCGACGCCCACGAGCGCGGCCTGCTGCTTACCGCCGAGCAGCAGGCCGCGATCTTCGGCCCCCAGTGGGACCCCGACTGGCCCGCCCGAGCGCGTGAGCGTTACGGAGACACGACGCAATGGCAGCAGTACGCCGAACACGCGGCCTCGCGCGGTCCGGAGGAATGGCAGGCCATCGCCGATGCCGTTGCCGAGTTCGACCGCGCCCTCGGGGACGCGATGGACGCCGGTGTCACACCTGGGAGCCCGGAAGCGAATCAACTCGTCGAGCGACACCGTGAGGTTTTCGCTTCGTACTTTCCCCTCACCAGGCAGATGCAGGTCTGTCTCGGCCGCAGGTACGAGGCCGATCCGGGATTCGCCGCCCACTACGACGGCATCCGAGCCGGTCTTGCCCCGTGGTTCCGTCGAATCATCGACGCCAGCGCGCGCGCCCACGGCATCGACCCCGATACCGCGACCTGGCAGTAGGGCGGTGCGCCCGGCCGATACTTTGCCCCCACCGTTATCGCCTGGTCTGCTGAACTCGTGCAGTCATCCGACTCGAGCGATACCGAGACGGCATTCGTCCGATATCAAGCGGCGGCGCCGAACCGGAACGGCCGCTATCCGGGCGTTTTCGCGTTGGTCAACGGTTTGGCATGGTCCGGCTGCCTCAATGCTGAGCAGGAACACTTCCATCGACGCGAAAATGCCTGGTATCAGGCGTATCTCATCGACCCCGGACGCCTCGATCCCTCGCCCTACGATCGAACCCGCCACCCCAGGGCAGAAGCATGGTTCAAGTCCTCTGCCACCCAGTTCCTCGCCCGCGTGGGCGGCTATCTCGCGATACTGGACTTCCACGGCGTCGCATGGACTCGTCTGGAATCGGATGATCCAGGCCGGATTCTCTACGACGATCCCAACCAGGTCATCGTTGTCCCTCGGTAACCGCTCCGTTTTTCGGCGGATCATGAGGTCAGGAGTCGGCCATGGAGGATCCAACTAGTTGACAATGACAGGTACGAGAAACCGACAGACAAACGACAAAGAGTGAGCCGTCATGCTTTACACCTGGGTCGAGTCCGCTGGAGGCCCCCTGCTGATCGCCCCCGAATCAGAACTTGGCCACTGGGGCGGCACAGCCGACATGGACGGACCCGTAGAAACGTGGGGCGACTACGGCCGAGCCTGCTCGGTTGAGGGGTACATCGGCCTGGTCACAGTCGGCTCGCAGCAGGCATTGGTCCTTGGAGACCAACCCGCTCGCACGACATATCTCCCAGCCGAGCGGACGTTCCTGCGATGGGCAGCGGCAGACTCCGAAGCAGAACTCGTCGCCGCAGCGCAGCAAGCATTACAAGAACACATCACATGGGATCAAGGCGAAGACCTCATCTGGGAGATACGAGAATCCGTCGTGCTTTTCGACTCGGCCTGGCCGGGAACTGAGATCGAACTCGACAACCAGCTCCACATCGCCCTCGATCCAGGGCGTTACCGAGTCCGGGCAACCTACATCAAGAACCCGAACAACTGGATGATCCTCGCTCAGCTCCAGCCAACCGTCGACAAGCACCTCGACGACACCACCGGAACGGACGTTGCCTGACCTACTGATCCGCGGATCTTGTCCATATCTCATGCTCACGCGGGGACAGGGCGAAATCGCGGAGGCGGCGTCGTGGTCGACAAGGTTGCTCAGGGCGAAAGCGAAAAACGTAGAAAGGTCTCCAGTCGTTCACGCGCCGGGGTACGCGGCGTGCATGTCGCCGTCGAAAAGTTTCCAGAAGAAGGCGTTCAGCTTCGCGGCGGCAGGTGCGTGGCGGGTCAGGATCGCGGCCACGGCTGGTGGTACGTCATCCGGGATGTGGCCGGTGGCGCATTGGCGGACGTACTCGTTGCGGGCGACGGGGCCGCCGCTGGACGGCATCGGCACTCCGCAGACTTCGGTCACCAGCCAGTTGACCAGTCGCATGGCGGAGTAGCTGGCGTCATGAGTGGCGTGGCGTTCTACGAAGTCGCGCTCGGCGGCTGACAGGTCGAATCGCGGCGAGGTCGCCAGCCCGAAGTCGCTGAGATAGATGCGCTCCATGTCGGTGCGTAAGTTGCCGAAGTGCCAGTCCATGTGCAGCAACTTCCGATCGCGCAGGAACGCCACGATCTCTGAGAACTGCCGTTCGACTGTGGCGGCCTTGTCGGCCGGGTCCTCTCGCAGCAAGTCCGCTATCGGGTGTGGGATGTATTCGCAGGACAGCACGAGACTGGACGGTGCGGCGGCCAGCGCTTCGAGACGGGTCCGCACGGTGGGGTAGCCGCCCTGGGCGGCGACCACCGTGTCGATGTCGGCGTGTTCGGCTGCGACCGGCGACCGGCCGGGCAGCACCCGCCAGTGGTAGAGCACCGGGAACGACTGCGTCTCTCCGGCCAGAACGCCGTCGGTGACGATGATGTTCGCGGCCAGCTCCCGCCATGCACTGAAGCCTGGGCCGCCGATGCCGTACTGGCAGAACAGCGGCACGTCGAAGAGGTTCGCTGTGGAACCCGGCTCGGCGAGCTCCCGGTCGGTCAGGGGGATTCGCTTGGTGAACACCGGCGCACCGTCGACATCGATGACCGCCGTACCGCCGCCCACACCCAGGCTCGTGACTCGACCGGTGTCTACGAGCTCAGCGAGTTCGGCATCGCTGCGCGAAGCCAGGGACACCGAAAGCCGTTGATGGAGGGCCATTCTGGCGGCTGTCATTACACGATTGTGGCACCGGCCCGGGTTCTACCTGGGTAGCCGTAGGCCCCGAGATACCGGCCGTCCAGCACAACCTGATCACGGAAACTCCACGCTCTTGCGAAAGCAACACGCTCGTCGCAACCTCCTGATCGGGAGGTTGCGACGATCGCGTGAAGTCGCCCATATCCAGGCCGAAAAGCCTCGTTCTCGCTGGTCTGCCCTCGCAGTCGGCGGCATACCGACCGAACACTGGGCTACGGTTGAGCCGGCCGGACTTCGTCTGCCTTGCGGTACTTTCCGTGCCCGCCTTCGCCGACGACCCATGTCACCGGCATGCCCGGCGTGATGAGTTGTTCGTCGCCCTGGTATTGCCAGAAGGAGAACCATACGTCGCCGGAGTGGCTGGCGATGAGTCCGTCGTAGGTGTCGGGCAGCCACCATCGGACCACGCCGTCGAGGCTGGGATCAGGATCCTTGGCTGTCTTGACCTGCCCGAACGGTATCAAGCCACCCGGCCCACGCCATCCGTCGAGAGTGGGGAGCAACGGCTGGTCCCCACCCGCGGGGTCGGCGGGCCAGATCTTTCCACTGCGGGACAGGATGTCGTCGTGGACTTCCCGCGCCAGTCTGCACGCCACACCGTTGGGTGTGCTCTCGACGGGCGTGGTGCCGACCACGACGCTCAAGTCGGGGACGGTGAACTCGATACGCCACCCCGGTGGATCAGGTAGTCGGCGAAGGCGCTCAGGGATCGTTTCATCGATGTGTACCTCGAAGCCGAGAGCCGACTCGATGTCGGCCGCCAGCAGGTCGGCGCCTCGCCTCGAAATTTCCTGACCCATGTAACTATCCTGCCGTGTAGGGGACGGTGCAGCGGTTGATGGGGGTCACGTACAGGTTCTTGCCCGCGGCGTGAGAGGCGATGACCTGGATTTCATCCCCAGACTCATACCGATAACGCCCATCCAAATACCTTGGGATGGACATGTGAAAGTTGTCGTCCTTGAACCTGTTGTCCGTCTCGATGGCCCTGCCGTTGACCAATATCTGGTAGTCGTACCTGCCCGGGATGTCGGCGATGTTGTTGAGGAACATGGCCCATGCGATGTTGCCGATGGGGTCTCTGTCCTTCGGCCTGGTGTCGACTTCGACTCGGCCCCATTGGGTGGTGACTCTGTAGTTGGTGCACGGCTGATACGACGCTTGTGCGGAACCGGAGGTCAGCACGCTCGCGATCATAGCGATCGCCAGTGTCGTTGCGAAGAGAAGCGTTCGACCGACTCGGCTTGTCGGCGCAGCTGATTGGTCATTGCGAACCTTCATGGGATATCCCCCTGCTTCGTCGAAACATGAATCGACTCGCCTATCCCGGCACCGGATACGCGTCACCCCGAGTACGAGACACCCCCCGGCCTGTGAATAAAGGCAGTCGATATCTTTGGACGCACGCAGATCGCGATCGGTTTCAGCACAACGTAATTTATGTGTCACGCGTTCGCCGTGGACGGCTCCGCAACCGGCCCGCGCAGCAATGTCCGTCGGACGGCGCTTCGCTGAACCGACCCGCGTGCGATCGCTCTGACCTGCGGCATCCATCAGCCTGGCAAGGCAGCTGACGAAGGCTTCTAATCTGTCCGAGCGCGGCCAGCGCCGTCGCGGCAATCTTCAACGGTGGGCACTGTGGACACCGCAGGCGAGGAACCGCTCGGTCATGCTGAGCTGTTGCCGGGTGTACCACTGATTCAGGGTCCGTCGTAGAGTCTTTCGTTCGGCAAGCGGCGTAAGCCGGTTGTGTCGCCGGGGATCACCTCTACGGAGTCGACGAATCGTCGCCGGTGCTGTTCTTGGAGGAACCATAGGGCGGAGGTGAGGCAGGCGGCGAAGTCCAGGCGGTGGCCGTCGATCACTACCGCCAGGCGTACGTCCGGCTGCTCCGGGTGGGGTGACAGTTGTTCCCGGGTGTTGTCGAGGGCCGGTTTGTATTCGCGCCGTGCGGTGGATCGCGTGGTTTGCATGATCACTCGCTGCCGAGGGACATCGGAATCGTTCTCGACAGCAGTCCATTTCCTGATTTTGTAGAGCGCCGCAATGTAGGTGGCGCACGTCATCGGTGGGCAGTCTTGGTGATGGTGGTAGGCCGTGCGCGCGGCCTCGTAGCTCTGCATCGGCCAGTGCGGGTTGTTGTGGTCCAACCAGGAAAGGGTCCGGGCGAGAACGTTGGTGTCGTAGCACGGCCCGTTGGACTCGGCGTCGATCTCGGCATCGCCCTCGACGGCCATTGGTGAACACCTCCCACGAGACGGCGGCGTGGAGCCGCGAGAGAACTGCGGAGTTATGTGCCTGTTGCGGTGGAGCGACGGCCGCTTACGCCGAGATCAGATCCGGGCGCACCCACGGATCGCGGCGTGGCTCGGTGAGGTCACACAAGCGCTCGATATCGGCATCGGATGGAACTGATCGATTCGCTGCGAGTTCCAGATAGAGCTTTTCCGCGCGGGTGACGCGGTACTCGAGGATCGCCGTGCTCACGAAGAAGCAGATCGCGAGCCACGAGACGACCCCGAAGGCGATGAGCACAGGCAGCATTGCGCTACCGGCCATAGCGCGGGGCCTGGGGAACCACTTCGGACCACGCCCGTACGGCCTCGACGACAGCAAGGCCGGACGGAAGGAAAGCGTTGCGAGCCGGAACAACCCATTGCCGGATGGAGCCGTTCGGGCTAGGGGAGGGAAGCGCGATGACGGCTCCCTCGCGCGCGATGCTCACGTCCCGGCGGAACATCTCGGCGAACAGCTTGACGTCGTCGTCTTCGATGTCGGGACGGACAAGGAACGTCCAGCGACCCGAACGCGGATGCCCGACAATGGGTCCGAGCGCGCCGCCGCCGCTCTGCATGTGCGCTTTCACCGCTCGGCCCAACCTGCTGGGCATGGTCACCGCCCACACCGACCCGGCGCGCATCACGATCCGGCCGAGTTCCGGCGGATCGATCACGGCATTGAAACCGCAATCCCTGCGATAGAACATGCAGCGGGACAGCGGTGTGTCCCCGAACGCTCCTTCATCCATCGGCAGACCTCAACTCACATCGAAGGCGGTTAGGTGCGCCCGGCCCGGCCAGCCAGGCTGGGGAGTGACCGGCGTCGGGAACGTGAGTGGAAGATCGCCGTCACCTGCTCACGCCACCGGGCGCGCTACCAAGGAGACACCCACAACCCTGCTTGCTGCGACGATTTCAGCGCGAACGTTTCCAAAAATCCGGCGCTGTTTTAGTTGTTGTTGCATCCTTGTTCGAGTTGCAACGCACTCCGAAAGGTCGAGATGGCAACGGATTCCACAATCGCGCGGCGCATGCTCGGCATGCAGCTGGAGACGCTGCGCGAGCGCGCCGACATCACGAGAGAGGCCGCAGCTGCTGCGATCGCCTCGGCTCGATCAACGATCTGGAAGATGGAGACGGGTCAACCCGTCCGCTTCAACCCGGTCCTGATCGAGCGACTGTGTCAGCTCTACAACGCCACCGAGAAGGAGACTCAGGTTGTCCTAGAGCTGGTGAAGGAAACAAAGGGCGCAAAAGGCTGGTGGCAGGCGTTTGCCGATGACACGATCCCGAAAGACTTCGGGCTATTCGTCGGCCTAGAGGACGCCGCCAACCGGATCACGTCGTACCAGACCACCGTCTTGCCGGGCCTGCTGCAAACCGACGACTACCGACGAGCGATCATCTGGGCCGAGTATCCGAACATGCCAGTGGAAGACGTCGAGCGGCACTTGGAGGTCGGCCGGAAGCGTCGGTCGCGGCTGACTGCCAAGAAGAACCCGCTCGCCATGGATGTGTTCGTTGACGAGTCCGCCCTTCGTCGCACTGCGGGAAGTACCTCGGTCATGACTGAACAACTTCTGCATCTCGCGGACGGAGGTCAGTCGGCAAACATTTCCATACGCGTCGTGCCGACCTCGACCGGCATCTACCGCGCGCTCCTGATCGGTTCCTTCGTCCTCCTCGAGTTCCCACGGCACACCACCGCGGATCTCACCATGCCCCCGGTGGTCTACCTCCAAGGCTTCATCGGGGACCTGTACCTTGAGAAAACCGACGAGGTGCGGCAGTACCGTCAGGTCACAGCCGAGCTGGACCGCCTGGCACTCGATCAGGCTGCCAGCCGAAACCTCGTCCTCCAGGTTGCGAAGGAGTATGAACGGTGAACGTTGATCTATCCGGCGCGGTGTGGTTCAAGAGCACCCGTAGTGGGACTAAGGATTGCGTCGAGGTCGCGCACCTCGAAGGCGGCATGGTCGGCGTCCGCGACTCGAAGAATCCGACCGGCCCGGCGCTGGTGTTCACCCCCGGTGAGTGGGACGCCTTCACCGCCGGCGTGAACGACGGCGAGTTCAAGCACCCGTAGCACTGGCGATCACCACGGCCCGGCCCGCTGTCCTTGGGACAGGGGGCCGGGCCGTTCTCGTTGTACCTGTCGATCGAACAGTCGCGACCGAGGCAGCCGCCAAGCAAGACCGGCGCACATCAAGATCAGCGGCACACGGTGGAGACCTCTTCTCGCGAAATGCCACAGCCATGTGCCACTCGACGGCAGGGCCGGGTGGCTTGGTGCCGTCGCGTTCGAGGGCGGCTGGGCGGGGGTTGCGTGGGGGTGCGAGTCCTCTACCAGCGAAAACGCGGAAAACCTGGGATCGGTAGGGGGCGAATCGTTCGTACCTTTTTCTCAACGGCCCAACAGGAGGGCCGGAGAACAGGACCAGGGGCTTCGCCCCTCGAACGACAAGGACACAGACCATGAACGCCACTTCGCTCCGCATCGCCGCCGCCGCTTTCGCCGCCGCCGCCGCGGTGGCCGTGCTCACCGGATGCGGTGACAGCAAGGGCAGCTCGCCCGCCGCGCCCGCGCCGTCCTCGGCGCAGCCGGCCGCTCCGGCGGGGAAGTCGGTCGCTTCGGTCGACGGCAAGACCTTCGACGCGAAGTTCGACACCACCTGCGCCAAGCAGGGCGGCACGCTGGCGCTCGCGCTGACCGACACGGCGAACTCCGCCTACGGCAACCTCTCGGTGAGCGCGACCATCACCGACTCGAACACCGTGCAGGCGGTCGCGATCGCGGGCAGCAAGGGCGGCGACAACGGCCTGCCTTACGCGGTGGGCTTCGGCAACGGCATGCCGGGCGGCTCCGCGAAGGTCGTCAAGGACGGCAACACGTTCAAGGTCACCGGCGAGGGCGTCGGCGCCCCCGACCTGACCAACCCGCTGGCCGGGCCGAAGACGTCGAAGTTCGACATCACCTTCGCCTGCTCGTCCATCGTCGGCGCCTGATCGCCGCAATGCACCCCGATCCGCCCCCGTCATCCCGGACTATCCGGGATGACGGGGCGCGGCGAATCTCTCGAACACCAAAAGGAAACGTCATGAACAAGATCCGTCTGATCGCCCTCGCCCTCGGCGCCGCCGCGATCGGCTACTACGTCTACCACGCCGTCACCTACGTGCCCACCAGCGAATGGGAGCCCGCCGGAATGGGTTGGCTCGGCTTCGAGATGGCGCTGCCGATCATCGCGCTCACCTTGGTTCCCATGGTCTTCGCGTTCACCGGTGAAGGCATCATGAGCGCGCTGACCGGCCGCAACAGCGCGGAATTCCGCGACGGACTCACCGGCCTCGGCACCGTCCGATCGGTGCGGCAGACCGGGGTCACGGTCAACGACCAGCCGCAGGTCCATGTCGAGTTCAGCGTCGAAGGCGCGGACGGCAAGATCTTCCACTCCTCCGCGAAGATGATCGTGCCGTTCACCGAGCTGGCCCTGCTGCGCGCCGGGGTGGTGCTGCCCGTGCGCTACCTTCCCGGCCGGACCGACCGGGTCGAGGTCGACCTGTCCGGCGACGCCTCCGCCGCGCAGAACGCGATGAACGAGTCCCTGATCCGCAAGGGCATCACCACGCGGCACAAGCTCGACATCGCCGAGCGCGGCATCGCCACCCAGGCGGTGGTGCAGTCGCTGTCGGTCACCGGCAACATCCGCGACGGGCACTCCGAGGTCGGGCTCGGCCTGGTGGTCACCCGGCCGGACGGGTCGAGCTTCTCCACCCGGGTGACGAAGTTCCTCGCCCCCGCCAGCGTCGGGCAGGTGCAGGTGGGTCGCGTCGTGCGGGCGCACTACCTGCCGGAGAACGAGAGCGAGGTCGTCATCGCCCTTCCGGTGAACGCCTGATGGGTGAGCCGGTCCGGGCCGGTTTCACCGAAAACGAGGCAGCCACCTTTCGACACCGACGCCGCGCCGATTCGAGATCATCGAATCGGCGCGGCTTTCGTCTGTTCCCAGGCCTGGCGGTTCGGCAATTCGAGGGTTACCTAGTTGGGCGGTTGTTCACTTTGTCGTCCCTTCCGGATGGTCCGGATGGTTTACCGTGCGGCCATCGGCCCAACCCAGGAGTCACCGTGAGTCTTCAGCCACTCGCCCTTTTCGTGAAGCACGACGGACAGTCGTCGCGCGCTGCCGTGACATGTGAGTACAAGTGCGCGAACGCGTGCTTCCACGAGGCGCCGAACACTTCTTCGGGCGCCTACTTCGGTGACATCGTCAGCTCGCTGAACCGGCGCGGACTGATCAAGGGCGGCGCGGCCGCCGTGCTCGCGGTCGGCGCGGGCAGCGTCCTCGCGGCCTGCGGTGACGACGATGAGCCGACCACCGTAGGCTCCACCTCGCCCGCGGGGCCGCCCGGAACCGGCACCGACTTCGCGGCCGTCGCGCCGAACAAAGAAGACGCCGTGGTGATCCCGGACGGCTATGAGCAGGCCGTCGTGATCCGCTGGGGCGATCCGCTGTTCCCGGACGCGCCCGCTTTCGACTTCGACAAGCAGACCGCCGCCGCGCAGGCAAGGCAGTTCGGCTACAACAACGACTTCGCCGCTCTGCTGCCGATCGAGGGCCAGGCCAACGGCTACCTGCTGGTGGTCAATCACGAGTACACCACCAGCCCGCACATGTTCCGCGGCTACAACAAGGACGCGCCGACCGACGAGCAGATCGCGGTCACCATGGCCGCGCACGGCTTGAGCGTGGTCGAGGTCAAGGGCGAATCCGGCTCCGGCAAGCTGGTTCCCGTCTTCGGCAAGTACAACCGCAGGATCACCGCGACCACCGAGTTCAAGCTGACCGGTCCCGCCGCGGGCAGCGAATTCGTGAAGACCTCGGCCGATCCGACCGGCACCAAGGTGCTCGGCACCTTCGCCAACTGCTCCGGCGGCCTGACGCCGTGGGGCACCGTGCTGTCGGGTGAGGAGAACTTCCACGGCTACTTCGCCAACGCCGACAAGGTGATCGAGCCCGCCGCCGCGGCGCGCCTGAAGCGCTACGGTTTCGCCGCGGGCAAGACCGCCAACCTGTGGGAGCGCGCGGACAAGCGTTTCGACCTGGCGCAGGAACCCAACGAGGCCAACCGCTTCGGGTACGTCATCGAGGTCGATCCGTGGGACCCGAACTCGACGCCGATCAAGCACACCGCGATGGGCCGGGTGAAGCACGAGGCCGCCACCATCTATGTCACGAAGAACGGCGACGTCGTCTCCTACACCGGTGACGACGAGAAGTTCGAATACATGTACAAGTTCGTGTCCTCGCGCAAGATCCAGCCGGGCACCGGAGCGGCGAGCATGCGGCACAACCTGACCATCCTGGACGCGGGCACGCTGTATGTCGCCAAGCTCACGGGCGATCACGCGGACAAGATCGACGGCACCGGCGCCGAGCCGTCCGAGAAGGGCTTCACCGGCACCGGCCAGTGGATTCCACTGCTGGAGACCGGCGCGGACGGCAAGGGCAAGTCGCTGGTCGACGGTATGAGCGCGGAAGAGGTGGCGGTGTTCACCCGCCTGGCAGCCGACAAGGTGGGCGCCACCAAGATGGACCGCCCGGAGGACTTCGAGGCCAGCCCCTACACCGGCAAGGTGTACGTGGCGCTGACCAACAACGACAACCGCGGCGCGGAAGGAAAGCAGGGGCCGGACGAGGCGAATCCGCGCAAGCTGAACAAGAACGGCCAGATCCTGGAGATCGATGACAACCACACCGGCACCACGTTCACCTGGTCGCTGCTGCTGGTCTGCGGCGATCCCGCGGCGGCCGACACCTACTTCGCCGGTTACGACAAGTCCAAGGTGAGTCCGATCTCCTGCCCGGACAACCTGGCCTTCGATCCGTACGGCAACCTGTGGATCGCCACCGACGGCAACGCGCTGAAGTCGAACGACGGATTGTTCTCCGTGGTGCTCGACGGCCCGAATCGCGGCCAGACCAAGCAGTTCCTCACCGTTCCGCGCGGTGCGGAGACCTGCGGCCCGGTGGTCAGCGAGGCGCGGGTCATGGTGTGCGTGCAGCATCCCGGCGAGGCCGACGATGCCACCCCGGACAACCCGTTGTCGCACTGGCCCGACGGCGGCACGGCCCAGCCGCGCCCCTCGGTCGTGGCGGTCTGGAAGAAGGCAGGCGGCCGCATCGGGGTCTGATACCGCAGCCGCGGCGCTCCGGCCCCCTGCAACCACGGCCACTCTCCGCGGCTCTCCCCGCGAGTGAGGCCGCTACCCGACTGGGCGGGTAGCGGCCTCACTCCTATCCGCTGCCGGTGCCGCCCATGTTGGCGTAGCCGGCGAAACCGCCTTGGGCGCCGCTGTAGACGTTGAGGTCGACGCGGCCCTCGATGCCCGGAATCGCGCCGCTGTCGGTGGTCTGCCAGAACGTCCAAGTGGACCAGCCGCCGGGGACCTCGGGTTGCGAGTTGCCGCGATAGTCGGCGATCCACAGGGGGTACTGGGCGAACTCGTGGGTGTCGGCCATCGCGGTGCGCCAGAAGACGGGATAGGTGTAGACGATCGGGACGCGGCCGGTGAGCGTTTCCACGGTGTTCAGGTAGCGGCGGGTCCAGTCGATCAGGGCGGCCGGGGCGAGACCGCCGGTGACCTCGAGATCCAGCACCGGCGGCAGATCGAGCGGCCCGTTCTGGCCCAGCACCACCGCCGCGTACAGCGCGGCCTGCGGTTCGGGCGGCAGGTTGGGCCTGGCGTAGTGGTAGGTGCCCCGCGCCATTCCGGCCGCGCGCATCAGCAGGCTGTCGGGCACGAAGTACGGGTTGATGTAGTTCAGCCCCTCGGTGGCCTTGACCATCGCGAAGTCGTGGCCGGAACGTTTGACGGCGAACCAGTCGATCAGGGTGCCGTCGGTGTGCTGCCAGGAAGAGACGTCCGGACCGGTCGGCGTCGCGGTCGCCGGTAGCGTGGCGACGAGAACGCCGGACAGCGTGAGCAGTGACAGCGCCGCGCCGCGGCGGGTGGTCGACCTCCAGATGCCCATGCCGGAGGACGATAGCCATTCGCTCTGGCCGTTACCAGTGTGACAGCTGGGGTGTCAGAGCTCTTCTGTGCTCTCACCCCAGCCAATCCAGCACCGACGCCGCCGTCCAAGATTGCTGCATACTGCCGAGCGGTTCCCCGGTGAACGGCTCGTAGTACTCCGCGAAGCTGCCGTCGCTGGCTTGGCGCAGGCCCTCGGCGCGCAGCATGAAGGAACGCTCGGCCCAACCGCGCCGGGCGAAGACCCACGAGAACAGCCAGCTCATCACCGGCCACACCGGCCCACGCCAGTACTCGCGGGAACGGAAATCCTTGGACACCGGCGAGGTGGAGGGCGGCAGCGCGTAGCGCAGATCCGGGTGACCGCAGAAGCGCGGACCCTCGAACAGGCGCAGCAGCGCGCGCTCGGTGTCGCGCGGCAGACCGCCGCACAGCAGCGGCGCGAACATCGAAAGCGTCTCGGTGTTGATCCAGCGCTGCAACCGCACGTCGAAGTCGCGGGCCGCGCCGGTGCGCGCGTCGGTCGTCGCCACGACTCCCGCGCGGAACCGGTCGGCCCACGCGTAGAGATCGCGCACGTCGGCGTGCGGTTGCTTGTACTCCTCGCCGATATTGGCCAGGACCTCGCAGGCCAGCGCGAAGATCCCGGTGACGAACACGTCCTCGACGGCGAAGCTCATGGTCGAGGCGAGCTGATAGTCGTCGTAACCGGCTCGGCGCATCTGCTCGACCAGCCACAAGTAGCGGTCGTACTCCCGGTCGGTCGGGCGCTGGGTCGGATCGGAGACCACCAGCACGTCCTCGCGGCGATAGGGCGGCAGGTCGCCGGGGACCACGTGCTCGTAGGCGCGATCCCAGCGCGGCGAGTTGTCCATCCCGGACTCCCAGCCGTGGTACAGCGTGATGCGGCCGGTCTCCTTGGGGTCGCGAGCGTGCGCCAGCCACCGGTGCCAGCGCACCAGATCCGGCCAGCGCCGATTGAGGAACTCCTCGGCCACCGACCTGGTGCTGCGGCCGTGCCTGCGCGAATGATCCAGGATGCGCTGCACCGCGATGGCGTGCACGGGCGGCTGGGTGATCCCGGAGGTGTCCGGACCGTCCGGCGCGTTGGCCGCCAGCTTGCGGCATTCCCAGCGGGCCGGGCCGGGGAAGTAGCCGTCCACGCCGTTGGCGAAGACGATGTGCGGGATCATGCCGTTCTTCCACTGCGCGGACAGCAGGGTGTCCAGCTCGATCACGGCGCGCTCCACGCTCAACGGCGCGAGGCCGACCGCGACGAACGCCGCGTCCCAGCTCCACATGTGCGGGTACAGCCGGGGCGCCGCGCTGGTCATGGTGCCCAGGTCGTTACCGCGCAGCAGGTAGGCAGCGCGGGCCGCGAGCTGGGTGGGGGTGAAGCCCGGATGCGCCATCCCCTTATTCTGCGATGTCACCCGCAGATATGCCCGCTCAGCGGTGTCCGTTTCATCACCATCCGATCGGCCTGTGGCCGCTTCGTGTTCGGCGGTTCTCACTTTCGCACGCCCCGTCCGTGATTCGCTGCCCGAGATTCTCGCCCCGATGCGGCCCGCAGCGCTAGTCGTTCGTCCAGTGCTACGGGTTTTTACGCCTTCTTCGCCCAGCCGGTTACGGTGGGGCCCATGAGTTCCGTCGCGTCCTCGAAACCGACCGCGTTGATCACCGGCGCCAGTCGCGGCCTCGGCGCCGCGATCGCCAGGGAACTCGCGCCGACCCACGATCTGCTGCTCGGTGCGCGATCGGCGCAGTCGCTGCGTGGCATCCTCGCCGAGTTGCCCGGCGCGCGGGGCTGGCCGGTCGAGTTGACCGACTACGCCGCCCTCGCCGAGGCTGTCGCGCCGATCCGGAGCCTGAATGTGCTGGTGCACAACGCGGGCATCGCCGATCTCGGCACGATCGCGGAATCCACAGTCGAGCAGTGGCGAAACACATTGGAAGCCAATGTTATCGCGGTCGCCGAACTCACCCGGCTGCTGCTGCCCGCGCTGCGGGAAGGCCAGGGTCACGTGGTGCTGATCAACTCGGGTGCGGGGCTGCGCGCCAACGCGGGCTGGGCCTCCTACGCGGCGAGCAAGTTCGGACTGCGCGCCTTCGGCGACGCGTTGCGCCTAGAGGAGCCGGAGTTGCGGGTCACCTCGATCCATCCCGGCCGCATCGACACCGATATGCAGCGGGCGATCATCGCGGGCGAGGGGCGCGAGTACCGGCCCGAGGACTTCCTCACACCGGAGACCGTGGCGTACACGGTGCGCACCGCCATCGACACACCGCGCGACGCGCATCCCACCGAGGTTGTCCTGCGGCCGTACTGATCGCTGATGCACCGGCGGGCGCTCACGTAGCCGAAATGTTCGCCCGTCGGCGCGTAGCCCGTCAGGGTGTGCTGCGGCCGTCCTGATCGCGGTCACACCGGCGGGCGCTCTCTCGGCCGAACCGTGCGCACGGCTGTCGGCGCGCACGTCGCCGGGGTCGCGCTCCGGCCGTATCGATCTCGGCCGAAGAGCGCAACCAGTCCACGGTCACACGCGCCGACGCGTCAGGCGACGATGTTCACCAAGCGGCCCGGGACGACGATCAGTTTGCGCGGCGCGGCTCCGTTGAGTAGCGCGGCGATTTTCTCGTCGGCCAGCGCGGCCGCCTCGATCGCCGCGTTGTCCGCGTCGGCCGCCACCTGAATCCGGCTGCGCACCTTGCCGTTCACCTGGATCGGGTACTCCACCGACTCCTCCACCAGCAGTGCGGGATCGGCCACCGGGAAGGGGCCGTGCGCCAGCGAGCCGGTGTGGCCCAGACGTTCCCACAGCTCCTCGGCGATGTGCGGGGCCAGCGGCGCCAGCATCAGCACCAGCGGCTCCACCACCGAGCGCGGCGCACCGTCGGGGTAGCTCTTGGTCAGGTGGTTGGTCAGCTCGATCAGCTTGGCGCCCGCCGTGTTGTCGCGCAGCGCGGCGAAATCCTCGTCCACGCCTGCGATCGTCTTGTGCAGCAGGCGCAGCGTCTCCTCGCTCGCGGCCGCGTCGGTGACCCGCACCGCGCCGGTCTCCTCGTTCACCACCAGACGCCACACGCGCTGCAGGAACCGGTGCGCGCCGACGACGTCCTTGGTCGCCCACGGGCGTGAGGTGTCCAGCGGACCCATCGCCATCTCGTAGAAGCGGAAGGTGTCGGCGCCGTACAGATCGCACATCTCGTCGGGGGAGATGGCGTTCTTCAGCGACTTGCCGATCTTGCCGTACTCCTGGCGCACCTGGATCTCGGCGCCGGCGGCGTCGGTCCAGAAGAATTTGCCGTCGCGCTCGACGACCTCGGCGGCGGGCACGTACGCGCCGCGCTCGTCGGTGTAGGCGTGCGCCTGGATGTAGCCCTGGTTGAACAGCCGCCGATAGGGCTCGCTCGCGGACACGTCACCCAGGTCGAACAGCACCTTCTGCCAGAACCGGGCGTAGAGCAGGTGCAGCACCGCGTGCTCGACACCGCCGACGTACAGGTCGACGCCGCCCGGATCGTTCGGCCCGCCGACATCGGTGCGCGGGCCGAGCCAGTACGCCTCGTTCTCCTTGGCGCAGAACGTCTGCGTGTTGGTCGGGTCGGCGTAGCGGATCTCGTACCAGGAGCTGCCAGCCCACTGCGGCATGACGTTGGTGTCGCGGCGGTAGCGCTTCGGTCCGTCGCCGAGATCCAGTTCGACTTCCACCCAGTCGCTCGCCTTGGCCAGCGGCGGGGAGGGTTCGGAATTCGCGTCGTCGGGATCGAAGGTCACCGGGGCGAAATCGTCCAGTTCGGGCAGCAGCACCGGCAGCATGGATTCCGGCAGCGCGTGGGGCGCGCCCTGCTCGTCGTACACGATGGGGAACGGCTCGCCCCAGTAGCGCTGGCGGGCGAACAACCAGTCGCGCAGCTTGTACTGGATGGTGCCCTTGCCGTGGCCGTCGGCCTCTAGCCGGGTGATCATCGCCGCTTTCGCCTCCTCGACGGACATGCCGTCGAGGTAGTCCGAGTTCACCAGCGTGCCTTCGCCCGCGTGGGCGCCCTGCTCCAGGTCGCCGCCGCTGATCACCTCGACGATCGGCAGGCCGAGCACGGACGCGAATTCCCAGTCGCGATGGTCGTGCCCGGGGACGGCCATGATGGCGCCGGTGCCGTAGCCGCTGAGCACATAGTCGGCGATGAAGATCGGCACGGCCGCGCCGTTGGCCGGGTTGATCGCGTAATTGCCCAGGAAGACGCCGGTCTTCTCCTTGTTCTCCTGGCGCTCCAAGTCGGACTTGGCCGCGATCGACTTGCGGTAGGCCGCTACGGCCTCGGCCGGTGTGGCGGCCCCCTCGTTGGTCCACCTGGGGTCGGTTCCGGCCGGCCAGGCGGCGGCGGTCAGTTTGTCGACCAGTTCGTGTTCCGGCGCGAGCACCACGTAGGTGGCGCCGAACAGGGTGTCGGGGCGGGTGGTGAAGACCTCGATCTGCTCGCCGTCGGCGTCGAACTTCACCTGCGCGCCGCGAGATCGCCCGATCCAATTGCGCTGCATGGCCTTGACGTTCTCCGGCCAGTCCAGCCGCTCCAGGTCGTCGACCAGGCGATCGGAGTAGGCGGTGATGCGCATCATCCACTGCCGCAGCCGCTTACGGAACACCGGGAAGTTGCCGCGTTCACTGCGGCCGTCGGCGGTGACTTCCTCGTTGGCCAGCACGGTCCCCAGGCCGGGGCACCAGTTGACCATCGAATCGGTCTGATAGACCAGGCGATACGAGTCCAGCAGCGCGTTCCGCTCGGCGGCCTGCATCGCGTCCCAGGACTTGCCCTCGGGCACGGCCCGCGCACCCGACGCGAACTCGGCTTCCAGCTCGGCGATCGGGCGGGCCCGGTTCAGCTCCGTGTCGTACCAGGCGTTGTAGATCCGCAGGAAGATCCACTGCGTCCAGCGGTAGTACTCCGGATCCGTGGTCGCGAACGAGCGCCGCCGGTCGTGGCCGAGCCCGAGGCGGTCCAGCTGGCGCTGCATCGTGGCGATGTTGGACTCGGTGGTGTCGCGCGGGTGCGCGCCGGTCTGCACCGCGTACTGCTCGGCGGGCAGGCCGAAGGCGTCGTAGCCGAGGGCGTGCAGCACGTTGCGCCCGTGCATGCGGTGGTAGCGGGCGAACACGTCCGTGGCGATGTAGCCGAGCGGATGCCCGACGTGCAGGCCCGCGCCGGACGGGTACGGGAACATGTCCTGGATGAACAGCTTGTCCGGCGGCGTCGGGCCGGACAGCGGCCCGACCGGGTTCGGCGCATGGAAGGTTCCGCGTTCGTCCCACGCCCGCTGCCACCGGCGCTCGATGCGGCCGGCAAGCTCTGCGTTGTACCGGTGCTCAGGTACATCGCTTTCGGTTGCACGTGTGTCTTGCACGGTCCTGCCTTCTTGTGGTCGCCGATCCCCGACAAACTTCGTCTATCAGGGTAGAACGTCGCGTCGGCAGGACCGAAAATCGGGCTGGCCTGCGGTTGCGACCGGGTTCGCCGGGTCGCCGCCCGTCGGAGGGCGCGCGGCGCCGATGCGCTAGCCTGCATGAGTGTTCGTCGTCGCTCTCGTCCTGTTCGTGCTGGCTGTGGTGGCCGTCGCAACCGGAGCACTCGGGCTGACCGGCCGATTGCCCCGCAATCGTTTCTTCGGTGTCCACACCGAGGCCGCGCTGTCGACGGACGAGACCTTCCGCGTCGCCAACCGCGTCGCCGCTCCCACCTCGATCGCGGCCGGGGCGCTGCTGTTCGCCGGCGGTCTGGTCGGGCTGGCCGCGGACGGCTTCATCGCGCTGGCGGTCGCGGCCTGCGCCGCCGTCGTCGCGCTGTTCACCCTCGGCGCGGGCGCGAACGCCGCCGCCCAGGCGGCCGAAGCCATCGCTCCACCGCCGCAGACCGGTGGTTGCGGCAACTCCTGCGGCGCCTGCTCGCTGCGCGACGCCTGCCAGCCCGCGAGCTGAGGCCGATCACCCCGCCCGCGCGCACGTCGCGACGCCCTGTCGGGCCGCGAGCTGAAGCCGGTCACCCCGCGTCCCCGCACTCCGCGATGCCTGCGAGCCCGCGAACGGAGTCTGGTCATCGCGCGTCCGCGCACTCCGGCGGCGGGACGCTGCGGGACAGCGGACTGCCGACCGGCGTGCAGTAGAGCACGCACAGCAAAACCGGCACCGTGCCGAGGTTGCGCGCCACATGCGGGTAGCGCGGCCCGCTGGGTTCGCGGAACACCCGCCAGCGCCGGTAGGTGACCGGCGCGCAGTCCGCGCCGGGATGATCCAGCGTCCCCCGCGCGACCAGGACGAACAACGTCCCGTCGTGGTAGTGCCACCCGCTGCTGCCACCCGGCTCGATGAGCGTCTGGCGCAGTATGACCGCTCGCCGTCCCAGCGTGAACCGGAACAGGACCCGGCTGGCCGTCCCACGGGCGGGCGGCGCGTTCACCTCGAATTCGGACCACACGCCTCGATCGAACCATCCCCTGCGCGGGGTTCCGGCAGAAACGGCGCGAATAGATCGCGTCACATGAGCACGTAGAGGGCGAGCGTGACGACGAGGCTGCTGAGGACTCCGGCGGCGACTTCCACGGCGAGGTAGCCGTGGGAATAGGCGCGCCGCATCCACAGTGCCCACACCGGCGCGCAGACGCGTAATGCCGCGAAGAGCGCGGCCAGTGCGATGGCTCCGGTCGGTCCGTTCATCGGCAGCAGCGGGTGCAACCAGGCGTATCCGATGGTCATGACGTACGCCTCGAGCTGCGTGCCCAGGAAATTCGCGGTGAAACTCCGTGGCAGAGGGTGTTCACGCGGCCCGGCGAGGGTGGTCGTCTGGTGGCGGGTATGGACGCGGACCACCCACGGGTTCGAGTAGAAGACCGCCATCGCGGCAGTGCTGAGCAGCCCCGCGACCAAGCCCCACACGAGCAGCTTTATGGCGAGCATTCTCCTCGTTCCGATAGTTCATCGCGCGACCACGCCCACTGGCCGCTGCTGTGAGCGATCTCAGCGAGGATGGTTGTTCTCGCCGATGCCACGGTGACCCGCCGGACGTGCCGTTCGATGCCGTGGCCCGGTAACCGTATCGGTGCGGCGCGTCACCACCCCACTGCCGCAATTCCCAGCATTGATAGCGGGGAATACGACCGTTCGGCTGCCCGGCCGCACCGACGCTTCGGGCGATCGGCGCAGGCGGGACCTTCCGCACCGTCGAACAGCGGTGTGGCAGGCCCTGTTCGGATGAACCAACCCGCCGCCCGCAGCGTGGCGGCGATGTGTGCGATGCCGGGTCAGATGAAGCTTCCGGAGCCGTCAGCGGTCAGGGCCCGGAGCACCGCATGGTCGGACGACGGGTCGCCGACGGCGATGCGGGCGCTGCCGTCGGCGTAGTACTTGGCGGCTATGCCCGCGCGGCGCAGGGCCGTGGTCGCGCCGGGGCCGGGAACGTACAGGAAGTTGGCGTGGCTCTCCGGAATCGCGTAGCCACGGGCCAGCAGTGCGCCGCGCAGTGCGTCTCGCGCTTCGGTGATGCGCAGGGTGCGCGCGGCGAGTTCGGGTTCGGCGGCGTAGGAGGCGGCGACCGCGGCCACCGCCGCCGCGCTCATCCCGAAGGGCAGTTGCAGCTTGCCGATCCGCGCGATCAACTCGGTTCGACCGAAGGCGTAGCCGATGCGCAGCCCGGCCAAACCGTACGCCTTCGAAAAAGTCCGCAGCACAACAAGGTTGGAATGCTTCGCGATCAACGCCCGCGGGTCGGCGTACTCGGTGGCGCCCAGGAATTCGACGTACGCCTCGTCCAGAACCACCGGAACCCGGCTGGGCACGTCGGACAGGAACGCCTTCAGCTCGTCGGCCGGGACGACCGTTCCGGTGGGATTGTGCGGACGGCACACCACGATCAGCGCGGTGCGCCGGTCGACGGCCCGCCGCATCGCCCGCAGGTCCTGGTTCCCCGCCGCATCCAGCGGCACCGGCACCGCGGTGACCCCGGTCATCTCGGCCATGATCGGATACCCGTCGAAGGTCGGGGCGCTGTAGACGATCTCCGCTCCCGGCGCGGTCAGGGTCTGCAGAATTTGCAGCGCCACGCCGGTCGCCCCCGACCCGACCACCACCTGATCCGCCCGCACACCGAGGTGCCGCGCGATCAGCAGCGGCAGGCGGTGCGGCAGGAACTCCGGGTACCGGTTGGCCTGGGCCAGCGTCATGTGCACCGCCCGCAGCACCGAGGGCAGCGGCGGGAACGGGTTCTCGCTCAGGGTGAGGTCGAAGCGCGGTAGCACCCGCGGCGCGCGGTGCCTGCGGGAGGGCCGCGTGCCGTCGACGACGTGCACGCTCATCGCGCGGCTCCCCAGCGGACGGCGGCCGCGCCCGCGAAGTCGCCCGCGTGCGCGAACGCCGCCATCAGCACCAGCGATCCGTTGGGCAGCCGCCCGGCCCGGTTCTCCACGTCCAGGGTCACCGGGATGCCCGCGGCGAACAGGTTCCCGCAGGAGTCGAAGGTGTCGGGGTGGCGGTCCGGCGGCAACTCCAGCGCGTCGTGCCAGTTGCGCAGGAACAGCCGGTTCGGCTGATTGGTGACGAACGTGTCCACGTCGCGTCCCCGCACACCGATCCGATCGCACACCGCGAGGGCGACTTCCGGCACCAGCCGATTACCCCTGGCGAACACCTTTGTGACCTTGGATTCGGTGAAGCTGACGCATCCCTGTCCCTCGCCCGGCTCCCAGTACTTGCGCTCGCCGTTGGTGGAGAAGTCCATGTCTCCGGCGAATTCGGGATAGGTCCGGCATTCGATGTCGAGGATCGGCGCGCTGTCGTCCTTGCGGAGCAGTCCGACCCCGCAGCCGTCGCCGGGCACCGGAGCCTGCGCCAGCTTGCGGATCTCGGTCTGGGTGAACACCGGTCCAGCGCAGTTCTGGGTCGCCGCGATCAGCGCGGTGCGGGCGGGCGTGGTCTGCAGGATCATGCGGGCCATCGCCATCATGTGCACGAACGCCGCGCACCCGCCGTTGTGCACGTCGTAGACGTACGACGGACGAATGCCGAGCCGTCGCGCCACTTCCGGCCCGCAGCCGAGCACCGGATTGTCCGGCAGTTGGGTGTGCGTGATCAGGATGTCGACCTCGGCGATCGCGTCGGCGCCGTTGCGTTCGATCAGCGGTGCGACGGCGCGCTCGACCATGTCCACCGCGGTCTCGTCGCGCGCGACGTGGTGGCGGCCCTTGGGCGCGCGGAACATCACGTTCTTCGCCATCCGGTCCGAGCGCGCGAACTGGGTGAAGTACTCGGTGCCGACCGGCTCTCCGGGCAGATACGAGGCCACGTCGACGAGACTGACCTGCGGCAGATGTTGTTGCGTGGGGATCACGTGCGTCTCACTTCATCCAGTCGGGCTTGACGGGCAGGCCGTGCGCGGCCCGGTACTCGCAAATGGCTTTGAGGTTGTCCATCTCCAGCTGATGTCCCGCGGAGAACATCTCCCAGAAGTCGCCGACCCACACCGGCCGCTGCGGCGGCGCGGTCTCCGGGTAGGGGTTGGCGTCGTAGAACGGGTGCTTGCAGTTCATCCACAGCACCACCGAACCGGGCTTGTGGAACACCACCTGCGCGTCGACGACGCGCAGCAGGTAGATCATCCACAGGTGTTTCCCCTGGTCCCAGGCACAGTGGTAGTCAACGGTCATGGCGTCGGGGTTGGCGACGGTGCGGGTGAAGATCTTGGTCTCCGAGCCGAGGCGGTCGTGGGCCAGCCAGAGTCCGGGTTCCTCGGTCTCCACGAACCCGCGCAGGCTGTAGGTCCACTCCTCCAGCGACCTGGTGTCGGCGAGGTATTCGTAGACCTCGCGCGGCGGCGCGTCGATGTACGCCTGCACCGGACAGAATTCGCCGTAGATCTGGTCGTGCGGATACACCGACCGCAGCATGTCCATGATGATCGGCGTGGTCGCGTCCTTGTCGGAGTTCTCGATGCGGAGCACGCCCGGCACGGCCTCCTGCGGGATGTCGCTGAGGGCGGGGAGGGAACTGGTGGTCACGGTGTTACTCCTTCGGGTGGGCGTCGGCGGGCGCCGCCGCGGGGGCGTTCATCGGTGATCGCGGGATTGCTCCACGGTGGTCAGGAAGGGCAGGAACGGCGGAATCTCATCGGGATCGCATTCGATCGCGAGGAACGACGGCCCTTCGGATTCCAGGCAGCTTCGCAGCGCGGCGGCGAGCTCGCCGCCGGTGCGCGCGGAGAACGCGGGCAGGCCGGGGAACATCGCGGCGATGCCGGCGCCGAGGTCGGCCGGGCGGAATCGGTTGAAGGTGTAGCGGTCCCGGTAATACAGCTGTTCCCTGGTCAGGCACATGGCGTGCGCGTTGTTGTTCAGCACGACGAAGGTGACCGGCAAGGCGTGCTCGATCGCGGTGTGCAACTCCATGCCGTGCATGTAGAAGGAGCCGTCCCCGGCGATGACCACCGTCCGCCGGACGCCGCCGGTTCGGGCGTGCCGCGCGAACGCGGACCCGATGCCCGCGCCGAAGGCGTATCCCATCCCGCCCATGCCCAGGGCCACCACGAACCGCCCGTCGCGCGGCACCCGGAGGTGGTGCACGACCGAAGCGCCGGTGTTCCCCGCGTCGGCGAACACGTCGGTGCCCTCCGGCAACGCGGCCTCGATCGTCTCGACCACGTCCCGGTACCGCAGACCGGGACCGGAGGAGCCGGGCACCCGCATCGATGTCAGCGGTTGCGCCGCGCGCACGCGTTCGGCTCCGGTGCCGCCGTCGTCCAGTTCGCCGGCGAGTTCGGCGAGCGTCCGCGCCAGATCGGTGCTGGTCGCGTGGATGGCGGGCAGGTAAGGCGGCGCGCTGCCGATGCTCGCGACGGTTCGGTCGGCGAGCGCGCTCTCCGCGCCGGCACGGGCGGTGACCGGCAATCGGGTGCCCACCAGCAGGCACAGCGCCGAGGACCGGATGGCCGCCGCCAGTTCCGGGTGACCCATGGTGCCCGCGACGCCGCAGAAGGCCGGATCGGAGTTGTCGTAGGCGTCCTTCGCGTCCGGCGCGACGCCCACCGCGGCGTCCAGGGCGGTGGCCAGGCGGGCCAGCTCGGCGCGCGCGTCGTCGCGCGCGACCTGATCACCGGCGATGATCACGATCTTCCCGGTGTGCCGTGCCGTGGTGAGCGCGGCGCGGACGCGAGCGAGCCCGGCCGAGTCGGACCGATGCGCCCTAGGGGCCGGACAGAGCGGCGTGATCGGGCCCGCGTCCGCCTGCTGCACGTCTTTGGGCAGCAACAGCACCGCCGGACCGCCTCGACGGGCGGCAAGCACCGCTCTGTCCAGCCGATCCGCCAGGTCGGCCGCGGTTTCCACCCGTGCGCAATAGGTGCTGACCGCGCCGAAGAGACGGACCGCGTCGATGGCGCCCGCGCGCCCGCTGGTGTCCTGGAAGGCTCCGTTGCCCTCCAGCCCGGTCGGGGGCTGCCCGACCAGGGCGAGTACCGGTACCCGCGAGGCGAACGATTCGGCGAGCCCGGCGACGAGGTTCATCGCGCCACCGCCGGAGGTCGCGGCGACCACGCCGAGCCCGCCCGTGCCGCGGGCGTACCCGTCGGCCATGGTGGCCGCCGAGAACTCGTGTTTCGCGACCACCCCGGTGATCCGGTCCCGCGCGTCGAAGATCGCGTCGTACAGGTCTTCGATATTGGCGCCGTCCACGCCGAAGATGTGGCGCACGCCCAGCGCCGAAACCGTTCGCACCAGATGGTCCACGACTCGAGTCCGCATCGGCACTCCTTTCCGCTGACGAAACCTCGACTGCGTACACGAGTGATACGGCTGCGGTCGCCGATCGGTTCAACGGCGGATCAGAAGAGGCGGCGACCGATCTTGCGTGTACGTATACATCTACGTATAGTTGGGTCATGCCCAACAAGACGATCTACGTTGCCGATGACGACCTCCCGCTCTTCCAGCGCGCGCAGGAGTTGGTCGGCGGCAACCTCTCGGGGGCGGTGGTCACGGCGCTGCGCCGGTTCATCGAACTCGAGGAGGGCCGGCTGGAGGGCTATGACGAGATCGTGCTCAAGGTCGGTCGCGACGGTGTGCGACAGGTCCGCTTCTCCGGCACTCTGCTCGGGGAGTGGCACGAGGTAAACGATACGCGGATCGAGCACGTCCAGGTCTATCGCAGCCGTAAGGGCAAATTCGTGATGCACGCCCAATATTCGAATTGGGATGAATACCCCGCCGAGGTGGGCACGAATTGGCTCAAGGACTGGCGCGATCCGAAGAGCTGGCGCCGCTTGCTCGGCGTCGGGCAGCAGGACTGGGGTGACTTCGTCTTCGTCGTGGTGGATTCGCTCGACGAGCTGAAGGGCCGACTGCCCGACAAGCTCTACCGGCGGGTGGCCGACGTGGCCGAAGGGCCGAAGATCGAGGACCTGGACATCTAGCCGCCGTACCCGCCAGACCGAACGAATCGACCGGCACCGCGCCCCAGTACGGGAGCGGTGTGGGTAAAACATGCTCACATGCGCATAGTGGAATTTATTTCAGAAAGGAAGAGCCCATGGTGAACGGCCATCGCGCGCCCGCCGTCTCGGTGCGCGGCCTGCGGAAATCTTTCGGCGAGCAAGTAGTGCTCGACGGGATAGACCTCACCGTCCCGGAGGGCACGGTCTTCTCCCTGCTCGGGCCGAACGGCGCTGGCAAGACCACCACCGTGCAGATCCTCACCACCCTGATCCGCCCGGACGCGGGCGAGATCCGGGTCGGCGGCCACGATCTCGCCGCCGAGCGCAAGCAGGTGCGCGCGCAGATCGGTGTCACCGGGCAGTTCTCTGCCGTGGACGAACTGCTCACCGGCCGGGAGAACCTGCTGCTGATGGGCGACCTGCACCACCTCTCGCGCCGGGACAACCGCAGGCTGGCAGCGGATCTGCTGGAGCGCTTCGACCTGGTCGATGCGGCGGACAAGACGGCGGCCACCTATTCCGGCGGCATGACCAGACGCCTCGATCTGGCCATGACGCTGGTCGGCGATCCGCGCATCATCTTCCTCGACGAGCCGACCACCGGGCTCGACCCGCGCAGCAGGCGAGCGATCTGGGACATCATCCGGGGGTTGGTCGACGACTACCGCGTCACTGTCTTCCTCACCACCCAGTACCTGGAGGAGGCCGACCAGCTCGCCGACCGCATCGCGGTACTCGATCGAGGCGAGCTCGTCGCCGAAGGCACCGCGGCGGAGTTGAAGCGACTGGTGCCAGGCGGCCACATCCGCCTGGAATTCGCCGATCGAGCGGCCCTGACCGCCGCGGCCGACGCGCTGGGCGCCGCCGCGCTACCGGACGACGAGGAGAACCTCACCCTCGCGGTGCCCAGCGACGGCGGCGTGAGATCGCTGCGCGCCGTGCTGGACCGGCTCGACTACGAGCAGATCGAGGTCGAGGGCCTGGCCGTGCACACGCCCAACCTCGACGACGTCTTCCTCACTCTCACCGGCCACCCGACGACCGAAAAGGAATCCGTGCGATGAGCATGTCCTACGCCCTCGCCGATTCGGCGACCATGCTGCGGCGCAATCTCGTGCACGCCAAGCGCTATCCGAGTCTGACCTTCGGCGTCATCGTCATGCCGACGGTGTTGCTGCTGGTGTTCAACTTCGTCTTCGGCGGCGCGCTGGAGAAGTCCTCCGGCGGAAACTACATCGACTATCTCGCGCCGGGCATGCTGCTGATGATTCCGGCGTACATGACGGTGTCGGTCGCCGTGTCGGTCGCCACCGACACCACCAAGGGCATCGTGAACCGGTTCCGCACCATGGACATCGCCCAGTCGGCCATGCTCACCGGCCATGTGGTCGGCGCGCTGATCCAGGCGCTGATCGGCATCGCCGCGATGGCGGGGGTGGCACTGCTCATCGGCTTCCGCCCGAATGCCACCGCTCTGGAATGGCTCGCGGTGTTCGCGCTGCTCGCGTTGGTGATGTTCGCGCTGACCTGGCTTTCGGTGGCGCTCGGCCTGCTCGCGCCGAATCCGGAGAGCGCGAGCAACACGCCCTTCCCGCTGGTGATGCTGCCGTTCCTCGGCAGCGGCCTGGTCGCCACCGACACCATGCCCGCCGGGCTGCGCCAGTTCGCCGAGTACCAGCCCTTCACGCCGTTCACCGAGACCATCCGAGGTCTGCTGATGGGCACCGAGATCGGCGCCAACGGAGTTGTCTCCCTCGCTTGGTGCGCAGGTCTCACCGCCGTCGGATATCTCTGGTCGTCCTCGATCTTCCGGCGGCAGACCCGCTGAGCCGGCCGAAGCGCAGCGGATCCCCCGCGGACGATGTCCGCGGGGGATCGTCGCTTCGCTCAGACCGTGCCGGTGAGCAGCACACTCCCGGTGTTCGCCGCGCGGATCTCGACCGCGCGAACCTGGTCGGGCGGGCCGTCGATGGTCCGGTCGATGGTCAGCTCGGTGCCGGGGCCCGCCGGCCACTGGTCGAGCTGCTGCTGCTGGCCGTTCGCGCGGATGACGTACAGGGCGAGGTTCGCGTTGTAGCGCAGTGGCTCACCAGGCGGATAACTGCAGGACATCACGACTCGCGTCTGATCGCCCGCGGGGACCAGCTTGAAGCTGGCCGAGACCGGCGTCGGCTGCACCGGCGTCATCTGGCGTTCGACGAACGCCTGTTCGCTGGTGCCCGGCCCCGTCTCGGTGTTCGATCCCGTGATCGAAGCCGTGATCGGAACCGCGATCGCCACCGCGGCCGCGGCCGAGGCCAGCGCGACACCGGCCGAAGCCCACCCGCTGCGCTTGCGGCGGCGCTCGGCCGCGTCGGCCAGCCGCGCAGGCGGCGGAAGCTCGGGCATCGGCGGTGGCGGTGGCGGCGCCGCGGCTTGCGCGGGCGGTTCGATCATCGAGGTCGCGACGTCGGCGTCCACGAGGGCGAGCAAGCCTGGCAAACCCGCCAGCTCGGCTACGCCCGCTCGGCAGTCGGGGCAGCTCGAGAGGTGGCTCTCGTACTGCAAGCGCTCGTCGCGGGTCAGGGAGCCGAGCACGTACGGGGCGTCCCACGTGCTGAAATCGTCGGTGATGTCCGTCACTGGTTTGTCACCCCCATCTCCTGTAGTGCCAGGCGCAATGCGCGCATGCCATAGTGCATCCGGGACTTCACCGTGCCCGCGGGGACGTCGAGTTCCTCGGCGATCTGGTGGGTCGACAGCCCCCGGTAGTAGGCCCGCACGATCACCTCGCGATGATCGGCGCTGAGCCTGCCTAGTGCGTCGGCGACCAGCCAGCCGTCCAGCGCGCGGTCGGACTGGTCCGGTGTCGCCTGCTCCGGCGGGTTGTCGGTGCGGAACTCGCGCCTGCTGCGGGCGCTGCGATGCTCATCCACGGCCAGATTGCGCGCCACGGTGAACAACCACGCCCGCGCCGACATGGTGGACTGATCCAGAACATTCGGCCGTTGCCAGGCCCGCAGCAATGTTTCCTGCACGATGTCCTCTGCCCGTCCCGGGTCCCGAACCAGGCCGAGCGTGTACCGCCACAGCGGCGTGGCGTGTTCGCGATAGAGCGCCCGCATCAATTCGGATTGATCGTCGGGCCGTCCCGTCTCGCCGCGCGTCTTGGGCACAACTGGATACCTCTCCGCTCGAGTTGCGGGGCCGGTCGGTGGGCGCAGCCGACGAGTCACCCATGCTCTTGCCGGTTCAGTTGTCGGGTCTCATGTCGTGTCTCCTTCGGTCCCCTCGAGGAGTACACGGTCTCAGTTGCGTTCGAGTTCAATCGGGTGTGAAGCGAGCAGGGACAGCGGGAGCGGCTGGCGGCGCAGCACGTGCGCCCACAGGTCGGGGCGACCCGTGCTGATCGGGTCGGACGGCAGGGCCGACACCACGATCCAGTCGTTGTTCTCCAGCTCGCCCTCCAGTTGGCCGAAGGTCCAGCCCGCGTAGCCCGCGAAGATCCGGATGCCCTCGACCAGCGGGCCGACCCGCTCCGGATCGGCGTCCAGATCGACCAGCACGACGCGTCCGTCGATGCGGCGCAGCCCGGGGACGCCGTCGATCCGCGCGCCCACCCGCACCGTGCCCAGGCACAGCGCGGCGTCCCGTTTCACCGGACCGCCGACGAACAGCGTGCGCGGGGCCGCGACCGCGTCCGTCCAGCGCGGCAGCACCTCGTGCACGGCCGTGTCGCTCGGGCGGTTCAGCACCACGCCGAGACTGCCCGCCTCGTTGTGCTCGATGATGTAGACGACGGTGCGCCGGAAGGTCGGTTCCACCAGTTCGGTGGACGACACCAGCAGCGTCCCGGCACGAACCACCTGCTCGCCGTGCCGGAAATAACGTCGTCTGCGGTCGCCGTGCCCGCCGCGGGTCTTCCGATCGTCCGGGTCTTCTGCGCGTGCCACTCCGACATCATCGCAGCTGTTCGCCCACAATGCGCCTTCTGCGGCCCACTTCTGTCTTCCGGATTTGCCGAACGGGTCGCGGGCGGGGTGCAGGACGTCACGTTGCGCCATCGGCGCCACCTCGTAGAGTTCCACGTCATGGAACCGCCCGAGGTGCGCCTCGAGAACAACGAGACCGTGTACGACTTCTACCGCGAGCACCGTCAGAACCGCATGAAGGCCTGGGGGGCCTACGCCATTCTCGGCCGCCGCTACCATCCGCGCGTCACCTACGCCGACGGCGCTCGCGAAGCGCTGCGCGCGGTGATCAGGCAGAACCGGCCGCTGCTTATCGCGATCAACCATCTGTCCGAGAACGACCCCTACACCGTGGCCGCGGCGGCGTGGCGCAGCGGGCTACGGCGGGTGATCGGCCGGGTGCGCGTGCTGGCCAAGGACGAACTGTTCGCCGATCCCGATCAGCGGCGCAAGATCGACATGATGGGCGGCATCCCGGTGTTCCGCGGCAAGGACCACGGCATTCGCGCGGTGAACGCCGCGGGCCAGCGCATGATGGACGTCTGCGCGGAGCGGATGGCCCGCGGCGACGGCATCGCGGTCTTTCCCGAAGGCACCTGCAACGACGTGGACCCCACCCGCGTGCAGGCGGTGGGCAGCGGCATCGGGCACATCGCGTTCCGGGCGATGAAACTCGGCGCCGAGCCCGCGCTGGTGTCCATGGCGCTGAGCTACGGACCGCGCGAGGACCCGGCCGTGCAGCCGACGAAGGAGGAGGCCAAGGGGGCCAGCTTCTACTTCAATGTCCCGGTGCTCGACCTGCCGCCCCGCCCCGGCGACATCGCCAAGCTGGTGCGCGCCGATCTGCAGCAGGCGCTGGACGGAGCCGTCGCGGCCTACTGAGGCAGGTTCAGCCGGTCGCGCGCCCAGTGCGGCACCATCACCAGGTATTCGGGGCGGGTCTCGATGAAGTGGTGGACCGACCGGCACATGGGCAGCGCGCCGAGCTTGTCGTCGCGGGTGCTGTCGAGGGCGGTCTCGATCAGCAGTCGCGCGTAGCCCTGCCCCTCGTAGCGCGGATAGATCTCGGTGTGCACGAACGCGCGCTCGGAGGCCGTGTCCTGGTATTCGGCGTAGCCGGCGATCGCACCGTCGACGTAGATCTCGAAGCGTTCCAGTGCGGTGTTGTTGCTGACCTCGGTCGACATGGCTCGACGCTACTCTGTGCCCCGGTGTCCCGGTAAATCACACGCCAGGCCAGGCGGAATCCCGCCATCGACTTGTCTGTCCGGGCGGGCCTGCGCAGAATGCTCTTGGTCGGGTCCGTCGTCGCGTGCGAGGGGCAGGCTCGGGGAGGTACCGGAATGTTGAGGACACCGCGGGTTTCGCGGCTCGCGGCCGCCGTCGTCGCCGCGGGTCTGCTCGGCGGATCGATCGTCACCGGCGTCGCGGATGCCGCGCCGGGCGTCGTGTTCGGCACGTGTCCAGAGGGTTCCGTGCCCGCCGATCGGGGCGTGCGGTGCGCCGTCGTCAGCGTGCCGATGAACTACGCCGACCCCGCCGGCGCGCGGATCGAGCTGACGGTCAGCCGCATCGCGGCCACGGGGGAGCGAGAAGGCGTGCTGTTCGCCAATCCCGGTGGGCCCGGCGCGGATGCGCTGGACTATTGGGCGCGGCGCTCGGATGTGCTTCCCGCGGCGCTCGCCGAGCATTACGACCGGATCGCCGTCCAGCCGCGCGGATTGCGTTGGGCCACACCGTTGCAATGCGGGACGAGCACGAAGAACGGGGACGGTCAGCAGGTCTCGCTCGGCGGCGGCAACCGCGACGAGATCAAGAAGGCCTGTGACGCGGCGCAGCCCGGTTATCTGGACACCATCACCACCGAGAACACCGCGCGCGACCTCGACGCCGTGCGCGCCGCGCTCGGCCTGGAGCGAATCGGCTACCTCGGCACTTCCTACGGCACCTATCTCGGCGCGGTGTACGCGGCACTGTTCGGCGACCGCGTGGATCGGATGATCCTGGACTCCAACGTCCATCCGGACTGGGTGTGGACCGAGGAGTTCGCGCAGCAGCAGGTCGCGGGCAAACAGCGCCTGGACGATCTGTTCGCCTGGATCGCCGAACACGACGGCGAATACCACCTGGGCGATACCGCCTTGCAGGTCTACCGCACCTGGGTCCGGTTGGCGGCGGGCCAGGGCGGCGGCTGGTACGCCAACCTGACCCCGCCGCCCGCCAGCATCGCCGACCTGCCCGGCGCGCTGCCCGAGCCGCTGGCGGAGATCGCGCGGGACGGCTACACCGGCGGCGTCGAGCAACTGGGGAAGCTGCAGAATCTGTTGCGCACCTTGGTGAGCGGCGGCGTTTCCGCGCAGGTGCCGTTGCTCGGCGCCACCACCGTGGCCACCTACACCCGCACCTTCTGGCCGTCGTTCGCCCGCGCGATGGCCGACGCCGCGGCCGACCCGGCGAACGTGCAGCGCCTGCGGGTCATCGAGGGCGCGACCTCCACCGACCCCACCGGGCGGTTCGTGTTCAGCGCGATCACCTGCAACGAGAACGCCGTGGCCGGGAGGCCGGAGCTGCTCGGCGCGGCGGCGGGCACCATAGCCTCCGGCGGCAACGCCATGGACGCGCGCGCCGACCTGGTGCGCTCGGGAATGGCCTGTGGTTCCTGGAAGCCCGTCACGAAACCGGTGCCGATCACGGGCGCGGGGCTGCGCACCCCGCCGCTGGTGCTGCAGAGCCGCCACGACGCGCTGACCAAGTACGAAGGCGGCCCGGCCATGGCCGCGGCGCTCGGCGGCGCGCTGGTCGTCGTGGACGGCGGCGACCACGGCACGTTCGGCCGCGGCAATCCGGCGGTGGACGACGCGGTACTCGCCTACTTGCGCACCGGAAAGGTCGAGGTCACACGGGCCGCCGAGGCCCCGATCCCAGCGCGCTGAGGGTCACCCGCGCGGTGGGGTGCGACGCGTGCGGCCGGGTCCGAGAATGTGGGGATGACACCCGCTGCGCGAGTGATCCTCGCTCCCGACAAGTTCAAAGGGTCGCTCGCCGCGCCGGAGGTGGCGGCGGCGCTGGCTGCGGGATTGCGGCGGAGTGTGCCGGACGCCGAGATCCGGCAGGTGCCGGTCGCCGACGGCGGTGACGGCACGGTCGAAGCGTTCGTCGCGGCGGGCTGGACGCGGGTGGAGGTGACCGCGCCGGGGCCGACCGGAGTTCCGCGTCGCACGTCGTATGCCCGGCACGGTGTGACGGCGGTCGTCGAACTGGCCGCCGTGGTCGGACTGGCGATACTGCCCGACGGGCGGCCGGACCCGTTGGGCGCGAGCACGTACGGGCTCGGCGTGGTGCTGGCGCACGCGATGGAGCACGGCGCGACCGAGATCGTGCTCGGCCTCGGTGGCAGCGCCTCCACCGACGGCGGCGCGGGCATGGCGCAGGCGCTCGGCGCGCGCATCCTCGATGCCGATGGCCGGGAATTGCCGCGCGGCGGAGCGGCTTTGGCCGAGGCTGCGCGGCTGGACCGTTCCGGCCTGCACCCCCGTGTTGCCGGGACGAAAGTCACGCTCGCCTGTGACGTCGACAATCCGCTACTCGGGCCGACCGGCGCGGCGGCGGTGTACGGGCCGCAGAAGGGCGCAGGGCCAGCCGAAGTGGACCTTCTCGACAACGCGCTCGCCGAGTGGGCGCGACTCGCCGGTCCGGAGTTCGCACGCCTGCCCGGCGCGGGCGCGGCGGGCGGCACCGGTTTCGGCGCGCTCGCGCTGCTGGGCGCGCAGGTGCGCAGCGGTATCGAGGTCGTGCTCGAATTGCTCGATTTCCCCGCCTTGCTCGTCACCGCCACCCTCGTGGTCACTGGTGAGGGCTCGCTCGATCAGCAGAGTTTGCACGGCAAGGCGCCGGTCGGCGTGTGCGCGGCCGCGCACGAGGCCGATGTCCCGGTGATCGTCGTGGCGGGCCGCACGCTGCTCGGGTCCGCCGAAATCCGGGCCGCGGGCTTCGCGGGCAGCTACGCGCTCGCGGATCTGGAACCCGACCCGGAACGCTCGATGACCGAGGCGGCGGCGCTGCTCGAACGCGTCGGGGCGCGGATCGCCGCCGAGTGGCTGGGTTAACTCGCCGACGCCAGCAGGTTCGCGGTCAGTTCGTGCTTGTGCCGCCCGCCCCACTCCTCGAGCGGACGCAGCGCCACCGCCAGTTCCTCACCGAGCGGCGTGAGCGAGTACTCCACGCGGGGCGGGACCTCGGGATAGACCTCACGGTGCACCACACCGCTGGCCTCGAGCTGACGCAGGTTCTCGGCGAGCACCTTCTCGCTGACTCCGTCGAGCAACCTGCGGATCTGGCCGAAGCGCTGGGGGCCCATGCCGAGCACCCACATCAGGTGCATCTTCCACTTGCCGCCGACGACATCGATCGCGACCGTCATGCCGCATACTTCGTGATCCGCGTCACTGCTCATGCCCACCGCGCTCCTTTGACCTCGTTTCGAACCTCGAGGTAAGCAACCGCACCTCCACGTTCGGTCTTCCCGACTCTACCTGCGGGAACGACGATGAATGCCGGCGCCGAAGCAAGCAATCATCGAACCGAAGGGACACATCATGTCCGAGCAGACCACCGCCCGCGCTGTCTCCGTCGTCGGCCTCGGGCCGATGGGGCAGGCGATGGTCAGGGCCTTCCTGGCCGCAGGCGTGGAGGTGACGGTGTGGAACCGCAGCCCCGAGAAGGTCGACGCAATGGTCGAACTCGGCGCAAGGCGCGCGGCGACCGTCGCCGACGCGCTCGACGCCAACGAGGTCACCGTGCTGAGCCTGACCCACTACGCGGCGATGTACGACGTGCTGGGTCCGGTGACCGGCCACCTGAAGGGCAAGGTGATCGCGAATCTGTCCTCCGATTCGCCCGGGAAGGCCCGCGCGGGCGCGGAGTGGGTTCGCTCCCACGGCGCGGAATTCATCTCGGGCGGCGTGATGTCTGCGGGGGACAACATCACCCATCCCGCGTCCTACATCTTCTACAGCGGCCCGCGAGCGGTGTTCGACGCGCACGCCGAACTGCTGCGCCCGCTGAGCCCGCAGGAGTACCTGGGCGCGGACGACGGCTTGGCGCAGATCTTCTACCAGGGGCTGCTGACCATCTTCCATCCATGGCTGCTGGCCTTCGACCAGGCCACGGCGATGATCGACCGCTCCGGTCACGACATCGCCGCGTTCGTCCCGTTCGCGATCCGCTCCGCCGCCGCCTTCCCCTACTTCATGGAGGAGTTCTCGGTCGCCAACCAGAACGGCGGGTGGGCCTCGCTGGCCAGCCTGAAGATGATGGACGCGGGCGCGCAGCACGTCATCGACGCGAGCGAAGAAGTCGGCGTCGACGCCGTCCTCTCGCACACCGCGCAAGGGTTGTGGCGTAAGGCCGTCGCCGCCAGTGAGCGGGCGGGGAAGCCCATTTCCACGTACGCGCTCCTTCGCGATCCCTCCTGACCGCCACGCACCCGCCCCGGCGGAGTCGGCGGGTCCTCGCACTCCTCGTCGCGGACCCACCGGCTCTTCCGGGGCGGGTTGCTTTCCGGGGTTGATATGCAGCCTAATGGCTGCCTATTATGTAAATAGGCAGCCGAACGGCTGCATGTTTGAAAGGTGAGCGATGGACGAGGTGTTTCGGGCGCTGGCCGACCCGAACAGGCGGCGGCTGCTGGACAGCCTGAACGCCCGCAACGGGCAGACACTGCGGGAACTGTGCGCCGGGCTGGCGATGGCCCGCCAGTCGGTGAGCAAGCATCTGGCGGTGCTGGAGGCGGCCAACCTCATCACGACCCGGCGCAGTGGCCGCGAAAAACTGCACTACCTCAACGCCGAGCCCATCAACGCCATCGCCGAACGCTGGATCGATCGGTACCACCGCGAGCGCGTGAACGCCCTCGCCGACCTGAAGAGAGCACTGGAGGAACAACCGATGGGCGACAACGCATTCGTCTACACGACCTACATCAAGACCACCCCGGAAAAGCTGTGGCAGGCGCTGACCGATCCGGCCTTCACCAACCGCTACTGGGGCGCGAGCTTCGACACGGATTGGCGACCGGGATCGGAAATGACTTGGCGCCAACAGAACTGGACCAGCAAAGACCCCGAACAAGTCGTGCTGGATGCCGAACCGTACCGCCGCCTGTCCTACACCTGGCACACCTTCGACCCGGCCTTCGCCGAGACCTTCGACATGAACCCCGACGACGTCGCCGCCTGGTCCCGCGAGCCCCGCTCGAAAGTGATGTTCGAACTCGAGCCCCAGGGCGAGGTGGTGAAGCTGACGGTGGTCCACGACGGCTTCGCGCCCGACAGCCCCGTACTGCAAGCAATCACCACCGGCTGGCCCGGCATCCTCTCCAACCTCAAAACCCTCCTGGAAACCGGCGAACCCCTTCCGGCCCCCTAGGCCCTTCGAGATCAACGGCACATGGTGGAGGGGCTACTCGCGAAATGCCGCATGTGCCGTTGATCTTGGTCTCCGGACTGACGAGAGCGGTGCTCTTGACTTTGTGGCCGCCGGTGTGGAACAGTTCTCTCTATAGAGAGCAGTGCTCACAACAAGGAGTTGTCATGGACCTCAGCACCCGCTACATCGGCCCGGCCGGATTCGACGCGGTTTTCAACCGGATCGCCAACCTGCTGCCCAAGCTCGGCATCAGCGTGATGGGCTCGCGGCTGCTCGCGGTGCGCGGGCGCAAGAGCGGGGAATGGCGCACGACGATGGTCAACCTGATGGTGCGCGAGGACGGCGAGCGCTACCTGGTCGCGCCTCGCGGCCACACGCAGTGGGTGCGCAACCTGCGCGCGGCGGGCGGTGGCGAGCTGCGGCTGGGCCGCAAGGTCGAGACGTTCACCGCCACCGAGGTGGCCGACGCCGACAAGGTGCCGCTGCTGCGTCTCTACCTGCGGAAGTGGGGCTGGGAGGTCGGCAGGTTCTTCGAGGGCGTGACCAAGGACGCCACCGACGAGGAACTCGCCGCCATCGCGCCGGGCTTCCCGGTCTTCCGGTTGAACTGAGTTCAGGCCGAGCGGGCCAGGAATTCGACGGCGGCGGCGTAGCCCTGGATGCCCATTCCCGCGACCACGGCGGTCGCGATCGGCGAGATGTAGGAGTGGTGCCGGAACTCTTCGCGCGCGTGCACATTGCTGATGTGCACCTCGACGATCGGGAGCTCCGGGATCACCAGCGCGTCGCGCAGCGCCACCGAGGTGTGGGTGAGGCCGCCGGGATTGATCACGATGCCCGACTCGGCGCCGCGCGCCTGGTGGATGCGATCGATCAGCGCACCCTCGGAATTGGACTGGAAGGCGACGATCTCCCGGTCGAATCGCGCCGCGGTTCGCTTGCACAACTCCACGACGTCGTCCAGCGTCGCCGACCCGTACACCTCCGGCTGCCTGGTGCCGAGCATGTTGAGGTTCGGGCCGTTCAGGACCAGGATCGGGCCCGGCGTCGCGGTCGCAGCCATGCACGGCAAGATACCGCGCCGCAGCGCGCCACCGGGACCGGACCCGATCGGCTACAGCCCCTGCGGCCCTTCCGAGCGCAGGTCATCGACCTTGCGCATGGCTTCGCGCAGTTCCTCGAGCCACGTCTCCGCGTGCTTGCCCGCCAGTTTCACCGTCCACGCGAGGGCGTCGGCGCGGGAACGGGCGACGCCGGCGTCGACCAAGGTGTCGAGCACCTTGCGTTCTGGCTGACGCAAACGGGTCATCACGGGCACGGCCAGATGGGTGAACAGGATGCGTTCGCCGTCCACCGACACGCCCCAGGCCACATTGCGCCGGTAGCGGTGCTGTGCTTCGTTCGCGATCTGCATCCGGGCGGGCCGGGTGGACTCGCGGAACCGGGCGACCGCTCCTTCCTTCGTCGCGCGCGGCACTTCGTCCGTCGCGGCTTCGGAATCATCCGCGTCCGGCTTCTTCTCCGGTTGCGGAATCGGTAGCTCGCCGATGACGACGATCTCGTCCCGGTCGACCTCGATCACCGGCGGGCCGGTGAACCAGTCGCTCGGCAATCTTCCCGCGAACCAATCGGGCACGTCCGAGGGGTCCGGCAGGTCGGCTTGCTGCCAGCCGCCCGTGCGTCCGAAACCCCGGCCGCGGTGCGCGTTTCTCATGACGGGTCACCTACTTACTGTGGTGCGGTACTTTCAGTGATTACAAGATTACGTCGCAATACGGGCAGGGGAGTTCCGCTGTGTGCGAACAGGGGTCCGGTTGCTTCGATCCGCACCCGAGGGGGTATTTATTGATTCGAAACGTCGACTCGGGTGGTAACCGCGCGACTTTTCGGGATGGCCGGTACGGTAGCGGCGCCGGTTGCCTCCGACCGGCTGGACGATGATCATGAAAGGCCCCCCGAGATGCGAGATCCCGGGGCAGAATTGGGGTGCTGAGCATGGGTAACGTCCGCGCTACGGAGGCATCGCGGTCTGGTCTTTTTCGGGTACGGTGGTCTTGTTACTGAAGTGACAAGAGTGAAGAGTGGGCGACATGGACGTGTGGGGATCCCGCCGCTTTCGTGTTCGCGGCGCAATGGCACTCATCGGGGTGGCGGCGCTCGCGCTCGGGATCGGGTCGTGCGGGATACACGAGAAGCAGAATGAAGCCGAAGCGGTCGTCGAGCGCTTCACGGATCTGCTCGACGATCAGGACTACAGCAAGGCGGCAGACCTGACGTCGTACCCCACCGCGGCCACAGCAACTCTCAAGCAAATGTTCGAGGGGTTGCACGGCGCCAAGGTCGACTACCGCAAGACCCAGTTCATCGGTCTGGACGCGCAGTCGGCGATCTTCAGCATGGACGTCGAGTGGAACTTCGGCGAGCGCAAGACCTGGAATTACAGCCTCGAGGGCAACGTGCGCAAACTCGCCATCGGCTGGCGGATCTCCTGGGAGCCCGCGGTCGTGATGCCGCAGCTGACGCACAACCGGACGGTGCGGCTGGTGCGCACCTATCCGACGCCTGCGCCGCGGGTCAACGACATCGCCGGTGAGCCGCTGATGACCGAGCAGACCATCAACGTCGTCAAGCTCGATCCCACGAAGATGCCCGACCCGGTCGCGTCGACCGACGCGCTGGCCAAGGCCATCGAGCCGGTCGCGCCGCTGATCACCGGGCCGTCGCTGATGCAGCAGCTGGCCACCTCGCAGGGCAAGCCGATCGTCGCGGTGAACCTGCGCGAGGGCGACTTCGAGATCCTGGAGCCGCGGATGGCGCCGATTCCCGGCGTGGTGATGGAGAAGCAGCCACGGCTCATCTCCGCCGACCGCCGGGTCTGGTCGCCGCTGCTGGACGCGCTGCGCAAGGTGCAGCAGGAGAGCCAGGAAGCGCATTCCGGGTGGGGGGTGCAGCTGTTCGAACAGGACGGACGGTTCATCACCCAGCTCGCCGGTCAGCAGGGGCCGCCGGGGCCGGACATCGCGGGCACGATGGACCAGCGCTTGCAGCGCGCCGCCGAGGACGCGGTGGTCAGCGTGCCCACGCAGGCCTCGATCGTGGCGATCCAGCCGTCCACCGGCGCGGTGGTCGCCGTCGCGCAGAACAGCCAGGCCAGCGAGCACGGCTCGGTGGCGTTCACCGGGCTGTATCCGGTGGGCGGCAACATGGAGCTGTTCCGCGCGGTCGCGGCGTCGGCGAAGAACAAGGCTCCACAGGACGTCTCGGTGCAGGACGCGGCAGAGGCGGCGACCGCGCTCGGGGTCGGCATCGACTTCAAGGTGCCCGGTCTCGACGAGGTGACCGGCCGCCTTACCGTCGCGGGCCGCAGCGCCGAGCAGGTGGTCCAAGGCGGTGGTTCGGATGCCGTGCTGGCCAGCCCGTTCGGCATGGCCATCGCCGCCGCCGCGATCGCGCGCGGGGAAGTGCCGCCGCCGATGATCGAGGCCGGACGTCCGAGCGCCACCGACGCCAAGCTCGACCCGCTGCCGCCGCAGACCGCCGACCGGCTGCGCGGCATGCTGCGCGACGCCACGAACGCGCCGGAGCTGGCCAGCGTGCGCCGCTACCGCGACGTCGCCGCGTTCGCCGCGACCGCGGGTCCGGACGGGTGGCTGATCGGGTCGATGGGCGATCTGGTCTTCGCGATCCACATCAACGACGTGGACAGCAAGGACGCGACCGCGCGGATGGCGGCCAGGATGCTGCAGGCGCTGGCGACTCCCGAGCCCTGATCACCGCACGGCTTTGTTCACCGCCCGCCAGCCGAGCAGGAATACCGCGAGCACCACACCGGCGACCAGCACGAAGCTGACCGCCGTGCCCTGACCGCTGACCACGCGCAGCAGCATGCCCCCAGCCAGGGTGCAGGCCCAGATCACGACGCCGGAGGGCCACAGCGCGGCGATATCGAACCGCGCGGCCTTCGCGGCGCGCCCCCTGAGCGCCACGACGAGCCAGCCGACGACCAACCCCGTCGCGAACGGCCACACGGTGCGCAGCAGTCCGGCGAGCACCGCTTCGTCGTGGCTGCGCCTACCGATCGCGCAGAAGACGACGACGAGCAGCGCATCGAGCACGAAGGGCACCAGTTTCCTCACGCGGGCCAGCGTAACGGGCGGCCGGACGCGGCGGCCGTCACAGCCGCCGCTGCTCGAACTCCTTCTCGAACTCCGCGTCGTCGGCCTGCGGTGTGCGGAACAAGAACAGGAACACGATCCACCCGACGATGGCGACCAGAATGAAACTCACCATCCGATAGACGAACGCCGCGGCGACCGCCTGCGCGGCGGGCAGGCCCGCGGCGGCGGTGAGACCGTAGATCAGCGTCGCGTCGACGTAGACGATGCCGCCCGGCGCGAAGGGGATGGACCCGACCGCCTTGCCCGCGGCGAACGCGAGCAACAATCCGGCGATGCGCGGATCGGCGCCGACCGCGTAACAGGCCGCGCCCAGACAGGCCACGTCGGCGAAGCGGTGCACCAGCGCCCACAGCGTGACCAGGACGCCGTCGCGCTTGCCGAGGTCGACCGACTCCAACTGGCCGAGCACGTCCTCGATCTTGGCGGCGCCGTGCTCCGGCGGGCGTTTGCGCAGCCGGTTGACCAGCGCCAGCAATTTGCGCAGCAGCGCCTCCAGCGAGCCGGGATGGCGCGAGACGTGATTGCCCGCCCACACCAGCGCCACCACGGCGGCCAGCGAAAGGATGAGCTTCAGCGGGCCGACGCGCCCGCCTGCCAGCAGCGTGCCGCCGACGCCGAGCAGCGCCAGCCCCACCGCGGCCACCACGCCGGAGAACACCAGCTGCCAGGAGGCGACGATCGGACTGGCTCCCCAGCGCCTGGTCTGCCGATAGGTGAACGCGGTGGAGAACACCTGACCCGCGGGCAAGGTCACCGACATCGCGGTCGCACCGTAGACCACCGCGACGGACTTGCGCTGACTCACCGCGACGCCGCCCGCGTTGAGCAGCTGCTTCTGCACCCTGCCGAATCCGCTCATCGACAGCGCCTGCAACCAGATCGCGGCCGCCAGCCAGCCCCAGTGGATCTCGGTGAGTTTGCGCCAGGACTCGTGCAGCCGCGGCCACAGATACACGCCCTCGGCGATCAGCAAGGCCAGCAGGGCGGCGCCGAGCACCCATTTCACCCAGCGGAGCCTGCCGCGACGGGAACCCGCCGTCGGCGGCGGCGCAGGATCCCCTGCCTGTTCCCCGTGGGCGGTCACGCGGTCAGCCTAACGAACGCGCCGTCTCGATCTCGGCATCGTCGGGCGCGTCGGCCCGTTCTCGTGGCCAGGCCAAAAGCGTTTTCCTGCGTCTGCCGCGCAGCTGCACTTCGTCGCCGGTCTCCCACTGGTCCTGCTCGCTCTCCTCGGCGAAATACAGCGCGCTGCCCGAGGCCAGCGTCCGGCCGGGACGTTCTTTGGCCAGCTCGGTGAGCCGGGACGCCTCGTTGACCGGATCTCCGATCACCGTGTACTCGAAGCGGTTGGCCGCGCCGATGTTCCCCGCGACGGCCAAGCCCGCCGAGACGCCGATGCCGATGTCGAGGCCGGGCACTTCGCGCAGGGTCTCGCGCAGTTCGCGGGCGGCGGCGAGCGCGGCGGTCGGCGCGTCCGGACGGTCCAGCGGCGCGCCGAAGATGGCCAGCGCCGCGTCGCCGACGAATTTGTTGACGAAGCCGTGGTGGCGGTCGATCACGTCGACCACGATGCGGAAGAACTCGTTGAGCAGGCTCACCACCTCGGTGGGCGGGCGCTCGGCCGCGGTGGCGGTGGACCCGACCATGTCGACGAACAGCACCGCGACGAAGCGGGTCTCGCCGCCGAGTTCGGTGCCGTAGTCCAGCGCCCGCTGCGCCACCTCTTCGCCGACGTGCTGACCGAACAGCTCCTGCAGCTGACGGCGCTTGGCCGCCTCCTCCATCATCCGGTTGAAGCCGACCTGCAGCAGGCCGATCTCGCTGCCGTCGAACACCTCGACCTGCACGTCCCGCGCCCCGGCCTGCACCCGGTCGATGGCCTGGCTGAGCTGGCGCACCGGATCGGAGATGCTCGAACCGGTGAGCATGGACAGCGCCAGCGCCTGCATGATCACCACGCCGCACAGCAGCAGGATGGAGATGGCCAGCGATTGCGCGGAGAACTTCACGTCCGAGGAGATCTGCGTGACGCACAGCAGCACGATGGCGATGGTTGGGGCGAAGGTGCCCATGCCCCAGGTCATCGCCATCCTGGTGCCGACGCCAGGGGTGAGGGTGTGGTCGAAGGTGCCCTCGGTCAGCGCCTGGGCCGCCACCGGGCGCAGAATGCGCTCACCCAGCATGTAGGTGAAGCCGAACACGATGGTCGCGGCCATGCATTCGGTGACGATGACCGCGCCTGCCAGCGCGGGAGTGTCCCTGATGATCAGCGCGGCCAGCACGGCTCCGCCGATCAGCCACAGGGCCAGGTGCAGGATCGCCTGGCGCAGCGGCGCGTGCAGCGCGGCCATCTGCTCCTGGCGGCTCGGCGGCCCGCCGCGCATCTGCCAGCGCATCACCGGGCGCAGCATGAGCGCGGACGCGGCCATGCTGAGCAGGCCGCCCGCCACGAAGACGACGGCCGGGATGAGCAGGCCGGTGCTCCTGGCACCGGATGGCTCGCCCTCGGGGACGGGTAGTCCGTACTGGATGAAGGCCCACACCAGAACCGCGCCGAAAGCGTTCGCCAGCAGCATCGATGTCAGGTACAGCGGCCAGCGCGTTCGCATGGTCTGTTTGACCGCTTCCAGAGGCGCCGACACGGAGTCCAATCTAGCGTTCCGGTCCGCTCGGCCTGTTCGCGGCGCTGGCCGCAGGTGAAGACGGACTACGTCCGACAGCACAGATCAGGCGTACCTCCGCCTTCGCTCCGGCCGTGCGCGGGCTGAGGACGGACTACGTCCGACAGTACACATTAGGCTCACGGAGGTGAGCGAGGCGAAGCCAAGTCCAGAGCGGAAAATCACGCTGTCGCGGCCCGCCGCGGAGACGGTGCATCCGATCGTCCGGGTGTCGGCGGAGTGGGGCTGGCGACTGCTGGTGTTGTTCGCGCTGGGGCTCGCGGTCACCGCGATCGTGCAGAAATTGGCCACCGTGGTCATTCCGCTCGCCATCGCGCTTTTGGCGGCGGCGCTGCTGGCGCCGCTGGTGGATTGGATGCAGCGCTTGGGCGTTCCACGCGCGGTCGGCGTGTTCGTGGCGCTGGTCGGGTCGATCGGCGTGGTCGCGGGCATCATGACCTTCGTCGTGGAACAGTTCGTCGCCGGTGTGCCGCAGCTGTCGAACAAGTTCACCGACAGCATCCATCAGATCCAGGACTGGCTGATCAACGGCAGGCTGCATCTGAGCAACGAGCAGATCCGCAACGCGGGCGACGCCATCGTCAAGGCGATCCAGTCCAATCAGGACAGCCTGACCAGCGGCGCGCTCACCACGGCGACCGTGATCGGCGAATTGCTGACCGGGACGTTCCTGACGCTGTTCATCCTCATCTTCTTCCTCTACGGCGGCGATCAGATCTGGGAGTTCGTCACCAGGATCGTGCCGACCGACCACCGCGAGCGGGTCCGCACCGCAGGGCGGCTCGGGTTCGGCACGCTGGTCGGATTCGTCCGCGCGACCGTCGTGGTCGCCGCGGTGGACGCCATCGGCATCGGCGCCGGGCTGGCCATTCTCGGCGTGCCCTTGGCGCTGCCGCTGGCCTCGCTGGTGTTCATCGGCGCGTTCATCCCGATCATCGGCGCGTTCCTGGCCGGGTTCATCGCGGTGTTCATCGCGTTGGTGACCAAGGGCCTGGTCACCGCGTTGATCGTGCTCGGCATCATCATCGCGGTGATGCAGCTCGAAGGCCATGTGCTGCAACCGCTGCTGCTGGGCCGGGCGGTCAGCATCCATCCGCTGGCGGTGGTGCTGGCGATCACGGCGGGCGTGGTGATCGGCGGGATAGCCGGCGGTCTGCTCGCGGTGCCGTTCGTGGCGGTGATGAATACGGCGATCCGGTCGTTGCTGGAAGGTCCCGAGGAGCTGTACGGCGAACTGAACACCGGCGATGACCATCGCGGGCTGTATTCGGCCGATCCGGATCGGCCCGAGGCCGGTCGGTTCGACGTGGCCGCGACGCTGCTCGAGGCGACGAAGAAGCGGGCGACGGATTCGGCACAGCGGAAGGCGGACTCCGATGACGGCGCGCAAGCCGGCGAAGGCACGGAGCAGGACTGAGCTGCCATCGGCCGATGTGGCGACCACGCCGCTGTGGCGCGCCGCGCAGGCGTTGCGGCTGGTCACACTGTTGTACGCGGTCGGCCAGCAGATCGCCTCGGCGCCGTACTACACCAACCAGCGGCTGAGCTGGGTGCTCATCGCGTTGATGGCGGTGTGGTCGGGCGCTTCGGCGATCATGCTGTCGCAGTGGCACTTTCCCGAGGTGGCCCGGCTGCGCACCTGGGTGGTGATCGGCGACCACGTGGTGGTGATCGGGCTGATGGCCGCCACCCGCCTGGTCGCCGATTACGGCTGGTACCACGGACATCAGACGCTGCCGACCACGCTGTGGGCCACCAACGCCGTGATCGGCGCTGCGATCCTGCGCGGACCGTTCGCCGGCGTGCTGTCCGGCGCCTTGATCGCCGCGGTGTCGCTGACGGTGCGGGATCAGTGGGGCGAGGACGTGTGGACGGACGCGACGGTGCCGGTGCTCGTCTCCGTGGGGCTCGCGCTCGGCTTGGCCGCCAACACCGCGCGCCGCGCCCAGGACCAGCTGGAGCAGGCGGTGCGCCTGACCGCGGCGGCCGAGGAGCGCGAGCGGCTGTCGCGCGAGGTGCACGACGGGGTGTTGCAGGTGCTCAGCTACATCAAGCGCCGCGGCAGCGAAATCGGCGGACCGACGGAGGAATTGGCTCTGCGCGCCGGTGAGCAGGAGGTGGCCCTGCGGGTGCTGATCACCGAGCAGGCCGATCACCGCGACGCGGGTGGGGCCGAGGTCGACCTGCGGCCGCTGCTGACCGCGCAATCCACGCCTACGGTGTCGGTGTCGACGCCCGGCGATCCGGTGCCGGTCGGCCGCTGGATGGCGAACGAGATCGCCTCGGCCGTGGCCACGGCGTTGTCCAATGTGGAACTGCACGCCGGGCCGGATGCGCGAGCATATGTGCTACTGGAGGACACCGGCGACGAATTGGTGATCAGTGTGCGCGACGACGGCGTCGGCATCCCGCCCGGACGGCTGGCCGAGGCGGAAGCCGAAGGGCGCATGGGCGTTTCCCGGTCCATCGTGGGGCGGATCGCGGCCCTCGGCGGCAGCGCGGACCTGCTCACCGAGATCGACGGCGGGGTCGGGTTCGGCACCGAATGGGAATTCCGGGTGCCCAGATGACAGACGGGAGGCGCGGATGACCGGCCAGGCGGACGGGTCCATTGCGGTGATGGTGGTGGACGACCACCCGATGTGGCGGGACGGCGTCTCCCGCGACCTCACCGAAGCCGGATTCCGGGTGACGGCCACGGCCGACGGCGTCGCCGCGGCGAGCAGGCGCGCCGGGGCGGTGCGGCCGGACGTGGTGTTGATGGACATGCAACTGCCCGACGGCAACGGGGCACAGGCGACGGCCGAGGTGCTGCGGGTGTCGCCGCACAGCCGGGTGCTGGTGCTCTCGGCCTCGGCCGAGCGCGACGACGTGCTGGACGCGATCAAGGCGGGCGCATCCGGTTATCTGGTCAAGAGCGCGTCGGCGGCCGAACTGATCGATGCGGTGCGCGCCACCGCGGCCGGTCAAGCGGTGTTCACGCCGGGGCTGGCCGGACTCGTGCTCGGCGAGTACCGGCGGATGGCGACCACGCCCGCGCGCCCCGACGAGCCGCACCGGCCCGCGCTCACCGAGCGCGAGACCGAGGTGCTGCGGATGGTGGCGAAAGGACTGTCCGCCAAGCAGATCGGGACGAGGTTGGGGCTCAGTCACCGCACGGTGGAGAACCACGTCCAGGCGACGCTGCGCAAATTGCAGTTGGCGAACCGGGTCGAGTTGACCCGCTACGCCATCGAACAGGGGCTCGAGTGATCCGCCGGGCGCTTCGGAATCAGGGATCGCCCTGATGCGCCCGTGGCGGCCTGCTCGGTAACCTCGATCGCATGGGTGGGCCCGAATCGGTATCGAATGCGGTCGGCTCCGGCGGCGCGGTGGGCGACCGGGAACTGCGCGTGTCGGACGCCGAGCGGGAACACGTCGGTCAACTGCTGCAACGCGCGGTCGGCCTCGGCATGCTCTCGCTCGGTGAGTTCACCGAGCGGATGGACACCGCGCTGGCCGCCAAGACCCGCGGCGAACTGAACGCCGTTCTCATCGACCTGCCCGGCGTCCGCCTGGTCGGGCAGCCTGCCGCGCCGCCGTCCACCTTCGTGAACTCCTCGCCCGCTTTCACCAGGCAGGCGCCCGCCGCGAACGGCGCGGGCAACGTGATCCGCTCGCGGTTGTCCGGGGTGAGCCGTCGCGGCCCGTGGCAGGTGCCGCCCACGCTGTTTCTGAACAACTGGCTGTCCGGCGTGACCTTGGACTTCACCGAGGCGATCATGTCCACCCAGGTGGTCGAGGTGCGCGTCGACGATTTCGCCGGTTCGATCACCCTGATCGTGCCCGCGGAGGCCACCGTCGACCTGAACGGGCTGGAGCTGATCGGTTCCAGCGTGACCAACAAGGTCCGCACCGGGCCGCCGATCGGCCCGCTGCACCTGGTGGTGCACGGCAAGATCCGATTCGGCTCGGTCACCGCGAAGCATCCGCTCATGGCGCAGTGGCGCCGGCTGATGGGTCGCTGAACGGCGCGTCAGCCCGCCGCGGGGATCAGGTCGAGCGCCGGGTAGTCGGTGTAGCCCTCCGCGCCGCCCACATACATCAGATGCGCGTCGCGCACCGGGTTCAGCGGCGCGCCGATGCGCATCCGTTCGACCAGATCGGGGTTGGCCAGGAAGGAACGGCCCAGCGAGACCGCGTCCGCTCCGCCGGCGAGCAGGCGCAGCGCGGCTTCCCTACCGCCGTCCTCGGGCAGGGGGACGCCCCAGCCCAGATTCGGGTTGGCGACGAGCGCGCCCGGCCACAGCGCCCGGATGCGCCGGAACAGCGGCTGATCGGGGTCGGCGAAGACGTAGTGCAGGTAGGCGAGATCCTTGCCGGCCAGCGCCGAGACGAGTGCCGGATAGATGTCCTCGGTGTCGCCCTCATCGATGCCGTTCACGGAAACTCCGGGGGAGATCCGCACACCGACGCGCTGCGCGCCGATCGCGTCGGCCACCGCCTCGACCACCCGCACGGTGAAACGGATGCGGTTGATCACCGTACCGCCGTAGGAGTCGGTGCGCTGGTTGGTGTTCTGCGCCAGGAATTGATGCAGCAGATATCCGTTCGCGCTGTGCACCTCGACCCCGGCGAATCCGGCCGCGATGGCGTTTTCGGCAGCGGCCGCGAAATCGGCGATGGTCGCCTCGATATCGGCGGTGGACATCTCCAGCGGAACGACGGCATTCTGCGCCCCACTAGGCGTGTGGATGGGCTCGGGCAGTGGAACAGGCGACGGCGCGACCGGGATCGACCCGCTGTTGTCCGGATGACCGACCCGGCCACCGTGCTGGAGTTGCAGGAACATTCGCCCGCCCGCCGCCGCGACAGCGCCGGTGACCTCCCGCCAGCCCGTCACGTGCGCGTCGGTGTAGATGCCGGGGATGTTCGCGTAGGTCTGCCCCACCCGGTTCGGCGTGGTCGCCTCGGCGATGATCAGGCCCGCGCTCGCGCGCTGTGCGTAGTAGGTCGCCATGAGCGGAGACGGCGTGCCGTCGGCCGCGGCGCGGTTACGTGTCATCGGCGCCATCACGAGTCGGTGCGGCAGCGCGAGGGGGCCGAGAGTCACGGGCTGGAAAAGGGCGGAAGCCGCTGCGTTCGTCATGACATTACGGTAAAACTTGACATCAATGTGAGATTCAAGCCCGAGGGTGAAAGGCCAGGTGACGGATGCGGATCGGGGAACTCGCCGAGCGCACCGGCGTGAGTGAACGGTCGCTGCGCTACTACGAGGAGCAGGGCATGCTGGCCTCCGATCGCACTCCCGGCGGTCATCGCGACTATCCGGAGCGGGCGGTGGACCGCGTCATCCATATTCAAGAGTTGCTCGCGGCGGGACTCGCCAGCAAGAAGATCGCGCGCATCCTGCCGTGCATGCGCGACGCGGACGGCGGTCCCAACGAGTACGCCACGCCCGCGCTGGTCGCCGAGCTGCACACCGAGCGCGAACGGATCACCCGCACCATCAACGATCTCCTGCGCTCGCGCGAGGTGCTGGACGAGGTGATCGAACGGGCCGGGGAACGCCCGGCGTCCTAGGTGTTCACCCCGATCCTGCGGGCGAACGCGCGCAGCGGCACCTTGCGGTCGTGGTCGAGCAGTTCGGACACGATATGGCGGGGCAGGGTCTGGTATTTCAGCCAGTCCGCGCCGCCCACCCGCTCCGCCGTGAGCAAGGCGTCCAGCGCGTGCTGGTGCCTGCCGGTGCGGGTCAGCGCGACCGCCGTGTCGGCGAGGTGCCTGGCCCGGGACGTCTGCGGCAGGCTGCCGTTGACCGGCATCTCCTTGGCGGCGGCCAGCGCCTCCGGGTAGCGCTCGGAAGAGACGTTGACATCCACCGTCTGCATGACGACCTGCGAAGGGCCGAAATACGTTTCGTAGTCCTGCCGGTCCGTGCCGATTCGCAGGGCGACCTCGCTGGCCGCCTGTACCAGGGACAACGCGTCGTGCACGTCCTGGGCTCGGCCCGCGGCGGTCGCGCCCTGCAACACCAGCGAGCCGTAGGCGGACAGATGAGTCGGCGTGACGTCGCCGGAGGGCTCGAGGGTCGCGGCCGCGTTCAGCGCCACGCCGCGGGACTCGTCGTAGCGGCCCTGCACCAGCAACTGCCAGGCCACCGAACCGCGGATGGTGGCCAGCAGCAGGGGATCGTCGCCCAGCTCGGCGGCGTTGAGCGCCTGCCGGATGGCGAGGAAGGCGGGATCGGTTTGGCCGAGATGCACCAGCGTGCATCCGGTTACCCAGTACATCCTGGCCAGCAACTCGTTGGCGGGGGCGACCGAACCGTTGCGCGCGGCATGCACGGTGGCGCGCAGCTGGGTCAATCCGGGCGGAAGGATCGAGGTCAGCAATTCGTAGCGGCCCGACCAGTAAGCGCCCCAGGCGTATTCGACCGCGCGCCGGCCGTCGTCGAGACTGACCGCCTCTTCTTCCCTGGTCTCGCCGAGCAGGTCGTCGACCGGCGTCAGCGCGCGGCGGATGGCCACGATGCCCGCGTCCGGATTGGTGGACGGCACGCCCTGGCGTTTGCCGATCAGATCGGCGATGTCCACGTCCAAGGCGCGCGCGATCTTCTGCAAGCTGGCGATGGACGCGGTTTGGCGGCCCCCCTGCTCGAGTTTGCGCACCAGATCAACGCTGACCCCCGCCTGGTCGGCGAGCTGGCGCTGCGTGAGCGCCTTGCCGCGGAACTGGCGGATCCGAACTCCGATCGACGATTCGTCCATACCCAAGTCCTTTTGTTAAATCTGGGTTTCAGAGTACGACGCTATGTTATCTGCGACTACCGAAGTGGGACATTGCGTACGACTCGTTCGCTGCGGGTTGGAATACCGTTGCCTTTCTGCAACTTTGACTGCAAAGGGCGGCGGCGATGAAAACCATGCCGATGAACACCGTCCAGGCCGCGCGCGCCGATCGCGTGTGGCGGCCTGACGCTCGGACCCAACGACCGGCGCGCCACCGCGCGATGCGATCGGCACGTCTCGTCAGCGCTCCGCTGGCAAATATGCGCGACGAGCGCGGGTTGCTACACCGAAAGTCCGTCATTTCGACCGGATTCGGCTACTGCGATGCGGAGTGAAGCGATGTTCGAGGGCTGTCACGACCCCCATGAAGTCGCGCAGCTGCTGCGGCATACCTACGGGCTTCCGGTTCAGCTGCTCGCCGGACGCCCGACCATCACCACCGGCTCCATCCTGGGCGCGATCGTCATGCCGCCGGAGCTGGGGCGCAAGGTGCTCGTCCAGCTGGACCGCAACCACACCGCGCCCGTCATCGCCGATCCGGGTGAGCGCACGTGGACCTTTCTCGTCACGCCGCCCAGCCCCGCTCGGCCGGTCGAGGTCGCGGTCCGGCGCTGCCTCGCCGGACACGGGGTCACCGTGGTTCCCGGCGGTCGCATCGTCCTGCTGCCCAGCTCCGATTCGTCGCTCGGCTGGCATTGGGCGGGCGAACCCGCGCCGGGCGTGCTGCGCATGCCGCCGCGCGCCGCGGTGATCGATGCCGTGCACGAGGTCATCGGATTGCGCGCCTACTGACCACCTGGCGCGACCGGTCCGCATCCGACTGCCCGGGTGCGGGCCGGTCGGGCGGGTAGAACCCGCCCGTCTACCAGGGGTAACTACTCATGCCCGCGCGCGTCGCGATGACCAGCATGAAGTCATGACCACCTCCATCGACCCGGTGCTGCTCGCGCGGCTCTCCGGCGAGTTCACCACGCTGGGGACGCAGCTGGGCGCGCTCGGGCGCGATCTGCGGCTGTTACGCGAGCAAGTCGTCGCGGACAGCTCGGTGCGCCCGTCCGCATCTGGCGCGCCGGGTGCGGACGGGCCCGGAGAAGCGCATCCGACGTCGGACAGGCCGGGTGTGCCGGGCGCCGAAGCGGTACGTGCGGCGGGGTCCGCGGCGACGGCTGCGGGCGAGCCTGGATCGCTGCGGGGGTTGGCGTCCGACACGCTGGGTGCCGACGTTCCCGGGGATGTACGTGGATCGGTATCCGACCCGTCGGGTGCTGGTGTGTCCCCGGCGGCACGCGGGTCGGTGGCCGACGCGACGGGTGCGTCCGCGAGTGAGGCGCCGCACGGGTCGACGGGCGGTTCTATCTCGCAATCGTCGGTACTCCCTGGGACTGGCAGTCATGCGCTCGGGTCTACTCCCGAATCCGTACGCTCTGGCGCAGGGCCGGTGTCGAGTGGGAGCGGTGCACCCGCTGGTGGCGGGTCCGCGGGGACAGTGCCGAGTGGGACCAATGTGCCCGCGAGTGGGTTCGGGGAGTCGGGACGCGTGCCGTCCGGGGCGATACCGCCGGTGCCGCCGTCGTGGCCGGGTCGAGTACCGCCGGCCGGGGTGCCGGTTCCTCCGCAGCTCGCGTACGTTCCGCGTTACGCCGCGCCAGGCGGTGGCTGGGGCGGCGCTGTGTGGCCGCCGAACGCGTGGGGGCCGGTGCCGGGCGCGGTACCGCCTCGTCCGCCGATGCCGCCGCGCCCGGGGTCGCCGGTGCCGCACACGCCGTGGTGGCAGCGGGACGGGGTGATCAGCCGGATCTTGGCGCTGGCCGGTGTCGCGGTGACGCTGATCGGCGTCGCGATGCTGCTGGTTCTGGCCGCGCAGGCGGGCTTCTTCGGGCCGGTGCCGCGGGTGGTCGCGGGTGCGGCCTTCTCCGCTGGGCTGGTCGTCACGGGCGTGCGGGTCTTCCGGCGGGTCGGCGGGCGGGTCGGCGGTATAGCACTGGCGGCCACCGGCATCGCGGGCGCCTATCTCGATGTCGTCGCGGTGACCGCCATCTACCACTGGCTGCATCCGGTGTTCGGGCTCGCCGTCGCCCTGGGTGTCGCCGCCGGAGGCGTCGGTTTGGCGATGCGGTGGCGCTCGCAGCCTTTCGGGGCGCTGGTGGTGCTCGCCGCGGCGGCGCTGTCTCCAGTGGTGACCACGCGACCGTTGCTGCTCGCGTTCCTGATCGTGTTGCAGTCGGCCTGCGTGCCGGTGCAGTCGGCGCGGGACTGGCCCTACCTGCACGTGGCGCGCACATTGCCCGCTGTGCTGGCGACATCGGTGTTCGTCGCGGGTGTGGTGCTCGGTACTCCCTCCGCCGGAGAGCGCACCTGGGTGCTCGTGGCCGCTGTAGCGGTGGCGCTGGTCGGAGTCGTCGGGACGATCGTCGTCGTCCGGCACCGGCCTGCCGATCTCACCGCCTCTTTGACGATGGCGGCGGCGGTGGTGCCGATTCTGCTCGCGCCGGGAATGTATTCCGAACGGTTCATCGCGGTATGGGTGGCGTCGATCGCCGCCACTGTGCTCTTGCTCGTCGCCGCGGTGAGCTTGGTGCCGAAAGCGCATGCCATTGTCGGCATTCCCGGACACACGGCCCTCGCGGCCGCCGTCGCGGGCTCGATCGCGCTGCTCGAGGCGTGTGTCGGCGCGACCGACACACAGACGCTGCCCACGGCTCTGCTGCTGGTGGCGTTGGTCTTCCTCGGCGTGGCGGGCCAGCGGATGTCCCGCCCGGCGGCGGGCCTCGGCGGTGCGTTCGCGGTGCTCGGCGGCTTGGCGCTGCTGAATGTCGCAAGCCCCGAAATCCTTGCCTCGCAGCATCGTTCGGAGCGCTATCTGGGTATGTCGACCGCGCTCAGCGCGGTGCTGGCCCTCGCGGTGGTCGCGGTGGCGCTGTGGTGCGCGCGGCGGCTGCCGGGCCCGGCCGCGGGCAGCGCGTGGCCGTGGATCGTCGCGAGCGTCGCCGGACTGTACGCGGTGACCACCACGACGGTCTCGCTCGGCGTCGCGACCGGAACGCCGAACGGGTTCCTCATCGGCCACAGCGCCGCGACCATCCTGTGGATGGCCGCCGCGACCGGCGCCCTCCTGTTCGGACTGCGCGAACTCGCCGACGCACCCGCGGTCGCCAAACTAGCCTTGGGTTCCGGATTGCTGGTCACCGCGGCGGCATTGGCCAAACTGTTCCTCTTCGACCTCGCGACGCTGGACGGCCTGCTCCGCGTCGCCGCCTTCCTCGTCGTCGGCATCCTCCTGCTCCTGGCCGGAACCCGCTACGCCCGAGCCTTCGCCGACGCGGGGACGGGCAGCGAATCCAACGGCCAGGCAACGGCTACCGGAAAGCAGCCGGAAGGGCCCGATGACATCGGCCGGGCAGGCTGACCGGTCGCTGCTATTCGTCGGCGAGGTCGGCACTACGCCCGACGACGATCATCGCCTGCGAACCGAGCCGAATAGGCGCAAGTACGAGTAGCCGGGTGTATTCGACCGCCTGGTGCCCTACCGGCAGTACATCCCGGCGGTGAGCCGGGCCTGCCGGTACCGCGCGGCTAGGTGCGAAAGCTGCGGGTGCTTGGTCCGTTCAGCGCGAACGGCACGGCGTGGCAGCTTTCGCTGTCAGGAGCGACCGCTCACTCCCGCTCGCGGCGGCGCAGTAGTTCGTTCACGCTCACCGTGCGGCCGTCGCCGCCGTGGTGCCTGCCTTCCTCGGGGACCCGGCCGATGTGGCGGCGGGAAGAGCGGAGTTCGGCCATCCAGCTCTCGATGCTGCTGCGGTTGGTGGTGTCCGGTCCGTTGTACGGCTCCGCGGGGGCCTCGGGCTCGGGCGCACGATGCGCGGGACCGTCGGAGACGGCCGAATCCTCGGACGGCAGGCGCGCCGGACGCGGGCCGCTCGGCTCGTGCTGTGCGAGGTCGAGGGTCGGATCCTGCGTGATGCCGGACAGCGGACGGGGTTCCGGGGCGGGGGTCGGGCGCGGGGCGGGCGGCGTGATCGGCGAGACCGCGGGACGCGGGCTGCGTTCGGGAAGAATCACCGAGGGCACACCGGCGTGCGATGCGCTCGGGTCGTGCGGCAGGCCGGTGGGCGGCAACGGTCGCGACCCTGCGGGACCCTGCGGGTTGGCGGGCGGTGACGGCGGCCGCTGCTCCGCCTGGCCCGGCGTCGAGCGCGGATCGTTCGGGACCTGCGAGATTCGCCGGGGCCGAATCGGTTCACCCTGCGGGGGCGTGGGATTGCGCGGCGGCTCCGGACGCTGCCTGCCCGGATCGAGCGGCGGCGGAGCGGGAGTCGGCTGCGGTGCGGGCGAGGGCGGAACCCGGTCCAGCCGCCTGGTCGGCGCCTCGGCCTCGATCTCGGCGACCGTGCGCGGCTTGCGCCTGCGCGGCACTTTGTTTGCGGCGGCGACCGCGGGGATCTGCATGGTCACCGGATCGGTGATCGGCGTGGTCTTCACCAAGTCGACGACATCACCGCCGCCGACGCGCTCGTCATCGAGAATGGGCTCGCCGAGCCCGACCTTCTCCTGCACCTTCTTCATCCAGGTCGGCGCCCACCAGCAGTCGTCGCCGAGGAGTTTCATGGTGGCCGGGACGAGCAGCATGCGCAGCACGGTCGCGTCGATGAACAGCGCGGCGATCATGCCGTAGGCGATGTACTGCATCATCACCAGGTCGGAGAAGGCGAACGCGCCGGTGACGACGAGCAGGATCAGCGCGGCCGCGGTGATGATCCGGCCGGTCTGCGCGGTGCCGATCCGCACCGCCTCGGTGGTGCTCGCGCCCTGAGCGCGCGCCTCGACCATGCGCGACATCAAGAAGACCTCGTAGTCGGTCGAGAGGCCGTAGATGATCGCGATGATCAGCACCAGCACCGGCGACATGATCGGCTGCGGAGTGAAATTCAACAGCCCGGCGCCGTGGCCGTCGATGAAGATCCAGGTGAGAATGCCGAGCGTGGACCCGAGACCGAGGGCGCTCATCAGCGCGGCCTTGATCGGCAGCACCAGCGAGCCGAAGGTCAGGAACATCAGCAGCGTCGTCACGAACAGGACGAGCGCGATCATCAGCGGCATCCGGCCCAGCAGCGCGCTGATGCTGTCCTTCTGGATCGCGGGCTGACCGCCCACCAGCATGGTGACGCCGTCGGGCAACTCCAGCGAGCGGAGGTAATCGATGGTCGGATCGGCGTCCTCGGAATTGGTGAGCGTGACGGAAGTCTTGTAGATGGTCTTGTCGTTGGGAGCCGTGCTCGGGGGATAAGCGAATTCGCCGGCCAGTCCGGGCGCTTTGCTCGCCTCTTTCACCACCTTGCCGACCTGGGTGGCAAGGCTGGGATCGTCGACGACGAAGACCAGTTCGATCGGGTCGGATTTGCGCAGCGGAAAGATCGTGTCGAACTCTTTCTGCGCCAGCCGGGTCGGATTGTCCGGCGGCAGATACCGCTCGTTGATACCGCCGAAACTGAGGTTCTTCACCGGGATGATCAGCAGCAACAAGATGATGCACAGCGGGATCGCGATCTTGAGCGGATGCTTCATCACCCAGCGGGTGGACTGCCCCCAGAAACCGCCCTCCACCTCGTCGGCGGTCTTCGTCTTGCGGAACCGCTTGAGGCCGAGCATATCGACGCGCTTACCGAGCACCGCCAGCATGGCGGGCAAGACGGTGATCGAGGTCAGCGCCGCCAGCGAGACCGTCGCGATGGCGCCGTAGGCGACCGATTTCAAGAAGCCCTGCGGGAACAACAGCATGCCGCCGAGGCTGGCGACGATCATCGTCGCGGAGAACACGACGGTGCGGCCCGCCGTCATCACCGATCTGCGGACAGCGACCCTGGTGTCGTACCCCTCGGCGAGTTCCTCGCGGAACCGGCTCACGATGAACAGGCCGTAGTCGATGGCCAAGCCGAGGCCGATCATCGAGACGACCGGGGAGACGAACGAATTCACTTCGGTGAACTCGGTGATGAAGCGGACGATCCCCCAGGCGCCGATCACGGTGAGACCACCGACGATCAGCGGCAACCCGGCGGCCACGATACCGCCGAAGATGAAGAAGAGCAGGACGGCCACCGCCGGAATGGCGAGGATCTCCATGCGCTTCTGGTCGTCGGCCATGGTGTCGTTCAGCGTGCCGGCCACGGCTTGCAGACCGGTCACCTGCACATCCACGCCGGGGATGAAGAAGACGTTCTTCACCTTCCGGTAGTTGCGCACCATCTCGGTGTCGTTGTCGCCCTTGATGGCGATGGAGGCGAAGGCGTACTTCTTGTCCTTGGAGCCGAAAACCGAGGCTTGAACCGGGATATTCGCGGTGTTCCGCCAGTAGACGCCGTTGATCTGGGTGATCTCGTCGGGATGTTCGCGGGGCAGACTCGTCAGGTTCTCGAGGATCTTGTCGCTGAATTCCGGATCATCGATGGTCTTGCCCTCCGGCGCCGTGTACAACACGATGACGTCGGAGGTGTGATCCCGTGCGAAGGCGCCGTCCTTTATCCGCGCCGCGCGCGCCGACTCCGAGGTCGGATCGTCCCACCCGCTGGAGCTGAGGTGGTCCTCCAACCCGAGGCCGTAGCCACCGAGAGCCAGAAGACCGGCCACGACCACGCCGATGACGGCGAAGCGCAGCCGGTATACCAGATCGCCCCAGCGTGTGAACACTAAGCGACTCCTTGGGCGGGGCGAGAGGTGAGCAGTGCCGACAGCGGCCGGAACGGCTGCAGCCAGGCACCCTCGTCGGGCAGCGAGTCGAGGCTCACCCGGGGCAGCGGTTCACGGAACACGCCCGGAATGTCCTCGAGGTCGATGAATTCGAGAGTATCGGATGTGACGGCCCAACTCGCGTGCTCGCGGAAGCCGAGCACCTGAACCGGCACGCCTTTGGCGGCGAGCGCCTCCAATGGTTCGCGGAACGCCTGGCCGTCGGCGGAGGCCACCATGATGCCGGCCAGACCGGCGCCGCGGCTGCGCAGGGCGATGTGCGCCAGCATGTCGGCGTCGACATCGGAGTCCTCGTCGATCTTCGGCTTGGCGAAGACCGCGTAGCCGACGTTGCGCAGCGCCTCCACCCAAGGCCGCACGACGTCGGCGGTGCCGGGGGCGATGTTGGTGAAGACGGTGGCCTCTGGTTCCACTCGATGCACCGCGCCCACCGACAGTTCGGCGGTGCGGGCCAGCAGCCAGCGGCCGAGCGCGTCGAAACGCGGGCGGTAGGCGGCGGTCGGACGACCGCCGAGAATAGCGCCGAGGCCCATGTCGAGGTTCGGGGCGTCCCACACCAACAGGACGCGGCGCACGTCCGGTCCCGAGCTGCCGAGACCTTCCGCTCCGCCGCCGTGCACCTCCCCGGCAACATCGACCACTTCGTGGGCCATTTCACTGACGCTCATCGGTCGATCTTCCCCCATATGAGCTCTGTGATGGCGCTACCGGCGCGATGTGCCTTGCCTTCGAATTTCGTGACGGGTCGCTCGAAACCGATCGGCGCGGTGTCGCGATGCTCGGCGCTCACCCCGCCCGTCGTCTCGTTCAGGCCGATGAGCAGGGGCTCCGCCATGCCCACCGCGTGGATGTGCTCGGCGTAGCCCGCGTGGTCGGTGGCGACGTGCAGCACACCGCCCGGCTTCAGGCGGCTGGCGATCAGCGCGACCGTCGCCGGTTGCAGCAGCCGGCGCTTGTGATGGCGCGCCTTCGGCCACGGGTCGGGGAAGAACACGCGGACGCCAGTCAGCGACTCTTCAGCAATCATGTTCTCCAGCACGTCGACCGCGTCACCGCGCAGCAGGCGGATGTTGCCGATCCCTTCGCGCTCGACGCGCTGTACCAATTGCGCGAGGCCGGGCTGGTAGACCTCGATGCCGATCAGGTTCAGGTGCGGTTCGGCCTGCGCCATGGCGGCCGTCGCGGTGCCCGTGCCGCAGCCGATCTCGATGACCAGCGGCGCGTCGCGGCCGAACCAGGCGGCCGCGTCCAGCGGCTCGTCGGCGACCTCGCGGCCGATCGATGGCCACATCCGGTCCCAGGATTGCTGCTGGGTCGCGGTCAGCGCGCCCCTGCGCGACCGGAAGCTGGTGACTCGTGGGTACAGGCGGGAGCCGGTCTTGTGCCTCGGTCCGCCCTCGGCCGGAGCCGACGTTGTGGACGGCGGGCCCGGAACTGACTCGGCAGTATGGTTCGCGGCGTCGTTCACGGCGTCCATTGTCCAGCATCCGGCGATCAGTGCGGCAGGCGGTTGCACCCGGGCCGCTGAGCAGGCGGTCAGGCGGCGCGCGCGGGCGCGATCCTCGGCACGGTCGGCCGTTGCTGACGCAGCGGTCTTCCGAGTGCGACCTTGGCCGCGGTCACCGCCATCTCCAGCAGTCCGCGCACGCCCGAAGGCGAGGCCGCGACCGACCACACGGTGCTGTCGCCGACTTCGCTCACCGGTTGCCCGGCGAACCGGTCTGCCAGCCAATCCAGACTGATCGGCGTGGACAGCGGCAGCAGCGAGAAATGCTCGCTGAGCCGGTCGCGCACGTAGGTCACCGCGGCGCCGCCGCGGCGGTAGCGGTCCACCTGGCCGTCGACGCCATCGATGTGGATGACCTGGTCGTGGATGGGTTGCACCACCAGCAACGGGCACGCGGGCGTGGTGTTGCCCAGCCGCAGGTCGTCGAACATCGCCCGAAGCTGCGGAGTATCGAGCACTTCGGCGAGCGGCCGGTCGAGGAAGTCGTCCACCTTCTTGCCCGCGAGCCCGAGGATCGCGCCGACCGGCGTGGCGTTCTCCGCGCGGACGACGAACCGGTGGCCTTCCGGGCTGAGTTCGTTGTCGATCAGCGAGCTCAACGCGGGGTACAGCCTGCGCAGGGCGGCGATGACGATGGCGGGCAGGCCGGCGTACGGCGTGCCGTTGAGCCGGTCGAAGACCTGGCGCGGGTCGCCGACCGGGGCCCCGAGCACCGCGCCGACGATGTCGAGTTCCGGGGCGTAGGCCGGCGCCATCTCGACCGCCCACGAGCTGGCCATGCCGCCGCCGGAGTAGCCCCACACCGCGACGCGGGTGTCAGGGCCGAGCCCGAGCGGGCCGAAACGCAGGGCGGCGCGGATGCCGTCGAGCGCGCGGTAGCCGGGCTCGCGCGGCGCGCCGAAGTTCCCGTGCGGTCCCTCGTGGTCGGCGATGCTCACCGCCCAGCCGCGCCGCAGCGCGTTCGCGACCAGGAGCCATTCGAGCTGGGTGACCGAGCCGAGGGCCCGCGCGCCGTGGCGCAGGGCGTAGGACGGGGAGCACTTCTCGGTCACCGCGTCCATCGCGGTCTGGAAGGCCAGCAGCGGGCGATCCTCGTCCGGCTCCGCGTCGATCGGCAGCAGCACCGTGGTGACGGCCGCTTCCGGCGCGCCGTGCAGATCACAGCTGCGGTACAGTAGCTGCCAGGCCGAGACCTGCTGCGGGACAACCCCGAACAGCGCCACCTCGATCTTCCTGCTGCGCAGGATGGTGCCGGGCGCTTTGGCCGCGAACCCTTTGGGCGGTCGATGGAACGGGTCCGCGCTCGGCAGCAAGGGCTTGCGCTCCGCGGGACAGGCCGGCTCCGGGTCGACAGCGCCGATGACGTTCGCGGTCATCGCAACCTCCTCATCGTCGAGGTCGGTTGCCGCATGCGAAAGTTCAAGCTGCGCACCGGTTATGGCGCCGACCACTTCAGCAGGGTAAGTGACCGACCGGGCCTGTGGGAACCCCGCGGTACACGGCGTTCCCGGCACTAGACTCCCCGGCATGGGCAGACCGACAGTATTCATCACCGGCGCGGCGTCCGGTATCGGGCGGGCCACGGCCTTGCTTTTCGCTGCGCAGGGATACCAGGTCGGGGCTTACGACATCGATGAGGTCGGGCTGACCAGGCTTTCCGGTGATATCACAGCCAAAGGTGGCGCAGTGCACACCGGGGTGCTGGATGTGACGAACGCCACGCAGTGGGCGGAACGGCTCGCGGAGTTCCACGCCGCGGCGGGACGGCTGGACATCCTCGTCAACAACGCGGGCATCCTGCGCGCCGGGCCGTTCGAGGAGATCGACCTCGCCGCCCATCGGGCGATCGTGGAGGTCAACGTGCTCGGCGTGCTCACGGGCACGCACAGCGCGTTCCGCTATCTGCGCGACACCCCTGGTGCGCAGGTGGTCAACCTCTGCTCGGCGTCGGCGATCTACGGCCAGGCCGAACTCGCCAGTTACGGCGCCAGCAAATCCGCGGTCAAGAGCTTCACCGAGGCGCTCGACCTGGAGTGGGAGCGCCACGACATCCGGGTGCTCGCGATCTGGCCGATGTTCGTGGACACGGCGATGGTGGACGGCGTGACGACCGGGACCACGAAGTCGCTCGGCGTGCGGCTGACCGCCGACGACGTCGCCGCCGGGATCTGGGAGGCCACCCGCAAGCGCGCGAGGCTGCCGAAGGTGCACTACGAGATCGGCGCGCAGGCGAAGGTGCTGGCGACGGTGGGCAAATACGCCCCCAACTGGGTGGTGCGCACCGCGAACAAGTACTTCAGTGGCAGCTGAGCCGTCGAACCTGTCCCGCGCGCCGTCTTCTGACAGAATTGCGCACCGTAAAAGGGGGTGTGCGCAGCATGCAGGCAGCCACTGATTCCGATGGGCCGTTGCGGGAGCGCGGCGTGCCCACCTCCGCGCACGATCAGCTCGACAAGCTGCTGGCCGAACTCCGCTTCGGCACGGGGCGCGATCCGCAGATCGGGTACGCCGCGGCGGCGGCCGTCAGCGCGTGGCGCAAACCACCGCGCATCCAGGTGACCGGACGCGCGCACGCGGGACGGACCGCGGTGCTGCACGCGCTCGCGCTGATGTCGGCGGTGGAGACCGATCCGGTGGACCGGCCGGGAGCGCCCGACCCGGAACTCGACGCCGACATCGTCGTCTACGTGCTGTCGGCCGCGCCGACGCCGGCCGACCGCAGGGTGCTGGCCGCGCTGCCGCCGCAGCGCGCGATCGCGGTGCTGAACAAGGCCGACGCGGTCGGTTCCCGCTGGGGCGACGCGGTGGCAGCCGCCCAGCAGTACGGCAGGGAGCTGGGAGTTCCGGTGGTTCCGGTGGTCGCCTCGCTGGCCACGCGAACGAGGGCGGGCGCGCTGACCGAGGCCGAGCTGGACCTGTTGCGCAAACTGGCGACCGAAGCCGACGCGGCGCTGCTGCTCGCGCCGGACCTGTTCGTCGGGTCGGGGCCGGACGCCGCCGAGCGCGCGGAACTGCTGCGCCGCTGGGATCTGTACGGCGTGGCCTGCGCCTGCACGGCCCTGCGGCACGATCCGGATCTCACTCCGCAGGCGCTGCTGCAGATCCTGCACGCGGCCAGCGGCATCGACGCGCTGCACCAGGTGCTGCACCGCCGCTACGAGCAGGTCTCCGCGCTGCGCGGCGGCGAGCTGCTCGACGAGCTGGCCCGCCTCGCCGCCCGCGCGGTGCCGGAGGAGGGCGGTCGGGCGCGCGACCTGCTCGAGTCCTATCTCAACAGCGACGACGCCGTCTGGCTCGGGCTCTGCGCGGGGCTCGCAGGGCCCGACGTGGCCCATCTCGCGGCCGGATACTCCGCGCCAGCGCCTTCCGACGCCGACGACGCGCTGGCCCGCGCCGCGCGCTGGCGCGCCGTCGTCACCAGCGATATGCCCCCTGCCGCCCGCCGCGCCGCGTTGCGCGTGCACAACGGCTACATCCGACTATGGGAACGGATGAGCAGTGCCGGTCTCTGAGCCTCCGGAATCCGCGGCGGTGAGTGCGTCCGCCGAGATGGTCGCGCCGTCTCGCCCCGGGGGCGCGCCCGCCGACGGCGAGCCGGACGCCGCCGCAACACTCGGCCCCGAACTCGCGGCCGTGGTGCAGCGATGGAATCCGCAGGGAATGGCGCTGCTGCGCGCGGTGCGCGACTCCGGCTCCGCGGGTGCGGTCACGGTGATCGGTCCGGCCGACGTCAACACGACCTTGTTGCGCACCGAGCTGGCCCGGTTCGAACCGCGCCTCACGCTGTCGGAGCCGCGCGCCGACGCGGTGCCGGGGCCAGAGACCGCTCCGCCGGCGGTGGCGCTGATCCTGCTCGACGCGGGCACCATCATCGGCGCGGACACGCTCGGGGCGATCGACCGGTTGCGCGCGGACGGCACCCGTCTGCTGCTGGCCATGAACGGCATCCACGCCCACCAGGACTGGCAGTCGGTGCGGGAGCGCGACCTGGAACTGCTCGCCGCGGTGGGCGCGGGCGATCTGGATATCGTGCCGGTCTCGGCGCGGCTCGCGGCCGCCGCACGCACCGCGGGGGACGCCGGACTGCTCGATCGCTCCGGTGTCGGCGCACTGCACGCCCAGCTCACCGCCGCGGCCGCCGCGGGCGGTGACCGGCAGGGCGCGGTCGTCGGCCGGGTCCTCGCCGACACCCGCCGGCGGGTGGCCGAGCAGGTGGCGGTGCTGCGCTCCGGCGCCGAACCGGCCCGGCTGCGCGAGGCGCGCGCCGTCCTGCTCGCCGGTCGCGACGGCGGGCGAGCCACCGCCATGTCCACCCTGCGCGGGCAGTTGCACCTGGCCAGGGTGGACCTGATGACCGAGATCGGCGCGAACATCCGGGCGCTGCACACCGCCGTGCGCGCCGAGCTGGACCGGCTGAGCCGCGCCGAGCTCGGCGGCTATCCCGCTCGGCTGCAGCAGTACGTCACCGAGCTGACCGGCGCTCTGGATCACGTCATCGACCAGCGCATCGCCGAACTGAGCGCCCGGATCGAGAGCACGGATCGGGCTTCGCCGACGCGGCGGCGCGATCCCGCGCCTCGGGTCGGTCCGGATCCCGAACCCCGCCATCGAGGTGTCGAAGATCACCTTATGATCGCGCTCGGCGCGTCGGCCGGTGTCGGCCTCGGTCGCCTGCTGGTTGCTCCGTTCTCCCTCGTACCGGCCTTGGACGTCGCCAGCGTGCCGGTGACGCTGCTGCTCGGCGGCGGTGCCGCGGCGTGGGTGGTCCGGGCCCGCCGCCAGCTGGCCGATCGAGCGCACATCCGGCAATGGATCGCCGACGCGCTGGTCAATGTAAAAGCGCAGCTCGAGCAACGCGTGGTGACCGCACTCGTGGAAGCGGAGACCGTTCTGGCAGATCACGTGGTCCAGGCAAGCGCCGCGCGAATGGTCGAGACGGATCGCAGGGTGGCCCAGTTGGAGGCCGAATTGCGCCGGATGGCGGCCGAGCAGCCGGGGCAGCTCGCCGCATGCGAGCGAGATGTCCGAGTCCTCGATCGCTGGATCTCGCCTGTTGAAACGAGCGACCAATTGGGTACACAGTGAGGAACCCGATACCGTACCGGCCGTCACATCGCGTTAACCTCTATTCAGGAACTTGGGCGTCCGCTAAGTCCTGATCTGCCGCCCTCCTGGGGTGCGCGTTCGACCGGTCGGAGCGGGCGCCTTCCCGCCAACGGTGGCGCTCGGTGCATTCGCGCTGGTCATGGGCCTTGGGCCAGGTGGCGAAGCATCGAATAGCCACCCATCTCAGGAGAGTTTTCATGACGTCAGCGACCATTCCTGGTCTTCGTGGATCCGACGGCAAGGCGCCGACCGAGCACAGCGAACTACTCGCCTGGGTACAAGAAGTCGCCGAACTCACCCAGCCGGATCGAGTGGTGTGGGCGGACGGCTCCGACGAGGAATGGGAGCGGCTCACCGAGCAGCTCGTCGCGGCGGGGACGTTCAAGCGCTTGGACGAGAAGAAGAAGCCGAACTCCTTCCTCGCCCTCTCCGATCCCTCCGACGTGGCCCGGGTGGAGTCGCGCACCTTCATCTGTTCGAAGACCGAGGCCGACGCGGGCCCGACCAACAACTGGGTCGACCCGGCCGAGATGCGCGCCACGATGACCGAGCTGTACCGGGGCTCGATGAAGGGCCGCACCATGTACGTGGTGCCGTTCTGCATGGGTCCGCTCGGCGCCGATGACCCGAAGCTGGGCGTGGAGATCACCGACTCCGAATACGTCGTCGTGTCGATGCGCGTGATGACGCGCATGGGCGCCGCCGCCCTGGAGAAGCTGGGCGCCGACCGCCCGTTCGTGAAGGCGCTGCACTCCGTGGGCGCGCCGCTGGCCGACGGCCAGGCCGACGTGCCGTGGCCGTGCAACGACACCAAGTACATCACCCACTTCCCCGAGGACCGGGAGATCTGGAGCTACGGCTCCGGCTACGGCGGCAACGCGCTGCTCGGCAAGAAGTGCTACTCGCTGCGGATCGCCTCGGCGATGGCCCACGACGAGGGCTGGCTGGCCGAGCACATGCTGATCCTGAAGCTGATCTCCCCGGAGAACAAGGCCTACTACATCGCCGCCGCGTTCCCCAGCGCCTGCGGCAAGACCAACCTCGCGATGATCCAGCCGACCGTGCCGGGCTGGCGCGCGGAGACCCTCGGCGACGACATCGCCTGGATGCGCTTCGGTAAGGACGGCCGCCTCTACGCGGTGAACCCCGAGTACGGCTTCTTCGGCGTCGCGCCGGGCACCAATCGCAGCTCCAACCCGAACGCCATGGCCACCGTGGAAGCGGGCAACACCGTCTACACCAACGTCGCGATGACCGACGACGGCGACGTGTGGTGGGAGGGCCTGGAAGGCGAGCCCGATCACCTGATCGACTGGAAGGGCAACGACTGGTACCTGCGGGAGACCGAGACGCTGGCCGCGCACCCGAACTCCCGCTACTGCACGCCGATGGCGCAGTGCCCGATCCTGGCCCCCGAGTGGGACGACCCGCAGGGCGTGCCGATCTCGGCGATCCTGTTCGGTGGCCGCCGCAAGACCACCGTCCCGCTGGTCACCGAGTCCTTCGACTGGCAGCACGGCGTGTTCATGGGCGCGACGCTGTCGTCCGAGCAGACGGCGGCCGCCGAGGGCAAGGTCGGCACCGTGCGCCGCGACCCGATGGCCATGCTGCCGTTCCTCGGCTACCACGTCGGCGACTACCTGGGCCACTGGATCAACGTCGGCAAGAACGCCGACGCGGCCAAGCTGCCGAAGATCTTCTACGTCAACTGGTTCCGCCGCGGCGAGGACGGCCGCTTCCTGTGGCCCGGCTTCGGTGAGAACTCCCGCGTGCTGGAGTGGATCATCGGCCGCATCGAGGGTTCCGCCGAGGCCGAGGCGACCGCGATCGGCAACGTGCCGACCGCCGCGCAGCTCGACCTGGACGGGCTGGATGTCGATCCCAAGGACGTCGACGAGGCGCTCGCCGTGAACGCCGACGAGTGGCGCAAGGAGATCCCGCTGATCGAAGAGTGGTTCGAGTTCGTCGGTGACAAGCTGCCTTCCGGCGTGCGCGACGAGTTCGAGGCGCTCAAGCAGCGTCTGGGCTGACACTCCACCCAAAGTAGCACCTCGCCCGTGCCATCTGACAGATGGCACGGGCGATTTGTTCTGCGAGACAAAGGTTTGCGCGCAGTGAACAGGGTCGAAGCAAGCGCCCGTCTCAACTGACCCGAGTAGCGCTTCCGTGCTCGTCCAGAAGTAGTCTTCGAGCATTTCGGTGGACCATGGGGCTTGCTGGACCTCTCCTCGGGGGCCGAATTCCGCGAACCACGGCTTGATGTCCAGCACAGGCGTGCCGTCTACCGCATCCAGCTCGGCTACGTGCAGGTCGAGGCCGTCGACTCGGAGCAGCCGGGTGCGGGACACGCCGAGCCAGTTGACGCGTCGCATGTTGCGATGTCCGAAGATGCCGACCTTCGGCCACTCGGGATTGGCACAGGCACTGCGCGCGCCGAGACCCGCGAAAACGGGTGGGTTCGCGAGCACAGAGAGTACACCACGGAAGGAAACCGTCGTATCGACCAGGCGCGGGTGTATACCGAGCGTGGCGAACTGCATTCACCGAATACGAGTCCGGCCGCGTCGATGACACGAAAGAGATTCACAAGCAAATTGCCATAGACCGGCATCTGCTCCAGACGTGGGCATGCGCTGGGCGTCCAGCGTGGCGGCACCGGGCACGGGCAGGACCGCGCGCGTGGAATATCGCGCGACCGGTGACTTCGGAGCTGGTTACAGGATTCCGAGGGCTTCGAGTTGGTCCAGGATTTCCGACACTTGGGTGTGCATAGATTTCATGCTCGCGATGAGCGGCACATCGTCGTCGGTGTCCGGAATATTGATGACGACGGTTGCCCGGAGTCTTTTGTTGTAAGTGAGCTGGGACTGCGTGACGCCGGGGTTGAGCCGCAGGCGGAAATGCTTGAAGACGGCTCCTGGCACGAGTTCGTGTACCGCTGACTCCGGGGTGTCTACTATTTCGTAGTCATCTGACCGTGCGAAGATGAGCTCGGTTCTGAATTGGTTGCTGACCTTCAGTCGGCAGTGCCGGTCGCGGTTGGTCAATTCGCGAAGAAGGCCGAGCGGGTGGTGTGTCGGCAGGGGGTCGCAAAAAGGCTGATGGCGGAGAATCAGGGCTGTGGTGACGGCGTCGAAAATCTCTTCGACATATATCTCCTCGCCCTTGCTGTTCGTATTGCTCAGCAGAATGGGAAACTGCTCGGCATGCGGATGGACAGCGCGGTCGAGCGCGGCTCGCAGGTTGGCGAGTGCATCGCCCGTGATCAGCGCCCATTCGTCGGGCGCGTCGGACATGCCGACCGCCGCTACTTCGCAGTCGATCTCGTTTTCGTCTTCGATACTCGGGGAAAAGTCGACCCGGACTTCGACCTCATTCGCGTCCTGGTATTCCGAGACAATGCGTGCGAGGTCGTCGATGTGGTGCCACGCGCGCGCGAGCTTCAGCCGTGCGCTTGCGATGCCGGTGACACCGTTCATGACATCGAGCATACTCACACCGAGAGGGTTTGCCCAGTGAAAAGGGCGGCAGCATTATTCACCTACCCGCGGGAATTATGCGGAAATAGGTGTCCGGTCGAGCCGAACTGATAGCCGCTGAAAACAGAAAGCGCCGATGCGGAAAAGTCGGATTGCTCAGTAGTGCGGAGCCACTTTATTCGGCGAACGGCGACATCTTGACCATGATCTGGAAACCCGCTCCGTTCAGCCAGTGGATCCGGCCCTCCGGCATCGCCTTCCCCTCCGCCCGGAAGGCGGCGGCAACGTGCCGTTTGAATTCCAGTCGCGGGTGGCGGCGCAGCAGTTCGGCGACCCATTCCCGGTCCAATTCCGCCAGTCGCGCCCCGAGCACATCCACCGAGGCGCCCGCGGAGACGAATCCGCCGGGTTCGCCGAGATCGTCGGCGACGCCGGGGGTGAGGTGGGCGGCGATCGCCGCGCCGATCGCTTCGGCACGTTCCGGCGGCGCGCCTGCGCCCAGTGCGAGAGCGACGGCCCGCTCGCCGCCGACCACGGCGAAACACCGGCCGGGCGTGGGACTTTCGAGTTGCAGGTCGTGCAGCAGGCAGGAGACGTAGACCAGTTCGTCGTCGTAGGCGGCGCCGTCGAGATCGGCCAGGACCCGGCCGAAGTAGTAGGTCCGCAGCGAATGGTTCAGCATGTGCGGCGACAGCGACTCGCGCGCCTCGGTCTCCGCCGCGACGGCGAGCGCGGAATCGGGCAACCGCAGGCCGGCGAACTCCAGGTTTCCGCGCCCACGCCTGCCCAGCGCCAGCCGGACCCGGTCGGTCATCATGGCGGGCAGCGTGCGGGCGGTCGCGACGGCCAACCTGCGGCGTTGCTCTTTCGACAACGCGCCGCCGGTGCTGGTGGCCCAGGTCCAGTCGAGGCCCGTCGGTGCGGCCACGATGCCCTCCTTCTGATCGGAACTCGGTGTGCATCGAGTCAAGCGGGCGTGCGGAGCCGCCGCGAGTGGCGGGAATGACAGTATCGCTCGGATTTCTGCCAAACTGGGGACGATGAAGCAAGTGGTGGCGCTCGCGCTGGACGGCGTGATGACCTTCGACCTGGCCTGCGCGGTGCAGGCCTTCCGGCACGGGCCGGGCAAGACGGGCGAGCCGTCCGGGTTCGAGATGCGGACCTGTGGGTTGCGTGCCGGGCCGGTATGGACACCGAACGGCTTCGAACTGCGGGTGGACCACGGCTTGGAGGCGTTGGCGGAAGCCGACGTCGTCGTCGTGCCGGGCATCTGCATCCCGACGCTGCCCACCCCGCCGGAGGCGCTGACCGCGTTGCGCGGCGCGGCGGAGCGCGGCGCCACCATGGTGAGCATCTGCGTCGGCGCGTTCGTCCTGGCCGAGGCCGGGCTGCTGGACGGGCGACCCGCGACGACGCACTGGGCTTATCGCGGCGAGTTCGCCGAGCGGTATCCGGCGGTGAAACTGGACCCGACGGCCCTGTACGTCGACGACGGTGACGTGCTGACGTCGGCCGGGCTGTCCGCGGGCCTCGACCTGTGTCTGCACATCGTCCGCAAGGAGTTGGGCGCGCACGCGGCGGCGGAGCTGGCGCGGTGGAATGTCACCGCGCCACACCGGGAAGGTGGTCAGGCGCAATACATTCCGGAACCACAGCGGGTGCGTGCCGACGGCGGGCTGGCCGCCACGTTGGCGTGGGCGGTGGCGAACCCCGCTGCGGCGGTGGATGTTTCGGCGCTCGCCGCGCACGCGCTGATGAGCGAGCGCACCTTCGTCCGGCGTTTCAAGGCGGAAGTCGGCACCACGCCGCGGCGGTGGCTGGATGCCCAGCGCACCGCACGAGCACGCGAACTTCTGGAAACCACACGTTTGCCAGTGGAAGTCGTCGCGGCGAAGGCCGGGTTCGGCAGCGTCACCGCGCTGCGGGTGCACCTGCGTGCGGCGACGGGCGCCACGCCGGCCGCGTATCGCCGGTCGCTGGGTCGGTGAGCGCGTCGCTTTGAATCGACCGGCTCGGCGAATGCCGTTGCGGTGGCACTGATTCGGTCCTGCTGCCCTCGGCGCTGCGAGGACGTGCCCCTGAGGTGGTGTCCCAAGTCACACCGGAGTCGGCGAAATTCCCACGGACCGACGGGTTTAGCCCGCTGGGAAAGGGGGTAATGATCTTGCTGAGAGACTTCGTGTATTCGTAATCTATGCTTGGCGTGTTCTTCCTTCCGCATCACCCAGTCGGATAGCTGATGATTAACTGATCGACTGAACGACTTCCATACCGATATCGGACCCGCGATGCCGCGGCGCACAGCGAGATCGACGCGAGAGGTGGTTGGAGCATGGCCGATCTGGAGACATTCGAGTTCGCCACATCGAGCACCCCGCTGCGCCGGGCCGCCGCCCGGCTGCGCGCGGTGCTGCCGCCCGGGTGGCGCGTCGAGATCGTCGAGGCGCCACCCCGGCGTTACGGCAACCGCGCGCCGCTGCTGCGCGTGGTCATGCCGCCGGAGTGATCACCCGGTCCAGCCGAGCGGCATGAGCAGCGACTTCTGTTCGCAGAACGAATCGAGACCCTCCGGCCCGTTCTCGCGTCCGAGGCCGGAAGCCTTGTAGCCGCCGAACGGCGAACTGGGGTCGAAGGCGTACCAGTTGATCGCGTAGGTGCCGGTGCGCACCCGCGCCGCGATCTCGGCGCCGTGTTCGACGTCGGCGGTCCACACCGATCCGGCGAGGCCGTAGACGGAGTCGTTGGCGATGGCCACGGCCTCGTCCTCGGTCTCGTACGGGATCACCGACAGCACCGGCCCGAAGATCTCCTCCTGCGCGATGGTCGACTTGTTGTCCACGTCGGCGAAGATCGTCGGCTCGACGAACCAGCCCCGGTCCAGCCCCTCCGGGCGCCCACCGCCGAGCACGAGTCGCGCGCCCTCGGCCTTGCCCTTGGCGATATAGCCCTCGACCCGCTCGCGCTGGCGCTCGGAGATCAGCGGGCCGAGTTGGACCGCAGGGTCGTTCGGGTCGCCGACCTTCATCGTCTTCACGTGCTCGACCAGCGCGTCGAGGATTTCGTCGTACCGGCTGCGCGGGGCGAGGATGCGGGTCTGCGCGACGCAGCCCTGTCCGCTGTTCATCAGGCCGGAGAACGCGAGCACCGGGATGTTGGCCGCGAGGTCCATGTCGGGCAGCAGGATGGCCGCCGACTTGCCGCCGAGTTCGAGCGAGACGCTCTTGAGCTGACCGGTGGCGATGGCGCCGATCTTGCGGCCGACCGCGGTGCTTCCGGTGAAGGTCACCTTGTCCACGCCGGGGTGGGAGACGAGGTACTCGGCCGCGTCGGGCTCGGCCGGAAGCACCGAGAGCACGCCTTCGGGCAGGCCCGCCTCGGTGAAGATGTCGGCGACCAGGTTCGCCGTGAGCGGAGTCAGCGGGGCGGGCTTGAGCACCATGGTGCAGCCGGCCAGCAGGGCGGGCGCGAGCTTGTTGACCGCGAGGAACAAGGGGACGTTCCACGCGGTCACCGCCGCGACGACACCGCGCGGCTCGCGGGTGACCCGCGTGGTGCCGAACCCGCCGACCCGGGTCTCCGACCAGGGGAAGGAGTCCGCCAGGGCCGCGTAGGCGTCCAGCGCGGCGACCGCGGGGAGCTGGTTCAGCGTCATCGCGATCATCTGCGGCGCGCCGACCTCGGCGACCAGCGCGGCGAGCAGGTCGGCGGAACGCTGTTCGATCAGCCGGGCGGCGCGGGTGAGCACCTCGGCTCGCTGCTTCGGGGGCGTGGCCGGCCATGGCCCGTGGTCGAAGGCGTGCCTGGCCGCGGCGACCGCGGCGTCGACGTCGGCCCGGCTCACCGCGGGGACGCTGCCCACCGGCTCGACCGTGGCCGGCGAGATGACCTGGATGCGCTCGGCGGTGGTTGGCGCGGTCCAGCGGCCGCCGATGAACAAGCTGTCGTAGTGCATGAGAACACGTTACAGTTTTGCCGCCCTCATGTCTGTAACCTGTTTCAGTTTTGCGCGGCGGCGACGCTCTGGCCAGTGTGAATCCCGACCTCTCGGTTCGCTTTTCGCAGAACGCACTATTGCGTTCTGTTGCTGGAAGGGGGATGCTGGAGCGGCATATCAGCTCGCTCCATTACCGAATCGTTACCGCAAACTGGGGAGTCCGAGTCATGGCGGTGCAAGTGATCGGCCGGTCGTTGATGACCAGTGATCAAACCGAGCATCAGGCGAAGTGCGTCGGCAGCGGGGGGTGGGTGGTCTCCTTCCTACCCGGACGCACCCTGACGATCGAGCAGGCGACGGCGGCTATGCAGGCCGCGGAGGCGGTCGCCGCGGTAGGGATGCTGGCCGACCTGGTCGGCCTCACCACGCTCGAGACCGTCGGGTTGGCTATGCGCGAATCGCCGTGGAGCGAGCCCGTGCACGCCCCGTGCGGCAAGCGGCACTGGCGCCGCGGATGGCTGGAACCTTACGTCGGCTAACTTTTGGTTGCCACCACGACCAAATTGCTGACAAGTAGCTCGCGCACCAACGGGACCCGAACCAACCACCACGCCCAGCGGGGGTGATACCGCGGGAACACCGTGTGCACCTCCGCCGGAGTGGTTGCCGCCCAGCGCAATCCGTCCGCGGCCCGCACCGCGAACAGCGACGTGCCGAACCTGTTCTTGGGTTCCCGCCCGTGCTTGCGCCGATACCGCCGGGCGGCGTACTCACCGCCGAGGTAGTGCCACGGTCCGGTCTCGTGACCGCCGAACGGGCCGTGCCACACGGTGTAGGAGAGCACGATCAGTCCGCCCGGCCTGGTCACCCGCACCATCTCCTCGGCCATCACCCACGGCTTCGAGACGTGCTCGGCGACGTTCGACGAGAAACAGATGTCGACCGCGTCGTCGCGCAACGGCAGCGCCATCCCGGACCCGCGCACCGCGCCCGCCACCGAAAGACCCGCGGCGTGCATCTCCCTCGGGTCGGGCTCCACCGGAATGTAGCGCGCCCCCGTACGGGCGAACTCGTCCGCGAAGTAGCCCGGACCGCCGCCGACGTCGAGTATCGTCGCGCCGTCGAGCGAACGGCCGGTGAGATCGGCATAGAAGTCGGCGATCATCGCCGCGCTGTCGGCGGCGAGACCCCCGTAGAACAGGGCCGGGTCGGTCTGCTCGAACCGGAAGCTGCCGAGCAGTCGCAGCGACCGGCGCAGGGTCGCCCTGCGGGCGAACCGGGGCTGGCTGCTGCGTGTCGGCGTCTTCGCGGCTTTGAGCACGGCGCCGAGTCTCGCACAACCGCGATGCCGGGCTGCTCGGGCGGGTGCTCGGGTTAGGGTGTAGCGCGACATCCGACGTTCCCACCGGGACCTACTGACCGAGAGAAGCTCCACCGTGCGCGAAGTCCTCCTGCTCTGCTGGCGTGACACCGGGCACCCGCAGGGCGGCGGCAGCGAGCGGTACCTCGAACAGGTCGGCGCTCAGCTCGCCGCGCGCGGGGTCAAGGTCACGCTGCGCACCGCCCGCTATCCGGGCGCGGCGCGGCGCGAACGCGTCGACGGCATCGATATCAGCCGGGCGGGCGGCCGCTACACCGTCTATCCGCGCGCGCTGGCCGCGCTCCTGCTCGGCAGGATCGGCCTCGGTCCGTTGCGCGGCGTGCGGCCGGACGCGGTGATCGACACCCAGAACGGCATACCGTTCTTCGCCACCGCCGTCACCGCGGCACCGTCGGTGGTGCTGGTGCACCACGGCCATCGTGAGCAGTGGCCGGTCGCGGGCCGGCTGGTCGGCCGGGTCGGCTGGTGGATCGAGTCGCGGCTGTCGCCCCGCGTGCACCGCCGCAATCAATATCTGACCGTTTCGCTGCCGTCGGCGGAAGAACTGGCCACGCTCGGGGTGGACCGCTCCCGGATCGCGGTGGTCCGCAACGGAGCCGAACCTGTTCCAGTGGACGCCCCCACCGGCGCCGCGGAAACCCGCACCGCCGCACCCACTGTCGTGGTGCTCTCCCGTCTGGTGCCGCACAAGCAGATCGAGGACGCCCTCGCGGCGGTGGCTCGGCTGCGCGACCGCATTCCCGGTCTGCGCCTCGACGTGATCGGCGACGGCTGGTGGGCCGACAACCTACGAGACAACGCCCGCGAACTCGGCATCGCCGACGCCGTCACCTTCCACGGCCACGTGGACGAGCGGCGCAAGCACGAACTGCTCGCCCGCGCCTGGGTGCATGTGCTGCCCTCCCGGAAGGAGGGCTGGGGGCTCGCGGTGATCGAGGCGGCGCAGCACGGTGTTCCCACGGTCGGCTACCGCAGTTCGCGCGGCCTCACCGATTCCATCGTGGACGGCGCCACCGGAATCCTGGTCGACGACGTCGCCCAGCTGGCCGACGCCGTCGGCGACCTGCTGGACGATCCGGGCGCACGCACGGTGATGGGGGAGAAGGCACGCGCCCGCGCCCGCGAATTCTCCTGGGAGCAGACCGGGAACGGGGTTTACGAAGTGCTGGCGGCGGCTGCCAGGGGCGAGCACACCAGCGGGTTGATCGCCCCACGGGCGGTCGGCTGAGTTGTCGCCGCCGGGCGCGGACAAGGCTGCACGGTAGCCGGTTCAGGCCGGAGATGCCCACAGCGCGTTGGGCCGGGGGTGCGCTGTCCGAAGTACGTCGAGGACTTCGGGGAGTTCGGTGACGCCGTCGTCGGCGAGGAAATGCCCCGCACCAAGGATCGTTCGCGCGGTGACGCCGAGGAGGGCGGCGAGGCGGTCGGTGTGCGCGGTGGGGACGCACTCGTCCGCGTCGGAGCGAAAAACGGTCAGCCGGGTCACATGCGCGGGGATCGCCCGCACGTCGCAGCCGGATGCGATGTAGCCGTCGAGGTCGGGCAGCGCGGGTAGCGGGTCGAGGAACCCCGCGACCAGTACCAGGTGGCCGAGCCGCCACCGGCCGGGAAGCGCCGTGAGGTAGCGCAGGACGGTCAGGCAGCCGAGGCTGTGCGCGACCACGGCGGTGCCCTCGTCGGGAGTGCCGACGGCCCTGGCGGTGGCGGCGAGCCACGCGTCCGGATCGGGATCACCCGGGTCGGGCATGGCGGGGACGTGGGCCGGGATGCCCACGGCTGCGAGGCGGTCGGCGAGCCAAGGGAACCAGTGGTCGCCGGGCGTCGCGTGGTAGCCGTGGATGACAACGGTGCGGGTGGGTGTTGGTCGTGAGGTCACGGTGCCCGACGGTAGGAGTTCACGTCGGCGTGAAGGTCAAGCTGAGGAGGACAAGTGCTCATCGGGGAACTCGCGGAACGCACCGGGGTGAGTGCGCGCGCCCTGCGGCACTACGAGGAGAAAGAGCTGCTGGTGCCCGAGCGTGACGCGAACGGATACCGGCTTTACGCCGAGTCCGCCGTCGCCGTGGTCGCGCAGATCCGGGTCATGCTCGGAGCGGGGCTGAACGCCGCTGCCATCCGGCGGTACCTGGACTGTGTGCGCGACGGCGAGCACGGCCTCAGCGTCGACATGTGTTCCGGCCTGCGGACCGAGCTCGACCGCATCGCCGCGCGACTCGCCGCGCAGCAGACGGCGCTGGAGGCGACGCGGCGCCGGCTGGACGCGCTGCGGAGCGCGTGACGGCGAGCGCCGTGATCAGGTTCGCGGTCTCCTCCGCGATCGGATTCGTGTGCCGAGGGCGATCAGTGGGCCCGCGACGAGCATCGCGGCCCAGAGCAAGTGGGCCGCGATGGCGATGGAGCGTTGCGTGGTTGTCGATGCACCGCGCTCGATGACATCGGGCACGCGGTACAGCGCGAGGTCGGCGTCCTCGTAGACCTGTTCGACCTGGGCCAGAGTCGCCGCCGATGCGCCGAGCGGGCCCGGGGTGGTCCGTTCGACGAGGATCCAGCCCACGCCGAGGCGGGCCAGGTCGGCTGGCGCGCCACCGTGGAGCAGCAGGTTCTCCACCTCTGTGGCGCGAGCGCCTTCACCGGAGACCGTGCGTCCGCGCACCGGCAACTCGCCGGTCTGTAAGACGTCGTTGGGCAGCATGCGCGGGGCCGGGTCGAGTACGGGGGACGCGCCGCTGTAGCGGAACTTGCGGAACATGCCGCCCGGCAGCACCGCGACGTCGCCCGGACCGCCCATTCGTTCGGCGACCTGCCGCCAACCCGCGGGATAGTGCACCGGACGCACGGCCCCGCCGCCGCCCCAAGCGAGGTCGTAGAGCGGCAATACGATCAGCGCTGCGAACACCGCTGTGACGGCTGCCATCGTGGCCGGGGACGTCTTCGCGGGCCGGTCCGTTGTCGAGTCCGACGTGGCCGGAGAAGTCGCCTCGGAGAGGTCCGTTGTCGAGTCCATCGTGGCCGGAGAAGTCGCCTCGGAGAGGTCCGTTGTCGAGCCCGACGTGGCCGGGGACGTCGTCGTGGGTCGCTCCGTTGTCGAGTCCGTGTCCGCGCGGAGCAGACGCCGGGCCGTCGCCGCGCAACCAGCCGCGGCGCACAGGGCGAAAGCGGGCATGGCCAGGGCCGCGTACTTCTGGGTGTCGCGCAGCAGACCCGCGCCGGGCACGTGGGCGACCAGCCACTCCATGGCGTGCATGCCCCACGCGGTCGCACCGAGCGCGGGGAACAGGATCGCGATGGCCGCGAGCAGTAGCAATGCCCGCCGGACGTGGCGGTTGTCGGGGTCGGCCCCGCCGGACGCCACGGAGCGCACGCCCAGCGCCACGATCGCCAGCAGCACCAGGGTGGCGACCGCGGCCAGCGGCGTGGTGCGTGAGTCCGGCACCGCATCGGCGTTCCAGATCCCGCCGAGACCGGCCAGGCTCCCGAGCGTGCCGAGGCCGGGTTCGGCCCGCGCGGCGAACGCGGCGATGCCCGCCGGATCGGAGGGTTCCGCACCCGCACCGGACAGCACGGTCGCGACCAGCCACGGCGCGGAAGCGGCGAGCCAGAGCACAAGCGTCCCGAGCAGTTGGCGTCGATGCACCAGCGCGATCGCGGTCACCCCCGCCAGCAGCGCGCCGGTCGGGGTGAGCCCGGCCGCGGCGAGCGATCCGGCGAGAGCCGCCCACGCGGATGCCGTTCGGATGGTCGCGCGTCGGGCCGCCGGGCTGCCGGGCCGAGTCCTGCCTTCGCTCGCCGTGCCGATTGGTGCGGAAGCGTGAGCTGAATCGGATGGCGTGGGGCGGTCGGAGGAGTGGGGCGGTCGTCCAGGAGGGTTGGCCAGGATTCGCCGGCGGCGCTGAGCGGTGGCCGCTGATCGGAGGTGGTAGGCGGTCAACGCTGTCCACGGCAACGCCGCGTAACCGGCGAGCAGGCTCCAGTGCCCTTGGAGCAGGCGTTCGGCCACGTACGGGTTCCACAACGCGACTGTCGCGGCGATCAGTTGCGGGCCGAGCGACGCGCGCAGCAGTTCGCGCGCGAGCGCGGCGGCCCCGTACGCCGCGGCCCAGAGCGCGACGAGCAGGATCGCCTTGACCACCAGACCGCCGTCCACGAACGACGACAACGCGGCGAGCAGAGCGTCCTGCGGCACCGCCCGCGGTGCGGCATCGCCGAGACCGAGCGCCGCGTCGGTCGGATAGCTGCGCGGCGTGCTCACGGCGTCCCGCAACAGCAGATACCCCGGCGCGAGCAGCGGCCCGGCGACGAGCAGCGCGACAGCTGCGCTGTACGCCGCGACCACCGCTCGAGTCCGCTCGCTCCCGCTCACGCCTGAGCACTGTACGTCCCGGCCACCTCCGTCGCCGATCCAGCGGGCTCGGCGCGAAAATGTCCTGTTCGGTTGCGCGGGACCGCGCGGCGCCGCGTTTCAGCGCCGTTGCGGGATTTCGTGCCCGTTGTCCGGTGGGTCACGCATCGTTGCGCCTGCGGGAAGAAGATGGCGATGCCGGGATCGCTCCGCCCCCTTCACTGGCCATGCTGCGGGCTCAGCACACCGTCTGATCTGGGGTGACGCGTCAGCGTGCCGGACGCCGAGTTCGCGACTGGAGCGAGTCCGACGCAGTGGCCGCGCTCGCCGCCCGGCTCGGTTACCGCACCGAACCGGACGGCGCCACGGCGATCCATCGGAACCCGTCCCCCGAATTCTTCGTGGTTCTCGTTGTCGCCGAAGCCGGTCCTCGAGGACATGCTCGCGGGGGTCGAGGAAGCCCCGACCGGGTGCAGGGTGGGCGATGTCATCCTGGTCGGCGCGGGCCCGCTCGAGTAGGTGTCCCGACGGCGTCATCGGGCCGGAGACTTCGAGTCGGCGCATCACCGCTCGTGCACCGGCGGGGCGCGCAGGGGGGCGGCACGCGCGGGTGGGACGATGGGCGGCGTGTCTGCTGTCCGTCGGTTTCCCGTGGTGGCGGATCTGACGTGGGTGACGGCGGGTGCGATGACCGCGAACGTCGCCGGGTATCTGCTGCAACTGCTGGCGGGGCGGTGGCTGGGGGTCACCGGGTACAGCGAGTTCGCGAGCCTGCTCGCCGTCCAGCTGCTGTGCGCGGTGCCCGCGCTGGCGTTGCAGAACGTGGTGGCCAGGGAACTCGTGCGCGGCGCGGGAACGGCCGCGCTGCGCGGGCTGCAGTGGCGCTGCGCGGTGATCGTCGCCGTGGCGGCCGCGGTGCTGGTGCCGCTGGTCGCCGTCACACTGCACGCCGGGGTGGCCGCCACCGCGGCGGCGCTCGGCGCGGCGCCCGCGCTGGTGCTGCTGTCCGGTGAGCAGGGCGTGCTGCAGGGCGGCAAGCGGTTTCGGGCGTTGGGAGCTGTGCTCGGCGCCGCGGGGGTCGCCCGGGTCGCCCCCGCGCTGGTGATCCTGGCGCTGGGCGGCGGCGCGACGCTCGCGCTGTGGGCGGCGGCCTGCGGCATCGCGACGGCGGCGCTGCTGGCCAGGATCGTCGCCGGTGCGTCCGTGCCCGACGCCGGAACCGAACCGCGCGTCGTCGCCCCGGGTGTGCTGCCGGTCCTGCGGGCCGCCCAGGTGCAGGCGGCGATGATGGCGCTCTCGTCGGCGGACCTGATCGTGGTCCGGATCGTGCTCGACGACGCGGACGCCAGCCGTTACGCGCTCGGCACCATCGCCACGAAGATCGCCTTCTGGCTGCCGCAGGCGGTCGGTGTCGTGCTCTATCCGCGGATGGCCCAGCCGACGCACTCCGCAAGCGCGATCCGGGCGGCGCTGGCGGTGCTCAGCGGCATCGGCCTCGTCGCCGTGCTCGGGGCCGCGCTGGCCGCGCCGCTCGCCCCGCTGCTGGCGGGCGAGGACTACGCCCCGATCCAGGGCCTGCTGTGGATCTTCGCGCTGCACGGCGCGCTGCTGTCGGTGCTGCAAGGCGCGGTGCTGTCGGCGATCGCCGTCGACCGCACCTCTCTGGCACTGGTCACCTGGCTGGGTCTGGCCGTCGAGGTCACCTTGATGCTGTCGCTGGCCCGCACGATTCCCGCGCTGATCACCACGGCGGTGTCGGTCGCGGCCACCACCACCGTCGTGGTCGCCGTCATGGTCCTGCGCGCGGCCGACAACACGGCGCGCCCGGAGCCGCTGCGCCCGGTGGGCTGAGCGGGCCGCTTACGATCGTCGCATGATCACCGCGGTGCACACCCTGGTCTACGCGGAGGATCCCGACGCCGCCCGCGCGTTTTTCCGCGATGTCCTGCGCCTGCCGAACCTCGACGCGGGCGACGGCTGGCTGTTGTCCGCGACCGGGCCGAGTGAACTGGGCGTTCATCCCACCGATGGGCCGCCGCGTCACGAGATCTCCCTGATGTGCCACGACTTGGAACGCACGATGACCGAGTTGGCGGCCGGCGACCGAGCATAGGGCCGGAAACGAATTCGGCTCCCCAGCCGGAAGGCGGGGGAGCCGAATTCAGGGATGTTCAGCCGATCAAGGCTTCTTGTCGATCCGAATCTGTTCGGTCGGCGCGTCATCGGCGCCGCGGTTGACGTGCGAAGCGGGACCGGCCGGAGCCGAGCCGCCCGGACGCTGGAACGGAGCGCCGCCCGTCCGCGCGGGCGTCGGAGCCGAGCCGCCGCGGATACCGAGAACCACACCGACGATCAGCGCGATCACGCCGAGGACACCCAGGATGATGGGCAGGATCCGGCCGTACAGCGACAGCTTGTCGATGTTCTCCTTGGCCACCGCCAGCTGCGACTCGATCGTGTTCTCGTCGAAGACCAGGTGCGACTTCAGCGCGGTGACCTCCGGCTTGTCCGCGGTGCGCGAGTAGTAGAGGTGCAGCGCCTCGCCGCCCTTGACGACCGTGCCGGTCTGCGGCTCCACCCACAGGTCACGGGTGTTGGTGTAGAAGCGGGTCATCGTCACGGGCGCTTCGCCGCCCTCGACGCCCCACTTGGCTGCGGGCAGGCTGAGCCGGTTGGTCGGCGCGGGCACCACGTCGTAGAGGTTGGTGGCGGGCACCGACATCTGGAAGTGGTAGACCTTCGTGTTGTTGATCTCGGTCTCTTCGATGAAGTTCGCGTCGAAGGTCTTGCGCACGTTGAGGTCGAAGTACGGGTAGGTCTTCTTCTCGGTGCCGATCGGGAACCGGTACTGCAGGCCGGTGTGCTGCACCGGCTCCGCGATGCTCTGGCCCTCCAGGTTCGCGGTCACCGCGATCGAGCCGTTGGGCTCGGTGCCGACGGGCTCGCCGGTCACCCGGTCGATGGTCACCCGGTCGACGGTCGCGGTGAGCAGGCCGGTGTCGCCCTGCTTGTCGATGCGCCGCAGCGTCTGGCCCGCCTGCACCGTCATCTGGTGGGCGTCGGCCGGGTCCTCGACGGTGAGGAAGCGCTGCGAGACCAGCGGGACGTTGGTGTCGACCTTCGCCGAGCCCTCCGGAGCGGTCAGCGACTTGGAGTCGAGCACCAGGCTGTCCTCACCCTGCTGGTTCGTCGCGATGGTGGTGATCTCCAGGTCGAGGGGAGTTTTCGCCAGCTTGTCGACGGTGTAGGTCGGGATCATGATGGCGGCGACGATCAGCAACGCGCCGAGACCCACGAGCAGGCAGGCCACCGTCCTTCTGGTACCGGCACTCAGTGCCATGCAAACTCTCCTCGTCGTAGAACACGGGTCGCTCCGGCGAGTACTGCGGGCACGCCGCGGCACTCGTGAGCCCCGACACTAACAGTCCGATGTCGTACCATGCGGCGTCGAGGCCGGAAACGGCCCAGAAATCGCCCGAGTCTAACGCGAAATCTGAAACGCCGGGTTATCAACTGTGGATCCGCCGAGGCAGACTGGAGCCCGATGACCGAAACGATGCCCACCACCGCGCCCGCGACCGAGCGGGTGCGCCCCCGCGCGTTCGTGCCGGCCTTGGAAGGCATGCGCGGCATGGCCGCGCTCGGCGTGCTGCTGACCCATGTCGCCTTCCAGACCGGCGCCGCAGGCACGCCCGTCATCGGGCGGGTGTGGGGCCGGTTCGACATGGCGGTGGCGGTGTTCTTCGCGCTGTCGGGCTTCCTGCTCTGGCGCCCGCACGCGGCGGCGGCGCGCGGACTCGACAGCGCCCCGCCCGTCGGCTACTACCTGCGACATCGTGCCGCTCGCATCCTGCCCGCGTACTGGCTGGTGGTGTGTGCGGTCCTGGTGCTGCTGCCGAGTGCCGCCGGGACGGCGGGCCTGCGGGTATGGGTGTCGAACCTGGCGCTGTTGCAGGTGTTCGTGCCGCTGACGCTCACCGACGGCCTCACGCAGATGTGGAGCCTGTCGGTGGAGGTGGCGTTTTATCTCGTGCTGCCGTTGCTGGCGTTCACCCTGGTGCGCCTGCGCGGCCGCGCGGCGCGGTGGCGGGTGCCGGTGCTGGTCGCAGTCGCCCTGCTGAGCCTCGGCTGGAACTTCATCCCGGTGCCGACGCCCGACGCGATCCACGCGGACAATTGGCTGCCCGGCTATCTGCCCTGGTTCGCCGCCGGCATGCTGCTCGCGGAGCTCGCCGAACATAGCGTCCGGCTATCACGCTGGTGGAAAGTCGGAGCGAATCAGCCGCTGATGTGGACCGTCGCGGCGGCGGCCTTCCTGCTCGCGGCGACCGATCTGGCCGGTCCCGCTGGTCTGACCCGCGCCGAACCGTGGCAGTACGCGGTGAAGATGGGTCTCGGCGCGATCATCGGGTTCGCGCTGCTCGCGCCGCTGGTGCTGCGCGATCCGGCGGCGCGCGGGCACCGCTGGCTGGAGTCGCCGGTGGCCGCGACGCTCGGGCGCTGGTCCTACGGCATCTTCATCTGGCACCTCGCGGTGCTGTCGATCGTGTTCCCGGTGTTCGGCATCCTGCCGTTTCAGGGCGACTTCGGTTACGTTCTGGTGCTCACCGTCGCCATCACCCTTCCGGTCGCGGCGGCCAGCTACGCGCTGGTGGAGGAGCCGGTGCGGCGCTGGGCCCGCCGCAGGGACCGAGTGCGGCGGACGCCGGACCCCGAACCGGCGCCCTGATCGGCGGCGCGCGAGCTCAGCCGTCGAGCTGCCGGTGCATGTCGAGCAGGTGGTGGCGCAGCTCGTGCAGAGTGTGCACGGCCAGCCAGCGCAGGGAACGAACCGCGGGTTCGGGGTAGGGGAAGCCGAGGGTGCGTTCCCAGTCGTCGTCGCCGAGTCGCTCCAGCACGTTGGCGAACAACAGGGCGGCGTCCCGGATCTGGCGGGCCACATCGGCGGGGTTCTGCTGGGCGTAGCCGTCGTGCTCGACTCGTTCGTCCCGGCCCATCGCCGCCGCGGGCGGGTTGTCCGAACGGCGCGCGGCCAGCACGCGTTCGCGCTGGGCCAGCAGCACGTCCCGGACATGGCAGGCGTACTCCAGCGGCGACCACACATCGGGCTTGCCGCGCTCGCGTAACTTGACGCTGTCGGCGCCGAGCAGGTCGGCGTATTCCACGGCGTGTTCCCGCGCCAGCGACGGCACGTCGGCCGCCGAAGCCAAGTCGTAGACGAAACCGCATTCGGCACAGGTGCTCACGCGTGGTCACGTTAGCAACGGGTGCCATTGCGGCGCACGGCGAATGGGGTCTTGTGCAGCGGCGCTTCGCCGGGCACGCGCGGCAGGGGCCGTTCAGTGCTCGCCGGTCGGCGGATCGGCGTCGTCCGGCTCCGGCGCGCCGGGTCGGTCGGCGTCTTTCGGCCGGGGCAGCGCCGCGACGCCGACCGCGATGATCGCGAGCAGCGCGGGCAGTTGCACCAGCACGGAGCCACCCATATATCCATCGGGTGAGCGCCAAGGGCCGGTGGACAGCGCGGCGGCGGACAGCATCGTGCCTGCCCCCGCCACGACGACGAGCACACGGGAGGTGACGTACCGCGTGAAACGCGTTGCCGCCAAGGCGATCACCGTGGCGGCAGCACCCACCGGACCGGCGATCACGGTGGCCGCGCCGGTGAGCCCTACCGCGCCCAGCCGGCGACGGGTCGTGGAGCCGGACGAATCGGCACTCGAATCATCTTGTTCCGCAGCCATATTCGAGTCTGCGGTGGATCGAGCGCGACGGGGAACAGCCAGGATCACGAGCGGCAGGAGCAGCAACAACCCGCCGAAGATGGCGAGGCGATACCACCGGTCGACCGGGAAGGCGATCGTCACCGGCCCGGTGGCATCGGCGGGAAGCAGCCAGCCTTGCTGCCAGCCGTCGACCACCACGGGCGTGAGTGCGCGACCGTCCGCGCTGGTCGCGCGCCATCCGACATTGGTGCTCAGCGGCAGCACGAGCAGGCGGTCACCCGCGTTCGTCGCCGGTGCGGCGGGGGTCTGGGCGTCGGCCGGGTGCAAGCGCAGCCGATCGACGAAGAACAGGTCGGTGGGGCCCACCGCCACGTCGGCACGGCCCGGCGGCAGCGGAAGTTCGTTCGATGTGCCGGTCTCGTCCGTGCACACCCGGGCGGGAACCGGCGCGCCGGAACGCAATTCGCCGACGGTGGCGGTGACGGTGGTGCGCAGCGTCCGCCCGCCCGCGTCGATCGTCGGTCCCAATGCGCACGGGACGGTGACCTCACGGTCCAGTGCGGCGGCCGCCGGGTAGTCCGGTCCGAGCACCGTCACCTCCGCCAGTCCGGGGGGCTGGGTCTGCACGAAGCCGAGCGCGGTCTTGTCCAGCACCGGCCGCCAGGTCCGCATACTCAGCTCGATGCGATCGGTCACGGTGGGGTGCAGGGAGATTCGCGCCGGTGTGCCGGGACCGTCGTCGTCCAGCTCGCGCACCTGCGGACCGTCACCGAGATTCACCGTCACCGAGGTGGGCGCAGCGGGCAGGCCGCCGAGCGACGGGGTGAGTTCCAGGCCGGTCACCAGCGTGGGTTCGGGCAGCTCGAGGGTGAGCGTCGGCCTGCCTGCGGTCGGTTCGCGGACCGAGTCCTCCGGTGCGGTCCAGCTCGTGCGCGGATCGCCGTCGGTCGCGGCGAACGCGGCGCCGCGCAAATCGCCGACGTCGGCCTTGCCCCTGGCCACCGGACGGGCGTGGTCGGTGAGCAGCGCCTCCAGCGCCGGGCCCTGCCTGGTGCGCACGGTCAGCTCCGGAGCCACCGACATCGGTTCCGGGACGGTCAGCGTGCGCTGGAACGTGCCGGGTTCCTCCGGAGCCAAGGCCAGGCCCTTACTGCAGCGCACCCGGTCGGGGGCATCGAAACAGGCGCCGCGGCCGGGGAATTCCTGACCGAGATCCCATCCCCGCACCGATGCGCCCGCGGACGCGGGCGGCACCACGGTGCGATGCCGGATGTCCACCCGGACGGGCGCGTCGCGGGTCGAGTAGTCGTCCAGCGTGAGTTCGCTGATGCCGAATTGCCCTCCGGAGGAGCCGTTCTCGGTGCGGATCGCGGTGATCGTCAGCCACTCGGTGCGCCCCGCGGGGAGCGAGACCGAGACCGGGGCACCGGGTTCGGCCACCCGCACCGAGACGGTGCCGTTCGCGGTGCGCACCTCGATCCATTTGATCGGGTCGCCGATGGCGGCCGGACTGGTGGTCAGCTTCAGCTGTCCGGCCTTGATCGGGCGATCCAGATCGAGCCGCAGCCATTGGCCGAGGGCGTACTCGGTGCCGTTGCTGATCCACGCGGTGGACGGATCGCCGTCGACGACGGCCGCGGTGGAACTTCCCGGCGCCGCGCCGCCGAGCTGGGTGGCGTCCGCGGCCGAACTCGACGCGGTGACGGTCGCGCCCGACCACTCGCCGCGCACCAGTTCGGCGCCGGGCACCGGATAGTCGGGGACCAGATTGTAGGTGCGGCGCGCGTCGTCGGGGGCGCGCAACGCGGAGTTGTGGTTGTCCACCCGGCCGAAATCGGTCTCGCGATCCATCGGCGTATCCGTGACGGTCACCGGGCCCATCGGCAGCCCGGCCCTGGTCGCGTCCGCGGCGAGCAGGGCGGGTGTCCCGGCGAGACCGGGGTCGCGGCGCATCCGCTCGAGCACTTCGGGTCCACCCTGGACGACCGGGACGTTCGCGAGCGGAACGGTGTACGCGCCGGGGAACGCCTGCGGCGCGCCGGTGCCGCCCCGTACGTCGGCGGGCGTTCCGCGCCCCGGCGTGTCCACCCGGTATATCTCGACCGCCGGATACGGCGGGCGCAGGTCGCCGTCGGCCACCAAGTCGTCGGCGAGCACCAGCGACTCGATGGGGTTGCCGAACTCGGCCACCTTGCGCAGGCCGGGCGACTCGTCCAGCGCCTGATGGGCCAGCATCGGCCGGGTCGAGCGGGAGGTCTCCGGGTCGAGGTCGTTGCGCAGGACGACGACGCCGATGCCCTGGGCGCTCAGCGTCGCGGCCAGTCCCTGCGACGGTCTGCCGTCGGCGATGAGCCGCTGCACCGAATCCATCGCGCGGATGGTGCCGGGCGGGTTGAGCGGCACCGCGTCGCGGATCGCCCACGGCGTGCCGGCCAGCGCCTGCAGCGGTTCGTCGCGGGTGAGTCCCCAGACCTGGCTGCCGAAGGGCGCGCCGGGCACCACCAGCGCGCGGGTATCGGCGGCGTTGCGCTCGAGCCAGTCCGCGGTCTGCTGCCAGTACTCGGGCACGCGGTCGTAGGCGCCGCGCGGCGCGAGTTTGCCGGTCCAGGCCAGCGAAGTGGACAGGGCGAGCGCGGTGAGGATCAGCGCCGCGACCGCCACCGAGCGGTCGCGCTCCGGGTGGGCGAACGCGCCGCGCCACACGTTGCGCGGTACCGAGGCGGGCAGCGGAACCCGGGCGAGCAGCTGCGCCAGCCCCAGCACGAGCGGGATGCGGATCAGCGGCTCCAGCTTGTGCACGTTGCGCAGCGGGGCGCCGCCGGAGTCCAGGAAGACGCGCACCGACTCGGCGAACGGTCCGCTCAGTTCACCGACGAACCCGGCGCAGATGCCGACCAGCCCGACGCACAGGATCAGCACCAGCCTGCCCCGGTACGGCATGGACCGCAGGGCCAGCCCCGCCATGCCCGCCGCCGCGACCAGCCCGGTGGCCAGCACCGCGGCGGGCTGGGTGACCAGCACCGCGCCCGCGATGCGTTCCGGCGAGACGAACGGCGTCCAGCTGTCGGTGCCGCGCAGCACCTCGCCGAGCGAAGCCCACTGCGTGGTCACGCCGGAGGACTCGATGTAGTCCAAGAACGGCGGACTCACCTTGCCCAGTAGCAGCAACGGCACCGCCCACCAGAACGTCGCCAGCACCAGCAGCGGGATCCAGGCGGCGGTGAAGCGCCACCAGCGTCGGGCGCTGCCGGACGCTCGTCCGCGGCCGAGCGCAGGCGCGGCAGCCGCCCACCACAGCAGGGCGGGCAGGAAGGCGGCCACCGTGGCGACCGCGTTGACCGAGCCCATCAGCGCGAGTGCCAGCGCGCTGCCCGCCGGCGACGCGGCCCCGCCCCGCCGCCGGTTCCGCGCGACACCCAGTGCGGCGGGCGCGAGCAGCACCCACGGCGCCAGCATCATCGGCAGGGTCTCGGAGGAGATGGACCCGACGGTGGTCAGGACCCGCGGCGACAGCGCGAAGGCGAGCGCGGCGACGACGCGCGACCCGCGCGTGCCGATGCCGAGCGCCTCGCACAGGCGGACGATCCCCCAGAACCCGGCGAGCAGCAGCAGCGCCCACCAGATCCGCTGCGTCACCCAGGCGGGCACGCCCAGCAGATGACCGAGCGAGAAGAACGCGCCGTGCGGGAAGAAGTAGCCGTAGGCCTGGTTTTGCACCTGGCCCATCGGCGCCTGGCTGCTCCACAGATGGCTCGCGCGTTCGAGGAAGCCGAGCGGATTCTGCGCCAGGTCGTATTTGGTGTCGGCGACCGTGAGGCCGGGCGCCTGCAGGAAGGTCAGCAGGAACGCCACGACGACGGTCGCGGCGAACCAGCGTCTGCCCAGCGGCGCGGTGCTGTGCTGCCCCGGCGCCCCGGACGATCCGAGCGAGTCGGCGGGTGAAGCGGAGGTCAGCGGGTCAGCGGCTGCCGTACTCAACGTTGTTCAGCAGCGAGGAGTCCTTGTCGCCGCTGCGGTCGATCTCCGGCCGCGAGTTCTGCTGGACCGCCATGGTGATGAGGAAGACGCTGAGCACGCCCAGCACGGCGCCCGCGACGGCACTCGCAACACCCGGGACAGCAAACTTCATCGCGGTACTCCAATACGTCGATGCAGGCACGTTCCCGGCCAACCTAGCAGGACGTCCGGTATTTGTATGCGTTCAGGCCGTCGAATCTCCGTAGGACGGCTCCGCGAGCGCTCGGTGGGCCTCCGGGAAACGGCCGCGTCAGTGCGCGGGGAGCGCGCAGTGCAGCGCGCCGAGCAGGGTGCGCAGCTTCGCGGTTGTCTCGTCGAGTTCCGCCTGCGGGTCGGAGGCCGCGACGATGCCGCCGCCCGCGTACGCCCGCAGGGTGCGGCCGTCGGCCGAGAGTTCCGCGCAGCGGATCGCGACCACCCAGACGCCGTCGCCGTCGGCGTCGCACCAGCCGACGGCCCCTCCGTAGAAACCGCGATCGTCCTCGACGCGCGTGATGGCCTCCAGCGCCAGATCGGTGGGGGTGCCGCAGACGGCGGGTGTGGGGTGCAGCGACAACGCCAGGTCGAGCGCGGTGGTCGCGGCGTCGCGCAGACGCCCCGTGATCGGCGTCGCCAGATGCCACACCTCGTGGGTGCTGATCAGTTCGGGGCTCTCCGGAATCGACAGCTCGGCGCAGACCGGGCCGAGTCGCTCCCGGATCCAGTCGATCACGAAGGCGTGCTCGTCCCGGTTCTTCGTGCTGGCCAGCAGCTGCGCCGCTTGCGCCGCGTCGGCTTCCGGATCGGCTCGCCGCGGCGCGGTGCCTGCCAGCGGGCGCAGCGTCACCGTGTCGCCCTGCCGGGCGATCAGCACTTCCGGCGTCGCGCCGACCAGCGTCGCGCCGTGGCGTCCGGCCGATGTGAGATCGACCGCGAAGACGTTCGCGTGCGGATGCCGGGTCAGCAGGTGCCCCGCGACGACTTCCGGCTCGAGCGCGGAGCCCGCCTCGGCCAGCACCGAACGCGCCGCGACCACCTTGCGCAGCGGTTGGGCCGGATCGTTGAGCTGCTCCACCAGTTCGGTCACCCGTGCCACATGCTCGGCCGGGCTCGGGATCTCGGTCACCACGCGCACCGGCGGCAGGTCGGGCAGCGCGGCGGGCCGCCATGGACCAGCGGTGTGCACCGCGTGCTCCGGCACGCTGAGCGCGGCGGGTTCCCGTGGATCGAACGGCAGCGCGCCGACCACGAGCGGCGCACTGCCGTCCAGCAGCGCCGCCCGCGCTCGTCGCGCGTCGTCGAAGCGGACGCGGCTCCCATGACCCCGAACAACCCCGTCGGCCCGGGCAAGCAGGAACCCATCCATGCACCCAACATAATGGGTGCGATCGGACGAAGTCCGTCCTCAGCCGGGCATGGCCGGAGCGGAGACGCAGGTACGCCCAGCCCCGTCGCCCGAGTCCCACCATGGCGTAGCGATCGAGATCTCATGTGAGCGCGGTCACGGGTTCTTGCCGGGTGGGACGAGCAGCACGGGCCGGTGGCAGTGCTTGAGGACGGCGTCGGCGACGCTGCTGTGCAGCAGCGCGCGCAAGCCGGTGGCGCCGCGGGTGCCCGCCACGATGATGTCGACGTCCAGCTCGTCGGCACAGTCGACGATGGCGTTCCAGATGGTGGTGCCGCATTCGGCGGTGCGCGCCTCGGCGTTGAGGCCGGCCAGTCGCGCCAGTCGCACGCCCTCGGCGTTGATGGCGCGCGCGTCGACGTAGGCGATGTCCTCGATCTCGTCGTCCGGCACCCACTCCGGTTGCATGACACCCGACAGCCCGGACAGGCGAGCGGCTTGGCGCACCATGGGTTCCCACGCGGTGAGCACGACGGCCCGGTCGGCGCTGAGGAATCGTCCGGCGTATTCGACGGCGCGCTTGGCGTTCTCGGAGCCGTCGTAGGCGATGAGCATCAGATCGCAGGGCACGATGACCTCCTGAGAAGGACGCACGGCGACACCACGAGATTACCCCGCCCACGGCCGCGTGAACCGGCTTGTTTCTCGGCATGACCTGCGCAAACGTCAACCCGCCGAGGCTGGATTCGCGCGCGCCGACGCTGCGGTGACCGCCACGGCGAGAGGATGCCGCATCCAGGAACAACGGCCGGAGAGTATGCGGCGCCGTGCGCACGGCCTCCGGATCGATCCGGGTGACACCTGCCAGGCGCGCGGAAGCAGCGGCGGACGAGACGCGATGTGGACAAGACCGTGACCCATCGGCCCGGTGACGAGACAACGATTCGATACCGGTGCGGGAGTTACCCGCTGGGTAGGGATGTAGCGAGTGCGGTCGCGCACGTCGCGGCGAGTACGGTTGACCTCTATGCGGAAGACGCCTCTGCTCGTCCTCGCCGTTCTCGCCGCCGTCGCCACCGCCTGCTCGAACGGCGGCTCCACCGAGTCGGCCTCGTCGAGTACGACCACCACGACGGACGCGACCACCGCCGCGGTCCCCGTCACCAGCTCGGCGCCGCCGGACTGCAACGCGGGATACCTCGCGCAGTTCACCACCCGCCAGAAGCTCGCCCAGTTGCTGACGGTCGGCGTCACCGGCGCGGCCGACGCCACCGACGTGGTGCGCAACGAGCAGATCGGCGGCATCTTCGTGGGCGGCTGGACCGACCAGGCGCTGCTCGCCTCCGGTCAGATCGCGCAGGTGAAGCAGGCGGCCAAGGTGCCGCTGATGGTGACCATCGATGAGGAGGGCGGCCGGGTCTCCCGGGTGCGCGACCTGATCGGCGCCGCGCCGTCGGCGCGGGAGACGGCGCAGACCATGAGCCCGGAGCAGTTCTACGACGCGACGCTGACCAGAGGCCGCGCGCTGAAGGATCTCGGCGTGACGGTGGACTTCGCTCCCGACGTCGACGTCAGCTCTCAGCCGGACGATTCCGTCATCGGCGACCGCTCCTTCTCCGACGATCCGGAGGTGGTCACCCGCTACGCGGACGCCTACATCCGCGCCATGCGCGAGGTCGGCGTCGGCACGGTGATGAAGCACTTCCCCGGTCACGGATCCGGGTCGGGCGACTCGCACACCGGCGCGGTGCGCACCCCGCCGCTGGACCAGATGCAGAACGTGGATCTGGTGCCGTTCCGCAACCTGATCGGCTCGGGCGCCGCGGTGATGGTCGGTCACCTCGACGTGCCCGGATTGACCACTCCCAACGTCCCGGCCAGCATCAGCCCGGAAGCGATGCGTTTGCTGCGCGAGGGCACCGGTTACGGGGCCGCGCCGTTCCAGGGACCGATCTTCACCGACGATCTCGGTGGCATGGCGGCGATCACCAGCCGGATGTCGATCGAGGACGCCGTCGAAGCCGCGTTGGTCGCCGGCGCGGACAGCGCCTTGTGGATCACCACCGACGCGGTGTCGCAGGTGCTCGACCGGCTGGAGCAGGCGGTATCGAGCGGGCGACTGCCGATGGCTCAGGTGGATGCCTCGGTGTTGCGGTTGGCCGCGTACAAGGGCGCGCTGCCGCGCTGCTGACGCGCACCGTACGGTCGGGCCGGGCGACTGGTGAGCAAATCGGACCGCCGGAACTTACCTTGGAGTAATATATGAGATTCACCTGTGGTAGGAGTGTGGATGGCGGGCGGTACGAAGCGGCTTCCGCGGGCGGTGCGCGAGCAGCAGATGCTCGACGCCGCCGTGGAGGTCTTCTCGCGTAAAGGCTTCCACGACACGTCGATGGACGCGATCGCCGCCGAGGCGAAGATCTCGAAGCCGATGCTGTATCTGTACTACGGCTCCAAGGACGAACTCTTCCGCGCCTGCATCCAGCGGGAGGGCATGCGATTCATCGAATCCGTCGCGCCAGCGGGCAACCCGCTGCTCACGCCGCACGAGCAGGTGCGCACCGCGCTGGAGGGCTTCCTCGGCTTCGTCGACCGCAACCGGCGCTCCTGGCAGGTGCTCTACCGGCAGGCCATCGGCCAGCAGGCGTTCGCCTCGGAGATCGAGAACGCGCGCGAACGCGTCATCGAACTGACCGCCAAACTGCTGGAGTCCAGCGCCAAGCACGCCGAGCCCGGGACGAACTTCGACGTGGTCGCGGTCGCCGTGATCGGCGCGGGCGAGGCCATCGCCGACCGGCTGGCCAGCGGCAGGATCGAGGTCGCCGAGGCCGTCGACCTGCTCGACGATCTGGCCTGGCGCGGTCTGGCGGGCCGGAAGAAGACCGAGTAGCCCGCCCATTGCCCGGACCGGTTGCTTCCGCGCCGCCCTCCTGCCAAAGTGCGTGAGTTCGCACAGCGCGGACCGGCTCGCCGGAAGAGCCGGAAAGAAACGGGGCGGAAGTGTTCGGGTTGCTCAGGCCGTGTGCGCACGGCGCTCAGAAGTACGGAATCGATGCGGCCGAGTGGCGGGCGCATCTGTGCGGTTTGTGTCTCGGCTTGCGCGACGGGCACGGTCAGCTCGCCCGCGCCACGACCAACAAGGACGCGCTGGTGCTGAGCATGCTCACCGAGGCGCAGTCCGGATCGGCGGCACGCGTCACCGCGGCGCCGTGCCCGCTGCGGGGGATGCGCCGGGCGTCGGTGGTCACCGCCGGCGCGCCCGGCGTTCAGCTCGCCACCACCGCCTCGCTTTTGCTGGCGGCGGCCAAGATTCGCGATCACGTCGACGACGGTGAGGTGACCGCGCTCGCGCGGGGGCCGCTGGCGAAAGCCGCGGCGCGCTGGCACCGGGAGGCCCGCGCGGGCGCCGCGCGGATCGGGCTGGACGTCGAACCGCTCGTCGCGGCGCTCGACGCGCAGGTCCGCTTGGAGCAGCAGGCGAAAGAGCTGGTCGCCGTGGGCGGGCCCGGGTTCGTGCCGGAATCGCTTGCCGAGTCCGCGCATTGGCGTTCGGCGATGTCGTCGGCCGACCCGATCGACCGGCTGACCGCACCCACCCAGCTGTGCGCGTCGGCGTTCTTCGCGCACACAGCCGTGCTGGCCGACCGCCCGGACAATGTCGACGCGCTGCGGGAAGCGGGGTGGCACTTCGGCCGGATCGCGCATCTGGCCGACGCCGTGACCGACTACGACGACGACGCCGCCAACGACCGCTTCAACCCGCTCGCGGCCACCGGCACCGGCGTGCCGGAAGCATACGACCTGATGCGGCAATCGAACTCACGTCTGCGCGCGGCGGTCGCGGCGGCCGAACTCGGCCGGGTGCCCACCGTCCGCTGGATGCTGCTCGACCCACTGAGCGCGGTGCTGCGGCGGATCGGCGGCGGGCTCGGCGCGTTCGCCGCCCACACCTGCTCGGTGCCGCCCCGCATCGAGGGATCGTCGCGAGCCGATGTCGGTGCCCACTCGCGCGGAACGCGCCACCGTCCGCCGACCCGTCGCCCTGGTATCGGTGAATCGCTCGCGCTCATTCTGGGCGCCTACTGCACCGGTTACGCGTGCTGCGCCGACCACACGCAACCGTGCACGGGCGAGCACAAGGACGCGTGGATCAAGAATTGCGACTGCGGTGATTGCGGCGACTGCGGCGGATGCTGCGATTGCGGTGATTGCAATTGCTGCGACTGCGGTTGCGACTGCTGAGCGATCACCCCGAGCGTCGCGCGGCGGCTCGACCTACTCCGGAAAGCACGAAGCCGCATCCCGATTCGTGAAATCGGGATGCGGCTCGCGGAGAACTCAGCGCAGGGTCGCCGTCAGATGCGGGTAGCCCTTCTTCGGGTGACGCAGCGCCAGATCCCAACCGCCTTCGACCTGATCGGCATACAGATTGACGGTGGAGGGCAGCAGAATCGGCTTGCCGAACTTGACCGAGTACGTGGTCTGCTCCGGGATGCGGCCCTCGACCGCGCCGAGAATGGTCGCCGCCGACCACATGCCGTGTGCGATCGACCGCGGGAAGCCGAACGCCTTGGCGCCCAATGCCGAAGTGTGGATCGGGTTGTGGTCACCGGAAGCGGCCGCGTACCGGGTGATCGTCTTCTGATCCACCCGCAGGGTGCGCAGCGGCGGCGGCGGAACCTCCTCCGGCTTCGGCTCCTGCTTCGGCTCGCCCGACAGCGAGGTGCGCTGCTGGTGCAGGAACGTGGTGACCTGGTGCCACACCTGCTCCCGGCCCACCTTCACGTCGCTGATCGCGTCCACGAGCAGGCCCTTCGGGTGCTCGCGCAGGTTCTCGATGTGCGTGCGGATGTCCAGCGGCTCGCTCACCGAGATCTCGCGGGTGCGCTCGATGACGTTCTGCGCGTGCACCGCGCCCACCGCGACGAACGGGAAGTCCCGCGCCACCACCAGCTGCATGGCCAGCGGGAAGGTGAGGATGAACGGATAGGTCAGCGGCAACGCGTCACCGAACCGCAGACCGGTCGCGCGGCAGTAGGCGGCCAGATGATCGGGGTCGACCCGCAGCCCCTCGAGCTGCACGGCCCGGTCCGGCAGCGTCGGCTTGCGCGACGACAGCAGCGGCACCGCCCCGAGCGCGGCCTTGACGAACAGGCGGCTGTTCTTCGGCGGTTCGGTGAGGGCGATCACCTGGGTCTTCTCCTTGCCTGCCGGAGCCTGGGTCATCATGCTCCGATCAGGCTCTGCCCGCAGACCCGCACGACATTGCCGGTGACCGCGTTCGACGCCGGGCTCGCGAAGTAGGCGATGGTCTCGGCGACGTCGACGGTCTGGCCGCCCTGCAGCAGCGAGCTCATCAGCCGGCCCGCTTCGCGGGTGGCCAGCGGGATGGCCGCGGTCATCGCGGTCTCGATGAAACCGGGCGCGACGGCGTTGATGGTGATGTTCTTCTCCGCCAGCTTCGGCGCCTCGGCGTTCACCATGCCGATGACGCCTGCCTTGGACGCGCCGTAGTTGGTCTGCCCGCGGTTGCCCGCGATGCCCGCGATCGAGGACACGTCGATCACGCGACCGCCCTCCTTCAGCGCGCCCCTGGCCACCAGGCCCTCGGTGATCCGGTGCGGCGCGGCGAGGTTGACGTCGATGACCGCGTTCCAGCGGCCCTCGTCCATGTTCGCCAGCAGCTTGTCGCGGGTGATGCCCGCGTTGTGCACGACGATATCGATGCCGCCGAAACGCTCGGTGGCGAACTCGGCCAGCTTCTCCGCCGCGTCGGGCGCGGTCACGTCGAGCGCGAGCGCGGTGCCGCCCACCTTGTTCGCGGTCTGCGACAGCGCTTCGCCCGCCGCGGGGATGTCGGCCACGATCACCTGGGCCCCGTCGCGGGCGAACACCTCGGCGATGGTCGCGCCGATGCCGCGCGCCGCGCCGGTCACCACCGCGACCTTGCCCTCCAGCGGGCGGTCCCAGTCGGCCGGTGCGCTCGCGTCTTCCTTGCCGACCCGGATGACCTGGCCGTCGACGAACGCCGACTTGGCCGAGAGCAGGAAGCGCAGGGTCGACTCCAGGCCGGTCGCCGCGGCGGACGCCTCGGGGTGCAGGTAGACCAGCTGGGCGGTCGAGCCGCGCAGCAGTTCCTTGCCCACCGAACGGGTGAAGCCCTCCAGCGCGCGCTGCGCGATCTGCTCGTCCACGCTCGCGGTCAGCTCGGGGGTGGTGCCGATGACCACGACGCGCCCGGACGGGGTGAGGCTGCGCATGGCGGGCTGGAAGAACTCGAACAGCTGCGAGAGGTCCTCGATGGTGCCGATGCCGGTGGCGTCGAACACCAGGGCGCCGTACTTGGTGCCGGAGGTCAGCGCGTCGGCGAAGGTGTAGTCCGACAGCAGGGCGCGCACCGGCTCGGCGACCCGGCCCTTGCCGCCGAGCAGCACCGGCCCGGACAGCGGCGGCTCGCCCTTGACGTAGCGGCGCAGCTTCTCCGGCTTCGGCAGGCCGAGCTTGCCGGCCAGGAACGCGCCAGGCGCGGAGTGTACGAACGATCCATAGAGGTTGGGAGCACCCTTGCTCTTGCTGGCTGCCACTATTCCTACCTTTTCTGAGTTCTGTCTCTCGGGTCTGGGTATCGCCCCTGCGTGGTCTGCTGGCGCACTTTTGCGGGGGTACGTGTCGACATTAAACTTACTCCAGAGTAAGTTTAATGTAAACAACCGCGACGGGGCGCCGAGCAGCGCGGAATGTCCGCGCTCCACCGGGCCGCCGGGACACCCATCCACGAACCTTGGAGACTCGAGTGACTAGCAAAGCCCGTTCGGCCAAGAGTGCCGCCAAGACCGGCAGGACCACCCGCCCGGTCGCGATCGTCGGTGGCAACCGGATTCCGTTCGCTCGCTCCGACAAGGCGTACGCGCACGCCTCCAACCAGGACATGTTCACCGCCGCGCTGGACGGGCTGGTCAGCCGTTTCGGCCTGCAGGGCGAGCGCCTGGGCATGGTCGCAGGCGGCGCCGTGCTCAAGCGGGTCGGCGAGCACGGCCTGATCCGCGAGAGTGTGCTCGGCAGCAAGCTCAGCCCCTACACCCCGGCCCACGACCTGCAGCTGGCCTGCGGCACCGGCCTCCAGGCGATCGTCACCGTCGGCGACGCGATCGCCGCGGGCCGGATCGAAGCGGGCGTCGGCGGCGGCACCGACACCACCTCGGACGCCCCGATCGGCGTGAGCGAGGGCATGCGCGAGTGGATGCTCGACGCCAACCGCGCCAAGACCGGCAAGGACCGCCTCAAGCTGGTCGGCCAGTTGCGCCCGAGCATGCTCGGCATCGAGATCCCGCGCAACGCCGAGCCGCGCACCGGCTTGTCCATGGGCGAGCACGCCGCCATCACCGCCAAGGAGTTCGGCATCCCGCGCGAGGCGCAGGACGAGCTGGCATATCTGTCGCACAAGAACATGGCGGCCGCCTACGACCGCGGCTTCTTCGACGACCTGATCACGCCGTTCCTCGGTCTGACCCGCGATGACAACCTGCGGCCGAACTCCTCGATCGAGAAGCTGGCGACGCTGAAGCCGGTCTTCGGGGTCAAGGCGGGCGACGCGACCATGACCGCGGGCAACTCCACCCCGCTGACCGACGGCGCCTCCGCGGTGCTGCTGTCCAGCGAGGAGTGGGCCGCCGAGCGCAAGCTGCCGGTGCTGGCGCACCTGGTGGACAGCGAGGTCGCGGCGGTCGACTACATCCACGGCCCCGACGGCCTGCTGATGGCCCCCACCTACGCGGTGCCGCGCCTGCTCGCGCGCAACGGCCTGACCTTGCAGGACTTCGACTATTACGAGATCCACGAGGCGTTCGCCTCGGTGGTGCTGGCCACCCTGGCCGCGTGGGAGTCCGACGCCTACTGCAAGGAGCGCCTCGGCCTCGACGGCGCGCTCGGTTCGATCGATCGCAGCAAGCTGAACGTCAACGGCTCGTCGCTGGCCGCCGGTCACCCGTTCGCCGCCACCGGCGGCCGCATCGTCGCCTCCACCGCGAAGCTGCTGGCCGAGAAGGGTTCCGGTCGCGCGCTGATCTCCATCTGTGCCGCGGGCGGTCAGGGCGTCGTCGCCATCCTCGAGCGCTGACGTAGTCGAAGGGTGGTCCGATCGGTTTTCCGGTCGGACCACCTTCGCGTCATTTGCCGGGCAGCTCGATGTGCCCGCCGAAGGCTTTGCGCATCGCCGAGAGCACTTTGTCGGCGTACGCCGATTCGCCCCGCGAGGAGAATCGCTCGAACAAGGCGGAAGCCAGCACGGGCACGGGCACGCCGGTGTCGATGGCGGCATCGATCGTCCAGCGGCCCTCGCCGGAGTCGGACACCCGCCCGCTGTAGGAATCCAGGTTCGGGTCCGCGTGCAGCGCGGCCGCCGTGAGATCCAGCAGCCAGGACGCGACCACCGATCCCCGCCGCCACACCTCGGTGATCTCGGGAATGTCCAGGTCGTACTGGTAGTACTCGGGGTGCTCCAGCGGCGTCTCCTCCGCCGAGAACTCGCCCGTGTGCTCGGCCCCGTAGTTGGCCCGTCGCAGAATGTTCAGCCCTTCGGCGTAGGCGGCCATCGCCCCGTACTCGATGCCGTTGTGCACCATCTTCACGAAGTGCCCCGCGCCGACGGGCCCGCAGTGCAGATAACCCAGCTCGGCTGTGGACGGCTCGCCGGTGCGTCCCGGTGTGCGCTCCGCCGACCCGAGGCCGGGCGCGATGGATTTCAGCAGCGGATCCAGGTGCTTCACCGGTTCGGACTCGCCGCCGATCATCAGGCAGAAGCCGCGGGTCCGGCCGAACACCCCGCCCGAGGTGCCGATGTCCACGTAGTGGATGCCCTTGGGCCGCAAGCGCTCGGCGCGCGCGAGGTCCTCGTGGTAGCGGCTGTTGCCGCCGTCGATGACGATGTCTCCCGGTTCGAGCAGCTCGGCGACCTGCTCGATCACCGCCCCCGTCGCCCCGGCGGGGATCATCACCCACACCACGCGGGGGGTCTCCAGCATGCCGACGAACTCGGTGAGATCGGTACTGCCCCGGAAGCCGTCCCCGAGCTCGGCGCGCAGTTCATCGATGTGCGCGGAACGACGTTCGTATCCCACGGCGGTGTGTCCGTCCTCGACGACGCGGCGCACGATGTTCGCGCCCATCCGGCCGAGGCCGATCATTCCCAGCTGCATGCCATCCATCTCCCTCGTGTCTGCCGAGTCTCGCGGCGGGGGTCGTCTCGATTCTCCCGCGTGGGATCGATCACGGTTCGGCTCGCGGGTGTAACGCGGCCCGCGACAGTCCGATAAACAGGTCGGCTCCGCGTAGTTGCCTGACCCCCGACCCGGCAACTGCGCGGGGCTCTTTTGTGGTGTACCCGGTTCTTCGCGTGGGATGTGCGTTATGCCCGAGCTGTGCCGACCCCTGTCGGTGCGCACCACTATCGTTGGCAGGGACGCGCAGTGGTGCGGGTCCACAATTCAATCGAACGGGGAGGACGGTTCGTGACGAGCCAGCCGAGCACTGGAGGACGCGGCCGACAGGCTGGTGGCGAAGTCGGATTGCGCCAGCTTCTCGGGGCGGACCGCCCCCAGGTAGCGGACCGGTCGGTCGCCTGGAACGGCGACGAACAGCTCACCCAGCCCCTGCAAACTACCCCGCGCCGGCCCGTGCCGCCCGCACCCCGTGGTCGTCCCGCGCGTCGGCCGATCTCGGCCCCGCCACCGAAGCGCTTGGACAGTGCCGTCGTGCGCCGGGTGGGCATCGCGGTCGGCGCCGTGCTCGCGGTCGCCGGTCTCGGCTACGTGGTCGACTTGGTGATGTCCTCCGGCGAGGTGGCGCGTGGCACCGTCGTCGCGGGCGTCGACGTCGGCGGCAAGGACAAATCCGCCGCCGATGCCCGACTGCGCGCCGAGCTGGACCCACGGGCGGCCCGGGAGCTACCGCTGCGCATCGGCGACGTGCAGACCCGCATCGTGCCGAGCGCCGCCGGACTGTCCGTGGACTGGGACGCCACCTGGTCGCGGATCGGCTCCCAGCCGCTCAATCCGTTCACCCGGCTCGCGTCCTTCTTCACCACCCGTGAGGTGCCGGTCGTCAGCGCGATCGATGAGCCCGCACTGGATCGCCAGCTCACCGAGCTGCGGGTGCACGACCGGCCATCGGTCGATGGCACCGTCACCTTCCGCAACGCCGAACCCGTTGCGGTGCCGCCGGTTCCGGGCCGGGTGCTCGACGTGGCCGCCGCGCGCACGGAACTGGCCGAGCGGTGGGTCACCGGCACGACGGTGGATCTTCCCGTGGTCCCCGCGCCCTTGCAGGTGCGCCCGGAGGCCGTGGACAAGGCTCTGCGCGAGATCGCCCAGCCCGCGGTGCGCGCGCCGATCTCCTTCACGGGCAAGGGTGCCGCGGGCAGGCTCGATCCGGAGCAGATCGCGTCGGTCCTGGCGTTCGGGCCGGACGGGCAAGGCGGTCTCGCGGCGTCGGTGAATCAGGACGCCGCGATCGCTCTGCTCGGGCCGCAACTGGCCCCCACGGAAGTCGAGCCGAAGGACGCGACGTTCGCGGTGTCGGGCGGCAAGGCGTCGGTCGTCCCCGCCGTGGTCGGTGACAAGATCAACTGGCCCAAGACCTTCGAACAGTTCACCGCGCTGCTGACCGCGCCGGGCGAGCGGACCGCGCAGGTGGTCTACGAACGGGTCGAGCCCAAGCTGACCACCGAGGCCGCGCAGGGGCTCGGCGTGGTCGAACCCGTCGGCTCGTTCACCACCGGCGGTTTCAGCGGACCCTCCGGCGTCAACATCCGCACCGTGGCCAGAAAGGTCAACGGTGCGATCGTGAAGCCGGGAGAAACGTTCTCGCTCAACGATTTCACCGGCCCGCGCGGCATCGCGGAGGGATATGTCGAATCCGGCATCATCGACCACGGGCGTCCGAGCACCGCGGTCGGCGGCGGCATCAGCCAGTTCGCCACCACGCTCTACAACGCGGCGTACTTCGCGGGGCTCGAGGACGCGGGCCATACCGAGCACAGCTACTACATCTCCCGCTACCCCGCCGCCCGGGAGGCCACCGTCTTCGACGGCGTGATCGACCTGAAATTCCGCAACAACACCCAGACCGGCATCTACATCGAAACCGCCGCGACCGACGCCGAGATCACCGTCCGCCTGTGGGGGACGAAGACGGTCGACGTCGAATCCATCACGGGCGAGAAGACCAAACCGACCGAACCGACCACCGTCACCTTGCCCAAGGGCAAGGACTGCATCGCCACCGAGGGCGCTCCCGGCTTCACGATCTCCGACACCCGCGTCATCACCGACCGCAAAACCGGCCGCGAAGTATCCCGCAAGACCCGCACGGTGAAGTACGATCCGATTCCGATCGTCAAGTGCGAGTGAGGGATAGGCCCGAGCGCGCGGTTCCCGAATCCGCCCCGCCCACTCAGAGCGGGGCTCTGCGTTTCCGCCTACGGACGCTCGAATTCGCGATCGACAACGCCAGCGGTGAATGCATCCCACTCGGCCGGCGTGAAGATCAGCGCCGGGCCGGTCGGATTCTTCGAGTCACGCACGCCCACCATGCCCCTGTCGAGAAACGCAACCTCAACACATTCCTTGCCGGAAGAGCTTCGGCTGGACTTGAACCACTTGGCCCCCGACAGGTCGACGTTCACGCGCCATACTCCTTTGCTACCGCCAGGATGAGATCCTTGGACTTGTCGTGGTCCAACGCTACCCGGTCTATCTCCCGCAACGCGCTGCGATAGCGAGCCACTTCGGCTTCGCGCTCCAGGTACAGGTCCCCGGCGTACTCCTCCACGTACACAATGGGCGGCTCGGTCAACTTGGTCTGCGGCAGCTCGGGAAATTCGAGAAGGATGAACGACCCGACCAGTGACCCGAGATGCTTGGGCGCGGTGAAGGGCACTACCCGAACCGAAACATTCGGCAGTTCCGACGCTGCCGAGAGGTGGAGCAACTGATCCGTCATCACCCCCGGACCGCCTACCTGGTCGCGCACCGCTGCTTCGGACAGCAGGACATCGACTGTGAATTCCGGGTCTGCGAGTCGGGTCTGCCTGCGGGCCGCCAGTTCGATCCGGCCTTCGATGGCTTCGGGCGACAGCTCTGGTATTTCCGACCAAGCCAGCGCACGGCGGTACTCGGCGGTCTGGAGCAGACCGGGGATGATGGTGACTTTCCACGCGGTCAACCGATGCGCTGCTTCTTCGAGGGCTAGATAGTGGTCGAACCCGGTCGGAAGCTCGGCGTCCGCGTACGCCCGCCAATAGCCCCCGCCCCGCTCCCGCGCTGCTCGGACTTCCGAGACCAACCCAAGCAGGATGCGCCGTTCGGTATCGCTGGCGCCGTAGGCATCACACAAGGCGTTCACTTGAAAGCTGGTCACCCTTGTGGACTGGCCCTCCTCGATACGGCCAATCGACTGCGGCGATGTCTCGGCCAGCCTCGCCGCTTCGGCTTGGGAAATGCGCTTGGCAATCCGCAATCGGCGCAGTTCACGGCCCAGAGCCCGGCGGGCGAGGGTACTACCGGTAACGCTCATGTCGTTAGCCTCACTATCGAGTGACCCGGATTTTGGAAGCCGCCAACGGGCAGCTTCCGTGTGGCGGCGTACGCACTGAAAGTACGGCATCTATCAATCGGATTCGTGCGATTGAGGATTCCAGTTCCACGGTCTTGGGTGTCTCCTGGATGTGCGCCCGGTTGGAAGCGCGGAACCACATGTCCCTCAATGTGGTTCGCTTCCGTCCTCGGGTACCGATCAGGGGGTTGTCGGGGGCCGGGCGCACCTTGATGCCCCTCCGATACGAGCAGAGGTCTTGATGGGCCACATAGCGTTTGGGGACACGCCGCTGTCTCGATGCCACTACTACCGGAACGTGTGTGACCTACCCGCGACGGTCGACCCGCCTCATGTGGGCCGGATCGTGGCCCGCTGCGGGTCGGTGTGGGCGATCACCATGCCCGCTGTGCTGGGGCAGGCGGTGAAGGTGTGGATGCAGAACCAGGGGTACAAGCTCGGTCCGATCTTGTCGCATCCACGGTCGAAGAGGTGGACGTTCATCATCCGGCCTGACCTGCCGGATGAGATTCCGTTGTTCGCTGAGATGTTTCGGTTGGATGTGTCCATTGCGCGTGAGGGCGGAACGATCGGGCTGCCCAGTCCCGCTGATGTTGGGACGAAGTTCCGTGCGTGGATTGTGCGCCCCGACAGCCACGTTCGCCCTTCTGGTCACGTGATCGTGGAAGCGATCCGCGCGGTCCGAGCCGAGAAGGTCGCGCGGCGTCGGCGGGTGATGACGTATGCCTGATGGTGCACCCCCTGGTCGCCCTGTGTTGACTCTGCTACAGGGCGGCAGGTCCGGCAGATATGACGCCCGAGTGGGTTTAGCTGAGTTCTATAGACGGTGGGGGCACCACAATCCGGCGTGGCCTGTGTCGAGCCGGAAAGCGGCCGATCAAGCGCTCATGATGCATGAGGATTGCGACCCGTTGGAGTGCTCGACGCGGGTAGCGGCCGTGATCGTTTCGGGTGACGATTACCGGTATTTCCGGGATCGGGGCATGTGATGGCTTCCCCGTTGCCGGACGAACCTGACGTGCACTTGATAGTGCGGCTGCGCGGCTACCAGTTGCACTACGCGGCATGCCTCACCGCGGCTTTGATCTTCGTCCAAGACGAAGATATCCGCCGTTGCACCGACGCCGTACGCGTCGCCAAGGGCGCAACTGATCGGCTGCCCCGGTTGCCGTGTGAGCGGCTGTATGTCGAGCGATGATGGTTCGTTTGCGCCTACCACCCCGTGCTGCCGCCCGGTGCTTGCTCGGTGAGGCGAACGGGCGCGACACAATCCATGAACGTGGGACACTGTCCCGTTCGGGGTGATACGCAGGGCTACCGACTACCGGAAGGGAACGTGATGGGGCAAGGCGACGACCAGTTGAGTATGGATCTGGGAGTTCCTGTCGAGCAGACCGCTTGGGGTAAATGGGTCGACCCTGACCGCCGAAAGGCACAAGCTCGTAAGTTCATGGACTATGCGGGCATACGTGAGATTCCTTCGGAGCCGTGGCCGGAGAACTCGGCGGAGGTGAAACGGCTTGACCCCATTGTCGCCGAACTGTTCCCGACCAGGGCTGCCGCTGCGGCGTCACCCGATGGCGCCGACATGGTTGACGCGTTCGTTTGTTTCATCGGCGACTGCTTCGAGAGATTCGCGGGGGCTAGATTCATCGAGGAAGAATGGTTCGGCCGCGAATATTCGTTCTATGACGACGTGAATCCCGCATTGAAGATGGACACGGGCGACGAAGAAGATGTCGAGACCGTATGGGGGTTAATCGGACGCATGATCGAATATAGCCCCGAGGAGTATGGGGGAATGTTTTCCAAAATGGCTGACGCCATTCGCGAGTACGCCTCTATCCACGAGGGTCGTCGCAGCCACTGAGCTGCCTCAACTGCTTCCTGAAAAGCTACGGCCAGGAAATTCTCGAATCACTTCACGCTTCCGGGGGGATCGGTTGGACGAATACGAAAGAGACCGGGAGCGTTACAAGCCCCACGAGCGTGGAAGGATATTCGAGAACGGTGTCGAAGCATATTTCAAGGACCGTGAGCGTGGATATCTCCCCAGCTCCCGCATATATAAGACGCCGGAAGGTCGGATCCAGTTCGACCACGTCAGAGAGGATCAAGGCAAAACTTTCTCCATCGAGGATAAATCCGGGAGAATCGGAGGACCCAAGGACGAAAAGCAGCTCAAGGCATTGCGGGTCCTTCTCGAGACAGGCGTCGTGCAGGAGCATACGCTACGGTCAGTAGAAGGTGAGACTGTATCGAAAGACTGTCAGATACTCATCAATGGTTTGAAGAAAGACTTCCGCGACAGATTCACGCACCTAGAAATCTCGCGAGCTGAAGCCCGGACAATTTGGGCATTGGGTATGGATCTGGAGCGGAGCAAGCAGCGCCAACTGCCGGAGCGAGGTCAGCAACTCGAGCTACCAGGCGTAGCAGAGAAGGCGCGACAGGAGAAAGCGCAGGAGCTACAAAGGCAGCGGGACAAGATTGCGGAGCGGGCGCGGGCGCGTGAGCGAGCCGAGAAGTTCCGGAATATGCTGCGATTCCGCGACGGCGCTACACGCGGCAGGGCGGAAGCCCCCCAACGAGTCGAGCGCGAGCGGCAGGCGCGAGAAGAGGCCGAGCGAGCCAGGCAAGCGGGCAGAACTCCGGAGAGCGAGCGTGCGCGAATTGAGCGCGAAGTCGCTGAACGGGTGGCGCTGGAATTCCCCGCGCCAAGTCAGCTCCACGAACGGGGAGCAGCCGACACCGGGGAACAGGTGGCCCGAGAGGCGGCCGACGCTGCCAGCCTGGAGCGGGCAGCAGCCGACGCCCGCGCGGCGAAGGAGAAAGCGCGCGAAGACGCCCGAATTGCCCGCGAGGCGGCCGACCACAAGGAACGCGCGGAAGAATTGGCGCGATTGCAAGCCCGGGGAGTGCCCCCGGAAGTGGTGAAGCTTCTCGGGCTCGGGCAAGCGCAGCCACCGTCAGCGGCTGTACGGCAGCTGCCTGGTCATGCGCCAGGCGTTGTGCGTGGCGGTACCGGGCAAGGGCAAGAACGCAGCCGGGGAATCACCCGTGATCGGTGACATTGCTTGCGTTACAGGAACCAAATCCGGAAGGGCGGATGCCCTTTTCACAGCGGTGTTCGCATCAGCAGCACGTTGTACTGGGTGTGCTGGGTGACCAGGAAATAGAGGTCGCGGCCGGTTTGGTACGGGTAGATCATGGGTGCGTACGCGGTGGGGAGGGCGCGGGCGTCGATCAGGACGCGCGGTTCGCTCCATGGTCCTTCGGGAGCCGGTGCGGTGCGCAGGACGACGCTGTTGGCCGGGTCCGTGGTCAGCATGACGTACTGGCCCAGGTATTGGTTCCACATCACCGAGAGCTCGGCGACGCCACCGACGATCGGAGCCGCGGTCTTGGCGTCGGCGGGCTTCCACTCTCTGCCGTCCCAGTATTCGTAGGCGTCGATATTCGCGATATCGGATTCCTTGGCGCGGGAGACGAATCCGGGATTGTTGCGGCCTGCCGGGGTGCCGTAGCGGTAGACGTAGCCGTTCGCTTTCAGGAATGCGTTCTGCTGAAAGTTCTCGTGCCCGTCGACATTCGCCCGGCGAGTGTGGGTCAGCTGCGTCCAAGTGGTGCCGCCGTCACCGGAGGCGGCCAGCGTGGAGAAGTTCGTGTTCCACTTCCCGTGATCGCCCCATTCGCGCACCGACATCAAGCTCATGTACTGCACGCCGCCCACCGAGATACCCGCGGTGGGAATCAGGCTGATCTCGATGCCGGGAATCTTGGGGCTGGGCAACGGATTCGGCACCACGTCGTCGAAGAAGATGCCCTCGGCCGGATCGTGCCTGGAGCTGCGGAACAGCACATTGCTGGTCCAGGCCCAGATGCTGCCCGCGAGCAGGTTCGGGATGCCGATGCCGGCGCTGTCGCCGAACGCGGTGATCATGCGGCCGTTGCCGTCGTCCCACATGATGCCGAGATCCGTGCCGAGCACGTTGACGTTCTGGGTGCGATTCGGGCTGTCCATGCCCGTCACCTGGAACACCGCGTGGGCCGGGCCGGGCAGGTCGGGCAGGCCGTGGATGCCGTTGAGCGCCGGGATCGGAATGACGTTGTTCGGGTCGGCCCCTGCGGGCGTGGCGGCGGCCAGCGCGAGGACCGCGGCCAGCGCGCCGGCCCCGGCGAGTGCGGACAGCGATCGAGTCATCCGGCAATTCCCTTCCTCTGGGACGCAGTCTGCTCGGTCATTGTGCCCGCTCGCCGCCGCGATGTCGCCTACATCGATGGGTCGGTTCAGCGCGTCGGGCCGACGGTCACCAACCGGTACAGCCACCATGGGCGCTCCGGCAGTTCGGGGCTGTAGACCCGCATGCTCATCGACCGCACCCGTCTCGTGGCGGGGTCGCGCACCTGCAACCGGCGGCGGGGGATGTCCTCGCCGCGCACCTCGGTGGTCCACATGCGATCCCAATCGGGGGAGCGGCGGCAACGCGCGGCGATCTCCTCGACGCGCTCGCGCGGCGCGAGCGGGGACAGGATGCGGAAGGCGTCGACGAGCAGGTGCGCTTCCACCGCCCAGTCCACCATCACCCGCCGGGCCGCCGCGTCGAGGAACATCCACTCCAGCACGTTCCCTCGGGCGACCGCACCCGGGAACGCGCGTTCGTAGGCGGAATTGGCTTCCACGAGATCCTGGGTGGGCATCCGCTGGAAGCACGCCGGGTCGGGCAGGCTGTGCAGGTCGGCCCGGTCATCGGGGGTCGGCACGTCGGGGCCGGGCCCAAAGGCCGCGGAGAAGAAGTCGGGCAGGCTCAGCACGACGATGTGCTTGCGGTACCAGATCGGCACCTCCAGCGCGTCGAACAAGCGTTGCAGCAGGGGCTGATTCGGCGCGACGGCACCCGTTTCGATCTGGTCGAGCACCGCTTCGGTGAGGTCGGCGCGCGCGGCGAGATGGGCGGGTGTCAGCCCCGCGGCGAGGCGTCGTTCGCGCAGATAAGCGCCGATGCCAGTTGCCTTGCGCGTCACCTCGGGCACCTCTGCCGACATTTGTCGCGTCGAACTGTGCGAAGCGGGAGGTTCGGGTTGCCCCCCGGGAGCACGCAATCTACCGGAGAGGATCGGCGTCGAGCGGTGATCGAACGTCACGAATCGACAAATGTAGACGACAACGGCCCGGAGAAGTTCTCCGGGCCGTTGCCGTCACGGTTCGCGAAGCGTCAGAACGCGGCTTCGTCCAGCTCCATGATGTCGTTGTCCAGGTTGGACAGCACCGCGCGGGTGGCGGTCAGCTCCGGCAGGATGTTGCGGGCGAAGAACTGCGCGACCGCGATCTTGCCGTTGTAGAACGCCTCGTCGGCGCCGGTCGCGCCGTTGTCCAAGGCCGCGATGGCGACCTCGGCCTGACGCAGCAGCTGCCAGCCGATGAGCAGGTCACCGACCGAGAGCAGGAACCGAACCGAACCCAGGCCGACCTTGTACAGCTCGCTCGGCTGCTCCTGGGCGCCCATCAGGTGACCGGTGAGCGTGGCGGCCATGGCCTGCACGTCCTCCAGCGCGGTGGCCAGCAGCTTGCGCTCGCCCTTGAGCCGGCCGTTGCCCGCCTCGGAGTCGATGAACTTCTGCACCTGGCCGGCCACGTGGGCCAGCGCGACGCCGCGGTCGCGGGCGATCTTGCGGAAGAAGAAGTCCTGCGCCTGGATCGCGGTGGTGCCCTCGTACAGCGAGTCGATCTTCGCGTCGCGGATGTACTGCTCGATCGGGTAGTCCTGCAGGAAGCCGGAACCGCCGAGGGTCTGCAGCGACTCGGTCAGGTACTGGTAGGCCCGCTCGGAGCCGACGCCCTTGACGATCGGCAGCAGCAGGTCGTTGACCCGCGCGGCCAGATCGGCGTCCGCACCCGAAACCAGCTGCGCGACATCCTCGTTCTGGTGGGCGGCGGTGTACAGGTACACCGCGCGCAGGCCCTCGGCGTACGCCTTCTGGGTGGCCAGCGAACGACGGACGTCCGGGTGGTGGGTGATGGTCACGCGGGGCGCGGCCTTGTCGGTCATCTTGGTCAGGTCGGCGCCCTGGACCCGCTCCTTGGCGTAGTCCCGCGCGTTCAGGTAACCGGTCGACAGGGTCGCGATGGCCTTGGTGCCAACCATCATGCGGGCGTGCTCGATGACCTCGAACATCTGCGCGATGCCGTTGTGCACCTCGCCGACCAGCCAGCCCTTGGCCGGGATGCCGTGGCCGCCGAAGGTGACCTCGCAGGTGGCCGAGACCTTCAGGCCCATCTTGTGCTCGACGTTGGTGACGAAGACGCCGTTGCGCTCGCCCAGCTCACCGGTCTCGTGGTCGAAGTGGAACTTCGGCACGAAGAACAGCGACAGGCCCTTGGTGCCCGGCCCGGCGCCCTCGGGGCGGGCCAGCACCAGGTGCATGATGTTCGGGAACAGGTCGTCGGAGTCGGCGGAGGTGATGAACCGCTTGACGCCCTCGATGTGCCAGGAGCCGTCCTCCTGCTTGATCGCCTTGGTGCGGCCCGCGCCGACGTCGGAGCCCGCGTCGGGCTCGGTCAGCACCATGGTCGCGCCCCAGCCCTGCTCGGCGGCGATCTGCGCCCACTTCTTCTGCTCGTCGGTGGCGTTGTTGTAGAAGATGTTCGCGAAGCCGGGACCGGCGGCGTACATGAAGGCGGCGGGCTGCGCGCCCAGGATCAGTTCGGCGATGGCCCAGTAGGCGGCGCGCGGGATCGGCAGGCCGCCCAGCTCCTCGGCGATGCCCAGCTTGTCCCAGCCGCCGTCCTGCAGGGTGCGGTAGCTCTTCTTGAACGACTCGGGCAGCGTGACCGTGTGGTTCTGCGGGTCGAAGACCGGCGGGTTGCGGTCGGCGTCGGCGAACGACTCACCGAGCGGACCCTCGGCCAGGCGACGCACCTCGTTGAGCATCTCCTTGACCGTGTCGGTGTCGAGATCGCCGTAGGCGCCGCTGTCCAGGATCGACCCGAGGCCGAGAACCTCGAAGAGGTTGAACTCCAGGTCGCGGACGTTGCTCTTGTAGTGACCCATTGTCAGTACTCACTCTCCGTTGAGTTGGTGCGGTCGGTATGGTTGCCGTTCCCGCCCGTTGTTCGCTCCACCGGGGTAGTCGTGCCGGTTTTCCGCATGCTACTCGCGGGTAACTTATGAAACATATTACCGGCCGGTAATGACTGCGCAAAGTGTCAAGCGGCCGAATGTGACGCGTTTTACAGTGTCTGATGGCCGCGACTTCGTCGCGGCGTGTCGCGGCCCCTTTGTGGCTCGCGTCCGAGCGACCGCCGCTGGCGACTTCGTCGCGGACGCGGCGGCCACTCGGACGCGAGCCGGGCCGCGAACGGCGGATGCTCGGTCTCGCTTCGCTCGAAACCTGTGGTCCAGGTGCGCTGGGCGCGTTGGTCGCGGAGCTACTTACCAGGCGCGCGGTGGAAGTGGATGGCTGGCGGCTCGCCGTGGCTGCTGCTCCCTCGTCGCGGATGTGGTGACCCTCGGACGCGGGGCGGGGCGCGTCGGTTTCGGCGAGCGAACCAGGAGGACTCGAGTCGTCGAATCTCGGCACGCACTGTCGTTCGCTGATCAACTGCCCGAGTTGGCGGGGACCGTCGCGCACGGTCTCACCGGCCACTAGCTCCGATCTCGCGCATGAAGTCGAGAGTTCGCACGCTTACGCGCCCAGCGCACCGCCACCACGTCTTTCGAGCGAAGCGAGACCGAGCATCCGCGTTCGCGGCCCGGCTCGCGTTTGCGTGGCCGCCGCGTACGCGACGAAGGAGCAAGCGGCGGTCGCGCAAACGCGAGCCACAAAGGGGCCGCGAACACCCAGCGCCGAAGGCGCTGGAAAATAGAACAGTGCTGATCGAGACGAGTGCCGGGCCGGCTGAGGTCGAGCTCGAACAGCCGCGCAAGCCCGCGTTTCTGCTGGTGCTCACGCATGGCGCCGGGGGTGGGGTGGAGGCGAAGGACCTGCTCGCGGTGCGTGACGCGGCGTTGCGGCTGGGGGGTGGGGTCGCGCGGGTGGTGCAGCCGTATCGGGTTGCCGGGCGGCGGGCGCCTGGGTCGGCGGTGAAGCAGGACGAGGCTTGGCTGGAGGTCGTCGCGCGGTTGCGCGGGCGCAAGCGCATTCCGCTGATCCAGGGTGGGCGCAGCAACGGGGCGCGGGTGGCTTGCCGCACGGCCGTCGCGGCGCGGGTTCGTGGCGTCCTCGCGCTCTCGTTCCCCCTGCATCCGCCCGGTAAGCCGGAGAAGTCCCGGCGGGACGAACTGCTCGCTCCGGGAGACATCGAGGTGGTCGTCGTCAACGGGGCCAACGATCCGTTCGGCATTCCCGATCCGGCCGACGCCGCCGAAGTCCGGGTCATCCCGGGCCAGCCGCACGCGTTCCGCGCCGGCTTCGACTCGATCGCCGAGACCGTGACCCCGTGGCTGGAGCGCTGGTCCTGAGTTCCTACTCGGCCGGGCGGGTGGCGATGACCAGTGCGTCGATGGCGTCGCCCGTCTCGGTGGGCCGGTAGACGCGGTCGGCGATGCGCACCCGCACCTCGTTCGCCGCCGCGAGCGGGCCGAGGTCGGCCACGATGTCGTCGGGAGTGAACAGGATGGACGGGTCCTGCGGCCCGCCGCAGCCATCGGTGATGTTGGTGGTGTCGTGGCCGAGCACGAGCAGGGTGCCTTCCGGCGCCAGCAGTCCGGCCGCCTCGCGGACCAGCACACGGCGCTGCTCGGCGGGCAAATGCAGGAAGACCATCAACACCAGCTCGAACGGCCCGGTGATACCCGCCTCCGCCAGATCGGTGACGTCCGCGCACTGCCAGGTGATGCGACCGCGAACCGAGCGGGACAACCGCGAGGCCACGGTGCGGCCCTTATCGATGCCGACCTGGGAGTAATCGACGGCGTGCACCTGCCAGCCGTGCGTAGCGAGCCACAACGTGTTGCGACCCTCGCCGCACGCCAAGTCCAGAGCGCGCGGGAACTCCGGCGCATCGCCCTCGGGCGTGGCGGCTTGCAGCGGCGCACGGCGTTCCAACCCGTAGACATGCTCCACCACGGTGTTGTTCGGCGGTGCGCCCCAGACCAATTCCGTTTGCGCGTAGCGCTCATCCCAGTCGGCCGCATCCATATTTCGAGTCTATTGATCGCGCGGCCCGCGCCCGGTGGGGTTGCGCGAGTCAGTCCGATACCTGCGAGAGCCAGTGCACCGGCGTGGTCTCCCGCACGTGGATCAGCACGTCGAACGCGTCGATGAGCGAGGAGAGCCGGATGTTGGCCGTGGCGTCGGCGGACGGGTCGTAGACGCCGCTGATAGTGCGCAACTTCGCCGGGCCGGTCAGCCAATCCTGGACCGGTCGCGGCGCCGCGGCGTGCAGATCCACGTAGTAGGCGGGCAATTCGACCTCGCCCAGCGCGGCATCGACCAGGTCGGGTTGCGGATCAGGGGCCACGGCCGCGCCGAGGTCGCCGTGATGGAAGCCGATGCCGACGGACCGGTATCCGTCGCCCAGCTCGGCGCGCAAATGGCTTCCGGCTCCGCGGAACTCGGCCGCGCCGAAGACGATCGGAAGGCTGGTGGTGTGCGCGATGCCGTCCCAGTAGACGATCTTGGCCCCGGTCGAGCGGTGCCATCGCAGCACGGTCTCGGCGGCGGGCCGCTCGTCGCGGGCGAATCCTTGGCTCGCGACGCTCCGGCGGTGGAAGTCGAGGATCAGGCGGGCGTGGGCGAGTGCCGTGGCCCGCTCGCCGGTGTCCGGCACCGCGGCGAGCAGCGCGAGGGCGTCTTCGGCGTGCTCGGCGAACGGGCGGCCGGGGTGGGTGCCCTGATGACGTTGGACATGTTCGTCGACTTGGTGGGCGGTGCGGATCGGCGCGAGGTGCGCCTCGATCGCGGCCAACCGGTCGGGAGCGGCGCGGCGCACGTAGCCGAGCACCGCGTCGTAGTCGCTCGGCTCGGCGCGAGGCGGTTCGACGCCGAAGACGCGCACCGGGTCCTGTGGATGCGCCAGGTTGTAGGCGCGCATCCAGCGCAGCGCGGCTGCCGATTCCGCGGTGCGCCACGGGCGCCAGGCTCCGGCGAGCACCGTTTCGGGATCGCCCTCGCCCGCGGTGACGAACCGGTCCCAGCGTTCGCCGGAACGCGCGCTGTCCTGGATGGCCAGCGCGCGGAAACCGTGCCGTTCGACCAGCGCGCGGAACAGTCGCTCGCGCACGCCGAAGGTCTGCCGGGAGAACCGCGTCGACTCACCGAGCCCGACCACAGTCGCGGGGGCGAGCCGCGCGAGCAAGGCTTCCAGTTCCGTGCCTGCCGCGTCCGGATCGGAACTGTCGATCGCGACGGCGTTGTCGCGCAACCAGGCGCGGACGTCGACGGTGGTGCTGAGCATGGTGCCTCCCGGAAGTGAACGATCCAACGCGATGCAGCCTCATACATGAACCATTGTTGAGGTCAAGCACCGCGTCGGATCGCCGGGTTCCGCGTCACAGCGTCGTGCGCATCAGCAGAACGTTGTACTGGCTGTGCACGGTGGTGAGGAAGTACAGATCGCGCCCGGTCTGGTACGGGAATATGGAAGGCGCGTAGGCGGTGGGCAACTCGCGGGTGTCGATCAGCACTTCGGGCTCACTCCACGGCCCTGCGGGCGCGGACGCGCGCCGCATCACCACGGAATTGAACCGATCGGTGGTCAGCGAAATGTATTGCCCCAGATAGGCGTTGTACATCACCGATAATTCGCCGACGCCGAACATGATGGGCGCCGCGGCATTCACGTCGCCCTTGCGCCACGCGCCGCCGTCCCAGTATTCGTATTCGGCGAGATTGCCGATGTCCTGCGCGCGCACGCGGGCGACATGGGCGGTGTGATTGCGTCCGGACCGCGTGCCGTATTCGTAGATGTATCCGCCGTCGGCGAGGAAGGCGTTCATCTGGAAGTTGGCGTTCCCGCCCTCGTTGGTGCGGCGGGTCTCCGGCAGCTCCGCCCAGGTCTCGCCGTTGTCGCCGGAGACGGCGAGGCCGGAGAAGTTGGTGCTCCACTGACCGACGTCGTCCCAGCTCTTCACCGACATCAGGCTCATGTATTGCACACCGTCGACGGCGATGCCCGCGGTGGGGATCCGGCTGATCTCCAGGAAGGGAATCTTCGGGCTGGCGATCAGATCGCGGGCCTGACCGAACATGTCGCGCACCACGCTGTCGAAGAAGATGCCATCGGCCGGATCGGTGGTGTGGCTGCGCAGCAGGATATTGCTGCGCCACGCCCACATGCTGCCCGCGAGCAGATTGGGGAACCCGACGCCGGCGGTGTCACCGAACGCGGTGAGCATTTCGCCGTGCCCGTTGTCCCACATGATGCCGAGATCGGTGCCGAGAACGTTGTAGGACTGGGTGTTGTTCGGGCTGGCCATGCCGGTCACCTGGAAGACCGCCTTGGTGCGGCCGAGCAGATTGGGCAAACCCGTGGTGCCGTTGAGCACCGGGATCGGATTGATGGCGTTCGGGTTCGCGATGGCGGGGGTAGAGGCCGTGAAGAGCAGAACCGAGGCGCCCGCCAGCGCCGATAGCAGGAAGGATGCGGTCTTGATCACTGTCTGTGAGCCCTCCGGTTTCTTCCCGAGAGCGGTGCGAAACACGGACGTCCCGCGATACACAGACCCTTCGCAGTGTGCCGCGCACCACTAGTCGACTGGCTGGCAAATCGTGCAAATGGTAGCAGCGGAACCGGGCGCGCGGAGGCTTCTCGCGCAGAATAGCAAATTCGTAGCTATTGTTCGGTGCGGCGGCTGCGCGCCTTGCGGAGAATCAGGGGAAGTTGGGTCGCGCGTTCGATGGCGAGGGTTCGCCGGGTGGATGCTCCCCACGACTTCTCGAAGAGTCGCTTGGCGGCGGCGACCGCGTGCGGTGGCCGCGTCGCGAGGCGGTCGGCGAGTTTCTCGGCCTCCGCGACCGGGTCCGGCGTCAGGTCGGTGACCAAGCCGATCCGCGCGGCGTGGTTTGCGTCGACGAGGTCGGCGGTCATGGTGAGCAGGAGGGCTTTGTCCATGCCGATCAGTCTGGATAACGTTGCGGCGCCGGTCATATCGGGAATCAGGCCGTGCTTGGCCTCCATGACGGAGAACTCGGCGTCGGGGGTGGCGAAACGGACGTCGGCGGCGAGCGCGAGTTGCAGGCCGCCGCCGTAGCAGCGCCCGTGCACCGCGGCGATCACCGGCACGGGCAGGCGGCGCCATGCCCAGCACGCCTCTTGGAAGGCGTTGGTGCCGCGCCAGGGGAGCGGCACGAAGTTCCGCACGATTGCCAGTGGATTGCTCATCGCTGCGGCGATGTCCAGTCCGCTGCTGAAGCTGGGGCCGTTGCCGGACAAGATGACCGCGCGCACCTCGCTTCGACGGGCCACCAGCTTCGCGCTGGCAACCAGGTCGTGGAGCATGTCGATGGTCAGGCCGTTGTGCTTGTCCGGCCGGTCCAGCGTGACGTACGCGCGGTGGTCGTCGAACCGCACTGCGATGTGGGTGCCCATGGCCGAATCTTACTCGTGAGTCAGTTCTGCGGCGCGCGCTGTTGCCGTCGTCCCCGGCCTCTGTTCTAATCGGACCCGAGTTACCGTCAATGCTGACGGTTATGGAGCGGAGGACGCATGCTGCCAGCCGGAATGGACCCGAGGACGCCGGTGCTCGTCGGCGCGGGGCAGGTCGTACACCGACCGGGTGAGCCGGGTTTGCCCGGCCCCGTCGAACTCGCTGCCGAATCCCTGCGCCGCGCGGGCGCCGACAGCGGCGTCGGAGACCGATTGCTGCGCTCGGCCGATCTGATCGCCGCCGTCGCCCCGGTCAGCCGCCCCTACGGTGATCTTGGCGCGCTCGTCGCGGCCGAGCTGGGCGTCAGCCCGAAAAGGACCGTGCAGTCGGTGCGTTTCGGCGGCGACGCGCCGCAGCGGCTGCTCAACGTGGTCGCGCAGGCCATCGCCGACGGCCGCTCGGAGGTCGCCCTGCTCACCGGAGCCGAAGCGGTGTACTCCGGTAACACCGCCGCCCGCTCCGGCGCGGCGGTGAACTGGCCCGAGCAGCCGGAAGGCGCGGCTCCCGACGAGATCATCGGCTCCGATCGCGGGCCGAACTCCGAGATGGAGACCGCCGCGGGCCTGTGGGGCCCGGTGTACTTCTACGCGCTGATGGAGACCGCCCTGCGCCGCAGGCTCGGGTCGAGCGAAGCCGCGCACCGGGAGCGGATCGGCGGACTGTGGTCGCGGCTGTCGGAGATCGCCGCGCGCAATCCGTACGCGTGGCAGCCCGCCGCGCAATCCGCCGCCGAACTCGTGACGCCCGCGCCGGCCAACCGGATGGTGTCGACGCCGTATCCCAAGCTGCTGGTCGCGAACCTGACCGTGGACTTGGGCGCCGGGCTCGTCCTGTGCAGCGCGGCGGCTGCCGACGCCGCCGGTGTGCCGCGGGAGCGGTGGGTGTTCCCGCACGCGGGCGCCACCGCCACCGACGAGTGGTTCGTCTCCGAGCGAGCGGACATGTCCCGCTCGCCCGCGATCGCCGCGGCGGGCGCGGCGGCGCTGGGCGCGGCGGGGATCGCGATCGACGATGTCGCGCACGTCGACCTGTACTCCTGCTTCCCCGTGGCGGTGCAGATCGCCGCCGAGGAACTCGGCCTGCCCATCGACGATCCGGCCCGGCCGCTGTCGGTCACCGGCGGTCTCACCTTCGCGGGCGGGCCGGGCAACAACTACACGACGCATTCGATCGCGACGCTGTCGGGCATTCTGCGCGCGGACCCCGGCGCATACGGCCTGGCGACGGCGCTCGGCTGGTACAGCACCAAGCACGGCGTCGGGGTGTATTCGACCGAGCCGCCGCGGCGGCTGTTCCGTGCGATCGAGGCGCAGGTGCCCGCGGCGCGGCGGGAACCGGCGCCCGGATACACCGGTCCCGCCACGGTCGAGGCGTACACCGTCGCCTACCGCAAAGGTTCCGCGCCGGAGCGTGCCGACGAGCCGGAAGCCGTTGTGGTGAGCGCACTGACGCCCGAGGGGACCCGCATACTGGTCCGGGCGTCGGATGACGGCACCCTCGCGGCGTTCACCGCGGGCGACCCGCTCGGCGCGGACGCCGAGATCGCCGCGGACACGTTCACCCTGCTCACCGAGAGGAGCGCCCGATGAACGACTCGGTCCTGATCGAGCGGCGCGAGGCCATCACCGTGCTGACGGTCAACCGTCCCGAGGCGCGCAACGCGATCAACCTCGCCACCGCGCAGGCCATCGAGGCCGCCGTCGACGAGTTCGAGGCCGACCAGGCGGCGCGCGTGCTGGTACTCACCGGCGCGGGCGGAACCTTCAGCGCCGGAATGGATCTCGTCGCCGCGTCGAAAGGCGAGATGCCGATGACGCAGCGCAGGGGCCCGCTCGGCATCACGGCGAAGCCACCGGCGAAACCGATGATCTCCGCGGTCGAGGGCTTCGCGCTGGCCGGTGGTTTCGAGCTGGCGCTCGCGGGTGACCTCATCGTCGCCGCGCGCGACGCGCAGTTCGGCATTCCCGAGGTCAAACGCGGCCTGGTGGCCGCGGGCGGTGGCGTGCTGCGCCTGACCCAGCGGTTGCCGCGCAGCACCGCCGCCGAGCTCGCCCTCACCGGAGGACGGATCGGCGCCGAGCGGCTCTACCAGCTCGGTCTGGTCAACCGGGTCACCGATCCCGGCGCTGCGCTGTCGGTGGCGCTGGAACTCGCCGCCGAGATCGTCGCCGCCGCACCGCTCGCGGTGGCCGCGAGCAAGCGCATCATCGACGAGTCGCCGGACTGGCCCGTCGCGGAGGGGTTCGCGAAGCAGGGCGAGATCGCCTTGCCCGCTCTGATCTCCAAGGACGCCGCCGAAGGCGCTCTGGCGTTCGCGCAGAAGCGCGAGCCCCAGTGGCAGGGCCGCTGACGGCGGGACATGTCCGGCAGCCGCAGGCGCAGCGCAGGGAGCGCATGCGCACACGGCTGCTGGACGCCGCGGTGGAGAGCCTGGTCGAGGTCGGTTACGCGGGCACGACCACGCTCGAGGTGCAGAAGCGGGCGGGTGTGCCGCGCGGAACGTTGCAGCACTATTTCCCGACCAGGGCCGACCTGCTGGCCGGCGCCGTCGAGCATGTGGCGCGTCGTCGATTCGACCAGCTGACCAGCGAATTCGAGGCGATCCCCGACGACGCGGACCGACTGGAGACGGCCGTCGAACTGACCATGCGGATGCTCAGCGGCCCGTCGTTCTGGGCGGCGCTGGAGATGTGGGTCGGCGCGCGGACCGACCCGGAGCTGCGCGCGGCGTTCCTGCCGCTGGAGGTTCGCCTGTTCGAGCTGATGCACACCAGCATTCGCGACAGTTTCCGGCGCGAATTCCCGGACGATCCCCGGGTGCCGACGATCACCGAGTTCACCATCGAGATCATGACCGGCCTGGCCCTGCGCGTGCTGCTCACCGGCGACTTGTCCCGCAACCGGCTGCTGCGGCATCGGTGGGGCAACGCTGTGCGCGTCCTGCTCGGCACGGCCTGCGCGGACACGTTGCTCGACCCGCCCGCCGACTGAACCGGGCGCTACCGCACCCGGGTGATCGTCTCGAGCAGCACTTGGGCGCACCCGGCCGGGTCGTCGAAGAACGGCGTGTGCCCGCTGCCGCGCAGCGTGACGTGCTCGGCGTCCGGCAGCACGCTGCGCGCCTTGCGGCTCTGCGTCGCGTAGGTGAGCAGGATGTCGCGGCTGCCCCAGGCTATGGTCACCGGGATGTCGGCCAGCGAGCCGAGTTCCGGTAGCCGGACGTCGGTGAACGAGGCGATGGCCTCATCGAAGCCCGCGGCGTCCGCCGCGCCGAGAGCGGTCTCCAGCGCCACCTTCGCATCCAGCGCCCACGGCTTGCCGAAGACCAGCGAGAGGAAGAGGGTCCGGCCCGCGGCGGTGCCGAGGACGGACGGCAGCGCGGGCCGCAGCTTGCGCGCCAGCGCCCGCGACTTGCCCAGCGACTGCTGGCACCACACGCGTCCCGCCGTGTCCCAGAACCCGATCGGGGAGTAGGCGGTCACCGAGCGAGCCAGCCCGCGAGCGCCCAGCTCCAGCGTGATCAGCCCGCCCATCGAGTTGCCCGCGAGATGCGGCTGTTCGATCCCTTGCGCGGCGAGGAATTCGGCGAGCGCGTCGGTGAGGTTGGGCACCGTGTTGTGCGCGAGCGGCTGCGTCGAACCGCCGAAGCCGGGCAGGTCGACGGCGATCACCTCGTACGACGTGGCCAGTGTGTCGATGATCGGCTCCCACACCTGCCACCGGCTTCCGACCCCGTGTACCAGCACGAGCGGGTCACCCGCGCCGACGCGGTGATGGTGCAACGTCGTCATGCGGCAACCCTAACAGCAGTCACCTGTCATCAGTTGGGATCGCGGGGTCGTTCGGCCGGTCGCCGCCGAGGGCTGGCGCCGGGGCCCGCAGCGTCGGTACGATAATTGGTATGGCAACGCGTAAGGTCACCCTTTCGCTGGACGAAGCCGCTTGGTCGTATGCCGAACAGGCGGCCGCTCGAGCGGGAATGTCGCCGTCGGCTTGGATCTCGAAGGCCGCGCGACGGGAGGCCGTGCGCACGGGGGTGGGTCCGGTGCCGGATGTGACCGCCGAGGCCGCCGCGGACGCGGCCGAGCTGGCGGCCGCCGAGGAGGCGATGCGTGCGTCGGGGTGAACTGTGGATCTACAACCCGCATGGTTCGCCGCGTCGCCGCACGGTCGTGCTCATCAGCAGTGACGGCATCAATGAATCGCCACGCCCCTGGCTCATCGCGGCCGAGGTGATCGAGGACGATCCGCGCGACATCCTCGCGGTTCCGGTGCAGGAACACGGCTGGGTGCACGCGGGCAACATCGGGCGCATCTTCCGCGGTTGGCTGGCCGAACGGGTGGACGTGGTGGACACCGAGACGCTGGAACGGCTCGACACCGCGTTGCGCGCGGCGATGGACCTGTAGCGAACTTGCCGCCCGTGGCTACCGCCGAACGCCGGACGGCATTATGGTGACCACGCCACCGACAGTGGTCAGTCGAGGAAGAGGAGTCAGGTGCGGATCTGCATGATCGCCGCGGCGCTGATCGCGCTGCCGGCGCTCGCGGCATGCGGCAGCGACAAGGACACGGCGGCGCCCACGGTGACGCAGGCCGATCTCGCCAAATCGCTGCAGGACAAGGGCCTCAAGAACAAGCAACTGGCCGAATGCGCCGCGAAGGTGTTCGTCGACCAGGGCATCTCGCAGGCCGGACTGCGGATCATGATCAGCGACGAGTACGACACCAAGTCGCCCAACCAGGAAACGCTGGGGATGAGCAAAGAGGACGCGGACAAGGCGCGCGCCGCCAGCGGTCGCATCGCCAGCGAGTGCATGTCGGCGGCCCAGACGCGTTGAGCTCCTGGGCCCGGCGGCGCGGTCGGCCTTTCGCGTAGCGAGGCGGTGCGGCAGACCGTACGCTGTCGCTACGTCGACGCGGGTGTCGACCAGAAGCCGAGGATCCGACCGTGTCACAGCCGTCTTTTCCGACCTCGCCGAGCCCGGTGGGATCCCCTGCGACGCAACCGATCACCCCGTCCGGCCGCTGGTTCGCGCTGGGTGGTGTATTGATCGGCGTCGGCATCATCGGCGGGATCATCCTCGGCGCTTTCGGCTTCCTGCAGACCTCGGGCCGGATCGACGACTTCCAGCGGGTCAAGGTGCCCGGCTCCGGGGTGGTGAACTTGGCGGAGTCCGGTGGCTACACCGTGTACCTCGAGTACTCGGGGGCATCGTCCCGTGGACCCTCCGGCACGGTCAACCTGCGAGTGCTCGATCCAGAGGGCAAGCATGCGGAGTTGCGGAAGTACGACGCGACCGTCACGTATTCCTTCGGTAGTCACGAAGGACGGGCCGGGTTCTCGTTCGATGCCGCGAAGCCGGGCGCCTACCGCGTGACCACAGCGGGTAGTTCCGAGGTGACGGTCGCCATCGGCCAGGGGCTCGGCTCGTCGTTCGTCGGCACCCTGCTCGGCGCGCTCGCTCTGGGCTTCGGCGGTGTGGTGCTCGGCGTGCTGGTGATCGTGGTGGTGGCGGTCAAGCGAAGTGCGAACAGGCGCGAAGGCGCGGGATTCCCGGGACAGCCGGTCGGATATTGAACGGCGCGGACGCATCCCTGGCCGCGCGCATCACAGCGCGACGGTGAGTTCGATGCGCGCGGCCGATCCGGCCTCGAGCCCCTCCGCGACCCGCACCGCTTTCTTCATCGGCAGGACATAGGTCGCTCGCGACTTGTCCGGAAACAGCGAAGTGGACCACCGGGAACCGCCGACGACCACATGCACCCGCACCGCGCCGAATCCGCCGGAGCGATGCGCGTACCGCTCCTCGATCTCATCGGCCACGTCCTCGGGCAGCGAGACGAAATGCTTCCGCACGGCTACGAACTTGGCTCGCGCGGCGACGGCATCTCCGCGCGTCGGCGACTATTTCGATCGCGCTGCGCGCAACCCGTGAGCGACCGGCCGCGGTGCGCGATGGTGGGCTGATGACGACCACCGAGGCGAAATCCACCACCGATGCCGAACTGGATGCGATCTTCGGCCCGATCTTCGACCGGATCGCCCAGGGAGCCGTGACCCGAGAAATCGACCGCACGCTGCCCTACGACGAGGTCGGACTGCTGCGCGCGGCGAAATTCGGCGCGCTGCGCGTTCCGGTCGAGTTCGGCGGCTACGGCGTCACGGTTCGGCAGCTGTTCCGGTTGCTCATCGAACTCGCCGCCGCGGAATCGAATCTGCCGCAGGCGCTGCGGGTGCACTTCTCGTTCGTCGAGGACCAACTGCTGGCGGAGGAGGGGCCCGAGCGGGAGCGCTGGCTGCGCGCGGTGGCCGAGGGCACGCTGGTGGGCAACGCGATCACCGAACCCGGTGCGGGCGCGGTTGACCGCTACCGCACCACGCTGACCCGCGACGGCGAGCGTTGGCTGCTCAACGGTGTGAAGTACTACAGCACGGGCTCGCTGTACGCCGACTACATTCTGGCCGCCGCCGACCGCGAGGGCGAGCGCGTCGGGGTGCTGGTGGACGCGAACGCCGAGGGAGTGCGCCAGCACGACGACTGGGACGGCTTCGGCCAGCGGCTGACCGCCAGCGGGACAACGGAATTCACCGATGTGGCGGTGACCGAGGACCGCATTCTCGGCCCGGGCTACGGCGCGCCCGGCCCGACCTATGCGACCTCCTACCTGCAACTGGTCCAGCTCGCGGTGCTGGCGGGTATCGCCAAGCGCGCCGAACGCGACGTCCGGGAGTGGGTCGCGGCGCGCACCCGCGGCTACACGCACTCCGCCGCCGACCTGCCGCGGCACGATCCGCTGGTGCAACAGGTGATCGGGCGGCTGTCGGCCGCCGCGTTCGCCGCCGAAGCCAGCGTGCTCGCCGTCGCCGATGTGCTCGACGGGGTGCTCGCGGGCGGCGCGAAGGACGAGAGTGCGGTAGTGGCGGCCGAACTCGCGGCGGCTCGGGCGCAGCTGGCCGTCATCGAGCTGGTGCTGCCCGCCACCTCGCTGCTGTTCGAAGTGGGTGGCGCTTCGGTCGTTTCCGAAAAGCTGCGGTTGGACCGGCACTGGCGCAACGCCCGCACCATCTCGGTGCACAACCCTGCGATCCAGAAGGCGCGGGCGATCGGCGACCACCTGCTCAACGGCGCCGATCTGCCGTTCGCGTGGAGCGCGGGCGAACGCACCCCGGGCGCGGGAGATGCGCGGTGACCCGCCGGATCCGGTTCAACGCCTTCGACATGAACTGCGTCGCCCACCAGTCCCCCGGACTGTGGCGGCATCCCGACGACCAGTCGCACCGCTACAAGGAACTGGGCTACTGGACCGAGCTGGCGCAGCTGCTGGAACGCGGCCGCTTCGACGGCATCTTCATCGCCGACGTCCTGGGCACCTACGACGTCTACGGCGGCAACGACATCGCCGCGCTGCGCCAGGGGGCGCAGATCCCGGTGGCCGACCCGCTGCTGCTGGTCTCGGCCATGGCGGCGGTGACAGAGCATCTCGGGTTCGGCATCACCACCGGCACCGGATTCGAGCACCCGTACCCGTTCGCGCGGCGGCTGTCCACGCTGGACCATCTGACCAACGGCAGGCTCGGCTGGAATGTGGTGACCGGCTATCTGCCGTCGGCCGCGCGCAATTTCGGCGCCGCGGACCAGCTCGACCACGACGAACGCTACAACCAGGCCGACGAGTACCTCGAGGTGCTCTACAAGCTGTGGGAAGGGTCGTGGGAGGACGACGCGGTGGTCCGCGACGCGGCCGCGGGCGTCTACGTGGACCCGGCCAAGGTGCACCACATCGGCCATCGCGGCACGCACTACACGGTGCCCGGCATCCACCTCTCGGAGCCGTCGCCGCAACGCACGCCGGTGATCTACCAGGCGGGAGCGTCGCCGCGCGGGGTGCGGTTCGCGGCCGAGAACGCCGAGGCGATCTTCATCGCCGGTCCGTCCAAACGGGTCCTCGCGCAGACGGTTTCCCGGATCAGGGACGCGCTGGAGGCGGCGGGCCGTTCCCGGGACGCGGCGCGCGTCTACGCGCTCGCGACGATCGTCACCGACGCGACCGACGAGGCGGCGCGGCGCAAGCACGAGGAGTATCTGTCCTACGCGAGCGTCGAAGGCGGGCTGGTGTTCATGTCCGGCTGGATGGGCATCGATCTGTCCAGCTACGACCTCGACGACCCGATCGGCCAAGTCGAGAGCAACGCGATCCGGTCGGCAGTCGCGGCGTTCCAGGAATTCGATGACGACGGGCGGGAATGGACCGTCCGCGACATCGGCAAGTGGGCCGGTATCGGCGGTATGGGACCGGTGTTCGTCGGTTCCGGGGAGACGGTCGCCGACCTGCTCCAGGAGTGGGCCGCCGAAACCGACTTGGACGGCTTCAATCTGGCTTACGCGATCACACCGGGAACGTTCGAGGACATCGTCCGGCACGTGGTGCCGGTGCTGACCGCCCGAGGCGCGTACGCCCCGGAGTACACGCCGGGCACACTGCGCAACGCCCTGTTCGGCGCGGGGGATCGATTGCCCGCCGACCACCGTGGCGCGAGCTACCGGCTGGGCGGTACGGGATCGACGGCTGTGCCGGACGCCGTCTCGCGGCCGGGAGCGACGGTCGAGGCGAACTCCTGACGTGCTCGGACGGCGCCGGAGCCCTGGTGGCCCGGCGCCTTCGCGCGTTCCGGCCGAATCAGATCGCGGCGAGGAATATCTCGGCCACCGCTTCCAGCCCCGCCCGATCGATTTCGTCGAAGCGCTCGGGCAGCGGACTATCGAGGTCGAATACTCCGATCAACGCATCGTTCCGGACCAGCGGGACGACTATTTCCGAACGTGTGTCGCCGTCGCACGCGATGTGTCCTTCGAATGCGTGTACGTCGGGCACGAGTAGGGTTGCCCTCGCCTGTGCCGCTGTGCCGCATACACCTTTCCCCAACGCGATGCGCACGCACGCGGGTTTGCCTTGAAATGGACCGACGACCAGTTCCCGGCCGTCGTAGAAATAGAAACCCACCCAATTCACATCCGGTAGCGCGTGGAATACCAGCGCGGCGAGATTGGCGGCGTTGGCGATGCGGTCGGTTTCGCCCGCGACCAGCGCTTCGGCCTGGGCGGCGAGCTGGCGGTACTGCTCGGTGCGGTCTCCGGTGAGTTCGGCGACGACGAACGACATGGGTCGAATGGTACGCGCTGGGAATTCGCTGTCTGCCCATTGATTCTCGGTGATCGCAACACTCGGCGGGCGCGGTACGGCCATCGCATCATCCCTGCATGACTTCGCAGCAATCCGTATCCCGTTCCACTCGTTCGGCCGCGGTTATCGGCGCCGGACAGACCGGCGTCACTGCGGCGCTGGGACTTCTCGACGCCGGTTTCGACGTCACCCTCTACAGCGAGCGCGATCAGCGCGCTTTGCGCGACGACGTGCCCGCCACCGGCACCGCGCTCGAATTCGGTGAGACCCAGCAGGCCGAGGCCGCGCTCGGATTGGACAGCTACACCTCGCGCGCGCCGAGGCACACCGGCTTGAGCGTGCGCATCGCGGGACCCGGCCCCGAGCGCCCCGAATTGATCCAATTCGACGGGCATTTCGACGGATACGTCGGCGTCGCGGTGGACACGCGGCTCAAGGCCGACGAGCGGCTCACCGCGTTCCTGGAGCGCGGCGGCCGGTTCGTGGTCGATCAGGTGACGCCGGAGACGCTCGACGGCATCGCCGCCGCCAACGACCTCACCCTGGTCGCAACCGGTCGCGGCGGGCTGTCGGACCTGTTCCCCGTCGACGCGCAGCGCACGCCCTACGACGCGCCGCAGCGCAAGCTGCTCACCGTCGTCGTCACCGGACTCGGCCACGACCAGAACGTCTTCGCTCATCGCAGCGTGGCCGGCGGCGCGCACAGCGGCTTCTCCATCCTCGCCGATCAGGGCGAGGGCTGGTGGGGCCCGTACCTGCACAAGGACGCCGGGCCGAGCTGGGCCTTCCTCGGCTGGGCGCGCCCGGGCAGCGACTGGGAGAAGCGTTTCGCCGCGGCCGATTCCGCCGAATCGGCGCACCGGATCGTGCAGGACCTCTACCGCGACTACATCGAGTGGGACCTGCCGGAGGTGCTGACCACCAAAACCATCCCCGAGGACCCGCACTCCTGGCTGAAGGGCGCGGTGCGCCCGGTCGTGCGGTCGGGTGTCGGGCGCACCGCGGGCGGGCACGTGGTCGCCGCGCTGGGCGACACCGCCATCGCCTACGACCCGATCGCCGGACAGGGCGCGCAGAGCGGCCTGATCCAGGCGCAGCGGCTGGTCGCGGCGGCGGCCGTGCACGAAGGACCGTTCGACGAGGCGTGGATCGAGAAGCAATACGCCGCGTTCCTGGCCGCGCGCGCCGACGCGGCGAACAAGGTGACCAGGTTGTTCCTCAGCGATCCCGAGCTGGCCGAGGTCGGCAACGCGTTCTTCGCCGCGGCGGCCGTCGATCCGGCGTTCGCTTCGGCGCTGGTCGGCCTGCTGCACCGGCCGCAGCCGTTCCTGCCGGTCGACTCGCCGGAAGCGGTCAACGAGTTCATCACGCGGGTCACCGGCGAGGACGCCGCCGCGCTGCTGGGCCGCTTCGCGCCCGCGGGCAAGTTCGCCAGGTCGGGCTACTCGCCCGCGCTGGCCGACGCCTGATCTGAATCGCACAGATTCAAAACCTCGTCCCGTCCGGGGGCCGGTGCTGGAGTGGAAGGAGCGCCGGACGCATGCGTGGCGTCCGGCCTCCGATCCGACGGCTACCCCCGATAACCATGGAGCAGCTATGACCACGGAGCAGATCACCGAGCAGATCCGGTTCGCCTACTGGGTGCCCAACGTCAGCGGGGGACTGGTCACCAGCGATATCGAACAGCGCACCAGCTGGGATTTCGAATACAACAAGAAGCTGGCGCGGACCGCGGAGAAGAACGGCTTCGACTACGCGCTGTCCCAGGTGCGCTACACCGCCTCCTACGGCGCGGAGTACCAGCACGAATCCACCTCGTTCAGCCTCGCGCTGCTCGGCGCGACCGAACGGCTGAAGGTGATCGCGGCGGTGCATCCCGGACTGTGGCATCCGGCGGTGCTGGCCAAGTTCGGCGCCACCGCCGACCATCTGTCCAACGGCCGGTTCGCCATCAACGTCGTGTCCGGCTGGTTCGCGGGCGAGTTCACCGCGCTCGGCGAGCCGTGGCTCGAGCACGACGAGCGCTACCGGCGCAGCGCCGAATTCCTCGAGGTGATCCGCAAGATCTGGACCGAGGACAACGTGAACTACGGCGGCGACTTCTACCGCATCCGTGACTTCACCCTGAAGCCGAAGCCGCTGAACACTCCCGAGCGGCCGAATCCCGAACTCTTCCAGGGCGGCAACTCGACCGCCGCCCGGCGCAACGGCGGCCGCTACGCCGACTGGTACTTCTCCAACGGCAAGGACTTCGACGGCGTCACCGAACAGCTCGACGACCTGCGCGCCGTCGCCCGCGCCAACGACCGCGAGGTGAAATTCGGGCTCAACGGCTTCATCATCGCCCGCGACACCGAGAAGGAAGCCCGCGACACCCTGCGCGAGATCATCGAGAAGGCGAACAAGCCCGCCGTGGAGGGTTTCCGCGACGCGGTGCAGCAGGCGGGCGCGTCCACCCAGGACCGCAAGGGCATGTGGGCCGACTCCACCTTCGAGGACCTGGTGCAGTACAACGACGGTTTCCGCACCCAGCTGATCGGCACGCCGGAGCAGGTGGCCGAGCGGATCGTCGCCTACAAGCAGCTCGGCGTCGACCTGATCCTCGGCGGCTTCCTGCACTTCCAGGAGGAGATCGAGTACTTCGGGGCGAAGGTGCTCCCGCTGGTGCGCGAACTGGAAGCCGCGCAGCGGCCCGTCGCGGCGGTGAACTGATGACCGCGGTCGCCGCCGATCGCATCCTGTCGGCGGCCCAGGCGTTCGCGGTCGCCCAGCGGCTCGCGGCCGGCTTCGCGCCGGGCGCCGCCGACCGCGACCGGGAGCGTGCGCTGCCGTACGCGGAGGTCGATCGGTTGGCGGCCAGCGGTCTGCTCGCGATCACCGTGCCCGCCGCGCACGGCGGCGCGGATCTGCCGCCGAGCGCGGTGGCGGAAGTGACGCGAATTCTCGCCACCGCCGACCCCAATATCGCGCAGATCCCGCACAGCCACTTCGTGTATGTGAACCTGCTGCGGCTCGCGGGTACGGCGCAGCAGCAAGAGCGGTACTTCGGGCGGGTGCTCGACGGCGGGCGCATCGCCAACGCGCAGTCCGAGCGCGGCGGCGCGACCGTCGCCGACATCGCCACCACCTTGCGGCCGGTCGGCGACCGGTTCCGGGTGGACGGCGTGAAGTACTACTGCACCGGGTCGCTGTTCGCCGACCTGTTCGCGGTGCTGACCCGGCTGGACGATCCGGAAGGGCGCGGCGGGCTCGAGCCTGGCGAGTACATCGTCTACCTGCCCGCCGACACTCCCGGCGTGCGCGTCGTGGACGACTGGAACGGGATCGGGCAGCGCACCACCGGCAGCGGAACGGTGTCCTTCGACGGGGTGCTCGTCGACCGTGACCAGGTGATTCCCCGCTCCGGCGCGGTGCGAGCGCCCACCGGCTACGGCGCGTTCGCGCAGTTGCTGCACGCCGCGATCGACACGGGCATCGCCCGGGGCGCCCTCTCCGCCGCAACGCAATTCGTGCGCACGAAGAGTCGTCCGTGGTTCGAAGCCGGAGTGGCGAACGCGGTGGACGACCCGCTGTTGATCCAGCGCTTCGGTGAATTGTCCGTCGCGGTGACCGCCGCGGAGGCGACCCTCTCCTCGGCCGGATGGACGTTGGACGCGGCCATCCGGATCGACCAGAGCGCCGCGAACGTCGCCCAGGCGTCGCTGGCCGTCGCGACCGCCAAAGTGCTCGCCGACCGCGCCGCCAACGACGTGTCCGCCGCGCTGTTCGAGGTCGCGGGAACGCGCAGCGCGGCGGCCGATCTCAATCTGCACCACTTCTGGCGCAACGCGCGCACGCATACCTTGCACGATCCGGTGCGCTGGAAATACCAGCACATCGGCCGGGCCTTGCTGCACGACGCCGCGCCCCCGCTTCACGGCGTGATCTGAAAGGAGACGAAATGACAGTCACTGTCGTCGTCGGAAATCCGAAACCCGCCTCACGCACGCTCACCGCGGCCACTCTGGTCGCGCGGGGATTGCGGCCTGAGGTGGAGCCCACCGTGATCGACCTGGTCGAGTTCGGTCCCGCGCTGCTCAGCTGGGGTGACCCCGGTGTGGCCGACGCGGTGCGCACTGTGGCCGGATCGGAACTCGTCGTTTTCGCCAGCCCCACCTTCAAGGCCACCTACACCGGGTTGCTGAAGCTGTTCCTCGAACAGTTCGAGGGCGGGACGGGTCTGGAAGGCGTGCTCGCGGTCCCGGTGATGCTCGGCGCGGGACCGGCCCACGCCCTCGCGCCGGATCTGTTGTTGAAGCCCGTGCTCGTCGAAATCGGCGCCACCGCCGCGTTGCCCGGGCTCTACCTGTCCGACCGCACGTTCGCCGAGGACGGCGTCATCGACCGGTACAGTGGTCGGTGGCGTTCGGTCGCCCAGGCACTGGCCCACAGCTCGAAGGCTGCGAATCATGCATGACCTGTTCGAATTTCCCGCCGACGGAGCCGGTCTGCGTCGCGCGTTCGCCAACTTCCCCAGCGGCGTCGTCGCCGTGTGCGCCGAAATCGACGGAACCCCGCACGGTCTCGCGGTGAGCACGTTCGTCCCCGTCTCCCTCGATCCGCCGCTGGTCTCGTTCTGCGTGCAGAACTCCTCGGCCACCTGGCCCAAACTCGCCGCCGCCAGCCACCTCGGCCTCAGCCTGCTCGGCACCGACCAGCAGGCCGCCGCCCGCTCGCTGGGCACCCGCGACGGCGACCGCTTCCGCGACATCCAACTGCACCGCGGCTCCGGCGACGCCGTGTTCATCGACGGCGCGTCCGCCTGGATCGAGGGCGTCCAGGAGGCCCACGTCCCGGCAGGCGACCACGCCGTCGTCATCCTCCGCATCCACCGCATCGCCACCCGCACCGACGTGGACCCACTCGTCTTCCACGGCAGCAAGTTCCGCCGGCTGCACGCCGAACCGGCGAACGGGGCGGCCTGACGGGGTTCAGCCGCCGGAACGCGGTGGGGTTCGCCCGGCCAGGCGAGGGGTCGGGTAATTCGGCGCCGTCCCCTCGCCTGGGCGGGACTAACCGCGCGACGCAAGCCGCTGGTTGACCAGCTGATTGAGTGAAACGTTCATCTCGGCGGCTTCCCGTACCAACCTGGCGTGCAGTTCGGTGGAAACACGCACCATGAACTTACCGCTGTAGCTGCGCTCCGAGAGTGGGCGCGGCACGATTTCGTTGTTGACCGCCATGTCCTTGATGGTGTCGCGGACGAGTTCACCGATGCCCCGGAGAGCCTCGTCCTGCGTCGGAGCCAGCCACGAGAGCGAGGGAAACTCCGCGCACAGGCCGACGTACTCCTGGTCTTCGGACGACCAGAGGACGCGGTACGCGTAGTGCGTATAGTCCGGTAGGTGGTGCAGGTCGGACATCAGGCATCCTCCTTTGCTTCTAACTCGAGCAGCTTGTCTATCGCTGCGAGCACTTGCCTGACTTGGTAGGACTTGGCATTCCCGTCCCGTCCCTTTTGGATATTCAACGTGGGTCACCTGCCCAAGGCATCTTGAAGACGGCATGGCTGCTGCCTTCTTGGCGTGGGAGCCCGAAGTGATCGCAGCAGACGTTGTAGAGATCCTGGTAGCTCACGTTGGTTGGTGATTCCCGCATCTTCGCCAGGAGCTTCTCACGCTTACCCACTGACTAATGGTACTACCTGTAGTACCGCTCGGTGCAAGAGTGGCATTGTGAGGGTCCTGCCGCAGCCGATGGGCCACTTTGCCGCTTGCGCGCCGAAGCGGTGCCTGACGGCCCGTTCGGCTTACCTGGCAGCGCTGTGGGAGACTCGGACGTCTCCTATGGAAAGGTCCGCCATGACGCTCGGGATGGTTCTCGGTGATTCCCCGCGCACTTCGGCGCGGGCGTAGACAGGCGACCTACTGACTCCTGTGCGATAGCCGCACAGGTCTTTCGCGACTCCGCGTCGAAGTGCTCTTCGTGCCCTTTGCACGTTCGATCACGAGGAGTACGCGGTGTCCACCGTTTCCTGGACCGAGGACAACACCTGCCCGACCGCCCGCTGGCATTCCGAAAATGGCGCGCTGCCACCCCGTTTTATCGTGGTGGTGGACGACTCGACGACCGCTGACGCGGCTTGCCGATCGGCGCGAGCGGGAACCGGCTTGCTGTGGCGTGGCGATTTCCACAACGCTCGGCAACTGCTGCGGGCGATGGGGCGACGGGTCGAGCGGAAAGTCGCGCCGGGTGGTGATCCGGCCGAGGCGTTCCGGCGGTATCGCGCGTCGCGTCGCAGGCGCGCGCACGTGCTCGGCAAGTTGCTCGTGGTTCTGGAAGACGATTATTCGCTGGCGTTGCGGCGCGCTCCCGACGTGCGGCGCGCGTGCACCGAGGCATACGGCGCGCCGCACGGACGCATGGTGGTCGCGCTCACCGAGTTGCTCGGCGTGCTGGGTGCGGCGCAATGGCGGGAGAAAGGCGTGTACGTGCCCGCCCTCAGGGAGCGGATTCATCCGCACTACGGCGTGTTCTCCCCGGTCCGCGGCGAGTACGTCGATCTGGTCGCGTCCGCGCCGCTACCCGCGCGGGTGGACAGCGCCTTCGATCTCGGTACGGGCACCGGCGTGCTCGCGGCCATCCTGGGCCGTCGTGGATTCCGGCGAATCATCGCCACGGACAACAATCCTCGCGCGCTGAGCTGTGCCCGCGCCAACCTCGATCGGCTGGGCCTGTCATCCGTCGCCGTGCATGGCCCGGCTCTCTTCCCGGATGGCAAGGCCGACCTCGTGGTGTGCAACCCTCCTTGGCTCCCTGGCACGCCTACCTCAGTCCTCGAAAGCGGTGTCTACGACGAGAACTCGTCCATGCTGCACGCCTTCCTCTCCGGCCTCCGCGCCCACTTGCGCCCCGGCGGCGAAGGCTGGCTGATCCTGTCCGACCTTCCCGAACATCTCGGCTTACGTCCCGTGGGCGCTCTCCGCGACCGCATCTCCGCCGCCGGCCTCCGCATCACCGCCCAACTGACCACCCATCCCACCCACCACCGAGCCCGTAACCCCAGCTCCCCCCTCCACAGCGCCCGCACCCGCGAGACCACCTCCCTGTACCGCCTGACCCCTAGTTGAGAGGCACAGACGGAGAGGGCACTCGCGATGCCCCGACCAAGCGTCGCGGCGATGTGCGCCCGCGCCGCGCTATGAGCATCGGCGTGGACGCGCCATCCTCGGTGGCGTTGGTGAGCCTGTGCCGGAGTTGGTGCAGCGTGAACGGCCGCGCTGCGTTCCCACGCTGTGATGCTCGAGCAGCGCGGCCGCGCGCCGCGCCGGCCGGTCGACGGATCGATGTCGCCGAGAGCCACCGAGGGTTTCGGTCGCCGACCGGTGTTCAGCGCAAGGTGAAAGGGGTCTCGGAGGCGACGCGGGTCAGTTTTTCCGGGTTGCGGACGAAGTAGAGGCCGGTGATGTGGTCCTCTTCGATGTGGAAGGCCATGATGCCGTCGAGTACGCCGTCGAGGCTCAGTGCCAGTGCGGGGTGTCCGTTGATCAGGATGGTTTCGCAACTGAGTTCGGCTCGGACCTTGCCGGTGCCGCCGGTGATGTAGCGGACGACCTTCTCGGCGCCGATGACGGGCTGTAGTGCGGCGCGCTTGATGCCGCCGCCGTCGCTCATGAGGACCACGTGCGGGGCGAGCACGTCGAGCAGGCCTTGTGGATCTCCGGATTCGAGCGCGCGCTGGAACGCTTCCACCGATGCGCGGGCCTGGCTGGGCGATACCACCGAACGCGGGCGGCGGGCCTCGACATGGCGGCGGGCGCGGTGCGCGATCTGGCGCGCGGTCGGCGGGGTCTTGCCGACCGCGGCCGCGATCTCGTCGTAGGTGAGGTCGAAGACCTCGCGCAACACGAAAACAGCGCGTTCGGTGGGCGAAAGCGTCTCGAGGACGAGCATCATCGCCATCGACATGTTCTCGGCGAGCTCGACGTGCTCGGCCACGTCGGGTGTGGTGAGCATCGGCTCGGGCAGCCAGGGGCCGACATACGACTCCCGGCGGCGCTTCATCGTGCGAAGCCTGTTGAGCGACTGGCGGGTGACTATCCGGACCAGATAGGCGCGTTCGTCGCTCACCTGCTCCAGATCGGCCTTCACCCATCGCAGCCAGGTCTCTTGCAAAACGTCCTCGGCGTCGGCGGCCGAACCGAGCATCTCGTAGGCGACGGTGAACAGCAGGTCGCGGTGAGCGACGAAAATGTCGGTCGCATGATCGCTCATCTTCTCGACCCTTCCCTGGGAGTTGGCTGCGTTGGATCCGGGCCGTCAGCTCGTGAAAGGTTCGAGGGCGAACCGGCCCCACGCGATGAACACCGCCACCGCGAGGTACACCGAGTTCAGCACGACGAACTTGCACTCCCCCAGCCGGCCGTGCGTGATCATCGCGCCGACCATGAGCCCGACCCAGCACACGGCCGTGACCGGCACCATTACCGGGGCGATGTCGAGCACGGCGGGCAGGATCAGCCCGGCCGCCGCCAAAATCTGCAAGACGCCCAGGCCCTTGACGAAGCCGTCTCCGGCACTCGCCGTCCATTCCCCGCCAGGCGACGCGGCAAGCTTCTCCCGGGGAACGAACGCCTTGGTGATACCGCCGAAGAGGGCGAGCGCGGCCAACAGTGCCGTAGCGATCCACAGTGCGATGTTCATCGGAATCTCCTCCGTCTCTGATGTGTCGGCCAGAAGACACCGCGCAAGCGAACGTTGTGACAACCCGGTGACCCAGATCACTCTCCGGATGGGTGGCCGCATCCGGCGCCGTGTTGAGCGGCACATGACGGAGGGGATACTCGCGATTCGCCTCAACCATGCGCCACTCGATGGCGAGGGCAGTTCTCGGAGGCTGGTCAAGATAGCATCAGGGCCTGGCACTAGGTCAGGACTGGAGATGCCTCGCAACAGACGTCCGCAGGATCGGGAAGAGAAGCGCGCGGAGATCGTGGTGGCTGCTCGGCGGTTGTTCGTCGAGGAGGGATACGACGCGGCATCGATGGCGCGGATCGCCCGCGACGCCGGAGTGGTGTCGAACACGCTGTACTGGTACTTCCGGGACAAGGACGCGGTATTGATCGCGGTCCTGGACGCGGTCCTGGCCGACTCGATGGCCTCCTACAGCGAAATGCTCGGCTCGGGGCTGGCTGATCGGCTGTTGTGGCTGGTCGAGGAATTGGAGCAACTGGGCCGGTTGGTCAGCACGGTGCACATGCGCGCCAAGGAGTCCGCGTCCATTCAGGAATGGCACGAGCAGTTCCACGCGCTGGCCGAGGGATTGTTCCGGGCAGAGCTGATCGAGCTCGGCGTGCCCGCTGACGAACTGGATCCGCTGGTCGCGATCGGCGTTTTCGTTGTCGAAGGCTTGCTGACGCATCCGACGGAGCAGGCCCAGCGGCGCGCGGTGCTCGAGACGTTGCTGAACAGCGCTAGCAGTCTGGCCGCAGCCGCCGACTGACTGCCCGCTCTCCGCACGTCCACCAGCCAGGGGCGACCTACTGCGTGTTGTGTGCGGTGTTGTCGAACTGTGTTGCCAGGAAATGGAGTTGGTCACGCACGGCGCGTTCGAAGTGCTCGCCCAAGTAGATGCCGAAGTGGTCGCAGGGGTAGTTCTGGACGTGCACGTGTGCCAGGCCCTGCGCGCGGCGCTTCGTGGTCTTCGCGGGCGCGGCCGCGTCGTTGTCGCAGACACACAGCAGCGTCGGAGCGCTGAAGCGAGCCAGCGCGCGACCGGGCCGATCGAGCGGGAGGTGCAGCACCAGCCGTGCGGCCAGGGCGTTGGCGGCATCGAATTGATCATCCGGGCCGCGCAATACACCCCATATGCTGTCGCGACCGACACCGGTCACGGGTTCTTCCCCACCGTCGATTTCGGTCAGCTCGATGTTCTTCGACACCTGAGCCCGCACCGACGGCAGCCGTTTCAACAACGCGCTGGTGCGCCGCGAGAGCCGGGTCCCCGCGGGCAGGAGTGCGGAAGCGCCGGCGAGAGCGTCGGGTGAGGCCACGAACGCGGGCATCCAGGACGTCCCCGCCATCGGCAACAGGATCGGCTTCGCGCCGAACCAGGAACCGACCGTGTCGAGGATGCCTGCCACTGTCAGCGCTACCACGCTCAGCGGGCCGGTCCGGATCCGCGAGCGCAACGACGCCGGTCCGTCGGTGAAGGGGCACTGGGCCACGACCGCCGCGATTCGGGTGTCTTCAGAGGCGACCTGAAGGACATGTCCGCCGCCGAAAGAGCTGCCCCACAACGCGATCCGGTCGACATCGACCTCCGGAAGTGTGCGTGCGAAGGCCAGGGCGGCATGCCAATCGGCGCGTTGCCGACCGATATCGAGGAGCTGGCGCGGTGCTCCGCCGCTGGCACCGAGGTGACGGTAGTCGAACACCAGCACCGACCATCCCGCGTCGGCGAACCGTTCCGCGTAGGCATCCAGGCGCATCTCCCGCACCGCCCCGAGTCCGTGCCCCATGATCACCATCGGACGCGGGCCGTTCAGGTCAGGCGCGGTGTACAACCATGCGGCGCACTCGTCCTGGCCGGAGGTGAACGAGACCTCACGCCGCCGCACCGCTACCGCCTGGCGCCGATCGGCCGGCCCACTGATTTCCATGACTCGCGTCCTCCCGCTTCACCACCACTCTTCTTGGACGCCATCCAAGAAGCGGATCGCGGTTACGGTAAAGACTTCTTGGACGTCAGTCAAGAAGGCGGCGCGGGTCACAGCAGGTCGAGGTGGCCGACGAACGTGTCGGTCTCCTGGTCGCTCATCTTCTCGACCCTTCCCTGGGAGTTGGCTGCGTTGGATCCGGGCCGTCAGCTCGTGAAAGGTTCGAGGGCGAACCGGCCCCACGCGATGAACACCGCCACCGCGAGGTACACCGAGTTCAGCACGACGAACTTGCACTCCCCCAGCCGGCCGTGCGTGATCATCGCGCCGACCATGAGCCCGACCCAGCAGACGGCCGTGACCGGCACCATTACCGGGGCGATGTCGAGCACGGCGGGCAGGATCAGCCCGGCCGCCGCCAGAATCTGCAGAACTCCCAGGCTTTTGACGAAGCCGTCGCCCGCAGCCGCGGTCCATTCCCCGCCAGGCGACGCGGCAAGCTTCTCCCGGGGAACGAACGCTTTGGTGATACCGCCGAAGAGGGCGAGCGCGGCCAACAGTGCCGTAGCGATCCACAGTGCGATGTTCATCGGATCCTCCGTTTCTAGCGTGTCGGCCAAAAGGCACCGCGCGAGCGAATACTGTGACAAGACAGTGACCTAGATCACTCTCTAGAGGGAATGTGCCAGGTCGATCCCGCGCCGTCGGACAGACCTTCGCGAGGACGATGCGGCCACACCGAAACTGTGGCCAGCGGCATCAGGGGCATGCCGCCGACGGGTCCTCTGGCTAGCGTGACGGGTGATCCCCCTCGCGGCACAGAAGTTTGTCAGATGAACCGAACGACGTTGAAAGTAATTGCCGCGTGGCCTTTCCCCTTGCCGCAGTTGCAGGCCCGGCAAACGCCGCTGTTACGCCCAGCGGAATACCTCTGGAGCCCATGTCGAGCCCAGAATCGGCTCACGTCGGCGCCCAGGCGACTCCTGTCGGCGTGTCTCCGGGCTCGAGCGACGAAAAGTCGTTGGTCCGCCTCGTGCACGCCCTGTCCAGCGGCGCCGTCTACTGCCTGTAACCCCGGTCATCGAGTGGCACATGACCGAGAGGTCTACTCGCGATTCGCCGCAACCATGTGCCACTCGACTGATGGGTGCCTACCTTTGCCGCGAGGCGTCCGGCCGGATCCTGCCCGCATCGATGAGTGCTTGCCAGGCGGCCTGCTTCCGGCGGCACACGGTGATATCGCAGCTTCGGTGCCGCTGCATCGTCATGTGCGCCTCTGCCACGTCGGAGGTATCGCGCAGGCAACCCGCAGCCCACGATCTGTCGCCTGTGCGTGGTGCGGCGACACGCGCCTCCATGGTCTCGTGGTCCGAGGGAACCTGCCACCACAGCGAGGCCGCGACTACTGGGACCATCACCAGGAGCGCGGCGCCGATGCCGATCGCGAAAGTGACCCACCCGTTCATTCGGCATCCCCCTCGTAGAACTCCGGTGCTCCGAAAACCGGACCAGCGACCCTGAATTCATCGCCTGGCGTACCGTTCTCGTCGACGAATACCCAGGTATGTGCTTTGTCCACAGCCATCCACAGGGGTCCCTCCGTCCTTGCGATGGCGAGCTTGGCGGCATCGTCGGCGGAGAAGGCGGCGCGCACGGCTTTGAGATCAAGGGAATCGTCCTTCGCGGTCATACCGTCCTCGCTGCTGGAAATAGTTGGTGTGCACCCGACGCCGAGGCTCTCGCCATCGGCTGGCGTTTCGGTGCCCTCGACGGACCGGCATCACCCGGCGTCGGGCGCTTACCGGTACTTTCCAGCGGAAATATGGCTGATTGAAGCCATGCGACTACTACGGAAGGCCTACGCTGACGTTCACGGACGGACACACAGATGGGCAGATCAGATGATCGTGACCAAGTGGACGGGGGTCGAGGTTCGTGCTCTACGCACTGCGGCGTTGCGTGTCAGCCAGCCGGAGTTCGCCGAGATCCTCGGGTTCACTGTTGCGGCGGTACGCAAGTGGGAGACGCGGCGCGAAACTATCGAGCTGTCAGGCAAGTACGCCGCGGCAATGGACACGATGCTCGATCGGCTCACCGATTCCGAGCGGGCACGGTTCGAAGCCGCGCTCACGCCGGGGCCGTGTGCCGCGAGCATGCGGACAGTCGCCGATACCTTCGAGAGTCCTACGGATATCGCGCGGCGGGTACAGGGTCTTACCGAACTCGAGTCCGACGGCGATGCACTCGACATCCTGACGTTGGCAGTCGATAACGTCGTACATCGCTACGAGTTCGAAGGACCGCGCCGACTGGCGCCGGAGGCGATCGCAGCACGCCATCAGGTCGAGGTGATGCTCGGTCAGCGCCGACACCCCGCCCAGCTTCGTGCGCTCTACTCCATTGCAGGCCGCCTGTCCGGTGTGCTCGGGTACATGGCGGTCAACCGTGGACGATTCGGACACGCCCGAATGTATTGCCGTGAAGCGTTCGCCATCGGCCAGCTGCTGGGCGACACCGATCTACAGGCATGGGTGAAAGGCACCGAGAGTTTCTGTGCCTACTATCAAGGTGACTACGCGGCGGCGGTCCGGGCGGCCTATGAGGGGCTGGACTTGGCAGACGGTGGACCACAATCGGTTCGCCTGTACTCGAACGGCCTTGCTCGCGCTCTCGGCAAGGTGGGGGACTCGGCTGGCGTCGCCGGCGCGATCGACGCCGCGACCACCACGGCTGCCGCGCTCGACACGGGCCCCGGCCTCACGCCCGCCCTGACTTTCGCTCCGTACGGCCAGGCGCGGCTTATGGCAAACGCTGCGACCGCGTTCCTTTCGGCGGGCGAGTATCAGCGCTGCCTCGAGTACGGCCAGCAGGTCGAAGACCGAGTAGCCGAGTCGGACTCGGTATGGAGCCGATCTCTGGTGCGTCTCGACATGGCGGCAGCGATGCTCGGCGCCGGTCGCCGTCGTGATGTCGAGCGGGCCGCGCAACTCGGAGTGGAGGCGCTCGATGCGTCCAGTGATCGCCCGATCCGCTCGGTCTGGCAGCGGGCGCATGAGCTCGGGGCAATTATCGGAGCGATCCGCGCACGTGGTTCGGACGAATACCTCGGCTCGTTGCTTGAGTGGTCGTCCTCCGCGCGGGATTTCTCCGCGCCGGAAGGGTAGCCGCTTTCAGAGCGCGAGCACGGCGCGGTCGGTCCAGCGATACCGGCGGCCGTCGCGGCGCAGCTCGACGAGTTCGACCCTGCTGACGCGCACGGTGACCGGTGGCAGATCCCGCAGCGCGGCCACGTCGGCGATCAGCGCCGCAGGGTCCCGGGGTCGGTTGAGGTAGCCGATTCCGACGTGCGGCCGGAAGTCGGTCGTCTCGGCGAGGCGACTCGTCGGCCGGTGTGCGGCGGTCGCCGCGCGAAGCGCGTCGTGCAACGCGAGTAGGTTGTGCCACGGGGCGACCGAGAACCGCAGCGCACTGGCGGATCCGGTCAGCGGCCCGACCTCGACATCGAACGGCGTGACACCAGCGAGCCGTGCACGTGCGGCATCCGCGATACCCGTGAGCTGTTCGCCGGATACCTCGCCGACCTTGCCGACACTCAGGAGCGTCATGTGCAGAGCGTCGAGGGGAACCAGGTCGATCCCATCGTCGGCGAGAGTCTTCTGACATCGCTCGGCGAGATCGGTCAGCGCGGGATCGTCGAAAGTGAGATACCAGTAGTAACCGGACTGACCGGGCGCCCATGACTTCAGGGTCCAGTGGTCGTGCAAGTTCCCGAGTTGCCGGAACGCAACCCAGTCGTTGGACCGAATGGCCGCCGCATCGGACGTCGATGCGGGCCGCAGCAACGGGAATGGGCGCTGGGTAGAAACCACGCGGTGAGTGTACGGACGCGCGACCTAGCCCGTCCGACAATAAACCCGCCGCACCTACCCATTCAGCACGATCCATTCGCCCTCTACCGCAACGACCCCGTTGAGTGGCACATGACGGAGGGGTCCACTCGTGATTCGCCTCAGCCATGTGCCACTCGAGGACGAAAGGCCCTGGGGCGGCGGGTGCCGGTCCAGGGCCTTCGGTGGAGCCGATGACGGGAATCGAACCCGCGCTGTCTGCTTGGGAAGCAGAAGTTCTACCATTGAACTACATCGGCAGTCGTATCGAGACTTTAGCAGATGGTGCCTACGCGTGGTAAAAGTCCTGATAGACGGTCCTGACCAGGGCTGATGTCCTTCGTTTAGGACCAGGACGTCGACGAGAGTTGATCTTGCGTTCCGGGGCTTTCAGGGGCGTTCGGACGCGATCCTCACAATCCTCACAAAATCGAGCGCGGAGACTCCCAGATTGCGGACTCCTGAGCGAGGGCAACGCGGGCAGTAGCGGCAGGGTGCGGCCTCTGGCGGTGGCCGACTACGGCCGAGGAAGAGATGTCGCGGCCCGGTCCGACTTCCTGCTCGGCAGGTGGTCCCCGGCCGCGCCCCGGCCGACGGGTAACAAATACCGATACACGGTCAAACAGAGGATGAGCCACAGCGCCCCGAAGCACCAGCCGCCGAGGACGTCGGTGGCCCAGTGGACGCCGAGGTAGATCCGCGACAGGCCGACCGCGAGGACGAACAGCGCGGCGGCGATCGCGGTCCAGGCGCGCAAGGCGGGGCCGTGTATGCCGGGGAGTGCGACGGCGAGGACGATGCCGACCACGACGAACGAGCCCATGCTGTGCCCGGATGGGTAGGCCTGGTTGGAGACGCTGATCAGATGTTCTTCGATGGGCGGACGGTCCCGGTCGGTCAGTCGCTTGCCGCCGCGCACGAGTAGCCCGCCGCCGAGCCCGGTGATCGCGACGAGCGCCGCCGTCGTCCAGCGCCGCCGCCAGGACAGGATCAGGCAGGTCACCGTGGCCAGGGCCGTCATGGCGAGTGTGCCGCCCAGCAGGCTGACCGTCACCGCGACCGGAGTCAGCGTGCCGTTGCGGTGCGCTACGGCCCAGTCGGTGATGCCGCGATCGAATCCGCCAGGACCGCGATTCCCGACCACACCTGCCGTGAGAGACGCGGCGCACACCACCAGCAATACGGTGAGCACCCGGATGGCGTTGCGAATGCGAAGGGAAGTCACCATTCCACAGTCCCACTTCCGCCGCCGGAAGGTAGCCAAGTCCGTTCCCCAGCTGGGACGACACCAGGACCGTGCTATCGATCGACCGGCGCGAGCGACCGGGTCGTACAGCGCGGCCCTCTTCGGGGTGCGCGTGACGTCAGCGACGCGCAGTCCTCGGCGGTACCCGGTGAGACGATCGGCCCGCGGGCGGTATCAGGCAGCCGCAGGCGTGCCGTAGTGGATGCGCGGCAATGCGCGGGGCGGTGGCTATCCGGCGGCGCGGTCGAATGTGGCGAGCGTCTTGCCGACTCAGAACTTGCTGTAACCGCCGTCGATCAGCAGAGTGTCGCCGGTGTGGTAGGCGCTGGCGGGGCTGGCGAGGTAGACGGCGACGGATTCGAAATCGCTCGGCAGACCCCAGCGGCGAACCGGGATTCTCGGGTGGACGCGTTCGCGGAAGCGGTCCCAGGCGAAGGCGTCCTCGGTCATCGGCGTCTCGACCCAGCCGGGCAGCACCGAGTTCGCGCGGATGCCGTGCTTGGCCAGCTCCACCGCGATCGAGTTGACCATGGCGATCAGCCCCGCCTTGCTGGCCGCGTAGGACTGCCCGCGCGGAACGCCCTGCTGGGCGGCGAGGCTCGCGGTGGCGACCAGGCTGCCGCCTTCACCCTGGGCGAGCATCGCCTTCGCCGCTTCGCGCAGCGTCACGAACGCCGCGTCGAGGTTGAGCGAGGTGACCCGGCGGAATTCCGCGAGATCGGTCTCCACGAAGGGGATGAACCCTTGGCTGACACCGGCGTTCACGAAGCAGGAGTCGATGCGGCCGAGTTCGGCGGCCGCGCGGCCGATGGTGTCGATCACCTGCTGTTCCTCGCCGACGTCGCAGCTCAGCGCGAGCACCCGCCCGCCGAAGGCGCGCAATTCGGCGGCGGCGGCCTCGTTGCGTTCGGTGTTGCGGCCGACCACACAGACATCGGCGCCGGCTCGCGCGAGCCCACGGGCGAACCCGAGACCGATGCCGGAATTACCCCCGGTGACGACGGCGACGTGGCCGGTCAGGTCGAACAGCGAGCCCTCGGTCATATGGTCCATCCCTTCGCTCACGGGCGGCGGCGCCCGAATGAATGCGAGGATATCGGTCTCTCCATATCACTGTGCGGCTGAGGAGCCCCGTCGAGCAGGCGCTACGCTCGTCGCGTGCTGCTTTCCGATCGTGACATCCGCGCGGAGATCGCCGCTGGGCGTCTCGGCGTCGAGCCGCTGCTGGAGAACCTGATCCAGCCCTCGAGCATCGACGTGCGCTTGGACCGGATGTTCCGGGTCTTCAACAACACCCGCTACACCCACATCGATCCGGCGCAGCAGCAGGACGAGCTCACCAGTCTGGTCGAGCCTGCCGAGGGCGAGCCGTTCGTGCTGCACCCCGGCGAATTCGTGCTCGGCTCCACCCTCGAGGTCTGCACCCTGCCGGACGACCTGGCCGGACGGTTGGAGGGCAAGTCCAGCCTCGGCCGCTTGGGCCTGCTGACCCACTCGACCGCGGGTTTCATCGATCCCGGCTTCAGCGGGCACATCACGCTGGAGCTGTCCAACGTGGCCAATCTGCCGATCACGCTGTGGCCGGGCATGAAGATCGGCCAGTTGTGCCTGCTCAGACTGACCAGCCCGGCCGAGCACCCGTACGGCAGCGCCGTGGCCGGCTCGAAGTACCAGGGTCAGCGCGGACCGACTCCGTCGCGGTCCTACCTCAACTTCCCGATTCCGGCCGCCGCGATCGACGCCGCCGAATCACGCTGACGCCGCCGGGTCCGCTTCGTCGACTGTGGGGGAGAAGCGGACCCGGCGGACGGCAGCGGGGAACTGACCGCGGAGGTGATCAGTCCCCGCCGCCCGCTCCCACCGCGAGCGCCGTTGTGAGGATGACGGACAGCGGTGGAAGCGTGTCACCGCGGCTCGGCGGGCTGACCCAGTAGCACCCTTCCCGGGTCCAGCGGCCGAGGCCGGTCGGCAACATCACGGCGCTGCCGACGGCGGGCAGGCCGATATCGAGCCGATTGAGCGCCTCGAGCACCTGTGGTCCCGGTCGGCTGTCGGGCTCGGCGAGGAAACTCCATCGGATCTGCCTGGCCAACATGGGACCCCTCGTTCCCTGTTGTTCCAGTGCGACGCGCACCTTTTCGGCACGTGCGGTCGGCAGGTGGACGACGCAAACGCGCCCGGTGATCGGCAGCATGGCGAAACCGCCACGCTCGGTGACCGGCAGTCCGAACTCGTGCCGATAGAACGCCACCCAATCGTCCACGGTCCTGAGTTTCTCGACATTCACGGCGAACTCCTTGCCTTCCGCCTCAATGGTCCCGGCTCGCCGCATGATTCGGCATCCCCCGCCCGCCCGCCTTCCGCTGCCCTTCCGCTGCCTTTGATGCGGGCCGTATTTCACCTGTGGCCCCGCTCACAAACCGCTCGTACTCTGGTAGGAGTTCGTTCGGAAGGGATGACACCGTGGTCACGCATTGGTCAGGCAAAGAGGCCCGTGCCCTTCGCGATGCCAAGCGGATGAGCATCAGGGAATTCGCCGCCCATCTGGGTGTGCACGAACGCTTGGTGTCGAAGTGGGAAGCCGGAGGCGTCCGGGTCCATCCACGACCGATCAACCAAGCCGCTCTGGATACCTCACTGGCCAGGTCCGACGATGTGGTGCGGGCGCGGTTCGCGGCACTGATCGATCGGCCCGCGATCGATCGAGCCGTCCCGCCGGGTTTCGATGCGCAGGCCGACGCCTCGGCGCGCGTTCACTATTCGAGCGACGCGGACCTTTTGGCTCTCATAGACGCCGGTGCGATGAGAGGTGCTGCGTTGGCAGCGATTTCGGAGAGGGATCTGATCATGGCGGCTGCCCACGAGGCCAGCGAGCACGCCGGCAAGGCCGAGAGCACCAATGTCGGTGCGAGCACGTTGGAACAGCTCGACGCGGATGTCGTGCGCATCGCGAACGATTACGTGCGCATTCCGCCGGTTCCGATGATGGTGGAAATGGTGCGGGTGCGGCGGCGGGTGTACCGGTTGCTGGAAGGCCATCAGCGGCCCGCCGACACCGGGCATCTGTATCTGTTGGCGGGCACGCTCTCGGGCCTGCTCGCCAACGCGAGTACCGACCTCGGCTACTACGACGCGGCGGGCGAGCAGGTCCGCGCGGCATGGGCCTACGCGGAGTTGTGCGGGCACAACGGACTTCGGGCCTGGACCCGCGGCATGCACGCGCTGATCGAATACTGGTCGCAGCGGCCGCGCCGGGCGGTCCAGCTCGCCCAGAGTGGGCAGGAGTTCGCCGAATCCGCGACCGCGCAGGTGCGGCTGCTCAATATCGAGGCGCGCATCTGGTCGGCGCTCGGCAGCGCCGCCGACACCGATCGCTGCGTCCGAGCGGCGGGCGACGCCCGCGAGATCGCCGCCACCGACACCCTGCACGACGAGGTGGGCGGCGTCTTCGGGTTCAACGACGCCAAGGCCAACTACTACGCCGGCGCCACCTACATCCACCTCGGTCAGGCCGAGCCCGCGCTCAGCGCCACCCAGCGGGCCATCGAGCTGTACTCCAACGGACCGTCCGAACAGCGCTCCTACGGCGCGGAAGCGCTCGCCAGGGTGGACTGCGCGGCCGCGCACCTGATCAACGGCAGCCTGGACGGCGCGGCCGAGGCGCTGCAACCGGTGCTCGGGCTCGACGAGGACAAGCGCATCGCGCAGCTCGAGGAGCGGTTGACCGGTGTGCGCAGGCGGATCGCGGCCCCGGCCTTCCGCGACTCGGTCGAGGCGCGCCGGTTGGACGAGCGGATCGAGGAATTCTGCGGCTCGACGGCGGCCAAGGGCATCCCACCCGTCGGTCCCCACTGAGTGACGCGTCACACCCGGCGGGGGCCGTCGCCGCCGTCGGGGGCGTGGCGGCCCGATCGGAGCTCGGCCAGGCGATTTATCCAGTTGCGACGGATGGCACCATGGGACGGGTGAGTCCTCATCATCCGCACCGCCCCCCGCGTGTTCTGGAGCAGTCCACGAAGCTGCAGAACGTCGTCTACGAGATCCGTGGACCGGTACACGCGCACGCGGCACGGCTGGAGGCCGAGGGCCACCGCATCCTCAAGCTCAATATCGGCAACCCCGCCCCGTTCGGGTTCGAGGCGCCCGACGTGATCATGCGCGACATCATCGCGGCGCTCCCGTACGCCCAGGGCTACTCCGAGTCCAAGGGCATCCTCTCGGCGCGGCGCGCGATCGTGACCCGCTACGAACTCGTGCCCGGTTTCCCCGAGCTGGATGTGGACGACGTCTACCTCGGCAACGGCGTCTCCGAGCTGATCACCATCACCATGCAGGCCCTGCTGGACAACGGCGACGAGGTGCTGATCCCCGCGCCGGACTACCCGCTGTGGACCGCGATGACCAGCCTGGCCGGCGGTACGCCGGTGCACTACCTGTGTGACGAGGCCAACGGCTGGCAGCCCGACATCGCCGACATCGAATCGAAGATCACCGACAAGACCAAAGCGCTGCTGGTGATCAATCCGAACAACCCCACCGGCGCGGTGTACTCCGCCGAAGTGCTCCAGCAGATCGCCGACCTGGCGCGCAAGCACCAGTTGCTGCTGCTCGCCGACGAGATCTACGACAAGATCCTCTACGACGACGCCAAGCACATCTCGCTGGCCACGGTGGCGCCCGACCTGCTGTGCCTGACCTTCAACGGGCTGTCCAAGGCCTACCGGGTCGCCGGCTATCGGTCGGGCTGGCTGGCGATCACCGGGCCGAAGGAGCACGCGGCCGGGTTCCTGGAGGGCATCGATCTGCTCGCCTCCTCGCGGTTGTGTCCGAACGTGCCCGCGCAGCACGCCATTCAGGTCGCGCTCGGCGGTCATCAGAGCATCGAGGACCTGATCCTGCCCGGCGGGCGGCTGCTCGAACAGCGCGACGTCGCCTGGGAGCGGCTGAACATGATTCCCGGCGTGTCCTGTGTGAAGCCGAAGGGCGCGCTCTACGCGTTCCCGCGGCTCGATCCGAACGTGTACGAGATCTACGACGACTCGAAGCTGATCCTGGATCTGCTGTTGCAGGAGAAGATCCTGATGGTGCAAGGCACCGGCTTCAACTGGCCGGACCACGACCACCTGCGGATCGTCACGCTGCCATGGGCCAGGGATCTCGCGGTCGCGATCGAACGGTTCGGCAACTTCCTGTCCAGCTATCGCCAATAGTGGGAAGGGCGGCGGCGGTCAATATAATCGCCCCGCTTCCGGCCTGGAAACAAACTCGACGTACGGATACCTGTCGGATTTGGCGACTGGCTAGCGCAAAAGAAGTACTTTTGTGTACAGTGGTCCTCGGCACTCTGAGTGCCTGGTCGGATTGCCTACCCCCCCTGGGCATATCCGGCCTCGGGTTAGGCCGCCTACCCCCCTGGGCCGCCTGCCCTGCGGGCGGCGGAGACATCCCCCTGCTCTCCGCCGCCCCCTCTAACTTCCTTTTTCTCCCGCGATCGGTCCGCATCGACCGTGTATCCGCTGTGTTCGGTAACCGCCGCGACGGTCTTGAAAATGAAATCCTTTAGGCTCGCTCCGGGCGCAAACACATCGGACAGGTAGGAGCGCGGTGAGCGACCACCACCACCATCATCACGATCATTCGGGACCGATCGCGATCGGCGCGACCGCGGCGCGCGTGGTCGTCGGGCTACTCACCGCGATCGGAATCGTCGTCGTCATCGGCGCGATCGTGCTGTGGCCGAGCAAGCAGCACATCGACATCCCGCTGCCGATGCAGAACGCGGGCGGCGGCGCGGTGCAGACCGAGGCGGGCACCGTGGTGCTCCAGGATGTGGGGCCGTGCGGCAGCCCGTCGCTGGGCAAGGTGTTCGTCGACCAACCCCAAGCGCCGCGCAACAACGCCTACACCTGCCAGCGCAGCCTGATCTCGATCGAGTCCGGACCGCACAAAGGCAACCGCACGCTGCTGGAGATCGCCCCCGGCCCAGGACAACCCGATCTGCACGCCGGTGACAAGCTCCGGCTGGTCCGCCAGACCGACCCGAGCGGGACGCCGCTGTATTCGTTCGAGGACTACTCGCGCGGGCTGCCGCTCACGCTGATCGCCCTCGCGTTCGTCGTGGTGATCATCGTGGTGGCGCGCTGGCGCGGCGTCCGCGCGCTGCTCGGCCTGGTGTTCGCCTTCGCGGTCCTGGTGCTGTTCCTGCTGCCCGCGCTGCTGGACGGGAAACCGGCGATCCCGGTCGCCTTGGTCGCGGGCTCCCTGATCCTCTACGCGGTGCTGTATCTGGCGCACGGGGTCAACCTGCGCACCAGTTCGGCGCTGCTCGGCACGCTGACCTCGATGCTGCTCGCCGCGGGGCTGTCCTGGCTCACCATCGAGATGACCAATCTGACCGGGCTTTCCGAGGAGCAGAACACCAACGTCGCCACCTACATCGAGCACGTCAGCATCACCGGACTGCTGCTGGCCGGGTTCATCATCGGTTCGCTCGGTGTGCTCAACGACGTCACGATCACCCAGGCGTCGGCCGCGTTCGAGTTGGCCGCGATCGACCGGTCCGCCTCCCGGCGGGAGGTTTTCGCCGCTGCCATGCGCGTGGGGCGCGATCACATCGCCAGCACCGTCTACACGCTGGTACTCGCCTACGCCGGTGGGGCGCTGCCGCTGTTGCTGCTGTTCAGCGTGGCGGGGCGGTCCATCCGCGACGTGCTGACCGGTGACGCGGTGGCCATCGAGATCGCGCGCTCGGCGGTCGGCGGTATCGCGCTGGCGCTGTCGGTGCCGTTGACCACCGGCATCGCGGTGCTGCTCGCCCGCCCGTTCACGACCAAGGAACCCGCGCCGGCGCCGCGCCCGCGCCGCGCCCGGCACGCGCGGGTCTGAGACTTCGCCCGGCTCAGCGCTGCGGCGGCGGAGGGAAGGGAAAGACCTCCGGCGGGATCGTGGGGACCACGATCGGCGGAAGGCCCGGCACCACGATGGTGTTCGGGCCGGGCGGCGGCGGCGTCTCGCTGGTGGTCTGCCTGCGATTCGGCGGCGGCGCGGCGATGGATTCGTGCGCGGGTGACTCCGTGGTGCCCGGCGCGACCGCGACCTGCGGGTCCAAGCTGGTGGTGCGCGGTGTGGTGGTCGGCGACAGCGACGGCGATCCCTCGCTGGTGTGCGAATCGCGTTCCAGCACCTGCGGTCCGTAACCGAGACCGAGTCCGATCGCGGCGACCACGGCCAGCGCGCTCACGGTCAGCACCGCGCCGCTGATCTCGCGCTTGCCGCGCTGGGCCGGAGCCGACAGCCAGGCGGGTGACAGCTCGTCGTCCAGCAGGGCGCTCGCCGTCGGCGTCTCCTTGCGGACCGGTCTGGCCAGCAGCGCCGCGCCGCGCGCCATCACGGTCTCCGGGCTGTCGGGCACGATGACGGGCACGCCCATCCAGCGTTCGAGAACCTTGGCCACCAGCGGGATCCTGGCGCAACCGCCGATGGCGAGCACGCCGTGCACGGGGCGGTCCGAACGGACGATCACGTCGCGCGCCATCCGCGCCGACGACTCGATGGCCAGCATGATCAGCGATTCGAAGTTCTCCTGCGCGAGCAGGACCAGACCCTGCTCGCTCGGCAGCGCCACCGCGGTGTTGGTGGTCAGCTGCTCCTTCGCCTCCCGGCACAGCGCGTCCAGCGCGGCCAGGCCCGCGGCGTTCGGCGGGTGCGCGATCCGCCCCGAGGCGATCTGCTGCTCCCGGATCAACGAGTCGAGATAGTCGCCGCTGATGTCGCTGGTGCGCTCGCTGTGCCTGACCTCGCGGGTCTGCGTGTCGACCACGCTCACCGTCAGGCCCGAACTGCCCAGGTCGTAGACGACCAGCGAGGAGATGCCCCGGATATCGCCGGTGGCCTGCGCGAATTCGAGCGCGGCCGCGATCTCCGGCACGAGTTCGTAATTGGTCAACTGCTGGCGCGCCATGGCGGCGCGAATGGCGCGGGCGTGCTGCTCACTGCGGTAGGCGATCGCGGTGGCGCCGATACCGGGCGTGGCCTCCAGGGTGACGCCGATGGCCTCTGCAGCCAGCTCTTCCACGCTCTGGTCGACGACTGGAATGGTCTGCAGATCGAAGGAATGCGGGGAGACATGCCCGTGGGGGTTCGCGGTGTGTGGTCGCGCCATACGGACAGCGCCGGCCCCCACCGAAACTCCCAGTACCGAACTCATCAGCTGCCCATCTCGTTTCACACTGCACGACATGCGAGCCTGCACCATCCGTCGGCGGAGACCCGCTGGACGGACCCTACCGTCGGCGATCAGCTGTGCTTAAGGCAGGACTGGTCGTCTGTCTGGCAGTAGCCCGCCTCGCCCCGCAACTCTACGGTGTGCCGAGTCCCGCGTACACCCATCCGGCTGCTCTCCAGGTGGCACGATTGAGACAGTTCCTGCCGTCGATGATCGAGCGGGCACGCACCACCCGGTCGAGGTCGCCGGGGCGCAGCGCGGTGAATTCGTCCCACTCGGTGAGCACGAGCACCACGTCGGCGCGGTCGCACGCCTCGACGACCGAGGTCGCGTAGTTCAGGGTGGGGAACACTCGGCGCGAATTCTCCAGCGCCTTGGGATCGTAGACGGTCACCACGGCTCCGTGGAGCTGGATCATGCCCGCGACGTTCAGCGCGGGGGAGTCGCGCACGTCGTCGGACTCGGGTTTGAACGCCGCGCCGAGCACCGCGACATTGGCCCCGAGCAGTGAACCGCCGCAGGCGCGAGCGGCCATGTCGACCACCTTGGTCCGGCGGCGCATGTTGATGTTGTCCACCTCGCGCAGGAAGGCGACGGCGTGGTCGGCGCCGAGTTCGCCGGAGCGGGCCATGAACGCGCGGATATCCTTGGGCAGACATCCGCCGCCGAAACCAAGTCCGGCGTTGAGGAATCGACGGCCGATGCGCGCGTCATAGCCGAGGGCGTCGGCCAGCATGGTCACATCGGCGCCGGTCGCCTCGCACACTTCGGACACCGCGTTGATGAACGAGATCTTCGTCGCCAGAAAGGCGTTCGCGGAGACCTTCACCAATTCCGCTGTGGCCAGGTCGGTCAGCAGGAACGGGACTTCGGCGGCGATGAGGTCGGCGTAGACCTCGCGCACCAGATCCTCGACCCACCCGGCGGCATCACGGTCGCGGTCGACGCCGAGAACCAGCCGGTCGGGCCGCAGAGTGTCCCTGACCGCGAATCCTTCTCGGAGGAATTCCGGATTCCACGCCACTTCGACGTCGGTGGAACTCAGTGCGCGAGCGCGAGTTCCCAGCGCGGCCGCCGTGCCGACCGGAACGGTCGATTTGCCGATGATCACCGAGGGACGTTCCAGCAGCGGGGCGAGCGTATCCACCACCGCCCGCACGTATTTCAGGTCGGCGGCGTACTCGCCCTTCTTCTGGGGCGTGCCTACGCCGAGGAAATGCACGTCCGCGTGGTCGGCCGCCTCGGCGTAGGAGGTGGTGAACCGCAGGCGGCCCGCGTCGAGGTTGCGGCGCAGCACATCCTCCAGGCCCGGTTCGTAGAACGGCACCACTCCGTCGGACAGCTTCGCGACCTTGCCCGGGTCCACGTCCACTCCGATGACGTCGTGCCCGAGTTCGGCCATGCACGCCGCGTGCGTGGCCCCGAGGTACCCGGTTCCGAAGACTGTGCATCGCATGATCGATTGGTAAGCCCCGCCGGTGGACACGCCACGTCAGCGAGGCAAGGGTCCGGGCAACAGCAGATGTACATGCGGCTACATGGCCGAGGCCGGCGCCGTGACCTGGTGTTACGCCCGGCTAGCATCGGCATGGTGCGACGTCGTCGGTTGGTCTCTGCCGCGCTCGGCGTCGGTCTGGCGGTGGTTGTCGCCACGGTGGCGCTGTGGCCGGTCTACGTGCGTCCGCGGACCGATCCGCCCGCGCGGGCCGACGCCGTGCTCGTTCTCGGTGGAGCACACGACGGTCGCGAACAGCTGGGCCTGCGCTTGGCGCGCGAGGGGTACGCGCCGCGGGTGGTGTTCTCCAATCCCTATGAGCACAGCGCCATGCTGAACCGGATCTGTCACGGCGGCTACAGCTTCGAGGTGCTCTGCTTCGACCCGTCCCCCCGCACCACCCGCGGCGAGGGGCGCGAACTCGCCCGCCTCGCCCGCGCCCACAATTGGCACCGCGTCATCGTCGTAACCTTCACCCCGCACATCTCCCGAGCCCGCTATGTCCTGCAAAAGTGCTGGGCCGGAGAACTTCTCTTCACCGACCCCGAACCCACCCTCTCGGTCCCCCGGTGGGCTTACGACTACGTCTACCAATCGGTGGGCTACCTGAAGGCATTCTTCGAGGACTGCTGAACGCCGGACGTTTTGATAGCGCACCAGTAACAAATGTGATCGGCGTCTCGATCTGATGCAAGTGCACATCGACCGTCGATGCGTGAACGCGGATGAGGTCCTCGCGCTCGAAGGATGCGACCGGGAAGGGCCGGATGCAGGTGATGGATCGGAACTGGATCGTGGTGGCGCAGTCACCCGGGCCGGGCACGTTGATCGGAGAGGGGGAGGCCGTGCTGTCGGTGGTCAAGATCGGTGAATCCAGTCCCTGCGGCTGAGGTGCGGCGGCGATTGCTCGGCGCGGATGGACCGGTTGCCGGGCCTGTGCTGGGGTCCGGCCACCGTGCCGTCGGTTCGCCCCCTGGTGAAGAGTCTGCGGGCATATGACGTCAGTTTGACTCTGTAAAACAAACGGTCGTACATTCTCTCGCGTGGTGGCGGGATGGTCGCCACGGAAGCAACGGTGCACACCCTCTGGGAGGGCAGATGGATTACGACTGGTCAGCGGAGGATCTGGCGTTTCGGGACGAGGTGCGCGCATTCCTCGACGCGAAGCTCACGCCGGAGTTGCGGCGGGCCGGGCGCTTGGCGACGAGCGTGTATCCCGACCATGAGGCGAGCATGGAATGGCAGCGCATCCTGCACGAGCGCGGCTGGGCGGCGCCCGCGTGGCCGGTGGAGCACGGCGGATGCGACTGGAGCCTGACCCAGCACTACATCTTCCAGCGGGAATCGGCGCTGGCCGGCGCGCCGGCGCTGTCACCGATGGGCATCAGGATGGTGGCCCCTGCGATCATCGCGTTCGGCACCCCCGAGCAGAAGGCGTTCTATCTGCCCCGCATCCTCACCGGCGAGGTCTTCTTCTGCCAGGGCTACTCCGAGCCGGAGGCCGGATCGGACCTGGCCGCGCTGACCATGGCCGCCGTCGACGACGGCGAGGACTTCGTGTGCACCGGCAGCAAGATCTGGACCACCCACGCCACCGAGGCCAACTGGATCTTCTGCCTCGTGCGCACCTCGCGCACGGGTAAGAAACAGCAGGGCATCACGTTCCTGCTGATCGACATGACCGCGCCGGGCATCGAGATCAGGCCGCTGGTGATGACCTCGGGTGAGCAGGTGCAGAACCAGGTCTTCTTCGACAACGTGCGGGTGCCGAAGGCCAATGTGCTCGGCCGGATCGACGACGGGTGGACCGTCGCGAAGTACCTGCTCGTGCACGAGCGAGGTGGCGCGGCCGCGCCGTGGTTGCAGGTCATGGCGCAGGACATCGCCGCCAACGCGGCGCGGCAGCCAGGCCCGGACGGCAACCCGCTGATCGAGGACCGCGTGTTCGCGGCCAAGCTCGCCGATCTGCGGATCCGCACCGAGGTGCTGGAAATCTTGGAGTACCGCACCATCTCCGCGATGGCGCAGGGGAAGAACCCGGGCCCCGCCTCCTCCACACTCAAGATCCTCGGCACCGAACTCAGCCAGAAGCTCACCGAGCTGGCGCTGGAGGTCGCGGGGCCGCGCGGTCGCGTCTACCAGCCGCACGCCACCAAGCCGGGCGGCCCGATCGCCCAGTACACGCCGCCCGCCGACGGCTACCACAGCGGCGCGGACTGGCAGGCCGTCGCGCCGCTGAAGTACTTCAACGACCGAGCGGGCTCGATCTACGCGGGCAGCAACGAGATTCAGCGAAACATCCTCGCCAAAGCAGCATTGGGGCTCTGATGGACTTCACGCTTACCGACGAGCAGGAAATGCTCCGCTCCGCGATCGCCGGATACCTCGGCGCCCGCTACGACCTGGAGAAGAGCCGCGCGGCGGCGAAATCGGAGGCGGGCTGGCAGCCCGCCGTCTGGCGCGGCTTCGCCGACGAACTCGGCATTCTCGGCGCGACCCTGCCCGAGCGGGTGGACGGCACCGGCGGCGGCCCCGTCGAACTCATGGTGATCGCCGAGGAACTCGGCCGCGCGCTGGTGGTCGAGCCGTTCGTGGACACCGTGGTCCTCGGCGCCGGATTGCTCGAGCGCTCCGGCGGCGAACAGGCCGATGCCGTGCTGCGCCGGATCGTGTCCGGTGACGCGCGCGTCGCGTTCGCCGCGCTGGAACCGACGTCGGGAGCCACGCTGCACGACGTGTCGACCACCGCCCGCCGCGACGGCGACGCCTGGGTGCTCGACGGCGAGAAGACCGTGGTGACCAGCGCGCCGCTGGCCACCGATCTGCTGATCACCGCGCGCACGTCCGGCGATCGCCGCGACAAGGCGGGCATCTCGCTGTTCCGGCTGGAATTCGACGCGAGCGCTCCCCCCGCGGGCGTCGAGGTGCACGCCTACCGCACCATCGACGACCGGACGGCCGCCGATCTGGTGTTCACCGACTTGCGACTGCCCGCCGACGCGCTGCTGGGCACGGAGTCGGACGGTTGGAGCGTCATCGAGCCGACCGTCGCGGAGGCGACCGCCGCGATCTGCGCCGAAGCGGTCGGCTGCATGCGCAAAGTGCTGGCCGACACCATCGACTACGCCAAACAGCGCGAGCAGTTCGGTCAGCCGATCGGCAGCTTCCAGGCGCTGCAGCACCGCATGGTGGATATGTACATCGAACTGGAGCAGGCCATCGCGGCGGTCCACCTGGCCGTCCATTCCCTGCGCGCCTCCGCCGACGACCGGGCCCGCGCCGTCTCGGCGGCGAAGGTCACCGTCGCGCGGGCGGCGCGTTTCATCGGGCAGAACGCCGTGCAACTGCACGGCGCGATGGGCATGACCGAAGAGCTGGCCATCGGCCACTACTTCAAGCGGCTTACCGCGATCGAGCACGAATTCGGCTCGACGGACGAACATCTCGCACGCTACGCCGCACTGACCCGGCCATAGTCGCACGACGGCGCGCGCGGGTCGCTATCGGCCCCGCGCATCGTCCGGTCTCGTGCTCGGCCGCGCCTTGCCATGTCCATATGTTTCAGTAAATACTGAATCAACTAGACATGTGTGAATCGGAGTGAGTATGGCGAATCGGGACCCCGGCCACGAGCAGGTGCTGGAGTGGGTCGAGCGGGTGGCGATGTTCTGCACGGCGGAATACGGCATCCCGCCGATCTCGGGGCGCATCCTCGGATGGTTGATGATCTGTGATCCGGCCGAGCAATCGGCGGACGAAATCGGTGCGGCCATCGGAGCGAGCCGGGCGTCGCTGGCCACGAACATGCGGGTGCTCATCGATGCCGGTTTCGTACGACGGCGCACGAAACCCGGTGAGCGCACGCACTTCTACCGGATGGACGACGACGCGTGGAGCACCGTCGTGCAGCGGCGGGTGGCGGGTCTGCACTCGTTTCGCGACGTCGCCGCGCAGGGCATGGAACTGGCGGGGCCCGGCAGCGCGCGGGCCGAGCGGTTACGGGCGGCGCACGACGTCTACGACTGGATGGCGAAGCGGTTGAGCGAACAACCGCTGCCTTCGCGCGAGAGCGGCGACCGGTGACGGGGCAGGGCCGATCGGCGATCGTCGCCGGAGGCGGGATCGGCGGACTCGCCGCGGCCGTCGGACTACACCGGTCCGGATGGGCGGTGACCGTTCTGGAGCGGAGAGCGCGAGCGGGAGAGATCGGCGCGGGCTGGTCGTTCGCTCCGAACGCCGTGCGTGCGGCGGACGCGCTGGGTGTCGGAGCGGACTTCCGCGCCGTCTCGGTGCCGACGCAGGCCGGAGCGACCCTGCGGACTCCGTCCGGCCGATACCTGATGCGATACGAGGCGGGGCGCGACGTCGCGCTGCTGGCCAATCATCGCGCTGATCTGCACAGCGCGTTGCTCGGCCATCTGCCCACCGGCGTCGTACGTGCCGGAGCCGAGGTCATCGGGTTCGAGCAGTCCGGATCAGAGGTGTCGGTGACCTACCGGACGGAGGAAGGAACGCACCGAGCCGCCGCGGACGTCCTCGTGGGAGCGGACGGCATCCACAGCGGGGTGCGACGCGGCCTGTTTGCCGACTCCGATCCGGTCTTTCAGCGCATTCTGTGTTGGCGCGGGGTGACCGAGCCGGGCTCGGTATGGCCGATCGAAGGATTCCAGACTTGGGGACGAGGTGCGCGTTTCGGCGCCCACCCGCTGACCGATCGGCGGGTGTTCTGGTTTCTCACCGTTCGGCAGTCCGAACCAGGGATCCGCTACGGGAACGATCTCGCGGAACTGCGTCGGCGGGTGGGCAGCTGGCACAACCCGATCCCTGCTCTGCTGGCCGCGACGCCACCGGAGGCGATTCTGTGTCATGACATCTTCGATCTCGATCCTTTGCCGTCGTTCGCCCAGGGCCGGGTGGCGCTGCTCGGCGACGCCGCGCACGCGATGACGCCATTCCTCGCCCAAGGCGCGTGCCAGGCGCTCGAAGATGCGACCGCGCTCGCCGCTGAGCTGCGCGACGGCCCGGTTCCGGCGGCGCTGGCCCGCTTCGACCAGCTGCGCCGCCCACGCGGACAGCAGGTGCAGCGCATGGCACGCCAGGATCCCGCGATAAGTCTGTCCACCAATGCCCTCGTCTACGGACTGGCGACCGGCCTGACCCGCCTCGCCGGACGCGGCGTGGCCGGACGGAAGTCGGCCAGATTGTGGGATTGGACGCCTCCGGCGATAGGCGAGTAGCGCACCCCGCGTCGATGAGCTGTGCCGGTCGCCGGATACGGCGCGAACGAAAGAGCCCGGGTACTCCTCGAGTACCCGGGCTCTTCTCCGCTATCCTGGCTCAGCTTTTGCGGCCCGGAGCCTTCGCACCGGCCTTGAAGCCGAGACCGCCCGGCTTGGCGGTGGGCGGCGCGACTTCGGGTGCGCCGTTGCCGCTCGCGCCGTTGGACTGCTCCGGTTCGGCGGCGGGTTCGGGCTGCGTGGCGGAAGCTTCCGCGACGGGAGCCTGCTCCGCGGGAGCCGGTTCGGCGGGAGCCGCGTCCTTCGGGGCCGCTGCCGTCTTGCCGGGGGCCTTGGGGCCGGGCCGCTTGAAGCCGGACTTCATGGCCAGACCCTTGGCGGGCACCGTCGGCTTGGTCTCGGTCGGGCCGGTTTCGGCCGTTTCCGTAACCGCTTCGGCCGACTTCGCCTCGGCTGGTTCCGCAGCCGCTTCGGCGGGCGCGGCCTCGGCCGCAGGAGCCGCCGTAGCCTTCGCGCCAGGTGCCTTGGCCGCGCCCTTCATGGCGAGACCACCACCGGGCGCCTTCGCGCCGCCCTTCATACCCAAGCCCTTGACCGGCTTGGCCTCGGCAGCCTCGGTTGCGGGAGCCTCGGCCGGAGCTTCGGCGGCGGGGGAAGCGGTGGCCTTGGCACCGGGTGCCTTGGCTCCGCCCTTCATCCCCAGACCACCGGGCGCCTTCGCCGGACCCTTCATGGCGAGACCCTTGGCCGGAGCGGCGGGAGCCGGCGTGGCTTCGGTCTCCGCCGATTCGGCGGCGGGAGCCTTGGCGCCGGGCGCCTTGGCCGCGCCCTTCATGCCCAGGCCACCGGGGGCCTTCGCCGGGCCCTTCATGGCAAGACCGCCGCCACCGGGTGCCTTGGCGGGGCCCTTCATCGCCAGGCCGCCGCCGCTCGGCGCGGCCTTCGCCGGCGCGGGAGCCTCGGCGGCCGGGGCCGGTTCGGGCTCGGGTTCCGGCTCGGGCTCCGCCTCGGGCGCCTTGGGCTCCTGGATGACGGTCAGGTTCTCGGTGAGCACCGCGGGCTCGACGCGTTCGATGGCGTCCAGCATCAACTGGGCGACGTCAACCACCTCGACGCCTTCGCCCTCGCCCTTCTCCTGACGCGCGGTGACGCCGTCGGTGAGCATCACGCGGCAGAACGGGCAGCCCGTCGCGATCTTCGCCGGGGAGGTGGTCAGCGCCTCGTCCACGCGGTCGATGTTGACGCGCTTGCCGAGCTGCTCTTCCATCCACATCCGCGCGCCACCGGCGCCGCAGCACATCGAGCGCTCGCCGTGGCGGGGCATCTCGACCAGGTTGGAGCCGGACGCGGCCATCAGCTCACGCGGCGCGTTGTAGATCTTGTTGTGGCGGCCCAGGTAGCAGGGGTCGTGGTAGGTGACCTTCTGCGACACCGAGTTCACCGGGATCAGCTGCTTCTGCCGCACCAGGCGGTTGAGCAGCTGGGTGTGGTGCACGACCTCGTAGCTGCCGCCGACCTGCGGGTACTCGTTGTTCAGCGCGTTGAAGCAGTGCGCGCAGGTGACGACGATCTTCTTCTTGCGGTCATCGACGCCGTCGAACACCGAGTTCAGCAGCTCGATGTTCTGCTGGGCCAGCTGCTGGAACAGGAACTCGTTGCCCGCGCGGCGAGCCGAGTCGCCGGTGCAGGTCTCCTCGGCGCCGAGCACCATGAACTTCACGCCGGCGGTGGCCAGCAGCTCGGCGACGGCCTTGGTGGTCTTCTTGGCGCGGTCCTCGTAGGCGCCCGCGCAGCCGACCCAGAACAGGTACTCGTAGCCGTCGAAGCTGTCGGCGTCCTGGCCGAAGACCGGGATCTGGAAATCGAGCTCGTTGATCCAGTTGAGCCGGTCCTTGGCGTTCTGACCCCAGGGGTTGCCCTTGTTCTCCAGGTTCTTGAACAGGCCCGCCAGCTCGGAGGGGAACTCCGACTCGATGAGCACCTGGTAGCGGCGCATGTCGATGATGTGGTCGACGTGCTCGATGTCCACCGGGCACTGCTCGACGCACGCGCCGCAGGTGGTGCAGCTCCACAGCACCTCGGGATCGATGATGCCGTTGACGTCGGCGCCGCCGACCAGCGGCCGCTCGGCCTCGGCCTTGGCGGCCTCGGAGATCTTGGCCAGCTTCGCCTCGTTCGGGTTGCCCTCGGCGTCGACCAGGCCGATCTCCTCGCCGCCCAGGTCCTTGCGGCCACCGGCCAGCAGGTAGGGAGCCTTGGCGTACCCGTGGTCGCGCAGCGACATGATCAGCAGCTTCGGCGACAGCGGCTTGCCGGTGTTCCAGGCCGGGCACTGCGACTGGCAGCGACCGCACTCGGTGCAGGTGGTGAAGTCCAGCCAGCCCTTCCAGGAGAAGTCCTCGATCCGGCCGGCGCCGAAGGTGTCGGTGTCCGGGTCGGCGGTCTCCATGTCGACCGGCTTGCCCTTGGACATCATCGGCTTGGCCGCGCCCAGCGCGACGCCGCCGTCTTCCTCACGCTTGAAGTAGATGTTGAAGAACGCCGAGAAGCGGTGCCAGGCAACGCCCCAGGTGACGTTGCGGCCGACGTAGTACAGGAACGCCATGCCGGACATCAGCTTCACGAAGGCGAACAGCGCAACCATGGTGGTGTTCGCGGGCAGCAGCTTGGCCACCTGCATGGTGAAGAAGTCGGTGGCCGGGTCGGAGTGGCCGTAGGCGGCGATCTTGCCCGCCTTCACGAAGATCATGCCGAGGCCCTCGAGCAGGACGATCGCCTCGATGACGTAGGCCGGGCCGAACTTGGAACCGCTGAACCGGGACAACCGCTCCGGCACCCGTGGGTGGTTGAGCTGGCGCAGGACGATCAGCGTCAGGATGCCGACCACGGTGCCGATGCCGAGGATCTCGTCCCACAGGTGGTAGATCGCCAGGTTGCCGATGATCGGCCAGTGGAACGCCGGGTCGAAGGTCTGCCCGTACGCCTCGAACCACAGCATGGCTCCGCCGATGAAGCCGATCATCACCAGCCAGTGCGCCCAGCCGACGGTGCGGAACTTGTTCATCCGCGTGTGCGCGATGAACTCCACGAGCATCTGCTTGAAGCGCGGGAAGAAGGGCCGCCAGCGGTCCGGCGCGGGCTGTCCGACCATGATGGCGCGCGCGATATTGCGGACGCCGCCGATGAACGACGCCCAACACAAGAGGCTGAGCGCCGCCCCAATCGTGCCCAGCGTCACTGTCAGGGCATTCATGTCGCGACCTTTCTTTAGAGGCACCCGAGTGCGGCTCGTTCCGCTACCGTCTCGGTTCGCTCGTATCCTAACCGGCAGTAAGTTACCCGCCAGTAACAACTATGTCCATCGTACGATCGGCTTTTCGGCTATAGCCCCATACGCTGGGGCTTGACCGTCTATTTACCTGTGATCAATGTCACAGTAAATTCTGCCGATCACGCTGCCGAGTGGTCGACCACCACCGTAAACGGCGAAGCATTCCGTACAGTCGGTAAGGATTGGCTTAGTCCCCAGTCCTGATAAGGGATCTCGCTTAAAACGCGGCGTTCTATTAGGCTCACGACGTTCTGATTGCCGCGACCGTCTTCACACTGCTCGGGGAGGATCCGGAGCCGACCACCCGGATTTGCTGTACAGAGCTCTCGCGTGCTGAAGACCAGTGGTGACGTACGACCTGATGATGGATTGGAAACTGAATTGAATCTCCGCAGAACCACCGCGGCGGCCGCGATGGTCATCGGTGCGATGACCATCGGATTGGGGACCGCCCATGCCGAGCCGGCCGCTGCTACGCCCGACCCGATCCGGTACTCGGTCAAGCTGGTGGAGAAGACCGTCGTGACGACGCTCAAGGGGGGAACGTTCGAGCTGGCCAAGTCCTCCGAGGACGTCAAGGAAGACGACGTCTACCGGATCAAGGACTCGGAGGGCAACGCGGTCCTCACGCTGCCGATCGCCTTCAAGGTCGCCGACACCGTCGTCCCGGTGAAACCGGTCGTGAAGGAAGACAACACGGTGCTCGAGCTGACGCCTGAGCAGGGCGTCAACGTCAACGTGCCCAAGGACAAGCCGCTCAACGCGGTGAACGTCGTCGCGCAGCCGATCGCGTCGCCGATCGAGAACCAGCGCGCGCAGAACGAGTTCGCCAGCCAGTTCGGCATCGCGACCGCCGTCGGCGGCTTCCTCGGCACCGCCATCGGCGTCATCGGTGGCGCGGTGATCGGCTGCATCCTCGGTCTGCCGTTCCTCGGCGTCGGCTGCATCCCGGCCGCGATCGCGGGCGCCGGCATCGGCGGCATCCTCGGCACGGTCGCCATCGGCGGTCCCGCTCTGCTCGTCGCGGGCATCGACCTGGTGAACACGCTGCAGGCGCCGGAAGGCACCACCAAGTGGGCGGACAAGCCGAAGTAGGCCTTCGGTCGCACCCGCTCGTCAGATCCTCGGCGGCCCGCTCTCCTCGGAGGGCGGGCCGTCGTCGTTCATCCCGTCAGATCCAGCAGGCCGCGCACGACGTTCTCGCCCCGTTCCTCGCCCAGCGGGCCGAACGAGCGCTCGACCATCTCGAACGTCCCGTCCTCGCGGACGATCAGCACCGTGCTCGCTCGGGTGCCGTGCACGGTGTGCGCGACGAACCTGGCCGACAGCGCCCGCTCCATCTCGTAAGGGACGCCGGTGTGCGGCAACTCGTCGTCGGCGGCTTCGGTGCGGTCGGCCAGCACTTCGAAGTAGCGGTCCACCGCTCCCGGCTCGGTGCGCACGACCTCGCGCAGCCCGTCCACGCCCGCCCGTATCTTGGGCCAGATGGGCTGTGGCGCGATCAGATCGGCTTCCCCTAGGTCCGGGCCGGCCGAGGTGACGAATGTGCCGTTGGAGAGCCCGTGGAAGCCCGCCGCGAGTTCGCGTGGTTCCGCGGCGCTGCGGTTGGAGTGCCACCACAGCGTGCGCAGGTCGGAGACGACCAGGTTGTAGCCGTTGTAGTCGTCGGGAGCGGCGGCGACGTCGAGCACGTACTTCTCCGGTCCCGGGAACTCGCCCGCCCGGCCGCGATCGGCGGCGCCGCGCAGGAAGTCCATCAGCAGCGCGCCACGAGAACGGGCATCGAATCGTTGATCGGCGGGGTCGCGCACGTTCGTGACGGCGGCGAAACGATTGTCACCGTGCGGATGCGTGCTCAGGCCGAGCCAGGTTCCCGGCGGCTCGCCCTCCGCCCGGCCGGTGGCCCCGGTGTCGCGTCCGGCGAGCAGACCCGGCGCTTCCGGCCACCAGCGCATGGACTCGGTCGGACGGGTGTAGAACTCGTCCCGGTTGGCGGCCACGATCAACCGGTACTCCGGATGCGCGCGCCAGCCGATCAACACCAAACACATGCGGTCCAGGATGCCGGACCGCTGCCGCACGCCATGCGGCGTTGCCCCGCGCGGGCCACGTAAGGGCAGCGGAAAGCCCCTGAGACGGCGAAAGGCCGGCAGCTCGACGCTGCCGGCCTTCGCGTGTTCCCGCGGTCAGTTGGTGCGGATGCGCAGACCCGGGTTGTCCGAGAGCACCACGTGCACCGGCTGCGCGAACAGCTGCGGCACGTTACCGGTGAGCGCGCCGATCAGGTTCGGGATCTCGCAGATCGGGTAGTCGGCCACCGACGACGCGCTGGAGATGCCGAGCGCCAACCGGCCGGTCACGATCGGGCCGCCGCTGTCGCCGGGCAGCGCGCAGATGTTGGCCGAGAAGCTCTGGGTGAGCTCGCGGTCGCCGACCTGCACGGTCTGGTCGACGGCGTTGACGATGCCGCAACTGAAGCCGGTGCGGGCGCCGGACTTGCACACCGGAGCGCCGACCACCGGGGTGGCCACGCCTTCGACCGGGATCGGGGCCGCGCCGGGCGCGCGGACGCCGTTGTTGGCGAAGCGGTCCTTGGCCTGGTCGTTGACCCGGATGATCGAGTAGTCCTGCTCGCCGAGCACCGACTTCTGGAAGACGCCCAGCTGCGCGCCGAGGCGGTCGCCGTTCATCTCGTAGACGCCTGCGGCGTTGCCGCTGCCCGCGGACGGGATGTCCGGGTTGCAGTGGCCCGCGGTGATGTTCACCGTGTTGCCGTTGCGGTCGGTGCCGTTGAAGCCGAGCGAGCAGCGCAGCGAGCTGCGTCCGGCGACCGAGGCGTAGCCGTCGCCGCCCGCGAGCGCGCCACGCGCGTCGCCGGCGATGTCACCGGCCTGCAACGTGCCCTGCTCGCCGGCCACCGGCGGGGCCATCACGATGACGCGCGCCGGGTCGATGAAGTTCGGCATCGGCAGGCCCGCCTGATCCACGCGGACCGCGATCGCGTTGTTGACGGTGTCCACCACCGCGCCACGCACCATCGAACGCACCGCCTCCGGCTGGCCGTCCAGCCAGCGCTCGAACGCGCTCTTCTCGCCACGCAGGGTCGCTTCGCTCTTGGCGACGTTGCGGACCTCGAAACCGGCCGACTCGGCGGCCTTCTTCGCCTCGTCCGCGCCGGGGCCCTGCGCCAGCGCCACGACCGCCTTGCCCGCGTCATCCAGCCAAGAGCCGCCGAACACGGCCGGGTACTGCCGCTGTGCGGTGGTGGCGAACGCGGCCACCTGCTGCGCCAGCTCCGCACGATGCAGGTACTCGTCGGGCGAGATCTTCAGATCGCGGGTCACCGCGGCGACCAGCTCGGCGGGCAGACCGGGAGCCTGGTCGGGTTGAGCCGTCGCCACTGCCGCGGTGGGCCCGAACAGCAGTATCGCCGCCGAGGCGGCGATCACTGTCTTTCGGATTACGGTCTGTCGCGCAGTCGAGCGGGGAGGTCCTATACGTGGCAGGAGCATGAGCAGACTATATGGGGTTCGACGCGGTATGCCTACTCATGTTGTGGTTCCCGACTCCCTCATAGCCCGCCGACCGGCGATATGTCGATCGACACACCACGCGGCGTGCGCTCAGCTCGCGTTCGGCCGGGTGCGCACGGTGATGCCGCTGCCGATTCCGCCGCCGGAAGAGGCGTCGATGTCGGCCAGGATCGCCCGGATCGGAATGCCCAGCGAGGCGGTGCCGCCGTACTGCGCCAGCGCGATGTTGGCCTCGTTGCAGTTCGGCGCGTCCGCCGCGTTCGAACCACTGGTGATGCCGAGCGCCAGCGTGCCGGACACGATGGCGCCGCCGCTGTCGCCGCCGAGCGTGCAGGCCGAGCTGGCGAACCCGCGCACGGTCTTGCTCTCGCCCTCGGCGGTGTAGAGCTGGGTCTCCACCCGGTCGGCCACGACGAAGCCACAGGTGAAGGTGGACGACTGACCGGACTTGCAGACCGGTGCTCCGGTGATCGGGTCGGCGGTGCCGGTGATCGCCAGCGTGGTGCCGTTGGCGCCGCGCACCGAGGGCTGGTCCATGCCCGCCCGCACCGCGCGCTCGTTCAGCTTGATCACCGAGTAGTCCAGCGCGGACTGGCCGCCCAGCGAGGCGCGCACGAAGGTGCCCAGTTCGGGGCTGGCCGGGATGTCCCGGACGTTCGGCAGGTAGACGCCGGCCTCCTGGTTGCCCTTGCCCAGGTTCGGATCGCAGTGGCCCGCACTGATGTTCAGCGCGTTGCCGGAGGCGTCGACGCTGTTGAACCCGAACGAGCACACGTCGACGGCGCGCAGGGAGGAGTCCTGGAGCGAACCGGGCGCGCTGATGTAGGTGTCACCGCCCATCGGCCTGCGTTCGACCGGGCCGCCGCTGTTCGGCGACAGGATGACCTTGATGTTGGCCAGGAGCGTCGGCAGGTTGAGCATGTGGCCCGCGGGGGTGTTGGCGACGCTGAGCACCAATTGGCTGTTCAAGAAGTCGATGGCCACGGAGTTGATCGCCTGCGAGATCTCGCGCGGCAGGCCGGTGATCCACTGGTTGAGCTGCACCAGCGAACTTTCCAGGCTGTCCGCCGACACGGGGGCGAGCCGGGTCTGGTAACCGTCGGCCGCGGCGATCTTGGCGGCATCCAGCGAGGTGACCGCCATGACGGGCTTGCCGTCGGTGCCGATCCAGGCGCCCGCGTAGGAATCTGGCCGCTCCGAACGGAACTCGCGCGCGTAGTCGCGCAGCTGCTGGGCGCGCGCGGCGCGGTCCAGGTACTCGGTGGGGGTCATCTTCAGATCGCGTGCGATGGCCTGCACGAGTTCCGGTGGGAGATTGTCCGCGGCGAGCTGCGCGGGGGCATCGGGAACCGCCGAGGCGGTGGTCGTGCCGAACAAGGGAGCCAGGAGAACGGTCGATGCGATGGCGACAGCTTTGACCGCGGCGCGACGCGCCACCAACTTGCGCATGAAGTCCCTTCGTCGGCACGCACGTGCCAGCTAAATCCGTGGCCACGGGCAGAATCCGTTGGCACACAGTCTTCGTCCAGCAACCGACCGGTGTGAGGGAATTCATCCGACAACCCGGTCAGCGCAACACTCTAAGCCACAAACCCGAGAAGGACGCTACTAATCACCGACTACCCGGTATTCCCATCCCGGGGATGGTGGGGATCTGCGGCAACTGCTGACCGAACGGGTTGGTCGACGGCGTGGTGGTCCGCGTCGTCGAGGTGCGCGTGGTGGTGCTCGGCGTCGTCGTGGTCGGCGGCTGGCTGGTGGTGGTCGGCGGGGTGGTGGTCGGCTCCGGCGTCGTGGTCTCGGTGATCACCACCGGCGGCTCGGGCGGCTCGGTGGTCGTGGTGGTCGTGCTGGTCACGATCGGCGGCGGGGCGGGCACCACCGAGGTCGTCTCGGACTTGGCGTCGGGCAGCGGCGGCACCGGCGTCTCCCCGCCGTCGCGGAACAGCAGGGCCACCACGATGCCGCCGAGCACGAGGCCGATCACCGCCGCGCCCGCGATCAGCAGCGGCATGCGCTTCGAGCGCGGCGCGGGAACCATTGGCGGCGGCTGCTTCTCGAGCTGCTCAGATTCCGCGGCCACGAGCGTCTCGGCGACCGGGATGGCCGCCGAATACGCCTGCGGCGGCGCGTCGGCGGCGGGCACGGCGGGGATGACGATGGTGTCCACCGTCGAGTTCTCCGCGGTGGTCGGGTCCGGCGGGGTGGCCCCGGCCGGGGTGGCGAGCACGGCCGCCAGCGCCCCTCTGGCCGCGTCGTGGGCGAAGGACCTGCCGTCGGCTCCGGTCGCCGCGCTCGGCAGCTCACCCTCGCTGACCAGCAGCACCGAGCGCAGACCCAGGTAGTCCAGCGCGTCCCGCAGCGAACGCACCTGCTCGGCGGGCCAATCCGCCGGATGCGTCGCGTAGAACTCGGCGGCTCCGCTGAGATGTTCGGCGGCCAGGTTGATCAGGCAGAACAAGGCGGTCGCGACGAGGTCTTCGGCGCGGTAGGCCTCGCCGTCGTCGACCGGGATGCCCGCCGGGTCGCCGACGGCGGCCACGAAGCCGCTGATCGAGTGGGCATCGCCCGTGGGAGGGGGACCACCCAGTTCGGCGTCACCGTCGTCGGACATGTGCAGCACCGAGTCACGGACGATGTACCTCGGCTGCTCGTCACCGTCGGTGACGATGACCGCCGTGCACTCGTCGTCGGCGACGCGCAGGCCAACCCCAGTGGCCATCCTCACCTACCTCGCTTCGGCGTTCCCGCTGACGGAACCGCACCCGGTCACACCAGAAGCGAACCGTGTCCCATGGCGCGGAGCATCGACAATAACTCCGAACGGGAACGGGCACCGACCCGGCGTCGGATGCGCGCGACGTGGTGCTCGACCGTCTTCGCCGAAATGTACAGGCGCGCACCGATCTCGCGATAGGTGAGCCCGAGCAGAACCAGTTCCGCCACTTCGCGTTCCCGTTCGCTGAGGATCGCGGCCTGCGGCGGCACGGGCGGCGGCGGGGCGGCGCCGTTGTGCGCGGCCGGTGCCGCCGGACGAGTCTGCGGCTCCTGCGGGCGGGCCTCGGCGCGCACCGTGCGGGCCAGCTTGAGCAGCGCGGTGGCGGTCGCCGAGTCGGGCGTCGCGAGCGCCGCCTCGCTGGCCAGCCGGGCGGCGTCCCACGTCATGCCGATCTCGGTGAGCGCGGCGACCGCCGCGTGCACCGGTGCGCTGACGACCTGACCGCGCAGCACCAGCACCCAGGTGCGGCCCGCGTCGGCCAGCACGGCGGCGTGCCGGTCGCCCGCCTCGGCCGCGGCCTTCAACGCGCGGGCGTGCGGCAGCAGCTCCTCGGGACTCTCGTGCGCGATCGCGGCCTGCACGCCGTACCAATGGAAGGCGTTGGACCACGCGGGCGGATCGTTCAGGCGGCGCAGCAGCGCGAGCGCGGCATCCACCAGGGGCGTGATCCGGCGTTCGTCGCGCATCCGGATGGCGGCCAGCCACAGTTCCCCGATCGGCAGCAGCGCGAGCAGATCGGCCTGCACGTCGTCGAACAGCGGATATGCCGCCTGCCATGCGCGAGCCAGCGCGGTGTGATCGCCGCTGCGCCGGGCGAGGCCGACCGCGACGCCGTGCGCCAGCAAGCGGTCGCGCATGTCCAGCCGGTCGTGGTCGAGCGCGGCGACGGTGGCGGCGGCGGCGCGCTCGTCGCCGCCGAGCATCGCCGTCCAGGCCGCGAGCACGTCGAGTTGATGGCAGCGCAGCCCGCTCGCGGTCGCCCGCCGCAGCGCGTCCTGGGCACGCCGGGGCTCGCCGGTGCCGAGGGAGAGCAGTGTGGCGATCGACGCCGCCGTGCACGGCAGGAAGCGGTCCACGCCCGCGTCCGCGTGTGCGGCCTGGACGAGCGCCGATACCGCCGCCGCGGTGTTGTTGCCCGGTTCGACGGTGTCCGCGAGCGCGGTCGCGATCAAGCGCGCGTGCGCGCCCGCTTCGGTGGGCGGCCACTTCGGCGCCGACGCGGACATCTCGTGCGCGCCCGCCACGTCGCCCGCCAGGCACAACACCGTGGCGCCGACCGCCCAGTCCGGGCCCACCCGGTGCCCGCCGAGCCACGTGTACAGCTGCGCCGCGCGCCCGACCAGCCCGCGGCGGGTGAGCACCGCCGCGCAGATCCGCACCGCCGTCGCCAGTTCCGCACCGGTGCTGCCCGAGCGCGCCAGCATCGGCTCGGCCAGCCGCATGGCGGTGTCGCCGTCACCGGTCCTCGCGGCCGCCTCGGCCCAGCGCAGCGCGATCAGATCCAGTTCGGCGCCCGCGGCGGCCGCGGCGGCGTAATAGCGAACCGCGTCGCGACCCGCCTGCTCGGCGGCGCCGACGAGGAAGTCGGCCAGCCGAGGATCGCGGACGCCGGACTCGGCCAGTTGCAGCGCGGTGCGGTCGCGCAGCAGGCCCGCCTCCAGCCGGGCGCCGAGCAGCCGGCGCTCGACCGCGACGAACCTGCGGTCGCCCAGCAGCGTGCGCAGTGGGGCGACGGCGGGTTCCAGCAGCAGGTCGGCATCGGTCACCAGGGCGCTGGCCCTGGCTCGGTCGATCAGTTCCTGCGCGACGGCCTGCTCGACGCCGAGCACCTCGGTGAGCTCGCTGGAGTCCAGGCCGGTGCCAGTGGTGGCGACCACCAGGGTCTCCAGCAGGTCGGGCTCCAGGTTCTCCAGCAGCCCGCGCGCCCACGTGGCGACGGCCGTGTCGACGGCGGCGATGCCCGCGTCCAGACGCGCCGAGCAGGCGGCCGTGAGCGCGGCGACCACGCCGCCGCGAATACCCGCGGTCTGCACATGGATGTGCTGCGCGACTTGGCGCGGCACCATCATGCCGAGTTCCCTGGCGAACGGTGCCATGTCCGCGACGCCGAGCGGGCGCAGGTCGACGACGCGACCGCGCCGGGAGACCGCGTCGGCGAGCATCCGCAGCCGCGGGTCGTGCGGGCGCGGCTGGGTGGCGATCACCATCGTGCGCGACCCGGATTCCACCGCGTTGCAGAGATATTCGAGATCGATCTGGCTCAGTGTGTGGGCGTTGTCGATGATCAGGGCCGGGCGGGCGGTGTCGGTCGTCACGCCTGCCGTGCCGCCCGGGTTCGGCGTGCGCGTCACCGGGTGGGCTCCGTTGCGCGCGTGCGCGTGCTGGAGCGCGGCGATGTCGTCCTGCAAGGGGACGCCGCGGGCGCGCAGCCGAGCGCGGATCTCCCCGAGCAGCGTCGACTTGCCGGTCTGGGACCGGCCGCGGATCAGGTAGACCACCGGTTGGTCGTCGGCGGAATCCAGGTCGCGGAACAGGTCCCGGGCGCAGGGAAGGGTGTCGAAGGCGGTATCAGCCACCGGAGCCTCCCAGGATCTCTCCCGGAGCGCGTAGCACCGTGCCGAGGGTGTCGCCCAGCACGCCGGTCGGCAGGCTCGGTGCGCTCGGCACCGTGGGCCGTGGCTGCTGCTGGGTCGGCGCGGGCGGGTTGGTCGGCGCAGGTGCGGGCGCGGGGGCGGGGGAAGGCTGTTGGGGTTGCGGCTGCGGGGCGGATTGCTGCGCCGGGGCGTCCGCAGGCGCTGGGGCGGGTTGATCGGGATTCTGCTCGCTGTTCACCACGGCCACGGTGGTGCCCGCAGCCGCCGACGAAGGGGAACCGGCCTGCGTCGCTTCGGTGCCGGTCTTCGGTCGGCCGGTGGCGCTCGCCGAGTCCGTCGCGGCGACGCCGGACGGAGCGGAGGGGTCGACCGGCTGTGCTCCCGAGGTCGCGGCGACTTGGGCGGCGCCGGTGGTGGACCGCTCGGTCGAGGCGGGATTGTCCGGCCCGGATTGGATGCCGGTGCCGATCGCGAGCGTCCCGGTGGCCAGCAGGCCGATGGCGACCACGACACCGGCCACCACCGCCATGCGCGGTCGGCTGATCAGTGCGCGCCTGCGCGCCGGTGGCTCATCTGGCAGCGCCGCGAGTCCCGCCGAGGGAAGGGCGCGCGGCTGCGGCACGGTCTCTTCCTCGGCCACCGGAGCGACCAAGGGAAGCTGGTCGGTCTCGGCGGCGAGCAGATCGGCGGCCAGCAGCGCAGCCCCGCGCGCCGTGGTGTGCTCGGGGTCGGGAGCGGCCACGACGGGCAGTCCGAACTCGGAGGAGACGAGCTCGGCGACCAGCGGGACAGCGCCGCCTCCTCCGGTGAGCAGGACGCGGCCGACATCGCCGATGTCGAGCCCGGCCCGGTGCACCGCGTCGCGGATCAGGTCCATCGCGCTCAGCAGCGGTCCGCGCAGCAGATCTTCCAGTTCCCCGCGCACCAGCCGCACGGTGCTGCCGTGCGGATCCGCGGGGTCCAACCGCACCGGAACAACGGTCGCGGTATTTATGGAAAGCTCTTCTTTCGCTTTCCTGCAGCGTTCCCGCAAAGCCGATAATTCGCGTTCCACCATCGGATCGAACGGATCGAAATCGGCGGCGAGCACCGCGTTAGCCAGGACATAGCGCATGGTCAGCAGATCGAATTCCGCGCCGGCGACGTCGGTGCTGCGCAACGGTGTGCCGAGCAGGCTGGCGTGCTCACCGGTGCGTACCACCGAAACCGTCGAGCCCGAGGCGCCGAGATCCAGGACGATCACCGCGCCGTCGCCGGTCCTGCCGTGCGCGGCGTCGAGCCAGCGGATCGCGGCGGTCGGCTCCGGCACCAGCGTCACCTCGCCGAGCCCGGCCCGCTCGAGCGCGTCGCGCTGGATGTCGACGGTGTGCCGCGACCACCAGGCCGGGTGGCAGGCGACCGTCGCCTGGACGCCGCCGCGCCCGGTCTCGGCGGCGATCTCGTCGACCAGGCAGCCGATCGAGGTCGCTACCAGGTCGGGGGCGGAATAGGACGACCCGTCCTCGGCGAGGATGCCCACCGGGTCGCCGACCCTGGCGAGGAAGCCCTCCAACAGAACGTCGCTGGAATGGCGGCCGGCGGAGCGAGCGCCCGCGCCGAGCGTGGGCGCCATGTCCGGCGAGAGTCGCAGCACGCTCGGATGCGAGCGTAGAAAGCCGCCGCCGGACGGGCCGAGGCCGTCGTCGCCATCCTCCGTAGCCGCCACGGCGACCGAATTCGACGCCCCGACAGTGATGCCGAGCGCCAGGCGCTGTGTCATTCGAGAACCCCGTTCGAGAAGCTGTCAGGTCCGGTGTCGCTGCTGTGTATCGAGCTGGTGCGCTGGGCGTTGTAGTTGCCGACGCAACCGTTCTGTCGGTTGCTGGCCATCCGCCGTTACTTCGTTAGGGGCACGTTTAGGGAATTTCCCCTAATTTCGCTCTTACCCCTATCGGGTGGCCACGGCCGGTAGTAGGGGTTCGCCCCGTTTCGGCGTAACGCGATGCGCTCCTAGCGTGATTTGCATTCCAACGACTGCGGATCAGCGAGGTCCGCCGGGACTCAGGAGAAGATTCTCATGACACCCAACGCGATTCTGGAGTTCATCCTCGGTCTGCTGCGGAACCAAGAAGCCGCGGTCGCGTACTGCGCCAACCCGACCCAGGCGCTGGCCGCCGCGGGCCTGAGCGCGGTGACCCCCGAGGACATCGCCCTCTGCGCCCCGATGGTCGCGGAGTCGGCGCTGGTCACCGGCGGCTCCCAGTTGCAGTCCATCGTGGCGGCGGGCGCGCAGACCGGCACGGCCGCCGCGATCGGCGCGGCGGGCACCGTTGGCGCGGCGGCGGTGGCGGATGCCGGAGTCGACCTGGGCGCCGATCTCGGCGTGGATCTGGGCGGCGGTGCGGGTGGCGGCCTCGATGTCGACCTCGGTGTCGGTACGGGCGTCGACGTCGGTGGCGGACTGAACACCGCGATCGACACCGGGCTGGAGATCGGCGCGGGTCTGGGCGCCGGGTTGGCCGCGGGCCTCGACACCGTGGTGAACGCGGGCGCCGACCTGTCCGCCGCCGTCGGCGGCCTGCTCGGCGCAGGCGCTCAGGTGATCAGCGGCATCGGCGCGGGCCTCGATCTGGACGCCGAAGGGGCGGGAGACATCGCCGCCGGACTGGGGACCGGCCTCTCCACCGGTCTCGACGCGGCGATCGGCGCGGGTGCGGGCCTCGGCGCGGGCCTGGAAGGCGCGGCGGACGTGGCGGCGGGCTTGGGCGCTGGGCTGGAAGGCGCGGTGGACGCCGCGACCGGTCTGACCACGGGCCTGGAAGGCGCTCTGGGCGCCGGTGCGCAGGCGGGCGCAGATCTGGGCGCGGGCCTCGGCGGGGTGATCGACGCGACGACCGGTTTGACGACCGGGCTCGGCGCGGGTCTGGAAGGCGCGGCGGGCGCCGCGGGCGATCTGACCGCAGGCCTCGGCGGCGCTGTGCAGACGGGCGCTGACCTCGGGGCAGGTCTGGGCGCCGGTATCGGAGGTGCCGTCGACGCGACGACCGGCCTCGGCGCAGGCCTGGAAACCGCCATCGGTGGCGCGGCGGACATCACCACGGGTGTCGGCGCAGGTCTGGAGGGTGCTGTGCAGGGCGCCACGGACATCTCCGCGGGATTGAACGCGGGGCTGGAAGGTGGTCTCGGCGCGGCGACCGACGTGACCTCGGGCCTCGGCGCGGGTCTCGAGGGCGCTGTGGACGCGACGACCGGCCTCGGAGCGGGTCTGGATAGCACGGTCGGTGGCGCGGTGGACCTCACCACCGGTATCGGCGCGGGCCTCGAAACCGGCCTCGGCGCGGCCACCGATGTGACCGCGGGGCTCGGCACCGGTGTCGGCGCTGGACTGGAAGGCGTTGTGGACGCGACGACGGGACTCGGTGCCGGTCTGAACGCCGCGACTGATGTCACCACGGGTCTCGGTGCGGGTCTGGGCGGGGCCGCGGGTGCGGCCACTGATCTGACCGCAGGTCTCGGCGCGGGCCTGGAGGGTGCTGCCGACGCGTCGACCGGCCTCGGCGCGGGTCTCGGCGGAGCTGTCGATGCGGCGGGCGGCCTTGCTACAGGCGTGGATGCGGCGCTGGGAGCTGGTGCCCAGGTAGGTGGCGGCCTGGAAGGCGCCATCGATGCGACGACCGGGCTCGGTGCCGGCTTGAATGGTGCCGCTGATGTCGGCGCGGGTGTCGGAGGCGCCGCCGCGGGTGGCCTGGCCACGGGTTTGGATGCGGCGCTGGGGGCTGGCGCTGGTCTGGAAGGCGCCGTCGACGCGACGACCGGCCTCGGCGCGAACTTGGGTGGTGCGGCTGACGTCGGCACAGGCCTGGGTGCGGGACTCGGTGGAGCCGCGGGTGCGGCGACCGATCTCACGGCGGGTATCGACAGCGCGATTGGCGGGGTGGCGAACCTCGGCACCGGTGTGGGTACGGGACTCGAAGGGGCCGTCGACGCGACAACCGATCTCGGCGCGGGCATCGCGGGTGCTGTCGATGCCGGTCTCGGTGCGGGTCTAGACGGCGCGGCTGATGTCACCACGGGCCTCGGTGCGGGCCTCGGAGGAGCCGTGGACGCGACAACCGGCCTGGGCGCGAACCTGGGAGGGGTTGTGGATAGTTCCGCCGGTGTCGATGCGGGGCTGGGCGGCGCCGCGAATTCGGCGACGGGTATCGGTGCCGGTGTGCAGGCTGGGCTGGAGGGCGCGGTTGATGCGTCGACCGGTTTGGGGTCGAATGTTGGTGGGGCTGTGGATGGTTCGGCCGGTGCTGCGATGGACTTGACCGCTGGTCTCGGTGCGAATCTCGGTGGCGCTGCGGATGCGGCCGCGGGCGTTGGCACCGGTGTGCAGGCTGGGCTCGGGGGTGCGGTTGATGCGTCGACCGGTCTGGGGACGAGCCTGGGAGGGGTTGTGGATGGTTCTGCGGGTGCCGCGACGGACTTGGCCGCCGGTCTTGGTGCGGGGCTCGGCGGCGCTGCGGGTGCGGCGGGTGACCTCGGCGCCGGAGCGGGTCTGGAAGGTGCGCTGAACGGCGCCGGTGAGGTGACCACCGGTCTGGACGCGGCGCTGGGAGGCGGCGCGCAGGCGGGTGCCGGTCTCGGCGCTGGAGCGTCCACCGGATTGCACGGGGCGGCCGACGCGGGTGCGCAGATCGGGTCCGGTCTGGAGGCAGGCCTTGGCGGCGCGCTCGATGCCGGCGGGCAGGCGGCCACCGGGCTCACCGGCGGAATCGGTTCCGCGGCCCAGGGTTCCGGTAACGCGGCCGCGGGGCTCGGAGGCAACTTCTCCTCCGCCGTCGGCGGTGCCGGAAACCTCGGAACACAGGCGACGGCGGGTCTGGAGACCGGGCTCGCGACGGGTCTCGGCGCGGCCGTGAACACCGGCGCGGAACTCGGCGGTGGACTGGACAGCTCGCTGCACACCGGTGGGCAGGTCGGCGGGGGCTTGCAGAGCGGGCTCGGTGGCGCGTTCGATGCGGGGCTGCACGGTGCCAGCGGCCTGGAAACGGGCCTGTCCACCGGCGTGGGCGGCGCGGTACAGGCCGGTACGGGCCTCGGAACCGGGCTGACCGGCGCCATCGATGCCGGCGCTCAGGCGGGTTCGGGCCTCTCGGCCGGGCTCGCTTCGGGCCTGTCGACTGGACTGGGCGCGGGTGCGGAAGCCGGTGCAGGACTTGCCGCCGGAATTCAAGGCGCGGCCGGTTCGGGTCTGGAGACCGGACTCGGCGCTGCGGGCAACGTGGGTGCGGGTCTGTCGAGTGGTCTCGATGGCGCGTCGAGTGCGGGAGCGCATCTCGGTTCGGGCTTGGAGACTGGACTCGGCGCTGCGGGTAACGCGGGCGCGGGTCTGTCGAGTGGCCTCGAAGGAGCCTCGAGCGCGGGAGCGCACTTCGGTTCGAGTTTGGACGGCGGCGTCGGCTCGCACGCGAGCTCTGGCCTGTCCTCGGGTCTCGACGCCACGGGCGGACTCGGCGGTGCGGCGCACTCGAGCGTGAGCGGCGCGGCGGACGCGGGCGCCGGGCTGGCTGGCTCGGCCGGCGGCGCGGCGCACGGTGCGGTGGACACCGGCGCCGGTCTCGGCGGCAGCGTCGGCTCGACCGCGCACACCTGGTCCTCGCTGGACGTGTCGAGCGCTTTCGGTTCCGGCCTGGACAGCTCCGCCAGCGGCCAGGCCGACGCGGGCCTGTTCGGCGAGAGCCACGCGGGCACGGAGTTCAGCGGTTCGGCGGGCGCCGAGCTGGGTGGCGATACATTCCTGCACTGACAGTTGCCCGGTAATACGGAAAGAGGTCCATACCGCGATGGGGACACCCGCGCCGAACGCCACTCCACCGGCGGTACCGCTGCTGTCGGTACTCGGTGAAACCATCGCGGCGGCCCGCGCCGCCGGCCGCAACGATCTGGTCGGCCGCCTGGAAGTGGCGGCCGACCGGGTCCGCGACCCACGGCGGCGCATCGTCGTCGCCGGGCAGCTCGACCAGGGCAAGAGCCGTTTCGTCAACGCGCTGCTGAACCTGGACATCTGCCCGGTCGGCGACGACGCGACCACGGCGGTCCCGATGCTGCTCGCGCACGGTCCCGAGCCGCGCGCGGAGCTGGTGCTCGCGGCGCACGGCGACTCCAGCGGCGCGGAGACCAGGGTGGCGGTGCCGATTGCGGAGATCGGCGCGATCGACCAGCGCGCCCCGGTCGCGCAGGGGCGGCGGATCGTGCGCCTCGAGGTGCAGATCCCCAACGCGCTGCTGGCCGATGGCATCGTGCTGATCGACACCCCGGGCGTCGGCGGCCACGGCAATGCCCACGCGGCAGGCGTGCTCGGATTGGTGCCCGCCGCGGACGCGGTGCTGGTGCTCTCGGACGCCTCGACCGAACTCACCGAACCCGAGCTGGCGTTCCTGCGGCAGGTGCGGGAACTGTGCCCGACGGTGGCGCTGCTGCTCACCAAGACCGACTTGTACCCGCACTGGCGTCAGGTGCACGAAGCCGATCTGGGCCATCTCGCGCGCGCCCGCCTGGACGTGCCGATGATCCCGGTGTCGTCGCTGCTGCGCAGTCACGCCATGCGGTTGCAGGACCCGCAGTTGGGTGTCGAATCCGGCTTCGGCGTGCTGTACACCTTCCTGCGCGACCAGGTGGTCGCGCGCGATCAGCTGGCCACTCGCACCGCCGTCGCCCGCGACATCCGGTCCGCCGCCGAGCATCTCGCGCTGGCTCTCGGCAGTGAATTGGTCGCGGTCCGCGATCCGGCGCAGGGCGCGGCGGCGGTGCGCGAGCTGCAATCCGCCCGTTCCGCGGCGGAGGAACTGCACCGCAGGACCGCCGCCTGGCAGCAGACGCTCGCCGACGGCATCACCGACCTGGCCGGGGACGTCGACCACGATCTGCGCGACCGCCTGCGCAATCTCGCGCGCACCACCGAGGAATGGATCGACGAGCACGATCCAGGCCGGCACTGGGACCGCATCGCCGAACACCTCACCGGCACCGTCGACACCGCGCTCGGCGACAACCTGCTGTGGACCCACGCGCGCGCGATCCAGCTCGCCGAGCGCGTCGCCGAGCACTTCGCCGAACTGGGCGCCGTCGACCTGCCGGACGTGCGCCCCGGCGCCGGCGCCGACACCGGCCGCGCCGTCACCGGCACGCTCGCCGATCTCGAGCCGGACATCGGTTTCGGCAGCAAGCTGCTCGTCGGCATGCGCGGCTCCTACGGCGGCGTGCTCATGGTCGGGCTCGCCAGCACCTTCGCCGGCCTCGCGATGCTCAACCCGATCTCGATCGGCGCGGGATTGATCGTGGGCGGCAAGGCGTTCCGCGACGACAAGCAGGCCAGGCTGGCCAAGCGGCGCAACGAAGCGAAGGCGGCGGTGCGCCGTTTCGTCGACGATGTGGCGTTCCAGGCGGGCAAGGAGTCGAAGGATCGGCTGCACCGGATCCACCGCGCCCTGCGCGACCACTACGCCGGCGTCGCCGAACGCAGTCTGCGCTCGATCGACGAGTCGCTGCGGGCCGCGCAGGAGGCGGCGAACATGGTGGCCACCCGCCGCGCCGAACGCGGTGCGCAGCTGGAACAGCAGCTGCGCGTGGTCGCCGAACTGCGCCGCTACGCCGATGCCATGCAGACCGCACTACCGATGGGACCCGCCGGTACGGTAACCCCGTGAGACGTGATGGTGACGCGGTGCCGGGAATCGTCGCCGAGGCGCATCGGCTGGTCGGGGCGGCGCAGGCAGCGCTCGCGGGGGAGCCGCGGCCGCGCGCCCTGCTGGCCGACTGCGCCCGCAGATTGGATCAGCCGCTGCGGGTCGCGCTCGCCGGTTCGATCAAGGCGGGCAAATCCACCCTGCTGAATTCGCTTGTCGGACAGGACATCGCTCCCACCGACGCGACCGAGTGCACCAGGGTGGTCACCTGGTACCGGTACGGTTCCACGCCCAGCGTGACCGCCTACGCCCCCGACGGCGCCCGCGCGCACGTAGTGGTCCGCCGCGGCAGCGGGACGCACGGGCTGACCTTCGACCTGGACCGACTGAACTGGAACGCCCCGGCCCCGCGCGAGGTCGACCATCTCGAAGTCGAGTGGCCCGCCGCGACGCTCGCGCACACCACCATCATCGACACTCCCGGCACCTCGTCGCTGTCGCGCGAGGTCTCGCGGCGCACCGCGCGTCTGCTGACCCCCGGCGCGGACGAGGAGCGGTCCGAGCAGAGCATCGCCATTCCGGGCGCCGACGCGGTGGTCTATCTGCTGCGCCGGTTGGACGCGACGGACGTGCAGTTCCTCGAGCGCGTCGGCGCGGGCACCGCCGCCGCCAACGGCGGACCGGGCGCGCCGGGTCCGCTGGGCATTGTCGGGGTGGTCTCGCGGGCCGACGAGATCGGCGCCGGCCGCATCGACGCGCTGCACTCGGCGCGTGAGGTCGCCGCGCGTTTCGCCGGGGAATTGGAACGGACGGGCTTGTGCCAGGCCGTGATCCCGGTCGCCGGGCTGCTCGCGTTCGCCGCGGCGACGCTGCGTCAGCAGGAGTTCGCGGCTTTCGAGGCGCTGGCGCGGGTCCCGGTCGACGACCTGAGCGCCGCGTTGCTCTCGGCGGACCGTTTCGCGCGCGCCGACGTGCCGCTTCCGGTCCCGCCGGAGCTGCGCGCCCAGCTCGCCGAGCGGTTCGGGTTGTTCGGCATCCGGATGGCGGTCACGCTGATTCGGCTCGGCGTGCGCGACTCGGCCACCCTTGCCGCCGAATTGACCAGTCGCAGCGGCGTGGACGAACTGCGCTCGGTGCTGGACGTGCAGTTCGGTCAGCGCGCCGATCAGCTCAAGGCGCACTCCGCGCTGACCGCGCTGGCCCGGGTGCTGACCGCCTACCGAGGCACCCAGGCCGATCGCCTGCTGCCCAGGGTGCGCACCTTGCTCGCGGACGTACACGGTTTCGCCGAGCTGCGCCTGCTCGGCCGCCTGCGCACCGACGAACTGGCGCTGCCCGCCGACGATCTCGCCGAGCTGCACCGCCTCATCGGCGGCTCCGGGATCGCACCGCATCTGCGCCTGGGTCTCCCCGCCGACGCGCCGCTGCCGGCGCAGCGCGCCCAGGCGATGGCCGCGGTGCGGAAATGGCGCGCGCGGGCGCGTCACCCGCTCGCCGACCAATTCACCGCCACGGCGTGCCTGACCGCCGCTCGCAGCGCGGAAGGCACGCTGAGCGTGCTGCCGGAATGATCGGCCGGTGAATACCGCCTCCGAAGCGCCGTGACCTGCGGCGACGGGCGTATTCCCCGCTGACCGCCGCCGGTGTAGTCGCCGTGGGGCCGGGTATGCGCCCTGGTAGCGAGAGGAGGTAACGATGAGCCAAGAGGACGTCGTACACGAATTGCTCGTCCGTGCGGGCACGGGATATGCCGAGGAAGCGGGCATCACCCTCGACGACAAACCGGCCGCACTTTTCCAGTTGCTCATGCTTTCCCAGCTGCTCAGCGCCCGTATCTCCGCGGAGATCGCGATCGGGGCCACGCGAGAACTGATCAGCAGCGGCTACCGGACGCCGCACCGGGTCGCGGACGCGCAGTGGCAGGAGTTGGTCGACGCGCTGGGGCGAGGGAACTACCGCCGCTACGACGAGAGCACCGCGACGCGACTGCACCACAATGCGTTGCGCCTGCTCGATCGCTACCACGGTGACCTGCGGGAACTGGCGAAGAAAGCGGACAACGACCCGCAGCGCGCCGCGGAACTGCTGCAAGAGTTCGACGGGATCGGTCCGACCGGAGCCCATATCTTCCTGCGCGAGATCCAGGACATCTGGACCTGGGTCCGGCCGCACTTCGACGAACGCGCTCTGCGCGGCGCCAAGCGCGTCCAGTTGCCGGAGGATCCCGACCGGCTGGCGCGGCTGGCGCCGGATCACCACACCGCCGAACTCGCCGCCGCGCTGGTGCGGGTGACGCTGGACGAGAAGATCGCCGACGAGGTCTTGGCCGCCGCGCCCTGATCGAGCTCAGGCGGTGGCGGCGCCCGCTGCGCGCGGGTCGATCAGGATCTTCGCGTGCCGCTGCGGGTTGCCGAGCGCGGCGAAGGCGTCCGCGACGCCGTCCAGCCCGACGGTCCCGGTGATCAGCGGGCTCGGGTCGACCTTTCCCTCGGCGAGCATGTGCAGGGTGTCGCGGAACTCGCCGGGGTCGTAGCCGAGCACGAACCGCAGTTCGATCTCCTTGTTGATCGCCATGGCGGGATGGAAGCGGTCGGTCTCCATGCAGACCCCGACCACGACAACGCGTGACAGCGGAGGCGCGGCGGCGAGGATCTGATCGATGATCCCGGGTACGCCCACGCATTCGAAGACGACCGGACCGGCGGGTCCCGCGTTCACCGTGTGAGCGAGGCGGAAGACGTACCACCACGGCAGATTCGGCACCCGCCGCAAGCGTTCCATGGTGTCGAACCCGAGTCCGAGGATGTCGGTGACGCCGTTGATCCGTCCCTTCTTCGGTGCGGCCGTCCAGGGTGACTCGGTCGCCGGATCCACCACGACGTCGGCGCCGCACGCCGTGGCCAGTTCCCGTCGGCGCGGGGAGAAGTCGCTGGCCACCACGGTGCGCACGCCCGCGGCCTTCAGCATGCTGATCACCGCGAGGCCGATCGGCCCGCAACCGATGACGAAGGCGGTCTGCCCCTTGCCGACCCGGCCCCTGCGCACGGCGTGCCAGGCCACCGCCATCGGCTCGGTCAACGCGGCGTGCTCGGCGGACAACCCGTTGGGCACCGGCATGGTCATCGATTCCTGGACCACCACCTGTTCGGCGTAACCGCCGGGCGCCGCGGTCGACAGTCCGACCAGGTGGGGTTGCCCGCCGTGCCGGACGATCGGCAGGGCCACCACCGGCGTTCCCGTCTTCCACCGCTTCCGGCACTCCGGCCCGTAGTCGACCACGGTGCCGCTGAATTCGTGGCCGAGCACCACGCTCTGATCCGAACGCATGAAGTGGTCGTAGCCCGTGGCCACGGCCAGGTCGGCCAGTTCGTCGGCATGGGTGCGGGCATGCAGGTCGGAGCCGCAGATACCGCAGCGCGCCACGTCGATCAGCAGTTGCCCCGGACCGGGCCGTGGCGTCGGCACCTCCGTGACCTCGAATTCGGCGGCGGTGACGACGGCGGCCCTCATGGCGACTCCTCGGATCGACGGCGCACGGATGGGGTGCCCCGCCGTCACCCTACTGCGGCCACGATCCCGGCCGCACTCGCTCAGGGGGCCGTCCAGCGCCCTCGATGTATGACGCAGATCACATCTACGTGCCGCCTCCGGGGAATTAAACGCGCGACTAGCCCGTTGAGCTATTCGACAAGATTGAGCGTGCAGGACTCAAGTTTCGGTTGACTCCGAGACTCCTGCGGGGCAGGATTGAGCCGACCACGCTCAGTGTTGCTGGGGCCGTGCTCCGTGAGGTGCTAGGGGCGAGGTCTCGCGGCGTCCTTCGCGGCGCCACAGGGCGGTTTTCGCCCGGCACCGACACACATTGGTACGTCAATTAGGAGGAACCACCATGGCTCGTGCGGTCGGAATCGACCTCGGGACCACGAACTCGGTCGTCGCCGTTCTCGAAGGCGGCGAGCCGGTCGTCGTCGCCAACTCGGAAGGATCGCGCACCACCCCGTCGATCGTCGCGTTCGCGAAGAACGGCGAGGTACTGGTCGGCCAGCCGGCCAAGAACCAGGCTGTCACCAACGTCGACCGCACCATTCGCTCCGTCAAGCGGCACATCGGCACCGACTGGACCGTCGAGATCGATGGCAAGAAGTACACGCCGCAGGAGATCAGCGCCCGCACGCTGATGAAGCTGAAGCGCGACGCGGAGGCCTACCTCGGTGAGGAGATCACCGACGCGGTCATCACCGTGCCCGCCTACTTCGAGGACGCCCAGCGGCAGGCCACGAAGGAAGCAGGCCAGATCGCGGGCCTGAACGTCCTGCGCATCGTCAACGAGCCCACCGCGGCGGCGCTGGCCTACGGCCTGGACAAGGGCGACAAGGAACAGACCATTCTGGTCTTCGACCTCGGTGGCGGCACCTTCGACGTCTCGCTGCTGGAAATCGGCGAGGGCGTCGTCGAGGTCCGCGCCACCTCCGGCGACAACCACCTCGGTGGCGACGACTGGGACGAGCGGGTCGTGCAGTGGCTGGTCGACAAGTTCAAGGCCAGCTCGGGCATCGACCTGACCAAGGACAAGATGGCCATGCAGCGGCTGCGTGAGGCCGCCGAGAAGGCCAAGATCGAGCTGAGCTCCTCGCAGAGCACCTCGATCAACCTGCCCTACATCACCGTCGACGCGGACAAGAACCCGCTGTTCCTCGACGAGCAGCTGACCCGCGCCGAGTTCCAGAAGATCACCTCGGACCTGCTCGACCGCACCCGCGCGCCGTTCCAGTCCGTGATCAAGGACGCGGGCATCAAGGTGTCCGACATCGACCACGTGGTGCTCGTCGGCGGCTCCACCCGTATGCCCGCCGTCTCCGATCTGGTCAAGGAACTGACCGGCGGCAAGGAGCCCAACAAGGGCGTGAACCCGGACGAGGTCGTCGCCGTCGGCGCCGCCCTGCAGGCCGGTGTGCTCAAGGGTGAGGTCAAGGACGTCCTGCTGCTCGACGTGACCCCGCTGTCGCTGGGCATCGAGACCAAGGGCGGCGTGATGACCAAGCTCATCGAGCGCAACACGACCATTCCGACCAAGCGCTCGGAGACCTTCACCACGGCCGACGACAACCAGCCGTCGGTGCAGATCCAGGTGTTCCAGGGTGAGCGCGAGATCGCCTCGCACAACAAGCTGCTCGGCTCCTTCGAGCTGACCGGCATCCCGCCGGCCCCGCGCGGCGTGCCGCAGATCGAGGTCACCTTCGACATCGACGCCAACGGCATCGTGCACGTCACCGCGAAGGACAAGGGCACCGGCAAGGAGAACACGATCAAGATCCAGGACGGCTCCGGCCTGTCCAAGGAGGAGATCGACCGGATGATCAAGGACGCCGAGGCGCACGCGGCCGAGGACAAGGCGCGTCGCGAGGAGGCGGAGACCCGCAACCAGGCCGAGTCGCTGGTCCACCAGACCGAGAAGTTCATCAAGGAGAACGAGGACAAGGTCCCCGCGGACGTCAAGACCAAGGTCGAGGCGGCCATCGCCGAGGCGAACGAGGCGCTGAAGGGCACCGACATCGCCGCGGTCAAGGCGGCGGTGGAGAAGCTGGCGACCGAGTCGCAGGCGCTCGGCCAGGCCATCTACGAGGCCTCCGCGGCGGACGCCGCCGCGCAGGGCAACGGCGCGTCCAGCGCCGCGTCGGATGACCAGGTCGTGGACGCCGAGGTCGTGGACGAGCCGGTCGACACGGAGAAGAAGTGACCGAGGCCAACTCCGAGAAGGAGCCGATCACCTTCGTCGACAACCGGAAGATCGATCCGGAGACCGGTGACGTCCGGCAGCAGGCCGCGGACAACGGCGCCGCGGCCGCGCAGGCCCCGCAGGCGGACGAGGGCGTGGAAACCGGCAACGGCGACGCCCTCGCCGACACCATCAGCGGCGAGCTCGCCGAGCGCACCGCCGACCTGCAGCGGCTGACCGCGGAGTACGCCAACTACCGGCGGCGGGTCGAGCGCGACCGCAAGGCCGCGATCGATGCCGCCAAGGCGTCGGTGGTCACCGAGCTGCTCGGCGTGCTCGACGATCTCGACCGCGCGCGGGCGCACGGTGACCTGGAGGCGGGCCCGCTGAAGTCGGTGGCCGACAAGCTGTCGGCCGCGCTGCTCAAGCAGGGTCTCGAGGAGTTCGGTTCGGAGGGCGAGCCTTTCGACCCGACCCTGCACGAGGCCGTGCAGCACGAGGGCTCCGGCCACGACCCGGTGATCGGCATTGTGATGCGCAAGGGCTATCGCTTCGGCGATAGGGTGCTTCGGCACGCGCTCGTCGGGGTAACCGACGGCGTGGCCGATGTGAAGGAAAACGCTGTTCCACCGACTGAAGAGGCATCGGATGTTGATGCCGGCGCGAACGAACAATAAGGATGCGAGAGGAGGAGATGCTCGGTGAGCCAACGGGAGTGGATCGAAAAGGACTTCTACAAGGAGCTGGGTGTTTCCTCCGGCGCCTCGCAGGACGAGATCAAGAAGGCCTATCGCAAGCTCGCCCGCGACTTGCACCCGGACGCCAACCCCGGTGACACCAAAGCCGAGGAGCGGTTCAAGGCCGTCAGCGAGGCGCACGCCGTCCTGTCGGATCCGGCCAAGCGCAAGGAGTACGACGACACCCGCAAGCTCTTCGCGGGTGGCGGCTACGGTCGCGGTGGGTTCGGGTCCGGCGCGGGCGGCGGCTTCTCGCAGGAGTTCAACCTCGGGGACCTCTTCGGCGGCGCCGCGGGTGCCGCCGAAGGTGGCCTCGGCGACCTGCTCGGCGGTCTGTTCAACCGGGGCGGCGGCACGCGGACCTCGAGCCGCCCCCGCCGCGGCGCCGACGTGGAGACCGAGACCACGCTCGGTTTCCGGGAGGCGGCTCAGGGCGTCACGGTTCCGCTGCGGATGACCAGCCCGTCGCCGTGCACCACGTGTCACGGCAGCGGAGCCAAACCGGGCACGAGTCCGCGAGTGTGCCCGATCTGCAACGGGACCGGCATCGTCAGCCGCAACCAGGGCGCGTTCGGCTTCAGCGAGCCGTGCGACGAGTGCCGTGGCAGCGGGTCGATCATCGACGACCCGTGCCTCGACTGCCAGGGCAGCGGCATCCAGAACCGCACGCGCACCATCACGGTGCGGATTCCGCCCGGAGTCGGTGACGGGCAACGCATCCGGCTGGCCGGTCAGGGCGAGGCGGGGCTGCGCGGGGCGCCTTCGGGCGACCTGTATGTCACCGTGCACGTCAGCCAGGACAAGGTCTTCGGCCGCAACGGCGACGACCTGACCCTGGTGCTTCCGGTCAGTTACAGTGAATTGGTCCTCGGCACCACGGTTTCGGTGCCCACGCTGGACGGGCGGGTCGGCGTCAAGGTGCCTCCGGGCACCGCGGACGGCCGTACCCTGCGGGTACGCGGCCGCGGCGTGCCCAAGCGCGGTGGTGGCGCGGGCGATCTGCTGGTCACGGTGAAGGTCGCCGTGCCGCAGAAGCTGGACGACAACGCCATCGAGGCGCTGAAGCGCTATCAGGAGGCGGAGCGAGCGGGCGGCTTCGATCCACGTGCGGGATGGGCAGGTGCGTGATGTCCTCGGAACCGAAGAACGCGTCCGGCGGGTCACGGGCCGAGTTCTTCATGATCTCGGTGGCGGCCCAGCTGGCCGGCATGCACGCGCAGACGCTGCGCACGTATGACCGTCTGGGACTGGTCACGCCGCAACGTACTTCGGGCGGTGGTCGGCGCTACTCGGCCCGGGACGTGGAGCTGCTGCGCGAGGTGCAGCGGCTGTCCCAGGACGAGGGCGTCAACCTGGCGGGCATCAAGCGCATCATCGAACTGACCAATCAGGTGGAGGAGCTGCGCCGGCAGGTCGCGGAACTGTCGGCCGAGCTGGAGCGGACGCGGGCGGCCTACCGCCCGGATCTCGTTCCGCAGCAGCGCAGTACCGCGCTGGTCGTCTGGCAGCCGCGGCACCGTCGCGAAGACGGCCAGCGCAGACGATAACCGAAACGACGACGGCCCCGGCCTCGGTCGCACTTCGCGATCCGGCGCCGGGGCCTTCGACGTTCGCGCCCTGTGTGTCACAGATTTGCTGAGAATAAACCAGAACATGTTCGACAGAAGCGGCTAGACATAGGTCATTTCGTTGTCGAATCAACTGGGAATTTCTACCATAGACTCGCTTACGCAACCGTATCGGTTTGCCCGATTCGATCCATCTGCGCCAGTTGTGGTGTTGCCCCGAAGTCGCTAGAACAGACCAGTCGGGACGTAATTTCCTAAGTGTCCCTTGTCGATCCGGGGTGTGGAAGACCAATTACCTGTGGAATCTACGGTCTCTCAGTCGGTTTCTCTGGCGTGTCTCCCGGAATATCCTCGTTTCGACGAAATTCCGAGCGGGATGTTCCTTCGAAAGATTCCGTTGCTGGCAAACCTCGCCTACACTCCTTTCCATCGGCTGCTGTCGAGTGGCCCCGCAGCACCTCACTCGCCGGCATGGTTCGTGAACGAGTGCGAAATGGGGTTGTGATACCGATGGATTCACGCGCTGTCGCTTTGATCAGAACTACTTTCAAGGCGGTTGCTGCGGAGGATGGGGGGCCGGAGAAACTGGCGAGATCGTTCTACGCGATCTTGTTCACCGACTACCCGCACGTCCGCGATTTCTTTCCCGCCGCGATGGACCTCCAGCGCGACCGGCTGGTCAAGGCGATCTCCTACGCGCTGGACCGGTTGGAAGAGCCCGACAAGCTGCTGCCCTTCCTGTCCCAGCTCGGCAGGGACCACCGCAAGTACGGTGTGCAGCCCGCGCACTATGCCGCCGTCTCCACGGCGCTGAAGACCGCCGTGAAGGTGTTCGCCGGCACCGAGATGTGGACCGACGAGGTGGACCGGGCCTGGGACGAGGGCCTGAAGATCATCTCCGACACCATGATCGGCGCCGCGGAGAAGGAGACCACGCCGTCGGCGTGGACCGGAACGGTGATCGAACGCCGCGAGGTGCTGCGCAACCTGGTCGTCGTCCGGCTGCAACTGGATCAGCCGATGCGCTACGCCGCGGGCCAGTACCTGAGCGTGCAGATCCCGTCACGGCCGCGCATGTGGCGCTACCTCTCGCCCGCCGTGCCCGCGAATGCCAACGGTGAGATCGAATTCCACGTCCGCAGCGTGCTGGGCGGCTGGGTCAGCTCCGCCATCGTCGGCCAGACCGCCGTCGGCGACCAGTGGCTGCTCGGCTCACCGCTGGGCGGCTTGGGCGTTCCGCGCAACGCCAAACGCAAGATGCTGATGGTCGGCTGCGGCACCGGCATCGCGCCGCTGCGTGCGCAGCTGATGGCGATGGCGATGCGGCGGACCAACCCGAAGGTGCACCTGTTCGTCGGCGGCCACCACCCGTGCGACCTCTACGACCTGGAAACCTTGAGCAAGCTGGCCATGGCCAACCGCTGGCTCACGGTCACGCCGGTGAGCGAACACGACGAGAACCCCTGGTGGTACGCCGAACCGGAGGAACCGCGCACCACATGGCCCGGCGTGGAACCACGGGTCACCGGCCAGATCGGCAAGGTGGTCGCCAGTTACGGCGCCTGGTCCGACCGTGACGTGCAGATCGTCGGTTCACCGTCGATGGTGCAGACCACCAAGTTCCGCCTCATGGCAGCGGGCACGCTCGCGAAGAACATCCGCCACGATCCGCTCTATTAGTCCAGCGCCTGCTGTGTTTGATTTGCAGCGCCTGCGGCGCTGCGAACGGCGGATGCTCGGTCTCGCTTCGCTCGAAACCGGTGGTTGAGCTGGTTTGGTTGCGTCAGTGGTGATCGCGCTATCCAGGGGTTCCCTCGTTGCCGTGGGGTTCCGGGGTCGTCGCTGATGGAACCGCTTCGGATGCTTGATGGGCGCTTTGCTCGAGACCGGTGATCCACCAGTGTGGTTGCGTGGGTTCGGGCAGTCGGCTCCAACGGTGTGCCGTTGCCCTGGCCGAGTAGTTCACTCGGCTCAGGTTCACGGTTCGGTTAGAGCCCCTCGAATTGGATTCGCTGCGGCGGGGTTCCGGTTTCGAGGAGGCGGTCGACGGTGGTCTGGACCATGGCGGGGGAGCCGCAGACCAGGACTTGGTGTTCGGCGAACGCGCCGTGCGAGCCGAGGACGTCGGCGAGGGTGCCGTAGAGCAGGTCGTCGGGTGCGAAGCCGATGTCGACGCGGGACTGCTCGTACCACTCGTCGACCCAGTTCGGGTCGTGCGGGTTCTCCACCACCGGAATCACGGTGAGCCAGGGCAATTCGGCGGCCAGCAGGTAGAGCATGTCCGAGGCGTACAGGTCGCGGGGTGACCGCCCGCCGACGAAGAGGTAGGTGGGCGGCGGCGACGGCTTGCGGGCCAGCTCGAGGATCTGGGCGCGCATGGGCGCCAATCCCGTGCCGCCCGCGATCATCACCACCTCGTCGCCGTCCGGGTCCACCCAGAACCCGCCGGCGGGAGCGCCGATCCGCCACTCGTCGCCGGGCTGGGTGTCGGCGACGATCGCGCCGCTGCACCAGCCGCCCGGCACCGTGCGCACGTGGAACTCCAGCTTGCCGTCCAGTGACGGTGGCAGCGCGGGCGACAGCCTGCGGCGCACGCCGGGATGCTGCGGCACCCGTACCTCGACCGACTGTCCGGCGGCGAACGGCACGAACTCACCGATCAGGCGGATCACCGCGAGATCGTGGCGCAGGCGATGATGACCGACCACGGTCGAAGTCCACTCCGGCGCCTGATGACCGTTACCGAGCATGCTCGGATCCCCCAACGGGGCCTCCTTCTTCTACACAGGGTCGCAGCTGATGTTCTGCTCCGGCGTGCCGACCGCGAGGAGCGCGCGCCGGGTGTCGGCGATCATTCGAGCCGATCCGGCGATCTGGATCTGGCGATCGGCCCACGCGCCGAAGCTCGCGACCACGGCGCCAAGGTTACCGATCAGGCGCCGGTGCATCCCGTACGGTGCGTCCTGCGGCGGATGCGGATACCACCACGGATTGCTCTTCTGCTCGCACACCGGAACGATGGTCAGCCACGGGTTGCTCTGCGAGAGCTGCCACATGTTCTCCACGTCGTACAGGTCGCAGGGATAGCGGCCGCCGATGAAGAAGTGCACCCGCGGGTTGATGCCGCGCTGGCCCATCTCGATCAGCTGGGCGCGCAGCGGGGCAATGCCGGTGCCCGCGCCGATCATGAGCACGTCGCGGCCGCTGTCCCGGTCGACGTGTAGTCCGCCGAGCGGGCCCGCGATGCGCCAGCGGTCACCCACCCTGGTCTCGTTGACGATCGCGGGGCTGACCCAGCCGCCGCGGATCTTGCGCACGTGGAACTCGATCTCGCCGTACGGGTTGGACGGGATGGCCGGGGAGAAATACCGCCACATCTTGGGCCGCTGCGGAATGGTGACCGGCACGTACTGCCCGGCCTGGTAGGGCACCGGCCCGTCGGACTGCAGCCGCACGATGGCCAGGTCATCCAGCACGCGGCGATGACCGACCACGGTGGCCTCCCACACCGGCTGCGACTTGTCGGAGTTGGCGCCGATGGCCATGGACGCGGAGATCAGGATGGTGATGTCGCGCCAGCCCTCTTCCAGGCTCCGGTCCCAGGCCGCGCCGTTGTAGACGCGGAACGCCGCCAGCAGCGCGCGGCCCGCCATGTCGTAGTGCGCGGCCTCCACGCCGTACTTGCGATGGTCGCGAGCGAGTTGCTCCAGGAACTTCTGCGCCCGGTCCCAGTCCTCCAGGTGATCGAGGACGTACTGGATGGCCGTGGCGATGCGCTTGGCCTGCATCTCCATGGCCGGTGGGAACAACTCGCGCAACCGTGGGTTCTCGGCGAACAAATGTCCGTAGAACGCACTGACCAACCGCTCGGGTCCATTCGGCGACTCGATCACCGAACGAAAATTGGCGCGGACCAGCGCAGCCGAACGCGCATCCACGACGTGGAGCTTCCTTTCCCTCAGTTCTGCCCGGGGACATACCCGTTACCGGCGGTCTCCCGCCGACAAGTATCCCCGAAAATGCCGTGGTCGTGTGGCTATCAGTCCCAAGACCCGGGCAAACGGTAATCGGTGGGCAAACGGCGGATGCCGCTGACCCGTCCGGTACCGAGGCCACGGGCGGGCCGGGCCGGATTTCCGCGCCGATGCGGTACCGGCGGATGCGGTCTCCGGCCGGTCAGCTCCCGGCGCCGGTACGCACCGCGGGCACGACCTGCTCGGTATAACGACGGATCTGCTCGACCGGTTCCCCCTCGGTCGGCCAGAAGACGAATCCGTCGATCCGCTGGTCGCGGTGCAAGGCCAGCAGGTCGTCCACCCAGCGCTGGGGCGGGCCTTCCAGGAAGCCGCGATCGGCCCCGTCGGCGGTGATGGTCCCCGACACGTTCAGCACCCGCCGCACCGTCAGCGGGTCCCGGCCTGCCGCGGCGGCGGCGTCATCGATCCGCCTGCCGGCTTCGGCGAGGAACTCCGGCGGCGCCCAAGCGGCCGACGGCACCCAGCCGTCGGCGGCGCGGCCGGTGAGTTCGAGCATGCGCGGCCCGCGCGCGCCGAGCCAGATGCCGGGCCGGTGTCGCGGGAGCGGGCCGGGATGCGCGCCCGCCAGGGAGTAGAAGGAGCCAGGCACCCGGACCGATCGCGCGTCGCTCCACAAGGCGCGGATCACCGTGATCGCCTCCTCCAGGGCGCGCACCGCCTCGCCTCCGGTGCGGCGCGGTCCGCCCATCCCGGCGACGGCGTCCCAGAACGCGCCGGCGCCGAGGCCGAGCTGGATGCGGCCGTCACTGACGATGTCGAGCGACGCGACCGACTTCGCCAGCAAAGCGGGGTGGCGCAGCGGCAGGTTGGCCACGTCGGGGAAGAAGGTGATCCGCTCGGTTCGCGCGGCGAGCGCGGTGATCAGCGTCCAGGTGTCGAGGAACCGGCGCTGATAGGGATGGTCCTGGATGCCGATCAGGTCGAGCCCCGCCACGTCGGCGTACGCGCTCAGCTCGGCGAGCCTGCGGAAGTCGTCGGCCTCGGGGATCAGGAACAGGCCGAATTGGGGCGGTCGGGTCCTCATCACACACCTCCTGGTGGTCGCGCGGGACGCCGACCCGGCGCGGTGGGCCGGTACGGATCAGATGGCGAGCACGGTCTTGCCGCGTGCTCCTGGCGCTCCGATGACCGCTGGTCCCTCCGCGAGCGGGACGGTCGCGTCGATCGGCACGACCACGTCGCCCGCGGCCACCCGCTGGATCAGGCGGGCCAGTTCCGGTGCGCTGCCCTTGGATTCGATGTTGCCGCCCCGCAGCGATCGTGCGCGCAACGCGTCCTCGTCGGCGGCGAAAGTGGTGGAGTAGACCGTGCCGCCGTCGCGGACCAGCGTGGTCAGCTCCGCCAGCGCCTCCGGCGGGCTCACCAGATCGAACAGGACGTCGATGCCGTCCGGATGGGCGGCGGCGACCTGGTCGCGCACCGGTCCCGCGGTGTAGTCCACCGTCTCGGCCGCGCCCAGGCGGGTCATCTGATCGGCGGAGTCGCCCCGCGCCGTGGCGATGACGTGCGCGCCCGCGATATTGGCCAGCTGCACCAGGAAGGAGCCGACGCCACCGGTCGCGCCCACGATCAGCACGGTCTGGCCCGGCTGGATGTGGGTGGCGTCCACGAGGTCCTGCGCGGTCACCCCCGCGGTCGGCAGCGCCGCGGCCGCGACCGTGGGCACCCCGGGCGGAATCGGCACCAGGGTGCCGCCCTCAGGGAGCACCGCGTACTCGGCGAAGCTGCCGTGGCCCACCGGCGGTGTGAGGAACTTGCCGACCACCCGGTCCCCGACGGCGAAACGGCTGACGCCAGCGCCGACCGTGGCGACCGTGCCGGCCCCGTCCACCCCGAGGATCATCGGAAAGTCGTGCGGCAGTTTGCCGTCCAGGAGGCCGGAGGCCACTTTACGGTCGAAGGGGTTCACCCCGGCCGCCTGGAGTTGCACCCGCACGGTGCCCGGCCCCGGCTCGGGCATCGGCATTTCGGCTAGTTCCGGCTTCGCTCCGAACTTCCGTACCACGATCGCGCGCATCCATTCGCTCCTCGAGTCGGGGTGAAGAGTGCTGCAACAACTGACGGCCGAGGTCATCGTAGGCGTCCGAAAGCCGCCGACGTGCGGAATCACCGCATGGGCGGTGTGGCGGGGCGTCGCATTCGCCGGTGCCGGAGCGTAGCGTTCGACACATCCGGTGGATCGCCGGCGGCGCGGCGGAGAATTCCAAACTTGAGCGGAACAGACTCAACCTTTAGAACGTTGGACGGGTAGAACGGCGCCGAGCCGAAGGCGGAGCGGGACGACAGCGACAGCTTCGGCGAACGCGCTCGGCGCCGTGCGAATCGACTCGACCAGTAGGAAGGTGACTCGTGGACTCGTTCAATCCCACCACCAAGACCCAGGCGGCGCTGACCGCCGCCCTGCAGGCGGCCTCCGCCGCGGGCAACCCGGAGATCCGTCCTGCGCACTTGCTGGTGGCGTTGCTCGACCAGACCGACGGCATCGCCGCGCCCTTGCTGAAGGCCGTCGGAACGGATCCGGCGACCGTGCGCCGCGAGGCACAGGACATCGTGGACCGGCTGCCGCGGGCGACCGGCGCCACCACCACACCGCAGCTCGGCCGCGAGGCGCTCGCCGCGATCACCGCGGCGCAGCGCCTGGCCACGGAACTCGGTGACGAGTACGTCTCCACCGAGCACGTGATGGTCGGTCTCGCCGAGGGCGACTCCGATGTCACGATGGTGCTCACCAAGTACGGCGCCACCGCCGACGCGCTGCGTGCCGCGTTCACCGCCGTCCGCGGCAGCGCCAGGGTGACCAGCCCCGATCCGGAGGGCAGCTACCAGGCGCTGGAGAAGTACTCCACCGACCTCACCGATGCCGCCCGCCACGGCAAGCTCGATCCGGTCATCGGCCGGGACACCGAGATCCGCCGGGTGGTGCAGGTGCTGAGCCGGCGCACCAAGAACAACCCGGTGCTGATCGGCGAGCCCGGCGTCGGCAAGACCGCCATCGTCGAGGGCCTCGCCCAGCGCATCGTGGCAGGCGACGTCCCCGAGTCGCTGCGCGGCAAGTCCGTCGTGGCGCTCGACCTCGGCGCGATGGTCGCGGGCGCGAAGTACCGCGGTGAGTTCGAGGAACGGCTCAAGGCCGTGCTGGAGGACATCAAGAACAGCGCGGGCCAGATCATCACGTTCATCGACGAGCTGCACACCATCGTCGGCGCCGGCGCCACCGGTGAATCGGCGATGGACGCGGGCAACATGATCAAGCCGATGCTGGCCCGCGGCGAGCTGCGCCTGGTCGGCGCCACCACGCTGGAGGAATACCGCCAGCACATCGAGAAGGACGCCGCCTTGGAGCGGCGCTTCCAGCAGGTGCTGGTCGGCGAGCCGTCGGTGGAGGACACCATCGGCATCCTGCGCGGCATCAAGGAGCGCTACGAAGTGCACCACGGCGTGCGCATCACCGACTCCGCGCTGGTCGCCGCGGCCACGCTGTCGGACCGCTACATCACCTCCCGGTTCCTGCCCGACAAGGCGATCGACCTGGTCGACGAGTCGGCCTCGCGGCTGCGCATGGAGATCGACTCCCGCCCGGTGGAGATCGACGAGGTGGAGCGCGCGGTGCGCCGCCTGGAGATCGAAGAGGTCGCCCTCGCCAAGGAGACCGACGAGGCGTCCAAGCAGCGGCTGGAGAAACTGCGCGGCGAACTCGCCGACGACCGCGAGAAGCTCAATCAGCTGACCACGCGCTGGCAGAACGAGAAGAACGCGATCGACCAGGTGCGCACGCTCAAGGAGGAGCTGGAAGCGCTGCGCGGTGAATCCGAGCGCGCCGAGCGCGACGGCGACCTGGGCAAGGCGGCCGAACTGCGCTACGGCCGGATCCCCGCGCTGGAGAAGCAGCTCGCCCAGGCCGAGCAGGCCTCGGCCACCGCGGGCGACGGCGAGGTCATGCTGAAGGAAGAGGTCGGCCCGGACGACATCGCCGAGGTGGTGTCCTCCTGGACCGGCATTCCGGTGGGCCGGATGCTGGAGGGCGAGACCCAGAAGCTGCTGCGCATGGAGGACGAGCTCGGCCGCCGCGTGGTCGGTCAGCCCGAGGCGGTGCAGGCGGTGTCCGACGCGGTGCGCCGGGCCCGCGCCGGTGTCGCCGACCCGAACCGCCCGACCGGGTCGTTCATGTTCGTCGGCCCCACCGGCGTCGGCAAGACCGAGCTGGCGAAAGCGCTGGCGGACTTCCTGTTCGACGACGAGCGCGCCATGGTCCGCATCGACATGAGCGAGTACAGCGAGAAGCACTCGGTCGCCAGGCTGGTCGGCGCTCCGCCCGGTTACGTCGGTTACGACCAGGGCGGTCAGCTCACCGAGGCGGTGCGGCGCAGGCCCTACACGGTGGTGCTGTTCGACGAGATCGAGAAGGCGCACCCGGATGTGTTCGACATCCTGCTGCAAGTGCTCGACGAGGGCAGGCTCACCGACAGCCAGGGCCGCACGGTGGATTTCCGCAACACCATCCTCATCCTGACCTCGAACCTGGGCGCGGGCGGTGACAAGGAGTTCGTCATGAACGCGGTGCGCTCGGCCTTCAAGCCGGAGTTCCTCAACCGCCTCGACGACGTGGTCATGTTCCACGCGCTCGACGAGGAGCAGCTCGAGCAGATCGTCGACATCCAGCTCGAGCAGCTGCAGAAGCGGCTGGCGCAGCGCAGGCTGAAGCTGGAGGTCAGCGATTCGGCGCGGTTCTGGCTCGCGGTGCGCGGCTACGACCCCAGCTACGGCGCGCGTCCGCTGCGCAGGCTGATCCAGCAGGCCATCGGCGACTCCCTCGCCAAGGAACTGCTCGCGGGCGAGATCGCCGACGGCGACAGCGTCAAGGTGTCCGTCAGCCCCGGCGGGGACGGCCTGATCGTCGGCAGGTGAGTGAGTGAGCGGCCTCGTCGCGGACGAGGCCGCTCACCTTTCGTCGAAGCTCGCTCGCGCACAAGGTGTTTCGCCCCACCGTCAGCACGGTGAGATCGATGCCGGAACGAACGCCCACCGAGCCGCAGGCGCACCGGTCCACGTGGTACGGGTGCGCGCGAACGTACGCGGCCTACGCTGGAAGCCATGACCAACCCGAACGATCCCTGGGGACAGCGGCCGGAGGATGCGCCGACCGAACACCTGGGTCCGCCGGGCAAGTTCGGATACGGTGGCCCCGCGCACACCACGGAGTACCTCGACGCGTACGGCACCGGGGCTCCGTCGGAATATCCCCCGACGGAGCATTACGGAGCCTGGGGCCCGCCCGGGGCGAACGCGACACGTGAGTTCCCGGCCTACGACCCCCAGTGGGCCGCCTATCCCGACACCGTCCCGGGTGCGGCGGGTCCGCCCGGCGGCGCGATGCCGCCCGGTGCGGCGCCGCCGGGACCACCGCCGCCGCGGCGCAACACCGGCCTGTGGATCGCCCTCGGTCTCGGCGTGGTTCTGCTGATCGGTGCGATCGGGGTGGTCGCGGGCGTGCTGCTCGGGTCGGGCGATTCCGGCTCGGCCGACACCGCGGCGGCCTCCACGACGCGCGTCACGACGAGACCCTCGCCGGGAACCAGGACCGCGCAGCCCACCCCGCCGAGCGGTTTGCCCAGCGTGCCCGGCCTCGGCGATGTCGACGGCCTCGGCGCGACCATGGGCACCATCACCGCCAACGACGGGGGCACCCTGACGGTGAGTTCGGTGATGGGCAACACCATTACGGTGCGCACCGACGCGAACACCCAGGTGATCGCGCTGTCCGGGACCAGAGTCTCCGATCTGGCCACCGGTGAGCTGGTGCTGATCCAGGGTGACAAGGCAGCGGACGGGTCGATCCAGGCGAAGGTCATCATCGGCACCTCGCTGCCCGGCGGCGGGCGATGAGCCGCGCCGGACGCCGGGGGCGCGAAGCGCCGGGGGTAATGACGGACCATGTCCGGCCGGGACCATTAGGCTAGGCGGCGATGACGGCAATGTGGTTCGGGTTGGCGGCGATCGCGCTCGTGGGCGCGATCGTGCTGCTGTATTTCGATCGGCTCCAGCGGCAGCGGACCGGTCACGCGCGACAGGTCTGGGCGAAGTCGCAGGGCTATACCTACGTGTCCGTGGAACCCGCGCTGCCGTCCACGTGGCGGCGCGGCGCGTTGACCAAACTGGGCTATCTCTCCGCGGTCGACGTGGTCTCCGGCATCCGCAAGGGCGAGAAGTTCGTGCTGTTCGACCTGGAGGACTCCGCGACGCTGGTCGCGGTGCGCCGTCAGATCGGTTCGGACATCGACGTGGACATGCGGCTGAAGACCGCCGCCCCGCCCAAGGACCACGATCTGGAACTGCTCGGCGCCATCGGTGACCGCGTGGTCTTCGCGACCAATCCCGAAATCGCCAGGCACGCTGTCGATCAGCGCATGGTCGCGTTCATCGAGAACCTGCCCGACACCGTGCAGATGCTCTGGAGCGAGGGCAACTGGACGCTGGGCATGCTGCTGGTCGGCACCACCCCGAAGGACTGGGAAGGCGCGATCGACGCGGTGCTGCGCCTGTCCGGCCTGCTGCACGTGCTGCCGCCGGTCAGCGAGCCGCGCTTCGACGACGGCGGACCCGAACCGGCGCGCCCCCGCGCCCGTCAGCGGGGCGACCGGGACGCCGAGGGTGAAGCGGGCGACCGCCCCGAGGCCGACGACGAACGGTCCGAAGACGACTCCGACGACGCCGAGCGACCGGAACCGGCGCGCCGCCCGTCGCTCGCCGTCGTGCCGAACACGCGCGCCCGCGTGCGCGACGAGGAGAAGCCCCGGCCGCGCGAGGAGCGCGACGCCGAGAGCCGGAACGACCCCGAATCGCGGCAGCGGCCGACCGACCCGCCCGGTGGACCGTTCCATCCCGGCTTCCGCCCTTACCAGGGACCCGTGCCGAAGTGACCGGCCGCGCGCCCACCGCGGCCGGGCCGCAGCGGCTGCGATCGATCGCGCCGTCATGACCGAGCATCCCCGGCTGCCCGGCGCCACCCGTCCTGTGGCTCTGATCACCGGACCTACCTCCGGTATCGGCCGCGGTTACGCGACCAGGCTGGCCTCGCTCGGCTACGACCTGGTGCTCGTGGCCCGGGACGAGCAGCGGCTCACCGCCATCGCGACCGAGATGGAGCACCGCTTCGCCACCCGCTCGGAGCTGATCGTCGCCGACCTCGCCGCCGCCGACGACCGCGAGCGGGTCGCGGCGCGGCTGGCCGACGGCGTCGAATTCCTGGTCAACAACGCGGGTTTCGGGCAGTCCGGGGAGTTCTGGACGTTGCCGCCCGAGCGATTGCAGGCGCAGTTGGACGTCAACGTCACCTCGGTGATGCGGCTCACCAGGGCGGCGTTGCCGCCGATGATCGCGGCGGCCAACGGCCGCGTCGTCAACGTGGCCAGCGTGGCGGGCCTGATTCCAGGACGAGGGTCGACGTACTCGGCGTCCAAGGCCTACGTCGTATCCTTCACCGAAGGGTTGGCGCGAGCACTGGCCGGGACCGGAGTCCGGGTCCAAGCCCTGTGCCCGGGATTCGTTCGCACGGAATTCCACCGGCGAGCAGGCATCGCGATGCCCTCGCTGCCGAAAGCGTTGTGGCTGAGCGTCGAGCAGGTAGTCGCCGGCTCACTGCGTGATCTGGAGAAGGACCGGGTGCTCAGCGTGCCCGGTATGCAGTACAAAGCGCTCACCACCGTCGCCGGAATGATCCCGCGAACCCTGGGGGCCCGGCTCGATCGCGGGCTGTTCGACGCACGCGGAAGGACTTGACATGATCGACGTGATTACCAACGACAGGGACCGGCTGGCCGCGCTGGTGCGCGAGCTCGCCGTCGTGCACGGCCGGGTGACCCTGTCCTCGGGCAAGGAGGCCGACTACTACGTCGACCTGCGCCGCGCCACCCTGCATCACAGTGCGGGCCCGCTGATCGGCAAACTGCTGCGCGAACTCGTCGCGGACTGGGACTTCGACGCCGTCGGCGGCCTGACCATGGGCGCCGACCCGGTGGCGCTGGCCGTGCTGCACGCGCCCGGCCGCCCGATCGACGCCTTCGTGGTGCGCAAGGCCGCGAAGTCGCACGGCATGCAGCGCCAGATCGAAGGCCCGGATGTCGCCGGCAAGCGGGTGCTGGTCGTCGAGGACACCACCACTACCGGGAATTCACCCCTGACCGCGGTGCGCGCGCTGCGCGACGCGGGCGCTACCGTGGTCGGCGTCGCCACCGTCGTCGACCGGGAAACCGGCGCCGACCAGGTGATCGCCGCGGAAGGCCTGGAGTACCGGTCGATCCTCGGCTTGAAGGATCTCGCCCTGGGATAGCCTGGACGATGGTCTAAGTCTTCGAAGGTGAAGGGTCGTGTGAGTCACCAGTGGTGAGCATTGCAGTCAACAGGAGCCGCGAGAACGTGGCGATGCTCGGAATCGGCGCTTACCGACCCAAACGCCTGGTCAGCAACGCCGAGGTCTGCGAGGTGCTGGATTCCACCGACGAGTGGATCTACGAGCGCACCGGTGTCCGCAACCGGCGCTGGATCAGCGGCGACGAGACGCTGCGGTCGATCGCGGCGGCGGCGGGCGAACGCGCGATCGTCAACAGCGGCGTCGACCGCTCGAAGATCGGCGCCGTGATCCTGGCGACCTCCAGCTGGCTGACCCTCACCCCGCACGGCGCGCCGCAGGTGGCCTACGACATCGGCATGAACGGCGTGCCCGCCTTCGACCTGACCTCCGGCTGCGGTGGCTTCGGATACGGCCTCGGCGTGGCCGCCGACATGATCCGGTCCGGTTCCGCCGAGTACGTGCTGCTCATCGGCGCCGAGACGATGACCGTCGGGCTCGACCCCACCGACCGCGGCACCGCGATGATCTTCGGTGACGGTGCGGGCGCGGTCGTGGTCGGCCCGAGCGACGAGAACGGCATCTCGCCCACCGTCTGGGGCAGCGACGGTGAGAACGCCGCCGCGATCATGCAGGACATCGATTTCCTGGAATACATGCAGCGCGCCCAGGCCATGCAAGGTCTCGACCCGGCCGTGGATCCGGTCGGCCGGATGTCGCTGCGGATGGAAGGCCCTCGGGTCTTCCGGTGGGCTGCGGTCACGCTGCCGCGCGCCCTGTCCACCGCGCTCGAGGTCTCCGGCGTGGCCAAGGAGGACATCGAGGTCTTCGTCCCGCATCAGGCCAACGCACGGATCAACGAGCTGATGAAGAAGAACCTCGGGCTCGCCGACGAGATCCCGATGGCCAACGACATCGAGAACACCGGCAACACCTCGGCCGCGTCCATTCCGCTCGCGATCGAGGAGATGCTGGTCACCGGCAAGGCCAAGGGCGGGCAGACGGCATTGCTGCTCGGCTTCGGCGCCGGCCTGAGTTACGCGGGCCAGGTCGTCACGCTGCCGCCCGCACCCGCCGAGCCGAGCTTCTGAGCATGCGGCCTTTTCGAGCCGGGTATCTCGCGGCGGCGGCGCTCACCGTCTACGGCGCGGTCACCGGGCGGGAGAAGGCGCAGTGGATCGCCAAGCCGCTGCTGATGCCGCTGCTCGCGGCGGATGTGGCGACCGAAGGCGGGCAGCTGCCGTCCACCGAGCGCACGGTGCTGATCGGGTCGCTCGGCGCGGCGACGGTCGGCGACATCCTGCTCATAGATCCGGATGACGACCGCAGGCTGATCGCGGGCGCGTCGTCGTTCGCGGTGATGCAGGCCGGGTACACCACGCTGTGGTGGCGGATGGGTGGCAGGCCCACCGCAGGGGCGGCCGTACCACGGGTGGCCGCCTGGCTGGGGGTGGCCGGGGTGCTGCGGAAGAAAGCTCCCACGGTGGCCGCTCCGCTGACCGCCTATGGCGTCACCTTGGGCGCCGCAGCCGTGCTCGCGTCGGACCCCGCGCTGGCCCCCGCCACGAAAAACATTGCGGGCGTGAACGTTCCCGGCATGGATCCGCGCAGTCGCCTCGGCCTCGGCGCGCTGCTGTTCACCGTGTCGGACGGACTCATCGTGGTGCGGCGGTTGTTCGCTCGCGGTGAGCGGGCGCGCCGGGTGACCGAAGGCGTGATCCTGGCGACCTACGCGGCCGCGCAGTACCTGCTCGCCGATCCGAAGGCGCATGTGAAGCCGGTGCTCACAGCACCAGAATGATGCGATCCCGGTTCGCCGGGTCGACGCGGATCGAGAGGATCTCACCGACCGCGAGTCGGGGTTTGTCGGCCGGTGTGGCGTCGAAAACCACCGTGCCACGGTAACTTTCGGAGCCGGGGACGGTGAGTTCGAGATCCAGCTCGGTGAGTTCGGTGTGATGATCGGTGCGCTCCAGCGGGTGCACGCCCTCGACCGTCGCCCACCCTTCCAGGCCGTGCCGCCACAGTTGACGATCCGCCTTGGACGGCCGCCCGGCAAGCATCATCCCGACGCCGAGGCACGAGCCGAACAACCCGACCAGCGCCACGATCTGATACGGCACGGTTCCCGACGGCGTCCGGTGCACCACCCACCCCAACCACAGCGCCAGCAGGATCAGATACCCGGCGGTCACCCCGAGCACCGTGCGCAGTATCCGCTCGTGATCCATACCAGCCTCCACCCCGAGTGCCAGACCTCCAGGATAGGCCCGCACACCTTCGGCGGTGCTGACCTATTCGCCGAGATAATCGCTCGACAGGGCGACAAGGTCGATCGTGACCGGCGTTCCCGCCAGATCGACTGTCACCGAGCCCGACCGCTCGGCGACCAGCTCGTAGTCGCTGTCGATCAGTCGGTAGGCGCTGAGGCTGGCCGGTTCATCGAGATCGATGAGCCAATAGTGCTCGATGCCGACTTCGGCGTATTCGAAGAACTTGGTGACACGATCGGTTCGCCGGGAACCAGCCGACAGAATTTCGACGGCGAGTTTCACATCCTCCGGATGCACGCGTGCGAGATCGTCGGTGAGCGCTTTGCGGCGGATGACCAAGACGTCCGGCACGCGCACCGTAGGGGGTTGCGCCGGATCGACAACCAACTCGGCTTCACCTACCGCAGCGAGCTCTTTCGGTAGTTGAGGGTGGATTTGCGCCGCGAGCTGCCAGACCGCGAATTGATGACGCACGACCGGCCTCGGTGACACGACCAGAACCCCCTCGACAAGCTCGTAATTTCGGCTGCTGTCCTCCGGCAGCGCGATCCAGTCCTCCAGGGTCAGCAGATGATCAGGCCAGTTCACTTCGACGGTCATCGCTTCCTCCCCTCCCCGCACGGATACCGCGTTGGGGCCAGTTTGGCACACCAGGCCGACAAACCACAGCGACGTCGGCTCTCGAGTCGTAATACCGCCAGGACGCGGCGGCGGAGGGAAGCTGCCCGTCGAAAGTGGTGTGTGCGCACCCCCACCGGCACCCATTACGATCCTGCTGATGAGCTACCCGCCGCAGCCGCCGCCGTACGGTTATCCAGCCTATGGGGCCTACGGAGCACCGGACCATCCGCAATCCACCACGATCTTGATCCTGGGCATCCTGAGTCTCGTGCTTTGCCAGCTCATGGGGCCTTTCGCGTGGGTGATGGGCAAGCGGGCGCTCAACGAGATCGACGCCTCCGGTGGGACCATCGGTGGCCGGGGGAATGTCAACGCCGGATACATCTGCGGCATCATCGCGACCGCGCTGATGGCATTGAGCCTGCTGTTCCTGCTGTTGATGTTGGTGCTCGCCTTGGCAGGCGCGTTCGCGGGGAGTTCGTCCAGCTACTGAGCCACCGGCCGCGGGCACGATGGCCGGAATTAGCATCGTTGGGGTGAGTCACCCAGTGCCGGACGCGGCGGAGCAGGATCTACCGGGCCCGACGGAATGGGGCGAGCACCCGAACGGCGTCGGTCCGTGGGCTAGCGAGCACGCCGAGCCGCCGCCGGATGACCCGCGCCTGGATCCCGAACTGCTGGCCGGCGGCGACCGCCGCAATGTGGTCGACGCCTACCGGTACTGGAGCCGCGAGGCGATCGTGGCCGACATCGACCGGCGCAGGCATCCGTTCCACGTCGCGATCGAGAATTTCGGGCACGACGCGAACATCGGCACGGTGGTCCGCACGGCGAACGCTTTCGCCGCCGCGGCCGTGCACATCGTCGGGCGACGGCGGTGGAATCGGCGCGGCGCCATGGTGACCGACCGCTACCAGCACATCCGCCACCACGCCGACATCGGCGAACTGCTGGCGTTCAGCGAGCAGGCCGGACTGACCGTGGTCGCCGTCGACAACGTGCCCGGCTCGGTGCCGCTGGAGACCGTCACGCTGCCGCGCGCGTGCCTGCTGCTGTTCGGCCAGGAAGGCCCGGGTGTCACCGACCACGCCAAGCAGGCCGCCGTGATGACGGTGTCGATCGCGCAGTTCGGCTCCACCCGCAGCATCAACGCGGGAGTCGCCGCGGGAATCGCGATGCACGCCTGGATCCGGCAACACGCCGATCTGACGACCGCATGGTGAGTTCCTGGCCGCGTTCGATCCCCTGAGCAGGCGATCTTCGATCACCGAAGCCCACCGGCACGATTGCACATCGCTTTCGTAACAAATCGGGCGCATGAATGCGTTCTGGCCTGGCACCATTGACCCATGACCTCGCGGAGCGACGATATCGAGGTGCCGAGCGTGGAGCACGCCGAGACGGGCTCCGCGGCACCGCGTCCGCCGGCCGGCCGTGCACCGGCGGGCCGGGAACCCGTCGCGCCCGCGACGCTGTGGTCCGAACGGGCCGATATGGCCGAATCGTCGATCGTCTCTCGGCATCTGCGCGCGCTGTGGGCGCTGCCCGGCACCGAACTCGGCGTGGTCGGCTGGCCTGCGACCAAGCGCGAGCGAATCTTCGGCGCATGGCACTACTGGTGGCAGGCGCACCTGATCGAGTGCGCGATCGACGCCGCGAACCGGGCGCCGACGCCGTTGCGCCGCAGGCGAATCGCCGCGCTGGCGCGCTCGCACCGCTTCCGCAACATCACCGGCTGGACCAACCGGTACTACGACGACATGGCCTGGCTGGCCATCGCGCTGGAACGCGCCGAGCGAACCCAAGGGGCCGACGTGCGAAGCGCGCTGGTCGCGCTGGAGAAGCGTTTGCACGACGGCTGGCAACCGGAGGTCGGCGGCGGCCTGCCGTGGCGCATCGGCTCGGACTACTTCAACGCACCGGCGAACGGTCCCGCCGCGATCGCGCTGCTGCGTCTCGGGCGCGTCCAGCGCGCGCAGGAGATGTCCGACTGGTTGGACGCGACGCTGCGCGATCCGGAGACAGGGTTGATCCTCGACGGCATCCACCTGCCCTCCGGCGAGATCGAGCGTCCGGTGTTCACGTACTGCCAGGGCGTGGTGCTCGGCCTGGAGACGGAACTGGCCGTGCAGACCGGCGAAGCGAGGCACACCGAGCGCGTGCACCGGCTGCTCGCGGCGGTCGAGGAGCACATGACCACCAATGGCGTGGTCAACGGCGGCGGGGGCGGTGACGGCGGGCTGTTCAACGGCATTCTGGCCCGGTACCTGGCGCTGGTCGCGGTGATGCTGCCGGGTGAGGACGCGCAGCAGGTCGCCGATCGCCGTGCGGCCGCCGCGATCGTCACCGCGTCGGCGAAGGCGGCATGGGCCAACCGGCTGCAGGTCGAGGGCGAGCCACTGTTCGGGCACGACTGGAGCAAGCCCGCGCAGTTGCCCGGCGGCAGCGCGGGAGCCGGTTACTTCACCTCCGGCGGCTCGGTCACCTCGTCGAAGGTGCCGGGGCGCGACATGTCGGTGCAGTTGTCGGGCTGGCTGCTCATGGAGGCGGCTTACCAGGTCAGCGCCGCGGGGCTGTGACCGCGGATCAGCCTTCCGGCTCCAGCACGGCGCTCGGAGCCGTTTCCAGCGCGAAGTCCTCGGCGGGCTGGGACATCTCCTGCCGGTAGTGCCGCACGCCGAGCGCCGTGCCGATGACCAGGCCGACCACCAGCGTGCCGATCACGATCGGCATCAGCCATTCCACGCGCTGCAGGAAATTGCCCGCGTAGTACCCGATGAGCAACAGCACCGGCGCCCAGACGATCGCGCCGATGGTGCTGGCGATGGTGAACTTGCGATGGTCCATCCGAGCGGCGCCGGCGACCGAGGGGCACAGGGTGCGCACCCACGGGATCCACCGGGCGATCAGCACCGCGACGAATCCGTGCCGATGCAGCAGCTCCGCGACCCGTTGCAGATTGCGGACGTTGATGTATCTGCCGTTCTTGCGGGCCACGAGATGCCGTCCGGTCCGGTGCCCGATGACGTAGCCCACCTGGTTGCCCGCGATGGCCGCGACCATCGCGCCCACCGACAGCGCCCAGACGTGCGCCTCCCCCGAGGCGTGCGAGGCCATCACGATGCCCGCGGTGATGAGCATCGAGTCACCGGGCAGGAACAGCCCGAGGATCACCGCGCATTCGAGGAAAACGAAGGTCAGCACCACCGTCCAGACGAGCGCGGGGCCCGCCGACAGTAGTGGATCGAAACTGCCCACGGCTAGGGGCGACGATTCCGTCGTCACCGGCTTCAGCGGGTGGATTCGCTGGTCGAAGCGGTCAGTTCCGCCTCGGTCTGCTCCTGTGCCGTGGCATTGCGGCCGAGCAGCTTCTTCGCCACCGCGGTGATGCCGGGCAGGATCGACACGAAGACGATGAGCAAGAAGATCGCCTCCACGTGGTCCCGGATGAACGCGACATTGCCCAGGAAGTAGCCGAGCACCGTGACACCGCCGCCCCACAGCAGCGCGCCGACGATGTCGAACGCGACGAACTTGCGGTAGTCCATCTTGGAGACGCCGGCCAGCACCGGCATGAAGGTGCGCACGATGGGCACGAAGCGGGCCAGGATGATCGTCTTCGGCCCGTGCTTTTCGAAGAACTCGTGCGTCTGCGTGACGTAGTGCTTCTTGAAGAACCGGGTGTCCTCTTTGTGGAACAGCGCGGGCCCGATCGCCCGGCCGATCCAATACGCGCACTGGTCCCCGGCGAACGCGATCAGCACGACGGCGGGCACCAGCACCCAGATCGACACCGGCGGGTTCGGCTGCGCGGCGAGCAGGCCGCCGGTGAACAGCAGCGAGTCGCCGGGCAGGATCGGGAACAGCAGGCCGGTCTCGATGAAGACGATGACCAGGATGGCCGGCAGCACCGCGTCCTTCAGCCACGTTTCCGTGAGCAGGTGCATCGGATCGAGCAACTCGGTCAGCGCGAGGTTGCTCGTCACCGATTCTGTCGCTGCCTGCAGAATCACGTGGCCTCCTGTCCCGATACGGCTGGCCTGCATCGCTTGCCACCGCGTCGGAAGCTGCCAGCGCAAATTACCGGCCCCACAGTACCGGCTCCGCCTGAGAATGCTCGTGCTGTGCGCAAAATTACCGGTGCGTCAACTGCGCACCGCCTCCCTGCATACCAGGCGAAACACCGCTGCCTTAGGGTGAAGGCTGACAAAATAGGTCTTTGCCGCACAACACGGAGGTCTTACAGTGCCCATCGCGACTCCGGAGGTCTACGCCGAGATGCTCGGTCGGGCCAAAGCCAATTCCTTCGCCTTCCCGGCCATCAACTGCACGTCGTCGGAGACCATCAACGCGGCCATCAAGGGCTTCGCCGACGCAGGCAGCGACGGCATCATCCAGTTCTCCACCGGCGGGGCGGAATTCGGCTCGGGCCAGGGTGTGAAGGACATGGTCACGGGCGCGGTGGCGCTGGCCGAGTTCGCGCACGTGGTGGCGGCCAAGTACGACGTGACCATCGCGCTGCACACCGACCACTGCCCGAAGGACAAGCTGGACACGTTCGTCCGTCCGCTGCTGGCGATCTCCCAGGAGCGGGTCAACGCGGGCCGCAACCCGCTGTTCCAGTCGCACATGTGGGACGGTTCCGCGATCCCGATCGACGAGAACCTCGAGATCGCCAAGGAGCTGTTGAAGGCCACTCACGCCGCGAACATCATTCTCGAGGTCGAGATCGGCGTCGTCGGCGGCGAGGAGGACGGTGTCGAGGCCGAGATCAACGAGAAGCTCTACACCTCCCCGGAGGACTTCGAGAAGACCATCGACGCACTCGGCGCGGGTGAGAACGGCAAGTACCTGCTCGCGGCGACCTTCGGCAACGTGCACGGCGTGTACAAGCCGGGCAACGTGGTGCTCAAGCCGGAAGTGCTCGCCGAGGGCCAGCGCGTCGCGGCGGCCAAGCTCGGCCTCGGCGCCGACGCGCAGCCGTTCGACTTCGTCTTCCACGGCGGTTCCGGCTCGCTGAAGTCCGAGATCGAGGACTCGCTGCGCTTCGGCGTGGTGAAGATGAACGTCGACACCGACACCCAGTACGCGTTCACCCGGCCGGTGGCCGGCCACATGTTCGCCAACTACGACGGCGTGCTGAAGATCGACGGCGAAGTGGGCAACAAGAAGACCTACGACCCGCGCAGCTACCTGAAGAAGGCCGAGGCGGCGATGGCGGCGCGCGTGGTGGAGGCGTGCAACGATCTCAAGTCGGCTGGACGCTCGATCAGCGCCTGATCCTGATACACCCAGCTTGGTGCACATGAGTTTGGATGTGCGCGTGCTCGGGCCCGTTCGGCTGCTCGTCGGTGGTGAGCCGGTGGCCGTCGGCGGGCCCAAACCGCGAGCTCTGCTCGCCGCGCTCACGGTGAATCGGCGGCGCGCGGTGTCGTCGGCCGCGCTCGCCGATCTGGTGTGGAACGAGGAACCGCCCGACGCCTACGCCGCCAGTCTGCAGGTCTTCGTCTCGAACATCCGCAAGGCGCTGCGCAATTCCGGCGTCGACCCGGCGGCGGTGCTGCGCACCGAGTCGTCGGGCTACCGGCTGGAGATCGACGAGACCGCGTGCGATCTGGGCCGTTTCCAGGCGGCGCGGGAGGCGGGCGCCCGCGCCGCCGAGGCGGGCGATCACGCCGGGGCGGCGCAGCTGTTCGGCTCCGCGCTGCGCGAGTGGAGCGGCCGGGCGCTGGCCGATCTGGCCGGGTTGCAGTTCGCCGACGGATTCGCCACCGCCATGGACGAGGAGCGGCTGCTGGCCGCTTCGGCCCGGATCGACGCCGAGATCGCTTGCGGGCGAGCGTCTTCGGTGATCGGCGAGCTGGTCGCGATGACCAACGAGCACCCGCTGCGGGAACCGCTGTGGGGGCAGTTGATCACCGCGCTGTATCTGTCCGGCCGGCAGGCGGACGCGCTGGAGGCGTGCCGGAAGGTGCGCGGCGTGCTCGCCGACGAGCTCGGCATCGATCCGGGACCGGCGCTGATCGATCTGGAGCAGCGCGTGCTGCGGCAGGAGCCGCTGAGCACGGTCGAACTACGGCAAGTGGAACGCCTGGCCGCGGCGATGACCGAGACGGTCACCGAGGTGCCGCGCGCCGTCCGCTCCGGCCAGCTGCGGATGCCGGACGGTCGCGTGGTGGCGATCGCGCAGGGCGGCCTGCGGATCGGCCGGATGACCGACAACGACTTGGTGCTGGAGGATCCGCGAGCCAGCCGCTACCACGCGCACATCATGCCGAGTCGCTCCGGTCTGCTCATCAAGGATCTGCATTCGGCCAACGGCGTGTTCGTCAACGACGACGCGATCGACAGCGGCGTGCTGCTCGCCGACGGCGACCGGATCAGGATCGGCGGGACGATCCTGACCTTCCAGGCGCTGCACTAGTCGCAGGCGATGCCGTTGCCATCCCGGTCCAGGTGCGCGTTGAAGCCGGGTTGCCCGCGGTACAGCGGCCCGGCGCCCTCGGCGCGCACCTGGTCGCAGTCGGTGTAGATCTCGGGGGACCGCTCGGCGGGTTCCTCGGGTCGCGCGCTGTCGCCCTTCGGCCCGGTCCGGTTGTGCGGGATCGGGTGGTCGTCGTGCGGTCCGGCGATCGCGACAGCCGCGGGCGCGGCGGCGGACGCCACCGACGGCACGAGCGCGCTCGCTCCCGCCGCCAGCAGCGCCGCCGCGATCGCGGGTGCGACGCGGAGAACTGACTTGGTCACGTCCTCCATCCTGCTCCCGGATCGGCCGGTGCGCCCTATTCGCAGGCGATTCCGTCGTTGTCGCGGTCCAGGTGCGGGGCGTAACCCGGCTGTCCGCGCAACAGCGGAGCCTTACCGGCGTTGCGGACTTCCGTGCAGTTCTTGTAGTACGGGCTCGGTGGCGCTTGCGGCGGCGGATTGTTCGGCTGCCGTGGGTTGTTCGGGGCCGGTGGATTACCCGGCTGCGGAGGGGCCTGAGGCGGCGCCGCCTGCGGTGGGCAGAACTGCGCGGACCCGGAGCCGCAGAGCAGGTCGGTGAGTGGATCGGCCGCGGCGACGGGCGACCCGAAGGTGACGACGGCGGTGGCGAGCAGACCGGCGGAGCCGATGCCGAGCAAGGCGCGCAGGAGTGCGTTCTTCATGTGATCCGTTCTTGGTCGGGGCCGCGCATGATGGAACACGCTCGGCGCAAACGGTTTCGAATTCAGGCGCGCAGACGCGCTCCGACGGCCGCTCTCCCCGACTGGAGTTGCCGCGAAATGGACGCTAGCAAATCAGGGACGCTTCGCCGTGGAAATGAAGCAGATTCATCCTCTTTATTGGGCGTGTCGGTCTGCCCCCTTTTCGAAAGGCGAACGGGGTAGGGTCGTTCCCCTGGTTCGTCTTCGCAAGGTTCGTGTCCGCAATGGATTTCGAGGGGTTTGCAATGGCGATGCGAATGTTCGCCGCGATCGGCGCGATCGTGGTCGGCGCGGGAATGCTCGTGTACACCGACGGGTCTGCCGCCGCCGAGCCCGAAGCGGCAGGCCCGCTCGCGGGAGTCGGGCCGTGCGCGACCGACCCGGTGGCGACTCACGAGCCTTTGGTGCCGAAGACGCTGGAGGTGCCGATTCCCTATCCGGTGGTCACCGTGCTCCCGGCCCAGCTGCCCGAACCCGCGCCGAAGCGAACGCGGATGGAACTCCCGCCGGACCCCTGCGCCAATCCCTGTCCCGATCTCACCGATCTGCCCGCACCCCCACCGAGTCTCGCCGCACAGCTCGGCATTCCGGAGATCCTGCTCAATCCCAAACCGTTCCACTTCGCGATCCCGGGCCCCGGTCCCGATCCCGGCCAGGTGCCGCCTCCACCACCGCCGGTGCAGCCGCCGGTCGAACCCGCGGCGCAGTCACCCGCCCGCCCGGCCCCGCGCCTGAGTCCGGCCCGCGAGGTGGCGAAGCTGACCGGCGCGAACTCGGTGAACCGCACCGACAAACGCTGGCAGGTGGACGGCACCGATCTCGGCATCATGTGGGAGAGCGCACCCGGCGAGATCGCGACGGCGTTCGGCGACACCGTCGGGCGCGGCTTCCATCCGCCCGGCGGTATGGGGCTGGATTGGCGCAGCAACGTGCTGGCTTTCAGCACCGACCGCGATCTCGCCGACGGGGTGAGCTTCGACCGGATGGTCACCGACGACCGCTGCCACGCGGCCGAGGTGCTCTCCAGCCGCAAGCTCGACAACGTCGAGGTCACCACCATTCCCACCTCGGGTTTCGCGCTGGGCGGGCGACAGTACCTCAGCTACATGTCCATTCGGACCTGGAACAGCCTGCCGGGCACGTTCTTCACCAACTACGGCGGCATCGCCTACTCCGACGACCACGGCCAGACCTGGACGAAGGATCCGCACGCCCGCTGGGACAACATCTTCGGGCTGGCGAACTTCCAGGTCAGCGCGATGGTGCCGCACGGGGGTTACGTCTACATGTTCGGCACGCCCAATACCCGCCTCGGCGCGGTCGGCCTGGCCAGGGTGCCGGAAGACCAGCTGCTCAACACCACCGCCTATCAGTACTGGCGAGACGGCGCCTGGACCCCTGTCGGCGGCTTCGGCTCGGCCACGCCGATCGTGGACGGCCCCGTCGGTGAACTGTCGGTCCGCTACGACGCCGCCCGCGACGTCTGGCAGATGAGCTACCTGGACACGACGAAGGCCGCGCTCGTCGTCCGGGAGGCGGACGCACCGCAGGGGGTGTGGTCCGACAGCACGCCGACGGTGTCGGCGCTGAGCTATCCGGAGTTGTACGGCGGCTTCATCCACCCGTGGTCGTCGGGCTCCGATCTCTACTTCACCATGTCGACCTGGAGCGACTACAACGTCTACCTGATGCACTCGGCCGTCGGCGAGTGATCCGCTCCGGTCAGCGCAGCCGGACCTCGGCCAGCGCGCGGCCGAACAACTTGCGCCCCTCGGAGGTGCCGCCGAGCAGGATGGTCGCGGTGCGCGCGGCGGAGTCCAGCGACTTGATCCGTCCGGTGAACTCGACCGTGCCAGCCGCGTCGGCGGCGACCGGGACGAAGCCGGAGAACCGCACGCTGAACTTCTGGATCGCGGTGGGATCGCCCAGCCAGGAGGTGAGGTAGCCGCCGGCCAAGCCCATGGTCAGCATGCCGTGCGCGACCACCGTCGGCAGCCCGGCCAGCTGCGCGGCGTGGTCGCTGAAGTGAATGGGATTGGCGTCGCCGGACACGCCCGCGTAGTTCGCCAGGTCACCGCGGGTCAGCCGGAACGCGCCGTCGGGCAACCGATCGCCCGCGGCGAGGTCGTCGAAGGCGGGCAGCGTGTGCACGGGTGTGGACTCGTGCCGCTCCGGCTCCACCAGCGGGCTGACGCCGAGCGACACCAGCGCGTCGTTGTGCGCGAAGTCGGCGCTGCGGGATTCGACCGGGCGGCCGTGCATCATGATGTTCTCCACCACGTCGTCGAGCGTGGCGCCGACATCGGCGCCGCGGCGCGCGACGATCGTGGTCGACCCGACGATGGCGACCTCGCCGTGCTGGTTGCTCAGCGAGAAGCGCACCAGGATGAAGTCGTTGTCGCCGAACTGCCGGATCGATTCGATGATGATCTCGCTGCGCACCCGGTCGCCGGCCAGGATGGGCCGGTAGATCTCGAAGACCTGATCGGTCTGCAGGAACTGCGAGAGGTCGTACTCGGTGAGCACCGAGTCGAGCAGCGCCCTCGTCCCGCTCATCCCGATCACCGAGGCGAAGGTCGGCGGCGCGATCAGCCCGGAGTACCCGAGCGCGCGTGCGTCGGCTTCGCGCTGGTGCGCCGCGTGGTGGTTCTGTACCGCGCGGGCGAATTCCCTGACCTTCTCCCGGCCGACCTCGTAGTGGTCACGCACCCGGAAACGCTGTCCGATCGGCGTCACCGGGACGACATCGATTTCCGGCCGCGCCATCGTCTGCTCCCTGCTCATGATCCGGGCCATGCTACTGCCGGACCGGACCATTGACCAGGTGGGTGTGACGTGCGTGACCGGCATCGATGCGTGCCCGCTATCACAATGCGGCGCGGTTACTGGGTGCTCGAGGGCGGGTCGCAGACCTTCCATCCGTCGTCGGTGTGCTGCAGGTCGAAGGTGCGTGCCGACCGCTTCGCCGGGTCGGCCTCGGTGTAGACCGTGGCCTGCGCGATGGCGGTGCCGTCGGTGATGCGGATGGCGTCGATGCTGTCCACCACCGGGATGTTCTTGCGTTCCATCGACAACTTGTGCACGCCGGCGAACTGGTCGCTCGGAATGCCCTGATAGAAGTCGTGCAGCGGACCGCACGTGGTGGAGCGCAGCGCGTCCAGATCGCCGCTCTTCAGCGCGTCGGTGTAGCTGGTGATGGCGCTGCGCACCTGAGCCTCGGGAGAGTCGTCGCCGGACATCGTGACCAGCGCCACGATCACCCCGATCAGCGCGATCACCGCCACGGCCGCCGCGCCGAGCACGATCAGCCGTCGATCGGGCCGAGCCGGGCCGCCGGCCGACGCGCCCGCGCCGGGCTGCGGAGCCGGAGGGATCCGCTGCGGCGGTGCGACGGGCCGGGTCTGCGGCGCGCGCGGATCGCCCATCGACTGCGCGGGCACGGTCTGCTGGACGTCCGCGGGGGACGGCGCTGTCGCCACCTGTCGCGGCCGGCCCTGGGGGCGCTGCGGCGACGGGCGCGTGTCCTCGACTCCCGGTCCGTGCTGCGGCGGCGCGCCGTGCGGGCCGGGCTGTTTGGGGCCCGGAGCCGGACGCGGCGTGCTCGGCGGCTTGGTGACCGGAACCGGACCCGCCGGTGGCGTGACCACGCGATCGGTGCCCGGCCTTCCGCCGTCGGCGGGACGCTGGATGGGCAGCGCGACGGTCTTCGCGTCGTCCAGGCCGACCACCGGCATCGCCATCGTGACGTCATCCGAACCGGGCGGGTTCTGCGCCTCGGCCGGAGTGGATTCGGCGGCGCGCTCCTGCGCGGGAGCCGGTCCGGCCGACGGCTGCGGCTTGCGTATCACGACGGTCGCGGATTCGCCGCCCTGCGGGCTCGGCGAACTCTTCGCCTCCGAGGCGGCGGAAGGGGAATCACCCGACGCGCCCGGCGTCCCCTTCGCGGCGGCCGCGCCACCGGCGGGTCCCGCTTTCGCACCGGACTCGGGTGCTGCCTTGCCCTTGGCGGGTTGAACTGGTTGCGATGCAGCGTCTTGCGCAGCGGATCCGCTCGCAGGAGCCGTGCCCGGCGCGGAACCGCGCGCCGCACCCGACGGCGTCTGATCCCGTTTGATCACCACAGTGCGGGCATCGCCCGGCTGGTTCGGCGCGGTGGGGGGCTTCGGTGCGCCGCTGGTCTGTGGTGGGATCGGTGCGGAACCGGGCCGCGGTGCGCCGCCGGTCTCCGGCTGGCTCGGTGCGGATGCGGGCTTCGGTGCGCCGCTGGTCTGCGGTGGGTTCGGTGGGGAAGCGGGCTTCGGTGCGCTGCCGGTCTGCGGTGGGTTCGGTGCGGATGCGGGCTTCGGTGCGCTGCCGGTCTGCGGTGGGTTCGGTGCGGAACCGGGCCGCGGTGCGCCGCCGGACTCCCGCTGCTTCGACGCGGACTTGCTGTCGATCTCGGTGGTCTCCGCATCGGCGCCCGTGGTCCGACTCGGTGCGGACGCGCCCGCGCCGGTGCGCGCTGATCGGCTACCGACCTCGTCTATCGGGGCGTTCGCCCGGCCGGGACCTGCCGGTCCGGAAGGCGCCGCGCCCTTGACGCCCGGCGCGCTCGAAGCGGCGGAGCCTGCGGACGGCGACGTGTTCTGGCTGCCTGCCGGGGTCGCGCCGGGTCGGCCGGCTTGGGGCTGTGCGGCAGCGGGTGCGTGCGATTTACCGGCGCCGCCCGGTGCGGAGCCGGAGGGTGGTGGTGTCTTCTGGCTGCCCGCTGGTGTCGCGCCGGGTCGGCCCGGTTGGTGCTGTGTGGCGGCAGGGGGGTTCTGTTTACCGACGCTGCCCGGCGCGCCAGAAGCGGCTGCGCCCGCGGGCCTCGGCGCTGAACTCGGCGACGGAGTCTTCGCGTCGGATGCCGGACCGGAGGACGGTGTGCCCTCGGAGGTCGTGCCACTGGCCTTGGGTGCGGCCGACTCACTCCGGACGCCGGCAGCGGGGGGATTCGAGGAAGCAGGTCGTGCGGCGGAGCCTGTTCGATTGTCCGGAGTTACGAGCTTCGCGCCGCCCGCTGCGGGCGAGGGAGGCTGCCCGGACCCCGCGCTTTGGCCGGACCCCGCGTTCTGCGCGGTCCCCGCAGGCCTGGAGCCGCCGGGCCTCTGGGCGGAGGCCGGTGAGTTCGATTGGCCCGCAGGACCGTTCGCTGATTTCGCGCCCCCCGCGTTCGACGGCGCGTCGGTGCTCTTGGACGAGGTCGGACCGCTGCCCGGATCGGCGGATGCTCGGGCTGCCTGCGCGCCGGGAACCGAACCGCCCGACCCCGCCTTCGGGCTCGCCGCCGACGCGCCGCGACCCGAGGATGGGCCGGCCCCGGCGGGCGCGGCATCCGGCCGTTGCGCCTTGGCGATGCGTTCGGTGGGCGCGGCGGATGCCGCCGGGCCGCTCTTGTCCGCGGCCGGGGTGCGGTCGGTGCCAGCGCCGGGGCGTGCGTCGGCCCCGGCGGCGTCGGCCGGTTCGGCGCTGTTGGGCGCCGGATTCTTCTCGTCGTTCGGGTCGGACACGCACACCCCTCGTCAAAGCGGAACTGTTTGAACTCGACGGCCAGCCTAATGGTCGTGGCCCGGCGAGGTCCGGCATCAGTCCACGTCGATCCGAACGGACGCGGAGCGACTCGCGCAGTGGACGGCGCAGGGGTGGGAAGAGGGGACGGCATCACGGGAACGAGCGGGACGCAGCCGTCCGCGGGGTGCACGCGGCCGTTGCGAAGTCATCGGCGCCGAACCGGGGTCGGACAGCCACGAGATAGGCCGCGGACCGGGCACACCGGCATCGGCGAAACAGCGGCCGTCCGTCTCCCCGCCTGAGCGCAGCCGCCTGACGAGCAAACCGTCGTGCGGTGCACAATGAACCGCATGACCTCGTTCGGTGACCTGCTCGGACCGCAACCGGTATTGCTACCAGAACTCTCCGACGCCGAGGACGCGCTCCTCGACGGCGCCGATCCGGTGCGGGTCGCGGCCGAGCACCCCGCCGCCTCGATCGCCTGGGCGCATCTCGCCGAGGCGGCGCTGTCCCGTGGCGAAGCCGAGGACGATGCGGTCAATCACGACATCATCGCCGCGTACGCGTTCGCCCGCACCGGCTACCACCGCGGCCTCGACCTGCTGCGCCGCAACGGCTGGAAGGGCTTCGGTCCGGTGCCGTGGAGCCACGAACCCAATCGCGGCTTCCTGCGCAGCGTCGGCGCGCTGGCTCGCGCCGCCAAGGCGATCGGCGAGAACGACGAGTACGCGCGCTGCCTCGACCTGCTGGAAGACTGCGACCCCAACGCGGCCGCGGAGCTCGGTCTCGACTGAGTCGTAGTGATCGGAGCACCGCGTAGCGATTCGATGACGGGTGGCGGCCTGGCGCCGGGTGCGTTCGACCCGATGTCGCGGTTCGGCGCGGCCCGCGCGCGCGGCACGGCGCGGTTGCGCGCCTCGTGGGCCCGGCTGCGCCGGTCGGCGCTGCCGATCGTCCAGTGCGCGGTCGGCGCAGCGCTGGCCTGGTTTCTCGCGCATCACGTCATCGGCCACGCGCTGCCGTTCTTCGCGCCGACGGCCGCCGTCGTGTCGATGGGCATCTCCTTCGGCGCGCGGCTGCGTCGCTCGGTGGAGCTGGTGGTCGGCGTCGCGGTCGGCATCGGCATCGGCGATCTGTTCATTTCCCACGCGGGTACCGGCGTGTGGCAGATCGCGCTGGTGGTCGCGGTCGCCATGGCCGCGGCGGTGTTCCTGGACGGCGGTCCGGTCATCACCGTGCAGGCGGCGAGCTCCGCCGTACTGGTCGCGACGTTGCTGCCGCCATCGGCGGGCGGTGGCCTTTCCCGCATGATCGACGCCTTGGTGGGCGGTCTGGTCGGCGTGGTGGTGGTCGCCGCGATCCCCCTGCATCCCGTGCGCAGGGCGCGGACGCTGGCCGCCGACATCCTCGGCGTGATGGGCAGATCGATCACCGAATGCGCCGACGGACTGCTCGAACAGGATCCGGAGAAGCTGCACCGCGCGCTCACCGCGATGCGCGCCACCCAGCCGCAGATCGACTCGCTGCGCGCCACCCTGGAAGGCGGTCGCGAGATCAGCCGGATCTCCCCGCTGTACTGGAACTCCCGCCCCCGCCTCGAACGCATCAGGGCCACGGCCGATCCGCTGGACAACGCCATCCGCAACACCCGAGTCCTGTTGCGGCGCTCCCTGACCCTGGTGCGCGACGACGAAATCCTCAACCCGGGCTTGATCGACGAAGTGGAGCGGCTCGGCCAGGCCGTCGACGTGGTGCGCCGGATGATGCTGGCCGACCCCGGCGAGCAGCCCGACCGCGCCGAGGCGGCCCGCGTCTTGCGCTCGGTCGCGAAGGGCGCGCGACCGGAATTGGTAGCCGGCGCGGGGCTTTCGGCGCACGTCGTCTTCGCGCAGGTGCGATCCACGCTGGTAGACCTGATGCAGGTGTGTGGCGTGCAACGTATCTCGGCGATTGCCCTGCTGCCGCCGACGGTCAAGAACCCTTACGTGCGGCCCGAGGTCTGAAGCCGTACTACTCAGCGGTATTCGGACATTCGTGCCGGGCACAGTGGTCCGCGCCGGACGCGGCGCGCCGCGAATTCGATCTTCGGGTAGTCCGCTACTCGGGTTGCGCGCGTCGTCTCGTCGTAGCTTTGCGATGTGACCGCGAGTCGCGGGGTATCGCGGTCGATCGCTTCGCACGTGGACGAAAGGACCTCCCGGCCAAGGGGTGTGGCGGCCGGGAGGGGGCGGGATCGGACACGGGCGAAGAAGCGGGGCCGTTCGGCAACCCGACCGGGCGGCCCCGCGCCACGCAGCACGGCCGCTGCGGCGGGTCGCCGAAGATCAGGTCCAGAACCGCGTCAGGTAGCTGCCGTAGCGGGACCAATTCGACGGAACGCCGGACAGTTCGAACAGCGCGTACACCGCGTCGAAGAACACCTGGTTGATCGCGGGGGTGGACAGCAGCGCGAACAGGATCAGCATGCCGAACGGCTTGAACTGGTCGAGCGAGCGTCTGGTCTGGTAGCTCAGCGACGGCTCGACGATGCCGTAGCCGTCCAGGCCCGGCAGCGGGACCAGGTTCAGCAGCGTCGCCGTGATCTGCAGGAACGCGAGGAAGCTCAGGCCGAACCAGAACGCGGCGTGCGTACCGGAGCTGCCCCAGATCCGCACGATCGCCAGCAGCAGCACGGCGCACAGCGCGTTCACGGCGGGCCCCGCGCCGCTGATGATCCGTTGCGTGCGCGGCGCGACATTGTGCGTGTGCACGTAGACCGCGCCGCCGGGCAGGCCGATCCCGCCCAACGCGATGAACACCATCGGCAACACGATCGACAGCAGCGGATGGCTGTACTTCAGCGGGTTGAGCGTCAGGTAGCCGCGCAACTCCACCTCGCGATCACCCGCGCGCCACGCCGTGTACGCGTGGGCGAACTCGTGCAGGCACAGCGAGACCACCCAGCCGAACACCACGAGGACGAACACACCGGCCTTGGCTCTGGTGGAATCCAGCGGTGCATCCCAGGCCAGCGCGCCGCCGACCGCGGTCACCACGACCACGAGCAGGAACACCGGGCTCGGCCGGACCGCACGCGATCGGCGGTTCAGGGAAAAACTCATCGCACCAGCAGCCAGGGTTCGTGATGGCGGTAGAAACTCGAGCGCGGCACCGGGCGATCGGCGCGGACGCCGTCCCTGGTCACGATCGCGCCCGGCGTGCCGAGCTGCGCCGCTCGCCCCTCCACCCAGCGCCGTTTGCGGAACCTGCGCCGCACGGCAGCCCGCACACCTGGCGGTTCGAGGCACGGCGAGACGAGCATGGCCGTCACCTCACCGGAGAACAGCAGCGTGTCGTCGACGTAGGCCTCGCCTTCGAGCCGATCGCCGCCGACGCCGGTGATCACCGCCCGGCCCGCGAGTACCTTGCCGGTGTCGTCGCGGACCAGCGGCGTCTCCACGGCGCGGCCGCCGATGGCGCGCTTGGCGGCGGCGTTGCCGGTGCCGGTCTGGTAGGCGCGCGAGGCGTAGGTCTTCTCGACCGGGACGTACCCGATCTCCACGTGCAGGCGCTCGGTGCGCATCAGATGGGTGAGCACCGCGGCGAGCGCGGCGTCGTCGCCCAGCACGATCAGGCGCGGCAGGCTGTCGGCGGCCAGCACGGGAAGCAGCTCATCGATCACGGCGGGATCGGGGACGACGGCCGTCTGGGTGGTCGGCAGCGCCGCGAGCGCGATGGGTACGGGGGCGCCGTCGCAGCGGAGAACATGGGTACTCAAGCTGCCGTACACCCTCCTCGGTTCGAGCCGACACCGTCGGGCCCCTCGCCATTGCCTGGCGAACCCGCTGCGGCTCGCCCGTGCCCGCCGCGCTGCCGCTCGGCGTGCCGTGCAACCTTAGCCCTGCCCGGCCGCGGCCACACGGTTGTCGAGCCTACGACGAGATCCGCCGCGATGCCGCTCGGGACGGGTCGGCTAGACTGTGCTTCCGGCCACCGCCTCAGTACGGCAGGTAGCTGCAACACACCAGTGTTGCCTGTCGAACCGTAGGAGACACGACCATGCCGGCAATCGTCCTGATCGGCGCCCAGTGGGGCGACGAGGGGAAGGGCAAAGCAACCGATCTGCTCGGTGGTCGGGTGAACTGGGTGGTTCGGTACCAAGGCGGCAACAACGCGGGTCACACCGTGGTCCTGCCCAACGGCGACAACTTCGCCCTGCACCTGATCCCCTCCGGCATCCTGACCCCCGGCGTGACGAACGTCATCGGCAACGGTGTCGTCGTCGACCCCGGCGTGCTGCTGGACGAGCTGGCGGGCCTGGAGCAGCGCGGCGTCGACACCTCGGGGCTGCTGCTCTCGGCCGACGCGCACTTGATCATGCCGTACCACGTGGCCATCGATAAGGTCACCGAACGCTTCCTCGGCAACAAGAAGATCGGCACCACCGGCCGCGGCATCGGGCCGTGCTACCAGGACAAGGTGGCCCGCGTCGGCGTGCGCGTCGCGGACGTGCTGGACGAGAAGATCCTCACCCAGAAGGTCGAGGCGGCGCTGGAGTTCAAGAACCAGGTGCTGGTCAAGATCTACAACCGCCGCGCGCTCGACCCGCAGCAGGTGGTGGACGAGGTGCTCACCCAGGCGGACAGCTTCAAGCACCGGATCGCCGACACCAGGCTGCGGCTGAACCTTGCGCTCGAGCGCGGTGAGACGGTCCTGCTGGAGGGCTCGCAGGGCACCTTGCTCGACGTGGACCACGGCACCTACCCGTACGTCACCTCGTCGAACCCGACCGCGGGCGGCGCGGCGGTCGGCGCAGGCATCGGACCCAACAAGATCAACACGGTGCTCGGCATCCTGAAGTGCTACACCACCAGGGTCGGTTCCGGTCCGTTCCCCACCGAGCTGTTCGACGAGTTCGGCGCGTACCTGGCCAAGACCGGCGGCGAGGTCGGCGTCACCACCGGGCGCGCCCGCCGCTGCGGCTGGTTCGACGCGGTGATCGCGCGCTACGCCACCCGGGTCAACGGCATCACCGACTACTTCCTCACCAAACTGGACGTTCTATCCAGTCTGGAGACGGTGCCGATCTGCGTCGCCTACGAGGTCGACGGCGAGCGGGTCGAGCAGATGCCGACCACGCAGACCGAATTCCATCACGCGAAGCCCATTTTCGAGGAAATGCCCGGTTGGTGGGAGGACATTTCCGGTGCGCGCACCTTCGAGGAGCTGCCCGCCAACGCTCAGGCGTACGTGTTGCGATTGGAGGAGCTGTCCGGCGCGCGTATTTCCTGCATCGGTGTGGGTCCTGGGCGGGACCAGACCATCGTCCGGCACGACGTACTGGGTTAGAACCTGTTCGAATTCCGCGTCGGCCAGCGGAATTTCGGCAAGATCACCGGAAATTCGCCACATCTATCGTGCTCGCTCGGCTTCGATCATGATCGGTGAAGAACTACAGTTGGAACATGGCTCGGAACTGGCCGATGATCGAGCGCGAGAGCGAATTCGAGGCGATCCGTGCGGCGCTGACCGGTCCGGAGCACGTCGGCGTGGTACTGACCGGCGACGCCGGGGTGGGCAAGACCACCCTGGCCCGGCACGCCACCTCCGCGATCGGGGGCAATGTCCGCTGGGTGGCGGGCACCGAGTCGGCGCGCAGCATCCCGCTGGGCGTGTTCGCGCACATGGTCGGCGTCTATACGGCGCACGATCCGGTCACGTTCATGTCGGCGGCGCGCGAGGCGTTGCTCGCCGACGGTGACACGGTGATCGGCGTCGACGACGCGCATCTGCTCGATCAGCTCTCCGCCACGCTGCTGCTGCAACTGGCGATCGACAAAGCCGCGCACATCGTGGTGACCGTGCGCAGCGGCGTTCCGGTGCCGGACGCGGTCACCTCACTGTGGAAAGACGGCCACCTGACGCGCATCGACCTGCGGCCGTTCACCCAGCGCCAGAGCGTCGAACTGGTGGAGTCGATGCTCGGCGGGCAGCTCGAGGGGTTCACCGCCAATCTGATGTGGGAGTCATCCGCCGGAAACGCGCTGTTCCTGCGGCATCTGGTGGAGGGAGCGCTGGAGGCGGGCACGCTGCGTCAGGTCAACGGCGTGTGGCAACTGCGTGGACGCGCGGCGGTGACCTCGGAGCTTGCCGCGCTGCTGGAGGACCGGGTCGAGCAGTTGCCCGAGCCGGTGCTGCGGGTGCTGGAACTGCTGACCTTCTGCGAGCCGATCGATCTCGACGTGCTCGCCGAATTGGCGGGCGAGGACGCGGTGGAAGCCGCCGAAACGCGCGGTGTGATCCGGGTGGTGGAGAATTCGCGCGATCTGATCGTGCGCTACAACCACCCGCTGTTCGGAGAGGTGATCCGCCGCAGGCTCGGCATCGCCTCGGCGCGGCGGCTGCGCGGCCGGTTGTATTCCTCGCTCAAGGAACGCCGGATCAATTCCGCCGCCGACCGCATCCGGCTGGCCGAATTGGCGCTGGACAGTGACAAATCCGCGGATCTGGAATTGTTCGAAGCGGCCGCGGCCGACGCGATCGGATTGGCGAATCTGCCGCTGGGCGAGCGTTTCGCCCGCGCAGCCGTGGAGCGGCGCGGCGGCGTGGAGGCCGCCGACCTGCTGGCGCGCGCCCTGCTGTGGCAGGGGCACCGGATCGAGGCCGAGCGCACCCTGGCCAGCTTCGACCCCGACCAGCTCGACGAGGTGCAGTTGGCGCGCTGGGGCAGCACCAGGGTGGCGAACCTGTTGTGGGCCATGGGCGATGCCGATCGCGCCGACGAGGTGCTGAAGCTCGTGCGCGGGAAGGTGCGGCATCCGAAGATCGCGGCCATCTTCACCGGTCTTGCGTCCGCCAGCCTGGTGAACGAGAACCGCGTCGACGACGCGATCGCCGAGGCGGAGGCGGTGATGTCCGCCGACGGCGCGCCGCCGTGGGCGGTGTGGTGGGCGTCGTTCGGCGGCGGCCTGGCGTCGGCGTTGATGGGCAAGGCCGAGGACGCCAGGCGGTACGCCGCCCGCGGGCACGAGGTGGAAGAGCACATCGACGGGCTCAACCGCTTCATGTCCACGCACGCCGAGGTGCTCGCCCTGACATTCGCGGGCGATCTGGAGGCCGCCAGGCGCTGCGCGGGGGCGTTCGTCGGCTACTCATCGCCGGGTCAGTATCTGGCCTGGGGCATGTCGAAGATCCTGCAAGGCACCGTCGATGTGGCGCAGGGCCGCTTCCTGGACGGCATCGAGAATCTGGAACAGGCGCTGGCCGCATTGGCCGCGGAGGGCGCGGCCGCATGGATGTTCCCCGCGCGAATCCGCCTGGCGGAAGCGTATTCGGCGCTCGGTCGGCCCGTCGAGGCCGCCGAGTCGATCGCGCACGCCACCGCGCGGGGCGGCAGGCACAGCGCCGTGTACGAACCGCAACTGGAAGTGGCGCGTGCTTGGCTGGCCGCAGCCGAAGGAACCGTGACGCCCGCCATCCGCATCGCGGTGGGCGCCGCGGACGCGGCCGCGCGCTCGCATCAGCACGCGATCGAGGCCATGGCGCTGCACACCGCGGCCCGCTTCGGCGACCATTCCGTGTCCGGGCGACTGGCGGAACTGGCCGACCGGGTGGAAGGGCGGCTGGTCCAGGCGCAAGCGCGGCACGCGGTCGCGCTCGCCGCCCACGACGGACCCGGGCTGGACGCGGCCGCGGCCGAATTCGAGCGCATCGGCGTGCTGCTGTCGGCCGCCGACGCCGCGGCGCAGGCCGCCTCGGCACACGAGCGCGCCGGGGACCGGCGCAAGTTGCTGGAGTCCGCCGCCGCGGCCAACCGGCTCGCCGCCGCCTGCGGCGGAGCGAGCACCCCGGCGCTGCGGCAGGCCGCGCAACCCTTGCCCTTGACCGCGCGGGAACGCGAGATCGCCAACCTCGTCGCCGCGGGCCTGTCCAACCGGCAGATCGCCGACCGGCTCACCGTCTCGGTGCGCACCGTCGAAGGCCATCTCTACCGGGCCTGCATCAAGATGGACGTCACCGATCGGGAGTCCCTCGGCGCGCTGATGCGCGGTGAGTCCGGGAGCGCGATGTGACCCTGCGGCCCGCCGCGGTGATCGCGACGATGGCGACCGGACTGGTCCTGGCCGCCGGATGCTCGGACCGGCAGCCGCAGCCAGTTCCCAGTTCTGCGCCTGCCTCGGCGACGGTCGCGCCGAAGACCGAGACGCCGCAGGAGCGCAACGCCCGGGTCAGGCAGAAGCTGATCGAACTCGGTTGCTCGACGAACGCCTGCATCCAGACCTACTTCGGCTGCGAGGACGGCTACATCACGGGAGAAGCCTGCGACTTCTACCGCGCCCACCCGGTGCTGTGATTTCTCCAGCGCCCGCGGCGCTGGGTGTGCTGTGCTGAATTGCCGCGCCTTCGGCGCTGAGTGTTCGCGGCCCCTTTGTGGCTCGCGTGTGCGCGACCGCCGCTTGCTCCTTCGTCGCGTACGCGGCGGCCGCGCACACGCGAGCCGGGCCGCGAACGGCGGATGCTCGGTCTCGCTTCGCTCGAAAGTCGTGGTCGAGGTGCGCTGGGCGCGTCGGTGTCGCGGCTCGCTGCCGGGGGCACGCCCGTTCGTCGTGGCTGGTGTCGGCTTTCTTCGACCGACCCGCGCGCTCCTTCTTCGCGTATGCCGCAGCTGGGTAGACACGAGCGGGCCGCGAACGGCGGTTGCTTGGTCTCGCTTCGCTCGAGACGTGGTCGAGCTGGTTGATGGTCTGCGGCGGCAATTCGAAGCGGCGCTGCGGCGTTCGATGTATTTGCGGCAGCGGTCGTTCAGAACAAGGTGGGCTCGCCGAAGCCCGGGGTGCGCTCGATGGCCAAGAGGCGCTGCTTGGTGTCGATGCCGCCGGGGGCGGAGAAGCCGTGTAAGGCGTGGTCGGCGGCCAGGACGCGGTGGCACGGGATGATCAGGGGGATCGGGTTACGGCCCAGGGCTTGTCCGACCGCCTGTGCGCCGCCCGGGGCGCCGACGAGGTGGGCGACCTGGCCGTAGCTGAGGGTGTGGCCCGGGTCGATGGCGCGCGTGACGGCGTAGACGGCGCGGTGGAAGTCGGGAATCCCGCTGGTGTCCAGTGCGATCCAGCGCAGGTCGTCGAGTTCGCCGGCGAGGTGGGCGCGGATGCCCGCGATGGCGGCGGCCACGGCGCCCGTGGGCGGCTCTTCGTGGATTCGCTCGCCGGTGCGTCCGCGTGTGATGCGCGCGCGGGTAGCCGCTGGGGTCGCCTCCGGGAGCTGGAAACGGATCACGCCGTGCTCGTTCCACGCGATCGCGCAGCAGCCGATCGCGGTGTCGAACAGCGTCGCCGCGATCGGGCCGGACGGTGCGGGGCGGCCGGAGACCTCAGGCTCGGTGGCCTCGGCCGCCGGACGATCGGCGGCGAGGCGAGCGGCGTCACTCATGAGGCAAGTCTGCACCGCGGGACCGACAAGTGCGCAATGAGCGGTCCAGTTTTCCGAAACTGGCTTTAGATATCCGGATCGCTTATGGCGCTTCGCCACGGCTGTGGATCGCGGCGAGGTCGGAGTATCTCCGCTGGTGCTCGTAATAGGAGAGAGGTTGGTCCGACATCCGTGTCCGGGGGTGGAAGCGTTCGAGGCGGAAGGTGCGGGTGTCGCGGTCCGGCGCGAATCGGTGGATCAGGAAGCCGAGCAGGGCGGCGGAGAGCAGAGTGGCGAGGACGGTCATGTCCGCCAGCGTGCGCGCCACTGGCCTTGCCAATGAATATCCAATCAGCCGATACTGGACCGATGGCGACGAGAGTGATCGGCGCGGGCAGCCTGGCTCGCGATCTGGGCCGTTGGCGGCACGCGCACGACGGCGATCCGGATGCGGCCGGGCGGCGGTCCACTCGCCCGGCCTACTTGGCGCTCGCCGAGGGCATCCGGCTGCTGATCCACGACGGGCGCGCGCCGCTGGGCGTCGCCTTGCCCAGCGAACGGGATCTCGCCGCCACCCTCGGGGTCAGCCGCACCACCATCACCTCCACCTACGCGCTGTTGCGCGAGCACGGCTACCTGATCAGCCGCCAGGGCTCGCGCAGCACGGTGGCCCTGCCTCGCGACGTGCAGCACGACGGCGTCAAACCGGCCCGCAGCATCCTGGCGATGATGGGCTCGCCCGAGTTGCCCACCGTCGACATGACCTATGCCGCCATGGCCGCCCCGCTGGAGATGCAGGACGCGTATTCCGTCGCTCTGGAAGGGATTCCGGCCTACCTCGGCACGCACGGTATGGACCCGGTCGGCGTGCTCGCGCTCCGCGAGGCCATCGCCCGCCGCTACACCGCGCGCGGGCTGCCCACCGAGCCCGATCAGATCCTGGTCACCCTCGGCGCCCAGCACGGCCTGCGCCTGCTGCTGAACGTGCTCACGGTGCCCGCCGCCCGCGTGCTGATCGACCATCCGACCTACCCGAACGCCATCGAGGCGATCCGCGACGTGGGCGCGCGGCCGGTGCCGGTGCCGCTGCGCCCGGAGGACCCGGCGGGCGGCTGGGACCTCGACGGCATCCGCAGCGCCGCGCGGCAGACCGCGGCGGGCCTGGCCTATCTGGTGCCGGACTACAACAACCCGACCGGCCTGCTGCTCGACGCCGACGGCCGCGCCGAACTGGCCGCCATCGCGCGGGAGACCAGGATGACCATCGTGATCGACGAATCGATGGCGGACCTCGGGCTCGGCGACGAAGTTCCGCCGCCGCCGGTCGCCGCCTTCGCCAAAGGCTCCGAGATCGTGACCATCGGCTCGGCCTCGAAATCGTTCTGGGGCGGTCTGCGCGTCGGCTGGATCCGGACCAGCCAGGCGCTGATCACCAAGCTGCTCGGCATCCGCTCCACGGTCGACCTCGGCACCCCCGTGATGGATCAGCTGGCCACCGTGCATCTGCTGGAGCACGCGGAGGCGATTCTCGACCGGCGCAGGGACCAATTGCGCTCGCAGCGTGCCGCACTGCTCGACGCGCTCGCCGAGGAACTGCCGGACTGGCGCGTCAGCGTCGGCGCGGGCGGAATGTCGGTGTGGGCGCAGCTGCCGACCTCCGTTTCGACGGCGTTGGCCGCCACGGCTCCCAACCACGGCGTATTGCTCGCGGCCGGACCCCGATTCGGTGTGCAGGGCGCGTTCGAACGGTTCCTGCGGTTGCCGTTCACCCACCAGGAACCCGAATTGCGTTTGGCGGTCAAGGCCATCGCGTCCGCCTACGCGGCGCTCACGCCGCGCGCCGCGGATCCGTTGACGCCGTTGACCTGCTACTGAGGCGATTTCGACGAGGTGGGAGTGCCTCCGCCTGCGGCATGTTCCCACACCGCCGAGCACGATCGGCCTGCCACCCCTCGGGACTGGCCCTCGTCGTGCTCGGGCGGTGTGCAGAAGCTCGCACGGCGCGAAGGCCTCCGGCGAGAGCGGCGGTCAAGGAGCGGACCGCATGCGGTCCGCGATTCTCGAAAAGCCACCTGCTCGCGGACAGTATGGCAGGACCGGCACGAAACTGTCGAACCGGTTGGTATGTTACAAGTTTCAATTATCGGCCACGGGGCGGGATGGCGCCACGCCACCCCGCCCGATGCTCACTCGGCCCAGACCGCTTCGATCGGGGTGGCGGTGGTCGGCGGCGGGGTCGGAATTCCGTTCGGGGTGCGGGAGAATCGCGGCGCGGGGGCGTGCTGAGTGATGTTGTCCAGCTCGAGCAGTGAGCCGCGGGCCGCGATGTGCTCGTTGCGCGTCGCCTCCTCGAACGTGAGCACGGGGGAGACGCACGCGTCGGTCCCGACGAAGATCTCGGCCCACTCGTCCCGCGTCTTGGTCCGGAAGCGTTCGGCGAAAAGCTTTTTCAGCGTGTCCTGCCCGGCGGGATCGAGCTGGAACGGCAGGCCGTCGGCGTCGATCTCCAGCCCGGCGAGCAGCTGGGCGTAGAACTGCGGTTCGATCGCGCCGACCGCCATGTACTTGCCGTCGGCGGTTTCGTAGGTGTCGTAGAACGACATTCCGGTGTCGAGCAGATTCACGCCGCGCTCATCGGACCAGGCGCCCGCGCCGCGCATGCCCCAGATCATGTGCGAAAGGGCAAGGGCGCCATCGACCATGGCCGCGTCGATCACCTGGCCCTTGCCGGACTGCTGCCGCTCGACCAGCGCGGCGAGGATGCCGAACACCAGGAACATCGAGCCGCCGCCGAAATCGCCCACCATGTTCAGCGGCGGAACGGGGCGTTCACCCTTGCGGCCGATGGCGTGCAGCACGCCGGTGATGGAGATGTAGTTGATGTCGTGCCCGGCGCGATCGGCCAGCGGGCCCTCCTGACCCCAGCCGGTCATCCGTCCGTAGACCAGGCGCGGGTTGCGGGCGAGCGCGTCGTCCGGGCCGATGCCCAATCGCTCGGTGACGCCGGGGCGGAAGCCCTCGATCAGCACGTCCGCCTTCTCGACCAGGCCGAGCACCTTCTCGATGTCGGCGGGGTCCTTGAGGTTGGCCTCGACGATGGTCCGGCCGCGCAGCTGCGGACGGTCGAACCCGCCGGGCAGCTGGCCGGCCCGCTGCACCCGCACCACGTCGGCGCCCAGATCGGCGAGCAGCAGCGCGGCGTGCGGACCGGGGCCGATCCCGGCCAGCTCGATGACCTTGATGCCCGCGAGCGGGCCCTGCTTGGCGGTGGATGGAGTGCTCACGCCCTACCTCGGTTCGTCGTTCGATCCAGCGCACCGGTGGCCGGTGCGTCCTCCCGGCAGTCACCGGGAAGGATGTATTGACAGTATGACAATAACGTGGGGGCCGAAGCCCTGGGCATCCTCGAACGTCCACGGGCGCTGAATCGACGGCTCGCCCGATGGTGCGCCCGGCTCTAGGCTGCACGTGTGGAAGCGCTGTCTGATCAGGGGTGGTACAACCTTCTCGCCGGTCTCGCGATCGTGGTCGGTCTGGCCGGGATCGTCGTGCCGATCCTGCCGGGCGTCATCCTGATCTTCGCGGCCATCGCCGTCTGGGCATTCCTCACCGGGGGCGCCACGGCCTGGACGGTTTTCGCGATCAGCACCGTGCTGCTGGTGCTCTCGGGTGTCGTCAAATACACCTGGCCGGGGCGGCGGATGAAAGACGCGGGAGTGTCCAACCGCGCGCTCCTGCTCGGCGCGATCCTCGGCGTGATCGGTTTCTTCGTGATCCCGGTGGTCGGCCTGTTCGTGGGTTTCGTTCTCGGCGTTTACCTCTGGGAACTCCAGCGGCTGCGGGTCAACCGGCAGGCATGGCAGGCGACGGTGCACGCGTTGAAGGGCGTCGGCCTGTCCATGCTGATCGAGCTGTTCGGCGCGTTGCTGGCCACCGGGGTCTGGCTCGCGGGCGTCTTCGCCGTCTGAGCGTTACCGATCGATGGCGGGAAACGGAACAGTGTCGCCCGCGCGGCTTCCCGGGAGTTCGTCGCGGCGCAGCCGGAGGGTCGGCGGTTCCGGCCGGTGCAACGGCAGCGTGGGAGGCGGGTCGTCGCTGACAGCGCGCTCGCGGGCCGGGAGCCGGTAGAAGGCGCGGGCGTTGTCCTCGAGCACCGCGTACATGTCGGTGCCCACCACGTCGCAGAGCAGGTCCACGTCCGAGTCCCGGAACGGGCGCCCGGCTCTGGTGCCGGGCAGATCGGTGCCGAACATGAGGGCTTCCGGATTCACCGCGTGCACCCGGCGCAGCGTGTCGGCGACATTCATCGCGACCCGGCCGAAACCGGTCGCCTTCACCTTGGCTCCGCGGTCGACCAGATCCAGCAGGAAGGGCACCCCTTCGGCGGACATGCCCAGATGGTCGACCGACAGCGCGGGCAGCTTGGAGATGACCGGTTGCAGCGAGGCCAGCATCGTGCCGTCGATGTAGACCTCGACATGCCAGCCGGCCAGGTCGTAGGCGCGCAGCGCCTGCAACGTCATGCCGGTGATGTCGGTGGCCGCGCGCTTGAGGTTGAACCGCAGCGCGCGCACCCCGATCCGGTCCAGTTCCAGGATCTCCTCGTCGGTGGCGTCCAGATCGAGCCGGGTGACGCCGACCCAGCCCTCGCCCAGTTCGGCGAGGGCGGCCTTCAGGTAGGTCTGGTCCGTGCCCTGGAACGACCCGCTGACCACGGCGCCGCCGCTGATGTCGTAGCGCGCCATGCGCTTGCGGTAATCGGCGATGGTGAACGGGTCGGGCAGGTAGCCCTCGTTCTCGGCCAGCGGAAACCGCGGGTCGAAAATGTGCAGGTGGGCATCGAACACTTGTACAGAATGCCTCAGGGTCGGATTTTCCGCTGCCAGAGCTGGGGTGTCGCGACGGCGGCGGAGCGGTCACTCGGTGGGTGATCAGACCTTGTGCGGTTCGCTGGCGCGCAGCATGTCCTCGCGCTCGACGACCTTGACGCGCTCGCGGCCCTCCGGTTCGCCGAGGGAGCGTTCGTGCGCGTCGAGGCGGTACCAACCGGCCCACGTGGTGAACGGGATGCCCTTGCCCTCGAGGAACTCGATGACGGCCTCCGGCTCGGGCCGCTCGGCCGGGGTGAAGCGGGGAGCGTCGTCCAGCAGGCAGGCGATAGTCTCGTTGGCGTCGCCCTTGGTGTGGCCGATCAGGCCGACCGGGCCGCGCTTGATCCAGCCGGTGACGTAGGTGGCGGGCATGTAGCGCGCGGCGCCGTCGGCGTTCTCGTCGACGAGCACGCGACCGGCTTCGTTCGGCACGGTGCCGGCCTGATCGTCGAACGGCAGGTTGGTCAGGTTCTGCGACAGGTAGCCGACGGCGCGATAGACCGCCTGCACGTCCCAGTCCTTGAACACGCCGGTGCCCTTGACGTTGCCGGTGCCGTCGAGCTGGGTGCGCTCGGTGCGCAGGCCGACGACCTTGCCGTTCTCACCGAGGATTTCGGCGGGGGACTCGAAGAAGTGCAGGAACAGCTTGTGCGGCCGGTCGCCCGCGTCGCGGATGGCCCACTGCTCGAGCGTGTTGGCCACCATGTCGACCTGCTTGGAGTGCCGCCGCGCGGCCTCGGAGCCCTCGTCGTAGTCGATGTCCTCGGGGTCGACGATGACTTCGATGGTGGGCGAGTGGTCGAGTTCGCGCAGCTCCAGCGGGGTGAACTTGGCCTGCGCCGGGCCGCGGCGGCCGAAGACGTGCACCTCGACGGCCTTGTTGGCCTTGAGGCCCTTGTAGACGTTCGGCGGGATCTCCGTCGGCAGCAGCTCGTCGCCGGTCTTGGCCAGCACGCGGGCGACGTCGAGGGCGACGTTGCCGACGCCGAGAACGGCGACCTTCTCCGCGTCCAACGGCCAGGTGCGCGGCACGTCGGGGTGGCCGTCGTACCAGGAGACGAAGTCGGCGGCGCCGTAGGAGCCGTCGAGGTCGATGCCGGGGATGGGCAGGGCACGGTCGGCGTTGGCTCCGGTGGAGAAGATCACCGCGTCGTAGAAGGCGCGCAGGTCGTCGAGGGTGATGTCGGTGCCGTAGTCGATGTTGCCGAGCAGGCGCACCTGCGGCTTGTCGAGGACCTTGTGCAGGGCGGTGATGATGCCCTTGATCCTGGGGTGGTCGGGCGCGACGCCGTAGCGGATCAGGCCGAACGGCGCGGGCATGCGCTCGTAGAGGTCGATCGACACCTCGGCGTCGGACTTCATCAATGCGTCGGCGGCGTAGATCCCGGCCGGTCCGGCGCCCACGATCGCGATGCGGAGCGGGCGGGTCCTCGCGGTGTGCGCGTCAGGCCCGGAGGAGGAAGCCTGCGTCACCACGGAGGGCTCGCGGACACCGCCATCCTCTACTGCACTCTGTTCGGTCATCTCTTTACGCGCACCTTTATGGTCGAAACAATTAATGACGTCTGGGCTTAGCTTAGGCTAAGTTGACGCACCGGCTCGGTCGCACCCGTCCGGTGCGGACGCCGGCGTTGCCGGCTCGTGGCTGCACGGTGCTCCGTTCGCCGCGGCGTGGAGCTGCCGATTCGCTATGACAGCAGGCCGCCGTCCCGCGATTCTATCGGGATGGCCGATGCCGCCCCGCGTCGGTGCGTGAACCCGGCGGATGCCATCCACGGTCATGATCGTCGTCTACCCGCTCGCGCCCGGTCTATCGCCGCCCCTCGCTTCGGATCGGCGTCGCGCCTGGTCCGCAGCCGGGGGGCGAGCGCTCGATACCGCCGCCGACCAGGGATCATCGACTCATGACCGAACAGCATCCCGCCGCGGACGAGGACGAGATCATCCGCGTCGACCAGACCGACAAACGCTCGGTGGTCCCGTTCGTCGCCGCAGCGGTGGTCGCGGCGATCGTGCTGATCGCGATCGTGCTCGGCGGTGTGCTCTCGCCCGCTGAGAAAAATGTCACAGAGGCCGACCGCATCGCGGCGGCCGTCCGCAACTTCGTCGACGGCTCCAACCGCAGCGACGCCGTGCCGCCGCCCGGCACCGCGTGCCAGGGCTTCGACGCGACCCACTCACCGCTGGCGGGCCAGGACGGCGCCGGAAAGCCGGTCGAGATCACGAAAATCGACTCGCCCATGGTGGACGGCGACCGGGGCAAGGCGACCGTCACCACGAAGGTGGACGGGCAGGAGAAGACGACGACCTGGAATCTCACCAGATCCGGTGACAAGTGGCTGGTGTGCACCTGAGCGTTCGCGCAGGGTGCGCCACCGTTTGACACGGTGACCCGGGTCGGTGCAATCTCAGTCGAAGGTCATGAGAACCAGTGTCAAGCCCCGGCATTGCTGGTCGGCAACCCTCCTCCGCGGTGGGGTGCTCCGGGTGACGACCTGGCGGCGCCTCGGTCCCGGGCGCGGCAAGTGCGGATTCACAGGAGGTGCACATGAGTTATGCCGGTGACATCACCCCGCAGCAGGCATGGGAGCTGTTGCAGAACAATCCGGAAGCCGTCTTGGTGGACGTGCGGACGGAAGCGGAATGGAAGTTCGTGGGCGTCCCCGACACGAGTTCGATCGAGCGGCCGACCGTGCTGATCGAGTGGGTCGACTCGACGGGCGCGCGCAACGAGGCGTTCGTCGAGCAGTTGAAGCAGGCGCTCGACGGCCATGACCCGGAGGCTCCGGTGGTCTTCCTCTGTCGCTCCGGTCAGCGTTCGGTGGGCGCGGCGATCGCCGCCACCTCCGCGGGTTACCGCACCTCCTACAACGTGCTCGAGGGCTTCGAGGGCCCGCTCGACGAATTCGGGCATCGCGGCGGCTCCGGCTGGCGTGCTCTCGGACTGCCGTGGCGGCAGTCGTGATCACCGGCGGCGCGTTCGACAAGCCGCTGCCCGACGGCGTCGGCCCCGCGACGCTCGGCGTGCGCGGCGGCCTGCGGCGCTCCGGTTTCGAGGAGACCGCGGAGGCGCTCTACCTGACCTCCGGCTTCGTCTACGAGAGCGCCGAGGCGGCCGAGGCCGCGTTCACCGGCGAGGTCGAGCACTTCGTCTACTCCCGCTACGGCAACCCGACGGTGGCCATGTTCGAGGAGCGGATGCGCCTGCTCGACGGCGCCGAGGCGTGCTTCGCGACCGCGAGCGGCATGTCCGCGGTGTTCACCGCGCTCGGCGCGCTGCTGGGCGCCGGTGACCGGCTGGTCGCCGCGCGCAGCCTGTTCGGCTCGTGCTTCGTGGTGTGCAACGAGATCCTGCCGCGCTGGGGCGTTGAGACCGTCTTCGTCGACGGCGAGGACCTCGACCAGTGGGAGCAGGCGCTGTCGGTGCCCACGCAGGCGGTCTTCTTCGAGACGCCGGCCAACCCGATGCAGACGCTGGTCGACGTGCGGCGGGTGACCGAGCTGGCGCATGCGGCGGGCGCGAAGGTCGTGCTGGACAACGTGTTCGCCACCCCGCTGCTGCAACGCGGCTTCGAGCTCGGCGCCGACGTGGTGGTCTACTCGGGCACCAAGCACATCGACGGCCAGGGCCGCGTGCTCGGCGGCGCGATACTCGGGGCTCGGGACTACATCGACGGGCCGGTGAAAACGCTGATGCGCCACACCGGTCCCGCGCTGAGCCCGTTCAACGCGTGGACGCTGCTCAAAGGCTTGGAGACGATGCCGCTGCGGGTGCGCCATTCGACGGAGTCCGCCCTGCGCATCGCCCGCTTCCTGGAGAGCAACCCGGCCGTCAGCTGGGTGCGGTACCCGTTCCTGGAATCGCATCCGCAGTACGCGCTGGCCGCCGGCCAGATGAGCGGGGGCGGCACCGTGGTCACCTTCGAGTTGAACGCTCCCGAGAACGAGGCAAAGAAGCGCGCGTTCGAAGTCCTCAACCGGTTGCGCGTCGTCGACATCTCCAACAACCTCGGTGACGCGAAGTCGCTGATCACCCACCCGGCGACCACCACACACCGCGCCATGGGCCCCGAAGGCAGGGCCACCATCGGCCTGACCGACGGCGTCGTGCGCATCTCGGTGGGCTTGGAAGACGTGGAGGACCTGCTCCAAGATCTCGACCAAGCATTGGCCTGACCGGGAAGCCGTGGCCCGAGCGGTCAGCGGATCGGCACGGTTACGCCGGGTGACGACGGATCGCCGTGCAGGACCAGATGGCTCGGGGCCTCGTCCTTCTTGTCGTTCTTCTTGCCGTTCTTGTTCTTGCCGGGCAGGTCGAAGGCTAGGCGGAAAGTACCGGCGCGGCCGGGAGCGATGCGCGCGAAGTCGCCGGGCGGATTCAGCTCGGCGGTGCCCGCCGCGTCCGGCGGGAGCGAACGCCCGCCGGTGGTGACCAGTCGTTGCTCCGGGATGGACCAAGTCTGTTCGTGGTCGGACACATTGGTGACGGTAAGCGTCACGATCGTGCGCGAACCGCTTCCGGTGGCCGCGTCGGTGACGGTGAAGGCGAAGTTTCCGTCGCGCGTGGCGGGACCAGGATTCGCGGACTGCGCACCGGTCGAGGAATTGGTCGCCATCGCTTCGCGGTCGGTCGTGCTCGCGACGGGCGCGGACCCGTTGTCGATGCCGCCTGCCACCAGCCACACCGCCGCCGCGGCGGCCAGCGCCGCCGCCGCTGCCGCGGTCGCGATGCGAAGTTTCCGCCGAGGGCCGCGCTGCCCGGTCGGGGCGGGGGGCCGGACCTCGGGTGGCGGTTGCGTGGAGGTGACGACGGGCATGATCCTGGTCGGCGTACGGCCGGACGGTGGCATGGAGCCCGGTACCGGCGTGTTCGGTCGCGCGGACGGGTTCAGGGCTGCCGATGCCGCGGCGGCGAACTGTCCCGCGCTGCCGTAGCGCGCGTCCGGCTCCTTGGCCATTCCGCGGGCGATGACGTCATCGAGTGCGGCCGGGACGCCGTCGGCCGCACGTGACGCGCGCGGCGGCTCGGTCATCAGATGCGCGCGCATCTGCTGGGCCGGATCGCCAGCGCCGTAGGGCGGTTGTCCGGTCAGAGCCTCGTAGAGCACGCAGGCCAGCGAATAGACATCCGACCTGGCGTCGACCGTGCCCGTGAAGCGTTCCGGCGCCATGTACCCCAGCGTGCCCACCACCAGCCCGGTCGCGGTGAGCGCCGTGCCGTCGGCGGCGCGGGCGATGCCGAAATCGATCAGATACACGAAACCGCTGGTGTGCAGAAGGATGTTGCCGGGCTTCACATCCCGGTGCACGAGTCCGGCCGCATGCGCGGCATCCAGCGCCTCGGCGGCCTGGGCGATGACGTCCACGGCCCGGTCCGGCGGTAGCGGGCCCGATCTCAACCGGGTGCCGAGATCGATGCCATCGATGTAGGCCATCTCCAAGAACAGGTGGCCGTCGACCTCGCCGAACGCGTGGATGGGCACGATATGCGGATTGCGCGCCCGAGCCCCCAACCGCGCCTCCCGCTCGAAGCGCTGCCGATAGAGCGGATCGGCGGTATATGCCGAGGACAGCACCTTGAGCGCCACGGCGCGGCCGTCACGGTCGTGTGCCAGCCACACCTCGCCCATGCCGCCACGACCCAGCAAGCGTTCGAGGAAGTAGTTCCCGAACGTGCCACCGGCGCTCTGGATGGACATGCCTCGACGGTAGCGCCGGGTTCGGCCGCAGGCGCGGTCGGTGCTTCGATGCCGCGCGTCATGCGGAGACGGCTGTCGAGGGCCGAGCGATGGCCCGCAGGCCTGCCGGCGCCGGGCGTTCCGCTGGTCAGCCGTCGGTGCGTTCGATGTCGGTGAGATGGGCGATGTTGGCCTGGTCGTCCGGGGCCGAGCTCGGTTCGGTGGTGAACCAGGCGTCGAGGATTTCCCTGAGTTCGGCGCTCGAGGTCGAACGCAGGCTCAGGGCAAGGACATTCGCGTCGTTCCAGGTGCGGGCGCCCGCCGCGGTCGATGCGTCGGCGCAGAGCGCGGCGCGGACGCCGGCGACCTTGTTCGCGGCGATCGATGCGCCCGTGCCGGTCCAGCAGCAGACGACGGCCTGCTCGGCGTGACCGGAGGCGACGTCGCGGGCGGCCGCTTCGCTGGCCCACGCCCAATCGTCGCGTTCCTCGTCGGACAGCGCGCCGTGCAGCAGGAGTTCGTGGCCGCGCTTGCCCAGCTCGTCGACCAGTTCCGCGGCCACACCCACCCGCTCGTCCGCCGCCACCGAAATTCGCATGCGTCCAGCGTAGTTGCCGGTTCGCGGGTCCGCCGATCCGCGATTGACAGCATACTGTCAAATATGACAGCATACTGTCATGATACAGACAGTGCACATGGCCGTTTACGACACGCTCGCCGACTGGGAGGTGGGCGCGGCCACCGCGCACATCAACAAGCCGAACTGGCATCGGGAGCCGGGAACGTGGCAGGTGCAAACGGTCGGCCCGACGACGGAACCGATCACCACGATGGGTGGCATGCGCATCGTGCCGGACATCGCGCTCGCCGACCTGACCCCCGCGGACAGCGCAATGCTGATCCTGCCGGGCGCGGAGACCTGGGAGGGGCCGCAACTCGATCCGTTCGCGCACAAGGCGCGCGAGTTCGTGGACGCCGGTGTTCCGGTCGCCGCGATCTGCGGCGCGACGTTCGGCTTGGCCAAGGCGGGACTGCTCGACACCCGCAGGCACACCAGCAATGTCGCCGAGTACCTTCGCTACAGCGGGTATTCGGGCGCGGATCACTACGTCGACGAACCGGCCGTCACCGACGGTGACGTGATCACCGCCGGTGCGAGCGCGCCGTTCGAATTCGCCCGCGAGGTGCTCGGCAGGCTCGGCGTGTACGAGCCGCATGTGCTGGACGGCTGGTACGCGTTGTACGCGCACTCCGATCCGGCCGGATGGGCGGTGCTCGCGGAGTACGACGCGCAGCATGCGTGAGCGAGAATCGTCGGTGATCCGGGAAACCGGCCGCGGGTACCGGAGGTGAGCATGACCCCTGAACAGGAACTGTTCGCGGGGGCGGCGATCACGTCGTTCCGCCTGAACGGTCAATTCCTCGCGGTGGCCGAGGATTTGGCGCGACCGGCTGGTCTCACCGCCGCGTGGTGGCAGGTGCTCGGCGCGGTATTGCGAGCGCCGTTACCCGTCGCGGGGATCGCCCGCGCAATGGGCATCACCCGGCAGAGCGTCCAGCGCATCGCGGATCTGCTGGTGGACAAGGGTCTTGCCGAATACCGTCCCAATCCCGCGCACCGCCGCGCCAAACTCGTCGCGGTCACCGACGCGGGCCTGGCCGCGGTCGGCCGGATCAATCCGCAGCACGCGGTGATGGCGGAGCGGCTCGCCGAAGAACTCGGCCGCGAGCAGCTGGCGCTGACCGTCGAGGTGCTCACCAGTTTGTCCGCCGCACTGGACGCGATCACCGTCGGCCGCGCGTAGTACGGCGCGCGCAGTGGGGCGCCGGTAACGGCGGCACCGGGGGTGCGGGTGGATTTCACCCGCGGACGACTGATCCTGCGACGATCCGAAGCCTTCGGACGCCGGCGTTCCGCGTCGCGCGGGTCCGGTCGGAAGGGGCGTCGATCCCCGGCTCACTGTCCGCTCGGCGGAGGTCGCTGGACGGGCGCCCTGCCTCGCTGCGCCTTTCGAGGTGCGATCGCCCGACAGGTCGGTGCCCATCGCGCGGTGGCGAGCGGCTGGATATCGATCAGTCCGTGAACGGGGCTTTGGTCTTGCCGATCAGATCGGCGACCGAGTCCACGACCATCGTGGGACGGTAGGGGTAGGCCTCGAAAGACGCTCGGGTGGAGATGCCCGAGGTGACCAGGATGGTGCGCATGCCCGCTTCCAGGCCGGAGATGACGTCGGTGTCCATCCGGTCGCCGATCATCACCGTGGACTGGGAATGGGCGCCGATGCGGCGCAACGCGGAGCGCATCATCAGCGGGTTCGGTTTGCCGACGTAGTAGGGATCGCGGCCGGTGGCGCGGGTGATCAGCGCGGCCACCGAGCCGGTCGCGGGCAGCGAACCCTCGCGGGACGGGCCGGTCGGGTCCGGATTGGTCGCGATGAAGCGCGCGCCGCGCTCGACCAGCCGGATCGCGGTGGTGATCGCCTCGAACGAGTACGTCCTGGTCTCGCCGAGGACCACGTAGTCCGGGTCGCTGTCGGTCAGCACGTAGCCGATCTCGTGCAACGCGGTGGTGAGCCCGGATTCGCCCACCACGTACGCGGTGCCGTTGGGGCGCTGTTCGTTCAGGAATGTGGCGGTGGCCAGCGCGGAGGTCCAGATCGCTTCTTCGGGGATGTCGAGGCCGGTGTGCCGCAGCCGCGCCTGCAGATCGCGCGGCGTGCGGATCGAATTGTTGGTCAGCACCAGGAATGGCGTGTCGTTGGCGCGCAGTTCGGCGAGGAACTTGTCGGCGCCAGGGATGAGGTGGTCCTCGTGCACCAGCACGCCGTCCATATCGGTCAAGTAGGACAGGATCGGCTCGTCGTCTGCGTTCACGCGGCCATTATCCGCTATCGCTCAGCATCCGCCACGGCGGAAACATTTCGCCCCCTCGGCGGCGTTCTCCGCCGTGAAGATCATCCGCGCCGGGTCGTCGGCGCGGAGGACGGCAGCGTTGACTACTGTCGATGACGGATCGCGATGGCGGCGAAACGAAACGCGAGGAGCGTGGCAGATGAGCGGACTCAAGCTCGGATACAAAGCATCGGCGGAGCAGTTCGGTCCCCGTGAACTCGTCGAGATCGCGGTGCTGGCCGAGGAACACGGCTTGGACAGCGCCACCGTGAGCGACCATTTCCAGCCCTGGCGGCACAAGGGCGGCCACGCGCCGTTCTCGCTGGCGTGGCTGGCCGCGGTCGGCGAGCGCACCGAGCGCATTCAGCTCGGCACGTCGGTGCTCACCCCGACGTTCCGCTACAACCCCGCGGTGATCGCGCAGGCGTTCGCCACCCTCGGCTGCCTGTACCCCGATCGCGTCATGCTCGGCGTCGGCACCGGTGAGGCGCTCAACGAGATCGCCACCGGGTACACCGGCGAATGGCCGGAATTCAAGGAGCGTTTCGCGCGCCTGCGCGAGTCGGTCGACCTGATGCGCGCCCTGTGGACCGGCGACCGCGTCGACTTCGACGGCGAGTACTACAAGACCGTCGGCGCCTCCATCTACGACGTGCCCAAGGGCGGGATCCCGATCTACGTCGCCGCGGGCGGCCCGCTGGTCGCGCGGTACGCCGGGCGCGCGGGCGACGGATTCATCTGCACCTCGGGCAAGGGCATGGACCTCTACACCGAGAAGTTGATGCCCGCCGTCGCGGAGGGCGCGGCGAAGGCGGGGCGCAGCGCCGACGACATCGACCGGATGATCGAGATCAAGCTCTCCTACGACACCGATCCGGAGCTGGCCAGGGAGAACACCCGGTTCTGGGCTCCGCTGTCGCTCACCGCCGAGCAGAAGCACAGCATCACCGACCCGATCGAGATGGAGGCCGCCGCCGACGCGCTGCCCATCGAGCAGATCGCCAAGCGCTGGATCGTCGCCAGCGACCCCGACCAAGCGGTGGAACAGATCAAGCCCTACCTCGACGCGGGCCTCAACCACCTGGTCTTCCACGCCCCCGGCCACGACCAGCGCCGCTTCCTCGACCTCTTCCAGCGCGACCTGGCCCCCCGCCTCCGCGCGCTGGCCTAGACGTCCGCGAGTGGCACACCACGGAGAGGTCTTCTCGGCCGATGCCACGGTGGTGTGCCACTCGCGGGGTTACGCCCGGGGTTACGCCCGGCGGAGGGCGAAGATGCGCAGGTCGCGGGTGGTGCGGGTGCGGTAGGCGGCGTAGGCGCCGGTGATGTCGACGAAGCGTTGGAAGATGGCGTCTTTGTCGGGGTCCGGGACCGGAGTCGCGGTGACCTGGATGCGCTCGCCCGCGATCGCCACCGTCGCGGTGGGGTTGGCCAGGAGGTTGGCGGTCCAGGCGGGGTGGTGCGCCTGGCCGAAGTTGCTGCCGATCACGTAGAGGGTGTCGCCGTCGTGCACGTACAGCAACGGCTGGGTGCGCGGCTGACCGGACTTGCGTCCGATGGTGGTGAGCAGAATGACCGGCGCGCCGATCGGGCCGAGCACGGTGTACTTCGCGCCGGTACGCTCCAAGACCGCCCGGTCCAACGGGGTGAGCGCCCGAACGAGCCGGGAGCCGGCCTTCGTCGCCGCGAATCTGCTTGCCGCGCGAGCGAATAGGTTGGTCCGCGAACCCCACTGCCGATCCGGAAATTGCTCAGCCATGCCCGGACTATAGCGGCAGGGGAGCCCCGACCCCGGCGGCTTCGCGCCCGCAGCAGCACCCCCGCGGGTGACGATCGTCGCGCGGCGGGGTCCGGTTGCCGCTGGTTCACTAAGCTCTCGGACATGGCCGACAACGCTCCATCCGCCGTGTACATCGCCTCTCCCGAGGGCGACACCGGTAAGTCGACGGTGGCACTCGGGGTACTGCAGACGCTGTGCGCGACGACCGCGCGGGTCGGGGTGTTCCGGCCGATCACACGCTCGACCACCGAGCCCGACTACATCCTGGAACTGCTGCTCGAGCACAGCACCGCGGACATCGACTACGCGCAGGCGGTCGGCACCACCTACGAGCAGGTCCACGCCGACCCGGACGCGGCGATCAGCGAGATCGTCCTGCGCTTCCACGAGGTCGCCAAGCTCTGTGACGCGGTGGTCGTGGTCGGCAGCGACTACACCGACGTGGCCAGCCCCAGCGAGCTGCGCTTCAACGCCAGGATCGCGGTCAACCTCGGCGCGCCGGTGTTGCTCGTGCTCCGCGGCGCGGGCCGCACGCCGGACGAGGTGAAGCAGCTGGCCGAGCTGTGCGCGTCGGAGCTGGCGCACGAGCACGCGCAGCTGGTCGCCGTCATCGCCAACCGTTGCGACCCGCAGCGGCTGGACGAGGTGGCCGCGGCGCTGGGCGGCTTCGACGTCCCGTCTTGGACGTTGCCCGAGGTCCCCTTGCTGATCGCTCCCACCATGGCCGAGCTGTGCGCCGCGATCGGCGGCGAGATGTACAGCGGCGACCCGGAATTGCTGCACCGCGAGGCGCTGAAGGTCATGGTCGGCGGCATGACGGCCGAGCACATCCTGGAACGGCTGACCGAGGGCGTGGTGGTGATCGCGCCTGGCGATCGGTCCGACGTGCTGCTCAGCGTCGTGAACGCGCACGAAGCGGAGGGCTTTCCGTCGCTGTCGGGCATCATCATGAACGGCGGCCTGCTGCCGCATCCCGCGATCGCCCGGCTCATGACCGGCCTGAAGCCCAAGCTGCCGATCCTCACCACCGAGCTCGGCACCTACGACACGGCGGGCGCCGCGTACCGCACCCGCGGCCGCATGTCCGCGGGCAATCCGCGCAAGGTGGACACCGCCCTGGCCCTGATGGAGCAACACGTCGACGGCGCGGAGTTGCTGCGGCGCATCGACGTTCCGCCCAGTCCGGTGGTCACGCCGCAGATGTTCGAGTACCAGCTCATCGAGCGCGCGCGGGCGGATCGCAAGCGCATCGTGCTGCCGGAAGGCGACGACGACCGCATTCTGCGCGCGGCGGGACGGGTGCTGCAGCGCAAGATCGCCGATCTGATCATCCTCGGCGACGAGACGACGGTGCGCGCCCGAGCCGCCGAACTCGGGGTGGACATCTCCGCCGCGCAGGTGCTGGACCCACGCGCCTCCGGCTACCTGGACGAGTTCGCCGCCGAATACGCCGAGCTGCGCAAACACAAGGGCATGACGCTGGAGCGGGCCCGCGAGACCGTCGCGGACATCTCCTATTTCGGCACCATGATGGTGCACAAGGGCATCGCCGACGGCATGGTCTCGGGTGCGGCGCACACCACCGCGCACACCATCCGCCCGTCGCTGGAGATCATCAAAACGGTGGACGGCGTCGCCACCGTCTCCAGCGTGTTCCTGATGTGCCTGGCCGACCGGGTGCTCGCGTACGGCGACTGCGCGGTCGTGCCCGATCCGACGGCGCAGCAGCTGGCCGATATCGCGATCTCGTCCGCGGCGACCGCCGAGCGTTTCGGCATCGAGCCCAGGGTCGCGATGCTGTCGTATTCCACCGGCGAATCGGGCAGCGGCGCGGACGTGGACAAGGTGCGCGTGGCGACCAAGCTGACGCGGGAACGCGCACCGCAGTTGCCGGTGGAGGGGCCGATCCAATACGACGCCGCCATCGAACCGACCGTCGCCGACGCCAAACTGCCCGATTCCGAAGTGGCCGGGCGCGCGACGGTATTCGTGTTTCCCGACCTCAATACCGGCAACAACACCTACAAGGCGGTGCAGCGCAGCGCGGGCGCGATCGCGATCGGCCCGGTGCTGCAAGGGCTGCGCAAGCCGGTCAACGACCTGTCCCGCGGCGCGCTGGTGGCCGACATCGTCAACACCGTGGCGATCACCGCCATCCAGGCGCAGGACAGCTGATGCGCGCCGGCGCCGCCGCGGCGCGTGCGCGTCGCGGAACAAGCGCGTCGTGATCGTGGTTGCCGAGCGAGTGCGACGCGAGCGCGCGACACAGGAGGCGTGATGAGCAAGACGGCCGAAGGCATGGTGCTGGTGATCAACTCCGGCTCATCGTCCATCAAATACCAGCTGGTGGACCCGGATTCGGGTGTGGTCGCGGCATCGGGCATGGTCGAGCGGATCGGCGAGGACGAAGGCGGGATCGAGCATCGCGCCGACGGCGAGACCACCGAGCGCCGCGAGCGGATCGCCGATCACGCCGCCGGGCTGCGACTGATCTTCGACACCTTCGCCGCGACGGGTCACGATCTGGTGCGCGAAGGCGTGCGTGCGGTCGGGCACCGGGTGGTGCACGGCGGCGAGGTGTTCTACCGGCCCACCCTGATCGACGACGGCGTGGTGGCCGCGATCAGCGAACTCGCGGCGCTGGCGCCGCTGCACAATCCGGCCAACGTCGCCGGGATCGAGAGCGCGCGGCAGCTGTTGCCGGGCGTGCCGCAGGTGGCGGTGTTCGACACGGCGTTCTTCCACGGCCTGCCCGCAGCCGCGAAGACCTACGCCATCGACGCCAAAGTAGCGGCGGCGCACGGCATCCGGAAGTACGGCTTCCACGGCACCTCGCACGAGTACGTGTCCGGCCGTGCCGCCGAGCTGCTCGGGCGCGATCCCGCCGAGCTGCGGCAGATCGTCTTCCACCTCGGCAACGGCGCGTCGGCGTCGGCCATCCGCGGCGGGCATCCGATCGACACCAGCATGGGCCTCACACCGCTGGAAGGCCTGGTGATGGGCACCAGGTCCGGTGATCTCGATCCCGGCATCGTGGCGCACCTGGCGCGGTCGGCGCACCTGGACATCGATGCGATCGACACGCTGCTCAACCGGGATTCCGGGATCAAGGGCCTGTCCGGCGTGAACGACTTCCGCGAACTGCGCCGCCTCATCGACAGTGGCGACGAGGCGGCGCGGCTGGCCTACGACGTGTACATCCATCGGCTGCGGCGTTACCTGGGCGCGTACCTGATCGAACTCGGCGGCGTCGACGCGATCACCTTCACCGCAGGAGTCGGCGAGAACAGCCCGCAGGTGCGCGCGGACGCCCTGGCCGGTCTCGGCGGGTTCGGCATCGAGGTCGATCCGGCGGCCAATACCGCCGAAGACCGCGCCGCGCGGCGTATCTCCCCGCCCGGCGCGCAGGTCGCGGTGCTCGTGGTGCCGACCAACGAGGAACTGGCCATCGCACGCGCCGCGCGGCAGGTGGTCGACGGCTAGATCCAGGTCTTCGCGCGAATCGAGTTGGCCAGGTCGACGAGCGCGTAGCGATGCCTGCGGTTGGGCGCTCCGCGAGCCAGCGAGCGCAGGCCCGCTTCGGCGCCTGCTCGCAGTTCCCGTTCGGTGAACGGCGCGCCGAACAGCGTGGCATCGGGACGTTTCGGCGTGTTCCCCGCCTGCAGCCACGCCAGGGCCGCGCCGAGCACCAGCACCCGCATCTGCGCGACGCGACTCTCGCCCGCGGGCAGGCTCAGCACGCGGGACGCCGAGATGTGCAGGGTCGCCTCGTCGAGTTCGGCCACCGGCTCGGCGGTGACCATGAGCAGCACGGCCGTCATCCGCGCGGTGGTGAAATGCCGCGACGCGGCGGGCACGGCGTCGAGCGCCCGCACGGCCTGGTCCACCCGCCCGTCCGCCGCCAGTTGCCTGGCCAGCCCGAAAGCGGCGCTCACCACGGTGCGGTCGGTGCGCCAGACGGTCTCGTAAGCCTGCTCGGCGTAACTGCGCCATTGTTCGGGGTCCGGCGAATCCCAATGCTGGAGGATCAGTTCGGCGGTAGCGGCGAGCGCCAGTTGCGGCGCGAGTTCGCCGGGGAGCACGCGGAAGACCTCGTCGAAGTCGGTGAAGGCGCGCTCGTACTCCCGGTCGAGCAGTTCGGCCATGCCTCGATACCAGCTCACTCGCCAATCGCGTTCCGGCAGTCGCGAGAGCAGGTCCAGGACCGTGGCGGACTCACGCAGATCGAGCCGCACCCGCGCCTCGGCGAGGGTGAGTTCCAGATCGAGCGACTTCGGGGCGTTGCCCGGATCGGCCTCGGCTCGCTCGCGTGCCTGCCGTAGCGCCTCCAGCGCGTGGGCGGGGTCGGGGTGCACGGCGGCCGAGAGCAGGGGGGCCGACGGATCGGCCGGGTCCAGCAGCGGAATCGGCAACGCCGCCGCCACGTCCGGGGCATCGAGCAAGCTGCTGCGGGGGCGGCCGTCGGTGTAGGCGTCGGTCTGGCTGATCAGTTCCTCGGTGCCGAAACTGGCCCGCGGCGGCGTGAAGACCGTAGACAGCTGCGGGTGCTCGGTGTCGGTCTCCTGGGCGAGGATCTCCCGCAGCACGCCCGACATCTGGGCGGACATCGCGCGGGCGGAGGGGAAGCGGCGCTGGGGGTCCGGGTCGGTGGCGCACAGCAGCAGACGATGGAAGCACTGGTAGCGGGCCAGCACGGGCTGATCGTCGGGCTCGGGCAGGCCGTCGAGATAGCGGCCGTGCTCCGAGGGCATGTTCAAGGTGAGCACGGCCAGCGTGCGTCCGACGGTGTAGATGTCGGAGGCGATGGTCGGGCCGGTACGCGCGATCTCGGGCGCTTGGAACCCCCTGGTGCCATACAGGTTTCCGTACGCTTCGATAGTGGCGACGGCCCCCAGATCGATCAGTTTGACCTGATCATCGGTGACCATCACGTTGTCGGGCTTGAGGTCGTTGTAGGTCAGCCCGGTCGAGTGCAGGTAGTCCAGCGCGGGCAGGATCTCCAGCAGGTAGGCGATCGCCTCGGTGACCGGCATGCGCTGCGGGCGTTCGTAGGAGTCGAGGATGTCGCGCAACGACCGGCCGCCCACGTACTCCATGACGATGTAGCCGACGGGCGTGCCGTCCGCGCCGGTGTGCTCGACGAAGTTGTAGATCTTGACGATGCTGGGATGCGCCACCTCGGCGAGGAATTGGCGTTCGGCCACGGCGACCGCCTGCGCTTCGGCGTCACCGGCGTGCAGCAGGCCCTTGAGCACCACCCAGCGGTCGCTGACATTCCGGTCGATCGCCAGATAGATCCAGCCGAGTCCGCCGTGCGCGATGCAGCCCTGGATCTCGTACTGCCCGGCCACCATGTCGCCCGGGTACAGCGTGGGCCGGAAATCGAAGGGCGCGTCGCAGGTCGCGCAGGTGCCCGCCGTGGTCGCGGGCCTGGTCGCCGTCGCCCGGCCGACCGGTTTGCCGCAGCGCCAGCAGAATCGCCTCCCCTCGGAGACCACCGCGTCGGTGAGGACGGCGTCGCGGGGATCGGCGGGCGTCACCGTCGGGATCGGCACCAGCCCCGCGCCCAGTCGCCGGACCGCCGGGCGGGTGCGCGCGGTGCGCACGCTGCGTCCGGAGGTGCGCTGCGGAGCCGACGCGGGTTCGGAGTCCGTGCGCCGCGTCTGGTCCGATGTTGCTGCGGTCGCCGGCTCGTGCGCAGCCGTGCCCTGGATATCCACCGCTTCCGGTGGCTGTCGGCGTCCGGTGGGATCGGGCGACCATGCGGCCGTGCTCGACGTCGCTTCCGGTCGGTTCGTCTGCGGTCGGGTCGCGTCCGAATCCGCCTCGGCTGCCGACTGTTGCGCGTCCTTGGACGACGCTTCGCGTTTCGCGTCCCGCGCGCTGTCCCGCGTGGCCGTGCCGTGCTGTTCCGTGCGGGTGCGGTGGCGTGGGTCATCGGTGTGGGATGCCGATTCCCCAGTGACGGGTGCGGCTTGGTGCGGCGTCGCCGGTGCGTCGTCGGTGGGCGGGGCCGATTTTGCGGCTTCGCGAGCGGCCTGGTTCGGGTTCGCCTGCGCGTCATCGGTGGGGGAGGTCGATTCCCCGGCGGCCGGGGCGGCTGGGTTCGGTATCGCCGGTGCGTCGTCGGGCGGGTCCGTGTCTTCGGCGCGGTTCCAGGCGACCGTGCCGAACGCGGTGGCCGCGCGACCGATCGGCGTGTATGTGGTGTGCTGGAGTTCTTCGGGCGCAAGAGGTTCGGCGTCGTCGATCCTTCCGCGCCGCCCCGTCCCCGCGGGGCGAGACCCCAGGTGGCGCGGGCTCGCGTGGTCTGCGCGCGGTGGTTCGGCCGCCTCCTGTCCCTGCTGTCGCCCGGCCGACGCGGTGGATTCACCCTCGCACACGGCGGCCGGGCCGGGCCCTCCCGCGGCGTTCTCGTCCGGGTCGGGCTCGGGGGCGGACCGTGTGTTCATCGGCCCGTCAATCCTGATAGGTAGGGGCGGGCGGAGCGGGGACGGGGCCGAGGACGGTGAGATATTTCTGGTACAGCCCGACCCAGGTGCCGTCGTTGCGGATGCGTTCCAGCGTGCCGTTGACGAAGCGCACCAGGTCGTCGTTGCCCTTGGTGATGCCGAGGCCGTACGGCTCCTCGCTGATGCTGGCGCCGACCAGTTCGGTGTACGGGTCCTGGGCGGCCAGGCCCGCGAGGATGGCATCGTCGGTGCTGACCGCGTCCACCTGGCGTTGTTGCAGCACGACCAGGCAGTCGGCCCAGCTCGGAACGGTGAGGATGGTCGCGGCGGGCTGGTTGCGGCGCATGTGCTCCAGCGACGTGGTGCCGGAGACGATGCAGACCCGGCGACCCGCCAGATCGGCCAGGCTGCGGATCCCGGAGTTCTTCACCGCGAGCACCCGTTGATTGGCGCGCAGGTAGACGGTGGAGAACGTGACCTTCTCGCGCCGCTCGCAATTGATCGTCATGGTCTTGGCGACCAGGTCGACGGTGCGGTTCTGCAACGCCGACTCCCGCTCGGCGGAGCCGAGGCTGCGGAACTCGATCAGATCCGGGCTGCCGAGCAGATCGCGGGCCACCTCCCTGGCGATATCGGCGTCGAAACCGACGATGGCGCCGGAGACCGGATCGCGGTAGCTGAACAGATTGCTGCCGGTGTCCAATCCGACCAGCAGCCTGCCCCGCGCCCGGATCGCGTCGATCGCGGGGCCACGCGCGCCCGCTCCGGTCGGACGCAGGCTCGCGGTCGGGTCCCCGCACCGCGACGCGCCCGGCGCAGGCGGGACCGGCGAATCGGTCAGCACCGGAACGGCCTTGGCCGGCAACGGGGGATCGGTGTATTTCGGCGTCTTGCTCGACACCGGCGCGCCGGTATCGCTCGCACAGCCGCTCGCCAGCGTCACCACGACGAGGGCGGTCACCAGAATGCCGCGCGCGGATCTCATCGGTACTCCCGAAGCCGGGGCCAGATGCCCAGTCCGACATAGCCTGCCGCCAGAATGCCGAGCACCATCGCGCCCGCGCCCAGGAAGTCCAGGATGCGAGCGGCATGGGAGATCTTGTCCCGCAGCGTGTCCCTGGTCGCGGCGACGCCTTGCTCGAGCGAACGGTCCAGCGCCTCCACCTGCACGGTGACGTCCGCCGAGCCGGGGCCGGTCGCCACCACGGCCGCGCTGTTGAAATCGCCCTTGGCCAGCGCGTCGTTCATGCGCTGGTGCGCCACGCGCCAGCGCGCCAGCGCCGGTACGGCATTGCGCATCTCGTTCGCCGCGGGGGCGGAGCCCGGGTAGTTGCCGATCAGATCGGCCAGCCGTTCGATGTTCGCGTCGTAGGTGCGGTCGTAGTCGCCGGTCGCGTCGCGGCGCACCAATTTCAAGGTCTCCGCGGCCCGGGCCTGCTGCACCAGGATCCGGCTCTCGGTCAAGCGCGAGGATGGCACCGCGCCGTCGTCACGGGCGCTGATCATCGCCGCCGCCGACACCGAGCCCGCGATCACCGTCCAGGCCAGCAGGATCAGCATGGCCACCGACGCGAGCACCAGGCCGGGGTTGAGCACCCGCCGCCAGCGGCGCGCCAGATCACGCTGAACCCAGACCAGCACGCCGAGGGTGAGCAGCAGCAGGCCGATCGCCGACCAGGGCGGCCGCACGTGGTTGCGCTGCGCCGTGGTGACCGCCGCCGAGCGATGATTGTGCAGTTCCTCGGCCATCGGCAGCAGCTTGGTCTGCATCTGGTTGGACGCCTCGCTCAAATACGCGGCGCCGACCGGATACCCGCTGCGGTTGTTCGTCCGTGCGGTTTCCACCAGACCGGAGTACACCGGCAGGCCGGTGACTATGCCGGTGCGCAGCCGGGCATCCGGATCGGTCGCCGCGTCGGATTGGGTCACCAATTCCGCGGCTGCTTCGCCCATCGCCTGGGTGTAGCGATCGCGCACCGCTTGTGGTTCCAGCCCGCCCGCGATGAAGGCGGTGCTCGCCGCGGCGTCGGCGATCGACAGCGAGGTGTAGAGCCGCAGCGCCGAGTGCGCGTCCGGTTCGGTGTCCCGCAGCAACACGTCGAGGTCGTGCTGTCGATCACCGACCGTCCCCGCGGTGACGGAGCCCGCGGCCAGGCACAACCCGATGAGCAGCAGTCCGAGCGCGATCAGCCGTCCCGGTGAGGAATTGGCGAACGAACGCAGATTGGCCAGGTCGAGACGTTCGCGCACCACCGCGACGCTCAGGCCGCCCGGATCGTCTCGACCGGCGGGCTCTGGCGCGGACGACGGCCGGAGTTCGGCCGTCGTCGGCTCGGAGCTAGCCATGTCCACCTCCCCAGTTTGGGCCGCGTACGCGGATTTCTCGACGGCTGGACCGGATATCCGATCGATCCGTGCGTGTTGGTGCGGAGTTTATTGTGGTCGTACGGGCGCCGCGGCGTGTGAAACACCCCCGATTGGGAGGAGAAGGCGCTGCCGCGGCTGGACGAGGATGGGTAGGACATGCGTGGTGACGGTGACGGGTGGTCGCATGGCCCGGACGGACTGCGGCACTGGGGGCGCTTCGGCGCCGCCGGACTGCTCCTGCGCGCTCCGCTGGCCGGTGGCGGTTCGGCGGTGCTGCTGCAACACCGCGCTCCGTGGAGTCATCAAGGCGGCACCTGGGCGTTGCCCGGCGGCGCGCGGGACAGTCACGAGACGCCGGTGCACGCGGCGGTCCGCGAGGCGTGGGAAGAGGCGGGCATCGATCCCGCCGACGTCCGGGTGCGCGGCGAGCGGGTGACGGCGTCGGCGCTGAGCGGCTGGACCTACACCACGGTCGTCGCCGACGCGGTGATGACCCTGCCGACCAGCAGCAATCGCGAGAGCCTCGAGCTGGCCTGGGTCCCGGAGGACGAGGTCGAGGCCCGTCCGCTGCACCCCGGTTTCGCCGCGTCCTGGCCCACCCTGCGCGCCGCGCCCGCGCGGGTGCTGCTCGCCGAGCTCGGCGACGATCGAGCCGTCGCCGCCGCGCTGCCGCGCACGCTCGACCTCGCCGATCTCGGTTTCGTTTGGCTGCACTCGGATCCGGGCGGGCCCGGCGATTACGCCAGGATCGTCGACGAGCCCGGCGCGCAGGCCGCGGAGCCCGCGTCGAACGGGAACACGGCCGTGGAGACCGCGCTCTCGTTCACCCGAGGACAGGTGCTTTCCTGACCGTGGCGCTCACCCGTTCGCCAGCAGCGCCGTCTTGAGTTCGCGCGCCGCGGCTTCCGGATCTCGCGCCTCGGTGATCGCGCGCACCACGACGACCCGCTTCGCTCCGGCTTCCAGCACCTGCGCGAGGTTGTCGGCGTTGATCCCGCCGATCGCGAACCAGGGCCGGGTGGGATGGGCGTCGGCGGTGGAGCGGACCAGCTCGGGGCCCGCCGCCTGCCTGCCGGGTTTGGTCGGGGTCGCCCAGATGGGACCGGTGCAGAAGTAATCGATGTGCTCATCGATCGCGGCGAGTCCGGCCTGCGCGCGATTGTGCGTCGATCGTCCGATCACCACGTCGGGCCCGAGGATCCGGCGCGCGTACCACGGCGGCAGGTCGCCCTGCCCGAGGTGCAGCACGTCGGCGGTCGCGGCCAGCGCGATGTCGGCGCGATCGTTCACCGCGACCAGCCCGCCGTGCCTGCGCGCGGCGGCCTTCAGCTCGGCCAGCGCGCCGAGCTCGGCCCTGGCCTCCAACGGGCCGAACTTGGCCTCGCCCGGTGATCCTTTGTCCCTGAGCTGGATGATGTCGACTCCGCCTGCGAACGCGGCCTCGGCGAACTTCGCCAGATCGCCCTTCTCCCGGCGGGCGTCGGTGCACAGATACAGCCGCGCGTTCGCCAGACGCTCCCGCGGCGAGGCGGGTCGATTGGGGTGGGAGGGTTGCACGCCTTCGACCGTAGCCGCGCTACCGTGGGGATGCGAAACAGGAGGCAGGTGGATCGGATGCGGACTCTGGCCGTCGTCGGTGGCGGCGCCATCGGGCTCGCCGTGGCCGGGCGGGCCGCCGAGGCCGGTTGGTCGGTCACGCTGTTCGATCCGGCGATCGCGACCGGGGCCTCCTGGGTGGCGGGTGGCATGCTCGCGCCGCTGTCGGAGGGCTGGCCCGGCGAGGACCGGGTGCTCGAATTCGGCGCGGCGTCGCTGGCCCGCTGGCCGGAGTTCGCCGCCCGACTCGCGGCGGCGACCGGCGTCTCGGTCTTCGTGGCGGACGAGACCATGACCCTCGCGCTGGACGCGGCCGACGCGGCCGACTTGCGCACGGTGGCCGACTGGGTCGGCGCGCGCGGGCACGAGCTGCGGCTGCTCGACCGTGCCGGGGTGCGCGAGCTGGAACCCGGCCTGGCCAGGACAGTGCGCGCCGCGCTGCTGGCGCCCGCCGAACCCGCGATCGACAATCGCAAGCTGGTCGCCGCGCTGCGGCAGGCGGCGGAGGCAGCGGGCGTCGTGGTGCGCGCGCAGTCCGTAGACTCGCTGACGGAACTTCCGCACGACCAGATCGTGCTGGCCGCGGGCGCCGCATCGGCCCGGTTGTGGCCGGAGCTGCCGGTCCGCCCCGTCAAGGGCGAGATCCTGCGCCTGCGGCACCGGCCGGGCGTCGCTCCCGCGCCGCGCCGGGTGATCCGGGCCAGGGTGCACGGGCGCGCGGTGTACCTGGTGCCGCGCGGCGACGGGATCGTCGTCGGCGCCACGCAGTACGAGGCGGGTTTCGACACCGCGGTCACCGTCGCGGGCGTACGCGACCTGATCGCCGACGCGGAGGCGGTGTTCCCCGGCATCGGCGAATACGAGCTCGCCGAGGCGAGCGCCGGTTCCCGGCCAGGCAGCCCGGACAACCTGCCGCTGATCGGCAGGCTCACCGACCGGATCATCGCGGCCACCGGGCACGGCCGCAACGGCATGCTGACCATGCCGCTCACGGTGGACGCGGTGGCGGGCCTGCTCGGCGGGGCAACGCTGCCCGAAGCGGAAGTAGCCGACCCGCAACGCTTTTCGACGACTGTAGGAGGAATACGATGACGCTGTCATCCGTCCCCATCGGTGTCACGGTGAACGGCGAGGAGCACGAGTTCGCCGAGTCGCTGACCGTGCGCGAGTTGCTGGAACGCCTCGAATTGCCGTGCCGGGGCGTCGCGCTCGCGGTGGACGGAGCGGTGTTCCCCAAGTCCCGCTGGGACGAACCGGTCGGGCGCGGCTGGCAGATCGAGGTGCTGACGGCGGTCCAAGGTGGCTGAGGCTGCGGCGGCGTCCGCGCATGCCCCACTGCGGATCGCCGACCGGGAGTTCGGTTCCCGCCTGATCATGGGCACCGGCGGCGCGGAGAACCTCGCCGTCCTGGAAGAGGCGCTGATCGCCTCCGGCACCGAGTTGACCACCGTGGCCATGCGGCGCATCGACGCCGCGGGCGGCACCGGCGTACTGGACCTGCTGAAACGACTGGACATCGCGCCGCTGCCGAACACGGCGGGCTGCCGCACCGCGGCAGAGGCGGTGCTCACCGCGCAGCTGGCCCGTGAGGCGCTGGACACCAACTGGGTGAAGCTCGAGGTGGTCGCCGACGAGCGCACCCTGCTGCCCGACCCGGTCGAACTGCTCACCGCCGCCGAACAGCTCGTCGACGACGGGTTCGTCGTGTTGCCCTACACCAACGACGACCCGGTGCTGGCCCGCCGCTTGGAAGAGGCGGGTTGCGTGGCGGTGATGCCGCTGGGCGCGCCCATCGGCACCGGCCTCGGCATCGGCAATCCGCACAACATCGAGATGATCGTCGCCGACGCGAACGTTCCGGTCATCCTGGACGCGGGCATCGGCACCGCCAGCGATGCCGCCCTCGCCATGGAACTCGGCTGCTCGGCGGTGTTGCTCGCCACCGCCGTGACCCGCGCGAAGCGCCCCGAGCTGATGGCCGCGGCCATGGCCGACGCGGTGCGCGCCGGTTACGCGGCGCGCTTGGCCGGACGAATCCCGAAACGGTTCTGGGCCCAGGCGTCGTCCCCGGCGCTGTGAGGCGTCGAGTCGAGTCGCCGACGCCGGGTTCGGGACTCAGCCGTTGACGAAGGTGAGGTTCGTCGCGTCGTAGCGGTCGCCCGCGATCTGCTCCGGCGGGGCGGCGGCCTCGATGGCGGCGAGGTCGTCGGCGGACAGGTCGATGGTCAGCGCGGCGAGGTTCTCCTCCAGGTAGCGCTGCCGCCTGGTGCCAGGAATCGGCACTACGTCCTCGCCGCGGTGCTGCACCCAGGCCAGCGCGAGCTGCCCTGCGGTGACGCCCTTCTCGGCGGCGAGTTCGTTCAGCTTCGCGACGATCGCCAGGTTCCGTTCGAGGTTGCCGTCGGCGAAGCGCGGCTGGCTGCGCCGCACATCGTTGTCCGCCAGAGCGTCCACCGAGCTGTACCGGCCGGTCAGGAACCCGCGCCCGAGCGGGGAGAACGGAACCACGCCGATACCGAGTTCGCGGCAGACCGGGACGATTTCCGCCTCCAGGTCGCGCGTCCACAGGGACCATTCGCTCTGCAACGCGGCGATCGGATGCACCGCGTGCGCGCGCCGAATGGTGTCCGCGCTCGCCTCCGACAGCCCGAGGTGCCGGACTTTTCCTTCCCGCACCAGTTCGGCCATCGCGCCGACGGTCTCCTCGATCGGCACCTGTGGGTCGACCCGGTGCAGGTAGTAGAGGTCGATGTGGTCGACGCCGAGCCTGCGCAGCGAAGCCTCGCATGCCTGTCGCACGTAGACGGCGTCGCCGCGGATGCGGGTGGGCTCGCCCAAGCGGTTGGCGAAGCCGAATTTCGTGGCGAGCACCACGTCGTCACGGCGCCCGGCGATCGCCCGCCCGATCAACTCCTCGTTGTGCCCGGCGCCGTAGAAGTCGGCGGTGTCCAGCAAGGTGACCCCCAGGTCGAGGGCGTGGTGCAGCGTCGCGATCGATTGCTCGTCGTCCGCGGCGCCGTATGCGTGGCTCATACCCATGCACCCGAGACCCTGCGCCGATACCGCCAACTCGCCGAGCTGCCGCCTGCGAATGTCGCTCATACTGCTACCTCCTGCACTCGAATCCGTCGCCCCCGACGCTAAAAGCTGGAGTGCGCTCCATGTCAAACCCCGTATCGATTCCCGCGAGTGGCACATGGTGGAGACCCTTCTCGCGCTTCGCCGCAACCATGTGCCACTCGCGGGCCGCTACGCGCGAGCCGGGCGGCGTTGGTGGCGGGTGCGGGCTAGTTCGTAGGCGGTGTGGAGAAGGGTGCGGATGGGTTCGGCGGTTCGGGGGCCGGGGTTGATGACTGCCAGCCACGCGGCGGATGCGTAGACGGGGTGGGGGAGCACCGTGTCTACCGCGCTGGGATCGGCCGGGGTGGGGTGTTCGCGGGGGGTGTGGCCGGTCCAGTGGGTGAAGGCCTCTTTACCTGCGGCGATGTTGACGCGGAACGTGTTCGGGCGGTTGAGATCGGAACTCTCGTCGCCGGGGTAGTTCTTCGTGACGATCGTCGCGAAGGGTTGGGTCGCCTTCGGCACCACGCCGTCCGGTGAGTAGTAGAAGAACGTATCGCCCCAGCTGATTTCGGGGGAGCCGTCGCCGGGGCCTGGGCGCAGTGTCAGGACGCCCTCTAGGCCGGATACGAAGGCGATGATCTCTTCGATGGTCATGGCATCCAGCGTTTCATTGAAGTGCTTGTGGAGACTTCGACGCGGATATGCCGCAATATGGAGTGTCAACTCTCAACTGGCTGATGCATGCCGAGTCGGGCAGCCCGAGGCTCGGCGGCCTCACCGGGGCGGCACGGCCGCGGATCGAGCGTTCCTGGAGGCTGCTGGATGGAAGAACGCGGGGTTCCTTTCGCCCCGTTCCTGCGCACGGCCGATGTGGCGCGGCGGGCCGGGTATTCCGTGCAGCAGATACGCAACCTCGAACGCGACGGGGTCCTGCCCACGGCGATGCGCACTGCCACCGGCTATCGCAGATACGGCGAGGTGCATGTGCGGTCCGCGCTCGCCTATCGGGCGCTGGCGGCGGGCGTCGGTCCGGTGGAGGCGAAGCGCATCGTCCGCGCCGCCCACGAGGAACCGTTCGCCCAGGTGCTCGCCCTGCTCGACGCGGCACATGCCCGGCTGGACCGGGAGCGCGCCGATCTGGCCTTGGCGAAGCGGGCGGCGGAGGTGATCTCCGCCGAACCGATCGCCGACGTGCGGCCATCGGACGCGATGAGCGTCGCCGAACTCGCCGCCGCGCTGGGAGTGCGCCCGTCGACACTGCGGCATTGGGACGCGGAGGGACTCGTTGTCCCGGATCGCGCGACCCCGCAGGGCACGCGACGGTACTCGCCCGCCCAGGTCAGGGATGCCAGGATCGTCCATCAGCTGCGCAGGGCCGGATACCGCGTCGACACGCTGAAGACCTTGATGCCCGATCTGCCGCGCGGCCACCGAACCGATGACGTGGAGGCGGCGCTGGCGGCCCGGGACGCGAGCATCACGGCACGCTCCCGCGCCCTGCTCGACGCGGCCGCCGCGCTCGCCGGCGTGCTCGCGCTGTAAACGTCCCACGGCCCTGCCGCGATCCTGTTTACAGAGGATTTGCTCGAACGGCGCTGCCAGGATCTTCCAAGCTGCGGGAAGGTCGCTCCCCCATCCTGACGAAAGGGTCGTCTCGACCGGGAGACAGCATCTGCGCAGTGAGAACGTAAATGGGAAGCGGGACCGACCATGGGCGTGCTGATAGTGATGATCTTCGTGTCGGTCGTCGTGCTGATGGCCGTGGTGATTCCGCTGTCGATTCGAGCCGAGAAGTCCCGTAAGGCGGCCATCCGGCAGTGGGCGGCGGCGAACGGATGGACGTTCGCCGAATCCGGCCGCGCCCAGTGGACCGCGCGCTTACCCGGCCACAACTCGCGCGGGCTCGGCGTGATCCTGAGCCGGCAACTCGGTGGCCGCTGGGTGACGGTGGCGGAGTACTCGTACCGGACGACGTCGTCGAGCAGTTCCTCGACGACCGGCACCACCACGACCACGACCACCACCCATCACTTCGTCGTGGCGCTCGTCCTGCTCGATCGGATGTATCCGCCGATCGGGGTGGTTCCCCGCGGCCTGCTGTCCCAGATGGGACGCGCCCTTTTCGGGGACAAGCCGACGGCGACGGGCAACGCCCTGTTCGACTCGCGGTACAAAGTCGTCACCGCTGATCCGGGCTGCGCGAAAGCACTGCTGGGTCCGCCGCTGATCGGCGCGCACGTCGCCAGGGCGGTCCCGCCGTGGACCCTCGCCGGGGCCGAGCTGCTCACCTACGTTCGAACGTCGGGAGCGCTGCGCGATCCGACCACGATCCCCGGTTACGTCGCGCCACTGCTCCATGTCGCCGAACTGCTCGGCCGCCGGGACATCGACCTCGCTCGAGCACACGAACTGCGCTGACCGGCGCTACGACCATCCCGGTATGGGACCCCCACGCCCCTTAGGGGTGCCCGATTCCTCCCCTCATCCTCGAGGATGATCCAACTCGGCACTAATTACCGACGCGCGCGCCGGTGATTTGCGGAATGCTGGGCGGCATGATCGAGCTGAAAGGCCTCACCAAGCACTACGGGCAGACCGTAGCGGTGCAGGATCTGACCTTCACCGTTCGACCGGGGCAGGTGACAGGCTTCCTCGGACCGAACGGCGCGGGCAAGTCGACCACCATGCGCATGATCCTCGGGATGGACAAGCCGACCGCGGGCACCGCCTTGATCAAGGGCAAGCCGTACCGGGAGCTGGACCATCCGCTGCGCACCGTCGGGGCGCTGCTGGACGCCAAGTGGGTGCATCCGAACCGCTCGGCGCGGGCTCACCTGGAGTGGATGGCCGCATCCAACGACATCCCGAAGTCCCGGGTGGAGGAGGTGCTGCGGCTGGTCGGCCTGTCCGAGGTGGCCGGCAAGTCCGCGGGCGGCTTCTCGCTCGGCATGTCGCAGCGGCTCGGCCTGGCCGGCGCGCTGCTCGGCGACCCGGAGGTGCTGCTGTTCGACGAGCCGGTGAACGGCCTCGATCCGGAGGGCATCCTGTGGATCCGCCGGTTCATGCAGCGGCTGGCCGCCGAGGGGCGCACGGTGCTGGTCTCCAGCCACCTGCTGTCGGAGATGGCGCAGACCGCCGAGCACCTGGTGGTGATCGGGCGCGGCAAGCTCATCTCCGACTCCACCACCCAGGAGTTCATCGAACGCGCCTCCGAACAGTCGGTGCGGGTGCGCAGCCCGCAGCTCGACCAGCTGCGCAGCGTGCTCACCTCCAACGGCATGACCGTCCGCGAGGACGGCGCGGGCGCCGACGGCCCCGCGCTCATGGTGGCGGGCGTGTCCAGCGACGCGGTGGGCAAGCTGGCCGGCGAGCACAACATCACGCTGTTCGAGCTGGCCCCGCAGCGCGCGTCGCTGGAAGAGGCGTTCATGCGGATGACCGGCGGCGCGGTGGAGTACCACGGCGAAGGTTTCGATTCGCCGGGAGCGACGGGCCCGCAGGCGGCAGCCGGCGTAACCACGAAGGGCCCCGCGGACGGCGGCTCCTACACAGCGATGGGAGGTGCGCTCTGATGGGCGTGCTGGCAGCGGAACGAATCAAGCTCACCTCCACCAGGTCGCCTTGGTGGTGCTCGGCGATCGTCATCGCCCTCGCGCTCGGCATGGCCGCGCTGCTCGCCTCGGTGGCGCGCGCGTCCTACGGCACCGAAGGCGCGATCGACCTGACGGTCTCCACCGCGGTGGTCGGGGTCAGCGGCTTCGGTGTGATGGTCCTGATGATCATGGCCACCCTGTCCGTGACCAGCGAATATCGCTTCGGCATCATCCGGACGACGTTCCAGGCGACGCCGGACAGGACCAAGGTCATCCTGACCAAGGCCGGGCTGGTCAGCGTCTACGGCGCGGTGCTGACCCTTGCCTTGGCGCTGCTGGCCTACGTGGTCGCCAAGGCGATCAGCGGCCCGGACGCGGGCGTGGCCCTCACCCTGTCCAGCGCGGCCGACTGGCGCGAGGTCTACGCCATCCCGATCTACGCGTTCCTGTGCGTGCTGCTCGCGGTCGGCGTCGGCGTGCTGGTGCGGCAGTCCGCCGCCGCGATCTCGCTGATCGTGCTGTGGCCGCTGCTCATCGAGGGGCTGCTCGGCGCGTTCGGCAGCTTCGGGCGCAACGTCACCCCGTTCCTTCCTTTCGCGAACGCGAACCGTTTCATGAGCGCCTCGCCGTCCACGGCCAACTGGCATTGGGGGCCGTGGGGCAGCCTGCTGTATTTCACCGTCTTCGTCGCGATCGTCTTCGGCGCTGCCCTGGTCGTGGTGAACCAGCGGGACGCTTGAGGCGAGTCCCCCTGACGACCCGAGTCGCCCTCCCTCGCCACTCGGGTTGACGGGGCGCCGACCTTGTCGGGAGGTCCGGCGCTCCCGCCACCGCCCGTCACTGCCCGGCGGACGGTGCCATGATCGGCCCGGTGCGACTGCTCGCGCCGGGCCGATCATGCGTGTGAACATCGAGGAAACTATGCCGCTCGGCGCTTTCGAGACCCCTTCTCACCCGAGTAGCGTCGGTGCAGCAACCAGCTCGTTATCCAACGCCGGGCCCGACGACGTGCTCGCTGAGGTTCGTAGCGGAGGTGCGCATGGTGTTGATCGGTGACCTGCCGACGTCCGATCGGCTGAGATACCCTCTGGGCGTGAGTGAAACACCTTCCGGCGGCGCCGAGCCGGGGCCGGGGCCGGAGGCCGATGGAGGCGTACCGCCCGAGGTGGTCATTCCGTTGGAGCCGTCCGATGCGGAAGATGCTCCCCGCCGTTCCGCCGGATTTCGCCGCGGTCAGATATCCGCGCTGGTGAGCGCGGCGAATCAACGGGCGGATCTGATCGGCGTGCTGCGGAAGGCGCGTCAGCAGCTGCCGGGGGACCCCGCTTTCGGCGACCCGCTGTCGGTTTCCGGGCCCGGCGGCGCGCGAGCGGTCGCCCGCGCGGCGGACAAACTGGTCGGCGACTCCCCGAGCGCCGCGCGCGAGATCGGCTTCGGCGCCTTGCAGGTCTGGCAGGCCGCCCTGGAGCGGATGGGACGCGGCAGAGGTAGCCAAGAAGTAACTGTCATGTTCACCGATCTGGTGGCCTTCTCGCGCTGGTCGCTGTCGGCCGGTGACGAGGCCACCCTCGAACTGCTGCGCAAGGTCGCCAAGGCCATCGAGCCGCCGATCGCCGAGCGCGGCGGACACGTGGTCAAGCGCATGGGCGACGGCTTGATGGCGGTGTTCCCCTCGGCGGACCGGGCGGTGCGCGCCGCCGTGAGCGCCAAGCGCAATCTGGCCGACGTGCAGGTGCGCGGCTACACCCCGCAGATGCGGATCGGTTTGCACACCGGTTCCCCGCGCGAGATCGGAGGCGACTGGCTCGGGGTGGACGTCACCATCGCGGCCAGGGTCATGGAAGCGGGCGGCAACGGCAACACCATGCTTTCGGAGTCCACGTTGCAGGCGTTGCGGCCGGAGACGCTGGCGGAACTGGGCCTTGCGGTCAAGCAGTACCGGCGCAGCTTCTTCGCCGCCCCGCTCAACGGCGTCCCCGATGACCTGCGCATCTTCCGGTTGTCGAAGGGCTGACCGGCTGCCTCGCTCGGCCTACCCCAGCCACCAGGCGAGCGCGCCGCCCGCCGCGAGGACGGCGCAGACGGCGAGCGCGATGGACAGCGGCCGGGCCGTCTTCCAGGTGGTGTAGACGCCGCCGAGCAGGAAGCCCGACAGGGCGAACAGAACTATCACGGTGACGTCGCTGGACACGGTGCCATCTTGCTCCAGCCCGCTCGATCACCCGGCGGCCGGGGCGGGCAGTGGTAATTAACAATCACGCATGCTTGCTTTTTTCTTGCCCCGGTGTGATGCTGGTCGCGGAACGCGGACTTCACGGGTGCGGCATGCGGCCCATCCTGCCGGTTCGCCGCACAGGAGGCATTCCCGCTGATGAGTATGCTGGCCGCCGACCCGGACGTGCTCCGGATCGGCAATTGTTCCGGCTTCTACGGCGATCGGCTCGGCGCCATGCGCGAGATGCTGGAAGGGGGACAGCTCGACGTCCTCACCGGCGACTACCTCGCCGAACTCACCATGCTGATCCTCGGCCGGGACCGGATGAAGGACCCGGACCTCGGCTACGCCAAGACCTTCGTCAAGCAGATCGAGGACTGCCTCGGCCTCGCGCTCGAACGCAACGTGCGCATCGTGGCGAACGCGGGCGGCCTGAACCCGGCGGGTCTGGCGCAGCGTTTGCGCAAGGTCGCCGCCGATCTCGGACTGGACGCGAAGATCGCGCACGTCGAGGGCGACGACCTGGTGGCGCGGGCCGGCGACCTCGGCTTCGGCGCGCCGCTGACCGCCAACGCCTACCTCGGCGCGTGGGGCATCGTCGAATGCCTGAACGCGGGCGCGGACATCGTGGTCACCGGCCGGGTCACCGACGCGTCGGTGATCGTCGGCCCGGCCGCCGCGCACTTCGGCTGGGGCCGAACGGATTACGACCGCCTGGCCGGCGCGGTGGTGGCCGGGCACGTCATCGAGTGCGGCACCCAGGCCACCGGCGGCAACTACGCCTTCTTCACCGAACTCGCCGATCTGGGCAGGCCGGGCTTCCCGATCGCGGAGATCCGCGCCGACGGCAGCAGCGTCATCACCAAGCACGCGGGCACCGGCGGCGCGGTCACGGTGGACACGGTCGAAGCCCAGCTCATGTACGAGATCCAGGGTGCGCGCTACGCCGGGCCCGACGTCACCTCCCGCCTGGACACCATCCGGCTCGATCAGGACGGCCCCGATCGGGTGCGGATCAGCGGCGTCACCGGTGAGGCCCCGCCGCCCCGGCTCAAGGTCTCGCTGAACACCCTCGGCGGGTTCCGCAACGAGATGGAATTCGTGCTCACCGGTCTGGACATCGAAGCGAAAGCGGAACTGGCCCAGCGGCAGCTGGAGTCCTGGCTGCCGGCCCGCCCCGCCGAACTGACCTGGACCCTGGCCCGCCTGGACCGCCCGGACGCCGAAACCGAGGAGCAGGCCAGCGCGCTGCTGCGCTGCGTCGTCCGCGACCCGGACCCGAACAAGGTCGGGCGCGCGTTCTCCAACGTCGCGGTGGAACTGGCGCTGGCCAGCTACCCGGGATGCAGCTTCACCACCTTGCCCGGCAACGGCTCTCCCTATGGCGTGTTCACGCCGGGCTTCGTCGACGCCGCCGAAGTGCCGCACACGGCGGTGCTGCCGGACGGCGCCCGCGTCGAGATCGCCCCGGCGACGGAGACGGCCGAACTCGCCGCCGTCGCCGAGCCGCCCGCCCCGGAACCGCTGCCGGCCGGGGAAACCCGCCGCGTGCCGCTGGGAACCATCGCGCTGGCCCGCAGCGGCGACAAAGGCGGCGACGCGAATGTCGGCGTGTGGGTACGCACCGACGAGCAATGGCGCTGGCTGGTGCACACGCTCACCGTCGAGCGCGTCAAAGAACTCCTGCCGGAAGCCGCTTCGCTGACCGTCACCCGGCACGTCCTGCCCAACCTGCGGGCGCTGAACTTCATCATCGAAGGCCTGCTCGGTCAGGGCGTGGCGTATCAGGCCCGCTTCGACCCGCAGGCCAAGGGACTCGGCGAATGGCTGCGGTCTCGTCACCTCGACATTCCAGTGGAGCTTTACGCATGACCGGTCAGGCCCGGAGGCGGCAGCTCGATTCACCACGCAGGGCCCCCGGTCATGCGAGAAAGGACACCGCATGACGAAACTCTGGGAAACGCCGGAACGACGCGAATTGCGTTCCACGGTGCGTGGATTCGTGGAACGCGAGATCCTGCCGTACCTCGACGGCTGGGAGCGCGCCGGGGAGATCCCGCGCGAGCTGCACAAGAAGGCGGGCGCGCTCGGCCTGCTCGGCGTGCAGTTCCCGGAATCCGCGGGCGGTTCCGGCGGCGACGGTGTGGACGCGATGATCGTCTGCGAGGAGATGCACCAGGCCGGCGCGTCCGGCGGGCTGTTCGCCTCCCTGTTCACCTGCGGCATCTCCGTGCCGCACATCATCGCCTCCGGCGACGCCGAACAGATCGAGCGCTGGGTGAAGCCGACGCTGGCGGGGGAGAAGATCGGTTCGCTCGCGATCACCGAGCCCGGCGGCGGCTCCGACGTCGGGCACCTCACCACCACCGCGCGCCGCGACGGCGACCACTACATCGTCAACGGAGCCAAGACCTACATCACCTCCGGCGTGCGCGCCGACTTCGTGGTCACCGCGGTGCGCACCGGCGGACCAGGCTCCGGCGGCATCTCGCTGCTCATCGTGGACAAGAACACGCCCGGCTTCACGGTCAGCCGCAAGCTGGACAAGATGGGCTGGCTGGCCTCCGACACCGCCGAGCTGTCCTACGTCGACGTCCGGGTGCCGGTGGAGAACCTGGTCGGCCCGGAGAACTCCGGCTTCTACCAGATCGCGGGCGCGTTCGTCAGCGAGCGCGTCGGCCTCGCGGTGCAGGCGTACTCCAGCGCGCAGCGCTGCCTCGACCTGACCCTGGAGTGGGTGCGCAACCGCGAGACCTTCGGCCGCCCGCTGATCAGCAGGCAGGCGGTGCAGAACACGGTCACCGAGATGGCGCGGCGCATCGACGTCGCGCGCGTCTACACCCGTGACGTGGTGCAGCGCAGCGCCGAAGGCGAGACCGACCTGATCGCCGAGGTGTGCTTCGCGAAGAACACCGCGGTGGAAGCGGGCGAGTGGGTCGCCAACCAGGCCGTCCAGCTCTTCGGCGGCCTCGGCTACATGCGCGAATCCGAGATCGAGCGCCAGTACCGTGACATGCGCATCCTCGGCATCGGCGGCGGCACGACCGAAATCCTGACCGGACTGGCGGCGAAGCGATTGGGGTACCAGTCATGACCATCCTGCGCAGCACCTTGGACACCGCGGCCCCCGAATACGAGGCGGCGGCCGACGCCATGACGGCCAAGCTCGCCGAGGTCGAGGCGGAGTTCGCCAAGGCCATCGCGGGCGGCGGGCCGGACAAGCTGGCCAGGCATCGCAAGCGCGGCAAGCTGACCGCGCGCGAACGCATCGAACTGCTCGTCGACGAGGACTCGCCGTTCCTGGAGTTGTGCCCGCTGGCGGGCTGGGGCAGCGAATTCCACGTCGGCGGCAGCACCATCGCGGGAATCGGCATCGTGGAGGGCGTCGAGTGCATGATCGTCGCGCCCGACCCGACCGTGCGCGGCGGCACCTCGAACCCGTGGACGCTGCGCAAGACGTTGCGGATCAACGACATCGTGCGGGAGAACCGGCTGCCGGTGATCTCGCTGGTGGAATCCGGCGGCGCGGATCTGCCCACGCAGAAGGAGGTCTTCGTCCCCGGCGGCCGGATGTTCCGCGACCTCACGCAGGCGTCGGCGGCGGGCATCCCGACCATCGCGCTGGTGTTCGGCAACTCCACCGCGGGCGGCGCGTACATCCCCGGCATGTCCGATCACGTGGTGATGATCAAGGAGCGCTCCAAGGTGTTCCTGGGCGGACCGCCGCTGGTCAAGATGGCCACCGGTGAGGAGTCCGACGACGAATCGCTCGGCGGCGCCGACATGCACGCGCGGGTCTCCGGCCTCGCGGACTACTACGCCGTGGACGAGCAGGACGCGATCCGCATCGGCCGCTCCATCGTCAAGCGGCTGAACTGGCGCAAACAGGGGCCCGCTCCGCGTGCCGAGGTGATCGAGCCGCTCTACGATCCGGAGGATCTGCTTGGCATCGTGCCGTCGGATCTGAAGATCCCGTTCGACCCGCGCGAGGTGATCGCGCGCATCGTGGACGGATCCGACTTCGACGAGTTCAAGCCGCTCTACGGCAGCAGCCTGGTCACCGGATGGGCGGAGCTGCACGGATATCCGATCGGCATCCTGGCCAACGCGCGCGGTGTGCTGTTCTCCGAGGAGTCGCAGAAGGCCACCCAGTTCATCCAGCTGGCCAACAAGACGAACACGCCGCTGCTGTTCCTGCACAACACCACCGGCTACATGGTGGGCAAGGAGTACGAGCAGAAGGGCATCATCAAGCACGGCGCGATGATGATCAACGCGGTCTCCAATTCCAAGGTGCCGCACATCTCGGTGCTGATGGGCGCGTCCTACGGTGCGGGCCACTACGGCATGTGCGGTCGGGCCTACGACCCCCGCTTCGTCTTCGCCTGGCCCAGTGCGAAATCCGCCGTGATGGGCGGCGCGCAGCTGGCGGGCGTCATCTCGATCGTCGGCCGGGCCGCCGCCGAGGCGAAGGGCCTGCCGTTCGACGAGGAGGCCGACGCCGGGATGCGCGCCATGGTGGAGGCGCAGATCGAGGCCGAATCGCTGGCGATGTTCATGTCCGGGCGGCTCTACGACGACGGCGTCATCGACCCGCGCGACACCCGCACCGTGTTGGGAATGTCCCTTTCGGCCATTCACAACGCCCCGATCAAAGGCGCCGACGGCTTCGGCGTCTTCCGAATGTGAGGCCGCGGATGGTTATCTCGAACGTTCTGGTCGCCAACCGTGGCGAAATCGCCCGCCGGGTCTTCGCCACCTGCCGCCGGATGGGTCTGGGCAGCGTCGCGGTGTATTCCGACGCTGATGCCGCCGCGCCGCACGTCACCGAGGCGGACGCCGCGGTGCGACTGCCCGGAAACACGCCGGGGGAGACCTACCTGCGCGGTGAGCTGATCATCGAGGCGGCGCTCGCCGCGGGCGCCGACGCGATCCATCCCGGATACGGATTCCTCTCCGAGAACGCCGAATTCGCCAAGGCCGTGCTCGACGCCGGACTGGTCTGGATCGGCCCGCCGGTCGAGGCGATCGAGCAGATGGGCTCGAAGGTCGCCGCGAAGAAGATGATGGACGCCGCGGGCGTGCCGGTGCTCGCCGAACTGGACCCGGCCGAGGTCACCGAGGCGCACCTGCCGGTGCTGATCAAGGCGTCCGCCGGTGGCGGAGGGCGCGGCATGCGGGTGGTCCGCGAGCTGGCCGACCTGACCGCGCAGATCGAGGCCGCCCGGCGCGAGGCGGAGTCCGCGTTCGGTGATCCGACGGTCTTCTGCGAGCGCTATCTGGAGACCGGCAGGCACATCGAAGTGCAGGTTATGGCCGACACGCACGGCACGATCTGGGCCGTCGGCGAGCGCGAGTGCTCCATCCAGCGCCGCCACCAGAAGGTGATAGAGGAAGCTCCGTCGCCGCTGGTGGAGCGCACCGAGGGGATGCGCGCGCGGCTGTTCGAGGCGGCGCGGCTCGCGGCGGGCGCCATCGGTTACACCGGCGCGGGCACCGTCGAGTTCCTCGCCGACGAGCAGGGCGAGTTCTTCTTCCTGGAGATGAACACCCGGCTGCAAGTGGAGCATCCGGTCACCGAGTGCACCACCGGCCTGGATCTGGTCCGGCTGCAACTGGAGGTCGCCGCCGGTGGCGCCCTGCCCGCCGAACCGCCCGCGATGCACGGACATTCGATCGAGGTGCGGCTCTACGCCGAGGACCCGGCGCACGACTGGCAGCCGCAGAGCGGAACCGTGCACCGGATCGATATCCCGGCGGTGCGCACCGAGTTCGACTTGCTGGATCGGCCTGGCGTGCGCCTGGACACCGGTGTGGTGGACGGCTCGGTGGTGGGCGTGCATTACGACCCGATGCTGGCGAAGGTCATCTCCTATGCCGAAACGCGGGGCGAGGCAGCTCGATTGTTGGCTTCGGCACTGCACCGCGCGAAGATCCACGGCCTGGTGACCAACCGGGACCTGCTGGTGCGCGTGCTGCGTCATCCGGCGTTCCTGGCCGGTGACACCGACACCGCGTTCTTCGCCACGCACGGGCTGGACGCGCTGGCCGCGCCGCTGGTGTCGGAGCCGGACGAGGAACTGTCCGTCATCGCCGCCGCGCTCGCCGACGCCGCCGCGAACCGGCGCGGCGCTCGGGTGGGCGGCGGCCTGCCCAGCGGGTGGCGGAACCTGCCGTCGCAATCGCAGCGCAAGTCCTACGAGAGCCGCGCCACCGGGAGGCACGAGGTGGGTTACCGGTTCGGCCGTAGCGGCGTCACCGTGGACGGTCACGACGGGCTCGAGCTCGTCGAGTCGGCTCCCGATCGCGTCGTGCTGTCGGTGCCTGGCGAACGCGGGCCGGTGCGCAGGCAGTTCGAGGTCGCCCGCTACGGCGATCAGGTCTACGTCGACTCGCCGCTCGGGCCGGTGGCCCTGCGCAGGCTGCCGCGCTTCAGCGACCCGGCCGACCAGGTTGCGACCGGCTCGCTGCTGGCCCCCATGCCGGGCAGCGTGATCCGGCTCGCCGCCGAGGTCGGCAGCCACGTCGAACAGGGTCAGCCGATCCTGTGGCTGGAGGCGATGAAGATGGAGCACACCATCGCCGCGCCCGCCGCGGGCGTGCTCAGCGCCGTCAACGTCACCGTCGGCCAGCAGGTCGACGTCGGCGCCGTGCTCGCGGTCGTCGAACCCGTAGAAAACCAGGAGAGCTGATGTCCTTCATCGAAACCGACGAGCAGAAGGCGCTGCGGGCCGCCGTCGCCGCGCTGGCCGCGAAGTACAACTACCGCGACTACGTGCTGCCGAAGGCGCGCAAGAACGAGCCGCTGGACGAATTGTGGCAGGAGGCGGGCAAACTCGGCTTCCTCGGCGTGAACCTGCCGGAGGAATACGGTGGCGGCGGCGCGGGCATGTACGAGCTGTCGCTGGTGATGGAGGAGCTGTCGGCGCAGGGTGCGGGCCTGCTGCTGATGGTGGTGTCCCCGGCCATCTGCGGCACCATCATCGCCAAGTACGGCACCGAGGAGCAGAAGCAGGAGTGGCTGACCAAGCTCGCCGACGGCTCCGGCAAGATGGTGTTCGGCATCACCGAGCCGGACGCGGGCTCCAATTCCCACCAGATCACCACCACCGCGCGCCGCGACGGTGACGACTGGATCCTCAACGGCCGCAAGATCTTCATCTCCGGCGTCGACCAGGCCGAGGCCGTGCTGATCGTGGCCCGCACCTCCGACCACAAGACCGGCAAGCTCAAGCCCGCCTTGTTCATCGTGCCGACCGACGCCGAAGGCTTCACCAAGACGGCGCAGGAGATGGACATCATCGAGCCGGACCACCAGTACAACCTGTTCCTCGACGACGTCCGGCTGCCGTCCACCGCGCTGGTCGGCAAGGAGGACGCGGCGCTGATGCAGCTGTTCGCGGGCCTGAACCCGGAGCGGATCATGGGCGCGGCCATGGCCGTCGGCATGGGTCGCTACGCCATCGAACGCGCCGTGGAGTACGCCAGGGAGCGCACGGTGTGGAAGACGCCGATCGGTGCGCATCAGGGCATTTCCCATCCGCTGGCGCAGGTGAAGGTGGAAGTGGAGCTGGCGAAGCTGATGATGCAGAAGGCCGCCACCCTCTACGACGCCGGCGACGAGATGGGCGCCGCCGAGGCAGCCAACATGGCGAAATACGCCGCGGCGGAAGCCAGCATCAAGGCGCTGGATCAGGCCGTCCAGACCCACGGCGGCTCCGGCCTGACCAAGGACGTCGGGCTGGCCGCCATGCTCGCCGCCGCCCGCATCGGCCGGATCGCGCCGGTGAGCCGGGAAATGGTCCTGAACTTCGTCGCCCAGTACTCGCTGGGTCTGCCGAAGTCGTACTGAGAGGACGCGCATGACCGAGACGGCTCCGTTCGTCCGCTACGAGGTGAGCGGTGGCGTCGCGACGCTCACCTTCGACTCGCCGCACAACCGCAACGCGCTGTCGTCCAAGCTGGTCGCCGAGCTGCTGCGCGGACTCGACGACGCCGCTGCCGACGAAAAGGCGCGGGTCATCGTGCTCGCGCACACCGGCAACACCTTCTGCGCCGGCGCTGATCTGAGCGAGGCGAGCGACGCCGATCCGGCCGTGGCCGCCGACGACCGCACCCGGGTCATGATCGGCGTGCTGCGCAGGCTGGTGGAGATCCCCAAGCCGGTGATCGCGCGGATCGACGGCAACGTGCGGGCGGGCGGCATGGGCATCGTGGCGGGCTGTGACATCGTGGTGGCCGGCCCGGGCTCCAGTTTCGCGCTCACCGAGGTGCGCATCGGGCTGGCGCCGTTCATGATCTCGCTCACCCTGCTTCCCAGGCTCGATCCGCGTGCGGCCAGCAGGTACTACCTCACCGGCGAGAAGTTCGACGCGCACGTGGCTCGGGAGATCGGCCTGGTCACGGTGACCGCCGACGATCCGGCCGCCGAGGTGGCGCGGCTGTGCGGCGAGGTGCGCAAGGGCTCACCGCAGGGGCTGGCGGAGGCCAAACGGTTGGTCAACGCGGGCATCCTCGCCGAGTTCGACGCCTCCGCCGAGGAGCTCGCGCGGCGTTCGGCGAGCTTCTTCGGCACCCCCGAAGTGCACGAGGGCATGCTGGCCTTTTTGCAGCGCCGCCCGCCGAGCTGGGCAGAATAGCGACCATGGCGACACCCCACGAACCCAAGCAGGACCGCAGCCGAGCCACCCGGCAGCGCCTGCTCGAGGCGACCATCGACTGCCTGGCCGAGATGGGCTGGGCGGCCGCGACGGTCGCGGTGGTCGCCGAACGGGCCGGGGTGTCGCGCGGCGCGGCGCAGCATCACTTTCCCACCAGGGAGGATCTGATCACCGCCGCGCTGGAGTACATGTTCGACACGCGCAGCGGGCAGGCGGTGCAGGAAGCGTCGACGCTGACGGAGCTGGGCGACGGCGTCGCCCGCACCGAGGCGGTGGTGGCGGGGCTGGTGGAGTCCTACACCAGCCCGCTGTTCAAAGCCGCGTTGCAGGTGTGGACGCACGCCGCCGCCGACCCGGTGCTGCGCGAACGGATCGTCCCGCTGGAAGCTCGCTTCGGCCGTGCGTCACACCGGCGCGCGATCGAGGCGCTCGGTGTGGACGACTCCGATCCGGTCACCCACCACCTGGTCCAGGCGACCCTGGACATGGCACGCGGCCTGGGGTTGGCCGACGTCCTCACCGACGACTCGGCCCGCCGCAAGCGGATAGTCGAGCAATGGGCGGCCACGCTCCACGCGGCTTTGCACGCACCGCGCTGAGCGGGGGTGCGCGCCGGTCGCCGGAAGCGCTACCTGTCCTCCGGCTCTCGGCGCGCCTGTGCACCGCGACCGATCAGCACAATCCTCGCTGCTCGAGACGGCCCGAATCGATGGCGTAGGAAGAGGCTCCGACGGCCGCGCCGATCAGGCCGACGATGATCGCGCCGGGGATCGCGCCGATGAAGAAGACGGGCAGGCCGACCAGCGCGCCGATGGCGGCGCCGATCGCCGCGCCGATGCCCGTGCGCAGTTCGATCGTGTCGCCGGGCGGCAGGCACGCTTTGATGTAGGTGACCTGCGGGGGCTCGCTGGTCGCCGCGGCGACCGGTTCGACGCGGTCGGCGGGCGCGGCCGACGCGGTGGCGGCGAATCCGACGGTGAGCGCGGTTGCGACCAGTGCGCTGACCACCGTCACGGCCAGCTTCATGAAAGCGTTCAACTGTTTCCCTGCATGTTCGCGATGGACACGTGACCTGATGGCCCGGTACTCGGCCGGGGCCCGTCATACGTCCGAACATCATCGCTGGAGTTTTGCGGGATGCCAAGAGCTGGATGCCAGGGGCGGGAACGCGATCCGCACCGGCGCCGAGGTATGACGCCGGTGCGGACGCGGTGTTCAGCGGACGCAGGGGGATTCGCGCTGAACACTGGAAAGCGGTGCGGTCCCGAGGGAATGCAGGGCGGCGGGGCCGCACCGCGTGGTTTCAGTGGGTGGCGGTCAGGTCGTACAGCGTGACGCCGTCCACCTGGATGGCGGTGAAGTTCTCCTCCACCCACTGCGTGATCTGCGCGCTGGGTGAGGAACTCGATGAACCCGGTCCGCCACGGCCGCCGCCGACGAAGTAGTGGATCTTCCCCTCGGCCACGTACTGCTTGAACTGCTCCAGCGTGGGCGAGGGGTCACTGCCGTTGAAGCCGCCGATCGGCATCACCGGAAGCTCGGTGGCCAGCTGCAACCCCGCGGCGCTGTTCGAGCCGATGGCCGCGGCCACCCAGGTGTAGTCGCCGCCGTTCTGCTCGAGCAGGGACACGATCCGCGCGCTCGGTTCGCTCGCCCCGAGCAGACCGCCCATACCACCGCCGCCATTGGGGCCGGGGCCGCCGTCACCGGGCATACCTCCGGTTGCCTGCGGCATCGCGCCGTCCGGTGCCTGGCCGGGCACGTTACCTTGCGGTCCGGCGCCGGGAGCCGCGCTGCCCGGCTGCGGGATTCGGCCGTTCGGCGCCGTTCCAGGCGAACCGCCGTCCGGCGGCGTGCCGCCCGGACCTTGCGCGCCGCCGTCGCGGCCGGTGGTTCCCGTTCCGTCCTGCATGCGGCGGCCCATCCCCGGCATGCCCTCGCCCCACGGGGGCCTGCCGCGCATCGCGACGTTCGGTCCGGCGGAGGGAATCGAACCGGCGTGCGGCGTCGCGATGGTGTCGACGGCATAGGCCACGGGCCCGGCCAGGAAGGTGAACGCGACCGCCAGCGCCGACACCACGGCCAGCTTGCGCGGCGCGGGCAAGAGCACGGCGATCGTCGCGAGCACGCCGACGACCAGCACCGCCCAGCGCAACCACGGCTGCCATTCCGGACTGCGGGACAACAGCATCCACGCGGTCGCGGTGGTGAGACCCACCGCGAGCGCCGATGCCAGCCGCACCCACAGCTGATGCCGTCCCCGCCACGCCAGCACCGCGCCCGCCCCGACCAGCGCGGCGATGGCCGGAGCAAGGGCGACGGTGTAGTACTGGTGGAAGATGCCGGCCATGAAGCTGAACACCAGCCCGGTCGCCAGCAGCCAGCCGCCCCAGAGCACGAGCGAAGCGCGTTGCCGATCGGTGCGAGCGGCCCGGCCGCGCAGCAGGATTCCGACGATCAGCGCGACCAGCGCCGCGGGAATCAGCCAGGCGATCTGGCCGCCCTGCGCGGGCTCGAACATCCGCGTGATGCCGGTTTCCCCCCACATGCCGTTGCCGCCGGGCGGAAGATCGCCGCCCGGTCCGACGCTGCCGCGCTCGTTGCCGTTGAGCCGTCCGAGCCCGTTGTAGCCGAGGGTGAGTTCCAGGATCGAGTTCTCGTGCGAGCCGCCGATCCACGGACGGGAGGAGGCGGGCCACAGTTCCACCGCCAGCAGCCACCAGCCCGCGGCCACCACCATCGCGGCAGCGGCAGCGAAGAGTTGCAGGATGCGTTTGCCCGGTTTCGGCGGCCCCGCGAGCAAGTAGGTCAGCGCGAGCGCAGGAACCACCAGCAGCACCTGCAATTGCTTGGTGAGGAAGCCAAAACCGATCAGAGCGCCGGTGAGCACCAGCCACCGCCAGCGTCCGTCCTCCACCGCCCGCGTCATCGCCCAAGCCGCCGCGACCATCAAGAACACCAGCAGCGCTTCGGGATTGTTGAACCGGAACATCAGCGCCGCGACGGGCGTCACCGCCAGCGCCGACCCGGCGAGCAATCCGGCCGCGGGTCCGAACGGCCTGCGCACCGTCGCCCACAGCAGTGCCACACTGGCCACGCCGAGCAGCACCTCCGGCACCAGGATGCTCCAGCTGTTGAGCCCGAAGGCCCGCACAGAGAGCTCCATCACCCACAGCGAGGCGGGCGGTTTGTCCACGGTGATCGAGTTCGCCGCGTCGGAGGACCCGAAGAAGAACGCCTTCCACGAGACCGAACCGGCTTGCACCGCTGCCGAGTAGAACGAATTGGCCCATCCGTTGGCGCTCAGGTTGCACAGGTAGGCCACCGCCGTGCCGAACAGCAGCGCCGCCAGCGCCGGGTACTCCCAATTCCTCGTGGCCCGTGGCCGCGGTTCGGCCGCGACCGGTTGCGCGGTCAGCGTCGCCGTCATCGACGAACCTCCACCGCGGAAGCCTCCCGATCGCTTCCCCCGTCGCGGAACACCCAGCGCAACCCGACGAACCGCAGCAGCGTCGCCACCAGATTGGCCGCCACCAGGACGAACAGTTCCAGATGCACCGAGGCGTCCGGCGCCCACCGATGCAGCGCGAACAACGAACCGCTGGTCAGCGCCAACCCGATGCCGAAGATCAGCAGGCCCTGGAACTGATGCGACACGGCGCCGTTGGAGCCGCGCACGCCGAAGGTGAAGGCCCGGTTGGCCGCTGTGTTACCCACCGCCGTGATCAGCAGGGCGGCGAAGTTCGCCACCTGCGCGCCGGTCAACGGTTGCAGCACCATGTAGAGCAGCAGATAAGCCAGCGTGCTCAGCACACCGACGATCGCGAACCGCACCAACTGTCCCACCATGCCCAGCGGCACCCCGGCCACCAGCGGCTCCCGGCCCACCGATCGGCGCAGTTCGTCCAGTGGCAGCGCGCCGGTCGCCAGCGCCCGGCCCAGCCGCCAGATGCCGAGCAGATCCTTGCGCGCGGTGTCGATGATGTCCACGCGGCTGTCCGGATCGTCGATCCAGTCCACCGGGACCTCGTGGATCCGCAGGCCCGCCCGCTCGGCGAGCACCAGCAATTCGGTGTCGAAGAACCATTCCCCGTCGTGCACCAGCGGCAGCAGGCGGCGCGCCACCTCGGTGCGCATCGCCTTGAAGCCGCACTGGGCGTCGGAGAAGTGCGCGCGCAGCGAGGCTTTCAGCAGCAGGTTGTAGCAGCGGGAGATGATTTCGCGCTTGGGTCCGCGCACCACACGCGACGCGGCGTCGAGCCTGGTGCCGATCGCCAGGTCGGAATGCCCGGTGATCAGCGGCGCGACCAGCGGGAGCAGGGCGTTCAGATCGGTGGACAGGTCGACGTCCATGTAGGCGACCACCTGCGCGTCCGAGCGTTCCCACACCGCCCGCAACGCCCGCCCGCGCCCCTTGGCGGACAGGTGCACGACGCGCACGTCGTCCAGTTCCTCCGCGAGCAGCTGTGCGACCTGCAGCGTCGCGTCGGTGCTCGCGTTGTCGGCGACCGTGATGCGCGCCGGGAAGGGGAACCCGTCGCGCAGGTAGGCGTGCAGTCTGCGGACGCACACGCCGAGATCGGTCTCTTCGTTGTAGACGGGAATCACCACGTCCAGCACGGGCGCACCCGTGGTCTCGGTCCGTTCCGTCGCCGCGACGGTCAAGGTCTCGGTCATGCGAACCAGAGTCGAGGCCCACACTGCCACACGGCTGGGCCTCAGCTGTGAGGTTCCTGGTAGCCGTGAGGCCCGGCAGACGCCCGGTCAACCGGGCCGTTCGGTGCAGGTAGCATCCGGATTCGTGATGCGCGGCCGGACGGAAGACGACCAGCCGCCGAAACGTGTGGACGCGCGCACCGAGCGCTGGCGCGAGCATCGCCACAAGGTGCGCGCGGAGTTCGTGGACGCGGCGTTGCGCGCGCTCGACAAATTCGGTCCCGCCGTCAGCATGGGCGACATCGCCAAGGAGGCCGGCGCGGCCAAGCCCAAGCTGTATCGCCACTTCGAGGACAAGACCGACCTCTACAACGCGATCCTGGACCGGGTTCGCGACCTGCTCTGGGAACAGGTCATGACCAGCTTCGACCTGACCGGCGACTCGGCCGGTGACCTGGTGCGCCGGGCCGCGTCGGAATACGTGCTCGTGGTGTCGCGGCAGCCGAACGTCTTCCGGTTCATGCTGCACAGCCACTTCACACAACGGTCAGGCGACGCCGACCGCGCGCTGCGAGCGGCCAGGCAGTCCGCCCGGCGCGCCGCGGAGTTGTTCGCCGGCGTGGTGGACGACGAGTCGGTGCGGATCGAGAACATCGAGCTGGTGATCTATTCGATCTTCGGCGCGGTGGCCTCGGCCACCGATTGGTGGCTGGGCGTGAACCGGCCGGAGCCGCCCGCCATGCCGGTCGAGCAGTTCGCCGCCTATCTGAGCGAGATCATCTTCGCGCTGGTGGCGGCGAGCGCTCGGCTGCACGGCATCGCCATCGCGGCCGATCGTCCGCTGCACCTCGCCTTTTCCACGCTGTGACGCCTTTTCCACGTTGTGACCGGAGCGCCCCCCGGGCCGGGCGCCGAGGTCTTGCCGCGTCCACGCCGAACGTCGTTGTTCCGATCGCCTCGCCGTTGAAGCCATCCGTGTCGGCGACGTCCTCAGTATCGCAGCGCCCACCGACAAGAAACGACGCTCAGCTCCGGTGCAACCGCCACAGCGGGGACACCGGCCCGTGGCCCGCGCCGAGATCGTAGGACGCGGCCAGGCAGCGGTAGGTCCATTCCTTGGCGAACTCGACCGCTTCGGGCACCGGATACCCGTGGGCCAGCGCGCAGGCGATCGCGGCGGCCAGCGTGTCGCCGCCACCGTGGTCGTTGCCGGTCGTGATGCGCGGTGCGGTGAACTCCAGGAACTGCTCGCCGTCGAACAGCAGGTCGGTGCTGTACTCGGAGGAGCGCAGGTGCCCGCCCTTGACGATCGCCCACCGCGGTCCCAGCTTGTGCAGCGCCTCGGCCGCGCGCCGCGCCGAATCGTCGTCCTTGACGTCGATGCCGGTGAGCAGGCGGACCTCGTCCAGGTTGGGCGTCACCACGGTCGCGAGCGGGATCAGGGTGCCGCGCAGCGCGTCGAGCGCTTCCGCGTGCAGCAGCGGATCGCCGTGCATCGAGGCCGCCACCGGATCGACGACCAGCGGAATCTCGCCATCGCGGCCGATGCCGACCTCCTGGCACACCGCCGCGACCGCTTCGATGATCGCGGTGGAGGCCAGCATGCCGGTCTTCGCGGCGCCGACGCCGATGTCCCCCGCGACCGAGCGCACCTGATCGGCGACCACCTGCGGCGGAATCTCGTGAAATCCGCTGACTCCCACCGTGTTCTGCACGGTCACCGCCGCCACCGCGACCAGTGCGTGCACGCCGCACATGGCCATGGTGCGGGTATCGGCTTGGATCCCGGCGCCTCCGCCGGAATCGGTACCGGCAATGGTGAGCGCCCGGACGGGGGTCTGCCCCTCGGCGGGCAATGGCAGCAATTTCACGACACAAACCCTACGGGCGACCTCGTCCACCCGCGACGGGCAACCGGCCCCACCCGTCGACGGCAAATGAAAATCGTTATCATTAATCTCATGGACTCCGATCTGCTTCCCGTCACCGTGCTGTCCGGCTTCCTCGGTGCGGGCAAGACGACGCTGCTCAACCACATCCTGGCCAACCGGGACGGCCGCCGGGTGGCGGTCATCGTCAACGACATGAGCGAGGTCAACATCGACGCCGCGCTGGTCGCGGGCCAAGGCCACCTCGACCGCACCGAGGAGAAGCTGGTCGAACTGACCAACGGCTGCATCTGCTGCACCCTGCGCGAGGACCTCATCGAGGCGGTCGCCCGCCTCGCGCGGGAAGGACGGTTCGATCAGCTGGTGATCGAGTCCACCGGCATCTCCGAGCCGATGCCGGTGGCCGCGACCTTCGACTGGGAGTTCGAGGACGGATTCCGGCTCGGCGATATCGCCCGGCTGGACACCATGGTGACCGTGGTCGACGCCTCGACCTTCCTCGCGGAGGTGGCGCGCGGCCAAGCGCTGGCCGAACGGAACCTGGAGGCGGGCGACGGCGACGCGCGCACCATCGCCGACCTGCTGGTGGATCAGGTCGAGTTCGCCGACGTCGTGCTGGTCAACAAGACCGACCTGGTCGGCGCCGCGGCGGCGGGCGCGGTGGAAGCCACGGTACGCAGACTCAATCCCCGCGCGCACGTGCTGCGCACCAGCAACGGCGTGGTCGACCTGCGCGAGGTGCTCGACACCGGCCGCTACAACCCGGTGGTCGCGGCGGAGGCCGACGGCTGGGCCGAAGAACTGGCGGGCGGGCACACGCCGGAGACCGAGGAGTACGGCATCCGCAGCCTCACCTACACCGCCGACCGGCCGTTCCATCCGCTGCGTCTGGCCGACGCGCTGGAGCGGTTGCGTGGGCTGTTGCGCAGCAAGGGATTCTGCTGGATCGCGAGCCGCTCGACACTGGCCGCGGTGTGGTCGCAAGCGGGACCGAACCTGGTGTTCGAACCCGCCGCCTGGTGGTCGTCGCTGGAAGTGCCGCCGGGACAGGAGATCGTGTTCATCGGGGTGAAACTCGATTGCGCGAAGGTGCGCGCGTTGTTGGACGAAGCACTTCTCACCGACGCGGAGTTCGCCGCGGGCCCGGGCGCTTGGGCCGAGTATCCCGATCCCTTCCCGGCCTGGGGTGAACTGCACGAGCACGCCTGATGGCTGTGTCGCTCCAGGCGCCTCGGTGTCGCCGCATGACGTGCTCAGTTCGAGATACCGGGCGCCTGGCGCAGGCAGTCGATGCGCTTGAATCCGCCGTCGCCACACTGGGTCCGGCGCTCGCCAACTACCCCGACGCCAACCCGATTACCTTCCTGGACGACGACTACCGGGGCGTCGCGAGCATGAGGTCCGAAGACGAACCCGGTTTCGACCCGTCCCGGGTGCCGTTCGTGCCCGCCGACCAAGCCGCCGCCGTCGCGACCGCGCACTACGTCTCCGACGCCGCGGTACGGTCGAGCAGAACACCGTGCGGCAGCTCGACGGGATCGAGGTCGAGCGCACATTCGTCGACAAGGCCTCCGGGAAGGACACCGCACGCCCGCAGCTGGACGAGCTGATCGCGTTCGTGCGCGACGGCGACACCGTGATCGTGCACTCCATGGACCGCCTCGCCCGCAACCTGGATGACCTTCGCCGGTTGGTGCGGACCCTGACCGGCAAGGGCGTGCGGGTGGAGTTCGTGAAGGAGTCGCTGACCTTCACTGGGGAGGACTCGCCGATGGCGAACCTGCTGCTGAGCGTGATGGGTGCCTTCGCCGAGTTCGAACGCGCCCTCATCCTCGAACGACAGCGCGAGGGCATCGCCGCGGCGAAGGCCCGCGGCGTCTACACCGGCCGCAAACCTGCCCTCACCACCGAACAAGCTCATGCGCTACGCGCACGGGCCGCGGCGGGGGAGCGCAGGTCCGTACTGGCGAAGGAGTTCGGGGTCAGTCGCGAAACTGTCTACAGCTACCTGCGGGCGGGCGCCGCACCAGCCTGACCCATGTCGCATGTCACTGATCGCTGCTGTCCGCTGGAACTCCATCATCCGAACCACGCAGGGAAGCGAGGTTATCGCGGGCAACCACCGTGCGGGGGTGATCTAGGCCCGAAATCCGCTCGCAGTCGGCCAGGATCTGCTCGTACAGACTGATCGCCTCGTCCGTCCGACCCACCGCCTGGTAGACGCTGGCGAGGTTGTTGCGTGAGTTCAGGGTGTTGGGGTGGTGGGGTCCGTGGACCCGTTCGCGGTCGGCGAGGGTCTGCTCGTACAGGCTGATCGCTTCGTTTGTCCGGCCTGCCGAGTGATAGGCGTGGGCGAGGTTGTTGCGTGAGTTCAGGGTGTTGGGGTGGTGGGGTCCGTGGATCCGCTCGTTGTCGGCGAGGGTCTGCTCATGCAGTGTGATCGCTTCGTTTGTCCGGCCTGCCGAGTCGTAGGCGCCGGCGAGGTTGTTGCGGGCGGTCAGGGTGTGGGAGTGGTGGGGTCCGTGGACCCGTTCGCGGTCGGCGAGGGTCTGCTCATGCAGTGTGATCGCTTCGTTTGTCCGGCCTGCCGACTGGTAGGCGCCGGCGAGGTTGTTGCGGGCGGTCAGGGTTCGGGGGTGGTGGGGTCCGTGGACCCGTTCGCGGTCGGCGAGGGTCTGCTCGTACAGGCTGATCGCTTCGTTTGTCCGGCCTGCCGACTGGTAGGCGCCGGCGAGGTTGTTGCGTGAGTTCAGGGTTCGGGGGTGGTGGGGTCCGTGGACCCGTTCGCGGTCGGCGAGGGTCTGCTCGAGCAGCGGGATGGCTTCGGCGACCCGGCCCGCCTGCTGGTAGGCGTGGGCGAGGTTGTTGCGGGCGGTCAGGGTGTCGGGATGGTGGGGGCCGAGGACCCGCTCACTGTCGGTGAGATTCTGCTCATGCAGTGCGATCGCTTCGTCCGTCCGGCCTGCCGAGTCATAGGCGCCGGCGAGGTTGTTGCGAGAGAGCAGAGTGAGGGGGTGGTGGGGTCCGTGGACCCGCTCACTGTCGGTGAGATTCTGCTCATGCAGTGCGATCGCTTCGTCCGTCCGGCCTGCCGAGTCGTAGGCGTGGGCGAGGTTGTTGCGAGAGATCAGGGTGTCGGGGTGGTGGGGGCCGAGGACCCGCTCGCGGTCGGCGAGGGTCTGCTCATGCAGTGCGATCGCTTCGTCCGTCCGGCCTGCCGAGTCGTAGGCGTGGGCGAGGTTGTTGCGGGCGGTCAGGGTGCGGGGGTGGTGGGTGCCGAGGAGCCGCTCGAAATGGTTGAGCAGGTGTTGAGTGAGGGGGATGGCGCGCTGCACGTCCACGGCGGTGACCAGCTGTCTGGTCGCCCACACAAGGACATTCAGAAATCTGATGACAAGAGAAAGTGGCTGCCGACGTCGCCGCAGCCACCCTCTGCGGGGCGCTGGTGTGGTGAAGTCGACCAGGTCCGCCCTATGGATGGCGTCGATCTGGTCGACCAGATGCGCACCTTCGACCCGTCGTGTCCACGCCTCGCTGTTGTCGAACAGTCGCGGCTCGATCAGCTCCAGTGCGTGTGTGAGGAGACTGTCTGTGGTGCCGTGGTCGCGGGCTCGTTCGAGTAGCACCCGGGCGGTGAGCCGATGGGCGAGCAGCGTTTCGCTGGTGGTCGACCAGCTCAGCAGGGATCGCTGCACGCAGTGGGTGATCGCCGCGTCGACGAACTCGTTGCGCTTGGGATCCGGGTGCACGAGCAGGGACCGATCGACCCCGGATGGAGCGAGGACGGCGAAGAGCCCAAGCACCCAGCCGACCACTTCGTCCAGATCGGAGTTGCCGGTGGGTGCTTCGGCAGCGTGGATGGCGAGCAGGATGGCCTGGTCCACGCGCCAGGGGTATTGCTGGCCTTCACGACGTTGCAGAGCCTGCGGCAGTGGCTGCGCCCGCAGCTGCTGCAGATAGGTTCGGTAGGACAAGCGAGGCCCGTAGGGCGGTGCGATCGCGGTGGCCGCGGCTGCCAACGCCAATGGCAGGTAACCGAGTTCGGCGGCGAGTTCTTTCTCGCCGTCCGGGTCGTCGGTGATGCCGGTGGCCTCGCGCAGGTAGCGATACGCCTGATCAGGGGTGTACCCGGTGCCAGCATCGACGGTGACCGCGGCCAGCCCGAGCATGGCCTGGTTGGTGGTGGTGATCACGACCCGGGTGCCGCCGTGGACCGGGAGCAGTTCACGCACGAGGTCGACGTGTTCGGCGTTGTCGAACACCAGCAGATGCCGATCCTGCGTGGAGCCGAGATAGTCCCGCAGCAGACGCGCCGACTCGATCGTGTCGCCATCCGCGGCCGCGACACCGAGCCGGTCGGCGATCGCGGCCAGCCCGGTGTACAGGGTTTCCGGAGTTTCGGCGTTGACCCAACCGACCAACCCTTCCCGGCGATCGAGCACGCGGCGGGCATAAGCGGCGGCCACGTGAGTCTTCCCCGCTCCTCGCATCCCGGTGACGACCACCGCGCTCCGGTCCGCGGCCAACCCCCCCTCCACATCATCGACCTGTTCACGCTCCACGAAATGCTGCGGCTTCTGCGGAATCAGCCCCGACACCCCCACAGTCACCCCCGCCAACGGAGAAAACTGCACCCGCCCCACCGGTCCGCTGCCCCCGTAATAGTGGTGATTGCTCGTGACTCGGATGTCGCCGCCCGCAGACACCTCCTGCATGGAGGCAGCCACCCCTGGCACGGCGGTTTCTCGGGCCTTGCTCACGGGTGTGAGGCATCACCGCGGCCAGCGTCGATGTCCTTGAAATCCAAGTCGCCGCCGAAACGCGCCTTGCTCACTCTGACACCGGTGCCCGGCGCGCGAACCCCCTCGGCCCGCAAACCCCCTCGGGCTCTCACATTCCCCAGCTCGATACCACTGGCGGGTTCCGCCACCACAGCAGAGGACTGGGCGCGCTGCATCCACAGCGACGCTGCGAACACGCCCACGGTCAATACCGCGACCGCAAGCCACATCCACACCGAATGACCGCCGCCGGTCGCGTAGTTCACCGCCACCGCCAAGCCTGTCGACAACGCCGCTGTAGCAGCCGTGGGAACCATCACGCGCCTCACCGCCTGCCCTGAAGCCACGGCAACCCCCTCTATCCCGAAGAAACCCGAAATCTCAGTCAGCCCCCATCCTCACAGCCTCACACCCCAAAAACCAGCCGACATCCACACCGCCGCCCCACCAGCACCCACTACAAACCGAAGCGCCACAGCCTCCTTCGCATCCTGGCGGGCACATCACCTGCACAGGTGATGCCCAACAACCCGGAAACCGCATCAACGGACTTCGCTTCGCCTCGGCGGAGGTGGATGGGCTCATGTCCAGTTGGCGTGGCGGTGCAGTGGCGCGAAAGCGGCAGGAGATCGTGTTCATAGGGGTGAAGCTGCATTACGCGAAGGTGCGCGCGTTGTTGGACGAAGCACTTCTCACCGACGCGGAGTTCGCCGCGGGCCCGGGCGCTTGGGCCGAGTATCCCGATCCCTTCCCGGCCTGGGGTGAACTGCACGAGCACGTGTGAGCGCTGTGTCGACCCACACGTCTCTGTGCCGCCGCATCACGCGCTCAGTTCGAGATGCCGGGCGCCTGGTGCAGGTAGGTGTTGTCGGTCAGTTGCTCGATCATGAAGTCGGCGATGTCGGCGCGGGAGATCTTCAGGGTGAGTCCGGGCTCGTTCGCCGGGAACCCGCGCCGGTAGCTGCCGGTGGCCGGCCCATCGGTGAACGCGCTCGGCCGCACGATCGTCCAGTCCAAATCGCTCGCCATGACGTGCTTCTCCTGCTCGACGTGATCGGCGTAGGCCGGGCGCAGCAGCAGCCCGAACATCACGTACTTCCACAGGAAGTTCAGGTTGCCCCTGCTGTCGCCCACGCCGAGCGTCGTCTGACAGATCAGCCGTTTCACGCCGGTGCGCCGCATCGCGTCGATGATCGCTTCGGTCCCACCGGCCCGAACCACGCCGTTGCGGCCGTTGCCGAGCGAAATCAGCACCGCATCCTGGCCCTCCACCGCGCGTCGCACCGAATTCGTGTCCAGCACATCGCCTTCCACGACGCGCAACCGCTCGTGCCGCTGCGTGACGCTCGCGGCGCTGCGGGTGAAGGCCGTCACCTCGTGGCCCTCCCGCAGCGCCCGCTCGACGACGAGACGCCCGACGGTGCCGGTGGCTCCGAAGACCGCGATTCGCATGGTTTCTCTCCTGGTTCGAAAGCTGTTGTGCTGTTGCTGAATCCAGTACATCAGCGTGGATCGAGACGAACCATGGCCGCGACGCTCGATGCCATAAGCGACTGTCTCACCGCAGCGGGGCGAAGAACTCCGTGATCTCCTGCGCCATGAGCGCGGGCGCCACATGGTGCAGGTAGTGGGTGAACACGTCGTGCGTGCGCCACGAGACGATGTTGTGATCGCGCTCGGCGAAGCGGCGGATACCGTGGAAATCGCCGGTGGAGCCGCACAGCGCGAGCGGAACCGTGGTCGGCGCGGTGGGGTGCTCGGCCTTGTCCTTCTCGAAGTAGTGCCGGATCGCCGAGCCCGCGGTGCCGGTGAGCCAGTGGATGGCGATGTTGGTCAGCACGAAGTCGTCGTCCAGGTCCGGGCCGAGCAGTTGGCCGTTCCAGCCGACCAATCCGGCCGGCGAATCCGTGATCGCGTGCGCCAGCGTCTGCGGCTGCTGCGATTGCAGCACGTTGAAGCCCATCTTGTTCCGCATGAACCAGTCCAGGGTGGCCAGTGACCGCTGCTCGTCCTCGTTCAGATCGGCCAGTTCGGCCGGGTCGCCGGACGGGAACGAGTACACCTGCGTGACGTGCACGCCGACCACGCTTTCCGGCGCGACGCGCCCCAGTTCCGGCGAGATCTGCGATCCGCCGTCGTTGCCCACCGCGCCGTAGCGGGTGTAGCCGAGCCGCCGCATCAATTCGGCCCAGGCACGGGCGATGCGGGCGTCGTTCCAGCCGGCCTCCGTGGTGGGTCCGGAGAAGCCGTAGCCCGGCACCGAGGGGATCACCAGATCGAATCCGGCCGCGGTGAGCGGCTCGATGATGCCGACGAATTCGACGAAGGTGCCGGGCCAGCCGTGCGTGAGGATCAGGGGGAACGCGTCGTTCCGCGTGGACTTCACGTGCAGGAAGTGGATGTTCTGGCCATCGATCTCGGTGGTGAACTGCGGGTAGGCGTTGAGCGCGTTCTCGACCGCGCGCCAGTCGAACCCGTCGCGCCAGTACCCGACCAGGTGGCGCACCCGCTCGACGCTCACGCCGTAGGTATCGCCCGAGCCGGGGATCTGCTCGGCCCAGCGGGTGCGGGCGAGCCGGTCGCGCAGATCGTCCAGCTCGGCTTGGTCGATGTCGATGCGGAAGGGGGTGATCGCGGTCATGTCCAGCTCCTCGTGAAACGGAATGCTCTGTTCTGTTTGAACCGTAGCAGAACGGACCATTCCGTTTCAAGTGCTACGCTGAACCCATGCCGAGAACATCCGCCGCCCCAGCTCAGAAGGGTCTGCCCGGCCGCAAGGCGCAGGCCGCGCGTAATGACGGCCTGATCCTGGAGGCCGCCCGCGCGGTCTTCCTCGCCGACGCCACGGCCCCCATCTCCGCCGTCGCCGAACGCGCCGGCGTCGGGATCAGCGCGCTCTACCGCCGCTATCCGAGCAAGGAGGTGCTGCTGCGCACGCTGTGCCATGAGGGGCTGCGGCGGTACAACGCGGAAGCCGATGCGGCGCTGGAGGATGCGGACGGATGGCGCGGCCTGGTCGGTTTCCTGGAGCGCGTGGTGGACGCGGACGTCCACTCCCTCGCCGTGCACCTGGCGGGCACCTTCACCCCGGACGAATCGATACTGCCCGACGTGCGGCGCTCCGCCGAAGCGACGGAGGAACTCGTCCGCCGCGCCCACGCCACCGGCAAGCTGCGCCCCGACGTCACCCCGCAGGACCTCGGCCTGATTCTGGAGTCCTGCGCGGCAGTCGCGGTGCCCAGCCCGGAGCGCACCACCCAGTTGCGCCGCCGCGTGCTCGCGATGCTGGTGGCCGGGCTGAGCGCCGAAGGCGAACTCCCCGGCCCGCCGCCCGCGCCGGACGAATTCTCCTGGCGTTGGGCGCGGCGATGAATTTCCCCGCGCGAACCGGTCGGCACTGGTACGAATACCGCTGCCCGCCCGAAAGGATGCGCCGTGAACTGGACACTCGAGGTCGTGATCGTCCCCGTCTCGGATATCGACCGCGCCAAGCGCTTCTACGCAGAGCAGCTGGGCTTCGTCGTCGACCATGACACGAAGATCGGCGAGGACGCGCGCATAGTGCAGCTCACCCCGCCCGGCTCCGGCTGCTCGATCGTGATCGGCCACGGCGCGGTGCCGGACATGCCACCGGGCTCCCAGCAGGGCCTGCAACTAGTGGTCAACGACCTGCGCAAAGCCCACGAGGAACTGACCTCCCGCGGCGTCGAGGTCACCGAAATCCAAGTCCTCGGCCAAAACCCGCGCCCCGTGCCCGACCCGCTCGACAACGTCGGATTCTTCTTCTTCACCGACCCGGACGGCAACGGCTGGGGGGTGCAACAGATCTCGACCCGTCCATGAGCGACCCCGTGTGGACGGCGGTTCGTCCCGAGCGACAGCAAGGCAGTGAGCGTTGCACGGCGCAAGCGGCGCGGGTCAGCGGATCGATTCGTTGACCAAGCTCATCAGTCGATCGGCGAGGGCGGGGGAGGCGGCGATCGTGTCGGGGGAGTCGAGGCTGTGGCGGCGGGAGGTCGAGTCGAGGACGACAGCACCCGCCTCGCGGGCGATGAGCACACCGGCGGCGGTGTCCCAGGGCTTGTTGGACAACATGACGCAGGCGTCGGTGCGCCCCTCGGCGACCCACACCAGATCCAGGGCGGCAGATCCGAACACCCGGACCCGCTCGATGGTGGCCGCCAGCGCGGCCGTCCATCAGATCCAGACCCGTCCGTGAGTGCGTCGGTGACGAACGCCGGGTGGGTCTGCCTCGGTTATCGGGGGCCGAGGAAGAGGGTTTGTGTGCTGCGGCCCAGAGGGCCCTTTTCGTCGTAGAGCGCCGATTCGGCCATACCTATGCCATGGGGTTGGGGGTAGGTGACGGCGTCGAGGCAGACCCATTCGCCCGCAGGCTGGCGGTGCAGGGTGACTGTGAGGTCGGTGTTGATGAAAAGGTACTTCGACCAGTCCAGGACCGCGCTGACGCCGTTGCCGGAATCGGCGGCCGCGAGGGTGCGCTCCAGCGGGCTCGGGTCGGTGCCCGCGACGATCGGGTGCTTGATCCTGATCCAGCAGATCGCCGGGCCGGGTTCGGCGAAGGAGCCGCTGACGAAGCGGTAGTCGATGGCGGTGTGGAAGCCGATCGGCTGGTTGGAGGGGAACGGCTCGGGCGCGTCCGCGTGCTCAGGGCCCGGTCGCGAGCCGGTCGGCAAGAAGCGTTCCGGCAGCGGCAACTCCGGTTCGGACAGCTTGAATCGCCAGGCATTCGCCCGCATCACCGGCCCGCGCTCGCTGGACAACGTCGCCTCGATGAGTTCGACGCTGCGGCCCGGACGCGCGACGCGCGCCTGCGCGGTGAGCGGTGCCAGCGGCACCGGGCCCAGGATCTCTACCGCCACCCGGCCCACCTGGAATCCGGCGCGAGGCTCGCAGCGCTCGATCACGTGACCGAGTAGCGCCGAGGGCGGTCCCGCGTGCTGCGCGTCCGGCGACCAGGGGCCGCGGGTCAGTTCGGTCGAGAGAAAGCGGTCCGGCCGGTCGGGATCGGGGAGGTAGAAGGCGTCAGTCATGACCGTGCCTCGCCCGCGCTCGATTCGATGTGCGCCCGCGCGCCGAGTCCTCGGTTACTTCTCTGACGCTCGCTCACGTCGTCGTCCATCCTTCGGCCGATCGGTCGGTTGCACAACGACGGTAACGCGCACCATAACGCGGTTCATCCTCAGACCCGGCCGAACGCGAGCGCGACGTTGTGCCCGCCGAACCCGAACGAGTTGTTCAGGGCGAAATCGATGCGCTGAGTGCGCGGCGCGCCCGCCACGATGTCCAGATCGATCTCCGGATCGAGATTGTCGAGGTTCAGCGTGGGCGCGACGACCTGATCCCGCAGGGTGAGCATGGTGACCAGCGATTCCAACGCGCCGACCGCCCCGATCGAGTGACCGAGCGCGGATTTCGGAGCGTAGACCGAGGCGTCCGGCACGACGGAGGCGATCGCGTTGGCCTCCGAGGCGTCGCCGATGGAGGTCGACGTGGCGTGGGCGTTCACATGCTGGATGTCCGAAGGCCGCAATCCGGCGGTCTCGATGGCCTTGCGCATCGCGCGGGCCGCGCCGAGCCCTTCCGGTTCGGAGGCGACGATGTGGTAGGCGTCGGAGGTGATGCCTGCGCCGAGCACCCGCCCGTGCACGGTAGCGCCGCGCGCGCGTGCGTGCCGCTCGGACTCGAGCACCAGCAGCGCGCCCGCTTCACCGAAGACGAACCCGTCGCGGTCCCGGTCGAACGGGCGGGACGCGCGTTCGGGCTCGTCGTTGCGGGTGCTCATGGCGCGCATCATGGCGAAGCTCGCGATGGGCACCGCGTCGATGTGTCCTTCGACCCCGCCCGCCACCACCACGTCCGCCTCGCCGGTGCTGATCAGCCGCCAAGCGTGCGCGATCGCCTCCGAACCGGACGAGCAGGCCGAGACGGGAGCGAAAACTCCCGCTCGCGCCCCGATTTCGAGCCCGACGGTGGCGGCGGGACCGTTCGGCATCACCATCGGCACCGACATCGGCGACACCTTCCGGTAGCCGCCCGCGCGCATCGCGTCGACGGCGGAGATCAGCGCGTCACCTCCGCCGAGCCCGGTGCCGATGGCCACCGCCAAGCGGTCGCCGTCCACCTCGGGCGCGCCCGCCGCGCGCCAGACCCGGCGGCCGAGCACCAGCGCCATCTGCTCGACGTAGGAATGCCTGCGCTGTTCGACCCGGCTCAGTTCCGCGCCGGGCTGTGACGTCAACTTGCCGCCGATGCGGACCGGCAGGTCGTACTCGGTGACGAAATCGTCGTCGAGCGCGCTGATGCCGCTGTGCCCCGCCAGCAATTCGGACCAGGTCGTGTCCATGTCGTCGGCCAGCGACGTGGTCGCCGCGTATCCGGTGACCACGACCGAATCCCGAGTTTCTGAAGCGATTGTTACAGTCACGGTGTCATGGATACCTGTACCGATCGCTACAGTCAACCTATGGCTCGCCCCCTCGACCACGCCAAACGCGCCGAACTACTCGCCGCCGTCGTGCGCTACATCGCCGAGCACGGCCTCGCGGACCTCTCGCTGCGCCCCCTGGCCGCCGAGCTGGGGACCAGTTCGCGCATGCTCATCTACTACTTCACGACCAAGGAAGAACTGCTGGTCCAGGCCCTGGCGACACAGCGGCCCGACATCGCAGCCGTCTTCGCCGACATCGCCGACGCTTCGGATCTGCGCGAGCGGTTATGGGACTTCTGGACCGCGAACGTGTCGGGCGACGGCCGCACGAGCGTCAGGGTGATGCTGCAGGTGCTCGGTGCGGCCTGTGCGCCCCGCAGTCCGTATGCCGATTACGCCAATTCGGCCATCGCCGTCTTCGTATCGGCGCTGGCCGACGGACTGCGCGGCCTCGGTTCTGTCGATGACCCGGAAATTATTGCCACGCTCTTGATTTCGGGCCTGCGGGGCATTTTGCAGGACCGGCTGATCACCGGAGAGGTCGAGCGCACCGATCGCGCGGCCCGCCGTTTGATCGAACAGACGGTGCGCTGATTGTCTTATCGGCGCATCGGCGCATCGGCGCATCGGCGCATCGGCGCATCGGCGCATCGGCAGTGAGCGGCGTCCGGGCGGTGGTGCGGCCGGTGACGGTGGAATCCGGTAGCGACGCTGTTGCGGTTCGTCGGGCTGCGCTGAATGTCCGTGACGGCGGGGCGATCGTGAGTCGAACGCATCGGTCGCTGCTGGACCGTGACCTCGGGCCAGACGGAATCGGGGGTATCCCACGCTTGCGGCGCTGCTGCTCGGCACGGCCGTGGCCCCACGTGTGCGACTCGCTCCGCGACGACGGCGGGGTAATCGTAGTGCCCGGATGGTCTCTCGCGGAGGCGATCACTCGGGCCGGGACTCCGGGTACGCATGCGCGAAGAGGCGTTCCAGGATCGCATGCAGCTGTTCCCGCTCCGCCGGGTCGAGCGGGGCGAGGATCTCGTCACCGACCCGGCGGGCTTCGCGGTCGAGGGAACGCAGTGCGGTGCGTCCGGTCCGGGTGATGCGCACGGTGATGCGGCGACGGTCGCGCTCATCCCGCGCACGTTCCACCTGACCGGCGACTTCGAGTTCGTCGACGACCTTGGCCACGTCGCTGGGGTGGATGGTCAGACGCTCGGCCAAGTCGCGCTGGGCATGCGGGCCGAAGTCGGCGAGCGCGGCGAGGATCGCCATGTGCCACAGGCGTAGTCCGCGCGCGGCGAGACGGTCGGCGAACCCGGCACGCGCGGCCTTGCCGACCCGCGACAGGAGATAGACGTCGAGGCCGAGCAGGCGCGGTGGGAGTGCGCGTTCGGTGCTCATCGGCCTATTGTAGGTCTCGACCTACAATAGGTATCTACCAACTGATAGGAGGCTCGCCGTGGACGCGCTGCATCCGAGGCTCCTGGTCACCCGCTTCGCCGACTGCTTCGAGTTCTACGCGGCGGTGCTGCCCGAGCTGATCGGGGCGACTCTGGTCAAGGGAACCGCCGCTGGCCCGTACGCGAGCTGGGACGTCGGGGACCAAGGCGCGCTGGTGCTCTTCGATCGCGCCGCGATGGCGGAGGTCGTGGGTACGACGTCGTGGCCGGAGCGGCCCGCGCCATCTCAGGACGCGGCGATGCTCGTCTGCCGGGTGCGCGACGTCGACGCGGGTGCGAACTTGTGCGCCGGGCACGGCGCGACCGTTGTCGCGGCTCCAGCCGATCGGCCGCGGTGGGGCCCCGGGCTGCGCACCGCCCACCTGCGCGATCCGGAGGGGACGCTGATCGAACTTCAGTCTTACTGAGTACGGCGGTCGGCGGCATCTGCGACCCGTCGACTCAGGCGGAGCGGCTCGCCTCCATGGACGGTTGCCTGCGCGGTCGCCAGCGTCGAGCTAGCCTGCGGGTTCGATCCGGAAGACCGGGTATTGGTCGGCGATCCGCGCGAACTCGTCGAGCGGGGCGGTGCGGTCGATCGGGAAGTGTGGGCGGGCTCCGGGGGCGACGGCGAGGTAGCTGCGCAGGATCGGCGCCCGTTCCCCCACCTCCACCTCGGTCAGGTGTACCGCTTCGCGGCCGCGCCGGTGCAGGAACGCCCGGCCGTGCGCCGCGTAGACGTTGCGCACCCACCCCGCGTCCCGGCCCAGCATCGACACCAGGTAACGCCGACCCTCGTACTCGGCGACCACGATCGGCAACTTCACCGGGCGCCCGCTGCGCCGACCGGCCACTTCGAGCGTCATGGCATAGCCGGGGGACAGCACACCCGCCGAATACATCCATTCCGAAGCCCGGTTCAGCACCCGGGCGAACATCCCCGGACGGTTGCCCCGATACATCCCGCGTTTCGCCGCGAACAGCAGATCTCGCACGCTGTCCATACACCCACCTACCTCGTATGCGCCCCCGGCACCGCAAACAGTACTGATCGCCTGCCGCCACCGCGCGCTTCCACTCCGACACCGATCCCATACCACAGCAAGACATTTGACCTACCAACGCCGCTGTGACACCTTCTGGCCTCGGCCCGCGCCAGACGACGGTTGTTCGGTCGTGATCGACCGCCTGTGCGTCAGACCCCGTGCACGGCAACAGCGGCAGGCTCGACCGCCGAGTGCAGCCGGCGGACACGAGCAGCCCCGCGGTGAACCGGCGTCAGCACCGTCCCGCCGCATCGTCGGGATGCGGCGGGACGGCGCCGGGTCGTCACGAGACCACGGGCAGATAGACCGCGTTGCCGCGGCTGGCGAACTCGGCGGACTTCTCCGCCATGCCCGCCTCCAGCGCCTCGGCCTCGTTCAAACCCTGCCGTTCGGCGTACTCGCGGACGTCGGCCGAGATTCGCATCGAGCAGAACTTGGGGCCGCACATGGAGCAGAAGTGCGCGGTCTTCGCGGGTTCGGCGGGCAGCGTCTCGTCGTGGTACTCGCGGGCGGTGTCCGGGTCGAGGGACAGCGCGAACTGGTCGCGCCAGCGGAATTCGAAGCGCGCCTGCGACAGCGCGTCGTCGCGCTGCTGGGCGTGCGGATGGCCCTTGGCCAGGTCGGCGGCGTGCGCGGCGATCTTGTAGCTGATCACGCCGACCTTCACGTCGTCGCGGTTGGGCAGGCCGAGGTGTTCCTTCGGGGTGACGTAGCAGAGCATGGCGGTGCCCGCCTGCGCGATGATGGCAGCGCCGATCGCCGAGGTGATGTGGTCGTAGGCCGGTGCGATGTCGGTGGCGAGCGGGCCGAGGGTGTAGAACGGCGCCTCCTCACACAGCTCCTCTTCCAGCCGCACGTTTTCCACGATCTTGTGCATCGGCACGTGCCCCGGACCCTCGATCATCACCTGCACGCCATGCGATTTGGCGATCTTGGTCAGCTCGCCGAGCGTGCGCAGTTCGGCGAACTGCGCCTCGTCGTTGGCGTCGGCGATGGAGCCGGGCCGCAGGCCGTCACCGAGGGAGAAGGTGACGTCGTAGCGGGCCAGGATCTCGCAGAGTTCCTCGAAGTGCGTGTACAGGAACGATTCCTGATGATGCGCCAGGCACCAGGCCGCCATGATCGACCCGCCGCGCGAGACGATGCCGGTCACCCGCTTGGCGGTCAGGGGGATGTAGCGCAGCAGCACGCCCGCGTGCACGGTCATGTAGTCCACGCCCTGCTCGCACTGCTCGATCACGGTGTCCCGGTAGATCTCCCAGGTCAGCGCGGTCGGATCGCCGTTCACCTTCTCCAGCGCCTGGTAGATCGGCACGGTGCCGACCGGGACGGGGGAGTTGCGCAGAATCCACTCGCGGGTCTCGTGGATGTTCTTGCCGGTGGACAGGTCCATGATGGTGTCCGCGCCCCAGCGGGTGGCCCACACCATCTTCTCCACCTCCTCGGCGATCGAGGAGGACACGGCCGAGTTGCCGATGTTCGCGTTGATCTTCACCAGGAACTTCTTGCCGATGATGGTCGGCTCGAGCTCCGGATGCTTGTGGTTGGCCGGGATCACCGCGCGGCCAGCGGCGACCTCGTCGCGCACCAGCTCCGGCGCGACGCCTTCGCGCGCGGCGATGAAGCGCATCTCCGGCGTGACGATGCCCTCGCGGGCCCACGCGAGCTGGGTGCGCGGACCTTTCCCCTCGGGCTTGGTCCACGTGTCGCGCAGTTTCGGTAGACCGCCTTCGAGGTCGATCGTCGCGGACTCGTCGGTGTACGGGCCGGACGTGTCGTAGACGTCGAAGTGCTCGCCATTGGTCAGATTGATCCGGCGCACCGGAATGCGCAGGTCATCGACCTCGAGATAGTGCTTGACGCTGCCCTCGATGGGGCCGGTGGTGACGCTGTCGACGGGTGCGGATCCACCGTCGGACGCAGCGGCGCGTGCCATTCTTCCTCCCTACGCCGGCATTACCCGGTCAGGTTCATACGGTCGACGGCCCTGACGCCTCTCGGCTAGCCGTCCTCTCAGCCCGCTGGTGCGAGCCCCCGTTGGTGTGTGAAATTCTCCCGCCCGACCATACCCGGACCGCACGGGCGCGCGCCCGGCGATTCGGCGCGATCGGGCGAACTTCCAGGCAGGGGTGTCCGCACTCGCACGGGTCGGGTGGGAATCGAGTGCGCCAGGACCGGGTATCCAGTTCGCGCGCCGAGCGAGCGAGTCCGGTCGCCGGGAATCCTGGCCGCGATCAGGACTTCTCGGCGCTCTCCGGCTTGGCCGAATGGCCCGGTGCGCCGTGGGTGCGGCGGGCTTCTTTCATCTCGGCTTCGTAGACGTGGCGGCGGCCCTCCAGCAGTTCGTCCCTGGCGGCCCGCTCGATGTCGCGGAACAGACCGTAGTAGCCGTCCTCGTATTCCTCGACGATCTGGAAGGTCCAGCGCCCGGCCAGCACGTTGCGGCCGATCAACTCGGTGGAGATCCGGTCGGCGATGTGATCGTGCCCTGCTTCGCGGAACAGTTCCACCGCCGTGTCCAGCGCCAGATCCGCCCCGCCGGTCAGCTGGTGGAAGGCGTACAGATGGCCGCGGGCACGCTCGATGGTCTCCAGCGCCTCGGAGAGTTTGCCGGTGGCGGCGACCGTGTTGTCGTCCACGCCGGTGGGGCGGCAGTGCGCTGTATCCGGGCGATCGTTCATGACCTCGCTCCTTGTCCGGAGGGTGGGTGCGGCCGTGAACTCCGCGATCCGGCGGCGGAGATCGAGGCGCTCGGGTAGCGGCGTACCCGCGCGACGCCGTTCTCAAGCATCGAGTGCCCGTCCGAGGCAACCTCGGGCGAAGGCCGATCGACCGGCACAAAGGGAAGTCGGGCACACCATCGCCGCCCTGCCGATGGCGTTCGCCGGACGGCAGTCCGCCCGTTTCGTAAGCGGGCGTTCGACAGATCGGCCGAAGAAGTCGATCGCGGCATCAGCTCCGCATCGCGCAGCACATCCGCCATGGTGTACCGGGCGGGTCGCGCCCCTGGTACGCCGCCGAGCGCCCGGCCGTGTTCAGTGCGGGTGTGCCGGAAGGATACGGCCGGTGACCTCGCCCAACCCGATCCTGGCCGCGTGGGGGCCCGGAGCCGACGCGGTGATGGTCACCTCGTCGCCGTCCTCCAGGAAGATACGTTGCCGATCGTTCACCGATACCGGCCTGCTGCCGCCCCAGGACAACTCGATGAACGAGCCGCGTTGATCCGGTTCGGGGCCGGAGATGGTGCCGGAGGCGTACAGATCGCCGGTGCGCGTCGATGCGCCGTTCGCCGTGAGATGAGCCAGCATCTGCGCCGGTGACCAGTACATCCGGGAGTAGGGCGGATAGGTGACCGGTTGTCCGTTCCAGGCCACGGTGAGGTCGATGTCCAGGCCCCAGTGCTCGGCGCCGTGCAGGTAGGGCAGCGGCGCGGGCGACTGCTCGGGCAGCGGTATGCGGGCGGACTCCAGGGCGGCCAGCGGCGTGATCCACGGCGAGATCGACGTCGCGAACGACTTGCCGAGGAACGGGCCCAGCGGCTGGTACTCCCAGGCCTGGATGTCGCGGGCCGACCAATCGTTGACCAGCGCGACGCCGAACACCCGCTCGGCGAACTCGTCGATCGGGACCGGCACGCCGAGCCGCGAGCCGACGCCGATCACGAAACCGAGCTCGGCCTCGATGTCCAGCCGCCGCGACGGGCCGAAAACCGGTGCGCCGGAATCGGTCTTGCGCTGCCCGTACGGCCGTGCGATCGCGGTGCCCGACACCACCACGGTGCCGGCCCGCCCGTGATAGCCCACCGGCAGGTGCCGCCAGTTCGGCAGCAGCGGGTCGCCGTCCGGCCGGAACAGGCGGCCGAGGTTCGTCGCGTGGTCGATGCTGGCGTAGAAGTCCACGTAATCGCCGATGCGCACGGGCAGCCGCAACACCACGTCGGCCAGGCGGTGCACCGCGGCGTCGTCCAGCTCGCCGTCGACCGCCTCGCGAATCCGGTCGCGCACCGTGCGCCAACGGGCAGGTCCCTGCGCCAGGAAGGCGTTCAGGCTCGGCTCGGCGAAAACCGGATCATCCAGCAGCACAGCCAGATCGATGACGTGGTCACCGAGCCGCACCCCCACGCGGGGGCCCGCTCCGGTCGTCGCGAAGACCCCGTACGGCAGATTGTCCGGACCGAACAGCGACGCCGGCGCTACCTCGACCCTGGTCCTCACGCGGGGCCCCGGCCCGACCAGGTCCACGCATAGGTCGGGTCTTCGCAGGCCAGCGCCCCTTCGCCGAGTTCGAGCGGGCGGAACGTGTCCACCATGACGGCCAGCTCGTCGAAATACTCGATGCCGATGCTGTTCTCGTAGGCCCCGGGCTGCGGACCGTGGGCATAGCCGCCGGGGTGCACCGACACCGAGCCCTGCGTGATCCCGGAGCCCTTGCGCGCTTCGTAATTGCCGCCGCAATAGAACATGACCTCGTCGGAATCGACGTTGGAGTGGTAGTACGGCACGGGAATCGACAGTGGGTGGTAATCCACCTTGCGCGGAACGAAATTGCAGATCACGAAGTTGCCGCCCTCGAAAGCCTGATGGACGGGCGGCGGCTGGTGGATGCGGCCGGTGATCGGTTCGAAGTCGGCGATATCGAAAGTCCAGGGGTACAGGCAGCCGTCCCAGCCCACCACGTCGAACGGGTGGGTGGCGTAGACCATCCTGGTGCCGACGACCTGTCCGCCGGGACGATGTTTGACCAGCACTTCCACCTCGGTGCCGGTCGCGGTGATGGTCTCGGCCGGGCCGTGCAGGTCGCGCTCGCAGTACGGGGCGTTTTCCAGCAGCTGGCCGAATTTCGACAGATAGCGCTTCGGTGGCGTGATGTGACCGGTCGCCTCGATCACGTACGCCCGCAACGGTTCCGGACCGGTGGGCCGCCAGCGGTGCGTCGTGGCGCGCGGGATGAGCACCTGATCGCCCTGCCGCGCGGGCAACGCGCCGAACACGGTCTCCACCACCGCCGCGCCGGCCTCCACGTACACCAGTTCGTCGCCGATCGCGTTGCGGTACAGCGGCGAGCCGCCCTTCGCGACGACGTAGGAGATGCGCACGTCCGCGTTGGCGAGCAGCAGGCGGCGCCCGGTCACCGCATCGGTCTCCGCCGGGGTGTCGCCGGGGAACAGCGTGTGCAGGCGCAGATGGCGGTGACGCAGCGGATGGTTCGGCGTGGTCCGCTGATCGGGCAGCTCCCAGACCGTCGAATCGACCAGTGCCGGCGGCAGGCCGCGGTGATAGAGCAGGGAGGAGTCGCCGGAGAAGCCCTCCTCGCCCATCAGCTCTTCGTAGTAGAGCCGGCCCTGCTCGTCACGATGCTGGGTGTGCCGCTTCGGCGGTACCGTACCCACTTGCCGATAGAACGCCATGACCGTTCCTCCGCCAGCCGGTGGTCGGACAGTTGATCACCATCGTAGTGCGGCCGACGCGTCTATCAGGCGTTTCGCAGGGCGCGGTAGACCGAGGCCCCGACGAACGCGCCGAGGTCCGCCGGTGTCCAGCCGTCCTGGTCGGCGAGCAGCGCGCGCACCGCCCCTTCCCCCGCCGACACCCACTGCTCCACCAGCACGGGCAACTTGCGTTCGGCGTCCACCGTGCCCCACGCGCGCAGCGTGGGGCGCAGGAGTTTGGTGCAGCGCTCGATGACGAGCGCGCGGCCGCGCCCGAACGACTTCGCGACGGCGGGGTCGGGATTGCCGTAGACCAGCCGCCAGGCGTCGGGCCGGGTCGCCGCCTTCGTCAGCAGTGCGCGAAACCCCTGGACGAACACGGTCTCGTCGGCGTCCACATCGCGTGGCTTCACCACCTCGAGCACGCCGCTGACCAGGTAGCCCTCCTCGCGCTGGATCAACGCCTCGATCAGCTCGACGCGATCGGCGAAGCAGGCGTAGACCACCGGCCTGGTCACGTTCATCCGTTCCGCGATCGCGGCCATGGTGACCGCGGCGATGCCGTCCTCGACGGCGATGGCGAGCGCGGTGTCGAGCACCTGCGGGCGGCGGCGTTCCGGGCCGAGGTGCTGCGCCCGCTGCCGTTGCCCCACGGACGCGTCGCTGTTCATGCCGCCCAACCTGCCGCCGGTGGTCCGGTTGCCGCTGCCGCGGCGGGGGAAGGGCGGCTGTGCCGGGCGGGTCACGCGGACCCGGGTTCGTCGGCGAACTCGGCGATCACCGGGGCGTGGTCGCTGGCGCCCTTGCCCTTTCGCGCCTCACGATCGACCATCGCGTCCCTCACGGTGGCGGCGAGCGCGGGGGAGGCGAGGATGAAATCGATGCGCATGCCCTCTTTGCGCGGGAAGCGCAGCTGCGTGTAGTCCCAGTAGGTGTAGACGCCCGGTCCGGGCGCGAACGGACGCATGACATCCGCGAACCCGGCGTCCACGACGGCCTGGAAGGCGTCGCGCTCCGGCTGCGAGGTGTGCGTCTTCTCGGCGAAGTACTCCACGGACCACACATCGTCGTCGGTCGGCGCGATGTTCCAGTCGCCCACCAGGGCGATCTTGGCCTGCGGGTCCTCGGCCAGCCAGCGCGCGCCGTTGTCGCGCAGCGCGGCAAGCCATTCCAGCTTGTACTTGTAATGCGGATCGCCCAGCGTTCGCCCATTGGGCACGTACAGGCTCCACACCCGCACGCCGCCGCAGGTGGCCCCGATCGCCCTCGACTCGACCACCGGAGTGCTGATCAGCGACTCACCCGCGTCTTTGTCGAAGCCGGGCTGGCCGGGGAAGGCGAACTCGACGTCGGAGAGGCCGACGCGGGAGACGATCGCCACCCCGTTCCACTGGTTGATCCCCAGGTGGGCGACTTCGTAGCCGAGTTCGTCGAAGCGCTCGAAGGGGAACTGGTCGTCGCGGCACTTGGTCTCCTGGATGGCGAGCACGTCGATGTCCTGGCGGTCGAGCCAGTCCGCGACGCGGTCGAGCCGGGAGCGGATGGAGTTGACGTTCCAGGTGGCGAGACGCACTGCGGCCTTCCTTCGGGGTGTCAGATCTGTTCTACCGCAGGCCGCCGGGCCCGGCGATCGGTTCCGGCGCGGCGTAGCGATAGGTGTGGTGCTCGATGAAGCCCAGTTCGCGGTACATCGCGCGGGCCGGTTCGTTGGTGGCTTCCACCTGGAGATAGGCGTGGGTCGCGCCGCGGTCGCGGCCCCAGCGGATCAGTTCGGCGCAGACCAGCGAGCCGAGTCCGTGCCTGCGGTGCGCGGCGGCGACGGCCACGCAGGTGAGGCCGATCCAGCGTCGCCCGTCCGGGGCGGTGGTCAGCGCGCCGCGGCCGATCGCGATGGGACGCGGTAGACCGAGCGAGGCGAAGCCGAGTTCGCCGCCGATGACCGCGGTGAGCACGTCGGGATCGGGCGCGGGAACCGTCTGCGCGCCGGGGTCTTCACCGCTGTGACGGTGCATCTCCAGCCAGTCCGCGTGGGGAGCGGGCGCGATCCGCACCATCGAAGGGCCTTGCGGCAGCACGAAGTTGTCGATATCGATGGCGAGCACGATCGTCTCCCGCCAGCTGTGCCAGCCGGGCGGCACCGGGGCCAGCCGATCGGGCAGCGCGAGTTGCACGGGCAGGCCGTGCGCGGTGTACCACTCGCCGATCCGGTGCAGCGTCTCCGCCGACACGGTGGCGGGACCGTCGGAGTTGCCCAGCGGCACAGCGGAATTCGCGCGCCCGGTGTATCCGTGGCCCGCGCGCGCCAGCCAGCCGTCGATCCACGCGTGCTCGACGCCAGGCCAGCCGTAGGCGGCCGCGGCTTCCAGCGCGCGGATCTCCCTGATGCGGATCGGTCGCGGACCGATGGCTTTCAGCGCGATCACGCGTTCCGGCGCGACCGATACCAGCTCGCCGCCCGCGCCGCGCACCGTCGGCGGATCGAGGGAGACGAGTTCGCCGATCACGTCGGTCAGTGGTTGTGGATAACCCGCGGGCAGTTGGTAGCGCAGCACCACGCGACGGCCGAGCGGGATATCGGGCAGGCCGGCCGCGGGGTCAGTCGTCATGCCCGAACGGGTCGGGGTCGGTGCCGGGCAGCCAGCTCAGACCCGGTGTGCCCCAGCCGTTGCGTTTGATCGCCTTCTTCGCGGCCCGCGCGTTGCGGCCGATCAGCACGTCCACGTAGAGGAACCCGTCGAGGTGCCCGACCTCGTGCTGGAGCATGCGGGCGAAGAAGCCCTTGCCCTCCACCTCCACCGGCTCGCCGCGCTCGTCGGTGCCGGTCACCTTCGCCCATTCGGCGCGGCCGGTGGGGAACTGCTCGCCTGGCACCGACAGACAGCCCTCCTCGTCGTCGTCCGGGTCCGGCATGGTCTCGGGGATCTCCGAGGTCTCCAGCACCGGATTGACCACGACGCCGCGGCGGCGGGTGGCGGTGCCGTCCGCGCCGAGGTCGGGGCAGTCGTAGACGAACAGGCGCAGCGGAACGCCCACCTGATTGGCCGCCAGCCCGACGCCGTGCGCCGCGTCCAGCGTCTCGAACATGTCCGCGATGAGCGGAGCCAATTCCTCCGGCGATCGAGTGACCCGCTCGGTCGGGTTGTGCAGAACCGGGTCGCCGACGATCACGATCGGGAGGATTGCCATGCGCCAATTATTGCCGTGCGCGCCACGTCACAGCGCCTCGGGTGCCGAACCCGTGACCGGGACTACCGGCCGGTAGGGAACACGCCGCGCTGTGGGCCGGGCGATTCTCCCGGCGCGTGGTTGAATGTTCCGCGACGTACAAGCACCATTTTCGTCTGGTGGTCACTCGGCGAGGGAGCGAGATGGACGGCGCAGCGGCACGGGATCTTCCCGCGACCCACAACGGCCCTTCCGCGAGCGAAGACGGCACGACGGAGCACGCCGCGGCCGAGCAGGCCGACGGTAGCGGACTGACCCGTCGCGAACTCGACATCCTTGCCTTCGAGCGGCAGTGGTGGAAGTACGCGGGGGCGAAGGAGGAGGCGATCCGCGAGCTGTTCGCCATGTCGCCGACCCGGTACTACCAGGTGCTGAACGCGGTGGTGGACCGGCAGGAGGCCCTGGCGGCCGACCCGATGCTGGTCAAGCGGCTGCGCAGGCTGCGAGCGAGCAGGCAGAAGGCGCGCGCGGCGCGGCGGCTCGGATTCCAGGCCTGACCCGGCGATGCGGACCCGGACCCGCTTCGTGCGACTAGGCTCGCGGACGTGAGCTACCCGAACCCCACCTCCGGTGGGCCACCGTTGCGCGCCCTGGCGATGGTGCTGATCGCGTTGGCCATCGTCTTCGCAGGGCTCGGCGCGATGTCGCTGTCGAATTCCGACGCCGACACCGACGCCTCGGGAACCAGCGAATCGCCGACCTCGAGCGCGAGCGCCGCGCCTCAGGTGCCGGCGAGCACCACCGCGCCCAAGGCGTCGATCTCGTCCACCGCGGCGGCGACCGTGACGCCGACCACCACCGCCGCGCCGACCACCTCCACGGCGGCGCGCTCGGTCCCGGTACGCGTGCTCAACAACAGCATGGTGCCCGGACTCGCCGCGAAAACCGCGGGTCAGCTCGAGGCGAGCGGGTGGACGATCGCGGAAACGGGCAACTACCCGGGCGCCAGCATCGCCAAAACCACCGTGTACTACGGGGATTCGTCCGGTGACAAGGAGGCCGCGCAGGCCATCGCGGACCAGCTCGGCGCGTCGGTGGCGCCGAAGTCGAGCGCGATCGGGGACACCGCGCCGGGTGTAACGGTGATCGTCACGGGTAACTGACCCGTGTGGACGCTGGTCGCACGCTCCGACCGGCGAACACAGGTGAGGGCGCGCCGCCCTGTCGGGGGCACGGCGGGACGGCGTGGCATCATCTTGTCCGGTAACGAACGTGTCCACCCAGCTTTACTCGTAAACTCGGTACTCGTAAAGGAGTTCCCCGATGGCCCCGTCCACAACTCGACGCCCTTCCTGGCGGACTGTGACCCCGGTGCTCGCGGTCGCGGTGTTCGGCCTCGCCGCCTGCTCGAACAGCCAGGAGTCGAGTGACGTCCAGGGAACGACTCCGCCGGTGTGGACCGGGTCCCCCGCCCCCGCCGGGCAGTCGAGCACCGAGCACGGCGGAACGCCGAACACCGAGCAGGGCGTGAACGTCCAGCTGAAGGACCCCTCGGGCGCCTCGGTCGGCACCGCGAACTTCGCCAAGGACGGCAACCACCTGCAGATCACCGTCGAGGCCCACGGGCTGCGTCCCGGCTTCCACGGCCTGCACGTGCACCAGGTCGGCAAGTGCGAGCCGAACTCGGTCGCGCCGACCGGCGGCCCGGCGGGCGATTTCCTTTCCGCCGGTGGTCACCTGCAGGTCGGCAGCGCCAACGCGCATCCAGCCAGCGGTGATCTGACCTCGCTCGAGGTGCGTGGCGACGGCGTCGGCAAGCTGGTCACCACCACCGACGCGGTGACGCTGGACGACGTGAAGGGCAAGGCCCTGATCATCCACGCCGACGCCGACAACTTCGGCAACATCCCCAACCGTTACTCCCGCGCCGACGGCGTCGCGGGTCCCGACGAGTCGACCCTAGCGACGGGCGACGCGGGTGGCCGTGTCGCCTGTGGCGTGATCCAGTAGCGCGGGTGGTATATGGCCGGGGCAGGAATCGAGCACGTTCCCTTCGAAGGTTCGCCCCGGCCCACCATCGGGGTCGAATGGGAGATCGCCTTGGTGGACAAGGTGACCCGCGATCTGTCGAATACCGCCGCCGAGGTCTTCGATTCCCTCGGTGACCTGCGCGCCCACGACGGAACGCCGCAGGTCACCAAGGAATTGCTGCGCAACACCGTCGAACTCGTCACCGGCGTGCACGACACGGTGGGCGCGGCGGTGGAGGATCTCACCGGCACGATGAACACGGTGCGGCGCGCGGCCGACCCGCTCGGCGTCGATCTGTTCTGCGCGGGCACCCATCCGTTCGCGCAGTGGTCGGCCCAGCAGCTGACCCGGTCGGAGCACTACGACGAGCTGATCGAGCGCACGCAGTGGTGGGGTCGCCAGATGATGATCTGGGGCGTGCACGTGCACGTCGGAGTCTCGCACCGCGACAAGGTCTTTCCGATCCTCAACTCGTTGCTGCTGTCGTACCCGCACCTGCTGGCGCTGTCGGCGGGCTCGCCGATGTGGTCCGGATCGGATACCGGCTACGCCAGCAACCGGACGTTGATGTTCCAGCAGTTGCCGACCGCGGGTCTGCCGTTCCAGTTCGAGAACTGGACCCAGTTCGAGCATTTCGTGCACGACGAAGTCAAAACCGGTGTGTTCACGCAGTTGGGCGGGATGCACTGGGACATCCGCCCGGCGCCGAAGTGGGGCACCATCGAGGTGCGGGTCTGCGACGGCATCTCCACACGCGCCGAACTCGCCGCGATGGCCGCGCTCATCCACTGCCTGATCGTCGACCTCGACCGCCGCGTCGAGAACGGCGAGACGCTGCCCACGCTGCCGCCGTGGCACGTGCAGGAGAACAAGTGGCGCGCCGCGCGTTACGGGCTGGACGCGATCATCATCACCGACTCCGACAGCAACGAGCGGTTGGTCACCGACGATCTGGACGATCTGCTGAACCGGCTGGAGCCGACGGCCGCGCGCCTCGGCTGCGCGGACGAACTCGCGCTGGTCGCCGAGATCCCCAAGCGCGGAGCCTCCTATCAGCGGCAGCGCCGGGTTGCCGCTGCGTCGCAGGGCGATTTGGTCGCCGTGGTGGACGCGCTGGTCGAGGAGTTGAAACAGTAACGACCCGCCGGGTACCGGTCGGTTGCTGTTCAGCTGGCCAGGGGGACGGCGTTCACCCCCCGTTTACTATGGTCGGATGCTTGTCGAAAACCCGGGTTCCAGCGTAGGAAGCGCGGTCGCGCGCCGCGTATCGCCCACTCGGGTCCGGGTCGCCGCGGCGGTGGGCGCGGTGCCGGTTCTGCTGATCGTGCTGCAGGGCGTCGCCATGTGGCAGGGATTCGAAGGTCCGCTGGAGAGCTTGGGGCGGGACTACATCGGCACACCCAAATCCATGTCGGTGCCGTGGGCCGGACTGGTGCTCGCGCTGGTCGGCCTCTCGGCCCGGCGCCGGGTGATCGCGGTGGGCGCCGCGGTCGCCGTCGACGTGGTGTGGGCGGCCGTCCGCTTGCTTGCGGGCGAGCCGTTCGCGATCGGAAACGGCCCCGTGCTCGTGCTGACCGGCCTGGCGCTGGTGGCCTGGCTGCGCTGGTCCGGCGCCGAACGGCGGGACGCGCTGCACGCCGTCGCGCTCGGCGCGTTGCTCGTGCTGGCCACCAAGGTCGGCGATGTCTGGCTGCACATCACCGTGCTCGGCAGCCCCACGGTGCTGGACGAATACGTGATCCTGGCCGATCACGCGCTGGGTGATCCGTCGTGGGTGCTCGGGCGGGCAGTGGACGCGCTCGGGCCCGTCGCCTACGCGGTACTGCACTGGGTCTACATCGAGCTGCCGGTGGCGGCGATCGTCGTGGCCGTGTGGCAGTTGCGCCGAGTGACGTCGTCGGGCCGGTGGCCGTCGCACTACCTGGTGCGCACCTTCCTGGTGCTCGGCTTGATCGGCCCCCTGGTGTACGTGCTCTTCCCCGTGGTCGGTCCGATGTTCGCGTACGGGCCGGACGGCAACGGGCTGCAACTGGGCAACTACTGGCCGGGAGTGGTGCCGCCGATCGATCGGACGCCGATGCCGCTGTCGTTCGACGCGCCGATTCCGCGCAACTGCATGCCTTCGATGCACACCGCGTGGGCGCTGTCGGTGTTCCTGCACACCCGCCGCGACGACGACGGCGAACCCGCCCCGCGCTGGTTGCGCTGGGGCGGCGCGTTCTGGCTGCTGGCGACGCTCGCCGCCACCCTCGGGTTCGGCTACCACTACGGCGTCGACCTGGTCGCGGGCGCGGTGCTGTGCCTCACCGTCGAGTCGGCGCTGCGCGAACCGGAGCGCGGCTGGGGATGGTTCCGGATCCGGCTGGTCGGCACCGGTGCGGTCGTGCTTGCCGCGCTGCTGCTGTCCTACCGGTACCTCGCCGTCCCGATGGCCGAGTATCCGGTGCTCGCGGGCACGGTCGTGCTCGGACTGCTGGCCGGACTGGCCGCGGCGTTCCACGCGACGTGGTTCGCGACCGCGCGGCAGCCGCGGCAAGCGACACCCGAGGTCGAGCCCGTCGCGCGCTGAGCCGTGCGCGCGACTGGTCGGCGTCGAGCCCGTCGTGGCGCTGAGCCCGTGGTGCGCCAGCCCGTGGTGCGGCTGGTCGGCGTCGAGCCCGTCGTGGCGCTGAGCCCGTGGTGCGCTAGCCCGTGGTGCGCTGCGGCCCCGTGCGTGCGGCTGGTCGGCGTCGAGCCCGTCGCGCGCTGAGGCCGGTCGCGGCTAATCGATGTCGTCGTCGCGCAGCTCGTTGACGCGCAGCAGGCCGTCGCGGTGGCGCTGCTCGCGGTAGGCGGTGCGGCCGATCAGGTGGGCGATCACCGGGGCGGTGAGCAGGGTGAACAGCCCGACGAGCACCAGCGCCCAGACGTTGCCGTGCCCGCGCAGCTGGATCGCGGCGCCCGCCAGCACCAGGATCAACCCGATGACCTGCGGCTTGGTGGCGGCGTGCATCCGGGTCAGGGTGTCGGGGAAGCGCGCGATCCCGATCGCGGCGGTGAGCGCCAGCGTCGAGCCGAGGAGGATCAGGACGCCCGCGAAGACGTGCCACAGATTCATGTGTCGTCTCGCACCCGGAATCGCGACACCGCGGCCGAGCCGAGGAACCCCACCAGCGCCAGCGCGACGATCGCGGGCACCACGGTGGTGTCGGCGCTGTAGGCGGCCCACACGGCCAGCCCGGAGGCGGCTATGGCCATCAACGAGTCGATGCCGACCACCCGGTCCAGCGTGCTCGGGCCCATGACTACGCGATATGTGGTGAGCAGTGCCGCCGCGGTCAGGATGACGGCGGCGATGACGGCGACGACGGTCACGATGTCACCTCCGGGGGTGAGGGCGGCCGGGAGTACGGCCACCCGGTCGGGCGTTCGAAGGCTTCGATCAGCAGGCGTTCCAGCCGCCGGGTGGTGCGGAAGAAGGCGGCCACCGCCGCGTCGCTGCCGACGTCGAGCACGTGCACGTAGACGACACAGCGCCTGCGGTCGATCTCCAGCACCATGGTGCCCGGGATCAGGTTGAGCAGGTCGGTCCACAGCACCAGCACCAGGTCCGAGCGCGTGGCGGAATACACGCGCAGCACCCCGGACACCGGTGGCGGCGCGGGGCGGATCGCCAACCAGGCGACCTGCAGACTCGACTCCAGCGCGTAATACGCGCTCGCCAGGATCAATTCGGGCAGGGGAAGCGGGTTCAGCCGGCCGGACACCGGCACGCGGGGCAACGGCAGCGCGACCATGATCAGCGCGGCGACCGCCAGTCCACCCAGCACATTCGCCGTGCTCAGATCGCCCCACAAAGCCACCCAGACCACCGTGAGCCACATGAGGATGCCGATGCGGACCGTCAGATCGCGCTTGCGGCTCCGCCCAGTCTGCTCGATGCTCATCGCGGGCCTCCGTGCGGATCACCGAGCACCGCGCCGATGTACACGCCGGGATCGCGCAGGTCCGCCGCGGCCCGGTCGGCGATCGTGAGGATCGGCCCGGCCAGCACCGTCAGGCCCAACCCCACCGCCAGCAGCGCCGCCGTGGACAGCACCATCAGCGGCGGCATCCGGCCGGGATCGGTGCGCTCGTCGTAGTGCACGTCGGTCGCTTCCTCGATCAGCGTGGGCGGCTTGGCGGCGGTGAGATGGCCCTCCGGCGCGTCCTCGCGAGGCCGCCAGAAGGCTTTGCTCCACACCCTGGCCATGGCGTAGAGGGTGAGCAGGCTGGTGAGCACGGCGCCGCCGACCAGCACCCAGGCCAGCACGCTGCCGCTCTCCGCGCCCGCCCGCAACAGCGTGACCTTGCCGATGAACCCGGAGAACGGCGGTATTCCACCCAGATTCAGCGCTGGGATGAGGAACAGCACGGCAAGCAGTGGGCTGGCCGCGGCGAGCCCGCCCAGTCTGCGCAGCGAGGTCGATCCGGCCTGTCGCTCGATCAGACCGGCCACCAGGAACAGGGTGGTCTGCACCAGAATGTGGTGCGCCACGTAGAACACCGCGCCCGACAGCCCGGCCGCGTTGGCCAGGCCGACGCCGAACACCATGTATCCGATGTGACTGACCAGCGTGAACGACAGCAGACGGCGGATGTCGCTCTGCGCGATGGCGCCGAGGATGCCGATGAGCATGGTGAGCAGGCCGCACACCAGCAGCACCGAGTCGAAGCCGCCGTCGGGGAACAGCAGCGAATGGGTCCGGATGATCGCGTACACACCGACTTTGGTGAGCAGACCGGCGAACACGGCCGTGACCGGCGCCGGAGCGGTCGGATAGGAGTCGGGCAGCCAGTTCGACAGGGGGAAGACGGCCGCCTTGATGCCGAACGCCACCAGCAGCACGCCGAAGATCGCCGTGCGGGTGCCGTCGGGCACGGCGCCGAACCGGACCGCGAGCTGGGCGAGGTTCAGGGTTCCGGTGGCGGCGTAGGTGAGTCCGATGCCGGTGAGGAAGATCAGCGACGAGACCATGGAGACCATCACATAGGCCACGCCCGCGCGGATGCGTTCGGTGGTCGCGCCGACGGTGAGCAGCACGAAGGACGCCGCCAGCAGGATCTCGAAGCCGACGAAGAGGTTGAACAGGTCTCCGGCCAGGAACGCGGCCGAGACGCCGGCGCTGAGCACCAGATACGTGGGCCGGTAGATCGAGGTCGGCTGCCGCTCGTCGCCGTCGCGGATGTTCTGGCCCGCGCCGTAGAGGTTGACCGACAGCAGCACGATGGACGAGACGAGCAGCATCGCCGCCGACAGCCGGTCCACCACCAGTGTGATGCCGATCGGCGCCGCCCAGTCGCCCACCTGCACCGCCGTGGTGCCGTCCCGGTCGACCAGGAACAGCAGCAGCCCGCAGATCACCACGCCACCGGCGAGCGCACCGACGCTGACCGCGCGCTGGATGCGCGGCCTGCGGCCGAACACGAGCGTGGCCGCGGCGCCCAGCAGCGGGACGAGCACCGGTAGCGGAGCGAGGATCGGCAGCAGGCCGGGGGAGAGGGTCACGTCTCCGGGTCCTCTCCGGCGCGCCGCCGGGCGACATCGACGTCTTCCTGATCGTTGGCGACGTCGTCGCTGGTGGTGAGCGTGTAGGCGCGGTAGGCGAGGGCGAGCACGAACGCCGCGATGCCCATGGTGATCACGATGGCGGTGAGCACCATCGCCTGGGCGAGCGGGTCGGCCATCTCCTCGGTGTCGGCCGAGCCGTGGATGGGCGGTTTGCCGTTGCCGCCGCCCGCGGTGATGATCAGCAGGTTCACCGCGTTGCCGAAGAGGATCAGCCCGAGCAGCATCTTCGACACGGCGCGTTCCAGGATGAGATACACCCCGCACGCGACCAGGATGCCGATCACCACCAGCAGGGTCAGATTCGCGGTCACGTCCGGGGACCTCCGTTCGCCGCGGGGGGCTCGGCGTCGGCGAGTTCGCTGTCCAGCCGCGCGCCGAGACTGCGCAGCACGTCCAGCACCAGGCCGACCACGATGAGGTAGACGCCGAGATCGAACAGCAGCGCGGTGACCACCTTGACGTGGCCGATCACCGGCAGCGAGACGTCGATGATCGCCGAGGACAGCGGCGGCGCGCCGAGCAGCAGCGACGACACCGCGGTGCCGGCGGCCAGGGTGAGGCCCGCGCCGAGGACATGGCCCGCGTCCACGGGCAGCGCCTCGCCCAATTCGTAGCGTCCGCCCGCGAGATACCGCAGCGTGAGCGCCAGCCCCGCCGTAAGCCCGCCCGCGAACCCGCCGCCGGGAGCGTTGTGGCCGGAGAAGAAGAAGTAGACCGACAGCACCATGATGGTCGGGAACACCAGCCGCGTGGTGATCTGCAGGACCATCGACCGTTCGGCCCGGCCGATCAATCTGCCCGCGGGCAGCCAGCTCACCAGTTCCGGATCGTAGTCGGGGGAGTCCGTCGCACGCGGCGCGCTGCCGAAACGCCTGCTGCGGAACACCAATGAGGCGACCCCGGTGGCCGCGACGACGAGCACCGAGATCTCGCCGAGGGTGTCCCAGGCCCGCAGGTCGACGAGCAGGACGTTGACGGCGTTCTTCCCGCCGCCGAACGCGTAGGCGGCGTCGGGTATCCGGGGCCAGATGGGTTCGGCGGTGCGGGCCGCGACGGCGAACCCGGCCATGACCGCGACCACCGTCCCGGTTCCGGCGGCCAGCATCGCCCTGCGCACCTTGAATGCGGCGGTTCGGCTCGCCTCGATCCGCGCGGGAAAAGCGCGCAGGACCAGCACGAAGATCACCAAGGTCAGCGTTTCCACGAGGAACTGGGTCAGCGCGAGGTCGGGGGCGCCGTGCAGCGCGAAGATCACGCCGCTGCCGTATCCGGTCACGCCGACGACCAGCACGCTCGCCAGCCGGTTGCGCAGCACCGTCGCGGCGAGCGCGGTCACCGCCATGACGGCGCCGACGGCCGCTTGCAGCGGCGAATCCCACAGGCGCAGCGTGACACCCGTGCGGGTGCCCACGGCGAGCAGGACCGTCGGCAGGACGATGAGCGTGACCAGGATCGCGGCCTGGCTCAACGGCAGTGAGCCGCGCTGCACCGCGCCGGTCATCCGCAGCGAGAGGGTGTCCATCGCGCGCAGCGTGGCGTCGTAGGCGCGGTCGGCGTTGCCGAGGCGCGGGTGCGCCGATTCGGCGAAGCGGTCGCGCAGCCGCCACAGCACCACACCCACCGCGACGATCAGCAGCGTCGACGCCAGCGCGGGGTCGAATCCGTGCCACAACGCCAGATGCGGAGGCGGCGGCCCGGCCAGTGTCTCGGCATAGGGGCTCAACCGTGCGTCGAGCCAGGCCAGGGCGAAGCCGGCCGCGAGGCTCGCGACGGCGAGGATCACCGGCGCCGCGAGGAACAGCGCACCCGGCGGGTGCCAGCGCAAGCGACGCTCGGCTTCCGGCTGGTCCTCGGCGACGGGTACCTCGCTGGGATGGTGGGCGACGGGCGTCGCGCCGGCAGTGGGTTCCGGCGCGCCGCGCTTGTCCGCGAAAGCGCCCCAGACGAACCGGACGCTGTAGCCGACGGTCAGCATCGATCCCAGTACCACCCCGGCGAATACCACGCCCCGCACGGGCGCGGCCAGCACGTCCGAGTCCAGGACGGCGTTCAGCGCGCTCTCTTTTCCGGCGAAGCCGATCAGCGGCGGTATGCCCGCCATGCTGAGCGCGGCGAGCGCCGCGGTGGCGCACAGCACCGGAGCCCGGCGGCCCAGCCCGGACAGCCGGCGCAGATCCCGCGTCCCCGCACCGTGATCGATGATGCCGACCACCAGGAAAAGGCAGGCCTTGAACAGCGCGTGCGCGATGATCATCGTCACTCCGGCCAGCGCGGCGGCGGGCGTGCCGAGGCCGACCAGCACGATCAGGAATCCCAGCTGGCTCACCGTGCCGAAGGCGAGCACCAGTTTCAGATCCACCACTTGGAGCGAGCGCAGCCCGGCCAGCAGCATCGAGGCCAGGCCGAGAGTGAGCACCAGCGGATGCCACACCGGATTCTGCGCGAACGCCGGTGCGAGCCGCGCGATCAGATACACCCCGGCCTTCACCATCGCCGCGGCATGCAGGTACGCGCTCACCGGCGTCGGCGCCGCCATCGCGCCGGGCAGCCAGAAATGCAACGGCACCACGGCGGATTTGGTCAGCGCGCCCACCAGCATCAGGGCCACCGCGACATTCACCGCCGTCCCGCTCGGGGCGGGTGCGCCGAGCAGATCCGACAGCAGATAGCTGCCGTTCGCGGCGCCGAGCACGACGATGCCCGCCAGCATCGTCAACCCGCCCGCGCCGGTCACCAGCAGCGCCTGGATCGCCGCCCTCCGGCTGGCCGCCTGCTCGGCGTTGTGCCCGATCAGCAGGAACGACAGCACCGTCGTCGCCTCCCAGAACACATAGAGCAGCAGCATGTTGTCGCTGGTCACCAGTCCGAACATGGCTCCGGCGAACGCGACCAGCTCGGCGGCGAACACCCCGAGGCGCGGCTCGTCGTCCTCGAAGTACCGGGCGCAGTAGACCAGCACCAGCGCCCCGATGCCGAGGACCAGCGCGCACAGCACCGCCGCGAGCGTGTCGAAGCCCAGATCGATGTTCAGGCCGATGCTAGGCGCCCAGGTGAGCCGAACTCGCTGCGGCTCGGACCAATTCGCGAGCACCCAGACGAAGCCGCCGAGCGGGACCACCGCGAGCAGGTAGAAAGCGTTGCGCCCCAGTGCCCGCACCCACAGCGGAGCCGCCAGGGCGGCTGCCGCATGCACGAGCAGGATTGCGAGCAAACTTCACTCCGTCGGGTAGGGGCGGCGGGGTGTCCGGCACAAGCCTACGGAAGGCGTGCTTTTTCCGGGGAAAGGGTGAGTATGGTGTACGCCATCCGCCCGAACCGAAGCTATATGTCCGCTAATGACTCGCTCTCCGGTTGCCCATTCGTTTGGGACTTGCTGCGCGGCCGCAGGCTGCGCAGCATGACGAGCCCGACGGCGCTGCCGATGACGATGGCCAGCGCGGTGCGGCCCGGAGCCGCGTCGTGTACCGCCACGTCCTCGCGCCAGTCCTTGACCCGGTCCGGCATCACCGAGACCGCCGAAGGCAGATAGAGCGCGCTGATCGCGAGCACGCCGCTGGGCGCGTAGTGCGGCCGGGCCGTGCCGCAGCAGTAACCGGCGGTCAGCGCGATGACTCCGCTGATCACCGCGAAGGCGACGGTGCCGGCGGACGTCGAGGTGATCAGGGCGAAGACCGTGATGCCCGTCAGCAGCAGGATGGCGAGGGCGGTCGACGGCATCCTGACGCCGACGACGAGTCCGGCCGCGGTCAACGCGATGAGCACCGCGGAGGTCCAGCCGGGCCGCACCGCGTACCCCACGGCGTCGACCGCGGCGGTCAGGCTCACGGCCAGATACACGCCGGTGCCGTCGCGGCCGGGCAGCAGCATGGCGGCCGCCGTCGCGCTGACGATCGTCGCCGCGACGACGATCGCGATCTCCACCGCGTGACCTTCCGCCGGCAGTTTGCTGTACTGGCGGCCCAGCCATTCGGTGCCCGCCAGCACCACCAGCGCGAGCACCATGGCGGCGAGGATCGGCGTCACCGGCAGGGCGATCGCCATGCGCGGCGTCTTCGCCTCCTCGGTGCGCTTCCAGTTGTGCAAGGTGCTGATCACCAGCAGGGCGAGCGCCACGCCGATCATCCAGCGCGTGGGGGTCTCCAGGACCGCGTACGGGTCGGCGTTGATGTTCAGCACGCCCGCGAGATCGCCGAAGCCGAAGAAGCCGACGCCGCCCACCGCGAACGCCGCGGCGGGCAGCGGCCTGCGCAGCACCACGGCGCCGAGGCCGCCGAGCAGCACCGCCGCGCAGATCGAGTCGATGTAGTTCTGCGTGGTCAGTATCTCGGCGGTGGCCACCCGGTGTCCGGCGAAGTGGTTGATCAGCTGCGCCAGCGCGGCGGCGGTCGCCGTCGCCCACCCGGTCAGCGGCCGCGATGTGGTGGCGACCAGCACGGCGACCGCCACGGCGACGATCACGCCCAGCGCCGCGCTGCGCGGCACGCTGTTGAGCAGCCCGGCGATCCGGTACGAGGCGGACTGGCCGGAGGGGCTGACGGTGACCGGCAGGAACAGCGTGACGCCCGCGACCGCGGCTCCCGTGAAGGCCGTGGTCGCGTCGACAATGTCGCCGACCCTGCGCACGGTTGTCGAACATACCCGTGGTGATCACGTGATCTTGTGATTGCCGACGATTCGCCCGTAAATGTCTCCGATGGGAAAAATGCGGGAAGCGACGATTTGCCGGTGATTGTCCAATGGGGGTGGTTGGTGACCTAGCCGCGGCTGTCCGCGTACCGGCGCAGCGTGTCTATCTGCGACGGGTCCAGCGAGGGCCGCACCACCGCCTTGGCCGCGAGCACGTCCGCGGCGGTCACGTCGGCCGCGTGCACGTCCCTGCGCATGGCCGCGAGCGCGGATTCACGCAACAGCGCGGCGCAGTCGGCGGCGGAGTAGCCCTCCAGTTCCTCCGCGAGCGCGTCGAGGTCGACGTCGGCGGCCAAGGGCACCGCGCGGCCCGCCGTGCGCAGGATCTCCCTGCGCGCGTCGGCGTCCGGCGGCGGCACGAACACCAGCCGCTCCAGCCTGCCAGGACGCAGCAGCGCCGGATCGATCAGCTCAGGCCGGTTGGTCGCGCCGAGCACCACCACGTCGCGCAGCGGCTCCACGCCGTCGAGCTCGGTGAGCAGCGCCGCGACCACCCGATCGCCGACGCCCGCGTCGGCGCTCTGCCCGCGGCGCGGGGCAAGCGCGTCCACCTCGTCCAGGAAGATCAGCGATGGCGCGGAATCGCGGGCGCGCTGGAACAGCTCGCGCACCGCGCGCTCTGACGAGCCGACCCACCGGTCCAGCAGTTCGGCGCCTTTGACCGCGTGCACGCTGAGCTGACCGGTACCGGCCAGCGCCCGCACCAGGAAGGTCTTGCCGCAGCCCGGCGGGCCGTAGAGCAGCACACCGCGCGGCGGCTCGATGCCGAGCCGGGCGAAGGAATCCGGATGCTTCAGCGGCCACAGCACCGCCTCGGTCAGCGCCTGCTTGGTTTCGGCCATGTCGCCGACGTCGTCGAGGCTCAGGCTGCCGATGGCGAGTTCCTCCATGCCCGAGCGCGACAGCGGCCGGATGACCTCGAGCGCGCCGAGCAGGTCGGGCTGGGTGAGTTGCGGCTCGCCGTGCTCCCTGGCCCGCGAGGCCGCGCGCAGGGCCGCCTCCCGGCACAGCGCCGCCAGATCGGACACCACGAAGCCGGGCGTGCGCTCGGCGATCTCGTCGAGCCGCAACTCGGCGGTCGGCACCCGGCGCAGCAGATACTCGAGCAGCGCCTTGCGCACGGCGGTGGTCGGCAGCGGCAGCGCGAGTTCGCGGTCGCACAGATCGGGGGCGCGCAAGCGCTGGTCGATGCCGGCCGGGTGCGACGTGGTCGCCAGGAAGGCCACGGACGGTCCGGCGATCGCGGCGCGCAGCTGGTCGAGGATGAGCGTGGCGACCGGCTCCGGGTCGGCGGGCAGCAGGGCGTCGATGTCGGTGATCAGCAGGATGCCGCCCTTGCCGCAGCCGATATCGGCCACCGCCTCGGCGACCTCGCGCAGCCGCGCTCCGCTCTCGGCGGCGCCCACGCTGGGGCCGTCGAGCTCCACCACGCGCCGCGATCCAGCGACCGCGCGGGCCAGCGTGGCTTTGCCGACACCGGCCGGACCGGTGATCAGCACGCCGAGATGTGGGCGCGCGCCCAGCGTGCGCAGCAACTCGGGTTCGTCCAACGCGAGGCTGAGCCACTCCTGGAGTTTCGCGGCCTGGCCGCGCGCGCCCGCGAGCTCTTCGACCGAGATGCTCGGCAGGTCGGCGGCCGAGATCCTGGCCATCGCGGCGCCGTTGGTGGCCGCGGCCGTGTCCATGGCGGCGGCTTCGGTGGCGCCCCACGACGCCGTGCCCACCGGTATCGGGGTGCCCGCCCCGGCCAGATCGGCGGCGTCCCGCGCGGCGACCGCACCAGCCCCCCAGGACACCGCGGTATTCGGCTGCACGCTCACCGGCCCGCGCGGGTCGGTGCCGGTGACGGTGAGCAACTCCGTGGTCCAGGCGATGCCGAAGGTGCGCGACAGCGCCTGGGTGGCCGCCGTGGAGCTGATGTCGGGGCCCAGGTCGCGCGGCAGCAGGGAGACCGCGTCGCCGACGGTGACGACCTTGCCCAGCAGCGCCTGGCGCAGGGTCGCGGCCGGAATGGTGCGGGTGGCGTGCACCGAACCGCTCACCGTGATCTGTTTCGCGCCGTAGACGGTCGCGGGGGAGACCACCACCGTCGCATCCTCGCGCAGTCCCGCGTTGGACAGCGTGACGTCGTCGAGCAGGGCCACCCCGGCGGGCGTGCCCTGGCGGGCGATGCCGACCACCGCGGCTGTGCGCCGCGAGCCGACCAGCATGATCCCGTCCCATTCCCGCAGCCCCAGCGCGGTGAGCGCCTCCGGGTGCAGGCGGACCACCCCGCGCCGGGCATCGGCGGCCGACGAATTCAGGCGGGCGGTGAGTGCCAGTTCTGCCACTGTGCCATTCTGCCGCGCGGCCGGTGATCGGTCACGGCCCGCGAGCTGATCTGCGGCTACTTCTCGACGATTCCGGCGGCGACCGCGACCGAGGTGCCGGCCACGCTCGGCGCCAGGCACACCAGCTTGGCGGTGCCGAGCGCGACATTCGGGCTGCCGTCGAACGGGCCGCCCGGGTTCTCCGCGAGGATCTGCTCGATCAGGGCTTTCTCCGCGTCGGTGTCGAGCTTGCGGAACTCACCGCAGGTGGTGCTCGACGCCGGACCGAGCGCGGGATCGCGCTGCTTCGTCGTGGTGGTGGTGTCCGTATCCGCCGGGGCGGTCGATGTCGCGGTGCCGGAAGCGGTCGTCGTACGGGCGGCCGAGGCTGCCGCCGTCGCGCTCACCGAGCCCTTGCGCAATCCGTTCGCGTCGGTGGACTCGTCCCCTCCGCCGCAGCCTGCCAGCAGGAAACCCACCGTCCCGGCGATCAGGACGATGGCGGAAGTTCGTTTCATACCGTGCTTTCCCGGGTGGATCGTTGCGCCGGAGGCCCCGGCGTTCGCAGCAGCGTACCGGTTGCGGCGCGGTCAGTGGATGTGTGCCTGCCAATCCGCTGGCACCCGTCCGCGCGGGCCCGGCGCGCCCTGATCGGCGGGATGACTGTGCGGCGGCGCCAATTCCGGTCCGCCGCTGAACATCTCTTCGGTCTCGAAGTTGTAGTACCAGTCCTCGCCCGGCTCGAAGCTCTGGATGAACGGGTGCCCGGTGCTCTTGGCGTGCGCGGTGGCGTGCTGGGCGGGTGAGGTGTCACAGCAGCCGACATGCCCGCACTGGGCACAGCGGCGCAGATGCACCCACCAGCCGGAGACCTGCTCGCACTCCAGGCACCCCGGACCGCTCGGTGGTACGGCCGGGTCGATGCCCGCGATCTGCTCGGTCATGCCTGTCCTTCCTGGTCGGTCGTGGCGACGACTTCCGCTTCGGGGCGGCGCAGCGGCAGCCAGACGGTGAACCTGGTGTCGCCGGGCTCGGAGTCCACCCTGATGTCGCCGTTGTGTTTCTTGACCACGATGCGGAACGAGATATCAAGTCCCAGGCCGGTGCCCTCACCCATCGGCTTGGTGGTGAAGAACGGTTCGAAGATCCGGCCGCGGGCCTCCGGCGGTATCCCCGATCCGGTATCGCCGATCTCCACCACAGCGCAATCGTTCTCGTGCCTGGTGCGAATGGTCAGCGTGCCCTCGCCGTTCATCGCGTACACGGCGTTGTCGATGAGATTGGTCCAGACCTGATTGAGTTCCGCCGCGTAGCACGGCACTTGCGGCAGCGTCCGGTCGTATTCCTTGACCACGTGCACGCCGTCGCCGATCTTGCGGCTGAGCATCACCAAGGTGCTGTCGAGCAGTTCGTGGATGTCGACCACCTGGAACGGCGCCCGGTCCATCTGCGAATACTGCTTCGCGGCGCCGACCAGCGCGGAGATGCGCGTGGTCGAGTCGGCGATCTCGTTCATCAGCAGCTCGGTCTCGATGGTGTAGTTCAGCCAGCGGACGGCCCCTTGGAACACCTGCTCCGGCGCGCCGTCCAGGGTGGCGGCCACCCGCTCCAGCCAGTCGGTGTCGAACCCGGCCTGCACGAAGTTCGGCGCGAGATTCCAGCCGTCGGCGATCCCGTGCTCCTCGAGCCATTCGCCGAGCACGTCCTCGCGGTCGGCGGCCTCCAGCGGCGTCAGCTCCGGAGCCTTCGCGACCTGGGCGGCGGCCTCCTCCTGCAGGCGCACCAACGCGCCGAGGGACGACGGATCGAATTTGCCCTCCGCCATCATGGCCAGCTTGTGCCGCATGCCCGCGACTCGCTCGCGCAGGCCCGCCGTGGCGCGCACCGCGGCGGCGGCCGGGTTGTTCAGCTCATGGGTGAGGCCCGCCGACAGCGAACCGAGCGCGAGCAGCCGTTCCCGCTCACCGATGCGCGCGTTGGTGTTGCGGTTGCCGAAGAACACCCCTTCGAGCAGGTGCACGGCCATCGGGAACCACTCGTGCATCATCCTGGCGAAGATGTCGGCGTCCAGCACGAAGAACCGCGAAGGCCGCGTCACCTGCATCGTCCCGCTGTAGGTCTGATCGACCTTGTCGCCGATGTAGGACATCCAGGCGCCCGCGTAGGCGCCGTGATGCTCGGTGCGGACCAGTTCGATCTCCGCGCCGCCGGACTGCTTGGAGAGCACCAGCTCGCCGTCCATCAGCACGTAGAAACACGTGGCCGGGTCGCCTTCGCGGAAGACCACCCCCGGCTCGATCGTCTCCACCCGGCCGTCGGCGCACAGCCAGGCCAGCTGCTCGTCGTTCAGCTTCTCGAACAGGAACAGGGTGCGCAGCTCGGCGGGATCGCACACCGACCGGCTGCTGCGATCCGCGGTCTGGTTCGAAGTCATCTGCGGGCCTCCTGGTTACGCGAGATAGCGGTGCACGAGCATGACGGCCATGGCGCCCTCGCCGACGGCGGAGGCGACGCGCTTGGCCGACTCGGCGTGCACGTCGCCCGCCACGAACACGCCCGGCACGCTGGTCTCGAGATGATGCGGCGGCCGCGACAGCTCCCAGCCCGCCGGACGCGCGCCGTCGACCATCAGGTCGGGACCGGCGAGCACGTAACCGGCGTCGTCGCGGCTGACGACGCCGTCGAGCCAATCGGTCTGCGGCGCGGCCCCGATGAACAGGAACAGCCGCTCCGCGTCGGCCTTCTCCTCGGCGCCGGTGCGGTTGTCGCGCAGCACGATCTGTTGCAGATGATCGTCGCCGTCGGCGGAGATCACCTCCGTGTTGGTGTGCACCTCGATGTTCGCGATCTGCCCGATCTGCTGGATGAGGTAATGCGACATGGACTGTTCCAGCGAATCCGCCCGCACCACCAGATGCACGGTGCGCGCGTTGCGGGACAGGAACACCGCGGCCTGGCCCGCGGAATTCGCGCCGCCGACGATGTAGACGTCGTGGTCGGCGCACTCGGACGCCTCGGTCATGGCCGATCCGTAGTAGACGCCGCGCCCGGTGAAGTCGTCGACGCCGGGCGCCGGGTGACGGCGGTAGTCGACGCCGGTCGCGATGATGACGGTGTGCGCGCACAGCCTGCCGCCGTCGGCGAACCGCACGGTGCGCGCCGAGCCGTTCACCTCCAGCCCCACCACTTCGCGCGTGGTGATCACTTCCGCGCCGAATTTCGCCGCCTGCCGCCGGGCCCGGTCGGCCAGCTGCGCACCCGACAAACCGTCGGGGAAGCCGAGATAGTTCTCGATGCGCGAACTCTGCCCGGCCTGGCCGCCGGTGGCGGTGCGCTCCACGAGCACGGTGCGCAGACCCTCGGACGCGCCGTAGACCGCCGCGCCCAGACCGGCGGGACCGCCGCCGACGACGATCAGGTCGTAGAACTCGCCCGCCGGGTCGACGGTCAGGCCGACGTGCTGGGCCAGTTCGTTGTCGGTTGGCTGCACCAGCGCCTCGCCCGCGGACGTGATCACCACCGGACAGCGCTCGGGGTCGGCGCCCGCCGCCTCCAGCAGGCGCGCGCCCTCGGGCTCGTCGGCCAGGTACCACCGGTAGGGCAGCTGGTTGCGGGCCAGGAATTCCCGCACCTGCGACGACCGCGGCGACCAGCGATTGCCGACCACCTTGGTCTCGGTGACGGGCCGGTGCTCGCTGCCGCGCCAGGCGTCGAGCAGCCCGTCGAGCACGGGATAGAGCTTCTCCTCCGGCGGGTCCCACGGTTTGAGCAGGTAGTGGTCGAGGTCGACGACGTTGATCGCGTCGATCGCGGCGTTGGTGTCGGCGTAGGCGGTCAACAGCACGCGGCGCGCGTACGGGTGCAGGTCCATCGCCTGCTCCAAGAACTCGATGCCGTCCATGCCAGGCATCCGATAGTCGGCGATCAACACGGCGACCGGCTGCCCGCGCAACTTCATCTCACGCAGCGCCTCGAGCGCCTGCGGCCCCGATTCCGCGCGCAGAATCCGGTAATCGGCGCCGTAACGGCGGCGCAGGTCGCGGACGACCGCACGGGAAACGCCCGGGTCGTCGTCGACGCTCAGGATGGCCGGTTTCGTAGCAGCGGGTGAAGTCACCTGACGAGTATGGAGCCTCGCGGCGCGGTCTGTCGTGGGCGTTCGCCCAGGGCTCAGAGCCGATGATGCAAGACGAGATCGAGTTCACGGGGAGTCAGCAGCCGCTCCAGGCGCTCCTCCTGCACGGCCCCGCGAACGCTCTGTGGCGGAAATACCGACGCGCCGTGCGCTTTTCGCCCGTCCTCCGGCTCGATGGCGGGGAGCAGCGGAACCGGGTTCGCCGGTCGACGATGGAGCAGGGAGCGCAGTTTCACGGCCGATCACCTCACGTTGGTACGCCGAAATGTTGGAGGCGGTGTCTGTGCTTCATGTATCTGTTATTGTGCGCCGAGCATTACACCGGGGGGTGCGCGAGTGGCGAAAACGTGACGCAACTGTCGGGCGCTTAAAATGTCAGCGACTCGTTCCACCGCGTTCGGACGGACGCCCGTCGGTCCGTCGCTGATATCCCGGAGGCAGCGTTGCCGAAGAATCTCGAAGCCAGTATCGACATCTCCGCGCCCCCGGAGCGCGTGTGGGCGGTGGTCTCCGATCTGAAGCGGATGCCGGAGTTCAGCCCGCAGTGCGTGCGGATGGTGGCGCTCGGCTCGTTAAAAGCGGGCACCTGGACGATCAACTTCAATCGCGAGGGCAAGAAGTTCTGGCCGACCACCGCCCGCATCGTGCGAGTCGAGCCGAACCAGGCGTTCGCCTTCCGGGTCAACGAGAACCGGACGGTGTGGAGCTACACCCTCGAGCCCACCGAGTCCGGCACGCGGCTGATCGAGCGGCGCGACGTGCCCAACGGCACCACCTGGCTCTCTCGCAGGGCGATCGATGCCGCGCTCGGCGGCGAGGCCCCGTTCGAGGAACTGCTGGTGCGCGGCATGAACGAAACGCTGGGCAAGATCAAGACGGCGGTCGAAGCCGGCGCCTGAGCGCGGGTCGCCGCGGCGGGTCCACGAGAGGTCGTGGCCCGGCCGCGGCGAGCGTCACTTCCAGTTCGGCAGGTTCACGACCTGAGCCGCGTAGGACAGGCCCGCGCCGAACGCGATCAGCAGCGCCGTGTCGCCCGGCTTGGACTCGCCCTTGCGCAGCAGCGCCTCCATGGCCAGCGGGATCGAGGCGGCCGAGGTGTTGCCCGCTTCCTCGATGTCGTTGGCGAGCGCGCAGTGCTCAGGCAGCTTCAGCACTCGGGCCATGATCTCGATGATCCGGCCGTTGGCCTGGTGCGGGATCATCGCGTCCAGGTCCTCGGGGGACAGTCCGGCGCGGTCGATGGCGTCGCGGCACACCTTCTCCAGCGAGTGCGCGGCCCACCGGAACACCGCGGTGCCCTCCATCGCCAGGTAGGGCCGCACCGCGTCCAAGCCCTTCTCGTCGATCTCGTGGAAGAACTCCATCCAGTCCTTGTCCTGCCGGATGGCGTGGTGCTGGGTGCCGTCGGAGCCCCACACGGTGGGGCCGATGCCCGGCTCGTCGGAGGGGCCGACGATCACCGCGCCCGCGCCGTCGGCGAACAGGAAGGCGGTGGAACGGTCCTTCGGGTTGACCGTGTTCGTCAGTTTTTCCACGCCGATCACCAGCACGTGCGCTGCGGTGCCTGCCCGGACCAGGTCCGACGCCAGCGCGATCGAGTGGCAGAAGCCGGCGCAACCGGCGGAGACGTCGAAGGCGGCCGCGCCGTTCATGCCCAGTTCGGTGGCGATGCGCGGGGCGGCGGCCGGGGTCAGCAACAGGTGGGTGGATGTAGCAACTATCACGCAATCGACTTGGTCGACCGCGATGCCGGAGGATTCCAGCGCGCCGCGCGCGGCGGCGACGCTCATGCTCTGGATCGTCTCCGATTCGTCGGCGAACCGCCGGGTCCTGATTCCCGACCTGGTCCTGATCCACTCGTCACTGGAGTTGATCGGACCGGCCACCTCGTCGTTGGTGACCACGCGAGCAGGGCGGTAAACGCCGAGCCCGAGGATCGCCGTGTGCTCAGCGCCGGTGGTCTGGGCGATTCGAGCAGCCATCTGCGTCTCCTATGTACCTGCGGCGGCGCCGCCGGGGGTGCCCCGAAGCATCGAAATCGGTCCCTCATCAGCCACTGCCCATTGGCGAATAGACATGAGGCTTCCTCATATTAGCTTGAAAGTCGCTCATCTGCCGCGCGTATTCCGACAATCCGTGGGTATCTCGACTCAGCGACGCCACTGCTGCACGAAGGCGTGGCCCAACTGAATGCGAGGACACCATGCTCGGTCTCGGGATTATCGGATGGATCATCATCGGCGGTCTTGCCGGATGGATCGCGAGCAAGATCATGAAGACGGACGCCCAACAGGGCATCCTGCTCAATATCGTCGTCGGCGTGATCGGCGGCCTGCTCGGTGGGTTCCTGTTGAAGCTGCTGGGAGTCGACGTCGAGGGCGGCGGCCTGTGGTTCAGCTTCTTCACCTGCCTGGGTGGCGCGGTGATCCTGCTGTTCCTGGTTCGACTGGTCACGGGCGCCCGAGTCAGGTCCTGACACCGCGTGCCACAGGCTCCTTTCCCGTAAGGTGTGAACGCTTGCGCCCGGCCTATCGTTGAGAGGGCGCAAACCGTCTGCATCGAGCACGAAAGAGGAGCCTGTGGCCCGCCGTCCCACCCCGCCCGGCACGCCTGAACGCACCGGAGTCGGCCACGTCGCCGACCTGGTCCGCAACGCGATCCCTCCGTTGCATCCCGCCGGGCTTCCGTTCGTCGCCGCACCCCTCGCGGTCGCCGTAGTCGGCGGCAAGCGCAAATGGGTGCGGCGCACCGGACTGTTCGCCGCGGCAGCCTGCGCGACCTTCTTCCGTCATCCGCATCGCGTGCCGCCGAATCGTCCTGGTGTCGTGGTCGCCCCCGCCGACGGCGAGATCGCCTTGGTCGACACCGCCGCTCCGCCCGCGGAACTCGGTCTCGGCGACGCGCCGCTGCCTCGGGTCAGCATCTTCCTGTCCGTGCTCGACGTGCACGTGCAGCGCACACCGGTCTCCGCCGTCGTGCGCTCGGTGCTGCACCAGCCCGGTCAGTTCCGCTCCGCCGACCTGCCCGAGGCGAGTTCGGTGAACGAGCGCAACAGCATGGTGCTGGAGACGCCGGAGGGCGACCAGCTCGTGGTGGTGCAGATCGCCGGGCTGCTCGCGCGCCGCATCGTCTGCGACGCCCAGGTCGGCGACGTGCTGACCATCGCGGACACCTACGGCCTGATCCGCTTCGGTTCGCGGGTCGACACCTACTTCCCTCCGGGCACCGAACTGCTCGTGCAGCCCGGCCAGCGCACCATCGGCGGTGAGACCGTGCTCGCCGTGCTCGGCACATCCGCCGACGCGTGATGGAAGCGGCGGTATCCACGCAGCGGCGCAGGCGGCGCAGCGTCCGCCTGCTGCCGAGCATCGTCACCATCCTGGCGCTGTGCGCCGGGCTGTCGGCGGTGAAGTTCGGCCTCGACGGCAAACTCGGTATCGCGCTGGCCATGATCGGCGCGGCGGCGGTGCTGGACACCCTGGACGGCAGGCTGGCCAGGATGCTGGACGCGACCACGAAGATGGGCGCCGAGCTGGACTCGCTGTCGGACGCCATCTCCTTCGGCGTCGCTCCCGCGCTCGTGCTGTACGTGACCCTGCTCAGCAGCAACAGCGTCGGCTGGATCGTCGCGCTGCTGTTCGCGGTCAGCATCGTGCTGCGCCTGGCCCGGTTCAACACCCTGATGGACGACGACACCCGGCCGGACTGGGCGCGTGAGTACTTCGTCGGTGTGCCCGCCCCCGCGGGCGCGCTCATCGCGGTCGTGCCGGTGGCGCTGTACGTGCAGTTCGGCGACGGCTGGTGGGTCGGCTTCTACGAAGTGGCCGCGTGGACGGTGTTCGCGGCCGCGCTGTGCGTCAGCACCATCCCGACGCTGGCCATGAAATCGGTGTCGGTGGCGCCGCAGGCCGCGGCCGGGCTGCTGGTGCTGGTCGCGCTCGCCGCGGCCGCGCTGGTCACGTATCCGATCGTGCTGCTGCTGGTGCTGGTCGCGTTGTATCTGGGCCACATCCCGTTCGCCTGGCATTCCCAGCGCTGGGTGGCCGCGCGGCCGGAAACCTGGACGCACAAACCGGCCGAGCGGCGCGCCCAACGACGCGCGGACCGGCGGCTGCCCGCCATCCGCCGCCCCGCCATCCCGCGCCCGGCGATCCGCGGTTCCGCGCGGCTGCGGCTGCGCCGACCTGGGGCGAAGCAACGCCAGAACGGGAATCGCCCGCCGGGCGCCGAGTTCTAGCGGCGGCGGCGAGCCCCGCCTCGGCTTCCTTGCCCTGTCGCCGGGGCGGCGCACCGGCACTCTCACCCGCTCCGCGCGGAGCGGTACGGTCGTATCCGTCGGCCGGGGTGGAGGAGGGTGTCAGATGGAGCCGTCCGCGTTGCGGGAGTTCGAGGGGCATCGCCCGCGATTGTTCGCGCTCGCCTATCGGATGCTCGGCTCGGCTGGTGAAGCCGAGGACGCGGTGCAGGAGACCTATCTGCGCTGGGACGGCGCCGATCGTCGCGATATCCGTTCCGCCGAGGCGTGGCTGACCACCGCGCTGGTGAATCTCTGCCGCGGCTGGCTGGTTTCGGCGCGTGCCCGGCGGGAGAGCTACGTCGGCCCGTGGCTGCCCGAGCCGGTGCCGACCGCGCGCGGCGAACTCGGCCCGATGGAGACCGTCGAGGAGCGCGAACAGGTCTCCCTCGCGCTGCTGACCGCGCTGGAGCGGCTGACCCCGATCGAGCGCGCCGTGTTCGTGCTGCGCGAAGCCTTCGGCTACGCGCACCGCGAGATCGCCGACATGCTCGACATCACCGAGACGAACTCGCAGCAGATCTTCCGCCGGGCCGGCCTGCGCGTGCGCGAGGACCGCACCCGCTTCGGCACCACGCCCGAGCACGCCCGCGAGCTGGTCGAACGATTCCTGAAGGCGGCGCGCGATGGCGACGTGGCGGCGCTGGAGCGGATGCTCGCCGCCGACGTCAGCGCGACGGCCGACGGCGGCGGCAAGGTCACCGCGGCGCGCCGCCCGATCCACGGCGCGAATCAGGTGGCGCGGTACCTCGCGGGCCTGCTGCGCTGGGAGGTGCCGGGCATGCGGCTGGTGGTGGAGGAGATCAACGGCGCGCCCGCCGCGGTCGCACGGGTGGATGGCGCGCCGCTGGTGGTCGTCGGGATGGACGTGGTCGACGGCGTGGTCACCGCGCTGCGGTTGATCGTGAACCCCGACAAGCTGGCCTATCTCGCCGGCGCGAGCGGCGCGGAGGGCGCGGTGGGCACCTTGCCGGACCGCGTCCAGCCTCCGCTGTGACACGCTTCACGGTGCCGATCTGTCAGGAATCGGGGGCCTGTCCGGTCTGAGGGTTGATGGCCGATCGAAAGGAGCCTCGACATGACCGGACAGCATCGGATCGTCGTTCTCGGCGCGGGATACGCGGGACTGGCGGCGGCCCGAAGGCTCGCTCGCACGGCGCGTGACGCGCGGATCACCGTGGTGGACGCGCACGCCTCGTTCGTCGAGCGGGTGCGACTGCATCAGCAGGCGGCCGGGCAGCGGATCGCGGCATGGGATCTGCGGGAAACCCTGGAGAACAAGGGCATCGGCTTCGTGCGCGCCATGGCGACGGAGATCGATACGGGCGCGCGGCGGGTGGTGCTCGACGCGGCGCCCGCGCTCGAGTACGACACCTTGATCTACGCGCTGGGCAGCGTCGCCGATCGGGAGAGCGTGCCCGGCGTCGCCGAACACGCCTACTCGGTCGCCACCCGAGAAGACGTGCGCGGCCTGGCCTTCGCGGGCGGGCCGGTGGCGATCGTCGGCGCCGGGGCGACCGGCATCGAGCTGGCGGCCGAACTGGCCGAATCGCATCCGGACTCCGGGGTGCTGCTGCTCGGGTCGGAGGAGCCGGGCGCGTGGCTGTCGGCGCGGGCGCAGGCGCACATCAGGCGGACGCTGCAGCGTCTCGGGGTCGAAATCCGCTCCGGCGCCAAGGTGATCGAAGTGACGCCCGAGGGGCCGCGCTCGGCCGACGGCACTCTGGTCGAGGCCGCGGCGACGGTGTGGACCACGGGCTTCCGCGTGCCCCACCTCGCCGCCCGCTCCGGGCTGGCGGTGGATCCCGACGGCCGCGTGCTGACCGACGCCACCTTGCGTTCGGTGTCGCACCCGGAGATCTTCGCCGCGGGCGACGCCGCCGTGGTCGCGGGGCCGGGCGGGCGCGAGCTGCGCATGGCCTGTGCCACCGCGCTGCCGACCGGCAAGCACGCTGCGGACGCCGCCGTCGCCAGGATGCGCGGTCGCGAGCCGGGTGAGCTGCGGTTCCGCTATGTGCTCCAATGCATCAGCCTGGGCCGCAACGACGGGGTCGTCCAAGCCGTGCACGCCGACGACGCACCGGCTCGGACGGTGCTGACCGGGCGCACGGCCGCGTGGGTGAAGGAGCGCATCGTGCGCGGCGCGGCCTGGGCGGCGCGCCCCTGAATCGAATCGTCAACCAACGGTTGACGCACCGTTTTCGTCAACCTATGGTTGACGCATGACTTCCCAATTCCGCCTCGACGACCTGATCGAAGGCATCAAGAAGGCCCGGCCCGACAACGTGCTCGAGCAACTGTCCGACGCCGTCGTCGCGGCCAACCACCTCGGCGAAGTGGCCGATCACCTGATCGGCCACTTCGTGGACCAGGCCCGCCGCTCCGGCGCCTCCTGGACCGACATCGGCGCCAGCATGGGCGTCACCAAACAGGCCGCGCAGAAGCGGTTCGTGCCCAAAGTGCCCGAGCCGGACGCGGCGGCCGCCATGGACCCGAACGCGGGCTTCGCCCGTTTCACCCCGCGGGCGCGCGCGGTCGTGATGGCGGCGCAGGAGGCCGCGCGCACCGCAGGCAACCGGGAGATCGCCGTCGGGCACGTGGTGCTGGGGCTGCTCACCGAACCGCAAGGTCTCGCGGTGCAGGAACTGCTCAACCAAGGCGTTTCCGTCGACGTCATCTCCGCCGCCGCCACCGCGTCGCTGCCGCCGAGCGAGGGGGATGTCCCCGCGCTGGTGCCGTTCGGCGCGGAGGCCAAGAAGGTTTTGGAGCTCACCTTCCGCGAGGCGCTTCGGCTGGGACACAACTACATCGGCACCGAGCACATCCTGCTGGCGCTGCTGGAACAGGAGAACGGCGCCGGTCTGCTCAGCGATCTCGGCGTCGACAAGGCCAGTGCCGAAACGCATCTGGGCGAACTGCTCGCGTCCATCACGCCCGAGAAGTCCTGATACCCGTGGGCGACGGGAAGCTCCGTGCGCGGACCGCGCTCGCCATCGCCGCGCCGTTGCTGGTGATCGGCGCGGCCCGGCGAGCGAACGCCGCGCACGGCATCCGCAACGTCGTCAACGGGGTGCGTGGCGCCCACGCCGCGCGGGCGCGCCATCGCCGGGCGCGGCGCGCCTGCATCCGTGGGCCACGCCGGGCCGCTCCGGTCGCACACCGTGCGGCCCGAGCGGCCTGATCACGCTCGTCCGGCCAGTCCTCCGCCCCATCGGGGCCAGCGGGCCTGCGGCTTCGGTTCGGGAACCAACGGCTCGCGGTGGATGTCGGTGACGTACAGGGGTAGTCGCGGTTCCAGCTCGGCCAGCAGTGCCAGGGCGCGTCCGCCCTGCGCCGCGCGGTACTCCCGCATGGTCAACCCGACGATCTGCAAGAACAGCACGCGGCCGTGCGGGCTGTCGATGACGCCGAGTTCCGGGTCGGTCGTGAAGCAGACCGCCTGATTGGTGCAGTCGGCGTGGTCCGCCGCGATCGGTCCGTTCGTCTTGATGGTGTGGCCCGGTTCGAACCACTTGCCGGACTGGAAGACATAGCGAGCGAGGTTCTGCATGAAGTTCGCGGGCCACACGGGCGGTTCGGTGTCCTCGGGCCTGCGCGTCAGGCGGAAAGTGAACTCGAAGCCCCAGCCGGACTCCGCCGGGTTGTCCCACTCCTTCTCGTACAACTCGGTCATCCCGTAGCTGATGTAGTGCCAGTGCGGCACCGGGTCGGTGCGGGAGTAGGCGCTGATCCCGTCGAGAGGGTCGGACCCGCCCAGCGACCACGGATGGTCGGAGGCCCAGTGAAAGGGTTCGATGTCGCCGTACAGCGGCCGCAACGCATCGTCGATGGCATCCCAGCCGGGTTTCTCACTCACGCAGTCACCATAGGCAGGGGTGTGTCCGGCCCTGTCCGGGGCTCTGACGCCGCTACGGTCAGGCGTCCGGCACGTTGCGGGCGAGCTCGTCCAGCCAGGCCGCCGCGGACGCGTCGCTCGGTGCGCGCCAGTCGCCGCGCGGCGAGAGCGAACCGCCGGAGCCGACCTTCGGCGCGTTCGGCAGCGTCGAGCGCTTGAACTGGCTGGTCTGCACGAACCGGCGCAGGAACTCGCCCAGCCAGTGCTTGATCGTGGCGAGGTCGTAGGCGTTGCGCTGGTCGGCGGGGACCAGATCGGGCCAGCGGCCGGTGGCGGGATCGGACCAGGCGTGCCTGGCCAGGTAGGCGATGCGGCTGGGCAGGTAGCCGAAGCGCAACAGGTAATAGAGGTGGAAGTCCTGCAATTCGTACGGGCCGACCGTGGCCTCGGAACTCTGGGCGGGCGCGGAGGAGTCCGCGTTCGGGATCAGTTCGGGCGAGATCTCGGTGCGCAGGATCGACGACAGCGCCTCGTTCGCCTCCGCGCCGAACTGCTCGGTGTCCACCGCCCAGGCGATCAGGTACTTGATCAGCGTCTTCGGCACCGACGCGTTCACGCTGTAGTGCGCCATGTGGTCGCCGACGCCGAACGTGCACCAGCCGAGCGCCAGCTCGCTGAGGTCGCCGGTGCCGACCACCAGCGCGCCGTGCATATTGGCCAGCCGGAACAGATGCGAGGTGCGCTCGCCCGCTTGCACGTTCTCGTAGGTGATGTCGTACACCGGCGCGCCGTCGGCGGCCGGATGGCCGAGGTCGCGCAGCATCTGCGTGGCCGAAGGGGTGATGTCGATCTCCCGGGCCGTGACGCCGAGGGCGGCCATCAAGCGGTGCGCGTCGGTTCTGGTCCTGGTGCTGGTCGCGAAGCCGGGCATGGTGTAGGCGAGCACGTTGGAGCGCGGCAGCCCGAGCCGGTCCATCGTCTTGACCGCCACGATCAGCGCCTGGGTGGAATCCAAGCCGCCGGACACCCCGATCACCACGCGCTGCGTGCCGGTGGCGCGCAATCGGGTGCTCAAGCCCTCCACCTGGATGTGGTGCACCTCGGCGCACCGCTCGTTGCGCAGCGCCGGGTCGGCGGGGACGTAGGGGAAGCGCTGGATCTCGCGCTCCAGCGCGACGGGGTGCTCGGGGACCGGCAGCCGCACGTCGATGTGCCGCATCGCGGCCAGCCGGTCGCGGTGGTCGTGCACGTTGTCGGCGAAGCTGGTGGTGCGCAGCCGGTCCGCGGCGAGGCGGCGCAGATCCAGGTCGGCGGTGACCAGCTGGGGATGATCGCCGAACCGCTCGCCCTCCGCGAGCAGGTCGCCGTTCTCGCAGATCAGCGCCTGCCCGTCCCAGGCGAGGTCGGTGGTCGACTCGCCGGTCCCCGCGGCGGAATACAGGTACGCCGCGAGATAGCGCGCCGAATGCGAGGTGCACAGCGACCGCCGGTAGTCCGCCTTGCCGATCACGATATTGCTCGCGGACAGGTTGATCAGCACGGTGGCACCGGCCAGCGCGGCGAACCCGCTCGGCGGCAGCGGAACCCAGCCGTCCTCGCAGATCTCCAGGTGGAAGACGAAGTCGTGCAGATTGCTCGCGCGAAACAGCAGATCGGAGCCGAACGGCGCCCGGTGCCCCGCGACGACGACGTGGTCGTCCACCGCCTCGCGCGCCGCCGCGAACTGGCGCTTCTCGTAGAACTCCCGGTAGTTGGGCAGGTAGCTCTTCGGGGCGACCCCGAGCACGATGCCACGGCAGATCGCGATCGCGCAGTTGAACAACCGGTGGTGGGACCGCACCGGCGCGCCCACGATCAGCACCGTGTCGATGTCGGTGCTCGCCGCGACCAGCCTGGCCAGCGCCGCCTCCACCGCTGCGTCCAGCGCGTCCTGGTGGAACAGGTCGTCGGCGGTGTAGGAGGACAGACCCAGTTCGGGGAACACCGTCAGCACCGCCCCGGCCGCAGCGGCCTGCGTGGCCAGCTCCACGGTCTGCTCCACGTTGTAGGCGGGGTCGGCCACCCGGAGCCGGGGCACCGCGACCGCCACCCGGGCGAAGCCGTGCCGGTAGAGCGAATCGAACGGCAGGTCGTCCACCCGCGTCCCCTTCCGGGATGAGTTGATCATGGTTCACCCGGAATCTACGCCGTCACGGCCGCCTCGGTGCGGTTCCGAGACCATCGAACGCCAGGGAGAGGTGCGATGACCTGCGCTTATGTCGTTCCCGCCGGGCGGTGCGAATCGTCCGGCCGGAGAAGTGAACCGCCGACGGCTAAGCTATAGCAATGGCGGATGACACGGATTCCGACCTAATAGCGGGGGAACGGCGCGCAGATCTACTGCGCGCTCTTCCGTATGTGTCCACCGAGTCCCAGCCGGACGGCGGCACCGTGGTGAACGGCGATCTGCCGCCCGAGGTCGCCCCTCCGTTCATTCGCGCCATCATGCGGGTGGAGGCGGAGCTGCTGCTGCGCGACGCCGAGCTCGTCACCGAGGACGGCGAGCCGCGCACCCAGGAGGAACGCCGCAACGACGCGATCATCGCGCTGCTGTTCCGCTTCGACGACCGCCATTAGGACTCGCGGACCTTGCACTCGACACCCCTGAGTGCTAAAAATGCTTTTGGCACTCTCGACCTGTGAGTGCCAGGTCGGGACGGTGAGACCGGGTTCCGTAGACACCCTCGGTCGTCCGTCGCGGGCACCGAACCTGGCCAGCGTAACTGGGGCGACCCAACCAGCGGTCGTCCTGTGTGTCAGCCATACACATGGAGGATCTCAACAACGCCATGGCCAAGACAATTGCGTATGACGAAGAGGCCCGCCGCGGCCTCGAGCGGGGTCTGAACAGCCTCGCCGACGCGGTCAAGGTGACGCTGGGCCCCAAGGGTCGCAACGTTGTCCTGGAGAAGAAGTGGGGCGCCCCCACGATCACCAACGATGGTGTGTCCATCGCCAAGGAGATCGAGCTGGAGGACCCGTACGAGAAGATCGGCGCCGAGCTGGTCAAGGAAGTCGCCAAGAAGACCGACGACGTCGCGGGCGACGGCACCACCACGGCGACCGTGCTCGCCCAGGCGCTGGTGCGCGAGGGTCTGCGCAACGTCGCGGCCGGCGCGAACCCGCTCGGCCTGAAGCGCGGCATCGAGAAGGCCGTCGAGGCCGTCACCGCCAAGCTGCTCGACACCGCCAAGGAGGTCGAGACCAAGGAGCAGATCGCCGCCACCGCCGGTATCTCGGCGGGCGACGCGTCCATCGGTGAGCTGATCGCCGAGGCCATGGACAAGGTCGGCAAGGAAGGCGTCATCACCGTCGAGGAGAGCAACACCTTCGGTCTCCAGCTGGAGCTCACCGAGGGCATGCGCTTCGACAAGGGCTACATCTCCGGTTACTTCGTCACCGACCCGGAGCGTCAGGAAGCGGTCCTCGAGGACCCGTACATCCTGCTGGTCGGCTCGAAGGTCTCCACCGTCAAGGACCTGCTGCCGCTGCTGGAGAAGGTCATCCAGGCCGGCAAGCCGCTGCTGATCATCGCCGAGGACGTCGAGGGCGAGGCCCTGTCCACCCTGGTGGTCAACAAGATCCGCGGCACCTTCAAGTCGGTCGCCGTGAAGGCCCCCGGCTTCGGTGACCGCCGCAAGGCGCAGCTGGCCGACATCGCCATCCTGACCGGTGGCGAGGTCATCAGCGAAGAGGTCGGCCTCTCGCTGGAGAACGCCGGCATCGAGCTGCTCGGCCAGGCGCGCAAGGTCGTCGTCACCAAGGACGAGACCACCATCGTCGAGGGCGCGGGCGACGCGGAGGCCATCAAGGGCCGGGTCGCGCAGATCCGTACCGAGATCGAGAACTCCGACTCGGACTACGACCGCGAGAAGCTGCAGGAGCGTCTGGCCAAGCTGGCCGGCGGTGTCGCGGTGATCAAGGCGGGCGCGGCCACCGAGGTGGAGCTCAAGGAGCGCAAGCACCGCATCGAGGACGCCGTGCGCAACGCGAAGGCGGCCGTCGAGGAGGGCATCGTCGCCGGTGGTGGCGTGGCCCTGCTGCAGTCGGCTCCGGCGCTGGACGAGCTGAAGCTCACCGGTGACGAGGCCACCGGCGCGAACATCGTGAAGGTCGCGCTGTCGGCTCCGTTGAAGCAGATCGCGTTCAACGCGGGCCTCGAGCCCGGCGTGGTCGCCGAGAAGGTCGCCAACCTGCCCGCGGGTCACGGCCTGAACGCCGACTCGGGCGAGTACGAGGACCTGCTGTCCGCCGGTGTCGCCGATCCGGTCAAGGTCACCCGTTCGGCGCTGCAGAACGCGGCCTCGATCGCGGCTCTGTTCCTGACCACGGAGGCCGTCGTCGCCGACAAGCCGGAGAAGACCGCGGCTCCCGCCGGCGACCCGACCGGTGGCATGGGCGGCATGGACTTCTGAGTCCCGCCACCGCGCAACACATTTGGAACCGGAAGCCGGTCCACCGCGAGGTGGGCCGGCTTCCGGCGTTCCGGCGTCAGATTCCGTCCAGCGTGACGACCGTCGGCCGGAGATGCCGCCAGCGCCCTCGTGCAGCGGTGACTCGGCGACTCACCTTGGCACAGGCCAGAAACCAGTCTCGCCGATCGTGATCACACAGGGCTGATTCAGCACCCCGGCCTTGTAGACGGCTTCATCGAGGTGGGTCGACATCAAGAGCATCCATGTCTTCCACGGAGTACCCGCGCCCACCGGTTTTCCGGTATTCGCCGCGAGCCGTAGGTAGTAGTCGTGGAGTTCTTGGTCGGTTACCGCGAACGTCAAGGGGGGGTCCACAGGCGATTCATCGATTGCCGTAATCTGCAACCGACCAGTGTCATCGCGGCTGACCTGGTATCCGGACTCGGTCCCGGCACGAATAACCGACTCGGTCAGTTCTTCCACACTGGGCTCATGCTTTTCCACGACATCCTCCTCCAGGGAAGGCAGTGATCACTATCCCGCCCTCACTGACGATCACGGTGGGCTGGACGGTCTTGGCTATCGCTCCGGTAACGCGGTTGACCAGGTAGATCTGCCCCGTGTAACAATACCGGCCGCCGCTCTGCGGGCCGTGCCAGTCGGGTGCGTCGTGAGCCTTGGCGATTGCCATATCGGCAATGTCGCGCCAGTTGCGGCCCTCGATTGCGGCGAGCCCTTCCCATTCGCTCATGTGACCGGCCTGAATATGCCTATACCCGTAGTCTTTATTCCCGCACAGCAGCTTCCATTCGCCGAAGGTTGTGACTACCTTGCCCTCGGGCGAGCTGATTCCACAAGCTCCCCACGGGAACGAGGCGTGAGCTACTGGACTCGGCATCAGGCCCATGACCGACGCCACGGCTGCCGCTGTAGCTATTACAAGTGCCGATATCTTCAATTGACCCCCACGTCGCGCACTAATTGGCGCTTCTACCTATAACTTTGCTGCATCCGTCAAGGAGGGCTTCATCGTCAGCCCACGCGCACCCCCGAGCTCGAGCGAGATGGAGAGGCACAACCCACGACAACCGACCTCATTGCCTTACACCTGAATTCGACGCGTGCGGTGCGCTCCCGGTTCCATACCAACGGAGATCTTCTCCTTGTTGCATCCATCGGGTAGCCGGTCCGCCGAGAGGTGGGCCCGGCTCCGGCGCTTCCGGTTGGATTCCGGCGACGGTGACGACCGCTGGCCGGAGATGCCACCAGCGCCGCTCCGGTATCACCGCTGTCAAGGTAGGTATCGAGTGCCGCCGGGTTCATTGGTTCAGTCGTTCGAATCGCGCGCATGGTCGATCGCACGTTCCCCGAGGCGGTCGGCATATTTCTCGAACGTGTAGGAGTGGCCGTCGTCGCCGACGAGGTAGACGTGCCCGTCGAGGAAGGACTCCCGGTAGCCGATTGCGTCCGGTCCCGCCCATTCGCGGATGGCTTCGGCGAACATCGCCACCGTTTCCTGCGGCGGCGGGTCATCCGATGACCACCCTCGGCGACGCCGAGATGTGGCGGCACCTGCATCGAAACCACCTCTCCAAGGGAGAACGGCGATCGGTCGATCAAGCGCGGTTCATCAGCAACATTCAATCCAGTCACGGTCCTACGTGTAGGCGATACCTGTCGGAATCCGCCTACATCTACGGATCGGGAGACGGGGCCGATCATGGCGAGTGACGAAACCCCGGACCCGGAACTGCCGGTGCGAGTCCCGTTCGTCGGGCCATCGGAAAACTATCCCGGTTTCCAGAAGGGACCGGGCAACCGCCCAGGTTCAGCGGTTGTTCCGTATCGACCAGCGGAACCGTTGGTACAGCCTATTCCTCCAGCCACCATCCGATAGGAGTTCTTGCGCCGACCGGGCCAGCGAGATGGACCGCCGCTGGCTGCCGCTCCGCGGTGTCGCCGATCCGGTCAAGGTCACCCGTTCGGCGCTGCAGAACGCGGCCTCGATCGCGGCTCTGTTCCTGACCACGGAGGCCGTCGTCGCCGACAAGCCGGAGAAGACCGCGGCTCCCGCCGGCGACCCGACCGGTGGCATGGGCGGCATGGACTTCTGAGTCCCGCTACCGCGCAACACAGTTGGAACCGGAAGCCGGTCCACCGCGAGGTGGGCCGGCTTCCGGCGTTCCGGCGTCAGATTCCGTCCAGCGTGACGACGGTGAACGGCGTCTTCGGTGTGCCGGGCGCCATCGGACCGCCCTTGTCGAACTGGGAGGAGACGATCAGGGTTCGGTCACCGGCGCGGGCCAGGGTGGTGGGGATGGCGAGATTCTCGTCGGTGCGCTGCTGCGCGAGCGTCGCCGTTGCGCCGTCGTCGGTGAGGGTCCAGCGGCTGATGGTGTTCGTCGTGTTGTGCGCGGCCCACAGGGTGTTGTCGCGCAGTTCCAGTCCGTCGCCCTGACGCAGATCGCCGCCGCGCAAGGCCACTTTGCGGATCGGGTTCTGGTCCGGAGTCAACGCGATGCGGTACAGGTCGCCACGGGGCATGTCGACCGTCAGCAGGTAGCGGCCCGCCGGGTCGGCGACGATGCCGTTGAGGCTGAAGCCGCCCGGTTCGATCGGCGGCAGCACGGAGTGCAGGTCGAACTGCGGGGTCAGTTCGGCGCGGCCGCCTTGTGCTCTGGCGGCGGCCAGTTGATCGGGCGTCACGCGATAGACGACAGCCCGTGTGCTGTCGGTCAGATACGCCGTGCCGTCGGGGGTGATGGCGAGATCGTTCACGAAGCGGGGGTCGCCACCGGGCACGGTGAGGTCCGCGAGCAGGGAACGGGTCGCGATGTCGTAGACCGCGACGCCGGTGGTCGAGTCGGTCACCCACAGCCGTCCGGCGGCATCGACTTTCAAGCCGTTGGCGGTCTTGTGGTTGTTGGCGCCTTCGGGCAGGAACACTTCGGCTCGGTGCGCGTTCGGCGTCGCCCGATAGACGGCGCCGGTGGTGTAGGAGCCGACGTAGCTGTCTCCCGTCCGCGCGTCCACGGCGATGCCTTCGGGGTAGGCCCGGTCGCCCGGCAACTCGTAGGCGGTGTGAACTGCGGCGCTCGGCGCATCGCTCGTGCCGCAGGCGGCGAGCGTGAGACAGGCGGAGCCTGCGGCCAGGCTCGACAGCAGGCGGAGGGACAGGCGGTGGGGCATGGGGTTACCTCTTAGAGTCCGTGCATGAGAATGTGCCCGCATTGAGCAACTGGCACGAATTTAAGTTAGAACTCTAATATCAGTCAAGGGTCAAACAAGAGGACGTGCGGATACCATGCGGTTATGACGTCGATGCCCGCCGCCGAACGGATCGGCTCGTATGTGAAACGTGCCGAGCAGTCCCTCAACACGGCCAAGAACGCCGCGTTGAAGCCGGCGGGCGTCACCGTGCCCCAGTACGCCGCGCTGCTGTTCCTCGCCGAGAACCCCGGTATCTCGGCCGCGGCCCTGGCCCGGCTCTGCGGCGTCACCCCGCCGTCGATGAACACCGTGCTGAGCAATCTGCAGGACCGCGGGCTCATCGAGCGCACCCCGCACCCGTGGCACAAGAACGTCCTGGAGACCACGTTGACCGACAAGGGCGAGGCGGTGATGCGCGACGCGGACGCCCGCGCCGTGCGCGTCGAACGCGCCTTGGCCGAGGAATTCACCGACGCCGAGCGAGCCGCCTTGCAGGACTTGCTGACCCGCTGCGCCGACCGATTGGACTCGATCCGCCCCGGCCCTGCCGCTTAGCCGCCGGAAGCGGGGGCACCGTGTATCGAAGTGCCCCGCCGATCCTGCGACGGGTTCGTCACCGGGACGCGGTCGCGATCAGTGCCGCCATTTCGCCAGTCCGGATCGATGGCTTCACTGATTCGCGCCCGTTCTCTCCCGTATCCGTTGCGATGACGAGGCGCAGCCCCGGATGCGCTGCGACGCCGCGTTTGTGAGCGCTGAAGGCGGTTGCGCGCCCTCGTAATAGATTCCCGGATTCCGCCGTATGGGCCGGAGCGGGAGAGGCCGCCAGCGGCGGGACCCGATGCCGCGCCGCCGGCGGATGGGTCATGCCGGAGCCGGAGCCGGAGCCTTGGTGGCGGACGGAGCTTTCTGGAGCGCGAGAGCCAGGGCCAGCGTGGCGATGAGCGCCGAGGTCCACGGGAGCCACTGGCTGCCGGAGGAATCCAGCACGGTGCCGCCGATGATCGACCCGATTCCCGCGCCGAGGTAGATGGCCGATCCGTTCAGGCCGAGGGCGACCGTCGGCGCGTCATGGGCGATGCCGAACAGGCGATACTGCTGCGGAACCAGGACCGCAGAACCGAACAATCCGGTCAGGGCGAGCGCCACGAACACCGCCCACGCGGCATGGATGGCCACGCCGAGCAGCGCAAGGCCGATCAGCGCGCCCGCCAGGCCCACGGTCAGCGTGCGCTGTGGGCCGTAGCGGTCGACCGCGCGCCCGGCCTGCGCGTTCCCGATCACCTGGCCGACGCCCATGGCCAGCAACAGCCAGGCGAGCATGCTCTGCGGCACCGATGCCGCGACCACGACGGGCAGGTAGACGGTGGTGGTGTAGACGGCGGTGATCTGGATCGTCGTCACGATCAGCACCCGCAGCACCGGCGGCCGGGTCAGCACGCCGATCCGGGCGCGCAGTCCCGTGCTCGGCAGCGTCACCCGCGGCAGCAGCAAGACCAGCAGCGCCGCGACGGCTCCGCCGACCGCGATGCCCCACAGCACGCCACGCCAGCCGATCCAGCGTTCGGCGAAGATGCCGATCGGCACGCCCGCGACGCTGGACAGCGTGATGCCCGCGGTCACGATCGACAGCGCCCGTCCCCGGTGGGCGTCATCGGCGACGACGCCCGCGACGGCGAACGCGTTGGCCTGGAAGGCCGCCGCCCCGATGGCCGCCACGACGCGCGCCGTGGCCATGACCGCGAAACTCTCCCCGGCGGCCTGCCCGATCATGCCGATCACGAAGAGCGCGGCGCCGCCGCCGAGCAGCACGCGGCGATCCCAGGAGCCGGTCGCCGCGGCGATCAGCGGTGCGGCGATGGCGTAGGTCCAGGCGAACATCGTGGTCAGCTGCCCGGCGGTGGACACGGTGACGTGCAGGTCGGCGGCGATCAGCGGAAGCAGCCCGCTGAGTACGAAGCCGTCGGTGCCGAGCACGAAAGTGCCCACGGCGAGCGGTAACAGCGATCGGTATAGATCATTCGATGGTTGTCGAAGCATCATAGGATGAGGGTGCGGTACTCTTCGATCGTTGTCAAACGATCGGAGAATGGAGATGCGCGCACTGCCACAGCCGAGTACCGCCGACATCGATTTGGTCCGTGTGCTGAGCGCTCTCGCCGACCCGGTGCGGCTGGAGCTGGTCCGCGCGCTCGCCGGCGAACGAGAACCGTTGAGCTGCAACGTCCGCGAGTTCGACGTGGAGATCACGGCGGCCACCGCCTCGCACCACTGGAAGGTCCTGCGGGACGCGGGCATCACGACGACCTTCGTCTCCGGCCGCAACCGACTGGTCCAGTTGCGGCGGGAGGATCTGAATCAACGCTTCCCCGGCCTGCTGGACGCGGTCATCAACGGCGCGCGGCGCTGAGCGGGTGCCCCGCCCGCGAGTCGGCCGTACGCTGAAGCCATGCCTGACCGCGGTCGGATCCGAGGCGTGCTCTACGACATCGACGGCGTCCTGGTGACCTCCTGGCGGGAGATCGCCGGCGCCGCCGCGGCGGTGCGCCGGATCCGGGAGAGCGGGCTGCGTAGGGCATTTCTGACCAACACCACCTCGCGAACCTGCGCCGAGATCGCGAAACGCCTGCGGGACACCGATATCGAGGTCGATCCCGCCGAGATCGTCACCGCCGCAAGGCTCACCGCGGAGTTCGTGCGCGAGCGATACCCCGGCGCCGCCGTCTGGGTGCTCAACCACGGCGACATCGAGGCCGACCTCGCCGGTCTCCGGCTCGACGAGCGACGTCCGGACGTGGTCGTGCTCGGCGGCGCGGGAGCGGAATTCACGCACGCGGCGCTGAGCCGGGTGGTGGAACTGATGCTGGACGGCGTGCCGGTCGTCGCCATGCACAGCGGTTCGACCTGGGCGACCGCGGACGGGTTGCGTATCGACACCGGTGCGTACCTGCCCGGTTTGGAGGCGGCGGGCAACGCCCGCATCGAGGTGGTCGGCAAGCCCGCGGCGCCTGGTTTCCGGACCGCGGCGGCGCTGATGCGGCTCGACCCGGCGCAGGTCGTGATGATCGGTGACGATCTGTACTCGGATGTGCTTGCGGCACAGGACGCCGGGCTGACCGGCGTCTTGGTGCGCACCGGAAAATTCCGGCCCGAAGTGCTCGCGTCGGCGGACCGCGCGCCCGATCACGTCATCGATTCCGTGGCCGATCTGCCGGAATTGCTGGCCGATTCGGCGGGAGCGGGCGAATCCGCCGTAACCGACGAATCGGAATGAAACAAAAAATTCTACAGATTCCCTCTAAAATTGCCCGCAACCGCGCCGCTGCTAGGTATGGTCTGTTCCGGCAAATAGCCAGTGACAAGAAATCTCCTACGGCCAGATCGGAGTTGCCGAATGCTCGATCCGTGGATAGGCGTGCTTGCGCACAAGCTACTATGGTCGCCGGGTTTCGGCCCGGCGACCATTTGATGAGGTAGCAACTGCTCAGCCAACTTTCGGCTAACTCGAGGTCGGCCGAGGGTTGTAACGAAGGGCCCGATCCGTGACGATGAGTTCGGGCCCTTCTGTATTGTCTGGCCCAATGTCACAGGATGCGAATACGGGTCGAATGTATGCCGGGCAACCCGTGGAGGACCGGCAACGTCAGCGGCGTGCGCGTTTTCTGGAGTCAGGCCTGACGGTCTTCGCGCGGGACGGCTACGCCAACAGTTCGGTCGGCGCCATCTGCAAGGACGCCGGACTCTCCTCGCGGCAGTTCTACGAGGAGTTCACCGGTCGCGAGTCCCTGCTCCTAGAGCTGTACGAGCAGATCGACCGGGAGTCGCGGGACGCCGTGAAGAAGGCGTTGGACGCCAAGTCCGGCGCGAAATCGCTGGACGTCATCGACGCCGCCGTTCGCGCCTACGTCGAATCCATCGGTTCCGATCCGCGCAAGGCGCGCGTCGCCCTGGTGGAGGTGGTCGGCGCGGGCCCGAAGGTGGAGAAGTTCCGTCTCGCGGTGCGCCGGGAGTGGGGTTCGCTGCTGGCTGGCGCCGCCGAAGACGCCGCCCTGCACGGCGAGATACCCGCGGGCGACTACGAGATGCGGATGCTCGCCATCATCGGCGGCGTCAACTACGTGGTCGACTCCTGGAGCGGCGCGGACCCGCGCCCGCCGCTCGACGACGTGATCCGGGTGCTCAGCAGGGTGATCATCGGCGCGGTCCGCGCGTAGCGTCGCCGGCTTGCGCGACCGGGCGCGACCAGCGCGGTAACGTGCCGGGGATGCAGACAGTTCCGATCCAGATGCCGGACGGCACCACGGTTCCGGTGCGCTTGATCCCCGCCGGGGGTCCGCACCGGCACGCGGTCACTCCGGACGCGCCACGACCGGTGCTGGTGATCGTGCCCGGACTCGGCGTTCCCGGGGGCTACTACGAACTGTTCGCCTCCGGCCTGGCCGCACGCGGGTTCGACGTGGCGATCGGCGAACTGCGCGGCAACGGCGACAGCAGGCCGAAACCCAGCGCCGCCAGCACTTTCGGCTACCACGAGCTGGTCTCGGTGGATTTCCCGGCGATCTTCGAGGTGGTTCGCGAGCAGTTCCCGGACAGCACGCCGTACCTGCTCGGGCACAGCATGGGCGGACAGCTCGGCGTCATGTACGCCGCGCGCGTCCGCGGCAGGCTCGGCGGGCTGATCCTGGTCGCCTCGGGCACCCCGTATTACCGTGGTTACCGGGGACTTTCGGGTCCGGGCATGCTGGTGGGCACCGCGGCGATCTCGCTGACGGCGAACCTGGCCGGCTTCTGGCCCGGCGACCGGGTGTCCATGGGTTTCGGCCGCCAGTCCAAGGTGCTGATCTCCGACTGGGCCCGGCTGGCGCGCACCGGCCGGTTCGTCCCGGTCGGCGCGGACATCGACTACGAGGAGCGCATCGCGCGGCTGAAGCTCCCGGTGCTGTCCATCACGATGACCGGCGACGACCTCACCCCGCCCAGCTCGGCCGAACACCTGCTGGAGAAGCTGCCCAACGCGGAGGTGACGCGCTGGCGGCAGCCGGAGCCGCTGGGCCACAACGGCTGGATCCGGCAGTACACCAGCACCGTCGACCAGATCGAGAAGTGGTTGCGCGACCGCTGAGCGCCGCTCAGGCGCGTCGTTCGATCAGCATCTGGGTGAAGAACTCGTAGATCAGCGCCGCCTGGAAGGCCGATTGCTTGTTGTCGGCGGCGCCGCCGTGGCCGCCTTCGATGTTCTCGTGGTACCAGAACTCGTGCCCCTGTTCCTCCAGCAGCGCGGCCATCTTCCTGGCATGACCGGGGTGCACGCGGTCGTCCCTGGTCGAGGTGGTGAGCAGGATCGGAGGGTAGGCGCGGTCGGCGCGCGCGTTCTGGTAGGGCGAGTACTTGCCGATGTACTCCCATTCCTCCGGCTTGTCGGGGTCGCCGTACTCCGCCATCCACGAAGCGCCGGCGAGCAGCAGGTGGTAGCGCTTCATGTCCAGCAGCGGCACCTGGCAGACGATCGCGCCGAACAGTTCCGGGTAGCGGGTCAGCATCACGCCCATCAGCAGTCCGCCGTTGCTCCCGCCCACCGCGCCGAGCTGGTCGGCGGTGGTGATGCCGCGCGCGACGAGGTCTTTCGCGATCGAGGAGAAGTCCTCGTACACCTTGTGCCGGTTGGCTTTCTGCACCGAGGTGTGCCACTGCGGCCCGTACTCGCCGCCGCCGCGGATGTTCGTCATCACCCAGGTGCCGCCGCGCTCCAGCCAGCCCATGCCCGAAGCGCCGCTGTAGGCGGGGGTCCGCGAGATCTCGAAACCGCCGTAGCCGGACATCACCGTCGGCCCGGGCACGCCCTTCCGGTCGCGATGGCGGATCACGAAATACGGCACCCGCGTGCCGTCGTCGGACGTGGCGAAGAACTGCTCGGTCTCCACCCCGTCGGCGTCGAAGAAGCCGGGTTCCTGCTTGAGTCGCTCGGTGCGCCCGCCGACCGAGCTGGTCAGCAGCGTCGCCGGGGTGGTGAAGCCGCTGGTGTTGAGCATGAACTCGTCACCGCTTTCCAGCGGGTCGAGATTCAGCACGCTGGTGGTGGCCATCGGCGGGGTGTCGGCCAGCGGCTCGCGGCGCCAGCCGTCCTGGGCGGGCGTCAGCACGTAGAGCTTGGTCTGCACGTCCTCGAGCGTGATCAGCAACAGGTGGTTCTCGGTCCAGCCGTAGCCGTGCAGCGAGGTGCGCGCGTCCGGGGTGAAGAGAACCTCGAACTCCCGTGCGCCGGAGAGGAACTTCTCGAAGTCGGTGGCCAGCAGCGCGCCGGCGGGGTAACTCGCGCCGCCGACCTCCCACGGCGACTTCAGGCGCACCAGCAGCCAGTCCTTGTACCAGGACTCGCTGGCGTCGCTGGGAATGTACAGGTGCCGCAGGGCGCCGTCGTCCTCGAGCAGGTAGACCTCTTCGTTGAAGAAATCGGTGGCGCGGCCGACGTAGTGCCGTTCGTAGCCCGGCGTGCGGTCGTAGCCCGCCGAGACCGCGACATCGCCGCTCTCGCCCTCGAAAACAGTGGTCGCCTCCGCCAGCGGGGTACCGCGACGCCAGCGCTTCGCGATCCGCGGATACCCCGAATCGGTCATCGAGCCGGGGCCGAAGTCGGTGCCGACGTACACCGAGTCGATGTCGATCCAGCGGATCTCCGACTTCGCCTCGGGCAGGAAGAACCCGCCGTCGGCCGGATCGAGGAACACCCTGCGCTCCAGGTCGAACTCCCGGACCACCTTCGCGTCCGCACCGCCGCGCGACAGGCTGATCAGCGCGCGCGACTGTTCCGGGCGCAGCACCGTCGCCCCGCCCCACACCCAGTTCTCGTCCTCCTCGGCGGCCACCGCGTCCAGGTCGATCAGCACGTCCCAGTCCGGCGCTTCCTCGGCGTACTCGGCGAAGGTGGTGCGCCGCCACAGACCGCGCGGGTGCTCGGCGTCCCGCCAGAAGTTGTAGAGCCAGGGCCCCCGGCGGGCGGGGTAGGCGATCTTGGTGTCGGTGTCGAGCATGTCGAGAATGCGGCGCTCCAGGTCACGGAAGCGATCGGAGTCGGCGAACCGGGCGTGCACGACCGTGTTGTGCGCGCGAGCCCAGTCCAGAGCGCGCTCACTGGTCACTTCTTCCAGCCAGAGGTAGGGATCGGTCACGTTCCGCTCAACACCGCTCATCCCCACATTGTGGCCGAGCCGTGCGGCGCGGGGTCACCAGGAGTGTGCTACGTCGATCACGACGCGCGATCCGCCGCCGGGTCCGCCGAGGGTGGAGACCTGGAACGGCAATCGCGCGCGCGTGCCCAAACCGAGGGTGGTCTGGCCTTCGAAGGAACCGGCCCAGGCCACCTGGCGGAAGGTGCGGTAGTCCCGCACGTCGGCGAGTTCGGCCCGGTTCGCGGGGGTGTAGGTGGGGTTGAACCCGTCGTCGTAGGCGGGGGCGTAGACGGCGATGCTCAGGAACGCCTCGCCGCGCAGCGGGACGGGTGCGCCGGAGCCGTCCATGACCACGCGCTCGACATAGCCGACGTGATAGCCGGTCACCGGCCCGGCGATGTCGAGCACCAGGCGTTCGAAGCAGTCGTGCCGCCCGGCGCGGACCCCGGTCAGCGGCGCGAGCGTCCTGGCGCGACTCACCTTGGGTATCGAACCCCAGCCGGAGGCGCATCCAGGGGCGGCGGACGCGGGCGCGGGGGCGATGAACAGACCGGCAAGGGTCACAGCGGAAAGGAACAGGAGAAGCAAGCGACGCATGGCCGCACCGCCTTCTGGCACAGGAGGGATTGATGTATTACCTGCATCGGTCCAGGTGGGTGCCTCGTTACCGGCGGTGAGGACGAAAAACGTTGGCTCTCGCGACAACTCGGACACGAGGCGGCTCGCCGTTCGCTGGGTCGCGCCGCGCATTCGCCGTGAACAGTAGGATCGCTGCTGGCGAGGCCGATCCGACCAGGAGGTTCGAGGTTGCCACCCTTTCTCTGGGAGCAGCACTGCTGCCTGCCGCTGTCGCCCGCCGCGCGCATCGGCGATCTCGCGCGCTACCCGGCCGGATCGTATCTGTCGGTGAACGTCGGCTACTCCCGGCAGTCGACGGCCGACTCGATCGCACTGCTGGAGCGATTCCGCCGAGATGCCCTGGCCGACGGCCGGTTCCGTCTGGTCGAGACCGTGGCGGACGTCGGCGCCGCCGACACGATCGCGCTGGCCTTCGATCTGGAGGATGCCGGGCCGCTCGGTGGCGATCTGGACAACGTCGCGCGGTTCTACGACCTCGGCGTGCGGTCGCTGCTGCCCACCTACAACCACGCCAACGCCGCGGGCTGCGGCTGCCTGGACACCGAGGACACCGGGCTCACCGGTTACGGACGCGATCTGGTCCACGCGCTCAACGAAGCCGGCATGTTCGCCGACGGTTCGCACTGTTCCCGGCGCACCGGCCTGGAGCTGGCCGAGTTGAGCGTCGTCCCGATGATCTACAGCCACGCGAATTTCGCCGCGCTCTGGGACCACCCGCGCAACATCACCGACGACCAAGCGCGGGCCTGCGCCGCGACCGGCGGCGTCATCGGCGTCAACGGCGTCGGCATCTTCCTCGGCCGCAACGCGCCGCACGAGCGCGCCGAGCGCGTCGCGGCGATGGCCCGCCACATCGAGTACGGCGCCGAATTGGTCGGCATCGAGCACATCGGCATCGGCTCGGACTACTCCTTCGACGCCGACGACTTCAACGCCGAACTCCAGCAAAACCCCGACGCCTTCTCCGAGGCCTACACGCAGTGGGGTCCACTCCAATGGACCCCGCCCGAAGACCTCATCGGCCCCTCCGACGTCCCCACCCTCGAAGAGGCCCTCACCGACCGCGGCTTCACCCCCTCCGACCGAGCCGCGATCTTCGGCGGCAACTTCCGCCGCGTCGCCGCCCAGGTCTGGCGCACCGCCTGACCTTCCGCGAGTGGCACATCACCGCGGCGTCTACTCGCGTTTCGCCGCAGCCGTGCGCCGCTCGCGCACAGCGGCGGAGGTCCGGCTCGTGAGGAGTTCGCCGGTGGGTGTGGGCCACGCCTCACCTGGGTGGGGGATGGGTGGGTGAAGTTCCCGGTGCGGAGTTAGGCTCGGGGCGTGACTTCCCACTACGATGTCGTCGTTCTCGGTGCTGGTCCCGGCGGATACGTCGCCGCGATCCGCGCCGCTCAACTCGGCCTGCGAACAGCGATCGTCGAGCAGAAATACTGGGGTGGTGTGTGCCTCAACGTCGGCTGCATCCCGTCCAAGGCGCTGCTGCGCAACGCCGAGCTCGCCCACATCTTCACCAAGGAGGCGAAGACCTTCGGCATCTCCGGTGAGGTGAACTTCGACTTCGGAGTCGCCTTCGACCGCAGCCGCAAGGTCGCCGACGGCCGGGTCAAGGGCGTCCACTTCCTGATGAAGAAGAACAAGATCGACGAGTTCGACGGAAAGGGCACCTTCACCGGCCCGAACTCGCTCTCGGTCGAGCTCACCAAGGGCGGCGCCGAGTCGATCACCTTCGACAACGCGATCATCGCGGCGGGTACCGTCACCAAGCTGCTGCCCGGCACCCAGCTCAGCGCCAACGTGGTCACCTACGAGGAGCAGATCCTCACCCGCGACCTGCCCGGCTCGATCCTCATCGTCGGCGCGGGCGCGATCGGCATGGAGTTCGGCTACGTCCTGAAGAACTACGGCGTCGATGTGCGGATCGTGGAGTTCCTCGACCGCGCGCTGCCGAACGAGGACGCGGACGTCTCCAAGGAGATCACCAAGCAGTACAAGAAGCTCGGCATCACCATCACCACCGGTGCGGCCGTGCAGTCCATCGAAGACGACGGCGCCAAGGTCACCGTCTCGATCAAGGACAACAAGTCCGGCTCGATCGAGACCGTCACCGTGGACAAGGTGCTGCAGGCCGTCGGCTTCGCCCCGCGCGTCGACGGCTACGGCTTGGAGACCACCGGCGTGCAGGTCACCGATCGCGGCGCGATCGGGATCGACGACTACATGCGCACCAACGTGCCGCACATCTACGCGATCGGCGACGTCACCGGCAAGCTGCAGCTCGCGCACGTCGCGGAGGCGCAGGGCGTGGTCGCGGCCGAGACCATCGCGGGAGCGGAGACCGTTCCCCTCGGCGACTACCGCATGATGCCGCGCGCCACCTTCTGCCAGCCGCAGGTCGCCAGCTTCGGCCTGACCGAGCAGCAGGCCCGGGACGAGGGCTACGACGTGAAGGTCGCGACCTTCCCGTTCACCGCCAACGGCAAGGCGCACGGCCTCGGCGACCCGACCGGTTTCGTCAAGCTGATCGCCGACGCCAAGTACGGCGAGCTGATCGGCGGGCACCTCATCGGCCCCGACGTCTCCGAACTGCTGCCCGAGCTGACCCTCGCGCAGAAGTGGGACCTGACGGTCAACGAGCTGACCCGCAACGTGCACACGCACCCGACGCTCAGCGAGGCCCTCCAGGAAGCCTTCCACGGCCTGGCCGGCCACATGATCAACTTCTGATCCTTCGCGGAGAAGGGGCGTGCGGTCGGTGATCGCACGCCCTTTTCGGCTGTAGGGCAAGGGTTTCCGCGCCGGTAGGGTCGTCGGCGATCGGCATCGGCGCGAGCGTTCTGCTATACAGCGTGCATGTTTCGCAGGTGGCTGATCGGAAGTGTGCCCGTGCTCGTCGTGGTGGTGCTGCTGGGGACGGGCACCTTCTACCTGATGAAGGCGCGCACCTTCCAGTTGGCCGGTCACGTGGTCAGCCGGGTGGACACCGACGCGCGGGTGGTCGCGCTGACCTTGGACGACGGCCCGTCCGATCGCGCGCCCGAGGTGCTGAAAGTGCTTGCCGACGCGCAGGTTCCGGCCACCTTCTACCTGAACGGACGTGATCTCGCCGAACACCCGGAGTACGGGCGAGCCATCGCCGCGGCGGGCCACGAGATCGGCAACCACACCTATTCACATCGCCGGATGGTCTTCGTCACGCCCGGCACGGTGCGCGACGAAGTGGAGCGCACGGACGCCGAGATCATGAAGACGGGTTACGCGGGCCCGATCACCTTCCGTCCGCCCTATGGCAAGAAGTTGTGGGTGCTGCCGCACTACCTCGCCGAGCACGACCGCGTCACGGTGACCTGGGACGTCGAGCCCGACTCCGGCCGGGCGGACGTCACCGCGGACGACATCGTCGCCGAGACGCTCGGCAAGGTGCGCCCCGGGTCGATCGTTCTGCTGCACGTCATGCACGGCAACGCCGAGCCTTCGATCGCCGCCATCCCGCGCATCGTCGCCGAATTGCGTGCGGCGGGATACCGATTCGTCACGGTGTCGGATTTGATGTCGCGCTGACCGACCGGCCCGACGGACGGTCGTGCGCGGTGCGCGGTGGGCTGAGCAACGGCGCGATTCCACGCAGCGAAAGTCGACCGCGGCGCCGGGCGACGGCCGGTGCGGCGAAGTCGGGGTCGGCTGCGAGCATCGCCTGCACGCGGTGGACGCGATATGGCGTCCGAATCGCCGTACACGACGCGGGCTGGGGGATTGTGCCGGATGTCGACCAGCAGCGCGAGCATCGGCTGCATGGGCGCTGTGGTGCCGGTCGACGGTGCGGCGAAGACGCGGCCGCGCAGTATCTTGTCCGGGGCTCGAACGCGGCCTGCTCGGTAGGCGCGTGGTTGGTCAGTCGCTCCCGGACCGGCCGCCGGCGCGACAGGCTGCCGATGTGGCTTCGACTTCTGTTTTGTGCGCGGCAGATGGGCCGATTCCAGGGTGATCGCAGGCGCCGACGGACTCAGGAGCGGTGTTCGTGGCGGAATCCGCTCGGTCAACCGGCAGCTGGGAGCATGCCGTAGGCATGGGTCGGCGTGAACAGCACCAAGGCGCGGCGGTCGGTGACCATCGCGTTGCGGTACTCGTCCCAGTCGGGATGTTCGCCGGTGGCGGTGCGGTAGTAGTCGACGAGCGCGTCGACGGTGGGGTCGTCGGGCGCGGCGGCGACGGGGGTGAGTTCCACCGTGCCTTCGAGCACGGCATAGGCGAAGAAGTCTTCGCGGGTGACGTGCAGCGCCGCCCACGGGTCCCGGACGAGATTGTGATATTTCGCCCGGTCGGCGGTGATGGAGATGCGGATGCGGCCGTCGGCGCCGACGACGTGCAGGACGTTGGACAGTTGCGGGCGTCCGTTGCGGCGGATCGTGGTGAGCACGGACCTGCGGTGGTCGCGGGCGAAATCGACTGCGGCGGCGAGTTCCATGCCCGTGTAACCCGGGGCCGCGTCGCTCTCTTCCCGCGGGCCGGTCAGTCGCGGTGGTAGGCGGCCTGCGCCTCGCGCACCCTCGGCATGTTGGTCTCCAGCACCCGGATGAGCGCCTCCAGACGGTCGGCGACCTCTACGCCCAGGTCGGTGAGGGTGTATTCGACCCGGGGCGGAATGGTCTCCTGCACCTCCCGGTGCACCATTCCGTCGCGTTCCAGTGCTTGCAAGGTCTGCGACAACATGCGTTCGCTCACGCCGTCTACCCGCCGCCGCAAGGCGCTGAACCGGTACGGCCCCTCACGCAACGCGACCAGCGCCAGGGTGCCCCAGCGGCTGGCGACATTCTGCAGGACCGGTCGCGAGGTGCAGTTCCGGGCGAAGACGTCGGCTTCCAGCGTGGGATCGTCGGCGTCCGCCGAGGCAATGCGCTGGCTGGACATGCCTCGATAGTACCCACCTTGACCAAAGTGGTTCCAGAATGCATAGTGCTTACGAATAGTTAGTACTTGCGAACATGCCGAACTTTGGAGGTAGTCATGACCGTCGCGGTGACCGGAGCCAGCGGGCAGCTGGGCCGACTCGTTGTGGAGTCGCTGTTGAAGGTGGGATCGACACCGGTCGTGGCGATCGTGCGCGACCCGGCGAAGGTGGCCGACCTTGCCGAGCGCGGCGTCGACGTCCGGCAGGCCGACTACGGTGACGCGGACGCGCTGAACCGGGCGCTCGCCGGTGTCGATCGAGTGCTGCTGGTGTCCGGCAACGAGTTCGGCGCGCGAGTCGAGCAGCACGCCAACGTCATCCGCGCGGCGGAGCGAGCCGGGGTGGAATTGCTGGCCTACACCAGCATTCCCGCCGCGACCGGCAATCCGCTCATCCTCGCGCAGGAGCACGCGGGGACCGAAGCGGTGCTCGCCGAATCGACTGTGCCGCACACTCTCCTGCGCAACGGGTGGTACTGGGAGAACTACGTGGGCGGTCTGGCGCACGCGGTGGAGTCGGGTGTGCTGCACGGCGCGGCGGGTGAAGGCCGCGTGGCGGGCGCGGCGCGGGCCGACTACGCCGAAGCCGCCGCCAGAGTGCTCACCACCGACGGCCACGCGGGCCGGGTGTACGAACTGGGCGGCGACGAGCGGCTCACCTATGCCGAACTGGCCGAGGCGATCTCGGAGGCATCGGGCAAGCCGGTGCGCTACGAGAACCTTTCGCAGGCCGATTACGCGGCCGGATTGGTCGCGGCGGGACTGCCCGCCCAGATGGCCGAGGCGCTCGCCGACGCCGACGCCGGTATCGCGCAGGGCGTCCTCGACGTGCGCTCCGGCGACCTGGCGCGCCTGCTCGGCCGCCCGGCGACCCCGGCGGTCGACGTCTTCCGCGCGGCACTCGCCTGATCGGGCGTTCGCCGTCACCCCCCCCGCGGTGATGGCGTCGACTCCGACGCGGCATCGCGAAGGCCGGGTGTGGTGGCTCCTCGCCGCTACACCCGGCCCGTGAATCCGCAGCGCCGAGCCGCTGCGATCACCCGCGACTCACACCCATTGCACCAGTTGGATGATGATCCCGTTCGGGTCGCTCATCTGGAAGTACCGCTCGCCCCACTCCTCGGTTTCGATGGGCGTCACGATCGGCACGCCCTCGGCTCGCAGCCGGCTGTACTCCGCGTCGATGTCGTCGACGACGAAGACGACGAGCAGGCCCTCGCCCGCGCTGCCCGCCGCGCTCTTCGGTTTGAAGCTCGCCAGCCCCGTGCGCAGGTAGATGACGTTCAGTCCGGCGTCGCCGCGGTCGAGCGAGACGAACCCGTCGGCCGACATCTTCTCCTCGAAGCCGAGGTGCTCGATGAGGAACCGCGCCGAGGCGGCCGGGTCGGGGACGTTGAGCGAGATGGCGGAAGCGGTGATGTTCATGGGCCCTCCTCGACAGCAAAACTCTGTACTAAGTACATTGTACTTTGTAGAGCATTTAAGGGCGGGCCGCATCATGAGCTGGGTCACATCGATACGATCGGTGGTTCGAGGAGGTGGCGATGGGACAGCCCAAGGAGCGCAGCGGTGCGGGCGACCCGGTGCGCACGCTGGAATTGCTCTGGCGGGTGCGGTCCGAGCCGGGCACGGGCCGTGGGCCGAAACAGCGCAGCAGCGTCGAGGCGGTCGTCGCCGCCGCGATCGAGATCGCCGACGCGGAGGGGCTGGCAGCGGTCACGATGCGCGCGGTCGCCAACCGGCTCGGCCTGACCCCGATGGCCACCTACACGTATGTGCCGGGCAAGTCCGAGCTGATCGACCTGATGCTGGACGCGGTCTACGCGCGGATGGAGCGGGCCGACCTCACGGGTCTGCCATGGCGCGAGCGGGTGGCCCTGATCGCCGCCGAGAATCGCGCCATGCTGGCTCGTCATCCGTGGGTGGCGTATCTGCCGACCACCCGTCCGCCGCTGGGGCCCGGCCTCGCCGCCAAATACGACCACGAACTCGAAGCCTTCGCTGACCTCGGTCTCGACGACGTCGCGATGGACGCCGCCCTGACCTTCGTGCTCGGCTTCGTCACCTCCGTCGCCCGCATCGCCATCGACAGCGCGCGGGCGGCGGCCGACAGCGCCATGTCCGACGAGCAATGGTGGGAGCGCGCCGCGCCGGTTCTGGCGCAGGCCTTCGACGCGCGGCGATACCCGCTCGCCGCGCGCGTCGGCACGGCCGCTGGCCAGGCGCACGACGCCGCCTACAGCGCCGACCACGCCTACGAGTTCGGGCTGACGCTGGTGCTCGACGGACTCGCGCGCCGCATCGAGGGCCCGTCCGCCTAGAGGCGGTCGCGCTGGATCCGCAGGGCGGTGATGGTGGTGGCCAGCCCGTCGTACTGGTTGATCAGCAGCACGATCTCGATCAGGCTGCGCTCGTCGTAGTGCTTCGCCAGTTCGGCCCAGGTGTCGTCGTCGAGATCGCGGGTCTCGACCAACTGGTCCACGGCCGCCAGCAGCGCCCGGTGTTTGTCCGACCACCCCGGCGCATCAGGGCCGGTGCGCAGCCGCTCCAGGATTTCGCTCGTCACCCCCGCGCGGCGGCCGAGCCGGATGTGATGGTCCATTTCGTATTCGCAGCCGCGCAGATGCGCGACCCGGATGATGACCAGCTCGGACTCGTGCCGGGGCAGCCGCCCGCCGGGCATGAGCTTGCCCGAGTAGTGCAGCCAGCCGCGGAACAGACCCTTGGTACGCCCGAGCGTGCTGAACAAATGGGCGTCGTGCGTCCCCGCGGCGCGGGACAGTACCTGCCAGACAACCCAATTGAGCGCACCGAGTTCCCGGAGCCGTCCGGGCGAGATGCGTGGTTGCAGCGCTGAAACCATGCCGGTTGCCACCTCCGCGTGGTCGTGCGGCCGGCGTCGGTGCCGACCGAGATGAGAGCCTACTTGGCAGTATCCCGTCCGGCGCGCCACCATTCTTTTGCTTTCCAGTGGTTTTCGGCGGGGTACCCCGTCATCATCAGTACCGGTGCGGGTCGCCGCGGCCGCAGCGCGTTTTCCGCGGCGTCAGGTGTGGACAACAGGTCGGCAGGGGAAAAGATGCTGGTGAGGATCAGGCCGGGAGCGGAGCTGTCCGGTGCTGAGCGGGAATTCGTCGCGTGCCTGCGGTCGTATCCGACGACGGGTCTGGCCGTGATCGATCTCGAGGCGGACAACCGGCGTGTCGACGCGGTGGTGTGGACCCCGCGCGGGCTGACCGTGCTGGAGGTGCACGGTTTCCAGCGCAGGCAGAGCGGCATCCTCAGCACCCCGGCCGAAGGACCGTGGAAGATCAGCGACGCGCCGGTGGAACTGGACGACCCGGAGAACGGAAGCCCCGCCGAACGGGTGGAACACGGCATCTACGCGGTCAAGCACATGCTTCAGCGGGCACTGCAAGATCCGGGGCACATCAGCGGCGCGGTCGTGCTCGTCCCGTTCCGCGGCGCGGTGGTGCGCCCGGCGCGCACGAACCTGCGTCCGGGGCTGGACGTGGTGGTCGGGAACGTCACCGACGCGACCGAACTGCGCATCTATCTGGAAGGGTTCTCCGCGGGACCGCGCGACTGGACCGCGGACCGGGTGATCGGCGCGTGCGGCGCGCTCGGTCTGGCGGAACTCGCCCCGTCCCGCGCGGAACTGCTCGAGGCGGGTTTCGAGGAGAACGCGCCGGAGCCGGTCACGACCATTCCCCGCACACCGGCGCCGCGAGTCGCGCCCACGCCGGGGCCCGCGACGAAGAGCCAGGCCTACGCGGGGTGGTCCGTCATCGTGATCGCCGTGGTGGGGGTGCTGTTCGTGCTCGGGGTGATCGCCACCGCGTTGGCGCACGACTCCGCGCAGCCGATCCCGGCGACCGGCACGACGAGTCCCACGCCGTCGCCGCCCGCCTACCGGCCCACCCAGTGCTTCCCGTTCCAGCAGAGCTGCTGACCGGTCAATCCCGCACGGCGCGGCCGAGTTTGGTCAGGCGCATGGCGTGCTGCGCGCGGGCCAGCACGTGCGTGCGCGAGGTGTCGATATGGGCGGTGAGCGTCGCCAGCGCCGCGTCCACCGCGCCGGAGACCAGCTGTTCGGCGATGGCGATGTGCTCGGCGGTCATCGTGGCGATGCGTTCCGGGGTCGGCATGTCCAGCGTGCGCACCGGACGCACCCGGATGTGCACGGCGGTGAGCGCGTCGGCGAGCGCTGCGTTGCCCGCGGCCGCGAGCAGGGTGGTGTGGAACCGTTCGTCGGCGGCCACCAGCGCGGGCCCGGGTTCGGGCGGGTGGTCGCGCAGTGCGCGCCAGGTGTCGAGTTCCGCCCGCACGAGTGCCAGATCGTGCGCGGGCTGCTCGCCGGGGACGGTCACCCGTTGCATGCCCCTGGCCTCCAGCACGAGCCGCAGCTCGTAGAGGTGATCGAGTTCGTCGAGCCGGGGCCGATACGGGTAGAGGCCGTCGGCGAGCCGCTCGACCAGGCCGTCGGCCTGCAATCGGGCCAGCGCCTCGCGCACCGGGGTGCGCGAGACTCCGTACGCCTCGGCGAGGCGTTCTTCGCCGAGCCGTTCGGTGGGCACGATGGCTCCGGTGGCCAGATCCCGGCGCAGCGAGTCGTACACCTGCTCGCGCAACGGAATCCGGCCCCTGTCGCGGGGCACGGCGGCGCTCAGATCGCCATCGCCGAGCGGACCTCGCGCTCGGCGCCGGCGCCACCCGCGCCCGTCGAGGTCACCCGGCCCGATCGCAGCACGTAGTAGCGCTGCGCCGCCTGCAACGCGAAGCCGATGTGCTGTTCGACCAGCAGCACGCTCAGCCCGCCGCGCCGGGTGAGATCGATGATGGTGCGTTCGATCTCGGCGACCACCGACGGCTGGATGCCCTCGGTCGGCTCATCCAGGATGAGCAGCTTGGGCTCGGTGATCAGCGCCCGCGCGATGGCGAGTTGCTGGCGCTGGCCGCCCGACAGCAGGCCCGCCTTGCGGGTGAGCAGTTCGCGCAGCGCGGGGAACAGGTCGAGCGATTCATCGATCAGCGCTTTGCCGCGTTTGCGGCCGTCGGCGACCACTTGCAGATTCTCCGCGGTGGTCAGTTGCGGGAAACTCTGCTGGCCTTGCGGCACGTACGCGATTCCGCGGCGGACCCGGCGCGACGGCGACAGTTTGGTGATGGTCTGCCCGTCGAACTCGATCCGGCCCGACTTCGCGCCGATCAGCCCGACGGCGGTGCGCAGCAGCGTGGTCTTTCCCGCGCCGTTGTGGCCCATGACGGCGACCACGCTGTCGTCGGGGACGGTCACCGAGACACCGTGGATCACCTCGGTGCGGCCGTAGCCGGAGTGGATATCGGTGAGTTCAAGCATCGCTGGCCTCCTTCTGGGCGGATTCCGGACCCGGCGCGATCGACGCGTCCTCCAGTTCGGTCCCGACGGCAGCGGCGGTGCCGAGGTAGACCTCCTGGACCTTCGGGTCCGCCTGCACCTGTTCGACGGTTCCCTCGCTGAGCACGCGGCCCCCGGCGAGGACCGTGACGGAGGTGGCGAAGGCACGCATGAAATCCATGTCGTGCTCGACCACCACGACCACCCGGTCGCCGCCGATGCGGCGCAACAGGTTCCCGGTCTCCTCCCGCTCCTCGGCGCTCATCCCGGCCACCGGTTCGTCCAGCAGCAGCACCGACGCGTTCTGCACCAGCAGCATGCCGATTTCGAGCCATTGCTTCTGCCCGTGTGCGAGTACCCCGGCGGGCTTGTCGCGCAGGTCGGCCAGGCCGGTCGTCTCCAGCGCGTCCTCGATCGCGGGCAGCACGGATTTGCGGCGGCGCAGCATGGTGAGCGCCGAACGGCCCGCGCCCGCGGCGATGTCGAGGTTCTGCAGCACGGTCAACTGCTCGAACACGCTCGCGGTCTGGAACGTTCTTCCGACGCCGAGCCTTGCGATCCGGTGCACCTTCTGGCCGAGCAGTTCCACGCCGGTCTTCTGCGCCGACCCGGTCGCCGGGACCAAGCCGGTGATCGCGTCGATGAGCGTCGTCTTGCCGGCGCCGTTGGGTCCGATGAGGAAGCGCAGATCGCCTTGCAACACCGTCAGATCCACATCGGTGACCGCCTTGAAACCGTCGAAGCTCACCGAGAGGCCGCGGATCTCCAGGTACTCGCTGGACATTCCGGCGTTGCCGCCGAGCTTCGGTTCGTGGGTCGTCTCGGTCATCGCGATTCCACCTTCTCCGTCGCGGGTTCCGGCAGCGTCTCGACCACCGGCGAGGGTGGGGTCGCGCGACGCCTGTTGTCCAGCAAGCCCTTCAGCATCGGCCACAGTCCGGCGAGTCCCGCCGGGACGAAACCGACCACCACGATGAACAGCACGCCTTGCAGATATGTCCACCCCGACGGGAACTCCTCCGACAGCGCTGTCTGCGCCCACGCCACGCCGATCGCGCCGAGCACCGGCCCGAGCAGGGTGGTCCGGCCGCCGATCGCGACACCGATGAGGAACGCGATGGACGGGACGACGCCGATATCGGCGGGGGAGATGATGCCGACGATCGGGGTGAACAGCGCCCCGGCGATGCCGGCGAAGAACGCGGCGACCACGTAGGCGACGATCTTGACGTTCGCCGGGTCGTAACCGAGGAAGCGCACCCGCTCCTCTTGATCGCGCACCGCCACGAGCAATTCCCCGTAGCGGCTGTGCATCAACTGCCGCACCAGCGCGACCACCAGCAGCAGCGCGGCCGCGGCGAAGAAGAACAGCATGCGCCGGTTGACCGGATCCGACAGCTTGAACCCGAAGAACGCGCGGAAATCCGACAGACCGGTGAACCCGCCGATGCTCTGCTGACCCGTGAGCAGGATGGCCAGCGCGGCGGCGAGCGCCTGGCTGAGGATGGCGAAGTAGGCGCCCTTCACCCGGCGCTTGAACACGCCGTAACCCAGCGCGGCGGCGATCAGTGCGGGCAGCACGAGGATGCCCAGCAGCGCCACCGGAGCCGACGCGAACGGCTTCCAGAACGACGGCAACTCGCGAATGCCCGCGATCTCCATGAATTCCGGCACGTCGTTGCCGAGCCTGGCGGCGTCGGCCATCTGCAGATGCATGGCCATGATGTAGGCGCCGACGCCGAAGAAGACGCCTTGGCCCAGAGTGAGCATTCCGCCTCGCCCCCAGGCCAATCCGATGCCGACCGCGACGATCGCGAAGCACAGGAACTTCGCCAGCAGGTTGAGCCGGAAGTCGCTGAGCACGGCGGGCGCGACCGCGAACAACAGGACGGCGGCGACGGCGAATCCGGCCGGCGCGCCGAACGAGGAGCGTACGCGCCACCGTGGTACCAGCGTGGTCATGCCAGGCTCCTTGTCCGGACGGTGAACAGGCCCTGCGGGCGGACCTGCAGGAAGATCACGATGACGACGAAGACGATGACCTTCGCGATGGACGCGGTGGTCGAGTACTCGATGTAGGAATTGAGCAGCCCGAGCGCGAACGCGGCGATCACCGTGCCCTTGATCTGGCCGAGCCCGCCGATGACCACCACGAGGAACGCGTCGATCAGATAGCTCTGGCCGATGGTGGGGCTGGTCGAGCCGATCAGCGTCAGCGCGACGCCGGCCACGCCCGCCAGCCCGGAGCCGATGAAGAACGTGCTGATGTCGGTGAAACGGCTCGAGACGCCAGAGGTTTCGGCCAGGCCGCGATTCTGCACCACCGCGCGGATGCGGCGGCCCAGCGGCGTCGCCTTGAGCACCGCCGCCAGCGCGGTCACCGCGACGACGGCCAGCACGAGGATGAAGATGCGCGTCTTCGGCACCACCGCACCGAGGATCGTGACGCCGCCGCTGAGCCACTCCGGCGCGATCACGTTCTTGGCCGGTGCGCCGAAGATGTCGCGGGCCAGCTGTTGCAGCACCAGCCCGACGCCGAAGGTGACCAGCAGGGTGTCCAGCGGCCGGTCGTACATCCAGCGGATCAGGCCCATCTCCAGCGCGGCGCCGAGCAGGCCGCCGACGAGGAAACCGATCAGCAGCGACACGACGAGCGAGACGCCTGCCGACGAAATAACCTTCTGCACAACGTAAGTGGTGTAACAGCCGGCCATGATGAACTCACCGTGCGCCATGTTGATCACGCCCATCTGACCGAAGGTCAGCGACAGACCGAGCGCGGCGAGCAAGAGAATGGATCCCAGACTCAGCCCGGTGAAGAGCTGTCCGATCACAACATCCATGGGGAAAGCTCCTGTGTTCATTGTCCGATGCTGTCCGCGGCCCCCCTCATTACGCTCCGTGTGACCGCCGGGGCGGGCGCTGGGAGCTGGGCCGCGGACAGCCGCGGACTACTTCAGGCCCTTGGCCCAGTCGTAGGACTTCAGATAGGGGTCCGGCGTCACGGCTTTGCCGGAATCCCACACGGTGTAGATCAGGCCGTCGGGGCGGATTTCGCCGATGCGGGCGGTCTTGGTGATGTGGTGGTTGGAGCCGTCGATGGTGACCAGGCCCTCGGGTGCGTCGAAGCTGACGCCGTCGGCGGCGGCCTGAATGTCCTCGACCTTGAACGACTTCGCCTTCTCGACGGTGTTCTTCCACAGGTAGACCGACGCGTAGGCGGCTTCCATCGGGTCGGAGGTCGGCTTGTCGGCGCCGAAGGCGGCCTTGTAGTCGGCGACGAACTTCCGGTTCACCGGGCTGTCGACGGTCTGGTAGTAGTTCCACGCGGTGAGCTGCCCGGCGATGTGCTGCGCGCCGATGCCCGCCACTTCCTCTTCGGCGATGGACACCGAGACCACCGGCATTTCCGCTGCTTTCAGGCCCGCGTTGCTGTACTCGCGGAAGAACGCGACGTTGGAGTCACCGTTCAGGGTGTTGAACACCGCGCCCGCCTTCGCGGCGCGGACCTTGTTGACGATGGTGGAGAAATCGGTGGAGCCGAGCGGGGTGTAGTCCTCGCCCTTGATCTCGATGCCGTTGGCGGCGGCGTACGCCTTGATCTCGCGATTGGCGGTCTGCGGGAAGACGTAGTCGCTGCCGACCAGGTAGAGGGAGGTGATGCCCTTCTGCTTCAGGTAGTCCAGCGCGGGGACGATCTGCTGGTTGGTGGTCGCGCCGGTGTAGAAGATGTTCTTGCTGTCCTCCAGGCCCTCGTACTGAACCGGGTAGTAGAGCAGTGAGTTCAGGCTCTCGAACTTCGGCTTCATCGCCTTGCGGCTCGATGAGGTCCAGCCGCCGAATACCGCGGCGACGCAGTCGGAGCTGATCAGCTTCTCGGCCTTCTCCGCGAAGGTCTTCGGGTCCGACGCGCCGTCCTCGAGCACCAGCTCGATCTTCTTGCCCAGCACGCCGCCCGCGGCGTTGATCTGGTCGACGGCGAGCTTGGTGGAGTTGGCGACGGTGACCTCGGAGATGGCCATCGTGCCGGACAGGGAGTGCAGAGAACCGACCTTGATCGTGTCCTTGGAGGTGTCGACGCAGGACGCGGCGCCGGAGCCGGTGGTGGAGGCGTCGTCCTTGGCGCCGCAGGCGGTCAGCAACAGGCCGGCGAGCGCGATCGCGGTGGGTACCGTCATCGCTCGCACCAAACGCCCGGAGCGATGGGTGGCACGGAAATCTGGCATGGGGCGAGCCCTCTCCTCATCAGGTGTCGCGGCGGCGTCGGCAGGGCGCCGCATCGAACACCGCCGCCTTCGCCCCGGTCACGGCTGTAGACGGGGCTGTATACAGCGGCTGTATTCGTGATGCGAACGGTAGACAGGAGTTGTTGCGCCGGAATATCTCTCGGTGACAAGTCCGTTTCGTCTGTTTCGCCGGTGTGAACCTTTTCCGTAAACGGACGGTGAACAGTTGTGAGATCCCGGCAAACCCGCTGGCCGGGGCGGATGTGGCTACGGTTGCGTAGCGTCGCCGCGATACGGCACGCTTCGATTCGTATGACGTCTGAACCGTCCCATGCCGCGGCGGCGGGCCGCGGACTCGAGTCGAGGAGGACCAGGTGGGCCACTACAAGGCGAACCTGAGGGATATCGAATTCAACCTGTTCGAAGTGCTCGAACTGGACAAGCTGCTCGATACCGGAGCCTACGGCGACCTCGATTCCGACACCGTCCGGGAAGTCCTCTCCGAGGTTCAGCGACTGGCCGAGGGGCCGGTGGCGGACTCCTTCGCCGCGGCCGACCGCGATCCGGTCGCCTACGACGCGACCACCTTCTCGATCACTGTTCCGGAGCCGCTGCGTAGGACCGTCGCCGCCGTGCGGGCCGCGGACTGGAGCAGGCTCGGCATGCCGGAGGGCATGGGCGGCACTCCGGCCCCCGCGGCGCTGGTCTGGGCGGTCGCCGAGATGATCACCTGCGCCAATCCGTCGGCGTCGTTCTTCAACATGGGCCCGGTGATGGCGTCCGTGCTGTACAACGTCGGCACCGAGCAGCAGCGGCGCTGGGCCACGGCCGGCTTCGAGAAGGGCTGGCAGGGCACCATGGTGCTGACCGAGCCCGACGCCGGTTCCGACGTCGGCGCGGGCCGCACCAAGGCGATCCGCCAAGAGGACGGCTCCTGGCACATCGAGGGCGTCAAGCGCTTCATCTCCGGCGCCGAAGTCGGCGACACCGCCGAGAACGTCTTCCATCTGGTGCTCGCCCGCCCCGAGGGCGCGGGACCGGGCACCAAGGGCCTGTCGCTGTTCTACGTGCCGAAGTTCCTGTTCGACCCCGAGACGTTGGAACTCGGCGAGCGCAACGGCGTGTACGTCACCGGGGTGGAGCACAAGATGGGCCTGAAGTCCTCGCCCACCTGCGAGCTGACCTTCGGCGGGCACGGCAGGCCCGCCAAGGGCTGGCTGGTCGGCGAGGTGCACAACGGCATCGCGCAGATGTTCCAGGTGATCGAGAACGCGCGCATGATGGTCGGCGTCAAATCCTCCGGCACCTTGTCGACCGGCTACCTCAACGCGCTGGACTACGCCAAGCAGCGGGTGCAGGGCGCGGACCTGACGCAGATGACCGACAAGGCCGCGCCGCGCGTGCCCATCACCGCCCACCCGGACGTCCGTCGCTCGCTGGCCATGCAGAAGGCGTACGCGGAGGGTTTGCGCGCGGTGTACCTGTACACCGCCGCCCATCAGAACGCCGATGTGGCGCAGCTCGTTTCGGGCGCCGACGCGGAGCTGGCGCACCGGGTGGACGATCTGCTGCTGCCGATCGTCAAGGGCGTCGGCTCGGAGCGGGCCTACCAGTACCTGACCGAGTCGTTGCAAACCTTGGGTGGCTCCGGCTATCTGCAGGACTACCCGATCGAGCAGTACATCCGGGACGCGAAGATCGACTCGCTGTACGAGGGCACCACGGCCATCCAGGCGCAGGACTTCTTCTTCCGCAAGATCATTCGCGACCAAGGTGTGGCGCTCGGCCACGTCAACGCGCGGATCGCGGCGTTCCTGGACGCCAGGACCGGCCGGTTCGACACCGAGCGCGAGCTGCTGCGCACGGCCGCGGAAGACGTCCAGGCGATGGCCGCCTCGCTCACCGGCTTCCTGATGGCCGCGCAGCAGGAGCCCACCGAGTTGTACAAGGTCGGCCTGGGTTCGGTGCGTTTCCTGCTCGCGGTCGGCGATCTGCTCATCGGCTGGCGGCTGCTGGTCCAAGCGGAGATCGCGGCGGCCGCACTGGCCGCAGGCCCCTCGGAGAAGGACCGTGCTTTCTACGCGGGAAAGGTCGCCGTCGCGAGCTTCTTCGCGAAGAACGTGCTGCCGACGCTGAGCGCGGTGCGCGGCATCGTCGCCACGCTGGACAACGACATCATGAACTTGGACGAGGCTGCGTTCTGATTGCAGCGCCTGCGGCGCTGCGAACGGCGCATGCTAGGTCTCGCTTCGCTCGAAAGACGTGGTTCGGTGAGCCGGGCACGTTGGTATACGAAATCAGGGACCAAGTGCGCACCTGGCTCGTGGCGGGTGACGGCGATCAATGCTCGGTAGGAGGTAGGTCAAGGCTGGGGCTCGGGCTGGGACAGGAGTTTGAGCACCACGGGCCGCGACAGTGTGCCGGATACCTGACGGGCGAGCTGATTGGCGCTCGCGCCCGCCGCGTGCGCGGCGCGTAGGGCGGTAGCGAGTTCTTCGCGGGCGGCGTCGGCGGCGGCTTGAGCGTCGCGCAGGCGCTGGGCGGCGCGGTCGACTGCTGACGACTCGTCCTCGTCGGTCAAGTCCTTGACCAGTTCTACCTCGGGGAGGCGTGCTTCCCGTTCGCCGGGAGCCGCGTCGCGGCGCATGGCGGCCCTGGCGAAATCCATCAGGAACGCCCTTGTGGCGTTCCTGTCCTCCGCGGCGGCCTCGCCGAGCAGCAGCTTGGTGGTCTGCGGGACGGCGAGCGACCAGTTGGCCAGGCCGCACAGGGCCAGCAGCAGACGGCCCGCGTCGGCGGAGTCCACGTCGAACTGCTCTTGCGCGCGGTCGAATTTGCGCACGTAGTGCGCGGCGCGCCAGCCGTCGATGTCGTGCGCGTCTGCGCCGCGGTGCAGCGCCTCCCAGAGCATCAGGCGCAGTAGCTGCGGGTTGTCCCGGTGGTAGTCGTACAGCTTGCCGACGTACGCGCCGGGTTCGGTGTCGGCCAGCGGCTTCACCACGTCGATGAACTCGCGCAGCGTGTCGATCAGGATGACGTCGAACAGCTTGTCCTTGCTGCCGAACAGACCGTAGATGCGCTCCTTGTTGACGCCTGCCGCGTCCGCGATCCGGTCCACCCGCGCGCCGGCCAGCCCGTGCTGCGCGAATTCGTCGCGGGCGGCGCGCAGCAGGGCCTGCCTGGTCGCGTCACTGCGTTTCATCGTGGCGGTCATGACGGACACTTTACCATTTCATTAAACCAACTATTTGGTTGACAACTCGGTTCGTCCGGGCCTACCTTCAACCCATGGCAATGCTCACTCTCCAGTCCGCGGCTCCGGTCCGGACGCGCACCCGAGTCGTCTCGCCGCGTGCCCACACCGGGCGCACCGTGCCCTTCTTCGTTCTGGCCGCCCTGCTGGCCACCGGGCAGATGTACGTCCCCATCCCGCTTTTCACCGCAATGCAGGCCGACTGGCACGTCGGTCCCGGCGTGATGACCTGGATCATCAGCGCGTTCGCCTTCGGTTACGCCGGTGGCTTCGTCCTGTTCGGGCCGCTGTCGGATCGCTATGGTCACCGCCGAGTGCTCGTCACCGGCATGCTGGTGGCCGCAGTGGTCACACTGTTGACCGGTTTGGCGGTCAGCGCTCCGCTGGCCGTCGGCCTGCGGGTGGCGCAGGGGCTGGTGGTGGGCTCGATCCCGCCCGCGATCATGGCCTACGTGGCCACCCGCGTCGCTCCCGCGCACCGTTCGGTCGCCACCATGTCCGTGGCCACGTCGTTCCTCGCGGCGACGGTGATCGCGCAGATCGTGTCGCAGTGGATGATCGGCGCGTTCCCGTGGCGCACCGTGTTCGTCGCCTCCGCGATCGGGTTCGCCGTGCTGGCCGTGGTAGTGCGGACCGCGCTGCTGGCCGACGCGCCCACGGATCTGGACAAGCCGCTGCGGCACAGCTACGCCGCGATTCCCGCGGTGTTGCGCATCCGGGCGCTGGTGCCGATGCTGATCGCGGGCGCGATGAGCATGGCGGTGATGGTCGGCGTGTACACCGGCCTCGAGCTGACCGGAGTGGTTCGCGGCTCGGGTGAACTGCTCGCGCTGCGTGCGGGCGCGCTGCCGGTCATGGTGGCGCTTCCCCTGCTCGCGGTGCCGCTGGCCCGGCTGTCCAAGCACGGCCAGATCGTGCTCGGCGCGTTGGTCGCCGCCGCGGCGATGGTGATCGCCACCTTCGAGGGGACGCATCCGGCCGTGCTCGCCGTGCTGCTCGCGGTGCTGGTCGGCGGACTGGGCGTGATCGCTCCCGCGGTGTTGCAGAGCGCGGGCGAACTGGGCGGCGAATCCAGGGCCGCCGCCATGTCGGTCGCGATGTTCTCCTTCTACGTGGGCGCGACGATCGGTCCGCTGGTCGCGGCGACCGCCGCGCCACACGGCTTCGCTGCCCTGGCCTGGACGCTGGCGCTACTGCTCGTCGCAGCGCTGGGGATGACGCTGGTCGGTCTCCGCATGCAACGCAGGGCGCAAGCCGCCTGACCCTGACGTCCGGCCGGTCTCGATGTGGCGAGACCGGCCGGACGTGTCTTCAGGATCGGTCATGTAGCGCGATCACCCTGCCGGTCAGCGGTTCCTGGGCGTCCCAGGCGACGTCGATCTCCACGCCGCGGAACTGCCGAGCCACTTCTCGCAGCATCGCGACAGCGGCTGCCCGCGCCTGGTCTGGCGCGGCATCGGCGGGGACATGTGCCAGACGCCCACAGAGCATTCCACCTCGCGTGTCCTGGACGCTGTGGCGCCAGCCCTCCGGCGTCGCGATCAGCGCTATCGAGGCGGGCATGGGGTAGCGCGGTCCTGCCATGGCGACAACTTACGGAACCCGCGCGGCTACTTCAGCACGTAAGGGGACACGGAACTGCGATGTTCGCTGATGTCGAGCACTTTGCCCAGGGGCGGGAAAGCGCGTTGCGGGCAGTTGGCGCGTTCGCAGACTCGGCAACCCGCGCCGATCGGCGTCGGCTGCACTTCGTCCAAGTCGATGCCGTCGGCGTAGATCACGCGGGCGGCGTGCCGCAATTCGCAGCCGAGGCCGATGGCGAAGGTCTTGCTCGGCTGGCCGAAACGGGTGGCTCGGCGTTCGACCGTGCGCGCCACCCACAGGTATTTGCGGCCGTCGGGCATCTGCGCGATCTGGGTCATGATCTTGCCCGGGTAGGCGAAGGTCTCGTACACGTTCCACAGCGGGCAGGTGCCGCCGCTGGAGGAGAAGTGGAAACCGGTGGCGGACTGGCGCTTGGACATGTTGCCCGCCCGGTCCACCCGCACGAACGAGAACGGCACGCCGCGCAGCGACGGGCGCTGCAACGTGGAGAGCCGGTGGCAGATCGTCTCGTAGCTCTGTGTGAAGAACGCCGACAGTCGTTCGATGTCGTAGCGGAAGTCCTCGGCCACTTCGTGGAAATGCGTGTACGGCAGCACCGTCGCCGCGGCGAAATAGTTGGCCAGCCCCAGCATGGCGAGCTTGCGGGCGTCCTCGGAGGCGAAATTGCCTTCCTCGACGAGCTTTTCCAGCAATTCGCCGCACTCGAAGTAGGCCAGCTCGGCGGCCAGTTTGAACGTTCGCTGCCCGCCGGACAGGTGCGGGGCGATCTCCAGATTGCGGGTCTGCGGGTCGTAGCGGTGCAGCACGCCTTCGCCGAGGTCGATGCGCTCGGTGATCCGCACGTCGTGCGCGCGCAGCATCCTGGCGACCTCGCTGTTGACGTCGCCGCCGTGGAAACGGATGCGCGCGGTGAGCTCCTCCGCGGCGGTGTCCAGCTCGTGGATGTAGTTCTGGCGCTGGTAGAAGTAGTCGCGCACTTCCTCGTGCGGCTTGCTGATCGCGCCGCTGCCCGCGCCGTCGGCGAAGCGGTCTTCGGTGGCGGCGGCCAGCTGGGCGGAGGTGTTGCGGTAGCGGTTGTGCATGTTGACCAGGGCGCGGGCCATGCTCGGGTGCGCCGAGACGATGTCGGCGATCTCCTGGGCGTCGGCCTCGATGCCCAGTTCCTCGTCCATCACGACCTCTTGCAGTTCCGCGATGAGCCGGGTGTCGTCCTGGGCGGAGAAGAAGGTGGCGTCCACGCCGAACACGTCGCTGATCTTCAGCAGCACCGGGACGGTGAGCGGGCGCACGTCGTGCTCGATCTGGTTCAGGTAACTCGCCGAGATCTCCAGCTGCTGGGCCAGCGCGACCTGGCTCAGCCCGCGTTCGGTCCGCAGTTGACGCAGCCGAGCGCCGACATAAGTCTTGGCCATGCGTCCAGTTTATGGGTGCTTTCGCATCCGTGCCAATCAGCGATTAACACTCCTTGCAGACAGGTGTCGTACCCGGCGGCTACCGTCGGCAAGGTGCTGTTCTCGGATGTCGTGCTCGCCTCGGAGACCGTCCGGGCGACCAGGTCGCGCAAGACGAAGATCGCCACGCTGGCCGAGCTGCTGAGCGCGGCCGCGCCGGAGGAGCTGGCGCCCGTGGTCGCCTGGGCGTCCGGCGAGCTGTCGCAGGGGCGGATCGGCACGGGATGGCGCACGCTCATCACGCTCGACCACGCGCCCGCCCCGGCGCCCACGCTCACCGTCTCGGCGGTGGACGCGGCGCTGAGCGAGCTGGCCGTCACCTCCGGCGCCGGTTCGACGGCCAGGCGCAAGCAGTTGCTGGCGGCGCTGTGGTCCGCGGCGACGGAGGACGAGCAGGGCTTCCTGGTGCGCCTGCTCACCGGGGACCTGCGCCAAGGAGCGCTCGCGGCCGTGGTCGCCGAAGCCGTGGCGGTGGCCGCCGACGTGCCGCCCGATCTGGTGCGCCGGGCGTACATGTTGTCGGGGCGGTTGCCGGTCACCGCCGTCGCGGCGCTGTCCGGCGGCGCGGCGGCGCTCGGGGAGTTCCGGCTCGAGGTCGGCCGCCCGATCCAGCCGATGCTGGCCTCTCCCGGTGCGACGCTGGACGAGGCGCTGGTCGAGTCGCACGGCGAAGTGAGCGTCGAGCACAAACTGGACGGCGCCCGCATCCAGGTGCACCGGGACGGCGACCGGGTCCGGATCTTCACCAGGACGTTGCGCGAGATCACCGCGAGCGTTCCCGAACTCGTCGAACTGGTCGCGGGCCTGGACTGCGCCAGCGTGGTGCTGGACGGGGAGACACTGGCGCTCACCGACGCAGGACGGCCGCGCCCGTTCCAGGAGACCATGAGCCGCTTCGCCGAGGTGAGCTCCACCCGGGAGTTGCTGCTGCATCCGTACTTCTTCGACTGCCTGCACCTGGACGGGCGTGACCTGCTCGACGCTCCGCTGTCCGAGCGGCGCGCCGCGCTGACGAAGGTGGCGGGCGAGCACACCATCCCCGCGTTGCTGCGGCCGGATGCCGAAGCGGCGGCGGAATATTTCGACGCCGCGCTGGCCGCGGGGCACGAGGGCGTCATGGTCAAGTCGTTGACCGCGCCGTACGCGGCGGGCAGGCGAGGCCGGGCCTGGCAGAAGATCAAGCCGACGCACACCATCGACCTGATCGTGCTGGGCGCCGAATGGGGCTACGGACGCCGCACGGGTTATCTGTCGAACCTGCACCTCGGCGCGCGCGACCCGGACGGAGGGGAGCCGGTCATGGTGGGCAAGACCTTCAAAGGTCTCACCGACGCTCTGCTGCGATGGCAGACCGAGGAATTCCCCCGTCACGAGCGCTCGCGCGATCAGCACACCGTGTATCTGCGGCCGGAACTCGTCGTGGAGATCGCCTTGGACGGCGTGCAGGTCAGTTCCCGCTACCCCGGTGGTGTCGCGCTGCGTTTCGCGCGGGTCGTGCGGTATCGCCCCGACAAAGAACCCGCCGACGCCGACACCATCGACACCGTGCGTGCGTTGCTGCCGTGATGTGAAGCGCGGTCGCTCCCGCGCCGGGCGCGTGTCGCGCGTGCCACCCGCGTCGAGCCACGGTAGATATGGGCGCGCAAGGTTCCGGATGGCCGCCACAATGCAGTGGTCCGGCCGGTTCGTGCTTCCGGACATGGAATCGGCGGGCGGGCGGGATGATGCGGAAATCACTGTGTGGACGATTTGCCCGGCTGGTGGCGGCGCTGCTGGGCGCTTTGGCGGTGAGTGCGGTCGGCACACCCGCGCAGGCCAATCCGATCGAGCTGTTCCTCACGCCGTCGCGCGAGTACTCCGGGATCCTGCCCACACCGCTGGACGATCCGTTCTACACGCCGCCGCCGGACTTCGAGAGCTTGCCGCCCGGCACGATTCTCGCTTCTCGTGCCGGGGGCACGGGCCTCACCGTGTTCCCGTTGCGGTCGACCGAACTGCTGATCCGGTCCACCGATTCGAAGGACCAGCCGGTGCCCGTGGTCGCGACCTTGCTCGTGCCGCAGGCGCCGTGGACCGGACCGGGGCCGCGGCCGGTGCTGTCGTTCAATGCCGCGATCGACTCGCTCGGACATCGGTGCGCACCGTCTTACAAACTCAGGAACGAGCCGACGGTCGAGTTGTGGGCCGCTCAGATTCCGCTGTCCAAGGGCTATGCCGTGCTCGTGCCCGACCATCAGGGCCCCCGGCAGGCGTACGCGGCGGGACTGATGGCCGGGCACGCGGTGCTCGACTCGATCCGGGCCGTGGTGCACACGACGGAGTTCGGATTGCGCCCGGATGCGCCGACGGTGGTCACCGGATACTCCGGCGGGGCCATCGCGAGCGGCTGGGCCGCGCAACTGGCCCCGCGATACGCGCCCGAGTTGAATCTGGTGGGGGCGGCGTTCGGCGGCGTCCCGGCCGACTTCGACCTGCTGCTGGCCACCATGAACGGGCGCAACGCCGCGTCCGGAGTGTTCCTCGCCGCGACCCTCGGACTGGCGCGGGAGTATCCCGAACTGCTCGCCTTGATGAACGACGACGGCTGGCGACTGGCCCAGGTCGGCAAAGACCTGTGCATGACCGCGGAGGAGTTCGGCGGCGCCTTCGCGCCGATTCCGGTCCAAGCCCTGACCCATGCCGCCGCGCCCACCGAGTTGCCGATGGTCAGGGAGATCCTGGCCGCCAACCGGCTGGGTGCGAGCGCGCCGACGGTGCCGGTGTTCCTCTATCACGCCACACACGATCCGTGGGTGCCGCTGGCGGGCGCGGAAAAGCTCTACGCGGATTGGTGCGGCGCCGGGACGCCGGTGGACTTCCAGGTCTACTTCGGCGAGCACTTCTCGGTCGGGCTCAGCGGCATCCCGGGCGCGAACTCGTGGATCGATGATCGGTTCGCGGGAAGGCCGGTCGCCGCGCACTGCACCCGATCTCGCTGACCAGGACTGATCAGACTAGTCCATGCAGGTCGCGCGAACTTCCGGTAACCGGCATGGCTGTGCCATCCGGGGGTGCAGCACACTGGAGGCGTGACCGTCGAATTACTGGTTCTCCTGATCGTCATCGTCACGGCGCTCGCATTCGATTTCACCAACGGCTTCCACGACACCGCCAACGCGATGGCGACCTCGATCGCCACCGGCGCGCTGCGGCCTCGGGTGGCTGTCGCGCTCTCGGCGGTGCTGAACCTGGTCGGCGCGTTCCTGTCGGTGGCCGTCGCCGCCACCGTCGCGAAGGGCATCGTGCGGCTCGACGCCGTCGGCGGCCAAGACCTGATCGTCATCGTGTTCGCCGGCCTGGTCGGCGGGATCCTGTGGAACCTGCTCACCTGGCTGTTCGGCCTGCCGTCGAGTTCGTCGCACGCGCTGTTCGGCGGTCTGATCGGTGCGACGCTGGCCGCGCTCGGCTGGGGCGGGGTGATCTGGGCGTCCGGGTCGGACGGCGTGCTCACCAAGATCGTGCTGCCCGCGGTGCTCGCGCCCATCGTCGCCGCGCTGGTCTCGGCGATCGGCACCTGGCTGGTGTACCGGATCACCCGCGGCGCCGAACAGGACAAGGTCACCGAGGGGTTCCGCTGGGGTCAGATCGGGTCGGCCTCGCTGGTCTCGCTGGCGCACGGCACGAACGACGCGCAGAAGACGATGGGCGTGATCTTCCTCGCCCTCGTGGCGCACGGGACGCTCACCAAAGACGACGACCTGCCGTTGTGGGTGATGGCCGCGTGCGCCTTCGCCATCGCGGCGGGCACCTACCTCGGCGGCTGGCGGATCATCCGGACGCTGGGCAAGGGCCTGGTCGAGATCGACTCGCCGCAGGGGCTTGCGGCGGAATCCGCCTCGGCCGCGATCATCCTGACTTCCGCCCATTTCGGGTTGCCGCTGTCCACCACGCAGACCGCCACCGGTTCCATCCTCGGCACCGGGCTCGGCAAGGGCGCCGAAGTGCGCTGGGCCGTGATGGGGCGCATGGTGGTCGCATGGTTGCTCACCCTGCCGCTCGCCGCGGTCGCCGGGGCGATCTGCTGGGCCATCGCCCACCTCGTCGGCGGGCTGGCCGGTGTGCTCGTGGTCTTCGCCTTGCTGATCGGCTTGTCGGCGTTGATGTACCTGCGGTCGCGGCGCGACCCGGTGCACACCGGCAACGTCAACGAGTGGCCCGGCGAGGGGACCGACCCGCCCGCGGGCGACCCGGCGGCGTCACCGGACCCGAACCGATCCGCTCAGGTGTAGGAGGACCAGGCGTGCACACTCTCGTCACCAATCTGAACGCCCTGTGGAAAGTCACCCTGGCCGGGCTGGTACTCGGCGCGGGCCTGCCGATGATCTTCTCGATCGGGGTGCGGTTCTGGTCGATGACCGTGACGACCGACGCCGGTACGGGCACGGTGCGGCGAAACTATCCCGCTCTAGCGGTCGCGCTGGCGTGCTTCGTGCTGGTCGTCGTGGCGATCGTCAGCGGCATCCTGTACACGGCGAAGGCGTTCATCGCAGCGAGATTCGGCATCCATCTGTTCGGGCAGGCGTGAGGAGTAGCCAGCGTGACCGATCCAGTGAAACCAATTCCGGACCGGCCGAAACTGCTCGGCAAAGTCGTGGGGTGGCTGCGCGCGGGCTACCCGCAGGGTGTGCCGCAGTCGGACTACGTGGCCCTGTTCGCCGTGCTGCACCGGCACCTCACCGACTACGAGGTGGTCGCGATCGCCGAGGAACTGGTCGCATCGAACTCGGGCAGCGAGATCACCCACACCGAGATCGAGCAGGCCATCGCCCGGCTCGCCAAGGAGCAGCCGGACGAGCGTGACGTCGCTCGCGTCGCCTCCCACCTGGCCGCGGGCGGCTGGCCGCTGGCCGATCCGCCGGCCGATTCCGACTGACCGAGCCGCCGCCGATGCCTCCCTTCCTGCACGCGATCATCAGCTGGCTGCGGGTGGGATACCCGGACGGTGTCCCGGAAGCCGACTACATCCCGCTGCTCGCCCTGTTGCGCCGCCGCCTGTCCGATGAGGAGGTGGCCAGGATCGCCGCCGAGCTGGCCGGCTCCGGCGGGGCGGACATCGATCAGACCGACATCCAGGTGATGATCACCAAGATCACCAACGACATGCCGTCCGAAGCCGACGTGGCCAGGGTGCGCGCCCGGGTCGAGGCCAACGCGTGGCCGGGGGAGGACTGATCACGGCTGCTCGCGCGGGCCGCTGAGATAGGGGAGGCGGCGCACGCCCGCCACCACCTCGTAGGCGAGATCCTCATAGCCGAGCGCCAGTTCGGCGAGGCGTTCCCAGGCGTTGTGCACGGCCCATTCCGGCGCGCCGGCGAGGATGTCGTGCGCGCAGGCGGAGAACTGGGCGAGTCGGTCGACCACCATGCCCACGGTCTCGGTGTGCATGTGCGCGCCGCCGTGCGGCGGTGGGGTCTGGGTGGCGACCCAGCTGTCGATGGCGAGCACGAGGCGGGCGCGGTGCCGATCGATGTCGCTACCGAGTTCACGGCGCAGGCGGCGCTGGTGTAATCCCGCGAGAAGGTGCGCGGACTCCAGGACCGGGTGGGCGCGGCGCGGCACCGTGCGGCAAGCCTGCAGGACGAGTTCTTTGGTCGGCAGTGGTTCCACCGCGTCAACCCCCTGAATCGAATGGTCGCGCCGGGCGCGAACGTCATCGCCGATGCCGCCCGCCCGGACGCGGCAATCGGTACCGAGTGTGCGAAGGCGCGGCGTCCCACGGTGATTCGAGGACGACGAGGCCGACTGCCTCCAGGGCGGTCAGCCCGAAAGGGCGCACCAAGTCCTCCGTCAGCGAAACCATTTCCGCCGCTTGGATAGCCGCCGTCGCCTGCTCGGTGTTCACCATCCGCCCCCGCAGATAGGACACCACCCACGCGTCGTCACTGACCCGCCGCGCTTGATGCGGCGTCCGATCACTCACGATCCACGTGCGGTCGACGACATGCACGGACATCAGAACCCCTCCCCGCCGGAGCGGGGTCTGCCCAGAGCCCCCGCTGTGATGCGCAACACAAGAAGAGTAGGCGCCGGACTGCTGACAGGTCAAGTTGACCGGTCCATTTGACAAACTCGGCCACCTGTGGATGGGGGTACGGTCATCTGCACGAACAGCCGGAGCCGGGAAGGACTCATCGGACGATGGCACCACTCTCGCCCACGGTGGCGCGCTGGGAGCTCATGCTCCGGATCAAGCGCCGCCGCACCGAGTTCGACGTCTCCGCCTCCGTCATCGCCAAGGAACTCGGCTTCACGCTGTCGTACTGGTCGAAGGTGGAGAAGGAACGCGTGCTGGCCGAGGACAAGCTGCGAAAGCTGATGAGCTTGCTCGAATTCGACCAGGATGAGCGCGTGGAAATGTTGCGACTGCGCGACATCGCGAAGCGACGCGGATGGTGGTCGGAGTACGCGGATTTGCTGTCGGACGAGGTGATCCGTCTCTACGGGTTGGAGCACGGGGCGCAGAGTGTTCGGAGTTATACGAGCATATTGATTCCGGGCCTCTTGCAGACCGAGGACTACGCGCGAGCGGTGATCGCCAACGACCGGGCACGGATTCGGCAAGTGGAAATCGATCGCTGGGTAGAGATTCGCATGCGGCGCCAGAGACGGCTGACCGACTCTGAGCCGCTGCAGGTCACGGCGATCATCAACGAGGCGGCGCTGACCCAGCGCACCGGAGGTGCGGCTGTCTTGAAAGGGCAACTGCGCCACCTGCTATCGGTTGCCGAGACGCATGCCGACACGATCGACATCCGGGTCGTACCCTTCGACGCGCCAGGCGGTGTACTGCTCACCGGTGCGTCGTTCCATCTGCTCGGGTTCGACAACGCACTTCTTCCCGATGTGGCGTGGACCGAGACACTGGTCCATCTCGGGGTGACCGAGGAGGCCGAACCGGTGCGTCACCTCGCGACCATGTTCGCCACCACCGCGGTCGAGCACGCGCTCCCGCGGAACGAGTCGATAACGTTGATCGAACGCAGACTCGCAGCGCTGTAGCGTGAACGGCATGGGGCGCGCGCGCAGCTGGTTCAAGTCATCGCATTCGAACGACAGCACCGCATGCGTCGAAGTCTGTTTCGACGGCGGCCGGGTGTTGGTTCGAGACAGCAAGTTTCCTGGTGCGCCGGACGCATCGCCCATGCTGGCGTTCACGCCGACCCAGTGGGCGGCATTCACCACAGCGATCCGTGCCGCACAGTAGGGCGAGTGCGGTGGGCTGGTTCAAATCCTCGTATTCCAATGACAGCCAGACTTGCGTAGAGGTGTGTTTCGACGGCGGTCGAGTGCTGGTTCGGGACAGCAAGTTCCATGGGCCATCCGACGCATCACCGACGCTGGCGTTCACACCGACCCAGTGGGCGGCATTCACCACGTCGATCCGCACCACCGCCCTCGCCTGACACGTACTCCCAGCCGACTCTCAGCTTCACTACACCCGAAACACAGCTCCACCGGGAAGAGTGTCCCCGTCGATGCGAAGCGATCCATCGACTGCTCCACCGGTGGACAACTGCCCTGCCCACCACCCCGCTCGGCCGGCGGCGCGCCACCCTCGCACGCGCCGCCGGCCGAGCGCTTTCCGCGAGTGGCACATGGCTGCGGCAAAACGCGAGAAGAGTTCTCCATGGTGTGCCACTCGTCAGATGTCGGCGCCGTGGCGGCGGAGGGCGTCGAGGGCGCGGGTGGTGATGGTGTGGGGGCGGTGGGTCAGGAGGGCGGCGCTTACTCGGATGAGGGTCCAGCCGAGGGATTCGAGGGCGGCGGCGCGGTCGATATCCCAGGCGCGCTGGTCGCGGTCGGCCCAGTGGTGGGCTCCGTCGTATTCGACGGCGACTCGCCATTTGCGCCAGCCCATGTCCAAGCGTGCGAAAGTCATTCCGTCCGGGCCGAGGACACGGATCTGGGTTTCCGGCGCGGGTAGTCCGGCTCGGCGCAGCAGCAAGCGCGTACGTGTTTCCTGGATGGACTCCGCGCCGCCGTCGATGTAGGGCAGCGCCCGCCGCAGGCTCTTGGCGCCGCGTGCGCGCGGGTGCCGAGCGGCCAGCCGTTCGATGTCCGCGGTGGTCAGCCGGGTCGCGTTGCAGAGGGCGTCGACGACTTCGACCGCTTCATCGAACTCGAGGCGTCGCGCCAGATCGAACGCGGTCCGCGCCGGTGTCGTGCAACGGAACCCGCCAACGGCGCACACTTCGTCGGCCGGAATGGCATCCCGGTATACCAGCACATGCCGTGGCGGCCTGGCACGAGTCGGGAGCACGATTTCAGCGGGCTTGTCGTCCAGCCACAGCGCCCCGTGCAGAGCCGCCGCGGAGAATCCGACCAGAATCCCGGCCCCCTTGGCCCAATGCCCGACCGCCTGCGCCCGACCCCGCGCGTCCAGCCGAACCCCCCTCCGCACATAAACATCCGGAAAAATCCGCTCGAAGTCCTTCCGCAACTCCCAAGCACCCACCACCCCCGCCCTTACCGCCCAACTCCCCGGAAAAACCTCCCCCATGATCTCCCCCATATCCCCATCCTCCCCGCCACCCCCGACAGGTTTCGCGAGTGGCACATGGCTGCGGCGAAACGCGAGAAGAGCTCTCGATGGTGTGCCACTCGTGGCGGGTCAGCCCGCGAGGAGGTGGAGGAAGTGCTCGACTTCCGACTGGATGGCGGTGCGGGCGGGGGTGAGGTATTCGCGGGGGTCGGTGAGGTGGGGCGTGGTGGCGAGGCGGTCGCGGATGGCGGCGGTCATTCGGATGTTGAGGCGGGTGGCGATGTTGACTTTTGTCATGCCGTGTTCTACGGCGGCGCGCAGGCCGTGGTCGGGGACGCCGGAGGAGCCGTGCAGCACCAAGGGGACGGGGACCTTCGCGGCCAAGTGGGCGATGAGGTCGTTGTCGAGTTCGGCGGTGCGGGTGTGCATGGCGTGGGAAGAGCCGACGGCGACCGCGAGCGCGTCGACGCCGGTAGCGCTCACGAATTCGACCGCCTCGTCGGGATCGGTGCGCGCGCCGGGCGCGTGGGCGCCGTCTTTGCCGCCCACTTCGCCGAGTTCGGCTTCGATATGCACGCCGCGCTCATGGCACCAGGCGGTGATCGCGGCGGTGGCGGCGAGGTTGTCGGCGTAATCGAGGGCCGAGCCGTCGTACATGACCGACCGGATGCCGAGATCGACGGCGGCGTGGATCAATTCGGCGCTGGTGGCGTGGTCGAGATGCACCGCGATCGCGGCGGCGCTGTCGGCGGCGATGCGCAGGCAGGCGAGCGCCAGCGGGGCGATGCCACGGTGATGCCGCGCGGTGTTCTCCGACAGTTGCAGCACCACCGGCCTTTCCGCTGCTTCCGCTGCGGCGGCGATCGCCTCGGCGTGCTCGAGGGTTATCACGTTGAACGCGCCGAGTCCGCCGGGTCGGACGGTGGCGATCAGATCCGGTATCGGGGTCAGCGGCATGGGGTGCCGAGCTCTCGTACCTGGATGGTCGGGGTGAGGCGGGTGCGCAGGCCGCGGTCGATCTCACCGGCCACCGGGACGACCACGGCGGCCGCCGAGGTCGCGACCACGTCGGCGAGCACGGCGGGCCAGTCCGGGCGTGACGCGGAGGCGAGGGCGGCGATCACCGCCGCCACCGCGGCATCGCCCGCGCCGGTGGGATTTCCGGCGAGCGGTTCGGCGAGCGCCGCCGACCACGCGCCGTCGGCGGTCGCCGCGACGATCCCTTCGGCACCGCGAGTCGCGATCACGGCGCGCACTCCGTTGTCGATCAGCGGCTTCGCGGCGATGACGATGTCGTCGGCGGTCGTCGGCCGGGTGCCGGTGAGGCGCTGCAGTTCGGTCTCGTCCGGGATGAGCACGATCCCTGGCACCTGGGCGGCCAAGCGCAGCGCCTCGCCGTCGACGTCGCAGATGGTCGGCACGTCGGCCGCGATGGCGGTGCGGGCGATCTCGGCGGGCAGCGAGGGCTCGATGCCGCCCGGCAGCGACCCGGAGATGACCAGCCCGGCGATTTCCGGGAGCATGCCCGCCACCCGCACCGACAACTGTTCGGCGGCGTGCGGATTGGAGACCCGCGCGCCGGGCTCCCACAGCGCGGTGGCCGTGCCGTCCTCGGATTCGCTGATCACCACCGTGCGGCGCACCCAGGGCAGCGCGTGCACGAAGTCGACCGGCATCTCCAGTTCGGCGGCGGCCGCGAAGGCGTGGTCGGAGAACCCGGTGGCCCTGGCGTATTTGCCGAGCTGATTCAGCACCCGGGTCACGTTGATGCCCTTGCCGCCGATGCGCTGCTCCACCGACCGGACCCGGTGGGCCTGCCCGCGTTCGAAGCGTTCGACCCGATAGGTCATGTCGTACGCGGGATTCATTGTCACGGTGAGGATCACCTCAACCACTGTCCACGTCTGAGCACCCCGCGCAAGTGGAGATTGTCACTGACTGTCAATATGTCGGCGTGATACCCGGGCCGCAGGTCACCGACATCGGCGAGCCCGAGCGCGGCGGCCGGAACCGAGGTGGCCGCCAGCACCGCCTCGCGCAGCGGGACGCCGGCGTCGCGCACGGCCCGCGCGACGCATTCCAGCAGCGTGCTGACGCCCCCCGCGATCGACCCGTCGGCGATGCGCGCCACCCCGGCGCGGACGCTCACCTGCTGCGGTCCGAGCTGGTACTCGCCGTCACCGAGTCCGGCCGCCTGCATGGCGTCGGTGACCAGCGCGACTCGTCCCGGCGCGGTCGCGAACGCCAGCGCGGCGAAGCCCGGTTCCACGTGCACGCCGTCGTTGATCAACTCCACGATCACGTCGCCGGCCGCCGCGGCCACCAGCGCGGCGGCGACAGGGCCGGGACGCCGGTGATGCAGCGGCGGCATCCCGTTCGCCAAGTGCGTCACGAGGCGTCCTGCACCATTGGGCGCCAAGGCATCACGGAACGACGCGTAGTCGGTGTCGCTGTGGCCGAGTGCGACCACTACACCGCTGTCGGCCAGCCGCCGCGCGACGGCCGCGTAGCCGGGTCGCTCCGGCGCGAGCGTCATCGCGCGCAGGCGCGTGCCGCCTGCGGCCAACAGTTGGTCGGTCAGGCCGAGATCGGGGTCGCGCAGGTATCGGGGGTCCTGGGCCCCGCAGCGCGCCTCGGACAGGAACGGCCCCTCGATGTGGATACCGCCGAGCACGCCTTCCTCGGCGAGTTCGCGCAAGGCGGCGGTCTGCGCCACCATCTCCGCTGCCGGCCCGGTGACCACGCTCGCCACCACCGTGGTCGAGCCGCGCATGTGGTGGCCTTGCGCCGCCGCCCGCGCGTCCTCGCCGCGCACGGTATCGAACCGGTGCCCGAAACCACCGTGATTGTGAATGTCCACAAGCCCCGGCAGCACGGTTCCCGAAAATGGCGGCTCAGGTAAATCGCGATGTGTCGCACGCCACTGCGCGAACGATCGCACCGCCTCGATCCGGTCCCCGGAAATCAGCACCACGCCGTCGTCCACCGTGACGCTCGCCGAGACGATGCGTCCCCGGATCAACTGGCTGCGTGCTGTCATGTGAATGCCCCTCGTCTCGTGACCCGCGCGGTATGAGCTGAATAGGGATGTCCACCGTTGCCGACCGGGCTCGCCGAGCGACGAACGGTGGTACACCCGCAACGGTCCAGGAGTGGTGCGTCGGATGCGCGACCGCGCCGCGGGTGTCGCGGTTCGATCAGCGACACGCTCGCCGTGACGAGGTGCCGGCGGATCGTCGGCTCGGCGCCCGGTGTCATGCCGACGTTCCACACCGGGCGAGAAGGGCGGCGTCTGCCGGGCGGGTGCGCCCAAGCGATCGAGAACGCTTCCGCTCGCGGCCGATGCGAGGCAATCGTCGCGCGTGGCGGTTGCGCCCGATGTGCGTGCGCGTCGTACCGATCCCCCGCACCTAGCGGAAAAGGCGGCGCCTGCCCACGGGTGCGCCGAAGCAGCCCCGACGGTCTGTGCGAGGCCGTGGTCGTGTCTGCGGGTTCTCTCGATGCGCGTGGCCTCATGTCAACGCCCCGTGGCGAGCGAAGAGGGCGGCGCCTGTCAGGCCCGCGCGTGCGCCGAAGTGGCCGAGGACGACTCGGGGCGCGGGGACCAGGCGGAGGCGGTCGGACAGGGCGCGGTGCAGCGGGTCGGTCAGCGCCGCGCCCGCTCCGGCGAGTCCGCCGCCGAGGACGACCAGTTCGGGGCAGGCCGCGTGGACGATGCCGACCAGGCCGTCGGCGAGCGCGTCGACCGCGTCGGCCACCACGGCAGCCGCGTCGGGGTCGGTGGACATGAGCGCGAAAACCTCTGCCGCGCCGCTGATCTCGCGTCCGGTGCGCCGGGTGTAGGCCCGCGCGATGGCCGCGCCGGAGGCGACCGTCTCCACGCACCCGGTGTTGCCGCAGGGGCAGGGCAATCCGCCCGCGCGCCGCACCGGCACGTGCCCGTACTCGCCGACCTGCCCGTAACCGCTGCGCACCAGCCTCCCGCCGACCGACAGCGTGCCCGAGATGCCGGTGCCGAGAATGACGACGCACACGTTCTCGTGACCTTGCCCGGCGCCGTACCGCCATTCCGCCCAACCGGCGACGGCGACATCGTGCTCGATCAGCGTGGGCAGATTCCAGCGCGCGGGGAAAAAGTCGCCAACGTGCACGTTTCGCCAGCCGACATTGCTGCTGAACACGGCGACGGATCTGGCGGTATCGACGATGCCGGGCAGTACGACTGCCGCGCGACCCACTCGGCGGCGATCGGAGTCAGTTAGTTCCGCGAGCAACCGCTCGCCCAGCTCACCCATGGCATCGAAGGCCGCTGGACCGAGTGGCGTGGCCACCGTCCCCACGGCCAGCGCCGTGCCCGCCGCGTCGGTGATCTCGCCTTTGATGGTGGTGCCGCCGACATCCATGCCGAGCACGAGCGCGTCGTCCGGCAGCGCCGCCGCGCCGGACACGTTCGCGGGTTGCGCAGCCGAATGTCGCCGCGTGGTCGTCCGGTTGTCTGGGCGTGCGCGGTCTGTCTCGGTACGGGGTGAGTCGGGCATGTCGGCGGGTCGCTGGGTTGATCCTTGTCGCGTGGTCATCCGGTCGTCTGGGTGCGCGTAGTTCGTTCCGGCACGGCGTGATGCGGACATGTCGGCGGATCGCCCGGCCGTATCTCGTCGCGTGGTCATCCGGTCGTCCCGGCACGGTCCGTGCCCACGCGGGGTGATCCGGACGCACCCGACTGTTCGGTTCCCATTCTCGGCACAGTAGTTCGTGGCCGCTTCCACGACGGCGCGGTTCGGCCTGCGGCGATGTCGTGCCGCGCCGCGCGCATTCCGGCGGGCGTTCGATAGGTGCCGGTGCGCGTGTGGCGTTGCGGCCAGGGGTGGGGGTCGTGTGGCCCGCGGTGCCCGTGTGGCGTCGGCTGGGGGTGAGGGTGGTGTGGGCGTGCGGTGCGCCTGTGGCGTTCGGCTGGGGGTGGGGGTCGTCGTGCGGTGTGCTTGGGGCGCTGTGGCCAGGGATGGCCGTCGTCCGGACATGCCATGCGGGTGAGCCCCTACGGCGACGGGTCGCCGTCGTGCGGACGTGCCCCGTCGCCGACGGCAGGCGAGTTTTCGCGGAGACCATCGCCGGGCAGCGGAAGCCGCCGGAACAGGGCGGGCCGAGATCCCGGCCCATGCTCACCGCGCGTCCTCGGTCACGACTTCAGAACCACCGAGCGATTCAGGCCGCGCGGGTGGTCGGGGTCCAATCCGAGGTCGGCGGAGCGCAGCAGGCAGAGCCGGTGCACCCGGATCAGGTCCGCCATCGGGTCGATATCGCGATGTTCCAGATGGGCGCCGGTGGCGGCGACGTCGTCGGCGAAGCCCGGCTCCAGCGGCCCGAACGCCCAGACCGCTCGTCCGGGCGCCGAGATGGCGATCGGGCCGTGGCGGTACTCCGTCGCCGGATACGCCTCCGTCCAGGACTGGCAGGATTCGCGCAGCTTGAGCGCCGCCTCGTCGGCGATGGCCGCCGCGAATCCCATGCCGACGAAACTGATCTGCTCGGCGCGGCGCACCGCGGCCAGCGACACGACGGGGTCCTCGGCGAGCACCGCGCGGGCCTGGGCGATCACGGAGGTGAGGTCATCGCCGAGATGGGTGCGGAGAATGGCCAGGGTGGTCGTCGCGAAGCGGGTCTGCACCACCGACCGCTCATCGACCTGGTCGATGAGGATGGGGTCGCCGAGTTCGAGGACGGGCGTGCCGGGACTGGAGCAGATCACCGCCCGCGGGATGCGCGCCGGGATGCCGCGCATCGCGCGCACCACTTCCGTGGTCGTGCCGGAGCGGCAGATCACCAGGTAGCGGTCGTATTCGCGAGCGCGGACCGCGCTGGCGGGCCACGCGTCGGTGATCCCCTGTCCCGCTCCCTCGCGCAGTGCCGCGATGGCACGAGCCATGAAATACGAGGTGCCGCAGCCCATCACGGCGACGCGCTCGCCCGGCTTCGGCAGCACGGCGCGATGATCCGCGGCGACGGCCGCGGCGCGCGTCCAGTCGTCCGGCTGGGTGGCCACCTCGGCAGCCAGATGCGGCGTGTGGTCGGCAGGCGTAGGCACTCCGACAGCTTCACGCCAAGTGATCATTTATGTCAAATATCTGACGAAATCGGTCACATATGATCACAATTCGGACTAGATTGAGCCGCACCGACGGTGCGTCCTCCCATCATCGGCGGCTCCGCTGGCGCCCGGTGGGTAAATCTGAAAGGTTCTGCTCGTGAAAAGACCATTCCACCGCGTGCTTGCCGGACTCGCGATGGTCACCGGCGTCGCGCTGACCCTGTCCTCCTGCGGATTCGGTTCGAAAAGCGGTGCGGACTCGGCCACCACGATCAATTTCCTCGCCCCCGCCTACAGCGACGGCGCCACGGGCACCAAGGCGCTGTGGGACGGCATCATCGCCGAATTCCAGAAGCAGAATCCTGGCATCACCGTCAATCTGCAGATGGAGTCGTGGAACTCGATCAACGACGTGGTGCGCACCAAGCTGCAATCGCAGTCGACCACGCCGGACATCCTCAATATCGACGCCTATGCCAGCTTCGCGGGCGACGGTCTGCTCTACCCGGCCACCGACATCGTCTCAGCGCCGGTCCTGGCCGACATCCAGCCCGCTTTCGCGCAGAACGCTTCACTGAACGGCACGCAATACGCGCTGCCGCTGTTCGCCTCCACCCGCACCCTGTTCTACAACACCGAACTGTTCGAGAAGGCGGGCATCGCCCGGCCGCCGAAGACCTGGGCCGAACTGACCGATGCGGCGAAGAGGATCCAAGCGCTCGGCGGCGGCGTCTCCGGGTACGGGCTTCCGCTCGGCAGCGAGGAGGCCCAAGGCGAAACCTCCATCTGGACCTTCGGCGCGGGCGGCTCGTGGGCCGACGGCGATCGGATCACCGTGGACACCCCGCAGAACCTCGAAGGGGTGCGGGCCATGCGTGATCTGATCGACGCCGGCGCGACGCAACCGAATCCGGGCGCCACCGACCGCAAGGACGTGCTCAACGCCTTCATCCAGGGCAAGATCGGCATGGTCGAAGCCCTGCCGCCCACCATCGGCCAGATCGCGGCGAAGAATCCGGACCTGCGCTACGCGACCGCGCCGTCGCCGACCAAGACCGGGAATCCGGTCACGCTCGGGGTGGCCGATCACCTGATGGCGTTCAAGAAGGACGGCGCCAAGGCCGAATCGATCAAGAAGTTCCTCGACTATTTCTACTCGGCGGCGGTGTACGCGGATTTCGTCAAGCACGAGGGATTCATCCCGATCACCCACAGCGCCGCCACCGCCCTCGCCGAGGACCCGGTGACCAAGGCATTCGCCGCCACGCTGCCGGTGGCGCGGTTCTACCCGAGCGACAACCCGAAATGGGCGGTGGCGCAGGGCGTCATCCGTCAGCAGATGGGCACCATCGCACAGGGCGCCGACCCCGCTCAGGTGCTGCAACGGATCCAGGAAGCCACGAAATAAGGTGCGACGCAGAGGAATAACGGCGGCGCTGCCGTGGATCGGGCCGTCGCTGGTCCTGATCGCGGCGGTTGTCGCCTTTCCGGCCTGCTACATGGTGTGGACCAGCACCAGGGATCTCAGCGCCTACGGCCAGGACCGCGGCAGCGCCGGACTGGCCAACTACCGTGCCCTGTTCGCGATCTCGGAACTCGGCTCGGTGCTGGGCCACACGGTGGTCTGGGTGGTCGGCGTCGTGCTGATCACGCTGCTGCTGTCCGCGGCGCTGGCCCAGTTCCTGAACAAGGATTTTCCCGGACGCACCGCGGTGCGGATGGCGATCCTGGTGCCGTGGGCGGCATCGGTCGTGATGACGACCACGATCTTCTACTACCTGCTCGATCCGGACGTGGGCATCGCCAATCGGTTCCTGGTCGACATCGGCCTGCTCGACCGCGGTTACGGCTTCACCAAGCAGCCGACGCAGGCGTTTCTCGTCGCGATGGGCGTGGCGGTGTTCGTCTCGGTGCCGTTCACCACCTACACGATCCTGGCCGGGCTGCAATCCATTCCGGCGGAGATCGAGGAGGCGGGGCGGGTCGACGGGGCGAGCGCGTGGCAGCGCTACCGCCATCTCACCCTGCCGCAGCTGCGTCCGGCGATCGCGGTGGCGACCATCATCAACATCATCAACGTGTTCAACTCGCTGCCGATCCTGCAGGTGATCACCGGCAGCATCGCCGGGTTCTCCGCCGACACCACCACGACGCTGACGTTCAAGCTGATCCGGCAGAACCAGCAGGTCGACACCGCCGCGGCGATGAGCGTGCTGAACTTCGCGCTGATCGCCGTCATCATCGCGATCTACGTGAAACTGGTCCGCCCGGCCGCGGAGACCGACCGATGACGACGCGGACGCGGGTACGCGAGCAGACCACGGTGACGCCGGTCGCTCCGGCGGCGCCAGCGCGACGCCGTTGGGAGCTCACCGCGGTCGGCGTGGTGCTCGCCGCGGTGTTCCTGCTGCCGTTCGTCGTGATGGTGCTCGGTTCGCTGAAGAGCCGCGCCGAGATCCTGCGCATCCCGCCGACGTATCTGCCGCGATCCTGGCATCCGGACAACTACGCGACGATGTGGGGCACCCCCGAGACGCCGCTGCCGTTCAATCTGGTCAGCACGATCATCATCGCGGTCTGCGCCACCCTCTTGGTGCTGGCCGTGGCGATCCCGGCGGGGTATTACACGGCGCGGCACCGCTTTCCGGGGCGCGCGGTGTTTCTCGGCGTGGTGCTGGTGACCCAGATGTTGCAGCCGACGGTGCTGGTGACCGGGTTGATCCGGGAGTTCTTCGCGCTCGGCATCAACGACACCTGGCTGGCGATGATCCTGGTGAACGCCGCGTTCAACTTGTCCTTCGCGGTGTGGATTCTGCACAGCTTCTTCGCCGCGATCCCGGTGGAGATCGAGGAAGCCGCGATGCTCGACGGACTCGGCCGCGCGCAGATCCTGTTGCGGGTGAGCCTGCCGCTGGTCTGGCCGGGGATCGTGACCGCGACGATCTTCGTCGCGGTGGCGTGCTGGAACGAATTCGCCGCGAGCCTGGTGGTACTGACCACGCCGGAGAATCAACCGCTGTCGGTGGCGCTGACCAAGTTCGTCGGCCAGTACGACACCGCGTGGCAGTACGTGTTCGCGATCTCCACCGTCGGCATCGTTCCGGTGGTGCTGCTGTTCGCGCTCATCGAGAAGCGACTGGTGGCGGGATTGACCGCGGGCAGCGTGAAATAGCCTGCGCCGACTGGAGCGGAATCGCCGCGACGCCACCGTTCGGCGCGCGGCGCGCAGGTAGCCGCGCGGTAGCATCGAACGGTGACACGGCGGGATCACGGACCCAAGGACGGTCGCAGCTACGGCGGGCTGTCCAAGGAGCAGCGGGTTGCCCAGCGGCAGACCCGTCTCATCGATGCCGCCCTCGAACTATTCGGCACGCAGGGTTACGCGGCCACCTCGATCGAGCGACTCTGCTCGGTGGCGAACGTCTCCACGCGCAGTTTCTACGAGGACATGGGCAGCCGCGAAGCTCTGCTCATCGCCTTGGCGAATCGCATCACCTCCCGCGCGCTGGAATGCGCGCTCGCCGCGCTCGCGGCCACTCGGAACGAGCCCTTGCCCACCCGCGTGGTGGCGAGTTTCCGCGCCTATCTGGGCGTCACGTGTGCCGACGCCAGGACCGCGCGGGTGCTCTACGTCGAGGTGGTCGGCGTGAGCGCGGCGGTGGAGGAGTGGCGCAGGCAGCAGCGCCGTCTGCTGTCGGCGTTGCTGATCAGCGAGGCCGAACGATCCGTCGGCCGCGGCGAGACCGGTCCGCGGCGTTTCGATCTGTTCGCGCTGGCCGTGATCGGCGCGGTCACCTCCCTCGCCCAGGAATTGGTGCAGGGTACGTCGCCGGATTCGGTGGTGAGTCTGGACGAGATCTGCGCGGAGATCGCCTACTTCGTGAATTCCGGTCTTGCCCGCACGCGGGGTGACGATCCCGCGACGCTTCCGGACCGGCCCGCCGTCGAGGCCGACGTGTTCTGAACCGAGCCGGATCGGCCGTGTGGATTTCCGCGGTCGGCGGGTGCGTGTGTTCCTATTGTTCGCGTGTTCACCGAAACAGTGGGGGTCCCGCGCGGCCGGGGCGGTGTGCGATGACCGGATCGACCGACCGTCCGCAACGGTGGAACCGGCTGCTGGAACTGCTCGCCGAATCCGGGCGGCTCTCGGTGGAAGAGGCCGCCGAGCGGCTCGGGGTGTCCCCCGCGACGGTGCGCCGCGATTTCACCGCGCTCGCCGAACAACAGCTGGCCACGAGGACGCACGGCGGCGTTGTGGCGACCTCGGTGGCCTACGACCTGCCCGCGCGCTACCGGCAGAGCGCGGGCGAGGCCAAGCAGCGCATCGCCGAACACGCCGCGTCGCTGGTCGATCCGTGCGCGGTGGTCGGGATGAACGGGGGCACGACCACCACGGCGGTGGCCAGGGCGCTGGCCGGGCGCACCGACCTCGGGTCGGCCGGTGACGAGCAACTCACCATCGTCACCAACGCGCTGAACATCGCGGGGGAGATGGTGCTGCGGCCGCATGTGCGCACGATCGTCCTCGGCGGCGTGGCCCGGCGGGAGTCCTACGAACTGCACGGCCCGCTGGCCGAACGGGCGCTGGCCGAACTGCGGCTCGACGATCTCGTGCTCGGCGTGAACGCGATCTCCGCCGACGGCGGCGCCCAATGCAGGCACCTCGACGAGGCCGGGGTGACCGCCGAGATGGTGCGGCGCTCCGGCCGGGTGATCGTGGTGGCCACCGGGGACAAGCTCGAACGCACCGCGCTGGCCCGCATCTGCGGCATCGAGCAGGTACGGGTGCTGGTCACCGATACCGGCGCCGATCCGGCCGCGGTGGAGGCGATCCGGGCGGCGGGCGTGCGGGTCGAGGTGGTCTAGCCGGGAACACCGCCCGGCGCGATGTCGACTTCCCGATCTACTTCGCGGTGACCGGCGCCAGCGGTGGCGAGACCTCCGCGGCGGACCGGATGCCGCGTCGCCAGACCAGGTATCCCCAGGCCACGAAGCCCGCGTAGACGAGGTAGAGGGTGGCCGAGGGGTAGTAGCCCGCCCGCACCAGCAGGGGAATGCCGACCAGGTCGACCGCGATCCAGATCAACCAGAACTCGGCCAGACCCCTGGCCATGCCGTAGGTGGCCAGCACCGAGCCGGTGAAGATCCACGCCTCGGCCCACGGGCCGTAGGAACCCAGCCACTCGAAGAGCTGGGCGAAAACCGCCGTGCCCGCGAACATCGCCGCCACGAGCACGACGCGTTCGCGGGTGCTCGCCCAGCGCGGATCGACGCCGCGGTGTTCGAGGGCGGTCCCGCGCGCCGCGTGCCGGTGCCAGCTCCACCAGCCGTACACGCTGACCGCGATGAACATCACCTGGCGTCCGGCCTGCCCGGCCATGTTCAGCTGCTGCGGCGTATGGAACACCCCGCCGACGAACACGGTGAACAGCAAGGCGTTCCCGGCGATGCCGACCGGCCAGGCCCAGACCCGCCGCCGCATGCCGCCGATCGCGGAGGCCAGGCCGAAGCCGTTGCCGATCACCTCGCGCCAGAGGATCTCCGAGCCCGCGATGTGCAGCTTGGCGTCGAGCAGCGTGAGGATCGGGTTCACCTGTCGTGTAACCCGCGGCGGGGCGCATCTCATCCGATCGGATCGCCGCGATCGGAAATGCGCGGTGCGAACCGTAACGATTGCGCAATCCGGCGACGCGATTCGCAATGTCCGTGCAACGGGGTGCTCCTATGGTGGCCGTCATGAGCACGGAGAGCGGTACCGCCGGGGGGACCGGAATTCATCTCAGCGGATTGACCAAGACCTTCCGGGTCGGGCGGAAGACCGTGCAGGCGTTGGCGAGCGTCGATCTGCACACCGAGCGGGGCGCGTTCCTGTCGCTGCTGGGACCGTCCGGCTGCGGCAAGTCGACGGTGCTGCGCATCCTCGCGGGGCTGGAGACGCCGACCGCAGGGACGGCCCTGATCGACGGCGCGACGCCTGCCGAGCTGCGCGGCAGGCACGCGTTCGGCATCGCGTTCCAGGATTCGGCGCTGCTGCCGTGGCGGTCGGTGGCGTCGAATATCGCGCTGCCGCTGCAGGTCGCGGGCATCGCGCCGAAGCACGGGCAGATCGAAGAGCTGATTCGCCTGGTCGGGCTGGATGGCTTCGAGAAGGCCAAGCCCGCGCAGCTGTCGGGCGGTATGCGCCAGCGCGTCTCGATCGCGCGCGCACTGGTGGTCGAGCCGACCGTGCTGCTGCTGGACGAACCGTTCGGCGCGCTCGACGACATGACCAGGCAGCGACTCAATCTCGAGCTGCTGCGGATCTGGACCGAGAAGCCCGCGACGACGCTGATGGTCACCCACGGCATCGCGGAGGCGGTGTTCCTGTCCGACGTGGTGGCCGTGATGAGCCCGCGGCCGGGGCGGATCCTGGAGCTGGTCGACATCGATCTGCCGCGCCCGCGACTGCCGGAGATGATGCGCACACCGGAATTCCACAAACTGCACGACTATCTGTCGGAGCTGCTGTTCGGCACCGCGGGCAAAGGAGGCGTCGCGTGAACGCCGATCAACCGGAACGCTGCCGGCGCCAGGCCAGACCGCGCCGGCAGCGGACGAGCCGCCCGGCCCGGTGGTATCGGTTCGCGCGCTGCGCACGGCGAACGGGGGACACGGCGTGAAGCGTTTCGGCGGTGTGGTCGGCGTGCTGGGGTTGCTCGCGGTGTGGTGGGCTCTCGCGTCGTTCGAGGTCGCTGGCGGCACCATACCCAGCCCATGGGAGGTGCTGCACACCATGTACACCGACGGATGGGACCTGTACGGCCCCAATTTCCGGATCACCGCGCTCGGCGCGTTGCAGGGCTTCGTCTGGGGCAACGGCCTGGCCATCGCGCTGGCCGTCCTGATCGTGCTCGTCCCGCCGATCGAGTCGCTGGCCACTCAATTGGCGATCCTGAGCTATTGCACCCCGTTGCTCGCGCTGGGCCCGATCATTCTGGTGGTGTTCGGCGGACGCACCCCGACGGTCTTCCTGGCCGCGATGTACTGCTTCTTCACGACCATGGTCGGCACCGTCGCCGGGCTGCGCTCGGCCGACCGGACCAGCCTGGAACTGGTGCGCGCCTACGGCGGCGGACGCTGGCAGCAGCTGTACCGGGTGCAAGCGATCTCGGCGCTGCCGAGCACGTTCGCGGCGTTGAAGATCGCCGCGCCGTCGGCCGTGCTCGGCGCGATCATCGGCGAGTACCTCGGCGGCGTCGACAGCGGCATCGGGGTGGCGCTGACCGCCGCGCAGACCTCCTACAACGTGCCGCGCACCTGGGGCATGGCACTGGCCGCCGCGGGCTTGGCCGGACTCGGTTACGCGCTGGTGGCGCTGGCCGCCCGCCTGGCCGCGCCGTGGACCGCCAGGGATGCGCGATGAAGAGTGCGCTGGACTGGATGACGGGGGCCGCCCGATGAAGCTGCTGCGCCGGATCGGGATCTTCCTATTCCCGCTGTGCACCTCGCTGCTGCTGATGCTGGTGATCTGGTACGTCTTCCTGAAGGCGTTCCCGCAGGTCGGCCCGCGGGTCGGCAAGACGCCGGGCGATATCTGGACCTACCTGGTGACCGCGCCCAACGCCGCGACCGCACGGCAGGCGATCCTGGAAGACTTGCAGATCACGCTGCGTGACGCGGCCATCGGGTTCGGCGCGGGCATGCTCGCCGCGCTGGTGGTGGCCGCGCTGTTCGTGTCGATCGCCGCGGTGGAGCAGACGTTCCTGCCGGTGGCGATGCTGCTGCGCTCGGTGCCGCTGGTGGCGCTCACGCCGATCATCGTGCTGGTGTTCGGTCGCGGTCTGGCGGGCGTAGCGGTGCTCGCCGCGATCGTCGTGTTCTTCCCCGCGCTGGTCATGATCATGGCGGGATTGCGCGCCGCGCCGCGCCAGGCCCTGGAGCTGGTGACCGCGTACGGCGGGTCGCGCTGGACCGGGTTGCGCATGGTGGCCGTGCCCGCGGCGCTGCCGTCGGTGTTCGCCGCCGCGCGGATCTCGGTGCCCGGCGCGCTGATCGGCGCGTTGCTCGGTGAGTGGCTCGGCAGCGGCACGGGTTTGGGCGCTGCCCTGATCCGAGCGATCCCGACGTTCCAGTACAGCAAGTTGTGGGCTTCGATCGTCGTCGTCACGCTGGTCTCGGTGGTGCTCTACGCGATCGTCGGCGTCGTCGAGAACCTGGTGCTCGCCCGGTTCGGGCCGGAAGCGGGGCGACTCTGACCGAAACGAATTCCTCGCTCGGAACGCCGAAGTAAAGAAAATGAAACGCGCTGCACTTAGATTCGGCCCATGACACCCGCGCACCGCTCCACGTCCGGGCACCTGAACCGACGCTCGTTCCTCCGTTACTCCGCGTTCGCCGGCGCGGCGCTCGGCGGTGCGGGCGCGCTGGCCGCCTGCGGCGGGAGTTCCGGTGATGCGCCGGGCGGTAGCAGCGCGGACGGCTCGAAATACGGCCGCGTCGCGGTTCAGTTGTCGTGGCTGAAGAACATCGAATTCGCGGGAGAATACTTCGCCGACTCGAAGGGCTATTTCAAGGAGGCCGGTTTCGGTTCGGTCGACCTGATCGCGGGCGGCGCGGCCAGCACGTCGGTGGAGGCCGGATTGGACACCGGGAAGGTGTGGCTCGGCCTGTCCGCGCCGCAGACCACCGCGCCCGCGATCCTGGAGGGCCTGCCCGCCAAGATCGTCGCCACCACCTATCAGAAGAACCCGTTCGCGATCGTGTCCGCCGCGGCGAAACCGATCAAGACGCCCGCGGACATGAAGGGCCGCAAGATCGGTGTGCAGGACACCAACCAGCTGATCTTCAACGCGCTGCTCACCGCCAACGGGATGAAGCCGGGGGATGTCACCGTCGTGCCCGCGCAATTCGACCCGACCCCGCTGGCCAACGGGGAGGTCGACGGGTGGGTCAGCTATGTGACCAACGAGCCGATCACGCTGGCTGCCAAGGGCTTCCCGACCGCCCATTTCTTGTTCGCCGACTACAACCTGCCGCTGGTCGCCGAGACGCTTACGGTCGCACAGTCGACCATCGACAAAGAACGCGACAAGCTGAAGGCGTTCCTCACCGCGGAGATCAAAGGCTGGAAGGACGCGGTGGCGAACCCGGCCGAATCGGCCCGGCTCGCGGTCGAGGTGTACGGCAAGGATCAGAAGCTCGATCTCGCCGAGCAGACGAAAGAGGCTGCCGCACAGAACGATCTGGTGGTCTCGGCGGATACCGCCACCGGCGGCCTGCTCTCGATGACCGATGCGCTGATCGAACAGAACATCGCCGCGCTGCGCGCCGCGAAGATCGACATCAAGGCCGCCCAACTGTTCGACCTGTCCGTCCTGCGCGAGGTGTACGCCGAGAATCCCGGCCTGAAATAGCTACAGTCCCACAGCGGTTTTCGGCGTCATCGGGATTTCACCGCTGTAGGGATCCACCGCTCGCACCGGCTGCGCGGCGCGGGCGGCCAGCAGTTCGGCCGCGATCGCGACGGCCATCTCGGGGGCGGTGCGCGCGCCGATGTCGAAGCCGGCGGGTGAGTGCAGCCGCGACAGCGTCTCCTCGCCGAAACCGCCCGCGCGCAGGTCCTCCATGCGCCGGATGTGCACCTGGCGTGACCCCATGGCGCCGAGATAGCCGAGCTCGGGTAGTCGCAGCGCCACGGTGAGCAGCGGAATCTCGAACGTAGGATCGTGCGACAGCACCACTATGGCCGTGCTGCTGTCGATCTCCCCTGCGGCGGAGAGGATGTTGAGGTAACGGTGCGGCCAGTCGACCACGACCTCGGCGCCGGGAAACGACTCCGGCGTGGCGAAATTCGGGCGGGAATCGCAGATGGTCACCCGGTAGCCGAGCAACTTCGCCTGCACGGTGAGCGCGGCGGCGAAGGAATTGGCGCCGAAGATGATCAGGCGCGGCGGCGGGGCGAACGAGCTGACGAAAACGTCGGAATCGGGTAGCGCCACCAATTCGGTGGCGTGCTTCTTGTCGGTGATCAGGTGCTGGCCGATCAGGTCGGCATCGGAGTTCCACACCACCGTGAACACGGTGACCCTGCGGTGCGCCGCGATCTCGGCGGCGACATCCGGGAACTCCGGGAAGTGTCTTCGGGAGAACGGCTCGGTGAAGACGTCCATCATCCCCTCGCCGTCCAATCCGCCGCCCACGCCGAAGCGGTGCATCGCGCGACGGCCGGTACGCGCTGCCTGCAGCACGGCCTCGTACGCGATGTCCTCCAGCCCGCCTCCGGCGACCGATCCGTAGACGCCCCCGTCCGGGTCGACCAGCATCGCCGAGCCCACCGGTAAGGGCGCGGCGCCCACGGTGCGCACGATGGTGCCGAGTCCGCCGGTACGGCCCGAGTGCCACACCCGCAACAGGTCGTCGACGATGTCCCGCATCAGCTAGCTCCGATCACCGTGCGGTCGTGGCCGGGAAGTCACGATCGACGCCCGTCGCCAAATCGTCGCACGTGACGCACACCATATCGTTTCTGCCGGTCAAATAGGTGCGGGCGCCGGAATCTCCTGAGGCCGATCCGCAAACGGCGTTCCAGTGCTTGTGGGCGATGACAACGGGGTGTCCCGGTGTGTTGTGGAACACGGCACGAGCCAGTCCGCTGGGGGCCGAGAGGGCGGCGGCGAGCACTCGGGCGACCGCGGCGGCGCCGACATCGGGGGTGTCGACCGGCATGATCGCGGCATAGCGGGCAGGGGTGCTCGCGGCGGCGATCAAGCCCGCCCGCAGCGACGCGCTCAGGCCGGTCGCCCAGTCCGCCGCCCACACGTGCCGCACGCCCGGCGGCAGATCGACGATCCGCGGCGTCGGGCCGGTCGCGCCGAGCACGACGATGACCGGGTCGCAGCCGCCGTCGCGCAGCGCGGCGACCGCGGACCGCAGCCAGGCGCCGCCCTCGGCGAGCGCTTTCGGTTTTCCGTAGCGGGCCCCGGCGCCCGCGGCGAGCACGACGCCGGCGCAGGCCGCGACGGCGGAGCGATCAGGGTCGGCCATGCCTAAAAGGTAATACCGGCCGGTCTGCGCCGCACGGGGGGAAACCGGTGGTCAAGGGCGTTTCGTGAGCGACACGCCGAAGGCGATCCCTCCGCTTCCGGTGGCGGCGGCCCCGGTCGTATTCGATGCTGGTCCGATGACGGATCAGCGACGCGGAATCACAGCGTTCGACGCGCTGTCCGACGACGCGGCCTACCGGGCGGTGCTCGGGTGCTGCTCGTCGCCGGACTTCGCGCGGGCGCTGGTCGCGGGCCGTCCGTACGGGAGCGTCGAGGCGCTGCTCGACGCGGCGGACGAGGTGCTGGCGGGGTTGCCGGAATGGGAGCTGGACCGCGCGCTGGCGGGACACCCCAGGATCGGGGAGCGGCCGCATTCCGGTGCCTCCGCGCGGGAGCAGGCCGGGGTGGCGGGCGCGGGCGAGGCGGTGCGCGCGGCGCTCGCCGAGGGCAATCGCGCGTATGAGGAACGGTTCGGGCACGTCTATCTGGTGAGTGCGAGCGGGAAGTCGGGCGAGGAGCTGCTCGCGCTGCTCACCGCCCGGTTGCGCAATGATCCCGAGACCGAAAGGCGGGTAATGCGAACTGAATTGGGCAAGATCAATCGGATCCGGCTGCACGCGCTGCTGGAGCGGTCGTGAGCACGCTGAGCACCCATGTGCTGGACGCGATGCGCGGTGTGCCCGCCGCGGGCGTCACGGTGACGTTGTACCGGCAGGCGCATCGGCTCGATTCGGGCGAAACGGACGCGGACGGCCGGATCGGGGCGTTGGGCGAAGCGCTCGCACCCGCGACCTATCGGTTGGTGTTCGACACCGGCGCCTACTTCGCGGGCCGAGGGGTCGAAACCTTCTATCCCGAGGTGAGCATCGCTTTCGCGGTGCGCGAGGAACGGCACTATCACGTTCCGTTGCTGTTGTCGCCCTTCGCCTTTTCCACCTATCGAGGGAGCTGAGCATGGAATTGACCGGGCCCATCGTGCTGACCGACCACCGCTACGGCAAAGCGGAGAACCGGATCGTCCGGATCCACCGGCGCGGCGCACGGCACGAGATCCGCGATGTGAACGTCTCCACGGTGCTGCGGGGGGATTTCGCCGACGCGTACGTAGCGGGCGACCAAGCGAAGGTCCTGCCCACCGACTCGCAGAAGCAGACGGCCTACGCCTTCGCGAAGCGTCCCGGGCTGCGGGCCATCGAGGACTACGCGCTCGCGCTGGCCGATCATTTCGTCACCGAGATCGAGCCGGTGCGCAGCGCGCGCGTCGAGGTCGACGAATACGCCTGGCAGCGCGTCACCGTCGGCGGTGTGGAGCACGACCACACCTGGGTGCGGCAGGGACCGGAAGTGCGCACGGCGGCGGTCACCGTGGCGGGGAAAGGCGCCGAACGGCAGGCTTGGGTCGTCGGCGGGGTGAAGGACCTGACCATCCTCAAGTCGACCGGCTCGGAGTTCGCCGGCTTCCTGACCGACGAGTTCACCGTGCTCGCGCCGACCAGCGATCGAATGCTGGCCACCGCGCTGGTCGCCGAGTGGCGGTTCGCGAGCAGCACGGGCGTCGACTGGGACGAGGTCTACACCGGCGTGCGGGCGCGGCTGGTGGAGACCTTCGCGACGCTGCACTCCAAGGCCCTGCAGCAGACGCTGTTCGAAATGGGCAAGGCCGCGCTCACCGCCTACCCGGTGCTGGCCGAGATCCGGCTCGCCGCGCCGAACAAGCATCACTTCGACTACGACCTCGGCCGCTTCGGCATCGAGAACCACGGCGAGGTCTATCACGCCGACGACCGTCCCTACGGACTGATCCATGCCACCGTGGCGCGGGCAGACGCGCCGGAAGCGGGTCCCGCGTGGACCAGGTGACCGTCATCGCGGGCTGCGCCGTCGCGACCGTCGACGCCGAGGGGACCGAATACGCCCGCGGACACGTCGTCGTGCGCGGCAACCGGATCGACGCGGTCGGGGCGGGCGATCCGCCCGACCTCGGCCCGGACGCGCGGCGCATCGACGGGCGCGGCTGCCTGCTGACGCCCGGACTGGTGAACACCCACCAGCACCTCTACCAATGGATCACCCGCGGCCTGGCCACCGACCACACCCTGTTCGAATGGCTGAACACGCTCTACCCGGTCTGGGCCGGTATCGACGAGGACGGTGTGCGGGTGGCGGCCACGGGCGCGCTCGCCGCCCTCGCCCGCACGGGATGCACCACCAGCACCGATCACCACTACGTGTTTCCGCGCGACGGCGGTGACCCGCTCGCCGCCGAGATCGAGGCGGCGGCGCGAGTGGGCCTGCGGTTCCATCCCTGTCGCGGCTCGATGGATCTCGGCGCGAGCGCGGGCGGGCTGCCGCCCGACCACTTGGTGGAGCGCCTGGACGACATCCTCACCGCGAGCGCGGCGGCCGTCGCGCGCTGGCACGATCCGTCGCCGGACGCCATGCTGCGGATCGCGCTCGCGCCGTGCTCGCCGTTCTCCGTCACGCCCGACCTGCTGCGCGAGTCGGCGGCGCTGGCCCGCGACACCGGGGTCCGGCTGCACACCCACCTCGCCGAGACCATCGATGAGCAGGACTACTGCCTGGCGACTTTCGGCTGCGCGCCCGCGCAGTACCTGCGGCGGATGGACTGGTTCGGCCCCGACGTCTGGTACGCGCACGCCGTCCACCTGGACGACGACGCGATCGGCGTCATGGCGGCGACCGGCACCGGCGTCGCGCACTGTCCCACGTCGAACGCGCGGCTGGGCGCGGGCGTCGCCCGCGTCGCCGACCTGGTCCGCGCGGGCGTCCCGGTGGGGCTCGGCGTCGACGGGGCGGCGAGCAACGAGGCCGGGTCGATGATCGAGGAACCGCGCCACGCCTTGCTGTGGGCCCGCAACCGGGGCGGACCACACGCGATGACCGTGCGCACCGCCCTGGAACTGGCCACCATGGGCGGCGCGCGGGTGCTCGGCCGTGCCGCCGACATCGGCTCGATCGAGGTGGGCAAACTGGCGGACCTGGCGCTGTGGCGGCTGGACACCGCCGCGCACGCCGGGATCGCGGATCCGGTGACCGCCCTGCTGCTCGGCTCGCCACCACCGCTGGCGGCGTTGCTGGTGAACGGGCGCGAGGTGGTGCGCGACGGCGAGGTCAGGACGGTGGACACGGACGTGGTGGCCGCCGAGGTGAGGCGCGCGCAGGCGGCGCTGCTGGCGAAGGCAGGTTGAGCGACTCGCGCGGGTCGGGTCGAGACCGGAACGCCCGGAGTGGCTCTCAGCGGCGTTTCGGGGGACGCCCGGCGGCGGTGAAGCCGCGTCATCTGTCCGCGTTCCCACTCCGGCCCCCGGCGTGGGCGGCTACGAGATCAGCAGCGGGGCGGACGGGGCGAACCTCCCGTTCATCGCCACCGTCCAGGGTGTGGTTGCCGGGCGGGTCACCGACGCTCGCCTCGCTGATCTGGGCGAGGTGTCGAGCCTGGTCAGGCGGGACGAGCAATACTGAAGCAGTGTCGGCTCGGACGGCCCGCCGAGGCGGGAGCCGTGGTGTCGTGAACGGCACCGCCCCACAGTGTGCGGCCGGGACGGCTCCCGCTCGCGGGTGGCCGCCGCGCGGCGAGGTAACAGCCGCGCAATCCGACATGCGTCGCGCGCAATATGGCGGCAACCGACTGGCTCTACGGTGACCGAGAGGCAGGAACGAGGTGAGACGTGGACCTGGACCCGATTCGCGAGGTGGTGATCGCGCGCGAGCGCGAAGACCTGGCCGCGCTCGGCGCTTCCACCGCGGTGCTCGCCGGAGGAACCTTCCTGTTCTCCGAGCCGCAGGATCAGCTGCTGCGCTTGGTCGACATCACCGGCCTCGGCTGGCCCGCGTTCGACATCGTGGACGGGGGACTGGACATCGCCGCGACCTGCACCTTGGCCGAGTTCGCCGGCGCAGCGCCCGGCCGTGAGCTGGGGGCCCGGGTATTGCGCGACCCGTGGCCGGGGACCGCGCTGTTCGCCCCGGCCTGCCGGGCGCTGCTGGCCTCGCACAAGATCTGGCGCACCGCGACCGTCGGGGGCAACGTCTGCCTCGCGCTGCCCGCGGGCGCGGTGCTCGGCGCGCTGGCGGCGCTCGACGCGACGGCGCTGGTCTGGGCCGCGGACGGTTCGGATCGGCGAATCCCGTTGCGGGAGTTCGTCCTCGGGCCGGGACGAACGGCGTTGCGGCGCGAAGAAGTGCTGCGCTCGATTCGGGTGCCGCGGTCGAGTCTGCTGGCGCGAACCAGCTTTCGGAAGATCGCGCTCGCCCCGCTCGGCCGGTCCGGCGCCGTCGTCATGGGGCGGCGGGAAGGCAGCGGCCGCAGCGCTGTCACGATCACGGCCGCCACGATCAAGCCCGTCGTCCTGGACTTCGCCGCACCGCCCACCGATGGCGAGATCCGCGATGCCGTGCACACGATCGATCCGGCGCTGTGGTTCGACGATCCGCACGGGTCACCGGAGTGGCGCGGACATGTCGCGGGATTGCTCGCCCGCGAGGTTGCCGCGGAATTGCGGGGTGGTTGATGCGTTTCGAAGTGGACGGCAGGCCCGTCGACATCGAGGCGCGGCCGGGGCAGTGCCTGCGCACCGCGCTGCGGGACGGTGGCGCGCTGGCGGTCAAGAAGGGCTGCGACTCGGGCGACTGCGGGGCCTGCTCGGTGCTGGTGGACGGAATGACGGTGCACTCCTGCGTCTTTCCGGCCTATCGCGCCGCCGGACGATCGGTCACCACCGCCGCCGGACTCGGAACCCCCGAGCACCCGCATCCGGTGCAACGCCGGTTCCTCGCCGAGGCCGCGTTCCAATGCGGGTTCTGCACCGCGGGCATGGTGGTCACGGCGGCGGGGCTCGGGTGTGCCGCCGAAAATCAGGTCGGCGTGCCGGGCGACGAACTCGCCGAGTTGATGAAAGGCAACCTGTGCCGCTGCACGGGTTACCGCGCCATCCGCGCCGCGCTGGGCGAACAGCTCACTCCGGACGATCCCGCCGCCGCCCCCGATCCGGCCGCGGCTGTCGTGGCCCCGGCCGGGCCGCGCATCGTCTCCGGACGCGAACCGTTCACCTTCGACCTGCCGCGACCGGGCGAGGCCGACACCGCGCCGCCGGCCGCCCCGCTGCACATCGCGGTGCTGCGGAGCCCGCACGCCCATGCGCGGATCCGCTCGATCGGCACCGCCGCCGCCGAGGCGCTGCCCGGCGTGCACGCGGTGCTCACCCACGCCGACGCACCGGACACGCCGTTCTCCACCGCACGGCACGAGCTGCGCACCGACGACCCCGACGACACCTACGTGCTCGACCGGACGGTCCGATTCGTAGGACAGCGGGTGGCCGCGGTGGTGGCCGACAGCGTCGCGATCGCCCGCGAAGCGTGCCGTTTGCTGGAGGTCGACTACGAGGTCATGCCCGCGGTGTTCGATCCGCGGGACGCGCTGCGCGCCGACGCGCCGAAACTGCACGGCGACAAACCGGCCTCCGCCCGTATCACCGATCCCGGCCGCAACCTGGCAGCCGAGCTGCACGGCGAGGTCGGCGACGTCGCCGCGGGCCTGGCCGCCGCGGCGCACGTCGTGCGCGGCGTATGGGATTCGCCGCGCGGCCAGCACGTACATCTGGAGACGCACGGCGGGGTCGGCTGGCTCGACGACGCCGGACGCCTGGTCATCCGGTGCAGCACCCAGGTCCCGTTCCTGGTCCGTGACGAACTGTGCCGCCTGTTCGGCCGGTCGCCGGCGCAGGTGCGGGTGTTCACGGCCAGGGTGGGCGGCGGATTCGGCGCGAAACAGGAGCTGCTGGCCGAAGACCTGATCGCGCTGGCCGTGCTGCGCACCGGCAGGCCGGTGCAGTACGAATTCACGCGCTCCGACGAGTTCGTCGCCGCGACCTGCCGTCATCCGATGCGCGTCGAGGTGACAGCCGGGGCCGACGCGCGCGGTGTGCTGACCGCCTTGGCCGTCGACGTGCTCGCCGACACCGGCGCCTACGGCAATCACAGCGGCGGGGTGATGTATCACGGCGTGGGCGAGTCGGTGGAGCTGTACCGCTGTGCCAACAAGCGGGTCGACGCGCGCGCGGTGTACACCAACAACGTTCCTTCCGGAGCGTTCCGCGGCTACGGCCTCGGGCAGGTGATCTTCGCGGTGGAATCGGCTCTGGACGAACTCGCGCACGCGCTCGGCATGGACCCCTTCGAACTGCGCCGCCGCAACGCGGTGGTACCCGGCGACCGGTTCGTCGGCGCGGCGGTGAACGAGAGCGATCTGATGTTCGGCAGCTACGGCCTGGACCAGTGCCTCGACCTCGCCGAACGAGCCCTGCTGCGCGGCAACGACGTGCGCGCGCCCGGCCCGGGGTGGCGGGTGGGCACCGGCATGGCCGCCGCGATGATCGCGACCGTCCCGCCGCGCGGTCACCGATCCACCGCGACAGCCGCGCTGCTGCCCGACGGCCGTTACGAGATCAGGGTCGGCACAGCGGAATTCGGCAACGGCACGACCACGGTGCACGCCCAGCTCGCCGCCACCGCGCTGGAGACCGAGGTGGATCGCATCGTGATCCGGCACGGCGACACCGACCTGGTCGACCACGACACCGGCGCGTTCGGCTCCACCGGCATCGTGGTCGCGGGCAAGGCCGTGTACGCGGCGGCGTGCGCGTTGCGCTCGCGGCTGCTGGCCAGGGCGGCGGAACTGGCGGGCGTCGCGGAGCGGGACTGCGTGCTGAACCACGGCGGCGTGCACTGCGGCGACCGGATGCTCACCGCGGCGGAGCTGCTGACCGGCGGCGACCTCGTCGCGCACGCCGAGCACGGCGGCAGCCCCAGGTCGGTGAGCTTCAACGTGCACGCCTTCCGCGTCGCCGTGCACCCCGAAACGGGGGCGGTGCGCATTCTCCAGTCGATCCAGGCGGCCGACGCCGGCACGGTGCTCAACCCGGCGCAGTGCCGCGGACAGGTAGAGGGCGGCGCGGCGCAGGCCATCGGCACCGCGCTGTACGAGGACATGCGCAGCGCGGACGGGGTGATCGGCGCACAGACCTTGCGGCACTACCACATACCGCAGTTCGCCGACGTGCCGCGCACGGAGGTCTACTTCGCCGAGACGTCCGACGCGCTCGGCCCGCTGGGCGCCAAGTCGATGAGCGAATCGCCGTACAACCCGGTCGCGCCCGCGCTGGCCAACGCGATCCGCGATGCGGTCGGCGTACGGCTGTACCGGCTGCCGATGACCGCGGACCGGGTGTGGGCCGCCTTGCGGGAGAGGGAGTCACGATGACGAAGGTGCCGGAGAACGTCCGCGCCCGGATCGAGGCGCTGCTCGACGGGGTCGACGCCGAGCTGCGCCGCAGGTATCCCGGCTCGAACGGCCGCGCACAACCGATCCACACCGTGTACGTCCCCGCCGACCGTGTCGCCGAGGAGACTCCCGAAGCCTGGGGTGCGGCCGCGGTCGAACTGCTCGACCGCCACCGCGATCTGCTCGGCACGCTCGACGGCACCGATTCGCTGCCCGAGGTGCGCAAACGGCTGGAAGCCGATCCGGTGCAGGACCTGCGCATCGACTTCGAGGACGGCTACGGTCTGCGCTCAGACGCCGAGGAGGACCGCGCGGCCACGGCGGCGGGCGAGGTGCTGGCGGCTTGGGCACGGCGGTCCGGCGGCCCGGCGAGCAGCGGCATCCGGATGAAGGGTTTGGGCGGCGGTGAACGCCGTCGTGCGCTGCGCACGCTCGACCTCGTGCTGACGGGCGCGGGCGGCGTGCCCGGGGGATTCGTGTTCACCGTGCCGAAGATTCGCGCGGTGCAGCAGGTCACGGCGTTGGTGCAACTGTGCGTCGGGCTGGAACGCGGGTACGGCATCGCGGAGGGCAGCCTGCGCTTCGAGCTACAGATCGAGAGCCCGCAGGCGATCATCGCCGCCGACGGCACCGCTCCGGTGGCCGCCATGCTCGCCGTCGCCGAAGGACGTTGCAGCGCATTGCATTTCGGTACCTACGACTACACCGCCGCCTGTGGCGTCGCCGCGCCGGATCAGGCGCTCGACCACCCGGCCGCCGATCACGCCAAGGCGGTGATGCAAGTTGCGGCCGCGCAGACCGGGGTGTGGGTGTGCGACGGTTCCACCCAGATCGTGCCCGACGCCGACCCGGAGGCGGCGCTGCGCAACCACCACCGATTGGTCGTCCGGGCGTTGCGGCGCGGGTACTACCAGGGCTGGGACATGCATCCGGGTCACCTCGTCACCCGATGGCTGGCCACCTACGACTTCTTCCGCCGGGCGATGGACGTCGCGGTGCCGCGTCTGCGGGACTATCTCGCCCGCCGCGGCGGCGACGTCGTCGACGAGCCCGCCACGGCCGAAGCGCTGGCCGCCACGGTGCTGCGCGGCATCGACTGCGGCGCCCGCCCGGACGCGGGCGCGCCGGAACTCACCGAGCCGGTGCTGCGGGCCTTGGCGGCCCGCGCGCCGCTACCGGAGGCGCCGTGACCGTCCATCCGAACGGGGCGATCCCGCACGACACAGGAGGCGCGATGCGCGACCGGGGCGACGAGGAGTTCACGCTGCTGCCGGACCTGGCGGTCCGGCCGCTGGGCGGCTCGGTGATCTGGGCGAACGACGAATTCTTCGCGGAGAAGGAGAATTTGATCAATCCGGGTCCCGCCCGGCACCGGCCCTCCGACTTCGGGCACAAAGGGCAGATCTACGACGGCTGGGAGACCCGCAGACATCGCGGGCAGCCCGGCGACGATACGGCGATCGTGCGGCTGGGCGTGCCGGGCGTGATCCGCGGGATCGTGGTGGACACGGCCTGGTTCACGGGCAACTACCCGCCCGCCGTCTCGGTGTCCGCGTTGGAGATCGAGGACTATCCGCCCGCCGAGACCATCGCCGCGCGCGACGATTGGGTGATGCTGGTCGATCGTTCCCCCGTGGCGGGCGACAGCCGCAACCTGTTCACCGTCGAGAACGAGAAGCGCTGGACCCATGTGAAGCTCACCATGCACCCCGACGGCGGCGTGGCCAGGTTGCGGGTGCACGGAGAGGGCAGGCCCGATCCGCGCCTGTTCGGCCTCGGGCCGCTGGACCTGGCCGCCCTGGAGAACGGCGCGCTGGTGCTGGACTGCTCCAATCGCTTCTACAGCTCACCGAATCAGTTGCTGTATCCCGGCCGGGCCAGGTCCATGGGCGAGGGCTGGGAGACCGCCCGCCGCAGGGACGACGGCAACGACTGGGTGCGCATCCGCCTGGCCGGGCCGGGACTGATCCGGCTCGCCGAACTGGACACGTCGTACTTCCTGGGCAACAGTCCCGGCGCGGCCCGGCTGACCGGTCGCACCAACGACGGCACCGAGTTGGAGTTGTTACCGCGCACCACACTGCAACCCGACACTCGACACCGGTTTCCGATCGCGCCGATGGCCGCGTCGGTGGAGGAGGTGCGCTTGGACATCTATCCGGACGGCGGCTTGGCGCGGCTGCGCCTCTACGGCGAGCTGGGCGCATGAACGCCGGGGCATCGGCAGGGCATGCGGTCGCGCCTTTTCGGCCGACTCGGCGTTCGAGCGCGTCGGTGCCGCGTGCGGTCGCGGCTTCGCGGCGAAAGTGCCGCCCGCCCGTGCGCACATCGGCGGCGCGTGCAGCTGTGCGTTCTCGGTCGACTCGGGGTCTGAGCGCGTGGACGACGGTGTCGCGTGCGGTCGCGTCTGTCCGGCGAGTGCGGCGCTCGATATCGGCGGGGCGTACGGAGCCGTGTGTGCGTGAGGCGCGGCTATGAGAGATTTCGTCGGCTACGGCCCGCGTCCGCCGGACCCGAAGTGGCCGGGGGAGGCGCGGATCGCGGTGCAATTCGTGCTCAACTACGAAGAGGGCGGCGAGAACAACGTCCTCGACGGTGACGAGTTCTCCGAGACGTTCCTGTCGGAGATGACTCCTGCCGAAGCGTTCCCGAACCGCCACATGAGCATGGAATCGCTCTACGAGTACGGCTCACGCGCCGGGTTGTGGCGGGTGCTGCGCGTCTTCGAGCGGCGTGGGCTGCCGCTGACGATCTTCGCGGTCGCCCGCGCTTTGCAACGTAACCCCGAGGCGGTGGCGGCCTTCCGCGAACTCGGCCACGAGATCGCCTGCCACGGGCTGCGCTGGAAGTCCTACCAGCTCACCGACCGCGACACCGAGCGCGCGCACATGGCCGAGGCGGTGCGTGTGCTGACCGAACTGACCGGCTCGCCGCCGCTGGGCTGGTACACCGGCCGCGACTCGCCGAACACCAGGGAGTTGGTGGTGGAGCACGGCGGCTTCGTCTACGACTCCGACTCCTACGCCGACGACCTGCCCTACTGGGTGCGCGTGCACGACCGCGACCACTTGGTGGTGCCGTACACGCTGGACACCAACGACATGCGCTTCGCCTCGCCCGCCGGTTTCCCCACCGGCGAGCAATTCTTCGCGCACGTCCGCGACGCCTTCGACGTCCTCTACCGCGAAGGCGCCGAAGACACCCCGAAAATGCTCTCCATCGGCCTGCACTGCCGCCTCATCGGCCGCCCCGCCCGCACCGCCGCCCTGGAACGCCTGCTCGACCACATCCAGTCCTACGACCAGGTCTGGATAACCCGCCGCATCGACATAGCCCGCCACTGGCGCACGGTCCACCCACCACCCCGTCCTGGCATGAAGGACTGGTAACTCCTACATCGACGAGCGCATCCGAGCTTGCACGCACTTCAGCGAACCGTCGAATGTCGAAGACGATAGGAACTCGTGCTGGGCCGCTGTCGTCTTGTGGTCTGTCCCGATGTACTTGCTGAGCCAGTTCGTAATTCGGTACCGTCGATGCGGGGTTGACCTGCTCGAAGAGGGGAGGGGCACGATGACTTCGAGTCCGGATGGGTCTGGTCGAGATTTCGCTGTGGTGCCTGCCGAGGTCGCCGACGCGGGTAAGTATGTGCAGCGGGTGGCCGAGTCGTTGGTGAACGGATTGCGATCCCTGGATTCCGATATCACCACTCTGCTCGAGTCGTGGAAGGGTACCTCTGCGGACGCGTACTCGGCGGGATGGATCGAAACCAAGCAAGGTGCAGACACGGTGTTGGACGCGTTGGCCGCGATGGCAGAGCTGCTCGGCGTGACCAGCCAGGTTGTTACGGACGAGGACTCCTCCCGCGCATCGGTCACGGCGTCGTTGACCAGTTCGCTCGACCTTCCGGAGCTGTGATGGTGGAAAACGCACAGCCTTTCCGAGTGAAGCTGTCCGAGCTCGAACAGATCACCGCACGCGTGGGTGCATTCGTCGGGTTTCTCAACGACAGCCTCGCCGGACTGCAGCAGCGCATCGATACGGTCCAGCAGAACTGGAACGGCTGGCTGCCGACGCCCAAGCCGACGCGTTCCGCCAGTGGGTCACTGGTGCCACCGAGGTAGCCGAAGGCATTCAGGCCATGCAAGGGGCCGCTCGAGCTGCCCACGACCGATACACCGCGGCGATTGCCGCGAATCTCCAAATGCTGGGACGCGGGTAAGGCCCCATCGCCGATGTCCGAACTCGTTGTGGATCCGCTGGTGTATGCGTTGGCGGGTGCCAGCCTCAACAGTTACGCCTGTTCATTTCAAAAGATTTTCGCCGATCAGATGGCCGCTCTGCGCATTACAGACGCTATGGGCGGCAACGTCGGGGCGTCCAAGGATTGGGCAACCTCATACGACAAAACCGTCACCGAGGCGATGACCTTGACGCAGTCGCTCGTCGAGGCGATGGGCAACTATGCCAACGTGTTACAGGCTTGCGGCTACAACTACGCCCTCGCCGATCATGAGGAAGGAAGCGGCCGCGCGGCGCCAGTCGAACCGACACAGTTTCCTCCGGCCTGGGCCGCCTGTGTAGTTCCACCTCCATCCGCCGGCGGTCCTGGGAGCGGGCTCTTCGATGATGTCGGTTTTGCGGTTTCCGCACTGGAGAATTTCGGTGTCTCGATCCCGGACGGCGAACCCGATAAATTGCAAATCGCCGCCGATGTCTGGTCGAAGTTCGCATCCGCTGATGGGGCGGGCAACCTGCCTGCTCTTCTCGAGAGTCTCGCAAGCAATTTTGATACCGAGACGGCTCCCGACTTGGAGTACGTCGACGAAGATATCCGGGAGATGAAGTCGTCGGCCGAAAGTATTCTCGGTCTTTATGCGGAGATTGCGCAATCGTGCCGTGACCACAAAGCGGCGATCGACAGCCTCCGCGAGAAACTCAAGGATCTCCTCAGGGAACTCGCCGAGGAGATCGCCCTCGAGATCGCGACAAGTGTTGCCTTCAGTATCGTCGCCGGAGCTTTGACGGCAGGTTTCGGTGCTGCGGCGGTTGCTGCCGCGAAGGCGGGGAAGATCGCGCTCAAGGTGAAGAACTATGCTTCCCGAGTCGGCACGATCCTCGCCGGCATCGGTTTCAAAGTACTGAAGGCTCTCGAAAAACTCCCTACCAACATTCGGTCTGTCCTGCAACGACTCCGGGAGCTCGGCAAAAAGATCATCGGCGCGGGAACCCCGAAGCGGCCGAATCACGTTCCCGAGGGGTGGGAGGTCAGGCGAGCGGACAACGGAAAGGGGTGGGTCTGGCAGAAGCCGGGGTCCAAGGGGAATGCGAATATGTTCCGTGACGCGGAGCCGACCGCGCAATACCCGAACGGATATGTTCGCTTCTATAATGAGCACGGCCAACCCATCGGACTCGACGGAAAACCTGGAAGCAAGGCTGCGACCCACATACCGAAGAATCCGGATGGAACATTTCCGACGCCCCAAGGATGGTAAGAATGGAAATATCATTGGTAGGTCAGCGCGTATCCGAAGTTCTTATAGGATACGCGCTGACGATTCGATTCGGCCCGAACTCGGAGTTCGAACTCCAGATCGAGGGCGATATCGAGTTCACCACCGCGGACGGGAAGACGTCGAGCGCGTCGTCCGAGGACTACGGCAGTATCGCGACCGATTTGAACGCGCTGATCGGGAGTGCTGTGACATCCTCCAGCGCTGAAGACGGGTCCGGTTTGATAGTTGTTTTCGAATCCGGGGCGAGGATTCACGTTCCTGTAGATGAAGAATACGAGGCATGGGGAGTCGTCGGGCCGGGCGGCTATCGTGTGATCTGTATGCCGGGCGGGGAACTGGCCATTTGGTCTGCGCGCGAGGCGCACTGAATCTCGGAGTGGCTGTCAGAGGTCGGCGCGGCGTTCGCGGGGGCGTAGGTGGCGGGTGAGGGTGGCGATGGCTTCGAGGACCTCGCGCACGGTGGCTGGGTCGTCGGGTAGTGCGGCTGCTACCGCATGATCCACGGGGGCGGCGCGGATTTCGGCGACTCGCGGTGAAGCTTCGTCGGCCGGGCGGATCAGGGTGCGCCTTCGGTCGCGCGGGTCGACCGTCGAGACGATCGCTCCGGCCTCTTTGAGCCGTGCCACCGCGGTGGAGACCGCGCTCTGCGGCAACCCTGTGCGCGCGGCGATTTCGCCCACGGTGCTGTCGGGGTGTTCGAGGATGTCGCTCGACACCACGAGCACCGGGCGGTGCCCGCCGCCGAGTCCGGCCGTCGGCAACGCCTGCTCGCCGATCTTCATCAACGCCCGGCCCAGCAGGAACAGTTCGACTCCGTCCACGAGGGGAACTTTACATCAGTCCAGATGTATCAAGATTGATGTATCTTAATTGATGGATTAGCCTTCTCTGCATGAACACGATTTCCGCCGGGACGCTCCAGGTCCCCGGAGCCGACCTGTATTACGAAGTGCGCGGCAGCGGTCCGATGCTGCTCATCGCGCAGAGTGGAGAGGGGGACGCACGGCGAAGCGAGGATCTCGTCGGTCATCTGGAGCGGCGCTTCACCGTCGTCACCTACGACCGGCGCGGCCTGTCCCGCAGTGTCCTTCGCGATCCGGTGGTGCCCGCCTCGGTCGCGACGCACGCGGACGACGTCCACCGCCTGCTCTCGGCGTTGACCGACGGGCCCGTGGCAATGCTCGGGTGCAGCATGGGCGCGGCCATCGGATTGCATCTCGCGGTCGACCATCCGAACCGGCTGCACACTCTCATCGCGCACGAGCCCGTCACGCCGTGGCTGCTGGCCGCCGCCGACCGCGCCACCCAGCTCGGCGAACTCGAACACTGCGAACAGGTGTTCGCCGAGCGCGGATGGCAGGCGGCGCTCGCCCCGATGGTGCGGACGCTGGGAATAGATCCGCAGAACCAGGACCGCGAACCCGGCGTGACCGCCGCCCCGCTCGGCCCAGAGCGCGCCGCGAACTTCGAATACTTCCTCGGACACGACTTCGCCGCGATCCGCGCCGACCACCTGGACGTCGCGGCCTTGCGGCAATCCCCGGTGCGCATCGTCCCGGCCTGTGGGGAGACCACCCCACGACACGTCTTCGACTACAAAGCCGCCCACGAGTTGGCGGCACTGCGCGGCGTGCCGGTGGTGGAATTCCCCGGCGGGCACAACGGGAACCTGACGCATCCGGCGGGATGGGCCGCGCGAGTCGGCGAAATCCTGTCAGACCACTAGCTATCGGCGGGACAGAGCCTGCGCGGCTCGTCACATCATGGCGCTGACAGACAGGGCCTTCGGGAGCGCTCGTGCAACATGCCCATGCCCATCCTGCCATCCACCCCCAGGGCCGAACCCGGCCCTTCAGATCGACCAGCTTCCGCCACGAGTGGCACAAGGCTGCGGCAAAACGCGAGAAGGGCTCTCGCTCATGTGCCACTCGTGAGCCGGAATAGTCGATACGACAGCGGTCCGTACCTGAGAATGCATGTCCTGGTACGGGCCGCGTGTTGGCGAGCAGGAAGCGTGCTCACTCTGCGAAATCGAACCCACCATCGGTGATGGTTGACGTGAAGGCGTCCCAATCGGAGGGCGTGAAGATCAACGCTGGCCCGGAGGAGTTCTTGGAGTCACGGACACCGACCATGCCTCCGGTGAGATGTGCGACCTCGACGCAGTCTTTGCCGGTGCCGCTGCGACTGCTTTTAAACCACTTCGCCGTCGATAGGTCGGCACTCACGCTCCGTACTCCTCTGCAATTGCCACCAGCAGCGCTCGGGACTCGTCCTCGCTCAGTGCCGCACTCTCGACACTTGACCGCGCGGTCTGGTACTGATCGATCTCGTCGGGTTTGTCCAGGTACAGGGCCCCAGTGTAGCCCTCGACGTAAATCACGGGCGGCTCGGTCAACGACGGGTTCGGGTGTTCGGGAAACTCCAGCAATACAAAGGAACCTGCCTCCAGTCCGAGGTAGGAACCGGCGCTCAGTGGAACGATTCGGATGGATATGTTCGGGAAGCCGCTCAGTTCCGCCAAATGACTGGACTGGGCTGCCATGACCGCAGCGCCACCGATCTGGTGGCGCAACGTCGCCTCGCTCAGTCTCACGTCCAGGCTGAATCGGTCAGGTGGTTCCTGAAGCCGTGCTTGTCGTTTGGTGAGCAACTCGATGTGCCGGTCGATTGCGTCATCGGTCAACGCTGGGATGAAGGCCTTGGCAACGGCACGGCGGTAGTCGGCTGTCTGCACCAAACCTGGCAGCAAGGTCAATTGAAACGACGTGACATGGCAGGCGGCCTGTTCGAGCACGACGAACAAGTCCGTGTTCGCAAACATCGCGTCGCTGTAGGACTGCCACCAACCCGTCTTGCGTGCCTCTTCCGCCAGCCAGAGCAGCGCTTGCCGGTCGTCGTCATTCGCGTCGTACACGTCGCACAGTGCTCGGATCACCATCTTCTTGACCATGGCGACCTGGCCGTTCTCCAAGCGCCACAACGTTTGTGAACTCATCTCGGACAGCTTGGCCGCCTTGTCCCTGGTGAGTCCGGCGTTCTCGCGCAGCTCGAGCAGGCGTCGAGCCAGCAGTCTGCGCGGAAGAGTCGTCGTCTGGGCTGCCACGCGAACCCCCACCTTTCGTTAGCAGTGCTATGAAAGCATTCCAGTTGATCTGGAATGAATCTTCCTGTGTCCAATCATATTGTTATCACTCCATTTTCGGGCTGAATGGTGCTGTACTCGCTGTGTGCCACGCGCCTGGGGCGCTCGCGGGAACCGCGCCGGTGCCGCAGGTCGGACGTATCGCTACGAAAATGCTGGGGGTTGTGGATGAACAGGCAAGTCGTGGATGTCGGCTCGAGTCTCGGCTCGGCCGCGAGTGGGGAAGAGCCGAAGGCCATCGGGCTCGTTCGCAGTGACGTGTCCGGTGCGGACGCAGCACGGCATGCCGAGGCAGTGCAGCGGCATGCTCTCGCGCTCGGCTATCAATACGTCTACACGGTTCGTCCACCGGCCGATGTCGATGATCCGATCGGGTAGGTGCTCTCGATCGCGGGCGGGCTCGGGATCGAAGTGCTCGTTGTTTTCGATCTCGAGCATGTGGACAACCGGCCCGCGTTGGTCTGTGACGCGGGGTTCGATCTGGAAACCGTTTGCCCACAGTGCACTTGGGCGCGGTCGGCGCAGGCTGCGCCGAGGGTCGGAGTCGGGGCGGCGTGATGGATCGACACGTGATCCTGGCTCCGCCGCGCGTCTGCGCATCCGCTGATCTCGGGTTGGCGCACCAGCAGATGCAGCGTCACCGCGCCTGCCGGATCGAGCAGTGCGCCTGGAAGTGGGTCGCCTACTGCACGCTGGTGCAGAGCGGCCGGATCGATCCGCAGCAGTTCAGTCCGCGTGAACGTGCTCATCGTCGCGGTATCGCTTTCCCGCTCGACGACAGCGAGCGTGGACCGGCGCTCGAGGGGACGCCGGACGTGGTGACCTTTCAACAGGTGCTCGACGGGCTCGCGCAGTTGGCGCTGCCTCCGGCGGGCGCGGACAACGGCTGTGTCGCGGAAGGCGAGCGGCCGTGGGCATGTGGCAAATAGTGCACAGCATTCTCGCCGTGGTCGGAGGTGGCGCGTTCGCCGCGGTCGGTGTCGCATGCGTCTGGCCGATCGCCCGACCGCGCCGTCCCGACCGCCCGCGTAATCCCGCCCGTGCCCGTTGTTCCTTGCGGCCGGTGACCTGGCCGGAGGCGTGGACGTGTAGCCGACCGCGGCAAGCCTCCACGCTCGCTGACGCTCATCGCGCGATGCAGTTGCATCGCGACCACGACTGCCCCCGCAAGCGCGCCGCCTTCGCGGCATTGATCGCGGCCGGGCGCATCACGCCGGACTCCGCGCGCCGACCCCGGCTATGGGGATGGTCCGAGGAATCCGACTGACGGCCTTCGGGCGCATGGCGGGTGCTGAGCGGCGGGCATGGCGGGCAGCTGCGGGGTGCGCATGGCGGGTGCCGAGCGGCGGGCATGACGGGCAGCTGCGGAGCGCGCATGGCGGCTGCCGAGCAGCGGGTATGACGGATAGTTGCGGAGCGCGCAGGGCGGGGTGCCGAGTGGTGGGCGTAGCGGGCAGCTGCGGAGCGCGGATGGCGGTGCCGGGCGGCGGGCATGGCGGGCTGCTGCGGAGCGTGGATGGCGGTGCCGGGCAGTGGGCGTGGCGGGCGGCTGCGGAGCGCGCAGGGCGGGCGGAGCAGGCATGCTCCGGGGTTCGGAAACCGAGGAGGCCGGGTGATCGGAGCCGGTGATCGACGCGTGGCATGGACCACAGGAGTTCTGTGAAGGTCCTCACAGTTGGGAATGGCAGCGCCGGGGTAAAGGGGGCCGCTCGCCGATCGCTAACAGTACGAGCGTTACGCTAAAACCCCATGTCAGAGCTACCGGCCGGTAGATTGCACTGCTGCAATTCGGGGGCAAATTTTGCAGGGTTAGCAAAGAGGGTGGAAAACCTAGCTTAGATTCACACTAACAACAGGTAGACGGCTATTTCTTCGTGTGCCATCGTGTGGAAGTACACCCCAAGGGCCTAGCAAGCCTGCAAATCGCCGCTCCAGCAGTACGAGCTGTTTCGTAGCTCGAACCGGGCGGCGGCACCGAACGAAGAAGTGGAGTCACAGATGTCGACCACCGGCACCCCGAGGACCGCCGCGGAAATCCAGAAGGATTGGGACACCAACCCCCGCTGGAAGGGCGTCACCCGTAACTACACCGCGGAGCAGGTGTCGAAGCTCCAGGGCACCGTCGTCGAGGAGCACACCCTCGCCCGCCGCGGCTCGGAGATCCTGTGGGATCTCGTCAACAACGAGGACTACATCAACTCCCTCGGCGCCCTCACCGGCAACCAGGCCGTCCAGCAGGTCCGCGCCGGTCTGAAGGCCATCTACCTGTCGGGTTGGCAGGTCGCCGGTGACGCGAACCTCTCCGGCCACACCTACCCCGACCAGTCGCTGTACCCGGCCAACTCGGTTCCGGCCGTGGTCCGCCGCATCAACAACGCGCTGCTGCGCGCCGACGAGATCGCCAAGATCGAGAACGACACCTCCGTGTCGAACTGGCTGGCCCCCATCGTCGCCGACGCCGAGGCCGGCTTCGGTGGCGCGCTGAACGCCTACGAGCTGCAGAAGGCCATGATCGCCTCCGGCGCCGCCGGTGTGCACTGGGAGGACCAGCTGGCCTCCGAGAAGAAGTGCGGCCACCTGGGCGGCAAGGTGCTGATCCCGACCCAGCAGCACATCCGCACCCTGACCTCCGCGCGTCTGGCCGCCGACGTCGCCGACGTGCCGTCGGTGATCATCGCCCGCACCGACGCCGAGGCCGCCACCCTGATCACCTCGGACGTGGACGAGCGCGACCGTGAGTTCCTGGACGGCACCCGCACCCCCGAGGGCTTCTTCGGTGTGAAGAACGGCATCGAGCCCTGCATCGCGCGTGCCAAGGCCTACGCCCCCTACGCCGACCTGATCTGGATGGAGACCGGCGTGCCGGACCTCGAGGTCGCGCGCAAGTTCGCCGAGGCCGTCCGTGGCGAGTTCCCGGACCAGCTGCTGGCCTACAACTGCTCGCCGTCCTTCAACTGGAAGGCCCACCTGGACGACGCGACCATCGCGAAGTTCCAGCGTGAGCTCGGCGCGATGGGCTTCAAGTTCCAGTTCATCACCCTGGCCGGCTTCCACTCGCTCAACTACGGCATGTTCGACCTGGCCTACGGCTACGCCCGCGAGGGCATGACCGCCTTCGTCGACCTGCAGGAGCGCGAGTTCAAGGCCGCCGCCGAGCGTGGCTTCACCGCCATCAAGCACCAGCGTGAGGTCGGCGCGGGCTACTTCGACACCATCGCCACCACCGTCGACCCGAACACCTCGACGGCCGCGCTGAAGGGCTCGACCGAAGAGGGTCAGTTTCATTAAGCCGCGAACGGCGCTCGATGGCCCTCGCGCGTGGGTGGTTGCGTAAGCAGCCGAACTCACGAACCGATGCCCACAACCGGTACTAGCCGAGGGAAGTGAGGTTCCCGACGTGAAAACCGACATTCCTCTACTCCGGTAGGGGTGTACTGCCCTCCCCGCTGAACAGCCCCGGCGGGGAGGGCATCCCTATACCTTGGACCATCGAAGGACGCGCTCACACCGGAGCGAAACCTTCGCAGACCAGCCACCCCAGAGCCAGACAACCCAGCAGGAGCGGGACGTGAGCAGCGAAAAGATCCAACGCGTCGGCATCATCGGCGCCGGCCAGATGGGCGCCGGAATCGCGGAGGTGTGTGCCAGGGCGCACGTCGACGTACTGGTGTACGAGCAGACCCGGGAACTGGCCGCGGCGGGCCGCGCACGCATCCTGCGGTCCCTCGATCGCGGTGTGAGCAGCGGCAAGATCACCGAGCGCGAGCGCGAACAGGCCGCGTGGCGGCTGCGGTTCACCTCCGACCTCGGCGACTTCGCCGACCGCCAGCTGGTGGTCGAGGCGGTGCTCGAGGACGAGAAGGTGAAGACGAGCATCTTCGCCGAACTCGACAAGGTCGTCACCGACCCCTCGGCCGTGCTGGCCTCCAACACCTCCTCCATCCCGATCATGAAGATCGCGGTCGCCACGGCGAACCCCGAGCGCGTGGTCGGCATGCACTTCTTCAATCCCGTCCCGGTGCTGCCGCTGGTCGAGCTGGTCACCACGCTCAAGACCAGCGAGTCGGTCTCCGCGCGGGCCGAGGCCTTCGCCGGCGACGTGCTCGGCAAGCAGGTCGTGCGCTCGGCCGACCGCTCCGGTTTCGTCGTCAACGCGCTGCTGGTGCCGTACCTGCTGTCGGCGATCCGCATGGTGGAGTCCGGTTTCGCCACCAAGGAGGACGTCGACAAGGCGATGGTGCTCGGCTGCGCCCACCCGATGGGCCCGCTGGCGCTGACCGACCTGGTCGGCCTGGACACCGTGAAGTCCATCGCCGACTCCATGTACGGCGAATTCAAAGAGCCGCTGTACTCGGCCCCTCCGCTGCTGATGCGCATGGTGGAGGCGGGACTGCTCGGCAAGAAGACCGGCGCGGGCTTCTACCAGTACCGTGCTTGATTTGCAGCGCCTGCGGCGCTGCATGTTCGCGGCCCCTGGGAGTCTCGCGTCCGAGCGTCCGCCGCTCGCGCTTGCGGCGCATGCGTGACGGACACTCGGACGCGAGACGGGCCGCGAACGGTGCTCGTAAGACTCGCACCCGACGGGGCTGAGAATGCGAGCACAACTATCTGCCAGCGGGTGCGCCGCGGCGATGGCTCCCAGCCGGTGGCGCTGTCCGACCTCGACGCGGAGCCGACCAGATCGGTGTCGCCGAGCCGGTGACGGCAATCGGCATAAGCTGCAACAGCCGGGCAATGGCGACGGTTCGGCTGGGTATCCGGAGCGCAGCGCCGGATCGATCCGTCGATCCCGGCAAGGGCCGCGCAGGTGATCGAAAGAAGGTATCCCGCTCATGGTGAACGTGACCGACGGCTACGGGTCGAGCATCCTCGGCTATCCCAGGATCGGGCCGCACCGCGAGCTCAAGCGGGCGCTGGAGGCCTACTGGCACGGTTCGCTCGAGCGCGAGGAGCTGCTCGCGGTCGGCCGGGAGATCCAGGAGACCCAGTTCAACGAGCTGGCCGCCACCGGATTGACCCAGGTGCCCGGCAACACCTTCTCCTTCTACGACCACGTGCTCGACAACGCGCTGCTGTTCGGCGCGGTGCCCAAGCGGTTCGAGCCGTATCGCGAAGGCCTGCATCCACTGGACTTCTACTTCCTGATGGCCCGCGGCCGGCCGGACCTGCCGCCGCTGGAGCTGGTCCGGTTCTTCGGCACGAACTATCACTACCGCCAGCCGGAAGTCGACGCCGACACCGAGTTCTCGCTGCACCCGGAGGCGCTGCTCGACGAATTCGACCGCGCGAAGGCGGTGGGCATCGAGCTGCGGCCGGTGGTCATCGGCCCGGTGTCGCTGCTGCTGCTGTCCAAGGCCGGGCACATCCCCGGTGAGTCCGGCGGATTCGACACGCTGAGCCTGCTGGACAAGCTGCTGCCGGTCTACGAGGAACTGTTCGAGATCCTCGCCAAGCGCGGCGCCACCTGCGTGCAGCTGGACGAGCCCGCGTTCACCAGCGAGCGCACGCCCGCGGAACTGGCCGCGTTCGAGTCGGCCTATCAGCGGCTCGGCAAGGCCCCGCTGCGCCCGCGCATCCTGGTCACCGGACAGTACGGCGACTTCGGCGAGGCGCTGACCATCCTCGCGAGCACGAACATCGAGGCGATCGGCCTCGACCTCGCCAGCCACCGGATGCGCCCGGAGGATCTGGCGCGGGTGCCCGGCATCCGCCGCAAGCGCCTGTACGCGGGCGTGATCAGCGGACGCAACGTCTGGCGCGCCGACCGCTACGTCACGCTGGAATACCTCAACGAGCTGGCGCAGGTGTGCCCCGATCTGGTGGTCTCGACCGGCACCACGCTGCTGCACGTGCCCTACGACCTGCTGGTCGAATACGACCTCGACGGGCACGTCGCCGACCGCCTCGCGTTCGCGAAACAGAAGGTGGGCGAAGTGGTCTCGCTCGCGAAGGCGCTCACCGAAGGCCCCTCGGACAAGTGGCGCAAGCGGCCCACGGAGGTGCACTTCAAGCAGAAGCACGCCGTGCGGCAGCGGGTCTACGCCATCACCTCGGACATGCGCTCGCGGGAGCCCTACGAGGTGCGCCGGGAAGCCCAGCAGCGCAAGCTGAACCTGCCGCCGGTGCCCGCCACCACGCTCGGCTCCTTCCCGCAGACCGCCCGCATCCGCCAGGCGCGCTATGAACTCGGTCAGGGCCGGTTGTCCTACGAGGAGTACCGCAAGCGGATCGAGGCCGAGATCGAGGCCACGATCCGGTTGCAGGAGGACATCGGCCTGGACGTGCTGGTGCACGGCGAGCACGAACGCAACGACATGATCCAGTACTTCGCCGAGCTGCTCGACGGTTTCGCGACCACCCACTTCGGCTGGGTGCAGGTGTACGGCTCCCGCTGCGTGCGGCCGCCGATCATCTACGGCGACGTGTCGCGGCCCGCGCCGATGTCGGTGGACTGGATCACCTACGCGCAGTCGCTCACCGACAAGCCGGTCAAAGGCATGGTCACCGGGCCGGTCACCATGATCGCCCGCTCCTTCGTCCGGCAGGACCAGCCCCTGCACGAGACCGCCGACCAGGTGGCGCTGGCCATCCGCGACGAGGTGGTCGACCTGGAGAAGGCTGGCATCGCGATCATCCAGGTCGACGAGCCCGCGATCCGGGAGATGCTGCCGCTGCGCCCTGAGGGCCGCGCCGAGTACTTGCGCTGGGCGATCGGCGCGTTCCGCCTGGCTACGTCCGGGGTGCAGGCGGAGACCCAGATCCACACGCACATCGGGTATTCCGGCCGCGCCGAGGTGGTCGAGGCGATCGAAGAACTGGACGCCGATGTCACCGCCATCGTCGCGACGCGCTCGATCGACTGGGTGCTGCGGGCGCTGAAGGAGGACTGCGCCACCGGTCACGGACTCAGCCACGGCGTCGGCCCCGGCGTGTACGAGAGCCGGTCCGCGCGGATCCCGGATATCGACGAGCTGGACGAATTGCTCACCGCGGCAGCCGAAGCGGTGACGCCGCAGCGGTTGTGGGCGAATCCGGACGGCGGCCTGAAGACCCGGCACTACTGGCAGCTGGAGCCGTCGCTGCGCAACATGGTCGCGGCGGCGCGTCGCGTCCGCAGGCGCGTGGAGTCCGCCGAGTGAGCTGATCAGAAGGTGCCGAGGGCCGTCTTCGTTCGATCGAACGGGGACGGCCCTCGGCATTTCTTCGGTGCCGATTTCAGTACAGTCCGTACTGTATCGTTGAACTATGGACACCGATGACAGCTGGCCCGACTCTCTGCGCGTCGCTCAGGTCCGTATCGCCCGCCCGACCGACCGGCTCGACGAGGTGGTGCGGTTCTATGTCGAAGGGCTCGGCCTGCGCGAGCTCTACCGCTTCCACGACCACGCGGGCTACGACGGGGTGATGGTCGGATTGCCAGGAGCCGGGTACCACCTGGAATTCACCACGCATGTGCACGGCAGCCCTGGCGACGCGCCGAGCCGGGAGAACCTGCTGGTGCTCTACTTCGCGGGCGAGTCGCACATGTACGACGTCGCACAGCGGCTCGGTGAGTTCGGCGTCGAACCGGTGGAGGCGGAGAATCCGTTCTGGGCCGCCAACGGAGGCTTGACCTTTCCCGATCCGGACGGCTGGCGTGTTGTCCTGATGCCGCGCCCGGTGTTCTGATGGCGGGGCGAACCCGTGACGACCGCATCGACACCGCGGTGCTCGCCGCCGCGCGTGAACTGCTCGACGAGGTGGGATACGCGGACTTGTCCATCGGCCGGGTCGCGGCGAGGGCGGGCCTGCACCGACCGGCGATCTACCGCAGATGGCCGTCGAAGCGGCACCTGGTGGTGGACGTGGTCGCCGGACTGCTCGGCGTGCGACCGACCCCCGACACCGGCGACCTGCGCGCCGACCTGACCGGCGCCATGCGAGATCTGGTTGCGGCCCTGCGCGATACGTCGCTGCACCGGGTGCTGCCCGCGCTGGTCGCCGACCTGTCCGGTGACGAGCGGTTGCGCGCCCATTTCCTGGCCACCGTCTTCGAACCGCGGCGGCAAACCACCGCGACGGCGTTGCGCTCGGCCATCGCGCGCGGCGAAGTGGACCCGGACATCGATCTGGATTTCGTGCTGGACGCGGTCGCCGCGCCGATCTACTACCGGGCGTTGTTCGGGCACCTGCCGCTCACCGACGAACTCGCCGAGCGGTCGGTCGCGGCCGTGCTGCGCGCGATCAGCCGCTGACGGCGGGCAGCGTGCTGAGCGTCGCGAGCACCTCGGTGGCGGCGTCGGCCACCGCGGCGGCCTCGGCCATGGCCAGCGCGGCCGCGGTGGCGGCACGCACGCGCGGCAGCAGCGCCAAGCAGGCCGCGGCGGCGGCGCGGTCGGCCGGGGTGAGCTCGGCGTCGTCCTCGGCGGCGGATTGCCATGCCGCGGTGGCGATCACCTCGTGCAGCCAGTTGAGCAGATCCAGGCGCAGCGGTTGCGGCTCGCGCAGCCAGGCGCGGGCGTAGGTCACGTCGGTGCGCTCGTGCAGCAGGGCGCCGAGCACGACCTCGGCGGCGGGCGCGGTGACGGAGTAGATCGAACCCTGGTGCAGCACGGCGGAGTACAGGAAGACGATCCCGCGCGCCTGCTCCTCGACGGCCGCGCTGATCAGGTCGGCGAGCATGGCGGGAGCGTCGCTCGCCGATCCGTGGGCGTGCGCCAGCCCGGCCCAGTCCGTCTCGCGCAGCACGGTCGCCGCGCGTTCGTGGTAGATCGGCGCGAGCGCCGCCGCCGTCCGGACGCGGGCTTCGGCATCCGTCGAATCGAGGGCGCGCTGGAAGGCCGCCAGCGCCACGTCCGGCTCGCCGAGCTGCTCGCTGAACACCCCGATGTCGAAACTGGCCCGCGCGGCCACGGCGGGATCGTCCGCTTCGGCCAAGGACCGGCTGACCTCCCTGGCCCCCGCCAGATCGCCCGCCTCGCTCAGGTGCTGGACCAGGTCGCCCGCGACGATGAGCGACTGCTCCGCCGGCCAGCCGTCGATGACGGTGCGGTAGGCGGCTTTGACGCCGTCCAGGTCGTCGGCGGTGCGCAGCAGGTAGGCCAGGTTGGACAGGGCGAGCCGCGCGATGTCGCCGGGGCCCGCGTCGATCGCGTGCTGGTAAGCCAGGCGCGCCGAGTCCGCGTCCCCACGCTTGGCGCGCGAATAACCGAGATTGATCCAGGCCCGCGGCGCCGCGTCGGGATGACCGGATTCGGCGGCGCGCTCGTACATCGCTTCGGCCGCCGCGGTGTCGCCGCGCTCGGCCAGCAGCAGGCCGAGGTTGTAGGCCGCGCGCGGCGCCGCGTCCTCATGGCCTGAGTCGACCGCGACGTGGTAGGCGCCTTCCGCGGCCGGTTTGTCACCCGTCGCGCTGAGCAGCCCGCCGAGCTCGGCGGCGGCCAACGGCGCCCAGTTCGGATGGCCGGAGGCGATGGCGATCTGGAACGCCTCGCGCGCGGCCGCCACGTCGTTGCGCCTGCGGTGCATCTTGCCGAGGTCGAAGGCCAGGTCCGGCGGCCGCTTCAGCATTGTTCCCATCCAGCCTCGGCACCGAGTGGTGCGATCCTTTTCCGAGAAGTTCTACATCGGCGGGCGACCCATGGCTACCCGAGGCGTGGGATACGCCGGGACGACCGGCGGTTCAGTCGCCGAGTTCGGTTGCGAGAGCGCGCAATCCGGCGATCACCTCGTCGGGTGACGGCGCGTGTTCCGGATCGACCAGCCACTGGGCCATGAGACCACCGATCAACGCGTGCAGCACAGCGCCGACGGCGCGGTCGGTCGCCGCGCCTCGGGTCGGGCCGAACAGCTGCCAGAGCTGCTCGCGAGCGTTTTCCTCCGCGATCGCCAGCTCGGCGCGCACCTCGGGGGAGTGCAGCGCCTGCGCCATACCTTCGATATTCGCCGACCAGAGCGGACGGTCCTCGACGAACGAAGCGATGAGCTCGCGCCAGAAGACTTCCAGGCGCGCCGCCGGTGTCACGGGGTCGTCCTGCGGCAACGCCGCGGCGATCCGCTGTACCGCTTCCGCGCTGGATTCGATCATCGCCTGGTTGAGCAGCTTGTCCCTGGTGCCGAAGTGGTAGTTGATCGCGGCCAGGTTGCTGCCGGAGGCGGCGACTATCTCGCGCACGGTCGTGCGCGCGTAGCCGCGCTCGGCCAAGCACCGCTTGGCCGCGGCGAGAAGGTCTTCGCGGGTTCCCACCCCAGCACCTTAGCAAGGGGCCATACGGACGTTTATGACGATCGTTTCAAACGTTTGTATGTGACAAGCGTTTGAAACATGCGTATGTTGGGCTCATCCCCGCGAGAAGGAACGAGATGATGACCGATCAGCGCCCCCTGTCCCCCTTCGAAAGCAGCTACTTCGGCTCCGACACCAGAATCGGCAGCATCCCGGTGGGCGGCATGCCGCTGTTCATCGGTTCGACCGTGCGAGGCGACCTCGACGTGTCCGCGCTACGCCGCGTGATCGCCGACTTGGCGGCCGCGCATCCGCTCCTGCGCAGCGAACAGGTGGACGCCGGGGGAGTGCGATGCTTCCGGCGCGACGACTCCTACCGGCCCCGCTTGACGATCACCGAGGGCGGCGAGCCGGAGTACCTGAATTTGCTGAACACGCCGCAGGACTGGACCGGAGGGCTGTTCCACGCGCATCTCCTGCGCGACGGCGAGCACGATCGGATCGTGCTGGCCATCCACCACGGCATCGCCGACGGCAGATCCGCTTTCGCGCTGCTCGCGCAACTGTGGGAGCGGTACACCGCCCAGGTGACGGGTGCGCCCGCACCACACGCGAATCCGGATCAGAGCTTGCCCGAGGCGATGGACACCAGGCTGGCGCGCATCGTCTCCGCCGAGGAGGTCGCCGGGCTGCTCGACCTGATGCGCGCGGGCGCGGAAATGATGACCGCCGATCTCACGCCGCGACAGCTGCCCCATCTCGGTGAGGGCGCGCACCGGCCGAACCGGTTGACGCTGGAGCGCATCGAATTGGACGACATCGAGACCGCCGCGGTGATCGCCGCCGCCCGAGTCCACGGCGTCTCGGTGAACAGCCTCGTCGCGGGAGCGGCATTCGCCGCCTTCCGAGCCCGGCTGCAGCCGTCGGCGGGAGCGCTGCCGATGGTCTGCGGCCACGCGGTCGACGTCCGGGCGGATCTCGTGCCGCCGCTGCCCGCGAGCACCGTGCTCAACTGCGTGTCGGGGGTGGGCACATTCGCGCTCGTCGACGCGGACGCCGACCCGATCGCGCTGGCACACGCGGTGGCGTCGGGCATGCGCGCCTCGGTCGAGCGCAAGGAGGCACTGCTGATGATGCTCGCCGCCCAGCAGGTCGGCGACCCGGCGACCGCCGCACTGCTCTCGGCGCCGAATACCTTCGCCATCTCGAACATCGGCCGCCTGCAGGCCCTTTCGGTTCCGCCGCGGTTGCGGATCGTCCGCAACGACGTCTTCGCGATGGTGGCGGGCATGCCGCCGAAACTCACCGTGTTCACCATCGGCGACCGGATGACCATCCAAGTGGAATACGACACCGCGCGCCACAGCCCCGCGCAGCTGGGCGAAGTACGCCAGGCGCTGATCCGGACCTTGGCCACCGCCCGCGCCGCCTAGCTACGCGCCGACGCACCACCGACAGCTCGTGACTTCAGCGGATCACGCAGGGAGCGCCCGGCCGGGTTCGGCCGGATCATTCGAACGCCACGGCATGCGTCGTCTCACCCGGTCGCGAGTCAGTCCGAGCGGTCGTGACGGCCCGCGAAACGAAGCGTCAACTGCCTGGCGAACTTCTTGCGGCGCTTGGGAGAGCCCGTCCGGCGATCGATGTCGGCCTCCACGTCGGCCGGGACGTCGTAGCGGCGGATGTACGCGCCGGAGAACGCCTGCACCGTCGCGGTCACCGGGATGGCGAGCAGCGCGCCCGTCGCGCCGAGTAGCGCGGCGCCCGCCAGCACCGCCCCGAACGCGACGGCCGGGTGCATGTCCAGAGTGGTGGCGGTGATGCGCGGTTGCAGCACATAGTTCTCGAACTGCTGGTAGAGCACGATGAAGCCGAGGATCCACAGCGCGGTGCTCGGCCCGTGCACCAGACCCACGATCACCGGGAGCGCACCGGCGAGATAGGTGCCGACCGTGGGGATGAACTGGGAGACCACGCCGACCCACAGCGCGAGGGCGAACGCCGACGGCACGTCCAGCAGTCGCAGCATGACGTAGTGCGCGAGCGTCGAGGCGAGCGCGAGCAGTCCGCGGGAATAGATGTAGCCGCCGGTCTTGTCCACCGCGATGTCCCAGGCGCGCAGGACGTGCCGCTGCCGCCGTGGCGGCAGGAGCGAGCAGACGGCGGTGCGGATCCGGGGCCCGTCGGCGGCGAAGTAGTAGGTGAACAGCAGGATGCCGAGACCCTGGAACAGCGCCCCGAGAGCGGCCGTGCCGATGCCCCAGACGTTGCCCGCCAACCCGGTGAGATAGCCCTCCAGGGTCGAACTCCAGTCGGTGGCGTACTTCTGGATGTCCGTACTGGACAGATCCTTGTGGAAAGTGTGGTTGATCCAGTCCACGCCCCGGTCGGCGTATTCGGGCGCGTGCTGCACCAACGTGGTGACCTGCTCCACCAGCAGCGCACCGAGCGTCCAGAAGAAGGCGACGACGAGGGCGGTCAGGCCGAGGAATACCAAACCGGTCGCGGGGCCGCGCCGCATGCCGCGCCGCGCCAGCGAATTCACCGCCGGTTCGATCGCGAAAGCCAGGAACAGGGAGACCAGCAGAATCGTCAGCAGGCTCCGCAGTCGCTCGAGCACCCAGAAGGCGGCCAGCAACCCGGTGACCGTCGCGGCGGCGAGCAGGAACGCGCGTGGCAGCCACGGCGGCATGCCGGGTGCGGCGATGGCCGGTTGTGGCGTCTCGTCTTCGTCCTCCGCGGGCACAAGGCCAAGGTACCCACGCCGCGAGCGGTTCGCGGCCAGACACCGCGCGGCCGCGCCGGTGCGGAGAGCGGGCTCACATGGTGGAGACGTCGATGACGAACCGGTAGCGCACGTCGCTGGCCACGACCCGGTCGTAGGCGCCGTCGATCTCGTCGGCGGCGATCAGCTCGATCTCCGCGCCGATGCCGTGCTCGGCGCAGAAGTTCAGCATCTCCTGGGTCTGCGCGATCCCGCCGATCATCGAGCCGGCCAGCGAGCGGCGGTACGCGGCGAGGTTGAACGGCTTGACGCTCATCGGGTGCTCGGGCAGGCCGAGGATCACCAGGGTGCCGTCCAGGTTCAGCAGGCGCAGGTAGTCGTCGATCGGCAGGTTCGCCGAGACCGTGTTGAGGATCAGGTCGAACCGGCCGCGCAGCTCGCGGAAGGTCTGCTTGTCGCTGGTGGCGTAGTAGCCGGTCGCGCCGAAGAGCTTGCCGTCGTCCTGCTTGCTCAGCGAGTGGCTCAGCACGGTGACCTCGGCGCCCATCGCGGCCGCGAGCTTCACCCCGACGTGGCCGAGCCCGCCCATGCCGATGATGGCGACCTTCTTGCCCGGCCCCGCGCCCCAGTGCCGCAGCGGGGAGTACAGCGTGACGCCCGCGCACAGCAGCGGCGCCGCGACGTCCAGACCGATGCCGTCGGGGATGGCGACCACGAAGTTCTCGGTCACCACGATCTGCGTCGAGTAACCGCCGAGCGTGTGCCCGCCGGGCTCGACCGCCGGGTCGACCGGGGTGTTGTAGGTCATGGTCGCGCCCGCGGTGCAGTACTGCTCCTCGTCGGCCAGGCACGGCGCGCAGACGCCGCAGGAATCGACCATGCAACCGACGCCGACGCGATCGCCGACCCGATGCTTGGTCACCGCGGATCCGACCGCGGCGACCACGCCCGCGATCTCGTGACCGGGCACGCAGGGGTAGCGGGTGCGGCCCCACTCGTCGCGCGCGGTGTGGATGTCGGAATGGCAGATACCCGCGAACTTGATGTCGATCAGCACGTCGCGCGGGCCCAGGTCCCTGCGTTGGATCGTGACCTTCTCGAACGAGCCATCGGGAGTGGACAGGGCGTAGGCGGCGGCAGTGCTCATGAGGACATGCCTACCGCCGCATGGGTGCGGTTGCCAACTGTGACACGAAAAAGACACGCTCACGGGCCGTTTTTCCGGCGGGCTGCCCGGTTCGATGATCTTCGGCGCGCGCAGCGGCGACAATGGGTTCGGGAGGTTCGGCCGAGGCGGGAGAGCCATGGACGAAGAACGGCAGCAGTGGATCGGGGCGCGGCGCGCGCCGGGCGGTGGCCGGGTGTTCGTGCTGGTCGTCACGCTCATGATCATGATCGCCGCGTTCCTCGGGTATCGCGGCGATCTCCCCGCCCGCGATCGGACCGGCCCGGCCGGGACGGCGGCCTCGGTCGTGTTCGCTCCGCCCGAGCCGCTCGACGCGGGAGTGGTCACCGCGGCGGTGCGGCCCGCGCTGGTCAACATCAACGCCTCGGCCGAACGATCCGGGCCGGGTGCGGCGGGGTCGGGCATCGTCCTCACCGCCGACGGCGAGGTGCTCACCAGCCATCACGTGGTCAAGGGCGCCGACACCGTGACCGCGACCGATGTGGGCAACGGCAAGGCCTACGACGCGGTGGTGCTCGGCTACGACGCCGAGGCCGACATCGCCCTGCTCGACCTGTCGGCGGCCGACGGGCTGCCGACCGCGACCATCGGCAGTTCCGGCGCGTTGCGGCTGCGTGAGGAGGTGCTCGCCATCGGCAACGCGGGCGGCGCCGGCGGGCCGCCCACCGCGGTGCACGGCCCGCTCACCGACCTGGACAGCGCCATCGTGGCGATCAACGCCGCCGATCTGTCGCGCAAGGCGCTCAACGGGATGCTGGAGGTGGCGGCGGCGGTCACGCCGGGACAGTCCGGGGGAGCCCTGGTCGACCACAAGGCGTCGGTCGTCGGCGTGATCGCCGCGGCGTCGGGCGATGGGGCGCGCACCGCCGACCATCCGGCGAACGGCTACGCGGTGCCGATCGACGCCGCGATGCGAGTGGTCCAGCAGATTCGCTCGGGAACCCCGACCGACACCGTGCACATCGGCCCGACGGCCACGCTCGGCGTGCTCGTCTCCAACGCGCTGCCCGCTGGGACCGGTGCCCGCGTGGACATGGCGATCTACGGCATGCCCGCCTTTGCCGCCGGTCTGGCCGCAGGAGACGTGATCACCTCGCTCGACGACCACACCGTCACCAGCGCCCAGTCGCTGCGCACCGCGCTGAACAGGCGCAAGCCCAACGAGACCGTCCGATTGGGCATCACCGGCGCCGGCGGCGCGCGCACCGTGCCGGTGGCGCTGGTCCAGGGACCGCCGAACTGATCGGTCTCAGACCAGCGACAGCCAGTAGTCCTGGAAGCGCAGGAACACCAGCACCAGCACGACCGCGAAGAACAGCGCGACGATCGTCCAGCGCCACTCGGCGAGCACGCCGAGCGGACCGCGCGAGCGCCCCCACAGCTGGTCGGTGCTCACCGCGAGCAGCGGCGTGATGATCGCCCACACCACCATGCAGTACGGGCACAGCGCGTTGATCCGGTACAGGCTCTGGAAGATCAGCCAGCAGATGAACCCGACGCCGAGCAGGGTGCCCAGCCACATCCCGCCCCAGACCCAGCGCGGGAAGCCGACGCCGGCCACCGACAGCACGCCCAGTGTGACGACGACCGAGAACCCCACGATGCCCATCAGCGGGTTCGGGAACCCGAAGATCGAGGCCTGATCGGTCACCATCACCGACCCGCAGGACAGGATCGGGTTGATGCTGCACGACGGCGTGTAACCGGGATCGGTGAACAGCTTGAACCGTTCCACGGTCAACGCCACCGCGGCCAGCCAGCCGGCCAGCCCGCCGATCAACAGGACCCACGCGGCCCGGGGCCCCGCGGCGATCACTGGCCCGCGGCGGCGCTGATCACGGGTGCGAGGCCGCCTGCGCCGAAGATCTGCTGGCTGGTCTCGACCTTCTTGCCGTTCACGAACACCGACGGGGTGGACTGGATGCCGCTGTCCAGCACTTCCTTGGTGCGGGCCTGGACGTACTTGTCGTACTTGTGGTCGGTGATGCACTGGGCGACCGCGTCGTCGGTGTAGCCGGCGCTCTTGGCGATCTGGACCAGCTGATCGTCGGGCAGGCCGGCGCCGCCCTCCGCGGGCTGCTGGGCGTACATCGTCTTCAGCCAGGCCTGGTACTTCGACGGGTCGGCTTCGGCGACGCAGTAGGAGGCGTTGGCCGCGCGCGAGGAGTAGCGCGTGGTGGACGCCTTGTCCAGGAAGGCGATCACGTTGTATTCGACGACCGCGGTGCCGCTGGCGACCGCGTCCTCGAGCACCTGCCCGTTCGCCGCCTCGAACGCCTTGCAGGCGGGGCACTGCAGATCGGCGACGACCCGCACGGTGACCTTCGCGTCCGGCTTGCCGACGCGGACGGCGCCGTTGTCGGTGATCGAGGCGGGCACGGCGCCCGCGGTCGCGGCGATGGACGGGGTGGGTCCTGGATCGTCCTTGCGGTTCTTCTTCACCGCGATGCCGATGCCGATCGCCGCGATCAGCGCGACGAGCACGGCGGCGACGGCCACCTGGATCAAGATCTTGCGGTTGCGGTCGGCGCGTTCCGCCGCCAGCAGCGGGTTCGACTTCCCACCCTGGTTCTTGCTCACCGTGCGCTCACCACGCCTTTCGCTCGCCGGACGGTTTTCCTGCCGCCACGATCGTAGATCCGCCGACCATCTCCCCGGGTGATCGGCCCACAGCCGTCATCATCGTCGGCCTACCTGAGAGATTCCGAAATATCCGGTCCTGCCGCCGCGAACCCGATCCGGCCCCGTTCAGCGCGGCAGGATGCCCATGAGCACGAGCGTGACGGCGTCGCGTGCCAGCTCCGGCGGCAGCTCGCCGTCGAACTGGGTGACGTACAGGTGGACCAGCCCGCCGAGGGCCAGCATGGTCAGCCGGGGATCCACGGTCGCCGCCACGTCGCCGCGTGCGACGGCGCGCCGGACGATCTCTTCGGACGACGCCAGCCGCCGGACCCAGAATTCGCGCCGGATCGCCTCGACGTCGGGATCGGATTCGACGAGCACGCTGCCGCGGATCAGGGCCCGGCCGGACGGCGTGCGCGCGAAGCGGATGAGATCGGTCGTGAACCGCTCCAGATCGCCGCGCAACGACCCGGTGTCCGGCAGCGGGATCTCTTCGGCCACCCGCGACAGCAAGGCGTCCAGCAGCAAGCGGGGCAGCGTCTTCCAGCGGCGGTAGATCGATGTCTCGTGCACGCCCGCGTCGGCGGCGACGTCGGCGACCCGCACGGCGCCGATGCCCGCCGACTCGATCCTGGCCAGGGTCGCGTCCAGCACGGCTTCGCGCAGACGCGCGCCGCGGATCTGCGCGGGGGGCTTACTCACCGGGCGATTATCGCAAGTTCTCTTGCGTTATGTGGCGGCGGCCCTTAGCGTGTGCTATCGCAAGTCGACTTGCGATAGAAGGCGAGAGTGGTATGGACGAGGTGATCGCGCCTTCCGGGCGCTGGCGGGGTGAGGCTCGCGGCGAGGTCGCGGTGTTCCGTGGCATCCCCTACGCGCGGGCCGAGCGATTCGGTGCGCCCGAGCCGGTCGCGCCGCCCGAGGGGGTGTACGACGCGACGCGCCCCTACGCGATCGCGCCGCAGCTGCCGGGACGGCTCGAGAGTGTGATGGGGCGGGCGGACCCGCTCGAGCAGTCGGAGGACTGCCTTGCGGTCACCGTCACCGCACCCGTGGCCGCCGAGCCGGGCGGACGTCCGGTGCTGGTGTGGTTGCACGGTGGCGCCTACCTGGCCGGCAGCGGGCAGTGGAACCTGTACGACGCGGTCCGGTTCGTGGGCGAGACCGGCGTTGTCGTCGTGTCGGTGAGCTACCGGCTCGGCGTGCTGGGTTATCTCCGTGCCCCTGGCGTGTCGGCGGGGAATCTCGGCTTGCTCGACCAGATCGCGGCGCTGCGGTGGGTGCGCGCGCACATCGCCGAATTCGGCGGCGATCCGCGGCGCGTCACCGTGGCGGGACAGTCCGCGGGCGGGCAGTCGGTCGTCGCGCTGCTGGGGATCGCGACGGCACGGTCGCTGTTCGCCGGGGCTGTCGTGCAGAGCGCGCCCTTCGGCATCGGATTCCACAGCCATCGGAGGGCCGAGCGGGTGGGAGCGATGTTCCTCGCCGAACTCGACGCCGATCCCCGCACCGCGTCCCTGCGCGAACTGCTCGCCGCGCAAGGACGCACCGTTCGCCGCTGCGCCGGGCCCGGCGCGCTGAATTCGGCGCCGCCCTTCTTGCCCGTGGCCGACGCGGGACCGCTGCCCGGCGAGCACACCTGGCGAGCAGCGGCGCGCGCCGCCGCCGCCGATCTGCCGGTCCTCCTCGGTTGCACGCAAGAAGAGGCGCGCGCCTTCTACGGTGGCCCGCATCCGGTCTTCGGCAGGCTCCGGCGACTACCGGCGCTCGGAGCCCGGCTGGACTCGGCGGCACAGCGGCTGATCGGGCGAAAGGCGTTCGAGGACGGCATGTTCCGATTCGCCGATGAACTGGCCGGCGCCGGGGCGCGCGTGTACTGCTATCGAATGGGACAGCTGCACCCGGAGAACCCCTACGGCGCCTGCCACTGCATCGATCTGCCGCTGCTGTTCGCCGACGGCGACACCTGGCGCGCCGCCCCGATGCTCGCGCCGCTCACCCCGGCACAGATCGATGAGCTGGGTGCCGGAACCCGCCGGTACTGGGGTGAATTCGTGCGCACCGGCCGGATCGCCGACACCGGCTGGACGCCGCATCGACCGGGCTCGCGTTTCGTCCGGCACTTGCCATGACCGCGCTCGTGCCGCCGGACGCTAGGCCCGCGCCAGGCGCCGCTTCTGGAGTTCGACGTCGAAGGTCGGCGGGGGCCAGTCGAGTTCCAGCCGCTCGAGTGTGGCGATCAGCAGTTCGGTGACGGCGAGGCGGGAGTACCACTTGCGATCGGAGGGCACGACGTGCCATGGCGCGTACTCGGTGGACGTGCGGTCCAGCATCGCCTGGTAGGCGTCCTGATAAGCGGGCCAGAACGCGCGCTCGTCGATGTCGGACGGATCGAACTTCCAGAACTTGTCCGGGCGTTCCAGCCGCTCGGCCAGGCGTCGCTTCTGTTCGTCGAGCGAGACGAACATGGCCACCTTCACCAGCGAGGTGCCCTCGTCGACCAGTTCCCGCTCGAACGCGTTGATCTCGTCGTAGCGCGGCTCCCACACCGTCGGCGGGACCAGATTGTGCACCCGCACCACGAGCACGTCCTCGTAGTGCGAGCGATCGAACACACCGAGCTGGCCCGCGCGCGGCAGCGCCTTGCGGATGCGCCACAGATAGTGATGGCGGCTCTCCTCCGGCGTCGGCACGCCGAACGCGGCGTGGTCGACGCCCTGCGGGTCGACCGAGCCGATGACGTGCCGGACGATGCCGCCCTTGCCCGCGGTGTCCATGCCCTGCAGGATCAGCAGCACGTTGCGCCGGTCGCCGCCGGCTCGGCCGTTGGCGTACAGCTTCTCCTGCAGATCCGACAGCACCTGGGCGCGTTCGGCGAGCAGGGCGACGCCTTCCTTCTTGCCGCCGGTGAACCCCGGCGTCCCTGAGGTGTCCAGCTCGGCCACGCGCAAGCCGTCGGCTCGCAAAGCCTCGGTCGGCGGCACCGTCCACTGCTCGGGCATGGCTCAACAGTAGTTGTCGCGCCCGCCTCACACTTGCGCGAGCCGCAGCAGCTGTGTGGCGAACTCCTCGTCGGACACCGGGGTGAGGGCGAGATCGTGCGCGGTGGTGAGCAAGTAGCGGCCGTCGCCGGTGAAGTCGAGCCAGGTGCGATGGCGGGTGGGCGGGGACATCGGGTTCTCCGGTTCCACCGTGACGGTGATGAAGCCACGCCCGTCCACCGGCTTGCGCAGGACTTGGCGGAACTTCGCCGCGCCGCGATGGCCATTGGTGACGAACGGCTCGGTGCGATCCGCATTCAGCACGGCGTCCTGCGGCTCGCGCATCGGGGCGAGTCTTCCCGGCCGCGCCGGGCCGATGACCTGCACCAGTCGTTCGCCCACGGCACGGGCGTGGCACATCTGTACGGTCACTCGCTGCGGTGTGGCGACCAGAATGCTCGCGTGATTGTGCACCACGGCGGCGAACGCGAGAATCCGTTCGGACTCGGCGCCGTCGCCGTCGCGCGCGAGCGCCGTGCGTTCGCCGGAGACGGTGATGGTGGTCGCGTCGTTGCGCGCGCAGAGCATCAGGGCGGCGGCCAGGTCCGGGTCGGCTTGGCGGGCGAAGCGCTGCGGCAGGCGGAGGGCGTGGTATTCGGACTCGGTCCGCGCCGTGGCCGACGGGACCATGTTGACCGGGTAGGGCCTGCGGTCCAGGCCGGTTTCGTTCGTCCAGACATGCGTGAACTCGTCCGGGCTGAGCACCCATTTCACCGCGTGCCGCCTCCGCGGACGGAATCCGGATCGCCGGGTGCGTTGTCGGAACCTTCGCGCGGCCGGGGGAATCGGGGGACGCGGTCGCCGGTGGCGGGCATGGTCGGGGTGTAGACGTAAGTCATCGTGTCCCGGACATCCGCCTCGATGTCTGCCGCCGCACTGTCGTGTTCCATCCTACGTTTTCCACCGTAAACCGCTTCGGCGGCCGGGTCCGCCAGCGGCCGATACCGCTGCGGCGGCGCGATCGCGCCCCGGACCGTCTGCGCGGCATCGCTATTCAACTCCATCAGCCGGGCGACCGCCCGGCACACGTCGTGCACATCCCCGCCCGCGCGGACGAACTGCCTGGTCGCGCCCACGGCGGCGTCGGCAGCCCGGCCCGACCAGCGCGCGAACTCGCGGTTGGTGGCATCGGAGAAGGCCTGGAACGCGTCGGCCACCGCGGTAGCGTTGGCCTGCCATGCCGCGGCGATGCGGCCGAGCGCCGCCGGGTCGAGCGCCTCGTGCACCAGATCCCAGATCTGCTGATGGGTGTAGGCGCCGAACAGTTCCCGATCCGGCGCGTAGGCGGGATCGGTCGCGTCGTCGGTGAATCCGGCCAGTTCCTGCCGGATGCCGTCGGCGGCGGCGCGTGCCGCGGGGTCTGCCATCCGTCGTCCCCCTCACTCGGTCCCGGCGCGCGGGCGCGCGCTCACCGGGGCTCCAGATATTCGGCGACCAGCCGCAGCGCGGCCTGATTGGCCGCCTCGGCGTCGGCCAGCCGGTTGGCCGCGGCGAGATACGCGGCCTTGAACAGCAGCGCCGTCTCCTGGAACGCGGCCAGGGTGTCCAGGTATTGCCGTCCCTTCGCGGCGAACCCGCGGGTGAGGCCGTGTCCGGTGGGCAGATCGGGAAAACCGCTCACCTCGGTGACGAGGTGTTCGTCGGCCATCGCGCGGCCCAGATCGTCGACCAGCCGGTCGCACGCGGCGGCGAGATTCTCCGCGACCGCGGTGTCCAGTTCGAACCTCTCGCCCCCACCTGCGCCGATGGCCGCCGCGTACAGCTCTCGCGCCGCCCCCTGCCCGGTATCGGGTACCGCCACCTGGAAGCCCCCTTCCGCTCGGTCCTGTTCGTACCGCGCTGTACTGGCGTCGCACTTTACCGGGCGGTACAGCGCGGCGGACGGCCTCGGTGCGCGCTTGTGCGCAGGCCCCGGCGCCCGGCTCCGCCGTTGTTACACTGACCAGCGGTCCGAGGGGTGGTGTGGGGAAGGCGACCGGTGGCCGGAATCGACGGGGCAGTCCCGAAATATCTACAGATCGCCGAGCATTTGCGGGATCTGATCGAGCGCGGGGAACTGGCTCCCGGCGCCGAGGTGCCGTCGGAGCGCGAACTCGCCGCGCGCTGGCAGGTGGCCAGACCCACCGCTGCCAAGGCGTTGAATGCGCTGCGTCAGCGGGGAATCGTCACGTCCCGGCGTGGGTCGGGCACCTATGTGGCCGAGCGTTCGGCGTTGATGCGGGAGAGCGCGCCCCGATACGGACCCGCGCCCGAAAGCGAATCGGTGACCGTGCTGAGAGCCGAAATGCTGGAAGGGTCGCGGTATGTCACCGAATCGCTCGGCTTACCCGCGTCGAGCGCGGTGTTCACGCTGGAAACAGTGCGCGCGAACGACTCTCGGAACAAGCGCCTGATGACCTGTTGGTATCCCGGTGAGCTCGCCGAGGGTGCGCTCGGGTCTGGGCCCGCGTCCGATTCGGGTGGAATCGCGCGGTATTTGGCAGACGCCATCGGACGCGCCGCCGTGGTGGTGCGCGAGAGCGTCGGCGCCCGGCTGGCCACGGATGACGAGCGGCGCCGTCTCGCGCTGCCGGATCCGGCGGCGGTGCTGGTCGTGCGGCGCACGGTTCTGGACGGACGCGGCGTCGCGCTGGAGTACCGCGAAAGCGTCCACCCACCCGGCCACCCGATCGAGACACGCGAGTATCCGGCCAGGTCAGCGGCCGATTTCCGCCGTTGACACCCCCGCTCCGCAACTGGCATAGTCCACTTGTCGGGAGTGGCGAAGGGTGGGAGGGGCGATGTCCGATCAGTTGACCGTCGGCGGCTGGGTGGTCGTGGGGGAGCAGTGCTCGGTCCGGCTGGCCCCGGTACCGGGCGGTGACTTGCTGGCCTTCGTCTTCGAAAGCAGCGGAACCGAATTCGAATTGGCCCTGGCCCCGGCGATCCTGCACCGCATGGTGGATCTCGGCGCCGCCTCGTCGGCACGGTGACAGCGCGGGCCGTCACGGCATTCGGAAACCTTGTGCCCGAGACCGCTTTTCGGCTGAGTAGGCAGTGGTTTCACGCGTCGATGAAAAGATCGTTGGCCAGCTCGCCCGCGCCTGGCACGACCCGATAGTGGTCCAAATCGATGCGCCCATGGGAAGCGAGGACTTCCTCGTCCAGCAGCAGCTGGCCGGTGTAGGCGTTCGCGGGGCTGGTCACGATCAGCAAAGCGGCATCCGCGCAGATGAACGGGTTGCGGGACGCGGCGACGGCCTCCGCGCCGCCGAGTAGGTTGCGCACCGCGGCGGTGTCGATCTTCGTGCGCGGCCACAGCGAGTTCACGGCGATGCCGTAGCGCCGGAACTCGTGTGCCAGACCGATGGTCGCCACGCTGACACCATATTTGGAGACGGTGTAGGCCACCCCGTTGCCCACGTGCTCGGGATTCATGTTCAGGGGCGGGGAGAGGGTGAGGATGTGGGGATTCCGCCCGGCCAGGGCGGAGGCGCGCAGATGCGGCAGCGCCAGCTTGGACAGCAGGAACGGCGCGCGGACATTGACGGCTTGCATGTGGTCGTAGCGCTGCATGCCGATCTGCTCGGCGCCGGTGAGGTCGACCGATCCCGCGTTGTTGACCAGGATGTCGATGCCGCCGAAGCGCTCGGCGATGCGATCGACCGCCTCCGCCATGGCCTTGTCGTCGCGCACATCGGCCACCAGCGGCAGCACGGCGCCGCCCGCCGCCTCCGCCTCCGCGGCGGCGGTGTGAATGGTGCCGGGCAATTTGGGGTGTGGCTCCTGGGTGCGTGCGATCATCGCGACGTTCGCGCCCTCCGCGGCGAACCTGATCGCGATCGCCAAGCCGATGCCACGGCTGGCGCCGGTCACGACGGCGGTCCTGCCCGCGAGCAGATCCCCGGTCGCCTCTCCTGGAGCGGACGCGGGCGTGGGTAGGGGACTGTTCATGGCTGGGTCCTCTGGCTGGAACTCGATCTTGTCGAGTGAGGCTAGCTGGCATTCGCCGGGCGCGGGGACGGATCGTCGTCCACACGTCGTTCGCCCCAGGATGAGGCGGCCGCATTCCCGGCGTGCTCGAAGGCTGGTACGCGGCAGCGGTCGAAAGAGCAATCGAATTTTCTGTGTGATCCATGGAACCGGCGATAGTCGGGATGCGTCAGTAACAGTGACGAACTTTTGCCTGGACGCGAACAACGGAGGTGCGATGGCTACCCGGACGGTGCCGCGGCCTCCATTCCCGCCGGCGCTACTCGCCGATCTGCATGCGGGCAATGTGACCGCGGCGCAGCGCGAGCGGTTGTGGCCGATCGTCTCGTGTGATCCAGAAGCGTCGCGGTATCTGCGCGGGCTGGACGAGATCAGCGCCGAGCTGGGTGCGCTGAATCGGGACGAACGCGCCATCCACGCCATGCCGGAGGACGTCACCGCTCGGCTCGCCCGATTCATCGGCACCCTGACGGCGCCCGAGAACGCCACGGTTCATGAGCTGTCGCGTGTCCGTGCGGGCCGATTCCGCCGCGATGGCAGATGTTCCCGTTCCGGCGCGGTTCCCGCGTCCACTGTCGACGAGCGCCGCCGCACCGGGGCGCGCAGGTTCGCCGCGGCAGCCGCGGTGATCGTCACCGTCGCCGCGGCGGGCTCGGTCGTCTCGACGATGGACGGCCGTGACGCCCCTGTCCCCGCCGCGCGTCTCGCCGTCGGCGACGACGAACTCACCGCCACCCTGGCGCTCGGCACGCTGGGCCGCCACACCGTCACCGGCTTCCTGTCCGACCCGGAAGCGTTACGGCGCTGCGTCCGCGCGAACGGGCTCGACCGCGCCGTGCTCGGTTCTGCCGACATCGCGTTCCAGGGTGATGACGCGGTGCTCGTCCTGCTCAACGGTCCGCGCCCGCCCGCCATCACCGTGCTGGTCGTCGGAACCGGCTGCGACACCGGTGCGCCGCAGCGAAAGGTGGTGCGGGACATCGGCTGATCTCGTCGCGGCAGGTCACCTGTGCGCAGCGCACGGCAGCCTGGCCGTAGCGCGGTAGGCTATGACAGTCGTCATGGCCGAGGGAGGAGAAGGGGTGGCCGAAACGCCGCAGGCGCGGGATCGGATGGTGGCGGGCGCGGCCGACATGATCCGCCGCCACGGTTTGAACGCGACCAGCGTGCGGGAACTGGCCAAGCACGCCCAAGCGCCGCTCGGCTCCACCTACCACTACTTTCCCGGCGGCAAAGCGCAACTTGCGGCCGAAGCCGTGCGCTTCGCCGACACCCTGACCGCCCGCGAACTGGCGCAAGGACTGGCGGCCGGACCGGTCACCGGATTGCGGACGTTCGCGGACATGTGGCGAAAGGTGCTGGAAGACAATAATTTTCAGGCCGGATGCCCGGTGCTCGCGGTCTCGATCGAGGCGCAGGGGGATGACGGCGGGCCGCAGCGGGCCGCGGCGGCCGCGTTCGAGAACTGGACCCGGCTGTTCACGCGGTCGTTGCGCGACCAGGGCGCGAGCGCGTCCGACGCCGAGCAGACCGCCACCCTGATCATCGCCGCGGTCGAGGGCGCGGTGGCGATGTGTCGGGTTGAGCGCGACACCCGCCCGCTCGACCGCACCGTGGACAAGCTCGAATTCCTGATCCGAGCCATCACCGGCGCTCGAGCGCCGCGCCCGAACGCGGCGACCTAGCGTGCGGGTTTCGTCGCGCTGACGTACTGCAGCAGGCGATGGACCCGCTGGTCGATCTCCACCAAACCCTCCTCGGCGAACAAGGCGGGAAAGGTCCGGCCGCCGAACACCCGCAGTCCGCTCAAACCGCCCACCACGCGGCTCACCTCACCGATCGGGTTGGCGGCACGGTGGCTGGTGGTGATGGCGATGCGGCCACCGGGTGCGAGGACGCGGATCATCTCGCGAGCGGCGACGAGCGGGTCCGGGATGAGGTAGAGGGCGCCGAAACAGCAGACCGCGTCGAAGGTTCCGTCCGCGAACGGGAGTCTGCGCGCGTCGCCGCGCAGATATCCGACGCGCGGTCCGGCGTTGTCCGCGACGGCGCGCGCCAGCATCGGCTCGGAGTAGTCCAGGCCGATCGCGTAGCCGTCGCCGGACAGCTCCTCACTCAGGTACCGGGTGAAATTGCCCGGCCCGCAAGCGATGTCGAGCACCTTCTGCGCGCCGCCGAGCCGCAGGGTCGCGACCGCGTCACGCCGGTCGGACGCGGTGGTCCGCCCGCTGGCGAGGTAGAACAGGGCCGGCCGCCACGCTCGCTCGTACACCGCGGCGAGCGCGGGGGCGTTCATCGTCTTCCGTGCGAGATTCACCGGAATGCGTCCCTCAGGCGCGGTCGACGGTGATCGTCATGCCCGCACCGCGCAGCCGCTCGGTGAGCGCGTCGCCCATCGCCGCGGCCGGGGTGAGGATGCCGGCGAGCTCGGGTTGCTTGTCGGTGTCGAATGCCAGGCACAGGCCGCTCTCCCCGAGCAGCACGGCGGTGGCCTGGTAGCCGGGGTCGCCGGAGCCGGAGAAGGTGGCGACGTACTTCGCGCCCGAGGTGGTGTGCGCGAACGTCTTCATGGTGAACCAGCCGCTCTTGCGCGCCTGCTCGCTCGGCCCGGTGCCGGGCTTGGGCAGCACGCGATCGAGCAGTTTGCGGCCCACCGCTGCCCGCGACAGCAGCGCTCCCGCGGTCATGCCCGCCACGATGCCGCCCGCCATGCCCGCCGCGACCAGCGGCGCCATCCGCGACTTGCCCGCGCTCATCACCTCGCGGTAGCGGAAGTTCTTGCCGTACACCCAGCCGAGCAGGCCGTTGGAGCGGCGCACGATCTTGGTGTTGTGCGCGGCCATGACGAATGTGCTCACCCACCCGTCCAGGCTCGGGTCGATGGCGCTCGCTCGCGACAGCGCCTGATCGGACTGGCGGCCGACGTCGGGATCCATCGACTTGTCCGGGCTCAGCGAGTACGGGTGCGACATCACCTTGCCCTTGGCCGGGTCGGCGGCGATCGCCTCCATCATGGCGCGGCCGGAATCGATGGTTCCGCCGCTGACGCCGCCCTTGAGCGAAGCCACCAGCGTGGTGTCGGCCAGCTCGCCGGTGTTGTCCTCGACCGTGCGGCGATAGAGCTGGTACACGCTCAGATCGGACGGGATCGAGTCGTAGCCGCAGGAGTTCACGATCTTCGCGCCCGTGGCGGCGGCCTGTTCGTGGTAGGCGTCGATGGCGTCGCGGATGAACAGCGGCTCGCCGGTGAGGTCGGCGTAATGGGTGCCCGCCTTGGCGCAGGCCGCCACCAGCGGCATCCCGTAGCGCAGGTATGGGCCGACCGTGGTGACCACGACCTTGGTGCGCGCCGCCAGCTCGTCCAGCGCCGTCTGGTCGTTCGAGTCGGCCACCACCAAGCCCCACTTCGCGGCCTTCGGGCCGAGACTCTCGCGCACAGCGGTCAACTTGTCCAGCGATCGTCCGGCCAGCGCCATCCGGGCGGATTCCGGCGCGGCCCCGACGAGATATTCCGCGGTCAGCTTGCCGACGAAACCCGTCGCGCCGAAGAGGACCAGGTCGTATTCCCGTGTGTCTGCCATGGTTTTCCGTTCTGCGGTCGTGTCGCCGGGCGGCGGCTACTCGGTGGTCTTCTTGCGCGGCCGTTGCGGCGCGGCGCGGGGACGGTCGGCGAGCCAGGCGTGATGGGCCCGGCCGAGTTCGGTGACCGGTGGTTCGTCGTAGAGCCATTCCCTGGCGATGCGATGCCAGTTCGCGGTGCAACCGAGGTGCCCGAGCATGCCGAAGGTCAGGAAGTCGGCGCGGCGCGAGAAGAGATGCTCCGGCGGCAGATTCTGCTGCTTCATGCCGGTGAACTCGCTGGCTCTCGGATCGACCGCGAGCAGGAAGGCGCCGCTGGCCAGCTCGGGGGTGATGGTCAGTTCCTCGTCCACCAGACACCATTCCGAGGCGGCCAGCACGTATTCCAGGCACTCCTCCGCGCCGATCTCCTGCGGCGAATCGATGACGCCGCGCTTGATCATCAACTCGCGCAGGTCTTCCGCGCGATCTTCGGCGGCGGCCCGCAGGCAGACCAGCTCGAACTGCACGTGCTCGGCATCCATACGGTTGAACAATCCGAAATCCAGGAAGCCGACCCGGCCGTCCGAGGCCAGCAGCACGTTGCCCGGATGCGGATCACCGCAGAATTCGTTGAAGGTGAACAGCGATCCCACGTAGAACCGGTAGATGATCTCGCCGATGCGGTCGCGCTCCGCCTGGGGCAGCTGCCGGATCTCATCGAAGCCCTTGCCCTCCACGTATTCGGTGACCAGCACCCGCGTGGTGGAGAACTCCGGCAGCGAGCGCGGCACGATCACGAACGGATGCCCGGCGTACAGCTCGGCGATCTGCAACTGGGTGGCCGCCTCGGCCCGGTAGTCGAGCTCGGCCTCCATGTTCAGCCGCAGCTCGTCCAGCACCGCGGGCGTCACCCACGGCATCGCGGACTGCAGCACGCGCCGGAACATGGCTAGATTCTTCAGATCCGCGCGCACGGCGGCGTCGATGCCCGGGTACTGCACTTTCACCGCGACCTGGCGGCCGTCGTGTAGTCGGGCCCGGTACACCTGGCCGATCGAGGCGGCGGCGACGGGCTCGGCGTCGAACTCGGCGAAGACCGCGTCGAGCGGCTTGCCGAAATCGTCCTCGATCACTTGGCGCATGGCCGCGAAGGAGACCGTCGGGGCCGCGTTGCGCAGCACGGCCAGGCGTTTCTGGAATCGCTCCCGATGATCCTCGGGCACCAAGTCGAGATCGAGCACCGACATCATCTGCCCGAGCTTCATGGCGACGCCCTTCATGGTGCCCAGCACCGTGACCACCTGCTCGGTGGTGCGGATCATCGACTCCTCGGCCATCTTCGCCCGGACCGCCTCGGATCTGCCCCGCATGGTCAACCGCGTGCGCTGGTTGCGAAGCACCGAACTGGCTGCCACCGCGCCCAGCTTCGTGCCACGAGCAAGCCGAGAGGTCGGTACTTGCTTCGCCATCGAGGTACCTCCGTTGGTGCCGCGGTCGGAGCGACGGACACGCGGGCGGCAGCGTGCGGGACCATGGTGTCCCGCGCAACCGCCGTCGAGTACGGCGCCGGCGGTGACGCAACACACTCGGCGCACCGCTCGGGTTCAGACTAACCAAGGTTCCGGCAAAGTCGACAGTGCCGGTGAACTTTTGCAAGCGGTCCAGCTAGCACCGGGGGCCGATGGCTCGATTCAGTCTTGGGCGGGCGTCTCGGGGGTGGGCAGCACGTGTGGCTGCGCGTTGAACGCCGCGGGCGAACCGCCTGCCCGGGCCATGCCCTCGATGGCGCTCCAGGCGAGCATGGTGAGGTAGTCGATCACGTCCTCGCGCGACAGCGACTTGTTGGTCGACCACCAGTGCGTGGCCAACTGAATGCCGCCGACCAGCACATACGACGCCAGCGCCGCGCCCTCGGTCGCCACGCCCCGGTCCTTGGCGCGCTCGGTGATGACCGCGCACACCACCTCGGCGAAAAGCTTCTCGAACTCCGCCAGCGAGGACTGGTCGGCCGAGCCGTTGCCCATGATGAAGCGGTAGACCTCGGGGTCCTCGTCGACCGTGCCGACGTACTCGGCCAGCGCGGAGCGCACCAGCTGGTATTCGTCGGCGTCCAGGCTGATCGCGCCGTACACCCGCGGCATCAGCGTGGTTTCGATGAACCGCTGCATGGTCGCGTGGACCAGGTCGTTCTTGTCGGAGAAATAGCGGTAGAGCACGGTCTTGGAGACGCCGATCTCCGCGGCGATCTCGTCCATGCCCGCGTTGCTGCCCCTGGTGCGCACGGCGGCGAGGGTGCCGTCGACCAGTTCCTCGCGGCGATCGATCTTGTGTTGCCGCCACCGGCGCTTGCGGCCGTCCATCCGGCCGCCGCGCACCGCCGACGGTCGCTCGCCGACATCGACAAGGTCTTCGGTGGACAGCGTGGGCTCCCTCGTTCGTAAGTGCTCCGGTGGCTACCAGCTTAGGTCCCCGCTACCCGTGATATGCGCTTTTGAGCCCGGATGCGGTAGGAACCACAGTCCGCAGGCCGGGTGCGTCCGATTTGTGTGAAGTCGCTCGCCCCGCTCGCCACTGCGCCGGGCACAGCAGAATGGGAGGCATGGAGAAAGCTCCCGGCAATACCGCGGTGCTGGACGCCCCTGCCGCGCCTGCCGCCGCGCCCCTCGGCTTCGCCGCCGTGCTCGACGAGGCGGCCAAGCGTCGTGACCTGTGGCGGATGAAGGCGTTCGCCACCGGCCTGCTGGCCATGGCCACCGCGATCTATCTGTTCTGCCGCTGGACCGAATCGCGCGGGGCGGGCGGCGACTGGGTCGGTTACCTGCGGGCCGCCTCGGAGGCGGGCATGGTCGGCGCCCTGGCCGACTGGTTCGCGGTGACCGCACTGTTCCGGCATCCGCTCGGCCTGCCCATCCCGCACACGGCGATCATCCGGCGAAAGAAAGACCAGCTCGGCGCCAGTCTCGGCACCTTCGTGGGCACCAACTTCCTGGCGCCGGAAGTGGTGTCGGCGAAGTTGAGTTCCGCGCAGGTCTCCCTGCGGGTCGGGCGCTGGATGGCCGATCCTGGTCACGCCGCGCGCGTGGCGCAGGAGAGTTCGACGATCCTGCGCGCCGTCGTCGGCGTGCTGCGCGACGAGGACGTGGAGCAGGTCATCGACAACACCATCGTCAAGCGGATCGCCGAGCCGCTGTGGGGTCCGCCGATCGGGCGGGTGCTCGCGGAACTGCTCGCCGACAACCGGCAGCTGGCGCTGCTGGACCTGCTCGCCGAGCGCGCGCACCAGTGGGCCCTCGGATCCCAGGAGACGATCGATCGGATCGTCCTGCGGGACGCGCCGCAGTGGGCGCCGAAATTCGTCAACATCCTGCTTTCCGAACGGATCTACCGGGAACTGGTGGAGTTCACCTGGAAAGTCCGCTCCAACCCGGAGCACGAGGTCCGTCTCGCCGCCAATCGGTTCCTGGAGGAATTCGCCGAGGACCTGCAATTCGACGACGCCATGATCAAAAAGGCCGAGCGGGTCAAGGCGCAGATCATGGGCCGGGAGGAGATCACCGGACTGGCCTCGGCCACGTGGCGCGCGGCGAAGCGGCTGATCCTGGAATCCGCCGACGATCCGAACAGCACGCTGCGGCGCAAGGTCGCCGAGAACGTGCAGCAGCTCGGCGAGCGCCTGCGCGACGACGCGGATATGCGGGCCAAGGTCGACGGCTGGATCGATCGCGGCGCGCGCTACTTGGTGGAAAACTATGCCGGTGAGATCAGCACCCTGGTCACCGACACGGTTGCCCGGTGGGATGCCGATGAAGCGAGCAAGAAGATCGAATTGCAGGTCGGCCGGGATCTGCAATTCATCCGCATCAACGGAACCGTCGTCGGTTCGCTTGCCGGACTGGCGATCTACACGATTTCCCACGTGATGTTCGGCGGTTGATCCGCGGCGTGCGGAACGTTTGCCGAAACTCTGCTAGCAGACTGCTTGCAATAGCTAGCACCCTGACCTAGAATCGAATTCGTACAACCCGCCAGAAGGTGAGTGATGGCTGACCAGCCCGAGGTTTCCGCCGAGTACACCGACAGATCGGACGAGCACTCGTCCGGCGCCGGGGAACGAGGGGGTCGCGTCGTCAGTGCGGCGCACGACATCGGAGGCTTCATCAGGGCGCAGCGAGAAGCCGCGCAAGTCTCGCTGCGTCAGCTCGCCCAGCTGGCGGGGGTGAGCAATCCGTACCTCAGTCAGATCGAGCGCGGACTGCGCAATCCGTCCGCCGAAGTGCTCACGCAGATCGCGAAGGCGCTGCGGGTCTCTTCGGAGGTCTTGTACGTACGGGCTGGCTATCTCGAGCAGCGGCCGCACAGTCCGGTCCGGGACGCACTGCTCGCCGACACGTTCATCAGTGAGCGGCAGAAGCAGGTGCTGCTGGACATCTATGAATCGTTTCGCCGGGAAAACGGAGGAAACGAGGCAGGGGGGGATGTATGGGACAGCGACGTTCCGCGCACGACAACCGAAACTCCGCCACGCCAGGAGAACGAAACACCATGACCGAGAAGAACGCCACCGTCACCAAGCCCTTGCTCGCCACCGTCGGCGCGGGTGACGCCCTCTACACCGCCGTCAACGACGCCTTCGCCCAGGTGCGCGAGCGCGCGGCGGCCACCGAGGTGCAGGCCCGGGTGGAGGAGGCGCGCGAGCGCTTCGCCAACGTTCCCGCCGATGTCCAGGACCGATTCGAGTCGCTGCGCGAGCGGCTGTCGGGTCTGCCGTCGGAACTGCCCGACGACCTCGCCGAGCTGCGCGAGAAGTTCACCGCCGAGGAGCTGCGCGCGCTGGCCGAGAAGTACTACCGGCAGGCGCTCGACCTCTACGCCGACCTCGCCGTCCGCGGTGAGGAGGCCATCGAGCGGCTGCGCGCCAACCAGGTCGTCGACGAGCGGATCGGCAAGGTCGAGACCCTCTACGGCGACGCGGTCAGCCGCGCCGAGGACGTGCTCGAGCGCGTCAACGGGCTGCTCGGCCGCCCGGCCAAGGCCGAGGTCGAGGTCGAGGCCGACGCGGTGGCCGACCCGGCGCCGGTCGTCGAGGCCGAGGTCGTCGAGGTGACCACCGAGGCCACCCCGGCTCCGGTCACCAACGGCGCGCCGAAGAAGGCGCCGGCCAAGAAGGCCGCCACCCCGGTCGCCAAGAAGGCTCCGGCGAAGAAGGCCGCCCCCAAGAAGGCCTGATCCGCCCGCGACAGAGACGATTCGACGCCCTCGCGCACCCCTGGTGCGCGAGGGCGTTGCTTCTATGATGGGTGGGGTGAATATGGTGCACGGATTGACCGGGATGATCCTGCTGGTGCTGTGGCTGGCGGCGCTCGGTGCGACGATTTTCGCGCTGATCCACGCCGTGCGTCAGCGTCCGGACGCGTTCACCGCGGTTGACAAGCTGACCAAGCCGATCTGGCTGGCGATTCTCGGGGCGGCCGTGCTCGTGCTCCTGCTCTCGCCCGCGGGTCTTGGCCTGCTCTCCTTCGCGGCGATCATCGCCACGGGTGTCTACTTGGCCGATGTGCGGCCCAAGGTGGACGAGGTGCAGCGGGGTCCGCGCTGGTGAGGGTGGAGTTCGCCGACGAGTAAGGGTGCTTGCACTAGCAAGCGGCGCGAATCGGGGTTACTGTATCTAGCAGTAACACAAAGGAGTGTCCGATGCGTGCCATGCTGCCGACCGCGTTGACGAGCTTCCCGGCCCTGCTCCGGAGCTTGCGCGACGCGCACAGCGCCGACCTGCGTTCCCGTACCTACCGGACCGCCGCGTTCAACCCGCCGACCGCGCCTCGCGAGGTGATTCCGGTCCGGGCCGGTGACGGGGCGCGGCTGCGCGTGCACGCCTACGGCCCGTCGGACGCCCCGGCCGTCGTGCTCGTGCACGGCTGGACCTGCTGCCTCGAATACTGGAATCCGCAGATCAACGCGTTCGCGGGCGAATACAGGGTGATCGCGTACGACCAGCGCGGTCACGGGGAGAGCGAATACGGCTCCAGCGAGCTGACCATGGACCTGCTGGCCGACGACTTGGCCGCCGTGCTCGACGCCGCGCTCGCGCCGGGACAGCGCGCGGTGCTGGTCGGACACAGTCTCGGCGGCATGACGCTGCAGGCGTGGGCCGGGCGCTACCCGGAGCGGGTCGCGCGCCAAGCGCTCGCGGTGCTGCTGACCAATACCGCGGCGGACCGGCTGATCCTGGAAACTACGGTCGTGCCGCTGCTGAACCGGCCGCTGCGGCTGCTGCAACTGAAAGTGCCGCTGCCGTTCCTGTTCGGCAGGCTGGGGCTCGCAGCCCCGATCGTCTTCCCCCCCATCGCGCCGGTGCGCTGGCTGTTCGCGCGCCAGATCCTCAGCACCGCGGCCAAGGGCGAGTTGTTGGATTTCAGCATGGCCATCGTGCGGTCGTGTCCGGCCTGGGTGCGCTCGAAGTTCGGTTTCCTGCTGGCCACGATGGATGTCGGTGAGTCGGCCCGCGACCTGGTCGTGCCGACGACGGTGATCTCGGGACAGTTCGACGACATGACGCCGCCGGTGCACTCCGAACGCATCGTCGAACTGCTCCGGCAGACCGGCAGCCTCGCGCGTTACCAGGTGCTGCCCACCGGCCATCTCGGGAATGTCGAAGCCTACGAGCGGTTCAACGAGGAACTCGCGCGCGTTCTGACCGCGGCGAACAAGCCGAGCCGCGCCGATCTCGCGGGCTGACGCGCCGGGGGTTCGCGCCCCTCAGGAGAAGACGACCGTCCGGCGGCCGTGTACGAGGACCCGGCCCTCCAGATGCCAGCGCAGCCCCCGCGCCAGCACCACCCGCTCGATGTCGCGACCCTGGCGGACCATGTCGCGCACTTCGTCGGCGTGGTCGATGCGGATGACGTCCTGCTCGATGATCGGGCCCGCGTCCAGTTCGGCGGTCACGTAGTGGCAAGTGGCTCCGATCAGCTTCACGCCACGGGCGAACGCCTGGTGGTACGGGCGAGCGCCGACGAACGAGGGCAGGAAGCTGTGGTGGATGTTGATCGCCCGGCCCGCCCAGTGCTCGCACAGTTCGGCGGGTAGCACCTGCATGAACCGCGCCAGCACCACCGCGTGCGGGTCGTGCGCGTCCACCAGGGCGCGCACCTCGTCGAACGCTGGGCCGCGCTCGGCCGGGTCCTTGGGGAACGGCACGTGATGGAACTTCACCCCGTGCGCCTCCGTCATCGCGGCCAGATCCGGGTGGTTGCCGATCACCGCCTCGATGGTGGCGGGCAGTTCACCGCTGGCCGCGCGCCCGAGCAGGTCGTGCAGGCAATGGCCGTCCTTGCTCACCAGCAGGACCGCGCGGCGGCGCGCGCCGGAGTCCAGCAATTGCCATTCGGTATCCGGTCCGAGATCCGCGGCCACCCCGGCGAACCGGTCGCGCAGTTCCGCGATACCGAACGGCACCGTCGCGGCCCTGATCGCCTGACGCGTGAAGAACCAGCCGGTATCCGCGTCGGAGTGATACCCGGCCTCCACGATCGAGCCGCCGAACTCGGCGATGAACGACGTGATCCTGGCGATGATGCCCGGCCGATCCGGGCAGCCGAGAGTCAGCACATAGCGGCGGTCGTCCAGGGCGGATGGAGCGGAACTCATGAGCACATCCTTCCAGGCGCGCTGTGCGTTGATCATCGAGCCTCTGGGCCTATGATTGAAGTCAGTGAAGGCAATGGCGCTATTGCTGTCAAATCGGAGCAGGTGAGTGGATATGGCAAGGCTGACCGTTCGCGATCTACCCGACGACGTCCGCGAGGCGTTGCGTGTACGTGCCGCGCAGCATGGACGCAGCACCGAGGCGGAGGTGCGGGCAATCCTTATCGAAGCCGTTTCTCCCGTGGCGCAGGTGGAGCTCGGGTCGTTGCTCGCGGAGATCGGGCGCGAGGTCGAACTCACCGACGACGAATTCGAAGCGCTGAACGCGCGTGATCGACGGCCGGGTAGCCCCATGGAGTTCGAGTGATCGTTCTCGATACGAACGTCATTTCCGAACCGCTGCGCAAGGCTCCAGACCCTGGCGTAGTCGCTTGGATCAATGCGCAACCTCTGCGCACTCTCTACCTGTCAGCTGTCACTGTCGCCGAGTTGCGGTTCGGCATTGCCGCGATGCCTCCCGGTAGGCGGCGAGACAACTTGCGCGACAAATTCGAAACTCGTGTGTTGCCCCTATTCGCAGGACGAGTACTCGCCTTCGATATCACCACCTCTGCGGTGTATGCCGAACTCATGGCTGCCGCCCGCGCCACCGGAGCTGCGATCGGTACTGCCGACGGCTATATCGCCGCGACCGCCAGCGCTGCTCGGATGGCCGTCGCCACTCGCGATACCGCGCCGTTCCGAGCTACCGGAGTGCCCGTCATCGACCCGTGGGCCTAGCGCCCGCTGCGCACGACCAAGCGCTGAGCCGGGGCTCAGAGGTGGTAAAACGGCTCCGCGTAATGGAATTCGCCGGTGATCTGGGAGTCGTAGGCCGACAGGGAGCGGACCTGGAAGTGGCTGATCCAGGCCGGGTCGTCGGGGGTGATGCCGAGACGGGCGGCGGGCACGAAACCGAAGCGCGGGTAGAACTCCAGGCTGCCGAGCAAGCCGATCAGTGGTTCGTCGAGCGCGTCGGCGGCGCCGAGCGCCGCGTGCATGAGGGCCGAGCCGACTCCGGCGCCCTGATGGTCGGCGAGAACGCCGATCGGGCCGAGGGCCAGCACGGGGAACGGGCCGACCGCGGCTCTGGTCAGGCACACGTGGCCGATCACGCTGTCGTGCTCGATCGCCACCAGCGACAGCGTGGGGATCCAGCCCTCGTCGCTGCGCAGCTTCGCGACCAGATCCACCTCGGGCGGGGCGGCGCCGGGACGATCACCGGACGCGGCGGCGTGGGCATAGCGAGGCGCGAATGCGCTGCGATGCACCGCCGCGATCGCAGTGGCGTCGTCGACGCGTTCGCGACGGATCAGCACGGTCGTCTCCTCCCGGACGAAGTAGGGCCCATCCGCGCACGTCGGTCGGTCGACCGTGGCGTCACGTGGTCCGATGCGCCATCAGCTACGAGTGTGCGGGAACTGCCGCCGGGCGCGCAACGGAATTCGCGTCCGGTATGCCAGACTCTCACCCCATGGCAAGTTCCGCGTCGCTGACCAGGGCCGAAGTGGCCGCCATGATCGATCACACGCTGCTCGCCCCGGAGGCGACGCCCGCGCAGGTCGGCGCGCTGATCGAAGACGCGCGGGCGTTGGGCGTGCTCGCGATCTGTGTGTCGCCGTCCATGTTGCCGGTGCGCGCGCCGGGACTGGTGGTCGCGACGGTCGCCGGATTCCCTTCCGGGAAGCATCATTCCCTGGTCAAAGGCGCCGAGGCGCGGCTGGCGGTGGACCAGGGCGCCGCCGAGGTGGACATGGTCATCGATGTCGGCGCGGCGCGCGCGGGTGATTACACGGCGGTGTTGTCGGACATCGTCACGGTGCGCGAAGCGGTCGGCGATCGAGCGCTGTTGAAAGTGATCATCGAATCCGCCGCGCTGCCGGACGAAGCGATCGTGCGGGTGTGCCAGGTCGCCGAACGCGCGGGCGCCGATTTCGTGAAGACCTCCACGGGATTTCATCCCGCGGGCGGCGCGAGCGCGCACGCGGTGCGGTTGATGGCCGAAACGGTCGGCGACCGGCTGGGTGTCAAAGCCAGTGGCGGTATCCGCACCGCCGAGGCGGCCGCGGAGCTGATCGCGGCGGGCGCGACCCGGCTCGGGCTGTCGAGATCGCGCGAAGTGCTCGACGGCTTCCCGGCCTGACCAACAGCGGAAGACGTTCGCCCACATCGCCGAAGCGTTTGCGTACGGCCGAATGCCGTGCGGCGCTGCGGGTCAGCAGCGCATGTCGGAGCTGTCGCCGGAAGACTCGAGCTGGGTTCGCCCACCGGAGAGGTGGACATCGACGCCTGAGTCGGTGACCTTCAGGTCGGTCGCCGTCATGCCGAGCGGGTAGCTCTGCAGGCTCTTGGTGAACAGGTCGACGATGCCCTGCACCAGATCGGAGGGCAGGCCGATGCCGAGCAACTGCGCCGACATCGTCTCCACCTGCACCGTGCCGTTGACGATCTGCGGCTTCAGTTGGAGTTCGGCGAAACCGCCGAGCACCGACAGAGTGAGCATGCCGGTGCTCGCCGAGGAACTCACCCCGCTGACCATGCCGCCGAGGGTTTCCTGAATGCCTTCGTTGCTCCAGGTGACGTCGGCCGAGGAGCTGCCGATCACGCTTCCGTTCCGATCGGAGACGTCGACGTCGCGGAAGACGGCGTGCACCACCATCCCGACGGCCGGACCGAACTTGGAGTCGTCGCTGTTCACCTTCACCGAGGGCACCTTGCCGTCGATCCAGGTGAGCAGCATCGGCTTGGGCCCGAAACCCACGTCGATCTTCGACCCCATCTCCTTCTCGAACTGCGAGCTGATGCAGTTCGAGACCGTGTGCCTGGCATAGGCCTCGCCGCCGACCAAGACCGTGGCGAGCAGAATCGCTACCACGGTCAGCGCGATCAGCAGGCCCCGCCGGTTGATCGTCGAGGTTGAGGTTGCGTTCGTACTCATGGCCAAAATTCTTCCCGACCTTTCTGTGCCGTCTCTGAGGAGGCAGTGAGGGGTTCGAATGTGACATGAAGCACAAAAAGCGAGCGTAGCCTGATGCCCATGGCTGGCGAAGCGGCAAGCCGCGCGATCGGATCCGCGGAACAAGGATGGCGCGTTCTGCGTCGCTGGGCCGGTCGGCACGCCGGTTTCTTCACGACTCGTCAGGTGCTGCGCACCGGGTGTGGGGCCCGGGTGCGGGCAGGTCTCGGTGACGGTTCGGTGACCAGGGCCGGAGTGGGCATGCTCCGGTTGGCCGGGTGGCGGGACGGCCCGCTCGACGAATACGCGATGTGGGCGGCCTGGTTCGACGGCGCCGCGGTGGTCTCCCATCAGAGCGCGGCGGAGCTGCACGGGCTCGGCAGTCTGCGCCCGCGGTTCCTGCATCTGTCGGCGCGGGCGGGACGCCCGCCGGTGACGCCGCGACTTGTGGTCGTGCGCCGCGCGCTGACCGGCGCCGAGGTGGAATCGGCTGGTGCGTTCCTGGTGACGACGCCGGTGCGTACGGTGCTCGACCTGGCCGAGTCCGATATCGGGCAATCCGCCTTGAACGAGGTGGTGGCCGACGCGGTGGCCATCCACCGCTGCGCGGGCGAGGAGATCACCGACGCGGGGGCGCGCCTGTCGCCACGCGCCGCGCGCCGGGTGTACCGGGCGCTTGCCGTAGCGTGACGAAACCGCGCCGGCGTCAACCGAGCGGCGCGACCGCCGACCACGGCACCGAGAGCACGTTGTCGCGCAGGCGGCGGCGGTAATGGCGGATCGGGAACCCTTCGGCGTGCAGCGCCCGCGCCGCCGCGCGCCAGCGGACGCGGGGACCGTACGGCCCCAGCGGCGCGGCGTGCGCCCAGGCGCGATCCGCGGCGGCGAGCAGCGTGTGGATCGGTTCACCGGGAATGTTGCGGTGGATCAACGCCTTCGGCAGGCGTTCGGCGAGGTCGGAAGGGCGCTCGACGGTGAAGGGATCCCAGGCCAGGGTGAGCGAGCGCGGCCCGTCCCGGTCGAGCAGAATCCAGGCGCAGCGCCTGCCCAATTCGTCGCAGGTGCCGTCGACCAGCAGCCCGTCCGGCGCCAGCCCGGCCAGCACCGTCGACCATGCCGCGCCGACCGCCGATTCCGGGTACTGCCGCAGCACGTTGAAGGCGCGCACCAGAACCGGTCGCAGCCCGGCCAATTCGAATCCGCCGCGGGCGAAGGTGACGCCGTCGCGGCCGGGCACCACGCGCTGCGGGTCGATCTCCAATCCGACGACCCGCACGTCGGCGCGGATCATGCGCAGCCGGGCGGCCAGCTCGAACGTGGTCCACGGGCTCGCGCCGTACCCGAGATCGACGACCAGTGGATCGGGCGCGACGCGCAGCCGATCGGCGACGAGGTCGTCGTTGATCAGCCAGCGGTCGCTGCGGCGGAGACGGTTGACGGCGGTGGTGCCACGAGTGATGGTGCCGACCGGTCTGGTCAGCGAGTGGGGTGCTGTTCTTCCAGCCACTGCACCGTGAACTCTGCCTCGCCGCGGAACAGGTCGACCAGGTTGACCAGCATCAGCTGTTCCAGGCGCGGGCCGACCATGGGGATGAACACCTTCGCCTCGGACGAGAAGCGCATCGTGCAGCCGGTGTCGGTGGGGAACAGGCGGATGGTGCCGCCGAGGCTGCCGGGGCCCGCCGGGATGGACGCCGAGTACTTGCCGGTGGTCTCATCCTCGGCGTACGGGCTGTAGAACTCCTTGCGGGTGATCACCATGTCCTTGCGCATCACCGTCTGGGCGATCTCCGGGAGCATGTCGCGGGGCAGTACGTGGTGCAGTTCGACAGAGATTCCGTCGTCGCCTGCCTCCAGCCGGGCCACTTCGTTGCCGGGGGTGTACTTCCGCATCTCTTCCATCCGCGCGTCCCAGTAGTCGCGGTTCGACAGCGCCGCGTACAGCTCTTTCGTGGTGTGCAGCGGATAGCGGGCGGAGTAGTCCAATCGGCGTGCCATGGGCTCACAGGTTACCGGGACCGGCGGCGCCGACCTCGCCGGGCGGGTGGAGTGCGGAACTCACACGAATGCCGGGACGGCACGATGTGACGTCGAACAGTGACCGCGCTGCGCGGCCGGTCAGTGCGCCGCGAGCCAGTTCTCGGTGAACTCCGCCTCGTTCTTCAGCAGCTCGGTGAGGTGCTCGGCGATCGCCTTCTCGATCTTGCTGCCGAACAGCGGGATCTTCACCTCGATGGTGCCGTCGACCGTGGTGACGGCGCCGGAGCCCTCGGCGGCCAAGGCGATGGCTCCGCGCACCTCGGCGGGCGCGCCATCGACGCGCGCGGTGAAGGTGGCCTGGTCTCCGGTCCAGTGCTCGACGCGCGGGATGATCAGATCGCCCGGCCGCACCGCCGTGATCGCGGCGGGGAGCAGTTCGGCGGCGATGGCCTGCACCATCTCGACACGCACTTCGTCACCGCTGATGGTGACCGAATCCAGCCGGGCGTTGGGGCCGCCGACCTGCGCGATGCGATCCTTCCAGTACTGGTCGTTCGCGAAAGCCGCGCGCACCGCGGCGGTCGGATGGGTATAGCGGGCCGTGTACGCCAGCGGTGTAGCCATGGCTCCACACGCTACCGTGTGGCGCTCGCGCTCCACGAGCCGTGCTGTCCGATCTGCTCGTGGGCTGAATACGCCAGCTCGTAGCCGATAGCGCGCACGCTACCGTTTACCACCGTGCGAACTTCACGAGTGGTTCCGTCGGATCTTCTCGCCGGCACCGGCGCGCGGCTGCGCGCAGGCGTGCGGCTGGCGGAGCTGACCACGCTGCGCGTCGGCGGCCCCGCGCTGGTCGCCGAATGCGCGACGACCGAGTCGCTGGTCGCCACGGTCCGCGCGCTGGACGCCGCCGGTGTCCCGGTGTTGCTGCTCGCGGGTGGTTCCAATCTGCTGATCAGTGACGACGGCTTCGACGGCGTGGTGGTGCGGATCACGACCACCGGCGTCGAGATCGGCGACGGCGGTGTGGTGGCCGAGGCGGGCGCGAACTGGGACGCGGTGGTGCGCGCGACGGTCGAGGCCGGTCTCGGAGGATTGGAGTGCCTGTCCGGCATTCCCGGCTCGGCGGGTGCGACGCCCGTGCAGAACGTGGGCGCCTACGGCGCGGAGGTGGCGAACCTGCTGCGCCGGGTGCGTCTGCTCGATCGCGCCAGCGGCGAGATCCGGTGGGTGGAGCCGGGCGAACTCGGTTTCGGTTACCGCACCAGCGTGCTCAAGCACCGCGACGACGCCGTGGTGCTCGCGGTCGATTTCGCGCTGCGCGCCGACGGTTCCAGCGTGCCGCTGCGGTACGGCGAGCTGGCCTCAGCGCTGGGCGCTTCGGACGGCGAGTCCCGCCCCGCCGCGCAGGTGCGGGAGGCGGTGCTGCGGTTGCGCGCGGGCAAGGGCATGGTCCTCGATCCCGCCGATCACGACACCTGGAGCGCGGGTTCGTTCTTCACCAATCCGGTGGTCGCGCCGGAGCGGGTGGCGCAGGTGCGCGCCGCGATCGCCGCCCACGTGGGCGACGTCGCGGTGCCGACCTACCCCGCGCCGGACGGGGTCAAGTTCTCCGCGGGCTGGCTGATCGAGCGGGCGGGTTTCGCCAAGGGCTTCCCCGGCGACGGCGCGCCCGCCCGGCTGTCGACGAAACACACACTGGCACTGACCAATCGCGGCGGCGCGGCGGCCGACGATGTGGTGGCGCTTGCCAGGACCGTCCGCGACGGCGTGGCAGAGCGTTTCGGGATCCGGCTGGAACCCGAACCGGTCACCGTGGGCGTCACGCTCTGACCCGTTGAGGCCGACACCACACGCTGCGCCGACGGGGCGCGGCGGGCGGCGCGCGTAGATTCGACGAAGTGAACCACCGCACCATGATCCGCCGATCGGTTGCCGTGGTGTCGGCCGTCCTGCTCGTGGTCGTCGCCGCGGTGGCCGGCTGCACGATAGACCGCGGCTCCGGCAAGCCGGGTCCCGCCGCGGGCCCGATCGCCAAGGCGACGTTGGCTCCCGCCGACGACGCGACGAACGTCAACCCGACCGCCCCGGTCTCGGTGACGATCAGTGACGGCACGATCGATCAGATCGCGCTGACCAACGCCGCGGGCAAGCAGGTCCGCGGCGAACTCGCACCGGACCGGCGCGCCTACACCATCACCGAGCCGCTCGGCTACGACGCCACCTACACCTGGTCGGGCACCGCCGTCGGCACCGACGGCAAGCCGATCCCGATCGACGGCTCGTTCCACACCCTGACGCCGAAGAGCACCGTCCCCGCGACCCTGAACATCGGCGACAACCAGGAGGTCGGCATCGCGGCGCCGATCATCCTGCAGTTCAAGTCCTCCGTGTCGAACAAGGCGGCGGTGGAGAAGGCGCTCACCGTCACCACCGACCCGCCCACCGAGGGCGCGTGGGCCTGGTTCCCCGACGACGGCGGCTCGCGCCTGCACTGGCGTCCGAGGAACTACTGGACGCCGGGGACCAGCGTGCACGTCTCGGCTCGGCTCTACGGCCTTGACCTGGGCGGCGGCAACTACGGCGATTCCGATCTGACCACCGATTTCCGCATCGGCCGCAGCCAGATCGTCAAGGCGAACGCCCCGAGTCACCGCATGCAGGTGGTCCGCGAGGGGCAGACGATCTTCGATTTCGCGGTGAGTTACGGCGAGGGCAACGAGGCGCGCAACGTCACTCGTTCCGGCATCCACGTGGTCACCGAGAAGTACGAGGACTTCATGATGTCGAATCCGCCGTACTACACCAACGTTCGCGAGCGCTGGGCGGTACGCATCTCCAACAATGGCGAATTCATCCACGCCAACCCGGAATCGCTGTCGGCGCAGGGGTCGGCGAACGTCACCAACGGCTGCATCAATCTGTCACCCGCTGATGCCCAGGCGTATTTCCCCACGTCCTTGTACGGCGATCCGGTCGAGGTGACCGGCACTTCGATCCCGCTTTCGGCCGCCGACGGCGACCTCTATGACTGGACCATCGACTGGGACACCTGGAAAACCATGTCCGCGTTGCAGGGCGCGCCCTCGGCTGTGGTCTCCGCCACCCCCCTGCCGCCGCGGCCCGCCGGAGCACGCTGACCGGTTCTAGCGCACCTTCACGTTCTGCTCTTCGGTCGCACCGTCGGCGTGTTCCGCCTCGACCTTGCGATCGGCCTCACGTTGGGCGTGCACCGCATCGTGCCGCTCGGCGAGCAGGTCGCGGATCTCGGTCAGCAACTCGATCTGGGAGGGCTCGGCCGCCTTGGGCGTGCCGAAGCGGTTCTTGATCGTCTTCATGGGCAGGATCAGCACGAAATACAGCACCGCGGCCACCATGACGAAATCGATGGTGGCCGTGATGATCGGGCCGACGGCGATGAAGGTAGCGGGCTTGGACGGGATCAACTGCACGCCGAGGCCGAGCTGATTGGTGCTGCCGAACACCGCCAGCAGCGGATTGATCACACCTTTCGTCACCGAGGTCACCACGGAGGTGAACGCGGTGCCCATGACGACGGCGACCGAGAGGTCGATGACGTTCCCGCGCATCAGGAACTCTTTGAAGCCCTTGAGCATGAGCCGAATCACTCCCATCCGATGTCCTTACGCTTGCGGCTTCTCGGATGCTAACGGCTCGGGGCGAAGAGCGAAGGTCCAGCAATTCGCGGCCGGACCGGACGATACCCCGCGCTATGAGGTGCGGCGGGCGAACCGGCCCGCATCCGCCTGGTCGCGCGGCTTGATGATGATCTGGTCCAAGTTGACGTGCGCCGGCCGCGACGCGACGAACCCGATGACCTCCGCGATGTCCTGGGCGACCAGCGGATCGATGCCTTCGTACACCTTGGCCGCGCGCTCGGCGTCGCCGCCGAAACGCACCAGCGAGAACTCGGTCTCCACCGCGCCGGGCGCGATCTCGGTGAGCCGCACCGGCTGCCCGAGCAGCTCGCCGCGCAGCGTGCGGTGCAGCACGGCCTGGGCGTGCTTGGCGGAGGTGTAACCGGAACCGTTGTCGTAGGCGGTGAACGCGGCCACCGACGTGACGGTGACGATCAACCCGTCACCGGAGGCGATCAGCTTCGGCAGCAGCGCCTTGGTGACGCGCAGCGTGCCGAGCACGTTGGTCTCCCACATCCAGCGCCAGTCGTCCAGGTCGGCCTCGGCCACCGTGGCCAGGCCCTTGGCGCCGCCCGCGTTGTTGACCAGCACGTCGACGCGCTCGACCGCTTCGGTGAACGCCCGCACCGACTCGTCCGAGGTGACGTCGAGCGCCACTGCCGTGCCGCCGATCTCGTCGGCGAGGCGGCGCAGACGATCGACCCTGCGCGCACCGACGTAGACGTGATAGCCCTGCTTCGCCAGTTCGCGGGCGGTGGCCTCGCCGATTCCCGAGCTGGCTCCGGTGACGAGGGCGGTGCGAGTGCTCATGCGAACAGATCCTAGGTGCGCGTGGTTCGCCGGGGCCGTGCGGTCACCGCGAGCACGGTTAGCCTCGGTGCATGGCTATACGGGACGTGGTGAGCGCGGACGGAACGAACATCGTCTACCGGGTGAGTGGTCCGGCGCAGGGCAGGCCACTGGTGCTGCTGCACGGCTGGTCGGCGAACCTGCGCTGCTGGGGCGGCGCCGCCGACGACCTCGCCGCGCTCTTCCGGGTGATCGCCGTCGACCTGCGCGGCCACGGTTACTCCGACACGCCCGCGGCGGGCTACGACGATCCGAAGAACTGGGCTGCCGACGTCGCGGCGGTGCTGGCGGCCGAAGACATCGAGTCCGGCGCGGTGCTGCTGGGCTGGTCCTACGGCGGGATCGTGCTGTCGGACTATCTGACCGCCTACGGCACCGGAGCCGTGGCGGGTGTCGTCTACACCGGCTCGATGGCGAACATCGGCCCCGGCGTGCCCGGCGCGGCCACGGGCAGCATGATGCAGGAGGCGATTCCCGGCGTCTTCGAGGAGAGCGCGGGGCGGGCGGTGCGCGCCTTCGGTGTGTTCGGCAACGCCAACACCGGACCCGGCACGGACAAGGGGCCCGATGCCCAACGCTTGTTCGGAGCCGGTCTCGCGACCCCGCCCGCGGTGCGCAAAGCGCTGTTCTACCGGACCGTCGACAACACCGAGACCCTCCGCACGCTGGACGTTCCGGTGCTCGTCCTGCACGGGACGGCCGACAGGGTCGTCCCCGTCGACAACGGCCGCTACATCGCGGAGGCGGCGCCGAACGCGCGGATGTCGTTCTGGGAGGGCGCCCAGCACGGCTTGTTCATCGAGGACCGCGCGCGGTTCGTCGCGGAGGTGAGCGCGTTCATCGAGAGCTTGTGATCGGAATCATGTCTGCTCTGTGATAGCTCTCACTTGCCGCGGATAGCGTGTCTGGGCCGGGGAACGCAACGTGCACTATGGATAGTGTGAGTCAGCGCCTGGACCTACGGCCGAACCGTATCGCCGTGTTATCGGTGCACACCTCACCACTCGCTCAGCCCGGTACCGGCGACGCGGGCGGCATGAACGTCTATGTCCTGCAGACGGCCGTCGAGCTGGCTCGCCGCGGCACCGAGGTGGAGATCTTCACCAGGGCCACCGCGTCGAACGTTCCGCCCGTCCAGGAGGCCGCGCCCGGCGTGCTGGTGCGCAACGTGGTGGCGGGCCCGTTCGAGGGGCTCGACAAGCACGATCTGCCCACCCAGCTGTGCCCGTTCACCGCGGAGGTGCTGCGTCAGGAGGCCAGGCACCTGCCGGGCCACTACGACCTGGTGCACTCGCACTACTGGTTGTCCGGCCAGGTCGGCTGGTTGACCAGGGATCGGTGGCGGGTGCCGCTGGTGCACACCGCGCACACCCTGGCGGCGGTGAAGAACGCCGCGCTGGCCGAAGGCGACTGTCCGGAACCGGCGACCCGCGAGATCGGCGAGAAGCAGGTGATCGCCGAATCCGACCGGCTGGTCGCCAACACCGCCGAGGAGGCCCGCCAACTGGTCGAACTCTATGGCGCCGACGCCGAGCGCATCGACGTCGTGCCGCCCGGCGCCGACCTGGCCCGCTACCGCCCCGGTGACAAGGCCGCCGCCCGCGCCGAGCTCGGGTTGGCCGCCGATGAGCGGATCGTCGCGTTCGTCGGCCGCATCCAGCCGTTGAAGGCGCCCGATGTGCTGGTGCGCGCCGCGGCCGAGGTCTTGCGCGCCGACCCGGAACGAAAACTGCGCGTGCTGATCGTCGGCGGTCCGTCCGGCAGCGGGCTGGAGCGGCCCGACGCGCTGATCGATCTGGCCGCCGAACTCGGCATCGCCGAGCGGGTCAGCTTCCTGCCTCCGCAGCCGCCGCAGCGGCTGGTGCTGGTCTACCGCGCCGCCGACCTGGTCGCGGTGCCCAGCTACAACGAGTCCTTCGGCTTGGTCGCGATCGAGGCGCAGGCCAGCGGCACGCCGGTGCTGGCCGCCGACGTGGGTGGTCTCGGCACGGCCGTGCGGCACGAGGTGTCCGGGCTGCTCGTCCCCGGCCACCGCACCGCCGATTGGGCCGACGCCCTGCGCTACCTGCTCGACGACCCGGACCGGCTGCACCGGATGGGTGAGCGGGCCGTCACGCACGCGGCCAATTTCTCCTGGGCGCACACCGCCGACGGACTGCTGGCCAGCTACGCCGCGGCCATGGCCGGTTTCCGGGACGAGCGGGCGGTCTTCGGCGGTCGCGGCTTGGCGCACAGCGATGTGCGGGAGGATGCGTACGACCGGGTGTCCGCCGACCGCACCGGCCTGGCCGGCGAGCGGACGGCCGCCCTGCTCGGTGAGAACAGTCAGGCGAGATCGCGGGCGCTGTGGCGGCGCCGGATGGGAGTACGCCGATGAACGAGGTGCAGACGACCGCGCGACTGATCGACGAGACGCTGCGGGATCGGGAGATCGAATACACCCGGCCGGGGGAGGAGACCTTCGTCGTCGTCCTGCCCGGCGAACGCAAGCTCAAGACCACCGTGATGGTGACGGTGGGCAAGCACGGGGTTCGCTTCGAAGCGTTCGTCTGCCGCAAGCCCGACGAGAACTTCGAAGGCGTGTACAAGTTCCTGCTGCGCCGCAACCGCAGGCTTTATGCCGTCGCGTACACCCTCGACCGGGTCGGCGACATCTATCTGGTCGGCCGCATGTCCGGGCACGCCGTCACCGCCGACGAACTGGACCGGGTGTTCGGGCAGGTGCTCGAGGCCGTCGACGCCGACTTCAACGTGCTGCTGGAACTCGGCTTCGCGGAATCCATTCGGCGCGAATGGAAGTGGCGCGTCTCACGGGGCGAGTCGCTGCAGAACCTGCGCGCCTTCGAGCATCTGGTCGATTCCGCCGACAAGCCGTAGCCGGTCGTCGCCGGGTCCGGCCCGCCGGGTGACAATCGCGGGTGGTTCGGTTCGGCGAAGGGACGGCATGGCGATTCTCGCTCTGGACATCGGCGCGACGAAGTTCGCGGCCGGGGTGGTCGGCCCCGGCGCCGAGGTGCGCGACGTGCGCCGGGTGGACGTGCCCGGCGCGGGAGTGTGGGACGTCTGTCGCGAACTGCTGCTCGCGGTCGCGGGGGCGGAGCCCGTCGGCGCGGTGGGGATCGGCGCGGCCGGGCCGGTGGATGTGCGCACCGGCGTCACGGGTCCGTTGAACATTCCCGAGTGGAGAGCCGGCTTCCCCATCGTGGCCGCCGTGCGTGAGCTGTTTCCCGCCGCCGCCATTCGTTTCGCGATCGACGGCGCCTGCCTGGCGCTGGCCGAGCACCGCATGGGCGCGCTGCGCGGGGTGTCCGACGCTCTGGCCATGACGGTGTCGTCGGGAATCGGCGGCGGAATCGTGGCGGACGGGAAGGTGCTGCTCGGGCGCACCGGAAACGCCGGGCACGTCGGGCACATCGTCGTGCCCGGCTGGGACACGCCGTGCGGCTGCGGCGGCCGCGGCTGCGTCGAGGCGGTCGCGAGCGGCATGTCGTCGGTGCGGTGGGCGCGCGAGCAGGGCTGGTCGGGCACCACGGGGGCACGGCTGGCCGCGGACGCGCACGCGGGCGACGAGATCGCCGTCGCCGCGCTGCGCCGGGCGGGCACCGCGCTCGGCGCCGCGATCGCCTCGGCCGCCGCCCTGCTCGACGTCGACCGGGTGGTGATCGGCGGCGGTTTCGCGCAATCCGGTGCGCCGCTGTGGGATCCGCTGCGCGCCGCCGTGCACGCGCACGCCGGGCTGAGATTCCTGCGCGGACTGCGTGTGGAACTCTCCGCGATCAGTCACGGGGCGACGCTGGCGGGCGCGGGCGCGCTCGCCGCGGAAGAACTCGCCTGACATGGCGCTTTCCCGCGGGCGCAGCGACGGGCGGATGGGAACCGATGCGACCGCCGCGAGCGCACATGGGAGGATGGCCGCATGACGTACACCCTCGTGCTGCTGCGCCACGGCGAAAGCGAATGGAACGCCCTGAACCTGTTCACCGGCTGGGTGGACGTGCATCTGACCGACAAGGGCATCGCCGAGGGCAAGCGTGCCGGGGAGTTGCTGGCCGAGCACGGCATCCTGCCGGACGTCGTCTACACCTCGCTGTTGCGTCGCGCGATCTCCACCGCCAACATCGCGCTGGACGCCGCCGACCGGCACTGGATCCCGGTGATCCGGGACTGGCGGCTCAACGAGCGCCACTACGGCGAGCTGCAGGGCAAGAACAAGGCGCAGATCCGGGAGAAGTACGGCGACGAGCAGTTCATGCTCTGGCGCCGCAGCTACGACACCCCGCCGCCGCCGATCGACCCGGCCAACGAGTACAGCCAGGAAGGCGACGCGCGCTACACGGGCATCGACGTGCCGAAGACCGAGTGCCTGCTCGACGTGGTCAACCGGATGGTGCCGTACTGGGAGTCGACCATCTCCAAGGACCTGCTGTCCGGCAAGACCGTGCTGGTCGCCGCGCACGGCAACTCGCTGCGCGCGCTGGTCAAGCACCTCGACCAGATCTCCGACGAGGACATCGCGGGCCTGAACATCCCCACCGGCATCCCGCTGCGGTACGAGCTGGACGAGAACCTCCGCCCGGTGCGCCCGCACGAGTACCTCGACCCCGAGGCGGCCGCCGCGGGCGCCGCCGCCGTCGCCGGTCAGGGCGGCAAATAGTCCGCATCACGCAGTACCGACGCGCTGTCACCCGGATCGGGTGGCAGCGCGTCGTCGTTTCGATGGGCGGTAGGCGTGCGTTGCCGTGCGACACGCCGGAGCGCTGCCGGTCCCTCCGCGACGCGACGTCGACGGTTTAAGTTACCCACTGTTTTTACCGGCAAGTAAGTCGGTACACTCTGGTCGTTCGACCAGCCGAGAGGTGGATCACGTCCGATGAAGAACGCGTTGCGGGCCACGGTTGCGGCGGTTGCCGCCACGATGCTCGTCCCCTTGTCAGCCGGCGGCGCCGATGCCGTCGCGCCGCCGACCGGCCCTGACGGCGGCGCTGCGGGAGCGGCCTGGACGGCCACCCAGGATGGTCCACAGCAGTACCCGAACATCAACATCCAGTGGGACGTCCCCATCACGATGAGCGACGGAACGGTCCTGAAGGGCAACGTCTACCGGCCCGCCGACGTCTCCGGCCGCCCCATCGACACCCCCACGCCGACGATCGTCAACCTGACCCCGTACACCAAGCTGGTGTCGAACCTGGCCGATCACGCGCAGTCGATTCCGGGACTGTCCGACGCGCTGATCGAATTCTTCCGGCAGATCGACATGAGCGGCACCCCGCTGTCCGGCGTCACCGATCTGACCAAGGCGTTCGGCGGCGGCGAACTGCGCAACTTCACCGTCGACCGGCAGCTGATCAAGAGCGGCTACACGCAGGTGGTCGTCGACGTGCGCGGCACGGGTTTCTCCCAGGGCGTCTGGGACATGCTGCGCGGACGTGAGCAGCAGGACACGGTCGAGGTGATCGACTGGGCGTCGCGCCAGCCGTGGTCCAACGGACGCGTCGGCATGAACGGCATCTCCTACTCCGGGATCAACCAGGTGCAGGTCGCCGAGAAGCGCCCGCCCGCCTTGCAGGCGATCTTCCCCGTGGTGCCCGGCAGCGATCTGGTCAACGACGTGCTCGCGCCGGGCGGCGGATTCGGCTTCAACTTCATCCCGCTGTGGCTGACCGCGATCAACGGCCTCAAGTTGATCCCCGATCTGGCCTCGGTGCTCAACGGACAGCTGGACACCACGTGGCTGGCCGACCGCGCCCGCGACCCGTTGACCTTCATGGACGTGCTGCTCAACGTTTACACCACCGCGCGCATCGAAGATCTCGACCCGCGCGCCAAGGAGTTGCTGACCGACGGTTCCGGCCCGCGCCAGGACTGGCTCGGTGATCCCGGCGACATCCGGACGCCGACCTTCGTCACCGGCGGCTGGCACGACCTGTTCACCTACTCCGAATCCAAGATCTACAACGAGATCCCGCTGCCGCCGGGCCACAAGCAGCTGCTGATGGGCAACACCTATCACCTCAACTCGGGCAACGAGTACGGCAAGCCGGGCCTGCCGCCGCGGCTGGACGTGCTGCAGCGCGCCTGGTTCGACCGGTGGCTCAAGGACGTCGACAACGGCATCGAGCAGTACGGCCCGATCACGCTGCGCCAGCAGGGCGGCGGCTGGATCACCACCGAATCGTTCGCCGCGCCGACCGCCGCCGCGGATTCGGGGCAGGCGGTGCATCGCAGGATGTATCTGTCCGCCGCGCCCAGCGGTACCGCGAACAGCTTGTACGACGGTTCGCTCGACGCCGCGGGCACCGGCGAGCCGGCGCGCCTGACCGTCGCGCCCGGCCTGACCAGCCTGTGCTCCAACGACGCCGCCCAGGGCACCGCCGGTGTGCTGTCGGTCATCGACGGGTGCGCGAAGGACTCCAGGGTCGAGGAACTCAACGGCCTGACCTTCACCAGCGCCCCGGTCGCCGAGCCGACCACGATCTCGGGGCGAATCGCGGTGCGGCTCAACACCGTCCAGGACGCCGCCGACGGGTACTGGGTGGTCACGGTGAACGACGTCGCGCCGGACGGGCAGTCGAGCGTGCTGTCGTCGGGGCAGCTCATGGCCTCGCTGCGGGCGATCGATGAGGCGAACAGCAGCAAGTCGGCCAACGGCGACTACACCGATCCCCGGCCGTTCACCTCGCTGGAGCAGCGGCAGCCGACCGTCCCGGGCGAGGTGACCACGCTGGACATCGCGCTGCCCGCCACCGAGGCGATCCTGCAACCCGGGCACCGGCTGCGCGTCGACGTGTACGCCGGCAACTTCCCCAAGGGCCTGCCGATCCTGCCGATGCTGATCGACACCGGCATGCGGCCACAGCATCTGGAGCTGGACCCCGGCCGTCCGAGCTTCGTCAACGTGCCGGTCGGTGGCAATCCGGGCTGGTAGATCCGGGGCGGGGTCCGAGCGTGCACCCGCGCGCATCATGCGTGACGCTGCGGGGTATGGGTGCGGGTGCACGCTCCGGCCCGGTCAGTCGGCGACGGCGAAGGCGGCCGCCAAGGGCGGGAACATCGCGCGGGCATCGTGCCCGGCGAACCAGAGGCCGACGGTGAACACCGACAGAGCCTCCAGATACCGGGCCCGGTGCAGGCCGCCCGCCGGGAACGCTCGCGATCCCAGGTCTTCGGCGAGCGTGGCGACCGCTCGCAGCGCGGCCTCGTCGTCGCCGCACAGCGGCACCGCCAAGCGGCGGCCGTCGAAGACGCGCGCGTCGGCCTGCCATACCTCGGCGGCGCACAGGTTGAACGCCTTCACCACGTGCGCCTCCGGCGCCAGCGCCGCGATCCGTTCCGCCACAGCGTCTTCGGCGAGCACGAAGCCGGTGGCCCCCTCAGGGGCCGTCGCGTCCGGGGTGAAGGCGTTGGTGCAGTCGATCACCGTGCGTCCGGCCAGTAGATCCGCGACCGCGTGCAGCACTTCCGGCAGCGCGGGCACGGGTAACGCGAGCAGCACGACGTCGCCGAAACCCGCCGCGTCGGCGATACTTCCGGCCCGCCCACCGATCGAGGCCGCCGATTCCGCCGCGGCACTGCCGGACCGCGCGCCGATGAGCACTTCGTGCCCCGCTACGCTCCAGCCGCCGCCGAGTGCCCGCGCCATCGCGCCCGCGCCGATGATTCCGATTCGCATCCGAACTCCTGACTCGAAAGGTGTGCGCCGCCGACGCTAGGGACTGCGAAAGGCACCCTGAGGTGCGCAACGGCGCTGGCAAGCTGGAGGCGTGAGCGCAGCACCCATCGACCCGGTCGGCTCCGAGCGGGTGGACTTCGCGCCGTACGGCGACTTCGAATCCGACTGCCCGGCCCGCATGGGCGTGGACATCTTCGGCAACTCCTGGCTACCGGTGCTTGTCTATCTGCTGCGCGAGGGACCCATGCGTCCGGGCGAGCTGCGCACGGCGATCGGCGGGATCAGTCAGAAGATGCTGACGCAAACGCTGCGCCGAATGGAGCGGATGGCGCTGGTGCGCCGTCACCGGTACGCCGAGGCCCCGCCACGGGTGGAATACGAGCTGACCGAGGCGGGCGTTGATCTGTTGATCCCGATCTACGCCCTCGGCGAGTGGGTGGACAAGCACGGCGCGGCGGTGAACGAGGCGCTGGCCGCAGCCGAGGACGAAGTGAACCGACCGGCCGGTGGATACGGGGCGGATACCTGACGTCGAACAGCGCGTAAACATGCGGCTAACGGCGCCGGAAGGGCCTATGACCTGCGCGAAACTTCGTGTACCCCGCGTCGGGCGACGGGTCGGCGACCGTACGATTCAAGTGTGAGTGTTCCCCAGGCCGTGCTGCTGGCCATCTTGGCGGCTGTCGTCGGCCTGGCAGTCGGCGGGCTATTGATCCCGTATGTGAATGCCAGGCAGGCCGCGCGCAGGCAGGCCGAGTCCGGTCTCACCATGTCCCAGGTTCTCGACCTGATCGTGCTCGCCTCCGAGAGCGGGATCGCGGTCGTCGACGAGTACCGCGACGTCGTGCTGGTCAATCCGCGCGCCGAGGAACTCGGCCTGGTCCGCAACCGCCTGCTCGACGAGCGCGCCTGGGCCGCCGTGGAGAAGGTGCTCGCCACCGGGGAATCCGCGGAGTTCGACCTCACCGCCAAGAATCCGGTCCCCGGCCGTGGCCGCATCGCGGTGCGCGGCGTCGCCAGGCAGCTGTCGCGCGAGGAGACCACCTTCACCGTGCTGTTCGCCGACGACGATTCCGAACAGGCGCGCATGGAGGCCACCCGGCGCGACTTCGTGGCCAACGTCAGCCATGAACTCAAGACCCCGGTCGGCGCCATGAGCCTGCTGGCCGAAGCCCTGCTGGAGTCCGCAGACGACCCCGAGGCCGTGCGGCACTTCGGTCAGCGCGTGCTCGGCGAATCGCGCCGTCTCGGCAAGATGGTGACCGAGCTCATCGCGCTCTCCCGCCTGCAGGGCGCCGAGAAGCTGCCCGAACTCGAGGTGGTGGACGTGGACACCGTGGTGACCCAGGCGGTCGACCGTTCCCGCACCGCCGCCGAAGCCGCCGGGATCACGGTCAGCACCGACCGCCCGAGCGGGCTCGAGGTGCTCGGCGACGAGACCTTGCTGGTCACCGCTCTGTCCAACCTGGTGGAGAACGCGATCGCCTACTCGCCGCCCGGCTCCCACGTGTCGGTGAGCCGATCCCTGCGCGGCGATCACGTGGCGATGGCGGTCACCGATCGCGGCATCGGCATCGCCAAGGAGGACCAGGAGCGGGTGTTCGAACGGTTCTTCCGGTCCGACAAGGCGCGTTCGCGCCAGACGGGCGGTACCGGTCTGGGTCTGGCTATCGTCAAACACGTGGCCGCCAACCACAACGGGGAAATCACCCTGTGGAGCAAGTTGGGCACCGGATCGACGTTCACCTTGCGCATACCCGCCCACCACGAAGCAGGCGCCGACGACGACAACGACGGCGCCGTGGTGAGCACGATAGAAACAAGCCCGCGTCCCACCGGACCGGGCCGACCGAATGGTGTGGAGGCACGCAGATGACGAGTGTTCTGATCGTCGAGGATGAGGAGTCGCTGGCCGATCCGCTCGCGTTCCTGCTGCGCAAGGAGGGTTTCGAGGTCACCGTCGTCGGTGACGGGCCGTCCGCGCTCGCCGAGTTCGACCGGTCCGGTGCGGACATCGTCCTGCTCGACCTGATGCTGCCCGGCATGAGCGGCACCGACGTGTGCAAGCAGTTGCGCACCCGCAGCGGGGTGCCGGTGATCATGGTCACCGCGCGCGACAGCGAGATCGACAAGGTGGTCGGCCTCGAGCTCGGCGCCGACGACTACGTCACCAAGCCGTATTCCGCCCGCGAGCTCATCGCGCGCATCCGCGCCGTGCTGCGCCGCGGGGCGGGCGACGAACTCGAGGGCTCCACCGAGAGCGGCGTGCTGGAAGCGGGCCCGGTCCGGATGGACGTCGACCGGCACACCGTGATGGTGAACGGCAAGCCGGTCACCTTGCCGCTCAAGGAGTTCGACCTGCTCGAATACCTGCTGCGCAATTCCGGGCGGGTGCTCACCCGAGGTCAGCTGATCGACCGCGTGTGGGGCGCCGACTACGTCGGCGACACCAAGACCCTTGACGTGCACGTCAAGCGGCTGCGCTCGAAGATCGAAGCGGATCCGGCCAAGCCGGAACATCTGGTCACCGTGCGCGGCCTCGGCTACAAACTGGAGGCATGAGCGGCCCGCGAGGCGAGAACACGAAACGGCCGAGAGCACTGCGGTGCTCTCGGCCGTTGCCGTTCGTGGTCGCTCAGGGCAGGTAGATCCAGGTGGTGCCGAGGGGGGTCTCGGTCTTCTGCAGGGTGATCCAGCCCAGATCGTCTTCCTGCATGCAGTCGTAGAGGTCCGCGGTGCTGGTGCCGCGGCAGGCGATGGTGTGCGAGGTGCCGTAGGGGCTGGCGATCAGCAGCTTGCCCGCGGCCTTGGCGTTGACCGCGGCCGGATCGGTGGCCGACACGAACTCCGTGGTGAAGTCGAAGAACTTGTGCGGATCGCCGTTCGGCTCGGCGTGGGCTACTCCGGTGAGCGAGAGGGCGGCGCCCAGTGCGATGGCCGCCGCGGCGAGAACTTTCTTGGACATAACGGCACATCAAACCCGATCCGGGTGAAGCTCGCATGGCGACGGGGTGAACCGCCCGAGCGAGCGCACCGCCGGAGGCCACCCGATCGAGCGCTCGGTCGGCAAACGATCAGGCGAACGGATCGGCGGTATCGCGCATCCGATCGGCGTGCACCGTCGCCGGGTGCACGGCGATCAGGCCGAGACCCTCGCGGCGCTTGCAGTGCCTGGCCAGCTCGGCGTAGGCGGGCGCGCCGATCAGTTCGGTCAGCTCGGGGGCGTAGGACTGCCACACCGGCTTGGCGCCGACATGGGCGTCGGGGGAGCCCGAGCAGTACCAGTCCAGGTCCGCGCCGCCCGGCCCCCAGCCGCGGCGGTCGTACTCGGTGATCACGGTGCGCAGGATCTGCACGCCGTCGGGCCGGTCCACCCAGTCCTGGGTGCGGCGGATCGGCAGCTGCCAGCACACGTCCGGCTTCACCTCCAGCGGCTCGATGCCGCGCCGCAGCGCCATGGAGTGCAGGGCGCAGCCGATGCCGCCCGCGAAGCCGGGACGGTTGAGGAAGATGCACGCGCCGTCGAACCGGCGCGTGCGCAGCGCCGGCTCGTCGTCCAGTTCGTCGAGTTCCAGATAGCCGCTCTTGGTGACCTTGCCCTGCGCGTTGGTCGCCTCGCCGCGCAGCTGCCAGTCCTCGGGTGTGAGCATCTTCACAGCGCGGCTCAGCCGTTTGCGGTCGTCGTCGTCGGAGAGGAACGCGCCGTGCGAGCAGCAGCCGTCATCCGGCCGGTCGGCCAGGATGCCCTGACAGGCCGGGGTGCCGAACACGCACGTCCACCGCGACAGCAGCCAGGTCAGATCGGCGACGATCAGGTGCTCGTCGTTTGCCGGATCGACGAACTCGATCCACTCGCGCGGGAAGTCGGGTTCGACTTCGGGGGCTGGGTCGATCTTCCCCGCTGGTCGGGGCCGGGTCGGGCTGCTCGGTGATGCGCCTACCGTCACAAAAGAGGACGCTAACAGCTCAGTCGCCTGGGCTGAAGTGCAGCACCACCCAGTACCGTGTTCATGTGCGGCTTGGGGTACTCGATGTCGGAAGCAATACCGTTCACCTGCTCGTGGTGGACGCGCACCGTGGCGGTCACCCCCTGCCGATGAGTTCGACGAAGGCCACCTTGCGGCTCGCGGAGAACATCGATGCCGCCGGTTGCATCACCGAGGCCGGCGCGCAACGGCTGATCGACACCGTGGCCGAATTCGCCAGCATCGCCGAGACCTCCAGATGCGTCGAGCTGATGCCGTTCGCCACCTCGGCGCTGCGGGAGGCGGCCAACTCCGAGGAGGTGCTCGGCCGCGTGCGCGAGTCGACGGGCGTCGACCTGCGGGTGCTGTCCGGCGTCGACGAGGCCCGGCTGACCTTTCTCGCGGTGCGCCGGTGGTACGGCTGGAGCGCGGGGCGCATTCTCAACCTGGACATCGGCGGCGGTTCGCTCGAGATGACCAACGGCGGCGACGAGGAGCCGGACGTCGCGCTGTCCTTGCAGCTGGGCGCGGGCCGGTTGACCAGGGAATGGCTGCGCGATGACCCGCCGGGCAAGCGCCGTGTCGCGGTGTTGCGGGACTGGCTCGACGCCGAGCTGGTGGTCCCGGCGAAGAAGCTGCTCGAGCCCGGCAAGCCCGATCTCGCCGTCGGCACGTCGAAGACGTTCCGATCCCTGGCCAGGCTGACCGGAGCGGCGCCGTCCGCCGCGGGCCCTCGGGTGCGTCGTACACTCACGAGTTCGGGCCTGCGCCAACTGATAGCGTTCATCTCGCGGATGACGGCGGCGGACCGTGCAGAATTGGAAGGCGTAAGTTCCGATCGGTCACAGCAATTGGTGGCCGGCGCACTGGTCGCGGAGGCGAGTATGCGGGCACTTTCGCTCGATACTTTGGAGATTTGCCCGTGGGCGCTGCGCGAAGGGCTGATCCTGCGCAAACTGGATACCGATATGAATGGTGGACCCGAAGCAACGTACTCAGCGGGCTCGGCGACCGGTGACGGTCGGCCCGCGCCCGGCGGCGCGCCTTCGCCGGGCTCGATCGGGACGGTGTCGTCATGAGCGAGGACTCCAAACAGCTGTCGGTCGCGGAACTGCTGGCGCGTAACGGCCAGCAGGGCGGCGCCTCGTCCGGCGGGGGCAGACGCCGCCGCAGCGGCCGCGGCATCTCCGTCGCCGAACTGACCGGTGACCTGCCGGTCATCCGGGACGGCGGCGGCCACTCCGCGCACGCGGCGCCGGATTCCGGTGCGGACGAACCCGCCTACGCGCCGCCCTCGTTCGATCCGCCCGCGCCGGAACCGGTTTCCTACTCGCCCGATCCGCAGCCCGATCCGTCGTCGTATTCGCCCATCTCGGGTCCGATCTCGATGTACGACCCGCTGGCCGGTTACGCGCAGCCGGACCCGCCGCGGGCCGATCCGCCGCCGGGGCGCTCCAGCCGCGTCATGCCGGGCCGGGAGATGCCCTCCGCGCGCCACAGCACGTCGTTCGATCCGCTGTCACCGGACACTCCGGTGTCCGATCTGTTCTCGGCCGCGCCCGGTCCGTACGTCCCCGATCCGCCCGCGGCGCCGGAGACGCCCCCGCGCTCGGGGCGAAGGCGCAGGCGGGAGGAACCCGAAGAAGAGGCGACCGAGGTACGGTCCTGGCAGGAGGCCCGGTCCGAATCGTTCGGCCTGGACGCGCTGTCCGACCGCGGGTTCGGCGAAGCGAGCCGCAACGGCCACGGGGACCTCGATGAACCCGGCTTCGGCCGCTCGCCCTTGCCCGAGCGCAACGGCGCCAGGGGCGGGCGCGCGGCAAGGCGCAGGGCGGCGGAGGCCGCGGAAGCCGCCGAGGACGTGGGTCCGTCCACCGCGGCCTGGTCGCCGTCCACCGGCGGTTTCGCCCCCGAGTCGCAACCGCTGCCCCTCGCGCCGCCGCCCGATCCGAGATCGAAGCCGGGCAGGCAGGCTCCGCCCGAGCCGCCGGAGGCGCATCGAAGACCAGCCCGTCGCGAGGGCGTCGGCGAGAACGGATTGCCTGCCTGGTCGGCCCGTCGGCACAAACCGCAGGCCGAACCGGCGCCGGAATCCGGCGGCCTCCCGACCGCCGCCTGGTCGCTGGCCAGCCAGGATCAGCAGCTGCTGTCCGGCCAGACGGTCGCCGGCGACCTGCTGCGCGAAGGCGCCGAACGGGCCGAACGCGGCGCGGCGCAGCACCACGGCCGTGGCGGTCGCGCCGGCGTCGCCGCCGCGGAACTGGACGGCGTCACCGACGTCTACGAGCCGATCGCACTGGACGAGGACGAAGACGACGACGACTTCGATGACGAACCTCGCGCCGTCACCAGGGCCGCCTCGCCGCGCAGGTCCAGGGCGGCCAAGAAGTCGGAGGACGACGAGAACCGGCGCCAGTGGATGATCCTCGGCGGCCAGAGCACGGGCGCTGCCGTCGCGGGCATGCTGCTGTTCAAGGGCTTCGAGCGGATGTGGGAGATGCTTCCCTGGGTCGCGCTGGCCCTGGCGATGATCGTGATTCTCGGCCTGGTGGCCCTCGTGCGGATTCTGCGCAGGACCGACGACATCCTCAGCACGGTGATCGCCGTCGTCGTGGGCATCTTCGTCACGCTGGGACCACTGGCCTTTCTTCTCAGTACGAACTGAGGCGGGAGCGAGGCGTGGTGAATATCGGGCAGGCGAACGAGACCGGGTCGAGGTCGCACGCGGGCGCCGGACCGCAGGAAGACGCCGGGGGCGGGTCCCGGCCGGGGCAGATCCGGGTGGGCCTGTCCACCGCCTCGGTGTATCCGCAGAACACGGAGGCCGCGTTCCGTTACGCCGCCGAACTCGGCTACGACGGCGTCGAGCTGATGGTCTGGGCCGAACCGGCCAGCCAGAGCATCGCCACCGTGCAGGCCTACTCGCGCCGGTACGGCGTTCCGGTGCTCGCGTTACACGCGCCGTGCCTGTTGATCTCGCAGCGGGTGTGGGGCTCGGATCCGGTGGCCAAACTCGCGCGCAGCGTGCGTACGGCCGAAGCGCTCGGCGCGAGCACGGTGGTGGTGCATCCGCCGTTCCGCTGGCAGCGCCGCTACGCGGCCGGGTTCGCCGAGCAGGTGGCCGAGCTGGAGGAAGGCAGCCCGGTGATCGTTGCGGTGGAGAACATGTTCCCGATGCGGGCGGACACGCTGTTCGGCCGACGCGAAGGCGCGGTGCGCAGGCTGGAGCGCCGTGGCGGCCCCGGTCCCGCGCTCACCGCCTTCAGCCCGTCGTACGACCCGACCGACACCGGGTTCGCCCACTACACCCTGGACCTGTCGCACACCGCCACCGCCGGAGCCGACCCACTGGCGCTGGCCGCCCGGATGGGCTCGGGTCTGGCCCATTTGCACCTCGCCGACGGCAGGGGCGCCGCGCACGACGAACATCTCGTTCCCGGCGAGGGCACCCAGCCGTGCGAGGAGTTGTGCGCGAGCCTGGTCCGCACCGGTTTCACCGGCCAGGTCGTCGCGGAGATCAATACGCAGAACGCGCGCACCACCAAGGACCGGGCCGAGATGTTGCATCGCACGCTGGCCTTCGCCCGCAGGCATCTGACCGAGGCCGCCGCGCCCACTCCCGCGGGCGCGCGCCACAGCTCGCCCGAGCCGCCGATGTGACGCTCGTCGCTCCTCCGGTATGCGGCCATGTGGTCGGTCACCGGGTGCGTTGTACGTTGTACGAACCCGGTGCCGACAGCGCGGCAGCGCAGGACGCGATCGGGTGAGGTCGACGCAGGACAGGAGTGAGGATGACGACGGAGCTGACGGCCGATTTCGGCCCGGCGGCCACCACCGACGCACCGTTCAGCCAGGTGTGCGCGCTGGAACCGGTGCCGCCGACGACCCCGGACACCGGCCGCTACCTGGGTTTCATCGACGACATCTGGACCATCGGCCCGAAGGTGCACGGCGGAACCATGGTCGCGGGCAGCGCGGCCGCGGCGACGAATTGGCTGCGCGCGACCGATCCGGCTCTGGTCGGGATGGCGCCGGTCGCCGCGAGTTCCGATTTCCTCGGCGCGCCCAACCCGGGCGAGGTCGAATACGAGGTGCGTGTGCGGAAGATCGGCAGGCAGATCTGCCTCGCCGACACCGACCTCGTCCAGGACGGTCGCGTCCTGGTGCGCACGGCGCTGACGTTCAGCCGCCTCGACGACGCGAACCCGATCTACGCGCCGGAACACTCCGATATGCCCACGCAGCCGCCCGCCGATGCCATCGGCTACGAACCCGGCTCGCAGATGGGCGACATCGTGCACGTCGGCCGGGGCGCCGACATCCATCTCGACCGCGAGTGGGCCCGCTTCCTGGCGGGCGCGAAAGGCGAGCCGCGCCTGCGGATGTGGATCCGCCCGCGGCCGGGGGACGAGCAGGACCCCGATGTGGCGATGTACTTCGCCATGATGAGCGCCGACATGAGTCCGCCGGTGCCGATGAACCTCGGCCACTTCGGCTGGGCGCCCACCGTGCAGATGACCACCTACCTGCGCCGCAGGCCCGCACCGGGCTGGCTGCGGATCATCGCGACCACGCACGAGGTGGGCGAGCGCATGTTCGACGAGGATCAGCTGGTGCTCGACTCCACCGGCGCGGTCGTCGCGCAGAGTCGTCAGCTGGCGCTCGTTCCCCAGCGCTGAGCCCACGCGCGCGCCGTCTAGCCTTGAGGCCCATGACGAGAATTGCGGTGATCGGTGGCGGGCGCATCGGGGAGGCGTTGGTCGCCGGGTTGCTGGAGTCCGGGCGGCTGACCAAGGACTTGGTCGTCGTGGAGACCCATCGGGAACGGGCCCATCAGCTCGCCGAGCGCTTCGGCATCCGGGTCACCGACGACCTGGCCGATGCCGCCGTCGGCGCGGACCTGCTGGTGATCGCGGTGAAGCCGGGCGACGTCGACGCCGTGCTCGCGCCGCTGGGCAAGGCCGAGATCGGCAGCGACCGCGATCAGGTGCTGGTGTCGCTGGCGGCCGGTGTGCCGACGGCGCGGTTGGAGGGCAAGATGCCCGCCGGGTTCCCCGTGGTGCGGGTGATGCCGAATACGCCGATGCTGGTGGGGCAGGGGATGAGCGTCATCGCGCCGGGGCGCTACGCGCGCGAGCAGCATCTGGAACTGGTGACCGAGGTGCTCGGCGCGGTGGGCAAGGTGGTCACCGTGTCCGAGAGTCAGATGGACGCCGTCACCGCGGTGTCCGGATCGGGGCCCGCCTACTTCTTCCTGGTCGTCGAGGCCATGGTGGACGCGGGCGTCGGGCTCGGGCTCACCAGGGATGTGGCCACCCAGCTGGTCGTGCAGACCATGGTCGGCTCGGCCGCCCTGCTGGACAGCTCGACCCAGACCGCCGCGGAATTGCGCGCCGCGGTGACCTCACCCGCGGGCACCACCGCGGCCGCGATCCGCGAACTGGAGCGCGGAGGACTACGCTCGGCGTTCTGGGAAGCTCTCTTCGCATCGAGGCAAAGGTCGGCCGAACAGGGCGCGTCAGCGGAATGACCGGTCGGTTCGAAATCGGAAAACCCGATTTCTCACTCCCGTCGCAGTAACACCACTGGTCCCGCTAAGCTCTCAAGTAGCACGTGCGTGTCTGTTCCGCCGGTGGGGAAGCCGGCGGCGCGGACGTGCCGGAGGTCAATGGTGCAATGATGTCTGCGAACAAGATGTCTGCGAATTCCGGAGCGTCCGGCGGCTCCGGTCCAGCGGGCGGTCGGGGGAATTCCCGCACACAGCGTGAGGCCGCGACACAGGGGCAACCCGTGCTCGGCGGCGGCACCCAGTTTCTCACCGTCGCCGAGGTGGCGAGTCTGATGCGGGTGTCCAAGATGACGGTCTACCGGCTGGTGCACTCGGGCGAGTTGCCCGCCGTGCGCGTCGGCCGGTCGTTCCGGGTGCACGCCAAGGCCGTGCACGACTATCTGGAAACGTCCTACTTCGACGCCGGATGAGGCGGTTTCGAGACCGCTGGGGCGTGACGGTACGATAGCTCCTCGGTTCGTGTTCGCCCGCCGGTGGCATCGCTGTTGGTTGCCCCGTGGTATCCGGCGGCGCGAACACGGGGCGTGAGGCTTGCCGCGTGACCCCGGCCCGTCGGCCGGGGCCAGGGCAGACGGGCGTCCGGCAATCGCGCACGGGCAGCGTGCGCGCCGAGTAGAGAGAACGCGAGGACAACCCTATGGGTTCTGTGATCAAGAAGCGCCGCAAGCGCATGTCGAAGAAGAAGCACCGCAAGCTGCTTCGCCGCACGCGTGTCCAGCGGCGCAAACTCGGCAAGTGAGCATCGCTGCGTGGTAGCCGCGCGGGCCCGTCACCAATAGGTGACGGGCTCTTTTATTTGAAACTTGCAATTTTGAAATCACCGTTTGTATCACGTGACTGAAGTCATCGTTAGATCCTGGTTAATACTCTCGGCGGAAGGGTAGGTACCCGCTACCCTTGGCACTGGGAATAATCACAAAGGCGGCTGGCAAGGGAAAGCGGGTGCCGGTGAGTTCTGAGGGTCGGGAAGCGCACGCGCCGAAGGTCGTGCTGGTCACCGGGGCCAGCCGCTTCTTCGGCGGCACGGTCGTCGCCCGCCTCGCTCAGCAGCCCGGGATCGAGCGGATTCTCGCCGTCGACACGATGACGCCGAGCCGGGAGTTGCAGCGGCGCATGGGCCGCGCCGAATTCGTGCGCGCGGACATTCGAAACCCATTGATCCGTAAGGTGATCGATGGTGGCGAGGTGGACACCGTGGTGCACACCGCGCTTCTGACGCGCCCGCCTGCGGGCGGCGGTCGCGCGGTGATGAAGGATCACAACGTCCTCGGCGCCATGCAGCTGTTCGCGGTCTGCCAGAAGGTGGCATCGGTGCGCCGGGTGGTGCTGCGCTCGTCCTCGGCGGTTTACGGGTGCAGCGCCAAGGATCCCGCGAAATTCACCGAGGAAATGAGCGCGCGCACACCGCCGCGCGGCGGGTTCGCGCGGGACCTGATCGATATAGAGGGTTATGTTCGCGGGCTGGCCCGGCGGCGTCCCGATATCGCCACGTCAATTCTGCGGTTCGCCCCCATCGTCGGCCCCCGGCTGGCCGCTCGCGGCGTGCAATATCTGCGTTCGCCGGTGACCCCCACCGTATTCGGCCGGGACGCCAGAATGCAGCTGCTGCACGAGGAGGACGCGGTAGCCGCCTTGACGCACGCGGCGCGCGGCGCGGCGGCAGGCACGTACAACATCGCGGGCGACGGCGCGCTGTCGCTGTCGCAGGCGGTCCGGCGGGCGGGCCGGATCGAGGTGCCCGTTCCCTTCACGGTGTTCCGCACCGCTGGGCGCCTGCTCATGGGCCCGGTGATGCGGGAGTTCTCCGCCGAACAGCTCGACTATTTCCACTTCGGTTGTGGCCTGGACACCACACGCATGCGCACCGAATTCGGTTTCGTGCCACGCTGGACAACGGTGCAGGCGTTCGACGACTTCATCGGGGGCGCAGCGTTGCGGCCCGTGGTCGATCCAGCGTGGATCGACGCCGCAGAACACAAACTGCTCGGCCTGCTCGGGGCCGGTACGGGAGCACACCAATGAATGACGTAGCGAAAGTCATCCAACTCCACGATCTCCAGATCGAGGCGCGCCAGCGGCCCGTGCCACGGCGGCAAGCCGCGCCGAGTCCGGTGACGTCGCTGGCGGAGCGGCGCGCGGCGGTGGCGCCCGCCGCGCCCCAGTCGCTGTCGGGCGTGCTGCGCGGCGCCCTCGGCAAGCAGATCGCCAAGACCGCGGACTTCGCGCGCCGCAGGCTCACCGGCGACTACCAGATCGACGAGTTCGGTTTCGACGAGCACCTGCTCGAGTCGGTCATCCTGCCCGCCCTGCGCCCGCTGTCGGACCTGTGGTTCCGGGTCGAGGTCAGCGGGATGGACAACCTCCCGGAAGCGGGCGGCGCGCTGATCGTTGCCAATCACGCGGGCACGGTGCCGCTCGACGGCCTGATGTTGCAGTTGGCCGTGCACGATCGCCACCCCAAGCAGCGTGCGTTGCGGTTGCTCGCGGCCGATCTGATCTTCGAGACCCCCGTGCTCGGGGTGCTGGCTCGCCGGGCCGGCCATACGCTGGCCTGCCGGGAGGACGCCGAACGGCTGCTGCGCTCCGGCGAGCTGACCGGGGTGTTCCCCGAAGGATTCAAGGGCGTCGGCAAGCAGTACACCGATCGCTACAAGTTGCAGCGCTTCGGCCGCGGCGGCTTCGTCGCCGCGGCGGTGCGCACCGGCGTGCCGATCATCCCGTGCTCCATCGTCGGCTCCGAGGAGATCTACCCGAAGCTGGCCGACATCAAGCCGCTGGCCCGGCTGCTCGGCCTCCCGTACTTCCCGGTCACGCCGTTGTTCCCGCACCTGGGTCCGCTCGGCGCGGTGCCGCTGCCGTCGAAGTGGTACATCGAGTTCGGCGCCCCCATCCCGACCGCGCCGTACGAGCCGGAGGCCGCCGACGATCCGATGACCATGTTCGAGGTCACCGACCAGGTGCGCGAGACCATCCAGCAGACGCTCTACAAGCTGCTCACCAAGCGCCGCAACGTATTCACCGGTTAGATTCGCCGCGCCTCTGCACGGCGTGTGCGCGGCCCCTCATGGCTCGAAAGACGTGGCTGAGGTGAGCTGCGCGTTCGCCTTTCAGTGAACGTCGCGGCGGCGAGTGACCGCTGCTGCGACGGCGCCGCCCGCCGCGCCCAAGGCCAGCGCGGTGGGCACGCCGATCTTGGCGGCCTTGCGGCCGGTGCGGAAGTCGCGGATCTCCCAGCCCCGGTTCTTGGCGACTTCGCGCAGATCCGAGTCCGGGTTGATCGCCACGGCGGTGCCGACCAGCGAGAGCATCGGCACGTCGTTGTGGCTGTCGGAGTACGCGGTGCAGCGCTTGAGGTTCAGGCCCTCGCGGATCGCCAGGGTGCGCACCGCGTGCGCTTTGCCGAGCCCGTGCAGGATGTCGCCGACCAGCCGCCCGGTGAACTTCCCGTCCACGCTCTCGGCCACGGTGCCCAGCGCTCCGGTGAGCCCGAGCCGCTTCGCGATCACTTGCGCCAGTTCCACGGGGGTGGCGGTCACCAGCCACACCTGCTGGCCCGCGTCCAAGTGCATCTGCGCGAGCGCGCGGGTGCCCGGCCAGATCTTGTCGGCGATGATCTCGTCGTAGATCTCCTCGCCCAGCGCGGCCAGTTCGGCGGTCGAACGCCCGGCGATGAACGCCAGTGCCTTCTCCTTGCCGCTGGCCATGTCGGTGCTGTTCTCCTTGCCGGTGACCCGGAATTTCACCTGCTTCCAGGCGACGTCCACCAGATCGGAGGTCTTGAAGTACTTGCGCGCGGCGAGACCGCGGGCGAAGTGCACGATCGAGGCACCTTGCACCATGGTGTTGTCGACGTCGAAGAACGCCGCCGCGGTGAGATCGCGCGGCGCCTCAGGGCCCGCGGCCTCGGCCTCGCCGGCGGCCAATTCGGCGTCGTGCAGGGTGAGCGCCGCGTCGGCGCTGGCCTCACCGGCCAGATTGGCCCGCAATTCCTCTTCGGTGGGGCCGAAGGGGCTGCGCGAGATGCGGGCGAGCTGGTCCTGCAGACCCTGGCCCATCTGGCTCAGATTCCATCGCGCCGGAAACTCACCGAATCGTCCCGCGATGAATCCGGCCCTCGCCACCCTCGATCGTTCCGGCACCAGTACCTCCGCCCGTCGCGCGAACCATGTCAACAGTAGCCGGATCGGCCGACAGTCACGGCGGAAGGCGGCGCGCGACACAATCGCGTGGCGCGTACCGAGCCTTCGCGGCGTCGCGCCGCGGATTAAATTCCGCTCATGACCAATCACACACATTCGGTGACATTGCTGACTCGCGCGGGCTGCGGACTGTGTGCGACGGCACTGGAACAGCTGCGCGTGATCTGCGCCGAATTCGGTATCGAACCGGGCACCCTCGACGTCGACGAAGCCGCCGCTACCGACCCTGGCCTGCGCGCCGAGTACGGCGACCGGCTTCCCGTCGTGCTGCTCGACGGCCGCGAGCACAGCTATTTCGATGTCGACGAGACCCGATTGCGGGCCGACCTGAAGCGCTGAGCGCGCCGTTTTCCGTCCGATTCGGCCGCTGTGCTGGTCGCGGCGGAAAATGAGGCCAATTTCACCGACTTTGTGCAGGGCTTCACAAGCAGTTACGGTGGTGGCAACGCGACCCGCATGCCGAGGCTGCGGAGCCGCCCCGAAATCCGAAACTTCGACCCCATGGCACCGGACCGTCCCCGGTCAGAGGGGGTCGAGCGACGAACCGGAGCCCGAGGCCCGGGACGAGGAGCCGACGACGTGACAGAGCAGCATGAGGCGCCAGGCGGCGTCTCCGGCAGGGCTCTGCAGAAGGACATCCCGCAGGCCACCGTCGCGCGGCTGGCTACCTATCTTCGGGTCCTCGCCATGTTGGCCGACGACGGTGTTGCCATCGTATCGAGTGAGGAACTGGCTGTCGCGGCGGGTGTCAATTCGGCCAAATTGCGCAAGGATCTGTCCTTCCTCGGCCCCAACGGGGTGCGCGGCGTCGGCTACGACGTGGCCAAGCTCCGCGCCCGGATCGAAGACGTGCTCGGCCTGTCGCAGGGTCATCGCGTCGTGCTGGTCGGCGCGGGGAACCTGGGCCGGGCCCTGGTCGGTTACGGCGGGTTCCGGCGGCGCGGATTCACCGTCGTCGGCATTCTCGACAGCGACCCGGAGGTGATCGGCATGCCGGTCGCGGGCTTGGTGGTGCGCGACGTCGCCGAACTGCCCGCGGCGGTCGCCGAGCTGGAACCGACCATCGCGGTGATCACCGTTCCCGACGACGCGGCCCAGGACGTGTGCGATCGGCTCGTCGCGTCCGGATTGCAGTCGATCCTGAGCTTCGCGCCCTGCGAGCTGGTCGCACCGGCGACGGTCGAGGTCCGTCGCGTCGACCTGGCCGTCGAGATGCAGATGCTGTCGTTCGAGCGGATGCGCAACGCGGAGCAGGCTCCGCTGCCGGAGGTCGCGCACGCCGGATCGGGCCGCATCGCGCACCGCCTGCCGACATCGCACGCGGCGCCTGCGCACCCGGCACTCCAGCACGCGACAACCCCGCATACGACAACCTCGCATACGGCAACGGAGCCAAGCAGCAAGGGATCGGTGGTCACACCATGAGCGTTCTTCTCGTCGGCATCTCGCACCGCAGCGCGCCGGTCCCCGTGCTGGAGAAGGTGGCCGTCACCGACGCCGACCGGCCCAAGCTGATCGACCGCCTGATCTCCTCCAGTCACGTGTCCGAGGCGATGATCGTCTCCACCTGCAACCGGGTCGAGGTCTACGCGGTGGTCGACGCCTTCCACGGCGGTCTCGCCGAGATCGGCGACCTGCTGACCAAGCACTCCGGCCTGCCGATGCCTGATCTGACCAAGCACGCCTACGTCCGCTACTCCGAGGCCGCCGCCGAGCACCTGTTCGCGGTGGCCAGCGGGCTGGACTCGATGGTGATCGGCGAGCAGCAGGTGCTCAGCCAGATCCGCGGCGCCTACGCCTCCGCCGACGCGCAGCGCGCGGTGGGACGGACCCTGCACGAGCTGGCGCAGCACGCGCTGCGGGTCGGCAAGCGGGTGCACGCCGAAACCGGCATCGACCGCGCGGGCGCGTCGGTGGTGTCGGTCGCGCTCGATCGCGCGCAGCAAGTGCTCGGCCCGCTGGCAGGCCGGACCGCCGCGGTGGTCGGAGCAGGCGCGATGGGCGGTCTCGCGGTCGCGCATCTGTCCCGCGCAGGCATCGGCCGGATCATCGTGGTGAACCGCACCATCGCGCGGGCGCGCAGACTCGCCGAGACCGCGCGGTCGCACGGCGTCGATGCCGAGGCCATGGAGCTGTCGCGGCTCACCGAGGCGATGTCGGCGACCGATGTGGTGATCACCTGCACCGGCGCGGTCGGCGCGGTCGTGACGCTCGCCGACACCCACCGCGCGCTCACCGACCGTGAGCGCGGCGAGGAATCCGCCACGGTGGAGCGGCCGTTGGTGTTCTGCGATCTCGGCCTTCCGCGCGATGTGGAGCACGCCGTGGCCGGGCTGCCCGGCGTCACGCTCATCGACATCGAGACGCTGCAACGCGATCCGGCGGCGGGAGCCGCCGCCGACGACACCGCCGCCGCCCGGTCGATCGTCGCCGACGAACTCGCGAAGTACCTGGCCGGACAGCGGATGGCCGAGGTGACCCCGACCGTGGCGGCGCTGCGCCAGCGCGCCGCGGAGGTGGTCGAGGCGGAACTGCTGCGGCTGGATTCGCGGCTGCCCGGTCTCGCCGACCCGGAACGCGACGAGGTCGCGCGCACGGTGCGCCGGGTGGTCGACAAGTTGCTGCACGCGCCGACGGTGCGGGTCAAGCAGCTGGCGTCCACACCGGGCGGCGACAGCTACGCCGAGGCGCTGCGCGAATTGTTCGAACTGAAGCCGGGCGCGGCCCAGGCGGTCGCAGCGCCGATGGAGATCACCGCGCTCGCGGGCGATCGCGCCGAGATCACATTGGCCGACGGGGAGATCGCGCTGGCCGACGACTTCACCGCGGGCCATCGCGGCGAGGAACAGGGGCAGACGGCATGACCATGGTCCACCAAGAAGGCAACGCCACCGCGGGCGGCACTCGCGCACCGTGGCGGATCGGCACCCGAGGGAGCCTGCTCGCGCTGACCCAGGCGGGCACCGTGCGCGACGCGCTGATCGCGGCCGGGCAGCCCGCCGAGCTGGTCGTGATCAAGACCGCCGGTGACCTGTCCTCGGATCCGGTGCAGAAGATCGGCGTCGGCGTGTTCACCTCCGCGCTACGCGACGAGCTGGCCGCGGGCACGATCGACATCGCCGTGCACTCCTACAAGGACCTGCCGACCGCGCAGGACCCGCGCTTCACCATCGCCGCCATCCCGCCGAGGGAGGACCCGCGCGACGCGCTGGTCGCGCGCGACGGGCTGGTTCTCGGTGAGCTGCCCGCCGGCGCCAAGGTCGGCACCTCCGCGCCGCGCCGCGCCGCCCAGTTGCGGGCGCTCGGGCTCGGCCTGGACATCGTCCCGCTGCGCGGCAACCTGGACACCAGGCTGCGCAAGGTGAGCGAGGGCGAACTGGACGCCGTGGTGGTGGCCAGAGCCGGACTGGCCCGTATCGACCGGCTGGACGCGGTCACCGAGTCGCTGGAGCCGGTGCAGATGCTCTCCGCGCCCGCGCAGGGCGCGCTCGCGGTGGAATGCCGCAGCGACCACACCGCGCTGGTGGAGATCCTCTCCGGCCTGGACGACGCGGCCACCCGCGCGTCGGTCATCGCCGAGCGGGCGCTGCTGGCCGAACTGGAGGCGGGCTGCACCGCACCGGTCGGCGCGGTCGCCGAGGTGGTGGAATCGCTCGACGACGACGGGCGGATCGTGGACGAGCTGTCGCTGCGCGCGTGCGCGGCGGCCGTCGACGGATCCGACGTGCTGCGAGCCTCGGTGGTCGGCGCCCCCGGCGACGCCGCCGAACTCGGCCGCGCGCTTGCCCGCGAGTTGCTCGACATGGGTGCGCGCGAGTTGCTCGCCACCGAACCGGACGACGGTTCCCCCATCCGGGCGGTGAGTTCGCCCGCCACAGACTTGCCCAACCCCAGCCCAATGGAGAACAGCCGATGAGCGGAAGCATAGGCACCGTGCCCTCGGGTATGCCGGAGCCGAGCGCAAGCGAGGTGCAGGCATGAGCCGAGCCACGAAGAAGCACCCCGGTCGCATCCTTTTCGTCGGATCGGGTCCGGGTGACCCGGCGCTGCTCACCGTACGGGCCCGTGAGGTGATCGGGCGGGCGACGCTGGCGTTCACCGACCCCGACGTCGACAAGGGCGTGCTCGCTCTGATCGGCACCTCGGTCGAGGCGGGTCCCGACGGGGAACGTCCGGTCGACGTGCGGCCCGCGCTGGGCGAACCCGCCGAGGTGGCCAAGACGCTCATCGCCGAAGCGCGCGCCGGGCACGACGTGGTCCGCGTGGTCGCGGGCGACCCGCTGACCACCGACTCGGTGATCGCCGAGGTCAACGCCGTCACCCGGTCGCACATGGTCTTCGAGGTACTGCCCGGCCTGCCCAACGGCTCCGCGGTGCCCAGCTACGCGGGCATCGCGCTGGGTTCCGGGCACACCGAGGCGGACGTGCGCGGCGAGGTGGACTGGGCCGCGCTCGCGGCCGCGCCCGGTCCGCTGGTGCTGCACGCGACCTCCGGTCATCTCGCGGAGACCGCGAGCGCCCTCGTCGAGCACGGCATGGCTCCGCAGACCCCGGTCGCGGTGACGGTGCGGGGCACCACCCGCCAACAGCGCACCATCGAGGCCACCTTGGCCACCCTGAACAGCGCGGCCTCCGAACTGGTCGGCCCGCTGGTGGTGACCATCGGCAAGGTGGTCGCGCAACGCTCGAAGATGTCCTGGTGGGAGTCGCGCGCGCTGTACGGCTGGACCGTGCTGGTGCCGCGCACCAAGGACCAGGCGGCGGAGATGAGCGAACGGCTCGTCACGCACGGCGCCATCCCGATGGAAGTGCCGACCATCGCGGTCGAGCCGCCGCGCAGCCCCGCCCAGATGGAGCGCGCGGTCAAGGGTTTGGTCGACGGGCGCTACCAGTGGGTGGTGTTCACCTCCACCAACGCGGTGCGCGCGGTGTGGGAGAAGTTCGCCGAGTTCGGTCTGGACGCGCGGGCGTTCTCCGGTGTGAAGATCGCCTGCGTGGGGGAGGCGACCGCGGACAAGGTGCGCTCGTTCGGCATCAACCCCGAGCTGGTGCCCAGCGGCGAGCAGTCCTCCGAGGGCCTGCTGGCCGACTTCCCGCCCTACGACGACGTGTTCGACCCGGTGAACCGGGTGCTGCTGCCGCGCGCCGACATCGCCACCGAGACGCTGGCCGAGGGTCTGCGCGACCGCGGCTGGGAGATCGATGACGTCACCGCCTACCGCACGGTGCGCGCGTCGCCGCCGCCCGCGGAGACCCGCGAGATGATCAAGACCGGCGGTTTCGACGCGGTCCTGTTCACCTCGTCCTCCACGGTGCGCAACCTGGTCGGCATCGCGGGCAAGCCGCACGCACGCACCATCGTGGCCTGCATCGGCCCCAAGACCGCCGAGACCGCCATCGAATTCGGCCTGCGCGTGGACGTGCAGCCCGATGTGGCCCAGGTCGGTCCCCTGGTCGAAGCGCTGGCCGAGCACGCGGCCCGGCTGCGCGCCGAAGGACTTCTGCCGCCGCCGCGCAAGAAGAGCCGCCGCAGCAGGTAGCTGTGTTGGATTTGCCGCGACTTCGTCGCCGCGAACGCGCATGCTCGGTCTCGCTTCGCTCGAAACCTGTGGTCGGGGTGCGCTGGGTGCGTGAGTGGTTCGAGGTCGCGACCCGGTGCGCGGTCAGGGCCGCCGACTGTCGGGAGCGAGCGCGATTCGGCGCGGGGTGCCGCGGCCATCTGATGGCGCACACGTGAGCCGGGTCGCGAACGGCGGATGCTGAGTCTCGCTTCGCTCGAAAGACGTGGTTGAGCTGGCGTATTCGGGGGCGAGTGGGGCTTCTCTGTTGGGGGCAGCCCTCATTCGAGGCCGGAGCAATGTCGGATGTGGCCGGGTGCCGCGTCGAGAAGTGGGCTCGCTTGTCCGAGCCGACCCGGCCGCGGATCTTCGAGACCATCGAGCTCGAGATCAACCTGCCAGAGCATCAGGACACCGCGATGGCTTCCGCAGCGGGCGGTCCGCTGTTCGCCTACGACACCCACTACTGCGCCGCGAACCGGGCGGCCGATCCCACGGCCCTGGCGCGCAGTTGGACGTCCTCGGGCATCCGCGCCTTCGATGTCCGGGACCCGGCGGCGGTCCGGGAGATCGCCTACTACGGAGATCCGGACGGGTATGAGCTGGACCCGGTACAGCCGACTCGGGGTCGGCTGTACCGGGTCCAGCTGTAGGGATCAGCGCGGGCTGCGCCACTCGAAGGTCAGTACCGCCTGCGCATCAAGGTGCGGACCATGGCGCAGGTGGCGTCCGACGGCGGGCGGATGCCGATCACCTCGGCGGTGTGCCGGATCCGCTTGTTCGTCGCGTAACTCGGCGCGTAGACGCCCGAGTCGAGCAGGGCGATCGCCAGGCGCATCGCCTTGAGCCGCCGGTTGTGCATGACGTACCACGCCCGGGGGCGGCCCGGTGGCAGCGGGCGCTTCTGTAAAGGGGAGTAGGGGCGATCGATGAGAACGGTTTGCGGTGTGCGCATTGGCATCCCTCCCGTGGCGATCGGGGGCGGGCGAGCCCCCTCGAACGTACCTTCGATTTTACCCGGGGGTACCGACAAATTCCGCTGGCCAGAAGGGTTTTCGAGGGCCGGACGGGCGGCGGTCACAGATCGTGCAGCAGCCGCAGCGACTGCGGATGGCCGAGCGCGGCCGCGCGTTCGAGCCACTGCCGCGCCTCCAACTGCGCCGGCGTGCGGCCGGTCGCGATGGCGGCGGCGGTACGCAGTACTTCAGGGTCGGCGAAATCACCTGCGAGGTAAGGAGTGTTGGCGGCGCGCAGCAACAACGCGAGGTGGAACATCGAGTCCGGATCGCCCGCTTCGGCGCCCCTGCGCAACCACCGCTCGCCCTCGGCGGGTTCGCCGCGGTCCAGATACAGGGCGCCCAGCACCGCCATCGCATCGGTTCTTCCCCGTCGCGCGGCCTCGGTGAGCAGGTCTATCGCGCGGTCGAATTCGCCGCGGCGCGCCAGGCGCAGGCCGAGACTGCGCATGGCCGTGGGATTTCCGGCGCGAGCGGCTCGCTCGTACCACTGCTCGGCCTCTTCGTCACGTCCGCGCCGGTTGGCGATGACGCCCATGTTGCACAGCGCTTCGGGCAACCCGCGCTCGGCGGCGGGCCGCAGCCAGCGCTCGGCCTCATCGATATTCCCGCGCTCGGTGTGCAGCAGACCCAGCTGCACGCCCGCCGCCTGGTTGCCTCGCGCGGCGGCGGTCTCCAGCCAGTGGATCCCCTCGCCGATCCGCCCGTCGGCTCCCAGCAGCGCGCCGAGCATGCCCATCGCGGGCGCGCTGCCACCCGCGGCGGCCCGGCGCAGCCAGTGTTCGGCGCCCGCCGCGTCGCCCGCGTCCCACAGCGCTTCGGCGCGCCGTTGCATGGCGAGCAGTTCGAGCTCGCTCGGCGGCTCGGTCATCTCAGCAGCCCGTCTCGCGGTACCCCACGCCGTCCATCATCGCGCTTGTTCCATCGGGACGTGGTACCCGTTCGCGTGCGCGTACGCGGTCAGCTGCGCGTCGTAGTTGCGCAGGCTGTCCAGCAGCCAGGTGTGCCCGGTGTCCTTGACGACCACGATCGGCCCGCGGCTGCCCGGCGGGAGCGTGGGCACGGAGCCGTCGAGGTACCAGGATGTGGTCGACCACGGGAAGATGAAGGCCCAGCCGATGTCGGCGACCCGGTGCGGCGGGCCGAGTTGGAGGGGATCGGCCGGGGTGGCATGCCGTGCGCTGTGCTCGGCGAGCAGATGCCGCGCGCTGTTGCGGGCCACGCGCACGTCCAGCGGTCCGGAGGCGGTGTCCGGAAACCGCAGGCTGGTCTCCGCCCCGGCGCACAGCCGTCGGCCCGCCGCCTCCGTCACCTGGCACGGTCTGCTCTGCAGGCGCAGGAAGACGCTGCGGGCGGTGTCGGAGTAGCGCAACCCGACGGTGGCGTCCTCCGTGCCGCCGACCAAGTGCGTCCCCCGGCTGCGTATCCATTCCGGCTCGTCGGGACGGATGCCGAGCATCCGGAAGGCGACGTGCGCGCCCGGCATGACCTCGGGCGGGGCCGATTGCCGCGCGACGAACTCGACGCCGAAGTTCTGCCCGGTGGCGTCGGTGGCCCGCCAGATCCGCAGCACGGACGCGGGCGCAGGCAGACCGTCGGTCAGCACGGGCCACCAGTCCGCCAGCAACACCGCCGCCCACGATTCGAAGTCGGCGGCTCTGGCCAGCGAGATGTCGATGTGCGGATCGGTCATGCTTGTCCCCCAGCGGGTCTCGCCTAGTCGGAGTATGCGCCTTCGCACCTGGGAGAATGTGTGATTTCGCACACTGTTATCACACGGATGACATGAGTGTTCCGCGGATAACGGGCGGTAGCTGTCCCAGAAGGTCTGAATCGCTGCCGGGGAGCAGGCCACGGGCGCCGGCGACAGCCGATCGCACCGGGCGTATCGTGCGATTCATGACCGGAATGGACCGCCCACGGCGGTTGCGCCGCACCCCCGCTCTGCGTCGTCTCGTGGCCGAAACAACACTGGAACCACGGCAATTGGTCCTGCCGATGTTCGTGGCCGACGGCCTGACGGAACCGCATCCGATCGGCTCCATGCCCGGCGTGATGCAGCACTCGCTCGACTCGCTGCGCAAGACGGCTGTCGAGGCGGTCACGGCGGGTGTCGGCGGCATCATGCTCTTCGGCGTGCCACGCCCCGAGGACAAGGACGCGGTCGGCAGCGCGGCCAGCGATCCGCGCGGCATCCTCAACCGCGGCCTGCGCGCCCTCGCCGACGAGGTGGGCGGCTCGACCGTCGTCATGGCCGACACCTGTCTGGACGAGTTCACCGACCACGGGCACTGCGGCGTGCTCGCGGCCGACGGCGCGGTGGACAACGACGCGACGCTGGACCGCTACGTCGAGATGGCGCTCGCCCAGGCCGAAGCGGGCGCCGACCTGCTCGGCACCAGCGGCATGATGGACGGCCAGGTCGGCGCGATCCGGCGCGGGCTGGACGCGGCCGGGCGCGTCGACACCGGCATCCTGGCCTACTCCGCCAAGTACGCTTCCGCGTTCTACGGTCCGTTCCGTGAGGCCGTCGCTTCCTCGCTGGAAGGCGACCGGCGCACCTACCAGCAGGACCCGGCCAATCGCCGCGAGGCGCTGCGTGAACTGGAACTGGACCTGGCCGAGGGGGCCGACATCGTCATGGTCAAGCCGGCCATGGCGTATCTGGACATCCTGCGCGAGGTCGCCGATCACTCGACTGTCCCGGTCGCCGCCTACCAGATCTCCGGCGAGTACGCGATGATCACCGCCGCCGCCGAACGCGGCTGGATCGACCGCCGCGGCGCCATCCTCGAGTCGCTGCTGAGCATTCGCCGGGCCGGCGCGGATTTCGTGCTCACCTACTGGGCGACCGAGGTCGCGAACTGGCTGTCGTGACGAATATGGCGGGACCGTTCGTCGCCGGCCCGGCCCGGCCCCCGATGCCGGAGGACGTCGGTACGGCGCGGCAGCTGTGGTGGGGTGTCGTCGGGTTCGGCGTGGTGCAGTTGACGGCCTCGATCGTCGCCGCGCTGGATCAGCGGCGCTCGTTCGCCGAAGAGGTCTTCGAGCAGGCCAGGGTGCAGGATCCGCAGGTCACGATGGCCAGCGCCGAACTGATGGTGTCGCTGGTCTACGTGGTCGTCGTGCTGATCGGGCTCGGTCTGTCCGCGCTCGCTCTGGTGATCGTGCACCAGTTCGGGCGCGGCAAACCGTGGGCGCGCACCGTGCTGACGGTGCTGGGCGCGTGGTCCGTGGTGATCGGCGTCGGCGCCCTGCTGGCCATCGACGCCGTGACCGGGACCGCCTCGCTCGTCGCGGGCGGCGCTTCCATCGTGCAGGCCGTGCTCGCGGCGGGCGCCATCTACCTGTCTCACCGGCCCGACGCCACCGCCTACTTCCAGCCGGGCAGGCGCTGAGGCTCCGATGCAACACGTTCCCAATTTGTCCGAGACAGTCCGGCATGTATGGTGAGGGTTGTCACAGTGGACGTGGGAACCGGTAGTCGTTTGCCATGCGTTGTCGTTCATTACGCGCGCGAACTCGGCAAATGGCTCCGGAGGATCGGAGGCATCGATGCGAGTGGTGATCCAGCAGCCGCACAGCATTCGTCGGGATCTGGCCGTCTTGAGCCTGCTGATTCTGTTCGCCGTGCTGACCGTCGCCGTGCTGTTGCTGCCCGGCCTGAGTCGCTGATTCCGCTCTTCGTCGTGCCGGCGCGCGCTGCCGTGGGGGCACCGGCGTGAGCGCCGAGGCCATCTTGTTCACCGAGCCGGGCGCCCACTGGCGCGCCGTGGCCTACGGGCCGATCCTGTGCCTGGCCATTCTCTCTCTCGAACTCGTCACCGGTGGCGAGGTGCACTGGTTCGCCCTGCTGTTCTGCGCCGCGCTGATCGCCGGTTTCGTCGCGCTGCAAGTGGTCGCGGGCAAACGGCACGTCAGCGTGGAACTCACCACGGAGACGCTGCGCTCCGGCACCGAGTCGCTGCCGCTGGACTCGATCGCGGAGGTGCTCCCGGAACGGGACGAGGACTCCTGGGACGACGAGGAGTGGGAGTCGGCCAGGGCGCTCGGCGAGCTGACCGGCGTGCCGCGCCGCCGCACCGGCATCGGTCTGCGGCTGGCCGACGGCAGCCTGGTGCAGGCCTGGGCCCGTGATCACAAAGCGCTGCGCACGGCGCTGACCGAGGTCGTCCAGCGTGATCCGAACGGAGTGGACCGATGAGGCGCTGGCTGGTGGCGGTGCTCGTGGAAGTGGATCTGTTCGTGCTCGCGCTGGTCGGGGCGGTGTTCAGCGCGCGTGCGGGCGTGCGGACCACCGACTTCCCGCCCTCCGGCGACGCCCCTGGCTTCACCGCGGTCCGCTACGTCGCGCCGTGGTGGCTGTTGGCCACGGTGCTCGTCGCGGTGGCCGGCGTGCTCGCCATCGACGTCGTCGCCCGGCTCGCGCGCCGCCCGCTTGCCGCGGGAACCGCGCGCTGATCAGCGCCAACCCGCTTGCGGCCGTTTGATGCCGCGCGCCGAGGGAACGCTGATCACATGAAACCAACTGTCCAGCGAACACTTTTGGGTGCGGTGGCGGCCGGTGTGATCGGCGCGGCCGCTGCCGTACCAGCCACCGCGTCCGCCGAAACCGTTCCGCAAGAGCCTGTTCCGGTGACACCGGTTTTCCTGGCCACCCCACCCGCGCCGCTGCTGCACGCCCTACCGACGCCGTTGGCGTGCCTGGTGACGACCGGCTTCGCCGCGTTCTGCCTCGGCATCACGTAGCCACACATTGCCTGCGAACCCTCGCGGACGGCGCGACGACGGGTTACCGTGCTACCGCGCTCCGTTCGGCGCCCGACGCGGGCCGACCGCGCGCTTTGGTTGGAATGGCTCTGTGGCCGTTAGTATTTCGGCCGTAGTTGGAACGCGCGTCGATGAAGGAAAGTGTTTGATGAACCGGTTCGCCGTGAAGATCTGTGCCGCGTTTGCCGTGGCCGCCGCCCTCGGTTTCGCAGCCGCGCCCGCCGGCGCGACTCAGGGACTGCCACTGGAGGACGCGAACCCGGTCGACGCGCCGATCTTCGTGCCGGATTCCGGTTCCGCGGGCCCCTACAACGGGTTCATGTGCATGCTGCACACCATGTCGGCGCAGGTGCCCTGCATGTACGCCTGACCGCGCGCGTTCAGTTCCAGTGCTGGTAGATGTCCAGCACACGGCCACCGCGGGTGCCGGGGGCGTTCAGATACACGGTGACCGTCCCGTCCGGATGGCCCGCCGCCTCCAGCACCACCTGGCGCAGCGTGGCGTGCACCGCGCCGCGATCGTCGCGGTAGATGGCGGAATCGTTCTTCAGCCCCGCGCCGATCCGGTTGGGTGGGACGAACATGGTGACCACGGCGGGAATCGGCCCCCCGGCCAGCGCCGTGGTCGCCGCGTGGTCCAACGGGATGGCCAGCCGCGCCTCGTCGAGTTGATCGAGCGGCTGCGCGGCTGCGGACCCGGCGCCGAGTGCCATGGCGGCCCCGGCGACGACGGTGAGCACACCCACGCTGACGATGGCAATCCGCATGCAGACCCTCCCGAACGATGGACGAATGTGAGCTGAGACTACGCACCGGCAACCTCTCAGCGATCGAATTACGCGCGAACCCCACCTCGGCGTGTTGCCGGGCGGCTGCGGCCTGCATCACTGCACTACACCCTGTCGTCAAGCCGATTTTCCGGTGCTGAGAGACTGGAACTCGTGAGTTCTTCTCCGCGCGTGACCAGTGCAGCTGTGCCGGTTTCCGCACAGCTCTTCGACCGGGCGAGTTCGGTGATCCCGGGTGGCGTCAACTCTCCGGTGCGGGCATTCCGGTCCGTCGGCGGCACACCGCGATTCATCGCATCGGCCGACGGCTGCACACTCGTGGACGCCGACGGCAACGAGTACGTGGACCTGGTCTGCTCCTGGGGTCCGATGATCCTCGGCCACGCGCATCCGGCGGTCGTCGAGGCGGTGCGCGCCGCGGCAGGCGGCGGCCTGTCCTTCGGCGCGCCGACCGAGGCCGAGATCGAACTCGCGGAGGAGATCGTGCGGCGGGTCGCGCCGGTGGAGCGCGTACGGCTGGTGAACTCCGGCACCGAGGCCACGATGAGCGCGGTCCGGCTGGCCCGCGGCTACACCGGGCGCACCAAGATCATCAAGTTCGCCGGTTGTTATCACGGCCACGTCGACGCGCTGCTCGCCGACGCGGGCTCCGGCGTCGCCACGCTCGGGCTGCCCACCTCGCCTGGCGTGACGGGCGCGCAGGCCGCCGACACCATCGTGCTGCCCTACAACGACCTCGACGCCGTCGCCGCGGCGTTCGCCGCGAATCCCGGGCAGATCGCCTGCGTGATCACCGAGGCGGCGGCGGGCAACATGGGCGCGGTCGCGCCGCTGCCCGGCTTCAACGCGGGCCTGCGCGCGCTCACCGCCGAGCACGGGGCGCTGCTCGTCATGGACGAGGTGATGACCGGTTTCCGGGTCAGCGCCGCCGGTTGGTTCGGCCGGGAAGGCGTCGCGGGCGATCTCTACACCTTCGGCAAGGTGATGAGCGGCGGCCTGCCCGCGGCCGCGTTCGGCGGTCGCGCGGAGATCATGAACCACCTCGCGCCGCTCGGTCCGGTCTATCAGGCGGGAACGCTGTCCGGTAACCCGGTCGCGGTGGCCGCGGGCCTCGCCACGCTGCGCGCGGCAGATGACGCGGTGTATGCCGCGCTCGACCGCAACGCGCAGCGTCTCGGCGAGCTGTTCACCTCGGCGCTCACCGACGCAGGGGTCGGGCACCAGGTCCAGTTCGCGGGCAATATGGTGAGCGTGTTCTTCGCCGAACGCCCGGTCACCGACTACGCCGCCGCCAAGGCGAGCGAGACCTGGCGCTACCCAGCGTTCTTCCACGCCCTGCTCGACGGTGGCGTGTACGCGCCGCCGAGCGCGTTCGAAGCGTGGTTCGTCTCCGCGGCGCTCGACGAGGACGCGTTCGACCGTATCGCTGCCGCCCTGCCCGCCGCCGCGCACGCGGCGGCGGCCGCCACCCCCGAAGGATCCCGCGCGTGACCTCCGACCTCGACCAGCCCGATGCCGACCGGCGGGAGCCGGCCAAGCCGTCCGCCGAGCCGGAGGCGACCGTGACGCACGGCGCGACCGCCGTCGCGCTCGATCCGGTCGCCGACGCGACCGTGATCGACGCCGGTGAGCAGTTCGCCGCCGCGAGCGCCGGGACACAGGCCGCTGACCTCGCTTCCGAGGGTTCGAGCCTGGTCGACGCGGGCGCTCATTTCGCCGCGGCCGCCGCGTCGTCGGACGCGCAGGTCGCCGCGGCGCGCAAAGGCGACACGCAGGCTTCGGACCAGACCGAGAGCGCCGGAACCGAGGCCGAGCCCGCCGACGCGCGAACTCGCGCCGATCGGGTGCACGACGGCGGCACCGCGATCGAAACGATCGTGCACGTGCTGCGCCACGGTGAGGTGCACAATCCGAACGGCATCCTCTACGGCCGCCTGCCCGGCTTCAGCCTCTCGGTGACGGGGCGCGCGCAGGCCGCCGCGGTCGCGCGCACCCTGGCCGATCACGACATCGCCCTGGTCATCGCCTCGCCGCTGCAGCGAGCGCAGGAGACCGCCGAGCCGATCGCCGCGCAGCACGACGTCATCGTGCGCACCGACGAGAACCTCATCGAGGCGGGCAACACCTTCGAGGGCCTGCGCGTCTCGGTGGGCGACGGCGCGCTGCGCAAGCCGCGGCACTGGTGGAAGCTGCGCGACCCCTTCACCCCGTCCTGGGGCGAGCCGTATCTGCAGATCGCGCACCGCATGCTGGCGGCCGTGAACAAGGCCAGGGTCGAAGCGGCCGGCCGGGAAGCGGTGCTGGTCTCCCATCAGCTACCGGTGTGGACGCTGCGGCGGTTCCTGCAGGGGCAGCGCCTCTGGCACGATCCGCGTCAGCGGCAGTGCTCGCTCGCGTCGCTGACCTCGCTGGTCTACCACGGCGACACCCTGGTCGACATCGTCTACTCCGAGCCAGCGGGCGGCTCCGACCCCTCGGTACACGGCGCATGACGCACCGCACCGCGTTCTTCCACCCGCCCTCGGCGCGCGCCGGGCGGGTGCTGCCGGTTCTGCTCGCGTGCGTGGCGCTGATCGCCGCGCTCGCGGGGTGTTCGACCGGTTCGGACGCGGTGGCCTCGGGCGGCACCTTCGAATTCGTCTCGCCCGGCGGCAAGACCGACATCCGCTACGACCCGCCCGCCGCGCGCGGCACCATCGGCAAGCTCTCCGGTCCCGACCTGATGACGGCGGGCAAGACCGCCTCGGTCGAGGACTACGCGGGCAAGGTCGTGGTACTCAACCTGTGGGGCCAGTGGTGCGGTCCGTGCCGCGCCGAAGCGCCCGCCCTGGAAAAGGTCTACGAAGCGACCAAGGACAAAGGCGTCGCCTTCCTCGGCATCAACGTCCGCGACCCGCAACAGGACAAGGCCCAAGATTTCGTGGTCGACAACAAGGTCGGCTACCCGTCCATCTACGACCCGTCGATGCGCACGCTCCTGGCGCTCGGCGGGAATTTCCCAACCAGTGTCATCCCGACCACGCTCGTCCTCGACCGGCAACACCGGGTCGCCGCGGTATTCCTGCGGTCCCTGCTCGCCGAGGATCTCCAGCCAGTAGTCGAAAGTATCGCCGCGGAGGAAGAACAGTGAATCGCGACCGTCGTACCCGCCACCTGCGTGCCTGCCGGCCACGGCAGGGCGCCCGACGTATCGGCGGCGGATGGGCCGTCGACGACAGGTGGGCGGGCATCGCCACCGTGCCGCGCAGCGTCGCGGCAGAGTCTTTGCTGGATTTCGCGGTGTTCGACGGCGAGGAACCCGCGGCCACCGAGCGGACCGTGGCGCCGCGCCGTGGCGCCGGACGATCGTCCGAGGACGCTGTGGAGGACTCGGTGTGACGCTCGCGCGCACCGCGCCGCGTACCGGGGAGGACCTGTGATGGTGCTCGCCGGAGTCGGTGATTCGTTCCAGCAGACGGCGGCCTCCGGGCCGCTGCTGCTGGCGCTCGGCGCGTGCCTGCTCGCGGGTCTGGTGTCGTTCGCCTCGCCGTGTGTGGTGCCCCTCGTGCCGGGGTACCTGTCCTACCTGGCCGGACTGGTCGGCGCGGAGGCGCCGCCCGCCACGGTGGCGGAGGCCGCCGGCACCCGCGTCGCGACCGCCGAGCGGCCGCTGCCCTCGGGACGGATGCGAGTCGCGGGTGCGGCCGGTTTGTTCGTCGCCGGTTTCACCGTGGTCTTCGTCCTCGCCACCGCGACCGTGTTCGGCGTCATCCAGACCCTCAACGTGAACCGGGAACTGCTGCAGCGCATCGGCGGTGTGGTGACGATCCTGATGGGCTTGGTCTTCATCGGCCTGGTGCCCGCGTTGCAGCGCGACACCCGGATGGAGCCGCGCAGGCTCACCAGCCTCATGGGCGCGCCGCTGCTGGGCGGGGTGTTCGCGCTGGGCTGGACGCCGTGTCTCGGTCCGACGCTGTCGGGCGTCATGGCGGTGGCCGCAGGGACCGACGGGACGACGGCGGTGCGCGGGGTCGCGCTGATCGTCGCGTACTGTCTCGGCCTCGGCCTGCCGTTCGTGGTGCTGGCGTTCGGGTCGGCGAGCGCGCTGCGGGGGGTCGGCTGGCTGCGCCGCAATTCCCGCACCATCCAGATCATCGGGGGCATGTTGCTCGTCGCGGTCGGCGCCGCGCTGGTCACCGGGGCGTGGGACCAGTTCGTCGCCTGGGTGCGCGACGCGTTCGTCTCCGAGGTGACCCTGCCGATATGACCGTGACCGACCATCCCACGATCGAAAGCCCCGAGCGTCCGCCGCGCCAATCCCTGATCGGACGGGCGTGGGCGTTCGCGCGCAACACCTGGCGCGGGCTCACCAGCATGCGCACCGCGCTGGTGCTGCTGTTCCTGCTGGCCTTGGCCGCGATCCCCGGCGCGCTGCTGCCGCAGCGCAACCTCAACGAGCAGAAGGTCGAGCAGTACATCGCCGACCGGCCGAGGCTCGGCCCGTGGATGGACCGCTTCGAGCTATTCGACGTGTTCTCCAGTTTCTGGTTCACGGCCGTCTACGTGCTGCTGTTCATCTCCCTGGTCGGTTGCATCCTGCCGCGCACGCTCGACCACTACCGCGCGCTGCGCACGCCGCCGGTGCGGGCGCCGCGCAACCTGACCAGGCTGCCGCACCACTACACGGGTGCGGTCGAGCGGTCGCCGCAGGAGCAGATCGACCACGCCCGCGCCCAGCTGCGCGGCTGGCGCACCGAGGTACGCCCCGGTCCGCGTGAGGGTGAACTGGCGCTGTCGGCGGAGAAGGGCTACACCCGCGAACTCGGCAACCTCGTCTTCCATCTCGCGCTGGTCGGGCTGCTGATCGCCATCGCGGCGGGCAAGCTGTTCGGCTACGAGGGCAGCGTCATCGTGCTGGCGAACAACGGCCCCGGCTTCTGCACCACCTCGCCCGCGGTGTTCGACTCGTTCAAGGCGGGCAACGTCAACGACGGCACCGGCATGACGCCGGTGTGCGTGCGGGTGAAGGACTTCCAGGCCGATTACCTGACCAACGGGCAAGCGGAGATGTTCACCGCGAACCTCTCCTACCAGGCGGGCGACGACCTGCGGACGAACACCTGGCGCGACACCCGGGTGCAGGTCAACCATCCCCTCCGCGTCGCCGGTGACCGGCTCTACCTGCAAGGACACGGCTACGCGCCGACCTTCACGGTCACCTTCCCCAACGGTCAGACCCGCACCGAGTCCATCCAGTGGCGGCCCGACGACGCCTCGACGTTCCTGTCCAGCGGCGTGCTGCGGATCGACCCGCCCGGCGGGATGTACGCCAGCGACGAGGAGCGCCGCAAGAACCAGATCGCGATCGAAGGGCTGTTCGCCCCCACCGCGATGTTCCACGGATCGCTGCTCAGCTCGGCGTTCCCCGCGATGAACGATCCTGCGGTGGCGGTCGACATCTATCGCGGCGACACCGGCTTGGACACCGGTAAGCCGCAGTCGCTGTTCGCCCTCGACCCCGAGCAGGTCAAACAGGGCAGGCTGACCAAGGAGGCCAGGGTCAATCTGCGCCCCGGCGAGTCCACCACGCTGCCGAACGGCACGAAGGTGACCTTCGACGGTGCCCAGGAGTTCGTGAATCTGCAGGTCTCCCACGACCCCGCTCAGCAGTGGGTGCTGGTGAGCGCGCTGCTGATGATGGCGGGTCTGCTGGTCTCGCTGCTGATCAAGCGCAGGCGGATCTGGGTGCGGGTCTACCCGGCCGATGACGCAGCCGGTACCGTTGACCAACGACGCACTGTAGTAGAGATGGGCGGGCTCGCCAGGACCGACCAGGCGGGCTGGGGCGGCGAGTTCGACCGGCTGCGCGCGCGCCTGCTCGATGAGCACGCCGAGACCACGGGAGAGTGACGATGCCGATCGACGAGACCATCGCCAGGTACAGCGACTTCGCCTTCAAGACGGCGATCGTGGTGTACGCGCTGGTGCTGGTGCTGCTGATCTGGCAGTACGCGACGGCGCGCAGCCGTCAGGTCGCCGAGCGCGAACTCGTGACGGTGGGCGGCGGATCGACGCCGCAGGGACCGGGCCGGGTCGCCGAACCCGCGCGGCGGCCCCTGTCGGAGCGGCTGGGCAACATGGCGTTCTCGGTGCTCATGGTGGCCATCGCGCTGCACGTGGGCTCGATCGTGCTGCGCGGCTTCGCGACCCACCGCTTCCCGCTGGGCAACATGTACGAGTTCGTCACCATGGCGACGGCCGCCGCCGTGCTGGTCGGGATCGGGCTCCTGCGCGAGCAGCGCTACCGCGCCATGTGGGCGTTCCTGCTGGTCCCCGTGCTGATCCTGCTGTTCCTCGCCGGCACGGTGCTCTACGCCGACGCCGCGCCCGTTGTGCCCGCGTTGAAGTCGTTCTGGCTGCCGGTGCACGTCACCATCGTCAGCGTGGGCAGCGGCGTGTTCCTGTTCGCGGGCGTGGCGAGCATGCTGTTCCTCTACCGCCTGCGTCAGCCGGACGGCCAGGAGTCGGCCAACGTCCTCGGCGCCATCGCCCGCCGCCTCCCCGACGCCCGCACCCTGGACCGGCTCGCCTACAAGGCCACCATCATCGGCTTCCCCCTCTTCGGCGCGGGCGTCATCCTCGGCGCCATCTGGGCCGAAGCCGCCTGGGGCCGCTTCTGGGGCTGGGACCCGAAGGAAACCTGCTCCTTCATCGCCTGGGTCCTCTACGCCGCCTACCTCCACGCCCGCGCCACCTCCGGCTGGCGCGACACCAAGGCCGCCTGGATCAACATCGCCGCCTTCGTCGCGATGCTGTTCAACCTGTTCATCATCAACATGGTGATCAGCGGGTTGCATTCTTATGCTGGGCTGAACTAATAGGCATTGACCAGCGCATTCGTTCGTTCGGCGGGCTACTTGCCGGTCCTGTTCTAGCTCCGGTACGTAGTAGTGGCGAGTCGAGCCTCGAGTATGCCGCCAACCGTCGCCCGCGTCGCCTCGTCGGCATCAGGCCATAGGTGGGCGTAGTAGCGCAACGCCGTCGGCCAGTTGGAACTCCCCACCGGCGGCCCCTCAGTGGGGAGCTATCTGCCGTCAAGCCAATCCCGCAGCAACACCTCGGTAGCAGCTGTATGAGGTGAAATGCCGTGCCGGTTCGGCTTGACCTCAACCTTTATCAAGGTTTGATTATCGAGGAATGAGCATTTTGTTCCACAACACCATGCGGATAACCGACGGTCATCTCGAACAGTTCAAGGTGGCCGTAGAGCGGGCGGTGGCGTTCGTCGCAGAGCATGGCCCGCAGCTGATGGTGCAGGTCTTTCTCGACGAAGACCGCGGGCTTGCACACAGTTTCCAGCTCTATCACGACTCGGAGGCAGTGCTCGCACACTGGAAGTTGTCCGATCCCTACATCCAGGATGTGATGGAGCACTGCACTATTCAGTCGTTCGAGACCTACGGCGAGATGTCCGACGAGGTGCTCGACGGACTGCGTGCTGGACCCGTCGGCGAGGTGACGGTACGGCGAGCGCTCACCGGCTTCACTCGATTCCGACCGTCCGTACGGTAGCCACGAACCGCCTCTCGCACACCTAGGGCCTACAGCTGTAGCCCGGAGTTGCGTGCCACACCCCCTCGGCAACATCCGATGTTCGGCGGGATGCTGGCAGTGTGCCAGCGGCGGCAACTGGCCTCAACTCGCGAAACTCGCGGCTGAGGGGCGGTTGATGTCGGCATCAATCTGATCAGTTCACCCGAGGACTGGTGTCGTCGCCGTTGGCGAACGATTCCCCCGTCACCGCCCTCGCCACATTGGACCGCAAGCACTTCTCCATCGTCCGGTCCAAGGCGGGTCAGCTGCTGCTCGTGCCCTAGCTCCGTGCGTCCTGAGTCAGTGTCTGCCACACCATTTCGGCATGTTGCTTTCACCCGCCGAACGGCTGGACCTTCCCGAGTCGATGGCGTGGGAAGAATTGGTGCGACTCCCCAAGAGATCGCGGAGCAGATCGAGCTGTGGGACGGCCGAGTGGTGTGGGTAGGGCGCGAACCCGGCGAACGCCAGGTGTCCACACGTCGTCTGACGGACTCGCTCGAACGCTGTGTGCAAAAGTCGATGTCTGACGAGCCGGAGCACTGCTGGCGGGTCAGCTTCGAAACCAGCTTGTTCCTGGGGCCTACCGGGAAATCCGACTTCCTGACGCCGGACTTCCTCGTCTACCGCTGTCTCGAATCGCCGGATCAGGATGTGCGGGGAAGCGATGTCCTCCTGGTCGGGGAAGTTGTGTCCCCTTTGAATACGCAAACGGACATCGAAGCCAAGAAATGTCGCTACGCCAGCGCTGGCATCCCGTGGTACTGGGAGGTGACGCTGGCCCGTGAGGTCAGCGCGATCGCCGTCGTCCGTGCATACGGCCTCGACATCGGCCATGCGCGACTCCCGGACGGTGCACAGCCACTCCACTCCGCCAACTACATCGTCGCGGCAGAGTGGACCCACGAGAACTCGGCCAGTCTCGAATTCAGCCGTCCGTTCCCGATCGCCATCCCGTGGACCGAACTCGAATACTGACCAAGATCCCCCTGCACCGCGCCGTACCGAATCCGCTGTAGGTTTCGAATCGCCGTAGGCACCGCGCTACCGCAACCCTCTCGGTGCGAATGACACGATCGGGGTCGGCTCCATGCGTTTCGGTGACTGGCCGACTGAGACCCTGAGATGCCACCTGAAGCCAGGAGGTTCGACGTCATCCAACCTGTCGGTCGCCGCTGGTAGAACCAGATTGCCTCGATCCCCGATCAGAGAGCGAGGTGCGTGCATAATGAACGGAGATGGTCGACGAAGCAGGGAGGGTAAGTCGCCGATGACCGTTACGGTCGAACACAGCACGTCTGAGGAACTTCGCCAACGACACCGCGAGGTCTTGCGCCGCGTCGGGATGACGCGAGAGGAGATCGGGGAGCTCGCGGCTCAATACACCCTGACGCCAGAGGAATTGGCGGCGTGGGATGAGCTGCGGTCCATCGAGTTCCTTCTCGAGGATGCGTGAGCAAGGACACCGGTCTCGAGGAGCAGGCCAAGCGGTTCGCCCTGGATGTTTCGACAAGGGCTCTGATGTGCCTGGAAGGCAGCCCTAGCTCGGATCAGCTGACGGTGGAGGCCTCGCCGAAAGGCGGCCGCTATGCATTCGCGTATCAGCAGAGTATCCATGCTGAGCTGGGCAGTCCTGCAATAGGTCACGTCAAACTCGGATTCGAGCTGACGTTCGACCGGTCTGGGCGTCATCTCGCTGTGCACAAGTCCACATTCCAGCTCTTGGAAAAGCGTGGCAAGAAGCCGATCGCGCGGATCGAGTACGTTCGCGACGCTCATACGGTGCCGTGTTCGCACGTCCACGTGCACGCTGAGAGTGGGCTCTTCACTTATCTGTTGTCACAGACTGGCCATCCGACACCTGCTGCGATTCAGTCAATCCATGTTCCTACCGGCGGGGACCGCTTTCGCCCATGTGTCGAGGACTTCATCGAGTTTCTCATCCGCGACTGTCGCGTGGCGGGGCGGGACGGATGGGAGGCCGAAGTGGCTGAGGGCCGAGAAGAGTGGCGGCGCATGCAAACAGCGGCTGCCGTGCGAGACCGACCAGAGGTAGCGATCGAGGAATTGCGGCGGCTCGGCCTCACCGTCACGGGTGTGGCGGACGCTGCCAGGCCGTCTGCGAGGGCCCGATATTAGGGGTCGCGTAACCGTCGGCGGGCCGCCTACATAGCAGAACGGCGCCTGTGCATGACACTGCCGAATCGGTGGATCGGAGTGGGGGCACGGGCGGCCTGATCAACATTGGCCGAGACCATGTCCGCCGCTTCGTAAGCGGTCCGTCACTGCCCGGCCCAACGGCTCGGGTACCGACACACCCCAGACCATCGAACCCGCCCGCACCACGATGCGGCCGAGGGCGACGGGGTCTACCCCGGCCGGGAGCTGGCAGACCAGCCGGTAGAACGCGCACCGCCCGTTCGGTGTGGTCAGATCGAAACCGCCCATGCCCGCCGCGCTCATCCCTGCGCCTCAGCGTCCCCGGACACCGGCGGCGTCGCGTACAGCGCGCGGCCGAGCATCACGTGCCCCGGCATGATCACGCTGCACACCCGCGTGAACTCCGCCGGGACCGATCCGCCCAGGTGCGCCATCCCAGGGACGATCACCGCACCCGCGCGGGCCACGTGCACCATCTCGAGCACCTTCGCTGCCGCGCCCAGCGGCGCAGTGTCCGGCGCAACCACGTACGTGGCAGCCGGCGTGTACCCGTGGCGACGGGCCAGCCTCGCGATCGTGGCCTGATCACCGACCGCGTCGGCACCTGCGACAGCCACGCACCGCAGCCCGATGGCCAGCGCGCCTTCCGCGCGTGCCAGCGCGCCGCGCAACGGTATCGACTCGTCTTTCAAATACGCCGCGATCCGCCGCAATTCGGCCGTCCCCGCCGAATACAACCCCTGCCGACTGCTCGCATCCATCCCCTGCGCCTCCCTGCAATCCGATTGGAAAGCACCCGACGCCGAGGGCACAGCACCAGCCAGCGTTCACGTCTGTCCTGGCGCGGCCGAGATGACGAAGGCGGCCGGCTCACCCCGGCGTCGGGGCCGGGGAAAGCGTCACAGGCGGAGAGGCTGTCCAACAATGGCACTCTCGGCAAACGATCCAGCGAAAGTGCCGTTCGGAGTGGAAATCTCAGTACTCCAGTCGCAGGAGATCTGCGAGATCTCGCATCTCAGGAGTCAGGGTGCGTCGTCTGGAGATGATCCGGCCCAGCAAATCCTTAGCGGACCGCTGTTCGATCAGCCACGGTCGGGCCTCGCGGGACAACTGAACCAGCACGTCGAACGCGGTGTCATAGCTTCGGAGCTCGATGTGTGCCGCGGCCACGTCGAGCAGATGTCTGTTGCGGTTGTCGGAGGTCGGGCGCAGCCCCGGTGGTACGTCTCGGGCCAGCCGCAACGCGAGGTCGGGACGGTCGTCCACAACGGCATTCTCGACTCGCTTCATGGCGACCGTGACAGGCCCGAACGTCGTCCAGTATTGGTGATAACTCCCCGAATCACGCTTGACCGCTGCGGCCGCCGCGTTCGCCAGGCGCATCATGTCGTCTGCTTCGTCCGGCCGGTTGTCTCGTATTGCCGCGGCTGAGCCGCGCAACAGCAACCACCCCCACGTCGACAGTTCACGTGTTGTGGCAACCGACAGGCGCGGTTCGATACGGTCCGCCCACGACACCGCCAAGGTGCGGACCTGCTCGAACTGTCGTTCCACGAGTAGCAGCCAGCACAGAGTGATCACTGCCGACGCGGCGTCGAGTACGTTCCCGGTCGACTCCGCGTCCCTCAGCGACTGTTCGAGTGCGGTCCTCGCGGACTGGAGTTGCCGAGTCTGGACCAGCACCGACCCGACCAATTGCAGAATCCGGGAGCGCATGAGCGGCGTCGCGGCGCGTCCGTCGAGGATCAGGTGGGGAAGTAGCCGACTCAACTGCTCGTATTCGTTGTCGTGGTAGAGCTTCACGGCCGCGACCAGTGATTCGTTCATGCTCCGCTCGGCGGGAGTTTCGGCCGCGTGTCCGTCCGCGATCGACACGAGAGCCCGCCGGGTAGGAAGCCAGAGTTCACCGCCCTCGGTCTCGGGTCGGCCAGGGGTGGGGCCGAGTAGCGCCGAGAGCGGGCAGCCCATCGCCACGGCCAGCCGTCGAAGCGTCTGAATGCGAGTGTCGTCGCGCTCGCCCTGTTCGATCTTGCGAATCAGAGATAGTGATACTCCTGAACTCTGGGCGAGTTCACGTTGGGTCAGACCGCTCCGCTTGCGAACAGACCGCAAGCGTTCCCCGAGATCTGTGCTCATGTCCCGAGGCTACGGGAGCTACCGATACTCGTCAGGCGCTCTACGACCGAGCCGGGTTCGAGGTCGAGGGCGTGTTGCGCTCGCACTACCGGCGGCGCAGCGGCGAGGTGTGGGACGCGGTGCTGATGGGGCTGTCGTTGAACGACGCGGCCTGAGGGGCAACTATTTCGCGGAATTATGGGGTTTTTATTGGCACGTCTGCGCCAAAAGAATTGAATGCGGACGTTTCAGATTGTGGAGCTCGAAATAAGCGAGAACGACTTCGGATCGTGGCATAGTTTCGCGGCAACATGCCGAAATATTCACCGGCAGAACGAATAACGTTTCGAGCCTCGGCGCCTTAAGGGACACAAGACTTCGCATGTCTGTTAATAAGCCCGTGTAGGTGGCCGTGTCGTGCGCTCGCGGCGTGTGGTACGCGCGCGTACGGAGCCCTACAGGCGGGCCACGCAGACGACGAAATGTCGCTGCTGATAAACGATTCCGCTGTCGGCCGAGCCGCAGGCGTTGACGTCCACGGTGTTCTGCTTGATGTCGATCACCCGGACCGCGCCCGGGGCGTGGGCGGCGCAGTCGAGGCGCTTAGGGCTGCCGGGGGTCAATTCCATGCAGCCGCCGACGACCCAGTCGATGTCCAGGCACAGCGCGGCCTGTGTCGCGCCGTGCAAGGTCTCGTTGTAGGTGTGGTCGGCGTCGGTGGGGCACGTGGAGCCAGCCGGTGCCTTCTCGATGACCTTGTAGACCGAATTCGGGCTGCCACAAGCGGTTTTATCGATCGCGCCCGCGCCGCCGAACTGCACGCATTCGCCGATGTTCACCTGCATGCTCGTGGCGCTCTTGTTCGACGCGCCGCGCAGCGCCGACGTGGTCGGCAATGCCTCCGTGGTGGTCGGCAACGGCTCCTCGGTGGTCGGCGGCGGCGTTGATGCGGTCGAGGCGGTGGCGGCCTGGGCGGCGGCCTTGGCCGGCTCGTCGGCCGGACCGGACATCGACAGCGCGGCGACGACCACGAGAGTGGCCGCCACCCCGGTCCCGACCATGAAGGCGGCCAGGGTGATACCGGCGCGGACACGTTGGCGCGACACGTCATGTCCTCCAGAGCTGTAAACCCTTCGAACCCACCTAGCGACCCGAAGTTGTGAATCTTGCGTATCGAAGACCACGCCATGCTTACACTACGCGGCACGTCCGCGTCGAGTTTTCCTTCCCGGGAGCAGTGATCCGCCATGGGAATTCACCTGGGTGCCGCCATCGGCGGCCCGAGTGATCACAATCGGATAACGAACCGCTCGATCATGTGTGCCGGTCGTCAAGTCTGGAAACAAGTCACGGGCGCTGTACAGTCACACGCCATCCGGCCTCCGGAGCCGGTGTCTCGGTGAGAAGGAATTCCAGAATGAAGTTCGGCACTATTGCCGCCATTGCGCTCGGTGCGGTTGCCGCAGTGGGCATCACAGCGGGGGCCGCGAACGCGCAACCCGTGGAACCGGAGCGTGAGATCACGACAACCGGTGTAGAGCAGGGCGTCGACTACCACACCACGGTCTCCCGCGAGACCGGAGCCATCACCACCGCCGTCGAACACGGCGCCTTCGCGGTGGCCGGCGACGGCACCAAGATCGAGTTGACCTCCGACACCGGAGCCGTGGTGGCCGAAGTGCCGCTGACCTTCCAGGTTTCCGGCAGCAAGCTGTCGGTCGCGCACGAAATCAGCGACGGCGGACGGCGTCTGGCGCTCACCCCGGTGGCAGGCGCCAAGGAGATCGGCGAGATGCAGCCGATCAGCTCGATGAACCGGCTCATCGCCGAATTGAACCAGAACGTGGTCGGCGTGGTCGGCGGCGCGCTGCTCGGCGGACTGCTCGGGGCCTTGATCGGCCTCGGCTTCTTCAGCATCATCACCGGCCCGATCGGCCTGGTCGTCGGCGCGATCGCGGGCGGGGCCATCCAGGGCGGGCAGCCGTTCATGGACGCGCTGATGGCGGTCGTCAACGGCGAGCCCTGATCGATACCGCGGATCGGGGGCGGCGGGCGCACCGCAGCGCGCCTGCCGCCCCCGGACCGGGTTGTCGATCGCCGTGGCGTTGAAGGTTCGACCCACGGCAGAGCGAGAAAGAACGCGCGAACGCCGAATACCGCTGGACGCGTGCTATCGCGCGGATGATGCGAAGCTCAGCGCTCGGCGGAACCGGACTCGCCGTCACGGTGCTGGCGGGATAGTCGCCAGAGGAACTCCGGGTCGTCGTCGGGTCCGATGACGCGCTTGCGCTGTGGTGAACGCGTCTGCGGGGCAGTGGGTCCAGTCCGCTCGGGGCCGAACGCCTTCCAGCACAACACCGCTATTGCCACCACCGCGATGAGTGCCAACAGGTACGTCACGTCGCTCACCTCCTGGTTACGAGGGTAGCCGCGGACGTGACTCCAGCACACCGCAGACGCGAAAATGGTCTGCGGGCGAGCGCGGACCCGAGCACGACAGGTCCGCGCGCCCTGCGATCAGCGTGCTGCGGTCGCCTCGGTGGTCAGCGACTTGAGCAGCTGGAGTACTTCCGATTCGCGAAACCGGCGATGTCCGCCCGGTGTGCGCAGCGACCCGAGGCGCCCGGCGTGAGCCCAGCGCGTCACGGTCTTGGGGTCGACGTGGAACAGGGCAGCAACCTGGCCCGGAGTCAGCAGGGTGTCCTGGCCGCCGACGGTGATCGCAGTCATAGCAAACCTCTCCGTTCTCGACAGTTCCCTCATCAGATGGCGCCATCGTCGCACTGAAACCCCTAGGTACTCGAACCACCTACAGTTGGTAAAGGGGAGGTAATAGACAAATCGGATGCGCGCCCCACCCCCGGCTGTTGGGCGTGCACCGGGGGCGGGCAACAGCTTCGCATAGGCTGAGGGATGTGCGTGACGCGAATCCACCAAAAGGTGCTTCCGGACAGCAAACGGCTGGCGCTGGTCGTCGTCTGGCCCGCAATCTGGCCCTTTACACCGTCGCCAGGTTGGGTCTCGTGGTAGTGCTCGCCGCGCTGATCGTGCTGGCCGCGCGGCTGGTGTCGGTGGACATCCCCATCGTGGTCGCGGCCTTGTTCGCGCTCATCATCGCGATGCCGCTGTCGCTGGTGCTGTTCAAGCGGCTGCGAACCAAGGTGAACGAGGACATCGCCCTGGTCGACGAGCGCAGGCGCCGGGACAAGGCCGAGCTACGGGCGCGGCTGCGCGGCGAGGAGCCGCCCGCTGGGCCGGAGTCGGGGACGTCCGCGTGAAGTCCTGCGATCACACCGCGCCGCGCGAGTGGGTCGACAACGCGGTGCGGCTGATCGACGCCGACACCCAGCGCAGCGCGGACACCCACTTGCTGCGCTACCCGCTGCCCGCCGAGTGGAACATCCAGCTCTACCTGAAGGACGAGTCCACCCACATCACCGGCAGCCTCAAGCACCGCCTGGCCCGCTCGCTGTTCCTGTACGCGATCTGCAACGGCTGGGTCACCGAGGGGACGACCGTGGTGGAGGCGTCGTCGGGTTCGACGGCGGTCAGCGAGGCGTATTTCGCGAAGCTGCTCGGCTTGGACTTCGTCGCGGTGATGCCCGCGAGCACCTCCCCGCAGAAGATCGCGCTGATCGAGGCGCAGGGCGGTCGCTGTCATTTCGTGCGCCGTCCGCCGGACATGTACACCGAGGCGGCGCGGCTCGCGGCCGAATGCGGCGGGCACTACATGGACCAGTTCACCCACGCCGAGCGTGCGACCGACTGGCGCGGCAACAACAACATCGCCGAATCGATCTTCCAGCAGATGGCGCTGGAGACCAATCCGGTGCCGGAGTGGATCGTGGTCGGCGCGGGCACGGGCGGGACCAGTGCCACCATCGGCCGCTACATCCGGTACCGCAGGCACGCGACCAAGCTGGCCGTGGTCGATCCGGAGAACTCCGCCTTCTACGGCGGCTACGAGACGGGGGACGCGGGCTATCAGACCGGGATGCCCTCCCGGATCGAAGGCATCGGCCGCCCGCGGGTGGAGCCCTCGTTCGTCGGTCAGATCGTGGACCGCATGTTCGAGGTGCCCGACGCGGCGTCCATCGCGGCGGCGCGGTTCGCGAGCGCGCGGCTCGGCCGCCGGGTCGGCGGATCGACCGGTACCAACCTGTGGGGCGTTTTCGCGTTGATCGCCGAGATGCTGTCCGATGGCCGCGGCGGCAGCGTGGTCACCCTGCTGTGTGACGGCGGGGATCGCTACGCCGGAACGTATTTCGACGACGGGTGGGTGGCGTCCCAGGGTCTGGAGCTCGCGGAGCCCACCGCCGTGTTGGAGAAGTTCGTGGCGACCGGAATCTGGGACGCCTGATCGGTTCACGTCCCGGGTAGGGGTTCGTCGTTCGCCTGAAGCGGAACGGGGCTCTGTCGCGTCCTGGTTCGTCAATTTTTGTTGACATCACGCGCGATCGTCAATCAAAATTGACGACATGACGGAAGCAACCACACTCGCGGCGGCCGCGGGCAGCCCCGATCCCAAGGTCGGGCTGCGCGCGGTGCTCGCGCTACGCAGGCTGCTCGAACGTCTCGAGGCGATCCAGGTGGCCAACGCCCGTGCTCAGGGCTGGTCGTGGCAGGCGATCGCGGAGGCGCTCGAGGTCAGCAAGCAGGCAGTGCACCAGAAGTACAACCGGAAAGGCAGGATCCGCTGATGTTCGAGCGGTTCAGCAGGTCTGCGCGCACGGCGATCGTCGTCGCCCAAGAGGACGCGCGCGAACTCCACGCGTCGAATATCGAGGTGGAGCACGTATTGCTCGGCGTGCTCGCGCAGGCCGAGCCGGAGTTGACGACGTTGCTCGCCGAAGCGGGGCTCACTCGCGACGGCGTGCGCCGCGCGCTGGCCGAGCAGGGCAACGGGATACCCCTCGGCCCCGAGGACGCCGAGGCCTTGCGCTCCATCGGCATCGATCTGGACGCCGTCCGTGAGTCGCTGGAAGCGCATTTCGGCGAAGACGCGCTCGACCGGGCCGCGCCGGACCCGCGCCGCGGCCCGTTCCCTTGGAGCCGCGGCGGGTACTACGGGCACATTCCGTTCACGAAGGACGCGAAGAAGGTGCTCGAGCTCGCCCTGCGTGAGGCGTTGGGCCGCAAGGACAAAACCATCGAGTCGGGGCACATGCTGCTCGGCATACTGCGCGCCCCGAACCAGACGACGGAGCGCCTGTTCGGCGGTTCCGCCGCGATCGGCGAATTGCGGCCCAAGGTGCACGCCCTGCTCGACCGTGCGGCTTGAGCGGGCGGACATGCGCCGCTGGAGTTCGAGTTCTTCGGCGGCGCATGTCCGCGTCCGACGCCTAGCATTGGGCCATGCAGCTCGTGATTCGGTTGATCATCAACGCGGTGGCCATCTGGCTGGCGGCCTTCTGGGTCGACAAGATCGACATTCTCGCCCCCGAGGGCGGCAACGGCGCCAAGATCGGGGTTGTTCTCGCCGTGGCCGCGGTTTTCACGGTGGTGAACGCCCTGGTCAAGCCGATCGTGAAGCTGTTGTCGCTACCGCTGGTGATCGTGACGCTCGGCCTGTTCCTGCTGCTGATCAACGCGCTCATGCTGTGGCTGACCGCCGAGATCACCGAAGCGTTCACCGATTACGGCCTGCGCGTGGAGGGTTTCTGGGCCGCGGTGTTCGGCGGCATCATCGTCTCGATCGTGAACTGGGTGCTCGGCATCCTGGTCCCGGACGAGGATTAGTCCGCGCGGGCGCGAACGCGCGACGCTTCGTCGCGCTTCGCGTGAGCGGGCCCACGTGGTCGGCTCGATCCGCGCGGCCGGGCGCGCTAACCCAGCCCGACCGCCAGCGCCGTGATCGCCGACCAGGCCAGCAGCGCCAAGCCGGAATCGCGCAGCGCGGGAATCAGTTCCAGACCGCCTTTGCCGCCGCGCACCGGCGCGTTGGCGCGCACGGCGAGCGGAATCGCGAGCAGCCCGGCCAGCGCCAACGGCGTGCGGGCGGCCAGCGCCAACGTCGCGAGGAACGGCACGGTGAGCAGCACCAGGTGCAGCGTGCGGGTGCGTGGGTCGCCGAGTTTCACCGCGAGCGTGACTTTCCCGGAATCGGTGTCGGTGGGGATGTCGCGCAGGTTGTTCGCGACGAGCACGGCGCTGGAGAACGCGCCTACCCCGATCGCGAGCAGCGCGCCGACCCAGTCGATCCGGCCCGCCTGCACGAATTGGGTGCCGAGCACGGCGATCAAACCGAAGAAGACGAAGACCGCGACCTCGCCGAATCCGCTGTAGCCATAGGGCTTGCTCCCGCCGGTGTAGTACCAGGCGGCCGCCAGGCAGGCCGCGCCGATCAGCAGCAGCCACCAAGCGCTGGTCAACACCAGCGCCAAGCCGAAGACGGCTCCGACGACCAAGCTGACGATCGCGGCCGTCTTCACCGCCGTGGGCGAGGCCAGCTTCTGCCCGACCAGGCGCAGCGGGCCGACCCGGACGTCATCGGTGCCGCGGACACCGTCGGAGTAGTCGTTGGCGTAGTTCACGCCGATGATCAGCGCGAGCGAAACGAGCAGCGCGAGAACCGCTTTCCACCACACCGCGCCATCGATCGACGCGGCGGCGCCGGTGCCGGCGAGCACCGGGGCGATCGCGTTCGGCAGGGTACGTGGTCGCGCGCCCTCGATCCATTGCGCTGCAGTAGCCATGTTCGCAGCATAATCGGCGCAGCCGGACGGAGTCCGTCGTCAGCCCACGCATGGCCGCCGCGATCAGGCCGTTCCGGCCATCACCGCCTCCTGCATCCGTGCGAGTCCCTTTTCGAAATCCCGGCCGACGAACTTGTCCATCGGAATGAACCTGCCGATGACACTCATCAGACCGGTCTGCTGCCCGGTCATCCGCCAGGTCACCTCGGTGCCGGTCTCGACCGGATCCAGCGTGAAGGTCACCATGTTGGTGGCCTTCATCGGCTTCAGGAACTCCAGCCGCACGCCGATCTCCCGGTCGGCGCTGCCGACGATCTCCATGCTGCCCGCTCCGGCCTTGCGGTTGCCGCTCCAGGCGTAACGCGCGCCGACCCCGGATTCCGCGCCGGAATAGCTGCGCTGCAGTTGCGGGTCGAGGTCCTCCCACGGCGACCACTCGACCCACTTGCGGAAATCGTTGATCAGCCCGTGCACGCGCGCGGGGTCGGCCGTGATCACGGCCGATCGGACCACCTCGAACTCAGCCATGGGGGTCACACTATGCGACCGACCGCTCGCAGTGGCGGCAAAGAATTCGTGTCGAGCTTCTCCGGCCCGCTCGCCTACGATGACCGCGGGATGTTTCCGGAGCACAGCGGCCCGCACGGCCACAGTCGAGCAGTGACGACGCCCGCAGGCGAATCGGTCGTGGTGGCCTTGCTGGGCGAGGTCGCGCTGCGCCGGGACGGCCTGCTGACGCCCTTGCCGGGTGCACGCTCCCGGCTCCTGCTCACCGCCCTGGCCCTGCGGCCAGGCCGCAGCCGAGGCGCACAGGCCCTGATCGAGGAGGTCTGGGGCGAACAGCCGCCGCGTTCGCCGATGAACGCGCTGCACACGCAGGTCTCCCGGCTGCGGTCGGCGCTGCCGGAGGGCGCGCTGGAGATCGGTCCGGCCGGCTACCGGTTGACCCTCGGCGCCGACCAGGTCGACTTGTCCTCGGTGGGCGAGCGGGTGGCGCGGGCGCGCGAACTGCACGCGGCGGGCGACCTCCCGGGATGCCTGGCCCGGATCGCGGAAGCGCGGGCGCTGTGGCGCGGGGATCCTGGCGCCGATCTGCCGCCGGGCGATCTCTCCGACGAGCTGCGGGCCGCGGCCGGACGGCGTCTGGCCGAACTCGACGAACTCGAACTCACCGCACGCGAGGACGGCGGCGACATCGACGGCGCTCTGGGCCTCGCCCGGCTGCGCGCCGCCGCCGAACCGCTGGACGAGCCCGCGCAGCAAACCCTGATGCGCCTGCTGGCCGCGGCCGGACGGCCCAACGAGGCGGTGGAATCGTTCGCCGCTTTCCGCTCCCGGTTGGCCGAGGAACTCGGCACCGACCCGGGACCGGCGCTGACGGAGATCCACACCGCGATCCTGCGCGGGGAGCGGGTGGGGCGCGCCGCGCAGCGCTCGGGCAACTCGGCGACCGACGACGGTCTCCGGGCGCAGGACGTACCGCAGACACCGCACCTCGCCGCCATCGGCCTGCGCGCCGCGCCCAACGCGCTGCTCGGCCGGGCCGCCGATATCACCGCGTTGACCGAACTGCTCCGCGATGCCCGGGTGGTGACCGTGCTCGGTCCCGGCGGTGCGGGCAAGACCAGGGTCGCCAACGAGATCGGCTGGCAGGCGGCGGCCACCTGTCCGGTCGCGCTGGTCGAGCTGGCCTCGGTGCGGGCCGACGGCGACGACGCCAGGGTCGAGATCGAGGCGGCGATCGCCGCGGTGCTCGGGCTCAGCGAGGTCACCTTCGACACCGCGACGCTGCGATCCGGGCAGCCCGTCGATCTGCGCAGACGGCTGCACGACGCGGTGTCGGCCCGCGCGATGCTGCTGATCCTGGACAACTGTGAGCACCTGATCGACGCCGTCGCCGTGGTGGTCGCCGATCTGATCGGCGCCGCGCCCCGGCTGACCGTGCTCACCACGAGCCGTTCGCCGCTGACCATCACGGCCGAGACGGTGTATCCCCTGCCGCCGCTGACCATCCATCCGGCCGGCTCACCCGCCACCGAGCTGTTCGCCGCGCGGGCGAGGGCGGTGCGGCCCGGCGTCCGGCTGGATCCGGACGTGGTCGCCCAGCTGTGCCACACCCTCGACGGGCTGCCGCTGGCCATCGAGCTGGCCGCGGCCCGGGTGCGCGTGATGAGCGTCGAGGAGATCAACGAGCGGCTGGCCGATCGGTTCGCGCTGCTGCGCCACGGCGACCGCAGTTCGCCCGAACGCCACCGCACGCTGCACGCGGTGATCGACTGGAGCTGGAATCTGCTCGACACCGAACAGCAGGCGACACTGCGCCGGTTGTGCCGGTTCCCGGCCGGTTTCACGCTGTCGGCGGCCGAGGCGGTCGCGGGCGGAGCCGACGTGACCGACGTCGCCGCGGCCGTCGACGGCCTGGTCAACCAATCGCTGCTCACCGTGCTGGACGACGAGACGCTCGGCACCCGGTACCGGATGCTGGAGACGGTGCGGGAATACGGTGAAGAGCAGCTGACCGCCACGGCGGGGGAGCCGGAAACGGTCGACACCCGGATGATGCGGTGGGCCAAGGACTACGCCGACGACGTGGCGGGCCGGTACATGACCGGCGATCAGTTCCACCTCGCGCTGGCCCTCGCGGCGGAGCTGGACAACTTGCTCGCCGCGCTGCGCTGCGCCATCGAACGACGCGACGCGGCAACGGCATACACGGTGTTTCCGGTCGTCGGCACGCTGTGGTTGATTCGCGGATCGCATTCGGAAGTGATCGCGTGGGCCGAGCGGGTCATCGAATTGGAGGTGGCCGACTTCGGCCAGGACGGGCCACGTCCGGACCTCGTGCTCGTCACCTATCAGATGACCCTCCTGCATCTCGCCTACACCGACGGCGGCACCAGGGAACTCGCGCGGCTGCGTCAGCGCGTGCGCCGATTGCTGCGCTCCTGCTCGGAGGTCAGCGAGACCATTCGCTTCGTCGGCCGTGTCGTGCTCACCAGAGCCGACGGGCGCGGGCTCAGCAGGCTGCTCGCCGAGGCGGTGCGCTCGCCCGATCCCGAGACCAGGGCCTCGGCGCTGCTGTTGCGGGCCAACATCCGCGAGAACCTCGGTGACGTGCGCGGCTCCACCCTCGACGCGGACAAGGCGTTGCACGTCCTCGGGCGCGACAACGTCTGGAGCGTGGCCATGGTGTCCAGGCACCTCGGCCAGGTCTGCGGGCAGGTCGCCCAGTACGCCGAAGCGGTGACCTACTACCGCCGCGCGCTCGAAGTGCTGCAACGGCTCGGCGCCTACGAGGACACCGTGGAAATCCACAGCTATCTGGTGGGCGCGCTGGTCGGCGCGGGCGAACTCGAGCAGGCCCGGCGGGACCTCGCCATCGTGTTCGGCACGCCGGACCTGGACAACGCGTCCTTCGGGCAGAATCGGCTGCTGTCCACCGTGATGCAGAGTTCGGCGGAAGTCGCGCTCGCGGAGGGGGATATCGCAGGCGGGTTCGCTCGCTACGAGCGCGCGCTGGAGCTGTTCGGCTGGCCGGACAACAACTTCCTCAATCCGGGGCCCGGCGCCCTGATGCTGGCCGCGGCGGCGCTGGACGCGCGGGTGCTGCACGGCGCCGCCGACCGGAGCGCGGGCCTGTCCGCGCAGCTGGCCGAGATCGCCGTACCGATGATGTCGCAGTACCGGGACCTGCCGCAGATCGGCGCCGTCGCCTGTGCGATCGGCTCCTACCTCATCGCCGTCGATCGTGCGGCCACCGTGGGTCTGGACATGCTGATCCTGGCTCCGAACGTCTTGTGCCGACAGGACTACCCCTCGATGCGGTGGCAACGGCACCTGGACGCGGCGATCGCGAAACTCGGCGCGGAACGGGTCGACGAAGCCCGCCGCCGCCTCGGCCACCTGCGCCGCACCGAGTCCGCGGATCGCATCATGCGGATGCTCGCAAGCCTGGCCGACGCGCACTGACTCTCGCGGGGATACGAAAGCGGGCCGGGTGACAAGGTCACCCGGCCCGCTCCTGCCGGAAAACTCACGCCCGGCGCATGTACGCCCGGACCGTGAGCGGGGCGAAGATCGCGATGACGACCAGCGAGCCGAGCAACGACCACGCCAGATCGCTGCCGAAGGCGGCGCCGTTCATCAACCCTCGGCACGCGTTCACCATGTAGTACACCGGGTTCACGTGGTTGAGGCCCTGCATCCAGCCCGGCATCGTGCTCACCAGCGCGAAGGCGCCGGACATGAAGGTCAGCGGGAACATGATCATCATCGAGATGCCCTGCACGCCCGCCGCGCTCTTGCCGGTGACCCCGACCAGCGCCCAGATCCAGCTGATCGCGAATGAGCAGAAGACGATGACTAGACCCGCCGCGACGACCCCGAGCACACCGCCATCAGGGCGATAACCGATGGCGATGCCGACGACGATGGTGAGCACGGTGGCGAGGGCGTAGCGCACCATATCCGCCAGCAGGGCGCCGGCCAGCGCCGAGATGCGGGCGATCGGCAGGGACTTGAACCGGTCGAAGACGCCCTTGTCCATGTCCTCGCGCAACTGGGTGCCGGTGACGACCGAGGTGAGCACCACGGTCTGCACCAGGATGCCGGGGATCAGGACCGGCAGGTAGTCCTGCACGCTGCCGCCGATGGCGCCGCCGAAGATGTAGGCGAACAAGGCGGTGAACAGGATCGGCTGGATCGTCACGTCGAACAGCTGCTCGGGCTTGTGCTTGATCTTCAGCAGGCCGCGGTAGGCCATGGTGAACGAGTTCGCCGCCGCCTGGACCAGCGGGACGCGGTTGCTCACTTCGGGAATGCTCGTCGGCGCCGTTCGGCGCGTTTCGGTCGCGGTGATGGTGGTCATGGTCGTGCTCCTTCTCGGCCGGCTCCGGGGTGGTCACACAGGCTGACGCCTGTGGTCCGGACGCTCATGCCGCGCTTTTCGCGGAATCGTCGGTGGTGTCGTCGGCGGGGTGGCCGGTGATGGTGAGGAAGACCTCGTCCAGGCTGGGCTTGGTCACGGTGATCTCGTCCACGCCGATTTCCCACTCCCGCAGGCGGATCAGCAGATCAGCGGTGACGCCCGCGTCGGTCAGCGGCGCGGTGAGTCGCCCCGCCTCCGGCGTGATCTGCGCTTCCGCGCCGAGGAAATCGCCGATGATGCGACGGGCTTCATCGAGCTGGCCGCGATCGACCAGAGTCAGATGCAGCGACGAACCGCCCACGGAAGCCTTCAGTTCGTCGGCCGTGCCGTCGGCGATCACCTTGCCGTGGTCGATCACCGCGATCCGGTCGGCCAGCTGGTCGGCCTCGTCCAGGTATTGCGTGGTGAGCAGCACCGTCGCGCCCTCGCGGACGAGGCGGCGGATGGTGTCCCACATCTGGGCGCGGGTGCGCGGGTCGAGGCCGGTCGTCGGTTCGTCGAGGAACAGCAGCGGCGGCGTCGCGATGAGACTGGCCGCCAGGTCGAGCCTGCGCCGCATGCCGCCGGAGAAATGCCGCAGCGGCTTGTCCGCCGCCTCGGTGAGATCGAATTCCTCCAGCAGTTCGGCCGCCTTGCGCCTGGCCTCTACCCGGCCGAGGCCGAGCAGGCGAGAGAAGACGATCAGGTTCTCGGTGGCGCTCAGGTCCTCGTCGACCGAGGCGTACTGCCCCGTGACGCCGATGAGCGAGCGGACGGCCGTCGGCTCGGCGACCACGTCGTGGCCGAAGATGCGTCCGGTGCCGCCGTCCGGTCGCAACAGGGTCGCGAGCATCCGGATGGTCGTGGTCTTGCCTGCGCCGTTCGGTCCGAGCACGCCGTACACCGAGCCCTGCGGCACCGCCAGGCTCACGCCGTCGACGGCCCGCTGTTCCCCGAACACCTTGACCAGGCCGTCCGCCTCGACGGCGAGCGCTGAAGTTGGTGCGAAAGAAGTCATGTGGACAACTGTGGACGCCTTGACTTGCACTGCTCTTGCACAGCGCTGTCACATCGGCCTTGCGTCGCGGCCCTCTCGTGGCTTGCGTCGGGGGTCGTTGACCACCGGCGCTCAGGAGGCAGGCGGCGTCGCCGCGGGCAGGGCCGGTGGTGGCCGCTGCCCGGTGATCCGTTAGCGGTTCGAGTCGGCCAGCAGGTATTCGCGGAGCTTGGCGCGGTCGGGCTTGCCGGGGCCGCGGAGGGGGAACTCGTCGAGGACGGCGAGTTCGCGGGGGGCCGCGATGGAGTCCAGTTCGGCGGCGACGTATTCGCGTAGCTCGGACAGGTTGGGCGTGGCGCCGGGGGCGGGGATCACCGCGACGGCGACGTGCTGGCCGAGCCGTTCGTCGGGCAGGCCGAGGACGACCACTTCGCTGATGGTCGGGTGGTTGATCAGCACGGCCTCGACCACCTGCGGGATCACCAGCAGGCCTCCGGTGGTGATCGCCTCGTCCAGCCGCCCTGTGATGCTCAGGACGCCGTTGTCGAAGGTGCCCGCGTCCTCGGTGCGGAACCAGCCCGGCTCGGCGAAGGCGGGATGGTCGGGCTGATTGCGGTAGCCCGAGGCGATCATCGCGCCGCCCAGCACCACCCTGCCGTCTTCGATCCGGACTTTCGTGCCCTCCAGCGGCACGCCGTCGTAGACGCAGCCGCCGCAGGTCTCGCTCATGCCGTAGGTACGCACCACGGTGATTCCCGCCGCTCGCGCGCGCTCGTAGACCGGCAGGGGAGTGGCCGCGCCGCCCACCAGCACGCCGTCGAGCTCGGCCAGAGCGGTGGTGGCGACAGGCGACTCCAAGGCTTTGATCAACTGGGTCGGGACCAGGGCGGTGTAGCGCCGCTCCCCGCGCATACCCGAGATGGCGCCCGCGAGGGCCTCTGGCAGGAATCCGCCGGACACGTCCAGCACGGTGGGTTCGGTTCCCGCCAGGATGCTGCGCAACAGCACCTGGATCCCGGCGATGTGATGGGTCGGAAGGGCCAGCAACCAGTTGCCGGGGCCGCCGAGCCGGTCATGGGTCGCGGTGCCGCTCGCGCGGAGGGCCGCCGAGCTGAGCATCGCGCCCTTCGGCACACCTGTGGTGCCGGAGGTGGTCACCACCAGAGCGATGTCCTCGTCGATCGGCTCACCCGGCGACAAGGCGTCGCTCAGGCGTCTCGCCTCGCGCCGATCGCTGGTGGGAATGGGGAGCCATGCGGCCCCGCTACCTTCCAGCGCCTCCCGCAGGTGCGGCATGACGTCGCCGAGACCGGAGCCGGTCGGCATCGGCAAGGTACGCAGTTTCTTGGTCATGCCATGCCTCGCCGCTCGCCCGGCTCGGTGCTGCCCAGAGCCGCAGTCCCCATGGCTCGCTCGCTGCACTCCCTCACGATAGGGATCGTGTCATGCCCGCGCCGCCGCGTGCGGAACGGGTCGGTATGCCGGAGTGGCGCGACCGTGGCGCGGCCACCCGGTGGGATCGGGGCTGAAGTACGACAGGCATCGATACTGCGATTCACTCGTCGGATGGGACACGGACACAGCCGGCCCGGACGTCGGCGGTCGGGTGGCCATCCGAGCGTTATCGTCCTCGCCGCTCGACGCGTTGGCAACTCGGTGCGGCCCGCCGTACTACCGAACGGAACCGTTGCTAGGACTCCTGCCAGCGGGTATCCCGCCGGATCGGATGGGTCGGCGGGACCTCGACCAGAACGATCGGCACACCGTCGGGATCGCGCACCCACATCTCGTGCAAACCCCACGGCTCCTCGACCGGGGCCCGATCGATCGGGATGCCCTTGAGCGCCAGCTCCGCCGCCGCGTCGGACACATCGCGCACCTGAAGCCAGATCGCGCCGTCGAACGACGACGGCTGGCCCGACCCGCCGTGCGATGCCACCTCGATCAGCGACTGTCCAGCGAAGAACACCGTTCCGCCCGGATACTCCCGCGCGATGGCCAGTTCCAGCCCGTCCCGATAGAACGCGAGCGTGGCCTCGTAGTCGGCGGGCCGAAGGATGATGCGGCTGCTGAGGATGTCCATCAGAAGTACCAGGGGTAGGGGGTCCAGTCCGGCTTGCGCTTCTGCAGGAACGCGTCGCGGCCTTCGACGGCTTCGTCGGTCATGTAGGCCATCCTCGTCGCCTCGCCGGCGAAAAGTTGCTGGCCCACAAGACCATCGTCCAGCAAATTGAACGCGTACTTCAGCATGCGCTGGGCCTGCGGAGACTTGCCGTTGATGTCGGCGGTCCACTCCAGCGCCACGTCCTCCAGTTCGGCGTGGTCGACGACCTTGTTCACCGCGCCCATCTGGTGCATCTCCTCGGCGGTGTAGGGACGGCCGAGGAAGAAGATCTCGCGGGCGAACTTCTGGCCGACCATCTTGGCCAGATACGCGCTGCCGTAGCCGCCGTCGAAGCTGCCCACGTCGGCGTCGGTCTGCTTGAACCGGGCGTGTTCGCGGCTGGCCAAGGTGAGATCGCAGACCACGTGCAGGCTGTGCCCGCCGCCCGCGGCCCATCCGTTCACCAGCGCGATCACCACCTTCGGCATGAAGCGGATCAACCGCTGCACCTCGAGGATGTGCAGGCGGCCGGCGCGGGCCTGGTCGACCGTATCGGCCGTCTCGCCGCTGGCGTACTGGTATCCGCTACGGCCGCGGATGCGCTGGTCACCGCCGGAGCAGAAGGCCCAGCCGCCGTCCTTGGGGCTGGGGCCGTTGCCGGTGAGCAGCACCGCGCCGACGTCCGAGGTCATCCGCGCGTGATCGAGCGCCCGGTAGAGTTCGTCGACCGTGTGCGGGCGGAACGCGTTGCGCACCTCCGGCCGGTCGAACGCGACACGCACGGTGCCCTGCTCGATGTGCCGGTGATAGGTGATGTCGGTCAGGTTCTCGAATCCCGGAACGGGGCGCCACAGCTTCGGATTGAACGTCACCGGGCAATGCTAGGTCTCGCTGGGCTCGAAAGTCGTGGTCGGGGCTGTGAGCGGCGCCGGAGCGAGGTGGGCGGGCCGTCGGTCTCGCACGCGGGCGGCGCGATGGAGCGGCCCCGAACCCCGGCTGGTCTCGCCGGGTCGCCGGGATCTCGATTTGACGGTGTAAAACCACGCGTTACCGTGCAGGTATGAGCGAGCAAGTGAAACCGGTTATCGACCGGAGCGCGGTGGACCGATCCCGGTACGAGAAGCACGGCGGGTTCCCGAAGGTCACGGCCGCGAAGGTCGGGCCGAACTTCGGCGGATTCGTGGACGCCATGCGGACGTTGCAGGATCTCGCGGTGTCCGTGGACGCGCCGGAGGAGATCTTCGGGGCCGCGCAAGCCAAAGCTCGTGAGCTGATCGACCTGCTCGAGCCCTACCGCGCGCCCGAATTGCAAGGCCCGGCGGGCCGCGCCGTCGAATTGCCGGGGCGGGGAAGCCTTCTGCTGCTGCCGTGGCAGGTGGTCTCGGCGGGCCCGGACGGCATCGAGATGACCGGTGTGTTCCGCCGCTTCCATCTCGGCGGCAACGGGGCCGCGCACGGCGGCGTGCTGCCGCTGCTGTTCGACGATCTGCTCGGCATGATCGTGCATTACGCCGGACGGCCGATCAGCCGCACCGCGTACCTTCACGTCAACTACCGCAAGATCACTCCGCTGGAGACGCAACTGACGGTTCGCGGAAGGGTCGACCGTATCGAAGGGCGAAAAACTTTCATCACCGCCGAATTGCTCGATGAGCAGGGCGATCTCCTCGCAGACTGCGAAGGTCTGATGGTCGAGTTGCTACCGTGGCAGCCGTAGCCGGGTGAATGCTGGCGCGGGCACGTATAGTTGCCCTCGCTCGTTCATCGATACCGATCCGGAGGAACCTGAAAGTGGTTGCAGCACTGTCTGAATCCCTGCTCGACGACGCGAAGCGCCCGGCTTTCCTTGCCGATGCCGTCGAGGTTCTCGACGCCGAGGTGTCGGACAAGGGTGGTGCGTCCGGCCTGGCTGTGAAGGGTGGCTACGCGGCGGTCAAGAAGATCAGCCCGTCCATCGTGCCCGATGCGCTGGAGTCGTTGGCGCCCAAGCTGGTCGCGCAGCTGGAGCCGTTCTGGCAGGAGTACACGGCGTCGGGCACCGGCAAGTTCGCCGACCTGCTCGTCGCCAAGTCCGACGAGGTCGCCGAGGCGTTGCTCGCCGTCACCGACGCTCGCGCCGAGGCCTCCAGCCGCCCTGCCCTGCAGAAGGTCTACTCCTCGATGCGTTCTTCGGCGAAGAAGAACGTCATCGAGGCGCTGCCCCGGGTCGGCGACCTGATCGAAAAGCACGCTCGGTAGTTTTTCCAGCGCCTGCGGCGCTGGGTGTTCGCGGCCCTCTTATGGCTCGCGCCCGAGCGACCACCGCTTGCGACTTCGTCGCGGACGCGGCGGCCACTCGGACGCGAGCCGGGCTGTGTTGGTTTTTCCAGCGCCTGCGGCGCTGGGTGTTCGCGGCCCCCTTATGGCTCGCGCCCGAGCGACCACCGCTTGCGACTTCGTCGCGGACGCGGCGGCCGCTCGGACGCGAGCCGGGCCGCGAACGGCGCATGCTCGGTCTCGCTTCGCTCGAAACCGGTAGTCGTGCTGGTACCGTCGCGTGACGAGGCAAGGTCATGATTTGAGCCTTGCCTCTGGGCGCGCTCGAATGTCCGGGCGCTGGCGGTATGTCGCGGACGTGGTGGCTAGCGGCTGTATGCGGGTTCGACAGTTCGAAGCGGAGCTGACCGTAGGAGCCAATTCGGGGGTAGAGCAGGCTTGCAATGGGGACGCTGAGGGGTCATAGACTCAGCGGCCGCTTCCAGCCATCGGCGAGTCTGTTGGGGTGGCGGCCGATCGACTATCGCCGAGCGCGTCCGCCGATACGCTCGGTGCGTCGGCGGTCCTCGCCGCAGGCGTGATCTTTCGCCGCAGGCGTGATCTGACGGCACGGTTGTACGAGGACTCCGCAATCAGTTCATTGCGATCCCCGCGACCGTGGGAAGCCCGCCCGTGGGCGACGACACAGTGTGATTGCGAACCTCCCGGCGGGGACTTCTAGTTGACTGTCTGCCAGTCTGGAGGCGTGAACCCGTCTACAGCACAAGCGCAGGTCGTCGTCGACGAACTCGTGCGCGGGGGCGTGCGGGATGTCGTCCTGTGCCCCGGCTCCCGGAACGCTCCGCTGGCGTTCGCCCTGCAAGCCGCCGATTCGGCCGGGCGACTGCGCCTGCACATGCGGATCGACGAGCGCACGGCGGGCTTCCTCGCCATCGGGCTCGCGCTCGCGAGCAGCCTTCCGGTCCCGGTCGTGATGACCTCGGGCACCGCGGTGGCCAATCTCGGGCCCGCCGTGCTGGAGGCGAACTACGCTCGCGTCCCGCTGGTGGTGCTCAGCGCCAACCGGCCCTATGAACTGCTCGGCTCCGGCGCCAACCAGACCGTCGAACAGTTCGGCCTGTTCGGCAGCCAGGTCCGCGCGACCATCTCGCTCGGTCTCGCGGAAGATGAGGCGGGCGACGCCGAGCATGCGCCGTACGGCCAGCAGAACAGCCAGTGGCGTTCGGCGGTCTGCCGGGTGCTGGCGGCGGCGCGCGGCACGCGCTCCGGCAACGCGGGCCCGGTGCACTTCGACGTCCCGCTGCGTGAGCCCCTGGTACCCGACCTGGCGCCGGGCGAGACGGCTCCGACGGGACGCGCGGGCGATCGTGCCTGGACCGAGACCCAGTACGCCACCTTGGACGTGCCGCTCGATCTCGACCTCACTCCGGACACCGTCGTGATCTCCGGTCACGGCGCCGGCTTCCGGCCGGAGCTGGCGGACCTGCCGACCGTCGCCGAGCCCACCGCCCCCATGCACGGTCCCGCGCTGCACCCACTGGCGTTGCCGCTGCTGCGGCCCGCGCAGGCGATCATCACCGGCCGCCCGACCCTGCACCGGCAGGTGTCGAAGGTGCTCGCCGATCCGGACATCCGGGTCTACGCGCTGACTACCGGCCCGCGGTGGCCCGACGTGTCCGGCAACGTGGTCGGCACCGGCACCCGCGCCGTCACCGTCGGCGCCCCGAGGCCGCAATGGCTGGAGCACTGCAGCGAGCTGAACGCGAGAGCCGACCAGGTGGTGCGTGGCGAACTCGCCCGCCACCCGAAACCCACGGGGCTGCACGTCGCCGCGGTGGTGATGGACGCGCTGCGCGACGGCGACCAACTGCTGCTCGGCGCCTCGAACCCGGTCCGGGACGCGGCGCTGGTGTCGCATCCGCGTCCCGGCGTCAAAGTGCTGTCCAACCGCGGCGTGGCCGGCATCGACGGCACGGTATCCACCGCGGTGGGCGCGGCGCTGCACCATGACGGGCGCACCATCGCCCTGATCGGCGACCTGACCTTCCTGCACGACGCGTCCGGCCTGCTGATCGGACCGGGCGAACCGCGGCCCGCGGATCTGACCATCGTCGTCGCCAACGACGACGGCGGCGGCATCTTCGAACTGCTCGAGCAGGGCGACCCGCAATACGCGGGCGTGTTCGAGCGGGTCTTCGGCACCCCGCACGGCATGGATCTGGCCGCCTTGTGCGCCGCCTATCGCATCCCGCACCGGCAGGTGGACCCGCAGCAGCTGGCCGTCGAGCTGACCGCGCACGCGCATGGCATGCGGGTGCTCGAGGTGGCCACCGAGCGGTCCAGCCTGCGGGAACTGCACGCGACGGTGCGAGCCGGGATCCGGCCCTGACCGGGCGGTCAGAAGTCGAATTCCTCCTCGGGGTCGTCATCGATCGGAACCGCGATGGACTGTTCGAGCACATCCGCCGGGTTCGCCTCGAAGGTGTCGCGCTCCAGAGCCGCCCGCCCGACCAGCTCGTCCTGCTCGGGCAGGTCATCGGCGAGCACGGGTTCCTCCGGATACGCCGGAACCGACTGCTCGGCGAGATCGGCCTCAGGGACCGCGTCGGCAAGGGGATCTGACATCGTGCGCTCCTCTCCGCGTAGGCCTCTCGCTCGGCATACCCGTCGTGGCACGCCGCAATCGAGGCGGACGATCAACTCCGACTGCATCGAGGATGCCCGCGGCCGGGCCGCAGGGCAAGCACCGGAGGCTTACGGTTGTCGCGCTTCGCCTGCCCGCGGCGCAGTCGCGTCCGCGGGGTGTTCCACGAGCGCGAGCATGCGCCCGGCCATGAACCGCGCGGTTCGCACCGCCGTCCCGGATCGCGTCACTTCGCTCACTTCGACCACCCCTCGCGCGATCCGTACCTCGACTCGCCGCCCCGCTCGGGTGGCCGCGATCTCATAATTCCGGGACCCGTCGCCGACATCGACGACGATCTCCACCCGATCACCCTTCATCTTTCAATTGTCCGCTTTTCCAGGACTTTTCGCCGCTACGGGTTGATCTCGGAACGGCCCGCCGATCAGTTTCGCCGCCTCGCGCCGTCTCCATATGCGGAGACGATTCACACCCGAGGAGGCCAGATGGAACCCGAGTTCGACTTCGAGCCCGCGGCAGCCGCGTTGGCGACCGTTGTCGGCGGCATCGCCGACGATCGGCTCGCGGCGCCGACGCCGTGCGCCGACACCACGGTCCGCGATCTGCTCGCCCACGTGGTTGATCTGACCGAGGCGTTCCGGCAGGCGGCCACCAAGGAGGCGGTCGGCGGTTCGGTCGCGCCCGCGCCCCCTGCCGAGCGTGCCTTGCCGGAGGACTGGCGTGAGCGCATCCCGGCCCAGCTCGATGCCTTGGTGACGGCGTGGCGGGAGCCGGCGGCCTGGGACGGCGTGACCGAGGCCGGGGGAGTGAGCGAGCCCGCCCCCGTGATGGCCAGGATCGCCCTGGACGAGGTGGTCGTGCACGGCTGGGACCTCGCGAAGGCCACCGGCCAGACCTTCTCGTGTGCCGCCGGGGATCTGGCGACCCTGCTGGACCTGCTGCGCGACACGCCCGCCGAAGGGGTGCCCGGTCTGTTCGGCCCCGTGCTGCCGGTCACGGCTGATGCCACCGCTTTGGAGCGAGTCCTCGCTCTCACCGGCCGCCGCGCCGACTGGACCGCACAGGACAGGGGAGCGGTGCTCGGTTAGCCGGCGGTGGGCACGAACGTGCCCGCGCGTACGGCATCGACGGCGGCGCGGGCGGCGGTGTCCGCCGCGGCGTCGTCGATCGGATCGCCGCTGGCGAGCAACCGGTAGTACAGCGGCGCCGACACCGCAGACAGCACCGCGCGCGCGTCGGTGCGCTCGGGTGCTTCGCCGCGCGCGATCGCGGACGTCACACAGGCCGACCATTCGGTGAGGCGAACGTCGTAGAAGTGGCGCAGGGCGGCCGCGGCGGACTCGTCGCAGGTGGCGGCCGCGATCACGGCGCGGAAGAGCCTGCCCTGGCGGGGATCGGACAGAGTTTTCGCCACCAGGCGGGCGTTGGCGGTGAGATCACCGAGAAGCGAGCCGGTGTCGGCGTGCGGCAGCGACTGCTCGGCCATGTCGGCCAGCAGGTCGGCGATCAGGCCGGTGGGCGTGCGCCAGCGGCGGTAGACGGTGGTCTTGCCGACCTCGGCGCGCGTCGCGACCTCCGCGAGATCCAGGTGTGCGAAACCTCGTTCGGCCAGCAGGTCACCCGCGGCTCGCAGTACGGCCGCGCGGACGCGTGCGGTGCGTCCACCTGGCCGGATCGATCCGGGTTCCATCGCCATAACGGGACTCCAGTTTCATTTGTGGGCGAACGGGTGTACCGTCCGAAGTGTTAACGGAACTATAGACCCTTTAGGAGGTTGGCCCAGTGAACGTACGGACGATGGATACGCAGATGGAGTACCGGCGGCTCGGCGCATCCGGCCTGCAGGTCCCGGCGCTGAGCTTCGGCGCGGGCACCTTCGGCGGGCGCGGAGAGCTGTTCGGCGCGTGGGGCGACACCGATGCCGAACAGGCGCGACGGCTGGTCGACATCAGTTTGGACGCGGGCGTGAACATGTTCGACACCGCCGACGTGTACTCCGACGGAGCTTCCGAGGAGATCCTGGGTGCCGCCGTCAAGGGCAGGCGTGACCGAGTGCTGTTGTCCACCAAGGCGACATTGCCCACCGGACCGGGGCCGCGGGACGCCGGTTCCGGCCGGGCCAGGTTGATCAATGCGGTGGAGGGATCGCTGCGCAGGCTGGGCGCCGACTACATCGATCTGTTCCAGCTGCACGCCTTCGACGCCGGCACGCCGGTGGAGGAAGTCGTCGCCGCGCTGGACGATCTGGTGCGCGCGGGCAAAATCCGTTACGTCGGCGCGTCGAACTTCGCGGGCTGGCAGTTGATGAAATCCCTCGCCGTGGCGGATCGCAACGGTCTGACCAGGTACGTCGCGCATCAGGTCTACTACTCGCTGGTCGGGCGCGACTACGAGTGGGAACTCATGCCCCTGGGCCGCGACCAGGGCGTCGGCGCGGTGGTCTGGAGTCCGCTGGGCTGGGGCAGGCTCACCGGGAAGATCCGCCGCGGGCAACCACTTCCGGAAGGAAGCCGCCTGCACCGCACCGCCGAGGCCGGTCCACCGGTGGACGATGAGAAGCTGTACGACGTGGTGGACGTCCTCGACGAACTGGCCGCCGAAACCGGCAAGACGGTCCCGCAGATCGCCCTCAACTGGCTGCTGCGCCGCCCCACCGTCGCCACGGTCATCGTCGGCGCCCGCAACGAGGAGCAGTTGCGCCAGAACCTCGGCGCGATCGGCTGGGAACTCGACGCCGACCAGATCGCCCGCCTCGACAAAGCCAGCGCCACCACCCCGCCCTACCCCTACTACCCGTACTACCGCCTCCCGGACTTCACCCGCCTGAACCCACCCGCGGTGTGAGCGAGGACGGTCAGTCCGCTTGTCGGATCCTTCTTGTTCTTCGACGGAGCGGGGCGCGGCTGTGTTCCTCGATGTGACGTGCATCACCGCGGGGGCGGCCGCCTGATCCGGCCGGTCAGTACACGTCGCGGACGTAACGCTTCTCGGCGATGAGCTGCTTCTTGAACGCCAGTGCGCCGTCCTCGTCGAGCTTGCCGTGGATACGGGCGATTCGTAGCAGTGCTTCGTCGACGTCCTTGGCCATGCGGCTGGCGTCGCCGCAGACGTAGAAATGTGCGCCGTCGCGTAGCCAGGACCACAGCTCCGCGCCGTGCTCGATCATGCGGTGCTGCACGTAGATCCGCTCCCGCTGGTCGCGGGAGAAGGCCAGGTCGAGGCGGGTGAGGAAGCCGGAACGGAACATGTCCTCCAGCTCAGCGCGGTAGTAGAAATTGTGCGCCGCATGCTGATCGCCGAAGAACAGCCAGTTGCGCCCGGTGCAGCCGAGGGCCCTGCGCTCCTGCAAGAAACCGCGGAAAGGGGCGATGCCGGTGCCGGGGCCCACCATGATCATCGGCGCTGTGGGGTCGGACGGAGGACGGAAATGCGGTGCGCGCTGCAGGAATATCGGCACCGTCGGGTCGGCGGAGTCGGCGAGGAAAGTCGAGCACACCCCGCCGCGCCGCACCGCCGAACCGGTGGCCGCCGGGTCGCCATAGCGCACGATACCGACGGTCAGTTCCACCTCATCCGGGGTGAACAGCGGACTCGACGAGATCGAATACTGGCGCGGCTGCAGTTTCTTCATGGCTGCGAGCCACTCCACCAGATCGGCCCGCACGGGGAAGTCGCGCAGCACGTCCACGGCCTGACGATCCCACAGGTAGTTCGCCAGCTCGTTGCGGTTGTCCCGGCGCAGCAGTTTGGCGAGTTTGCCGCTGGGGTTGCGCTCGGCGAGGAAGCCGAGCAGATCCGAGCCGACCTTGGTGATGTCGAAGTGCGTGCGCAGCGCCTCGGCGAGGGGGATCTCACGCTCGTCGACCTCGACCGTCCGGCGACCGTCCAGCCCGGTGGCGGCGAGCCATTCGGTGACCAGAGCGGTGTTGTTCACGGGCCACACGCCCAGCGAATCGCCCACCTCGTACCGGGCGTCCAGGCCGCGCAGATCGAACGCGAAGCGGCGCACTTCTTTCGGTGATCCCGCGGTCGAGAGCAATTCGTTGCGCACCAGAGCGGCACGAATCGGCGCGTTGCGCGTGAACGGCGCGGTGCGAGTGCGTCCGGGCGCCGGGGCGACGGTCGGCAGTTCCACCGTGGCCACTCCGCCCCGGGGCGCGGGTCCGGCGGGTCCGATTCCACCGCTCACCGGCACATCGGGGGAGGGATCCTCGCCCAAGGCGGTCAGGACGGCATCGAGCCAGCGCCGCGCCGCGTCTTCGTAATCGGGCTCACTGTCGACGCGGGGAAGCAGCCGGGTCGCGCCCAGTTCGGCGAATTTCTGGTCGAGTTTGCGGCCGTAACCGCAGAAGTCGTCATAGGAGGAGTCGCCGAGCGCGAACACGGCGTAGCGCACACCCGTCAACCGCACGACGCCGCCGGCCAGCCGATCCCAGAAATCGGCTCCGTTGTCCGGCGGGCCTCCGTCGCCGAACGTGCTGCTGACCACGAGCACGTCGCCTTGGAGCGCACCCGGGTCGCAGGAGTCCAGGTCCGACAGTCGCGGTGTGAAGTCGTGTTCGGCGAGGTGCGCGGCGACGGCGGCGGCGAACTGTTCGGCGGTGCCGGTCTGCGAGGCCCACAGGACGGTGACCGTGCGAGCGTCGTCCGCCTCCGTCGTGGTCGCCGCATCACGCGAATACATCCCGGCCAGCAGCCCGTCGACCCACAGCCTGGTGTGCGCGGACATCGGCGCCGAATCCGGGAGCACCGGCTGACCGGTCACCGGAATTGCTTGCAGCGCAGCGAGATAGCCGCTGAGGTAGATTCGCTCCGTCTCGCTGAGCGTGGGGGCGGTGCCGCTGTCGAGACCGAGCACGGCGGCCAGCGGATGCGCCGCCTGTGCCGCGGGCAGCGCGGCGGGAATCTGCGGCTGCGGCACCGAAGCCACCCGGCGCAGCGCGACCGCGCACGCCTTGAACTCCGGTTGCAGCGAGGCCGGATCGACCGCGTCGTTGGTGACCGCGTTGATGGTCAGGTATTCGCCATGCTCGTCGTTCCAATGGAACGGCGCGAAGCAATCACCCTGCCGTACCCGGTCGCTGACCCGCACCGGCAGCACGGCGCGGCCACGGCGGGAGGCGATCTCGAGCTGGTCGTCCGCGCGCAGGCCGAGCCGCTCGGCGTCGGCCGGATGCACCTCGACGAACGGGGCGCCGGTCAGCTTGGTCAGCTTGTCGATCTTGCCGGTCTTGGTCATCGTGTGCCACTGGTGTTGCAGACGGCCGGTGTTCAGCAGGAACGGGTAGTCGTCGTCGGGCATCTCGTCGGGCAGCATGTGCGGCCGCGGCCAGAACACGGCGCGGCGGCTCGGCGTGGCGAAGGCCAGCCGGGGCCGGCGGCCGTTCTCGTCGACGAACGGCGTCTGGCTGATTCCATCGTTGACGTAGCGGATCGGATTGCGCCTGCGCTCCGGCTCCGCGCACGGCCACTGCATCGGCCCTTCCCGCAGCGCCGCATAGCTCACCCCGCGCAGGTCGTAGCCGGTGGCGGGATTCGCGAACCGCGTGATCTCGTCGAACACCTCGGCGCTGGAGGCGAAGTCGAAGCCGGGGAAGCCCATGGCGGTGGCGACGTCGGCGATGATCCGCCAGTCCGGGCGCGCGTCGCCGATGGGCGGGACCGACTGCTGCAGCAGGGTGAGGTTGCGTTCGGAATTCACCATCACCGCGTCGGCTTCCGCCCAGAGCGTGGCGGGCAGCAGCAGGTCGGCGTAGGCGTTGGTCGCGGTCTCGGTGTAGGCGTCCTGGGCGATCACCAGTTCGGCCGCTTCCAGCCCCGCGATCACGGTCTTCCGGTTGGACACGGTGGCGACAGGGTTGGTGCAGATGATCCAGGCCGCTTTGATCGTCCCTTCGGACAGTCCGCGGAACATCTCCACCGTTCCCGGCCCGGCCTCGGTGCGCAGCGTGCCCGGCTCCAGTTCCCACACGGTCTCCACGAACCTGCGGTCCTCCGCGGAGAGCACGCTGCGCTGACCGGGCAGGCCGGGGCCCATGTACCCCATCTCGCGCCCGCCCATCGCGTTCGGCTGCCCGGTGAGCGAGAACGGCCCGCTACCGGGACGACAGATCGCGCCGGTGGCCAGGTGCAGGTTGCACAGCGCGTTGGTGTTCCAGGTGCCGTGCGTGGACTGGTTGAGTCCCATCGTCCACAGCGACATCCACTCGCCCGCCGCGCCGATCCACTCGGCGGCGGTCCGGATGTCGGCCTCGGCCAAGCCGGTGATCTCCGCCACCCGCTCCGGCGGATAGTCGGCCAGGAACTCCGGCATCGACTCCCAGCCCTCGGTGTGCTCGGCGATGAATTCCGCGTCGATGTGGCCGCCTGCCACCAGCAGGTGCAGCAGACCGTTGAGCAGCGCGAGGTCCGTGCCGGGCGCGATCTGCAGGAACAGATCGGCGCGCGCGGCGGTCTCGGTGCGGCGCGGATCGACCACGATGAGCTTGGCCCCCGCCTTGAGCCGATCGGCCATCCGCAGGAAAAGGATGGGATGGCAGTCGGCCATGTTCGCGCCGATGACGAAGAACAGGTCCGCGTGCTCGAAGTCGTCGTAGGAGCCGGGCGGGCCGTCCGCGCCGAGCGACTGCTTGTATCCGGTGCCCGCGCTGGCCATGCACAGCCGCGAGTTCGCCTCCATGTGCACCGTGCGCAGGTAACCCTTGGCGAGTTTGGTCGCGAGGTACTGGGCCTCCAGCGACATCTGCCCGGAGACGTACAGCGCGATCGCGTCCGGTCCGTGCTCGTCGAGGATCGCGCGCAACCGGGTGGCGGCCTCGTGAACGGCCTCGTCGACGGGAAACGGCACCGGGACCTGACCGCGTTCGAAGCGCCGGTAGGCGGTCTCCATCCGCCCCGGCGTGCGCATCAACTCCGCGTGAGTCGCACCCTTGGTGCACAGCCTGCCCGCGTTCGCCGGATGCAGTTTGTCGCCGCTGACCTTGGCGATCACCGGCTTGCCCGCGTCGTCGGCGGCGGTCGACACCGTGATCCCGCAGCCCACGCCGCAGTACGAGCACGCCGTTGTGGCGGTGCCGTCGCCGCGGCCGGTCACTGGATCGGTCATGTCTCCGATCATGCGGACCGCCGATTGCGCCGGATTTACCTCGCGTTAGCGGCAGGTGACATTCCTCCTCACCGCTGCAGGATCGGCCGGTGAGGTGTGATCGATGTCTCCGGATCAGCCGAGCTTGTAGGCCCGGTGCAGGGCCACCACGCCCCCGGTGAGATTGCGCCACTTCACCGACGACCACCCGTTCGCGGCGATCCGCATCGCCAGCCTGCGCTGATTGGGCCACTCCGAGATCGATTCGGCCAGGTAGACGTAGGCCTCGGGATTACTGCTCACCACGCGCGCCACCTTGGGCAGCGCCTTCATCAGATACTCCAGGTAGACCGTGCGGAACACCGGCAGCACCGGCGCGGAGAACTCGCACACCACCAGCCTGCCGCCGGGCTTGGTGACCCGCAGCATCTCCCGCAGCGCGAGATCGGTGTCGGCCACGTTGCGCAGCCCGAACGAGATGGTCACCGCGTCGAAGGAGTCGTCGGCGAACGGCAGCGCCATCGCGTCGGCCGCCACCATCGGCACGTCGCGGAACCGGCCCGCGCTGAGCATGCCCTTGGAGAAGTCGGCCGCGAGGCACCAAGCGCCGGATTTCTGCAGTTCCAGCGTCGATACCCCGGTGCCTGCCGCGAGATCGAGCAGCCGCTCGCCCGGCCGTGCCGCCAGCGCCTTGCGTGTCGCCCAGCGCCAGTAGCGATCCTGCCCGGCGGAGATCACCGTATTGGTCAGGTCGTAGCGCCGGGCGACGCCGTCGAACATCGCCGCGACCTCATGCGGCTGCTTGTCCAACGAGGCACGGTTCGATTGCGTTTTCGCCACGCCAAGACCCTAACTCGCGGTCTGTTACGAACCGAGCGCGGCGCGTGGATACCTCCGTCACGTTCCGGCCGTGTTCACGCCGTATGCGGCAACCGAATCCGCGTGCCGGTCACTTCGGCGTAGTGGCCCATCAGCTGCGCGCAGACGGCGGGCCAGGTCCGGGACAGCACCGATTTCCGCGCCGCACCGGCGAATCGGGTCCGCAGCTGTGCATCGTGCAGCGCCCCGACAGCACTCGGCAGCAGCTCGCCGAACCGGTCCACCGGAAGCAGATAGCCGTTGCGGCAGTGCGCGATCAGGTCGCGCGGGCCGCCCGCGTCGGGACCGATCACCGGGACACCCGATGCCAGCGCCTCCTGCACGCCCTGGCAGAACGTCTCGTGCTCGCCCGCGTGCACCATGACGTCCAGGCTGGCGTACGCCCGCGCCAGCGCTTCGCCGCCGAGTTCGCCGGTGAACACCGCGGTCGGCATCAGCCGGGTCAGCCGCCTGCGCTCCGGCCCGTCGCCGACGATCACCAGTTGGACATCCGGGTCGGCGGCAAGCACCGCGAGCCGCTCGACGTGCTTCTCCGGCGCGAGCCGCCCGACGAAACCGACCAGCAGCCGGTCACGGCCGGCGCGCCAGGCGTCCCGCAATACGGCGCAGCGGGCGCTCGGGGTGAACCGCGCGATGTCGACACCGCGCCCCCACCGGTGCACGCGGGGGATGCCGTGCCTGGCCAGGTCCTCCGCCGCCGCACTGGACGGGGCGAGCGTGCGTGTCGCGCCCTCGTGGATGCGCCGGGTCCAACCCCAGGCGGCGCGGCTCGCCAGCCCGAGCCCGTAGCTCTTGGCGAAACCCGCCACGTCGGTCTGATACACCGCGACGGTGGGCAGATCCAGCCGCAATGCCGCGCCGAGACCGCCGGCCCCGAGCAGGAACGGCGAAGCCAGGTGGACCACATCGGCGTCGAAGTCCTCGATGGCCGAGACGATGCCAGGCTGCGGCAGCCCGACCGGCAGCGAGCTGATCTTCGGGACCATGACCGCGGGAACGCGGTGGACCGGGAAGCGCTCGTAGTGCCGCGGTGCGGCGGGCTGTCCGCGCGGGGTGTCCGGCGCGATGATCAGCGCGTCGTGCCCGTTCCGGTCCAGGTGTTCGAGCACCCGCAGCACGGAGTTGACGACGCCGTTCATGTTCGGCAGGAACGACTCCGCGACGATCGCTACACGCACGTTTCCCAGCCTGACCGCCGCACCGCGCCACGCCGCCACGCCGAAGTGAAGCGCACGGGAAGATCCGGCGAACTATGGGAATCGGGCGGCTTCCTCGGTGGTGCGGATCTCAGGCCTGCGGCGCCGGCCTGCCCACGGGAGCGGGATGACGCCTGCCCGCGCGGACGAGCAGCCACAGCGCGGGCAGCGCGAGCAGCCACACCACGACGATCACCGACAACGCGGGCGGAATGGCGACGCGCACGTCCCGGCCCTCCACCCGCACCAGGTCCGGGTCGCTGCGGCGGTACTCCACACGAATCCGCTCACCCGCGGTCAAGTTCGTCGGATACAGCACGCCGACCTTCGGATTGTGCGTCTCGCCGTCCGGCGTGACATACATGACCGCGGAGCGCAGCCGCCCCGCCGAGAGCACCTCGGCCGTGGTGCTGCCCTTGTCGGAGCTGATCAGATAGTCGTTGCGCCACGCGGCCAGCACCAGCAGCCCGACGAGCACGCTCACCGCCGTCGCGGCGACGAGCACGCCGATCCTGGCCCGTCGCAGGCGGATCGGCCGCCCGGTGAACTGGCTGGTTTCCGACACCGCCACAGGCTACCGACCGGCTCGGCTACGGTGGCGGCCATGTCCCGAAAATTCAGCTTCACCGTGCCGTACACAGTCCCGGTCGAAGATCTCCACCGGGCACTCACCACCGACGACGTCTGGCGGGCCCGCTTCGCCGACGCACCGACGGCGACGCTAGACCTGTCGCATCCCGACGGCGCGGGCACCATTCGCATCCATATGACCGAAAAGGCCGCCGAGGACAAGGTGCCTGCGCTGGTCCGCAAGGTGCTCAAGAGCGAACTCACCTTCTCCCGCACCGACCACTGGCAGCCGCTGGTGGGTGAGGTCGCCAAGGGCACCTTCGAGGCAAGCACCGGCGGCATCAACACCGCGATGTCCGGGTCCTACGAGATCCGCTCCACGGCGGAAGGTTCCGAGATCGAGGTCGTCGGCACCGTGCAGGTGAAGGTCCCGGTGGTCGGCGGGGCGATCGAGCCGCTCGCCGAGCAGTTGCACCACCGGGTGCTCAACAGCGAGCGCAAATTCATCGAAGAGTGGCTTTCCGCGAAACCGACCGCCTGAGCAGGCGCGTTGCCCCAGCGAGCGCCGGGGCAACGCCGTCGCGGCCTAGGCGAAGTCCTGTGGCGAGAACTCTTTCGGCTCGACCAGCACCAGCCAGTTCCCCGAGTTGTCCCGGATGATCGCCTCGGTTCCGTAGGGCCGTTCGGCGGGCGGCTGCACGAACTCCACCCCTTTGGCGGTGAGCTCTTCGAAGGTTTTCTGGCAGTTCTCGGTGCGCAGGCCGAGCGAGCCGTGCGTGCCGTTGGCCAGCGCGCGCCGGACGGCGTCGGCATAGTTCTCGTCCAGCGGCGGGCCGGGAAGCATCAGCGTGATCTCCAGCTCGGGGTGCGCCGGATGCGCGACGGTGACCCAGCGGAAGCCGTTGTCGCCCATCGTGACGTCGCTGGTCTCGACGAACCCGAGCTTGTCGACGTACCACTCTTTCGCGGCGGTTTGGTCGGTGACGTACACGGTGACCAGGGAAACGTTCGTAATCGTCGTCATGCGGCCAGGCTATGGGGAGCGCCGCGCCACCGGCTTCTCCGAAATTGCGCCGTTCGCTCAGCCGCGCGGCGTGCGGTCGGAGAGCCCGTGCATGAACACGAAGCAGCCGGGAATGCGCGGAGCGCCGTCGGCGAACTTCGCCTGGTACTCCGACGGCGTGACCCCGACCAGCTGCCGGAACTTGCTGCTGAACGAGCCGAGGCTGCTGTAGCCGACCAGCATGCACACCTCGGTGACCGTCAGATTGGTCGCGCGCAGCAGATCCTGGGCGCGTTCGATGCGCCGCTCGGCCAGGTACACGGCCGGGGTGCGGCCGTAGACCGCGGCGAACGCGCGCAGGAAGTGATACTTCGACACCCCGGCGGCGGCCGCGAGCTCGTCCAGATTCAGCGGGTCGGCGTAATGGCGATCGGCCAGATCCCTGGCTCGGCGCAGATGCGGCAGCAGATACAGCGGGGGCGACCCGCGAGTTTCCCGATCGGCCATCGCGCCGCCCTCGTCCCTAGGCGAACGGCGGACGCTCGTCGAAGCGCAGCGACGCCCGCCCCGCCATCCGCCACGCCCGCGCGGTCAGATCGACGTCCTCGTCGGTGACCAGATTGCCCATCACGCGGACCGCGGTGCGCTGCAAGTACTTCGACCGCATCACCGGAGGACCGCCCAGCGGCACCATGCGCGGGTGCGTGGCGAGGCCCGCGATCCGCCGGGCCACCGAGAACGTGCGGCCGTAGCGAGCGCGCAGCGTCTGCGGCCAGATCGTGGTGAAATCGGGTTCGTCCAGCAGGGCGGCCAGCATGTGGCCGCCCTCCAAGCCGTAATCGATGCCTTCACCGTTGAGCGGATTCACACACCCGGCGGCGTCGCCGATCAGCACCCAGTTGCGGCCCGCGACGTTCGACACCGCCCCGCCCATCGGCAGCAGGGCCGATGCCACCGCTCGCAGCGAACCCTCGAACTGCCATTCCTCGGTGCGCAGCGCGGTGTAGTGCGCCAGCAGTGGCTTCAACGCGATGTGCGAAGGACGGCGCTCCGTGGCCAGCGACCCCACACCGATGTTCACCTCGCCATTGCCGAGCGGGAACACCCAGCCGTAACCGGGAACCAGCTCGCCGGAGGCGTCGCGCAACTCCAGGTGCGAGGTGATCCACTGATCATCGCTGCGGCCGGACTTGATGTAGGCCCGCGCGGCGGTGCCGTAGGCGTACTGCCGGTGCCAGACGCGGCCGAGCAGCCGCCCGATCGGCGAACGCACCCCGTCGGCGACCACCAGCGTGCGGCAGGAGATGGTGCGCGTGCCGTCGGCCGTACGCACCGTCACACCCGTGACCCGATCACCCTCTCGGGTGACATCGATTACTTTCGTGCCGTCCACCATGCGCGCGCCCGACTTCACCGCCGTCTCGCGCAGCTTGTCGTCGAGTTCGGTTCGCGGCACCGCGCTTCCGTACGTCGGGAAGGAACCGCCCGGCCAGCTCAACAGCGCCTCGCGGCCGAAACCGGTCATCCGGAGCCCGTGGTTGACGACGTGCGCGCGCACCCACTCGCCGAGCCCCAGCTGCTCCAATTCGGCGGTCGCACGCGGCGTGAGCCCGTCACCGCAGGTCTTGTCCCTGGGAAAGACGGCGGAATCGACGAGCACCACGTCCCGTCCCGCCCGCGCCGCCCACGCCGCCGACGCCGATCCGGCCGGGCCCGCGCCGACGACCAGCACCTCGGCCCGGCTGGGCAACGCGTCCTCGTCGCGTGCGGGACTCGCTTCCGGTGAACCCATGCGGTCCATACTCGCAGGGCCGTCGCGCCGGTGTCGACGGCGGTCGCGCTCGCGTCGTCGACGGTCACCAGCGAGCCGGTGCGGCACTGGACGATCCTCCACAGAGTGACGGTGTTCATGGGCCATCCGACCGGGACACGCTAGGTTCTCTACCGTGGGGTCGGACGCATCGCTGGGAGAAGGAATGAGCACATCGGCCATGAGCGAGCGCAGCGAGCGAATCATGGACACGGCGGGCACGGTCGTGGCCGGGGTCGACCTCGGTGACGTCGGGCTAGCCGACACCGTGCGCAACGGCTTGGCCGACGTGGAGAAACTCCTGGTCGACGAGCTGTCCGACGGCGCGGAGTTCCTCCAGGAGGCCGCGCTGCACCTGGCCAAGGCAGGCGGCAAACGATTCCGTCCGCTCTTCACCATCCTCACCGGACAGCTCGGCCCTCGCCCGGCCGATCCCGCTCTGATCACCGCGGGCACCGTCGTCGAACTCGTGCACCTGGCCACGCTGTACCACGACGACGTGATGGACGAGGCCCCCATGCGCCGCGGCGCCCCGAGCGTCAACTCGCGGTGGGGCAACAACATCGCCATCCTCGCGGGCGACTACCTGTTCGCACACGCGTCCCGGCTCACCTCCACCCTCGGCCCCGACGCGGTGCGCATCATCGCCGAGACCTTCGCCGAACTGGTCACCGGCCAGATGCGCGAGACCATGGGCGCCCGCGAGACCCAGGACCCCGTGGAGCACTACCTGCGGGTGGTGTGGGAGAAGACCGGTTCGCTCATCGCCGCCGCGGGCCGCTTCGGCGGCACCTTCTCGGGCGCGGACCCCGAGCACGTCGAGCGACTGGCCCGCCTCGGCGACGCGGTCGGCACCGCCTTCCAGATCTCCGACGACATCATCGACATCTCCTCCGCGTCCGAGCAGTCCGGCAAGACCCCCGGCACCGATCTGCGCGAAGGTGTGCACACCCTGCCGGTGCTGTACGCGCTGCGCGAAGAGGGCGCCGAAGGCGACCGCCTGCGCAAACTGCTCGCCCGCCCGCTGGAGACCGACGACGAGGTGAAGGAAGCACTCGACCTGCTCGCCGATTCCCGCGGCATGGCGCTGGCCAAGGAGAAGCTCCAGGGCTACGCCGACCTCGCCTACGCCGAGCTGTCCGCGTTGCCCGGCGGCCCCGCCAACGACGCGCTGGAGCGGCTGGTCCGCTACACCATCGAACGCGTTGGGTGAGCTGTGTTCGATTTGCCGCGACTTCGTCGCGGCGTGTTCGCGGCCCTCTGATGGCTCGCGTGTGCGCGACCGCCGCTTGCTCCTTCGTCGCGTACGCGGCGGCCGCGCACACGCGAGCCGGGCCGCGAACGGCGCATGCTCGGTCTCGCTTCGCTCGAAAGTCGTGGTCGGGGTGCGCTGGGCTCGTGAGTGTCCGAGGGCGGGACCCGGTGTACTGCCTTCTTCGTCGCTCAGGTGGCGCGCAGACGTGAGCCGGGCCGCGAACGGCAATGCTCGGTCGGAAGAGAGGTCGCGGTGCGTTCGGCGTGGCCGCGGGGGAGTCGCCGGGGCCAGGGCACACTGCCGTAGGCGGCAGCGGGGTGGGCTTCACCGGAACTTTGCCTGGGGCTTCTATCGTTTATCTGCTGTAAGGCGACTCGGTGAACGGGGGAGCGGCAAGGGAGACGTATGCACGGGCACGGGTTTGCGAACGGGCTGAAGACGTTCGGGCTGATGGTGGGTCTGTCGGCCCTCATCGTGTTCATCGGCGCGCTGTTCCGCAACCCGACGATTCTCGTCGTCGCGATCCTGCTCGCGGTGGGCATGAACGCCTACGCCTACTTCAACAGCGACAAGATCGCCTTGCGGGCCATGCACGCGCAGCCGGTCAGCGAGCTGGAGGCCCCCGTCATGTACCGGATCGTGCGTGAGTTGGCCACGCTCGCGCGCCAACCGATGCCGAGGCTGTACATCAGCCCCACGAACGCGCCCAACGCCTTCGCCACGGGACGCAATCCCCGCCATGCCGCGGTCTGCTGCACCAGCGGCATCCTGCAACTGCTCGACGAACGGGAGTTGCGGGCCGTGCTCGGCCACGAACTGTCGCATGTCTACAACCGCGACATCCTCATCTCCTCGATCGCGGGAGCGCTCGCCGCGGTCATCTCGGGCGTGGCGAACATGGCCGTCTACTTGTCCATGTTCGGTGGCAATCGCAACGGCGAGGGCCCGAACGTGCTGGCCGTGCTGCTGGTGTCGCTGCTCGGCCCGATCGCGGCCACGCTGATCAAGCTGGCCGTCTCCCGCTCCCGCGAATTCCAGGCCGACCAATCCGGCGCCGAACTGACCGGCGACCCGCTCGCGCTGGCTTCCGCGTTGCGGAAGATCGAACGCGGCGTGCACACCGCCCCGCTTCCGCCCGAGCCGCGGCTGGCGTCGCAGTCGCATCTGATGATCGCCAACCCGTTCCGTCCGGGTGAGCGGGTGGCCCGCTGGTTCTCCACGCACCCGCCGATGAACGAACGCGTCGCCCGGCTGGAGGAGATGGCGGGCGGACCGCGCCGGTACTGAGTCCCGCGGTCTCAGTCGTCGGCGGCCAGCTGGGCTTCGAAGGCGCGGAACGTATCGACGAACAACTTCCGCTGCTGGGGCGTGAGCGGTTCGAGCACCGCGCGCCAGGCACGGGCACTGCGCCCCAGCCACTTGTGCACGGATATCTCATGTGCCGGCGCGATGGCGACGATGGTGCGTCGCCGGTCGGCCGGGTCCGCGCCGCGCTCGAGCACGCCTTGCTTGCTGAGTTCGGCGACCATCAAGCTCACCGTCGTCGGCGCGACCTCCAGCCGCGCGGCCAGATCCGTCACCGTGGTCGGCCCGTCGAACACCAGGTTGGCCAGCAGCGACAGGTGCCGCGGCGCCAGCGAGAACGACTCCAGCTCCTTCGGGACGCCCAGCTTCTTGGCCCGGCCCACCACGCGGGGCATCAGCAGCAACAACGTCCGGATGCCCGCGTCCACACCGAGTCCGGCCCGCTCCTCGGTCGACATGCGCCGCGGTGAGCGTTCAGCGGTAGTTGACGAACTGCAGCGCGATCCCGAAATCCTCGCCCTTCAGCAGGGCGATGACGGCCTGAAGATCGTCGCGTTTCTTGCTGCTCACCCGCAGCTCGTCGCCCTGGATCTGCGCCTTAACGCCCTTGGGGCCCTCGTCCCTGATCTTCTTGGAGATCTTCTTCGCGTGCTCGGAGTCGATGCCCTGCACCAGCGAACCGGTGATCTTGTACACCTTGCCGGAGGAGACCGGCTCACCCGCGTCGAACGCCTTCAGCGAGATGTCGCGGCGGATCAGCTTCTCCTTGAACACCTCCAGCGCGGCCTTGACCCGCTCCTCCGCCTCCGCGGTGAGCACGATCTTGTCCTCGCCGGACCATTCGATCGACGCGCCGGTGCCGCGGAAGTCGTAGCGGGTGTTGAGCTCCTTCTCCGCCTGATGCAGGGCGTTGTCGACCTCCTGCCGGTCGACCTTGCTCACAACATCGAAAGACGAATCAGCCACGCTGCGCTCCTGTTCTGACGGTCCGACGGGTGAGCTGAGCCCGGACGCTTCCAGCCACCGTCAGTTCTACCCGGAGACCCGAGGGTAGTCGCGTCGCATGGCCGATAGCCAGCCGGTTTGCATTCAGGGTGCGGGTTCGATGTATTCTGCTCAGCGCGCCGAGAAAGCGCGAACGGCAGGTTGCCCGAGCGGCCAATGGGAGCAGACTGTAAATCTGTCGGTGAAAGCCTACGTAGGTTCGAATCCTACACCTGCCACTCCGCTCACCAGGCGAGCCCTGTACGCAGAAAGCGCGTACAGGGCTCGCTTCGTAATGTCTTGTGGGGGTGCAACCCCCACGCCCCGCCCGGCGGGTCTTCGCCCCCCGGACCCCCCTTCCAGTGGTTGCGGTGGGCGCGGATCTTTCGTTCGTACGGCGCGCGTTCCAAGTGCGGCGTGGGCGTATTGGTCTCATGCGTGCCGTTGTCTGGGTGCGCTGATCGCTTACCGTCATTCGTGGGTGGGCATCGCGTCCGCGCATGGCGGCCGGTTGGATGCCTTTTCGGTCGTTCTCATCGGTTGCTTTGTTCGTCGATCGACAGATGTGTCGTGGAGATTTCGGTCACTTCGGGTAGGCGATTCGATCAGGTATTTGTCGAGCGGTGGCCTCGCGGTTCCGGGGTCGCCGTGCGGTGTGGTTCGGCGGGAGGCTTCGCGGATTGCTCGTCGGATCGGTGTCGCGCAGGCGGCGCGATCGTGAGTGGTGGACGCTTCCCGGTGGGCCAGGAATGGCGGCTCGCCGCGTTCGTGCGTGGGAAAATGCCCTTCTGACCACGCGGTTTGGTAGTGGGAGCGTCGAGTGTGTAACCTCGTTCAAGACTTCACCGCGCTGAGGTCGAGTGTTTGGGGCTCGGTGCGGAAGTAGTCATGCCCCCTTAGCTCAGTCGGCAGAGCGTTTCCATGGTAAGGAAAAGGTCAACGGTTCGATTCCGTTAGGGGGCTCGCCGGATTGCCGGTGGTGACCGACTCGGCATCGCTCCCGTAGTGCGGGCTCGGCACCATGGCAATGCGACGCCGTGGCGGTGTAGCTCAGTCGGTAGAGCAAACGACTCATAATCGTTGTGTCGCCGGTTCAAGTCCGGCCATCGCTACCACAACCGATACAAGCCCATCAGGTACCGGAAAGAAGGCATATCGTGGCCGCGAAGTCCACCGATGTCCGGCCAAAGATCACCTTGGCCTGCGAGCAGTGCAAGCATCGCAACTACATCACCAAGAAGAACCGGCGCAACGACCCGGACCGGCTGGAGCTGAAGAAGTTCTGCCCGAACTGCGGCACGCACCGGGCGCATCGCGAATCCCGCTAGTCATCCACGCGTGACCTACCGCGTGGTGTAGCGCCGGGAGTCGCATCCCGGTATCTCGGGCCGTGGCACCGCGAGGGCCGGACAACTGTCCGGCCCTGACGCATTTTCACGGTGTGGGTGCGGTGGTGAGCGCTCCGCAGACTCCGGGTGACGGGGTCAGATAGGTACAGTCCTCCCGTGACAATCAACACCGGTACAGACGAAGCGGTCCAGACGGGCGAGGCGCTCGACCCCGCGACGAACGCAGCGGCGATGGTCGGACACCACTACCGCGTCGACGACTACTACGAGGTCGGCCGCGAGAAGGTGCGTGAATACGCCCGCGCCGTGCAGGACTACCATCCGGTGCACTGGGACGAGGACGCGGCGCAGGAGTACGGGTACGACAACCTGCTCGCGCCGGTCACCTTCATCTCCCTGGTCGGCATTCTCGCTCAGCGCAAATTGTTCGAAGAGGTCGTCACCGGTTACGACCTCAGCCAGATCATGCAGACCGATCAGATTCTGGAATTCCATCGCCCGATCAAGGTCGGCGACCAGCTCACCTGCGATGTCCACCTGCACTCGTTCCGGCAGGCCTTCGGCGGCGACATCATCGTGACCAAGAACATCGTCACCGCGCAGAACGACGAGTTGGTGCTCACCACCTACACCACCCTCGTCGGCCGCAGCGGCGGCGACATCGACCCGAACCTCAACGCCGCCGTCCGCAACGTGCTCATGCACGGCATCGGCGAGGACGCGCCGGGGCACCGCCCGCGTTCGCTCGCGGTCAGCCAGGCGCCCGCCGCTGTCGTGCCGCCCGCGCAGGGCGTACGCACGAAGCACGCCCTCCGGTTCGAGGACGTCGCGGTGGGCGACGAGCTGCCGACGCGCATCGTCCGGCTCACCCGCGGCGATCTGGTGAACTACGCGGGCGTCTCCGGCGACGCCAACCCGATCCACTGGAGCGACGAGGTCGTGAAGCTGGTCGGTCTGGACAACGTGGTCGCGCACGGCATGCTGACCATGGGACTCGGCGGCGGTTTCGTCACCTCGTGGCTCGGCGATCCCGGCGCGGTCAAGGAATACAACGTCCGCTTCACCAGCCCGGTCTACGTCGGCTCCGACGAGGCCGCCGAAATCGAGTACACCGGTAAGGTGAAGTCGGTCGATCCGGAGACCAGGACCGCGGTCGTGGCCATCGTCGCCAAGTCGGCGGGGAAGAAGATCTTCGGCCGCGCCACCGCGACGGTGCAGCTGGCCTGACCAGGGACAGCGACCCGGATTGGCTAATGGCGCGCACGGTAACGTACACTCAGGTTTCTGGGGTCGCCAGCCGCTGCGCGCTGCTCTGAGGGGCTGGTTCCAGGCGGTCCGCGCGGATCGCCCACGGGGCCGGCAACTGCCGGAGCGGCGCGCGTGTTGTGTGACACCAGGACACAACTGAATATCGGAACAGTGGTTGGACAGCCAACATCGTCCGACCAAAGGGGCGTAGCTCAACTGGCAGAGCAGCGGTCTCCAAAACCGCAGGTTGCAGGTTCAAGTCCTGTCGCCCCTGCCCTGGATGCCAGCGACGAGAGAGGATCGACGTGAGCGAGCGTAGCGAGCGAGCCATTGGCACAGCGCGCATCGCGCACGGCGGCACCGAGCGCAGCGAGGAGAAGGCGTGAGCGACGAGCGGGACATTCGCCGCGGCGCACATGCCGCCGACGACGGCGATGACACCGCCGCAGCGACACGGCCGAGCGGAAAGCGATCCGCGCGGCGGACTCGCGCTGGGTCCTCGCAGGTCGATACGGGCGCTCTCGCCACGCTCGACCGTCCGTCGCGGAAGGCAACCAAGGCGACCGATCGGGCCGAACGCAAGAAGTCGGGTAATCCGTTCAAGCGTTTGATCAAGTTCCTGCGTGAGGTCATCGCGGAACTGCGCAAGGTGATCTGGCCCAACCGGAAGCAGATGGTCACCTATACGAGCGTTGTTCTGGTGTTCGTGATTTTCATGGTCGCGTTCATCAGCGGGTTGGATCTGGCGTTCATCAAGGGTGTCAACTGGCTGTTCGGCTAGCTGAACGACGCCGACGCCGGTAGCCGAGCCCGGGGCGGACACGGGCGGCAGTGATGTCGCCGCGCGCCCGGCCCGGCACGCAGAGGATGTACGTGACGACACAGGAAGCGAGTGCCCCAGTGAGCACCCCGGAGAACGACACACACGACAAGTTCCCGGCCGACGACGCGGTGGCCGAGCCCACCGACTCCGTCGAGGAGTTCGCGACCGACGAGCCCGCGGTCGAGGAATCGGAGCCCGCTGAGTCCGCCCCTGCCGCCGCCGTCGATGCCGAGCCCGCCGATCCGGTCGCCGAGATGAAGGCAGCGCTGCGGCGCGCCCCCGGCGAGTGGTACGTCATCCACTCCTACGCCGGCTACGAGAACAAGGTGAAGGCCAACCTCGAGACCCGCGTGCAGAACCTGGACCTGGAGGACTACATCTTCCAGGTCGAGGTGCCCACCGAAGAGGTCACCGAGATCAAGAACGGCCAGCGCAAGCACGTCAACCGCAAGGTGCTGCCCGGCTACATCCTGGTCCGCATGGAGCTCAACGACGAGTCGTGGGGCGCGGTGCGCAACACTCCCGGCGTCACCGGCTTCGTCGGCGCCACCTCGCGCCCGTCGCCGCTGTCCATCGACGACGTGGTGAAGTTCCTCGTCCCGGCCGCGCAGCAGCAGAAGAAGCCCGCCGCGGCGGCCGCGGCGGCCACCCAGGAGACCGCGGGCGGCGAGGTCGCGCCGAAGCCGGTCATCGAGGTCGACTTCGAGGTCGGCGAGTCGGTGACCGTCATGGACGGCCCGTTCGCGACGCTGCCCGCCAGCATTTCCGAGGTCAACGCCGAGCAGCAGAAGCTCAAGGTGCTCGTGTCGATCTTCGGCCGCGAGACCCCGGTCGAGCTGGCGTTCACCCAGGTGGCGAAGATCTAGATCCGTTCCGTCCACGACGGGATGACGCGCCCGCGCCGCGGGTCGACGCACAGACTTGCAAAGAGCAAGGGACACCAACACCTAGGAAAGAAAGATGCCCCCCAAGAAGAAGAAGCTCGCCGGGATCATCAAGCTTCAGATCCAGGCCGGCCAGGCGAACCCGGCCCCTCCGGTCGGCCCCGCGCTCGGTCAGCACGGCGTCAACATCATGGAGTTCTGCAAGGCGTACAACGCCGCGACCGAGTCGCAGCGTGGCAACGTCATCCCGGTCGAGATCTCGGTGTACGAGGACCGGTCGTTCGACTTCAAGCTGAAGACCCCGCCCGCCGCCAAGCTGCTGCTGAAGGCCGCGGGTGTGCAGAAGGGCTCGGCGGAGCCGCACCGCAACAAGGTCGCCAAGGTGACCATGGACCAGGTGCGCGAGATCGCCAAGACCAAGCAGGAAGATCTGAACGCCAACGACCTCGATCAGGCGGCCAAGATCATCGCGGGCACCGCGCGTTCGATGGGCATCACCATCGAAGGCTGAGCGGAATCGCTCCCTGGTGGGAGGGCCGGCCAGGCCCGATAACCACGTCTGACTACCGACAAGGACAGAGAATCATGGCAAAACGAAGCAAGGCGTACCTCGCCGCGGCCGAGAAGGTCGATCGCACGAAGCTCTACTCCCCGCTGGCCGCCGCGCGCCTGGCGAAGGAGACCGCAACCACCAAGACCGACGCGACCGTCGAGGTCGCCGTGCGTCTCGGTGTGGATCCCCGCAAGGCGGACCAGATGGTCCGCGGCACGGTCAACCTGCCGCACGGCACCGGTAAGACCGCCCGCGTCATCGTCTTCGCCGCTGGCGAGAAGGCCGCCGAGGCCGAGGCCGCCGGTGCCGACGCCGTCGGCGCCGAGGACCTGATCGAGCGGATCCAGGGCGGCTGGCTGGACTTCGACGCCGCGATCGCCACCCCGGACCAGATGGCCAAGGTCGGCCGGATCGCGCGCGTTCTCGGCCCGCGCGGCCTGATGCCGAACCCGAAGACGGGCACGGTCACCACCGACGTGACCAAGGCCGTCAACGACATCAAGGGCGGCAAGATCAACTTCCGCGTCGACAAGCAGGCCAACCTGCACTTCGTCATCGGCAAGGCGTCCTTCGACGACAGCAAGCTGGTGGAGAACTACGGCGCCGCGCTGGACGAGATCCTGCGCGCCAAGCCGTCGACCGCCAAGGGCCGCTACGTCAAGAAGGTGACGGTCTCGACGAACACCGGACCGGGCATCCCGGTGGACCCGAACCGCACCCGCAACCTCCTCGAAGAGGACGCGTAAGCAGCGGCTGAGCCGATCGCGACGGCGGGAACGCGTAATGCGTTCCCGCCGTCGCGCGTTCGCGGACTAATCCGCCGCGTGGCGCGGTTGGGTTCGATGTGACCGTCGTTCTGTTGATCTCGGGCAGCACTCGCGCCGCCTCCACCAATTCCGCCGCGCTGCGCACCGTCTCGGCCGTCGCCCCGGCGGGTGTCGAGGCCGTCTGGTACGACGGCTTGGCGGACTTGCCCGCCTTCAACCCGGACGACGACGGCACCGCGCATCCATCGGTTGCCGCTCTGCGCGAACACCTTTCGCGCGCCCACGCCGTGCTGTTCTGCACGCCCGAATACGCGGGCACGTTGCCGGGCAGCCTGAAGAACTTGCTGGACTGGACCGTCGGCGCGGGGGATCTGCATGACAAACCGGTCGCCTGGATCACCGTCGCCGTCCCAGGGCGCGGTGACGGCGCGACCGCGACGCTGCGCAGCGTGCTCGGCTATGTCGGAGCCGACATCGTTTCCGATGCCTGTCTGCGGCTGCCGGTGCTGCGCGAGAACGTTGGTCCGGACGGATTGATCGCAGGCACAGAATTCCGGTCCGGCGCCGTGAACGTGCTGCGCGAGCTGGTCCGGCATGCCGAGAGCGCGACGTCGTGAGAACCGTCACCGGCGGGGTCTCCCGTCGAGCGGCGTAGTGGAATACACGCCGGCACACAACGATTCGGCGGCCGGACGGTTTCGGTCCGGCAGGCGGCCTGACCCCGTTTTGGCAGATGGAAGCCCGTCCGGGTACATTGGAGTTCAGTTATCGACGAGTTCGATCGCTACCCAATCCGTTCTACCGAAGACCGTTGGTCGCCGATCCCGCATGGGTTCGGTCGAAGGTCCGGCGACATTGCCGGCGGCCCACGCAGGGAGAGCCGAGGCTGGGAATTGATCCGGGTGTGCGCCGGATCGGTTTTCCTGTTGCGCCCCGGAACGCTCTGCGTTCGGGGCGTTTGTTTTGTCGCCGGCCCCTGATCGGTAGTTCGCGTATACGAACCGACCAATCAGAGAGGAGGCGAAGTATGGCGAAACCCGAGAAGGTCACCGCGGTCGAGGAGATCGCGGAGCAGTTCAAGAGCTCGACGGCCACCGTCGTCACGGAATACCGTGGCCTGTCGGTCGGCAAGCTCACCGAGCTGCGGCGCGCGCTCGGCGCCGAAGCCACGTACTCCGTCGCCAAGAACACCCTGGTCAAGCGTGCCGCCGCCGAGGCGGGCGTGGAAGGTCTTGACGAGCTGTTCGTCGGGCCGACCGCGATCACCTTCATCACGGGTGAGCCGGTCAACGCGGCCAAGGCCCTGAAGACCTTCGCGAAGGACAACAAGGCGCTCATCATCAAGGGCGGCTACATGGACGGCGCTCCGCTGTCCGTGGCCGAGGTCGAGCGGATCGCCGACCTGGAGACCCGCGAGGTGCTGCTGGCCAAGCTGGCGGGCGCGCTCAAGGGCAACCTCACCAAGGCCGCCGGTCTGTTCAACGCTCCCGCCTCGCAGGTGGCCCGCCTGGCCGCCGCGCTGCAGGAGAAGAAGCAGGCCGAAGAAGGCGGATCGGCCGCCGAGTAAGACCCGTGCGGCACGACCTGCCCGCATAGACATCAACTACCGAAAGGAACACAACAATGGCCAACGTTGACGAACTGCTCGAGACCTTCGGCAACATGACCCTGCTCGAGCTGTCGGACTTCGTGAAGAAGTTCGAGGAGAAGTTCGAGGTCACCGCGGCCGCTCCGGTCGCCGTCGCCGCCGTCGGCGGTGCCGCCGCTCCGGCCGAGGCCGCCGAGGAGCAGGACGAGTTCGACGTCGTGCTCGAGGGCGCGGGCGACAAGAAGATCCAGGTCATCAAGGTGGTCCGCGAGATCGTCTCCGGCCTGGGCCTGAAGGAAGCCAAGGACCTCGTCGAGAGCGCTCCGAAGCCGATCCTGGAGAAGGTCGCCAAGGAGGCCGCCGAGGCCGCCAAGGCGAAGCTGGAAGAGGCCGGCGCCAAGGTCTCGGTCAAGTAATTCACGACCGAACACGCCGAACGGGCGGTCCCTTATGGGGACCGCCCGTTTTGCGTTTTCTGGCAATCTCGCCGCTATCGCCGATACCGAAAGGATTGCGGAGTTACTACGGAGTCAGGTTGGGGTGTGCCCGATCTGTCCCATGAGTTACAGTGACCGAACCCACACGTGACGACCGTGATGACCGAGCTCGCGGTTCGCCGGTGGGGCAGCTCGCTGAGAATTGTGGAGGTTGGCGTGGGCGTCGAGGTCAGGACCGAGAGTGTGACCAAGTCTTTCGGTTCCCAGCGTAT